>NZ_LT699725.1:26070-188961 GCF_900155395.1 Merdibacter massiliensis
CAGCGATAAACATATCGAAGTTATGATCCGTCAGATGCTGCGCAAAGTAGTTGTTGTAGACGGTGGAGATACAGAGTTAAGCGCTGGTGTCCAGATTTCCCTGATCCGTGCCAACAAGATCAACCGTGAAGCATTGTTGAGCGGTAAATCGCCAGCTAAGATCAAACCGGTATTACTGGGTATCTCTCGTGCTTCTGTTGAAACAGACTCCTTCTTGTCTGCCGCTTCTTTCCAGGAAACAACAAAAGTGTTGACTGATGCAGCAATCAAAGGAAAAGTTGACCATTTGATCGGTTTGAAAGAAAATGTCATCATTGGTAAGCTGATTCCTGCCGGTACAGGCTGTGAAGGCGATCGTCCAACAAACCATATCATTGCCGCAAAAGCAGCTGAGCTGAAAGCAATCCGTGAAGAGCGTAATCATCGTAACGATGATGATGAAGCATTCATGAATTATGCAGGTGAATCAAATGATTCTGCCTACGTACAGCCTTTAAGCAGTGATGCAATCAATGAAGCAGTGGCAGAGGATGATCTGTCTATTACGGAATTACAATAAAGCAAAAAGAGCACATGAAATAAATCATGCGCTCTTTTTTATGGAAGAAATTACAGGCTATTTAAGACATAGCTGGTGTATGTTTTTAATAGTAGTTATGTTATAATTATCATGCGATTATATCGTGTTTTATAAAGGGAAAAAAACAAAGGGAAGGAGACAGCTGTAAATGAAGAAAATAATCATTCTTTGTGTATGTACATTTGCATTAGTAGTAGGCTGCATCTATGGGAATACAATGATGGCAAACGAAGCTTCCTCAGCGGCTGTTGGAGCTACTTTACCAGAAGATCATATATTTACGACAATAGATGAAGATGGACGCTTGGTCGTTATGGATAAAGAAGAAATGGAAGAAGAAACGGCACAAGAACAAGCACATCTAAAGCAAGATGGACTGAGCATTGGCGGAATACAAGATCTAAAATATGGAATCGTTAATTTCCGTACAAAAAGTTCAGCATCACAAAACACGAACTACATAGATGCAAATACCGGAGAGAGCGGTTATACAAATGGCTATTATGCAGCTGATGCTGCTTATCTTGGTTATGAAAACGGGAAAGTAAAATTTATGCTGTCTGGTGTAGTGGGATTGGTCAATCCCAGTGAAGTGGAAATATTAGATGCTACAGAAGACTGGTATGTAAGTTTTTACCGTTGTGAACAAGGAATATTGAAACATTACATCAAAAACAGCATATATGGAAATAGTTATGCAAGTGCAATTACAGTCGGCGAGATCCAGCCGTATATGAAGAATAACGTATATTATTACAGTTATGACGGACATTATTTTTATACAGATTACCTTGATATGTTGGACGATTATCTCAATGATACCAGGAAAAATGCAATTAATGCAGATCAACCATATTATAACTACTATCAATTCGTATCAAACCGCTCAAAAACGAGCTTTACTGCATCGGATATCAATAATTATGTAAAATCATATTTAGGTGACCTTTATACAGCTTCATCTACGAAGATGTATGAAATGGGGAAATATTATATTCAATATCAAAATGAATATGGAGCAAATGCTTTATTAGTGTTTGGCGTTTCTGCAAATGAAAGCGCATTTGGTACAAGCAATATTGCGAAAAGCAAAAATAATTTATTCGGACACAATGCTGTAGATTCCGATCCAGGATTAGCCAATGGTTATAGCTCACCGCAAAACAGTATCATGGATCATACAAAATACTATGTCAATCTATGGTATTCCACACCGAAATATTCTACTTATCATGGTTCATTTTTAGGCGACAAAGGCAGCGGGATGCTCAGCTATGCTTCTGACCCATATTGGGGTGAAAAAGCTGCTCACTGGGCTTGGAATCTAGATATTAATACAAAAAATAAGACGGATGTCGGCAATGAGACATTGGTATTTAAAGATTATGGTGCAGTAAATGTGCGCAAAGAGCCATCCACTACATCTACAGTATTATATACGACACCAACAAATGGCAATATGTCATTCGTACTATTGGAAGAAGTGAAAGGAACGACTGTATCCGGTTCTAATGTATGGTATAAGATTCAACTGGATACGCCATTAAACAGCAGTCGAAGTGCAATTGATTATAGCGGCGATGGCTATGATTTTGAAAAGAGCTATGGTTATATCCATTCATCTTTATTATCTAAAACCATTTACAAGAGTGAATCAGGCGATACAGATACCCCTACAACCTCTTATAAAAAAGGTGATGTGAACAATGATGGTAAAATAAGTTCCATGGATTATGTATTAGTAAAAAATCATATCTTAAATATAAAAAAATTAAATGGTAGTGCAGCTACTGCCGCAGATGTGAATGGTGACAATAAAATTAGCTCTATGGATTATGTGTTAATTAAAAATGATATTTTAGGAATCTCAAAAATAAATTAGAGAGGAGAATACGGTCTTGTTAACTAAAATAAAAAAAGTATTTTTAACTTTTTTGGTCTTCATGATGATGTCGCCGTTTATCATCATGGCCAAAACCATTAAACCTGGCGAATCTTTTACTGTGACTGTTGGATGCGGTGCTATTGAGGGAGAAGTAAAAGCTAATGCAAGTAATGCATCTATTATATCAAGTGATAATTGGTGTGATCGTGGAAGAAGCATTAGTGCAACTGCGGTTGCTAATAATGTGGGTACCGCTTCTATATCCTTTTCTACAGTAGATGCAACTGATACAGATGCTATGGTAGATGCAAGTGGCATTTCATTAGGAGGCGGAAGTGTAACTGTTGCAAATCCTACAGTTACACAGAACGATACTTCCCGTCCACAGAGTACACCTTCTCAAACACAAACAAATACAGGAAATGATGATGCAGAAAAAAATGTTGAATCAACAAAATCAAGTGATGCTTCATTATCAACTTTAACTGTATCTGCAGGAACGTTATCACCAAAGTTTGCAGCGAATACGACAAAATATCAATTGAATCTACCATCAGATACTGAATCAATTAAGGTAGATGCAAAGGCAAATGATTCTGCAGCAAGTGTTTCAGGTACGGGAGAGAAAGAACTAAAACAGGGCGATAATACAATTCGCATTACTGTTACAGCTGAGAATGGGAATACACGTACCTATACGATTGACGCATATGTAGAGGAAAAACCTGAGGTGTATTTATCTTATCATGATCAACAATTAGGTGTAGTAAAAAACACAGATCGTGTTTCAAAGCCAAGTGATGCTTTTGAAGAAACCAAACTGGAAATTGATGGAAAAGAGGTTGTTGGATGGTCAAATAATATCATGAATGTGACAGTTCTCTATATGATAGATGAAGAAAGCGGAGAACAAAATTTTTACATTTATGATACAGAACATCAGAGTATCACAAGTATATTTAAACCAATTGTATTATTGGGAAATCAATTTTATATTGTAGACATAGATGAATCGTTGCAAACACGGGCGGATATGACTTATACAACGGTGACTGTAGATGAGAATGAATTGCCAGGATGGAAGTTTGATCAGTCTGGATTTGATAATTATTGCGTAATTTATGTAATGAATGAAAAAGGCGAGATGCAGTATTATCAGTATGAAGCAACACAGAATACGTTACAGTTGTATTCTAATGCGGCTCCGATCACAACAGAGACGTATCAAAAAAATCAGCAGGTAGAAAAAATAGCAATCATTGCAGCTGGTATTTTTGCGGTTACAACCATTGGTGCATTAATTGGTTGTGTCATGATACGACGTCGCAGCAATTTAAAACTTCGCCAGTGGATGAAGAGAGAAGAGTAAGAAAAAGAGGCTGTAACGAATAAGGAATAGCCAAAAATAAAAAATGCATCTGATCTCAAAAGAGAAAGGATGCATTTTTTTGGTATAATTTAGCTATGAAAAACATCGAAGTGTTAGAGCTAAATCATTCCTATCTGAGCAATAGGAATTATACCGCATTTCAGATGATTTTACCACTGGATTGTGAAAAAAAGATCGATTCTTCTGATCCGGTGTACAGTTTTCTTGAAGTGATGGAAGGAGTCAACTGGAACAAATATCTTAATCACCCTGCTCACAGAGGGCGTGAAGAATATAATCCCTTCAAGATGATCAAAGTCATCCTGTTTGCGTTCATGAATCATATTTATAGTCTAAGAGATATTGAAAAAAGCTGTAGAACAGACATCCGTTTCATGTTCTTGATGCAGGAGGAAACGCCAAGTCACATGGCATTTCATCGTTTCATCCAAAAGTATTTAAAATATGACATCCAATTCATTTTTAGAGATATATTTGAATCAATTGAGATATTAGATCCGTCAATTGATCATGATACGGTTTATATTGATGGAACCAAGCTTGAGGCCAATGCCAACAAGTTTACTTTCATCTGGAAAAAGACCGCAATCAAAACAAGAGATAAAATATTCACTCGATTAAACGAATGGGTCAAGAAACTGGGTGATCGTATTGAAGCATCTCAAAAAGAGGAGTGGACAATAAAAGACATAGAGAATATGGCTAACCAAATTTTTCATATCGTTGAACAAGAGGGAATCACTTTCATTTATGGAAAAGGTAAGCGAAAAAGCCAGATTCAGCGTTATTATGATGAATTGATGAAATACAAAGAAACACTGCAAAACTGTTTGGAAAGAATTGAACTATGCGGACCTGACAGAAACAGCTGTTCGAAAACAGACCACGATGCAACGATGATGCACATGAAAGAGGACCATTACATGAAGACAGGAATCTTCAAGGCAGGATACAATGCACAGATAGCAGTAAGCAGCGAATATATCCAATTGGCTTGTATCTATCAGGATAGAACCGATCAAAAGACATTTATCAAATTTCTTGAAACATTCAGAGCACTTTATAACAGGATGCCTAAAACAGTAGCAGCGGATGCAGGATATGGATCCTATGATAATTATTTCTTCTGTTTAGAAAATGATATGGAAGCCTATATCAAATATATGATGTATTCAAAAGAAAAAGAAACGAGCTACAAGAAAAAAACATTCATCAAATCAAACTGGAACAGAAATGGAAATGGAAGATATATCTGCCCGGCAGGACATGAATTTGGCTGTATCAATGAAACGGTTGATAAGAGAAGCAAATATTATCGAATCAATCAAACGCACAGTTGTGGCAAATGCACGGATTGCCCACTTAAATCTCAATGTACGAAAGCCAAGGGAGATCGAACGATAAGCGTGAATCCGATACTTGAGGAGTTTGAAAGAACAGCGAGAAAAAAACTAAATAGCGAAGAAGGAATCCATCATCGAGTGCAAAGATCCATACAAAGCGAAGGAGCATTTGGAGTGATAAAAGAAGATTATGCTTATGACAGATTACATAGGAGAAGCATCAAAAATGTAGAAATGGAGTTCCTGTTGGTGTGCGTAGGCTTTAATCTGATGAAATATCATAACAAAAAAATAAGAAAAAAAGCACAAGCATAAATAATGTTGATAGGTTTTCCACAATAGGTGTTTTCATAATGCCAAAAAATAGGGATAATTGGGAGAATTGAAACAATTTCAAAGTAAAGAAAAGAAAAAAGAGGTCGTAACCTCAATAGACAGATTCGTTTAATTATAATCTTCTATTTCGTTACGGCCTCTTTTTTTATCCTTTCACATTTTGAATGATTTCCAACATTGCTTCACGCAAATCTTCTCTTGCAAGAGCAAAATCAACTTGTGCCTGTAAAAAGCCTTTTTTATCGCCAACATCATAGCGTTTGCCTTCAAAATCATAAGCATATACATTTTCTGATGCAGTTAATCGATCGATAGCATCGGTTAATTGAATCTCATTTCCTTTACCAGGCGCTTGCGTTTCCAATAGTTCAAAGATCTTAGGAGTCAAAATATAGCGGCCAAGAATAGCAAAGTTGCTTGGCGCCATCTCTTTTTGTGGCTTTTCCACAAAACCTTTAACTAAGCTTAATCGATCATTTACCTTTTCTTTAGGATCTACGATTCCATATTTATGAACAACTTCATCTGCTACGCTTTGCACACCAACAACACTGCTTGCAGTCGTATTGTATATATCTACAAGCTGCTGCGTAGCGGTTTTACCACCCTGATTTACTACGATATCATCGCCTAATAAAATAGCAAAAGGCTCATCGCCGACAAAGGATTTTGCACACAGCACTGCATGTCCCAGACCGCGCGGATGTTTTTGACGAACACTATAAATGTTTGCCATTGTGGCGATATCTTGTACCATCTTTAAATGTTCTTCATCGCCAGATTCTTCTAACTTTTTTTCTAGTTCAAAACTAATATCAAAATGGTTTTCAATGCAGCTTTTATAACAATTGGTGATGATCAATATTTCTTCGATACCGCTTTGTACTGCTTCTTCTACGATATATTGAATGGTAGGTTTATCTACAATAGGCAGCATTTCCTTTGGAACTGCTTTTGTTGCAGGAAGAAAACGTGTACCGAATCCTGCTGCGGGGATGATTGCTTTTCTTATCTTATTCATTCTGTCCTCCATTAAAATCTCCTAAATATCTAAAAGAATTGAATACTGTTCTTATATCATTATACCAGAGAATAGACTGAAAGAAAATAAATAGAGGAAGTGTGTAATTTCTTCCTCTAATTAGTTTGAGTATCTGATGTATTTTCCACATGTTCTGTTTCCCCTTTTAGGGCATGGATCATCTGATCTTGAGATGCTTTAAGGTATTCTTTGCTTTTCTCCATATCTCCTTTATTTTCATATTGCGCAGATAACAAGTATTCTAACATTCCTTTATTAAAATCACTTGCTGTTTTTAGCTGTTCTTCCATTTCTTCGATATAAGAGTACTTTTTTAGTATAAAAATATCATACATCCGATGTGCTTCCTCTTTTTGGGTATCAGCATCCCATGTATCGATTTCCTCCAGCATGGCTTTCGCATGATCTTTGTCCTTTCTTTCGATATAGTAATTAAAAGCTTTTAAGACAAGATCTTTCCGTTGTTTCTTATTCACATGCATGGAAAGCATTTCTTCAAATAATTTTTGTGCTTCTGAGTAGTTTTTTTGAAATAGGTATCCGTTCAATGTCATGTAAAGACGATTGTATTTTGGATACAGATATTTTGTTAGCATGGAATTGATCGTTTTATAATACGCATCAAAATCATTCGTAGCTAAATAGTAACGTAATTTTTTAAAGATCGTTCTTTTTTCAAATTCCAAGAATAAGACGAATATAATAAAAATGACAACTAAAACAATAGTAAATGTTTGTGTATCCATAAGGAACCCCCCCATAAAGAATTGAATGCTCTTATATTATAATATGAAATATGCAATTTTTAAATAATATGTGCATTTATAGGCTTCATACGGCAAAATGAAATAAATTTACAGAAAAAATAACAAATAAAATTTCATTTTCATGAAATAATATTGAAAATTTGTTCTAAATCGTCTATAATACTTCCAAAGCAGTGAAGAGAAGTAGTATAGAATATTTTCTATTTTAGAGAGATGGCGGTAGGTGAAAGCCTGAAAAGAAAAATCTAGAACGTGTCTTGGAGCTTTGATGTCGAAATGAAAATGAGGCAATCAACGTGGTTCGCGTTATGAACGAGGTGTCATCCATAAGGTTGGATGGAAGTAAGGTGGTACCGCGCATGTCGTCCTTAATTGGATGACTTTTTTTTATTTAGGAGGAAAGAAAATGAAGAAAACGTACAAAAAAATCGTATTAGCGTATTCTGGTGGATTGGATACTTCTGTATTGATTCCCTGGCTCAAAGAAAATTATCAATGTGAGGTAATCGCAGTCAGCGGTAATGTGGGACAGGGTACAGAATTAGATGGTTTAGAGGAAAAAGCGTTAAAGACAGGAGCATCTAAGTTATATATTGAAGATCTGACAAAAGAATTTGTAGAAGATTATATCATACCAACGATGCAGGCAGGAGCTGCATATGAACACTATTTGTTAGGAACAAGCTTTGCCCGCCCGTTGATTGCCAAACGAATCGTTGAAATAGCAAAAAAAGAAGGCGCAGATGCAATCTGTCATGGCTGTACTGGCAAGGGGAATGACCAGGTACGTTTTGAATTAGCCATTCAGGCATTTGCTCCGGAAATCGATATCATCGCACCATGGCGTTTTTGGGAGTTAAACTCTCGTGAAAAAGAAATCGCATATGCCAAAGCACATCAGATTCCTTTAAAGATCACTGCTGAAACCAATTATTCGAAGGATAAGAATTTATGGCATTTATCACATGAAGGACTGGATCTAGAAGATCCGGCAAATGAGGCGCCAATTGAAAAAGAAGGATTCTTAGAAATGGGCGTATCTCCTATGCAGGCACCAGACAAACCGACGAATGTATCTATTCATTTTGAAAAAGGAGTACCGACCATGGTCGATGGTGTTGCCATGGACTGTGTGTCTATCATAGAAAAATTGAATGAATTAGGCGGTGCGAATGGATGCGGTTTATTGGATGTGGTTGAAAATCGATTGGTGGGCATGAAATCACGCGGCGTTTATGAAACACCAGGCGGAACGATATTGTATAAAGCACATGAAAAATTAGAGGAAATTACATTAGATAAAGAAACACAGCACTATAAGACACAAGTTGCTTTAAAATTTGGCGAGCTGGTTTATAATGGCCAATGGTATACGCCGTTACGTAAAGCATTAAGTGCTTTTGTTAAGAGCACACAGGAAGCTGTAACAGGTGATGTAACGTTAAAGTTATATAAAGGAAATATCTGGCCGGTATCTGTCACTTCTCCATTCTCTTTGTATTCTGCCGGCATGGCAACGTTTGATGAAGATGATTGCTATGATCAATCCGATTCAGCAGGATTCATCCACTTATATGGATTGCCTTTGAAAGTACGTGCTATAAAAGCGAAGGAAGAACCAGATCTTCCAGATGTGGAGTAGCGTATGGCAAAATTGTGGACCGGGCGGTTTTCTAAAGAGACAGATCAAAGCCTGGATCAATTGAATGCTTCTCTTCCATTTGATCGCCGTTTGTATCATGAAGATATTGCAGGATCGATGGCACATGCGAGAATGTTGGCAAAGCAAGGGATCATTTCTGATCAAGACGGAGAGAAAATTGTAAGTGGACTGCAAACGATATTAGAAGATATTGAAAAGGGTGTTCTCAAAATAGAAGGAGCTGAAGATATTCACAGCTTCGTTGAACAAGTGTTGACCTCGCGTATCGGGGATGCTGGGAAACGCCTGCATACCGCAAGATCCAGAAATGATCAAGTAGCATTGGATCTTCGTATGTATGTAAAAGAAAAAATCGATCAGATATATGAGCTGACGATAGAAATGATGCAGGCATTATGTGAAAGAGCACAACAGCATGTATATACGGTTATGCCGGGATATACACATTTGCAGCGTGCACAGCCTGTTACGTTGGCGCATGTATGGATGGCATATGCCAATATGCTGCGCAGAGACTGTAGACGACTCAAAAATACCAAGATGCTGATGGATGAAATGCCGTTAGGTTCCGGTGCTTTGGCTGCGACAACCTATCCGATCGATCGCCAGTATGTTTGTGATCTGTTAGGTTTTGCAAAGCTGACAGAAAATTCGATGGATGGGGTCTCGGATCGTGATTATTGTATGGAATTTGCAAATGACTGTGCAATATTGATGGTACATTTATCCAGAATGTGTGAGGAAATCATCCTGTGGTGCAGCTGGGAATTTCGGTTTGTTGAGCTGGATGATGCATTCTCTACGGGTTCCAGTATCATGCCGCAGAAAAAAAATCCGGATGTCTGTGAATTGATTCGCGGCAAAAGCGGACGTGTGTTCGGTGATCTGATGACGTTGCTAAGCATGCAAAAAGGATTGAGCCTTGCTTACAATAAAGATATGCAGGAAGACAAGGAAGCGGTTTTTGATGTAGTTGATACTTTGCTTCACAGCTTGCAAGTATTGATTCCGATGTTTCAAACAATGAAGATCCATGAAGAAAATATGAAACAAGCTGCGCTGGGTGGATTTATCAATGCAACGGACTGTGCAGATTATCTAACAAAAAAAGGAGTACCGTTTCGGGATGCCTATAAATGTATTGGCGAACTTGTTGCTTGGTGCATCAAACAGGGTTGTACATTGCAAGATGTAGAGCTGTCTCAGCTCCAACAATTTCATCCGTTATTTGCGGAAGATGTCTATCATGCTATTGATCTGCAGACATGTGTCGAGCAACGAAATGTACCTGGCGGACCTGCACCAGAGGCAGTGAAACAGCAAATTGCATCGATCAAGCAATTCATTCGAAATGAGGGGAAAGCATGAAACCAAAAATTTTCATTGATGGCCAAGCTGGAACAACCGGTTTAGAAATTTATCAGCGTTTAGCTGTTCGTGATGATATTCAGCTGATTACGATCGAGGAAACAAAGCGAAAAGACAAGCAGGCGCGAAAAGAATGTATGAATGCAGCGGATCTGGTATTTCTTTGTTTGCCTGATGCAGCCGCAATCGAAGCAATGTCTTTGATAGAAAACCCGCATACCAAAGTAATTGATGCATCTACAGCGCATCGTTGTGATGATGAGTGGGCGTATGGATTTGCAGAACTGGGAGAAGATTATCAAAAGCGAATAGAAAACAATCGCTGGGTAGCAAATCCCGGTTGCCATGCGACAGGTTTCATATCGATCGTGTATCCATTGCGCAGGCTTGGCCTGCTGAAAAAAACAGATGTTTTGCAATGTTTTTCCCTGACGGGGTATTCCGGCGGTGGAAAACAAATGATTGCACAATATGAAGAACACAAGGATGCATTATTAGAAGCACCGCAGCTGTATTCTTTAAAGTTGATGCATAAGCATCTGCCGGAGATGAAAAAGATATGCGATCTGCAATATGCACCATTATTTTGTCCAATTGTGGATGATTATTATCGCGGAATGGCAACAAGTGTCATGTTGCCGGCTGCTGCGCAAACGATACATGCTGCGTTGTCTTCTTTCTACAAAGAGGGGATGGTCAACGTACAGCCATTTCAAGAGGCAAAAAATATCAGTGCAAAATCAATGGCAGGAAGGGATGATCTGCTGTTGATCGTCAATGGGAACAATGAGCAAAGCATCGTGACTGCCGTATTTGACAATTTAGGAAAAGGAGCATGCGGAGCAGCCATACAGAATATGAATAGGATGCTGGGATTAGATTTGTTTGCAGGATTGATAAAGGGGGGATAAAAGATGAAAATGATTCATGGAGGAGTGTGTGCACCAAAAGGGTTTGTTGCCGGTGCAATTCATAGCGGGATACGCAAGGCAAAAGATAAGGATGATCTGGCATTGATCGTTTCTTCTGTACCTTGTCAATGTGCGGCAGTTTATACGAAAAATCAAGTGAAAGCAGATCCTTTATTGCTTACTAAGGAGCATTTAAAAGATCATTGTGCAAAAGCAATCATCGTAAATTCAGGAAACGCAAATGCCTGTGCGATCAATGGATATCAGAATGCGGTCCGTCAGGCACAAGCCGCTGCGGATCATTTACAAATAAAACCAGAAGAAGTACTGGTTGCTTCTACTGGTGTGATCGGAGTGGAACTGCCTATTGAATGTATTGAGAAGAGTGTTGCTAATATAGAATTGTCACAAGAGAATAACGATCGTTGTGCAAAAGCAATTCTGACGACGGACACGAAAGAGAAGATCGTAACGGTTGCTTTTGAGGTTGATGGAATAGAATGCAAAATGGGCGGAATTGCAAAAGGCTCAGGCATGATTCACCCTAATATGGGAACCATGTTGGCTTTCATTACGACTGATTGTGCGATCGATGGGGAGTTGTTGCAGCAGATCTTACAGCGGCAGACAAAAGTAACATTCAATCGTGTCAGTGTAGATGGAGATACATCAACGAATGATATGTGCATCGTCATGGCGAATGGACAAGCAAATAATGTATGTATCAAACAGGAAGGTAAACAAAGCGAGATTTTTGAAGAAGCATTGCATTATGTGATGGAAGAACTTGCAAAGAAAATTGCAGCAGATGGAGAAGGAGCACAGCATTTGATGACCTGTCAGGTATCCGGGGCAAAAGATGAAACAACGGACGAAACCTTAGCAATGTCCATCTGTTCATCTTCATTAGTGAAAGCGGCCATGTTTGGTGCTGATGCAAACTGGGGAAGAGTTCTTTGTGCCATGGGCTATGCAGGAATATCTTTTGATCCTTCATTGGTAAGTATTGCATTTGCATCAAAAGCAGGAAAGATCACTGTTTGCGAGAAAGGAAAAGGGCTCGTATTTGATGAAGATCTTGCTAAAAACATATTATTGGAATCAGATATCACCATTTTGGCTGATCTTCATCAAGGAAATGCACAAGCAACTTGCTGGGGATGCGATCTGACGTATGATTATGTGAAGATCAATGGAGATTATCGAACATGAAAGAAATGGATGCTAAAGTAAAAGCGCAGATCCTAGTAGAAGCCTTGCCATATATACAACAATATGTCGGAGAAATCATCGTTATCAAATACGGTGGGAATGCGATGATCAATGAACCTTTAAAAGAAGCAGTTATCAAAGATATCGTATTGTTAAATTTAATCGGCATTCGTGTTGTTCTGGTACATGGAGGCGGACCGGAAATCAGTGAGATGCTGGAAAAAGTGGGGAAAGAAAGCGTATTTGTAAATGGATTGCGTTGTACAGATGATGAGACCATGGATATCGTACAGATGGTCTTATGTGGGAAAGTAAACAAAAATCTTGTTTCCATGCTGCAGAAAGCGGGCGGAAAAGGAATCGGACTGGCTGGTGTAGACGGCAATTTGTTTCAGGCAATTCAACGAGATCAAGAACATGGAAATGTCGGGAATATTACACAAGTGGATCCTGCCATTGTGTTGGACGTATTGGAAAAAGGTTATATTCCGGTCGTATCAAGTATTGCAGCAGGGAAAGATCAATTAATGAATTATAATATCAATGCAGATATTGCGGCGGAAAAACTGGCTATTGCCCTGCATGCAAAAAAATTTATTTTATTGACAGATGTGAAGGGATTGATGCGCGATCCTCAAGATGAAAATTCTTTGATACGGGAGATACAAGTTTCGCAAGTGCCTAGACTGATCAAAGAGGGCATGATCTCAGGCGGCATGATCCCAAAAGTACAATGTTGTGTAGAAGCAATCCGGCAAGGAGTAGGAAGCGTAAATATTCAAGACGGCCGTATTCCCCACTCGATCCTGATCGAAATATTAAGTGATGAAGGCATCGGCACTGTCTTTTATTAAGGGAGGAATCAAAAATGCATTTGAAAGAAATCGAAGCATTGGAAAAACAATATGTTTTGCAGACATATGGACGTAATGATATCGCTCTGGTCAGCGGTAAAGGAGCACGTCTCTATGATAGTGAAGGGAAGGAATATATCGATCTAACTTCCGGCATTGGAGTCAATTGTTTAGGATATCAACATCCGCAGTTAACAGATGCCATCTGTGATCAGGTGCAGCATTTGATGCATTGTTCAAATTTATTTTACAGTGAACCAATGACACTTGTTGCAAAAGAATTAGTAGAGTCTACGGGAATGTCACGTGTTTTCTTTTCCAATTCCGGGGCAGAAGCAAATGAAGGAATGATCAAAGCTGCAAGAAAATATTCATTTGATCACTATGGAAAAGACCGTTATAAAATTGTTACATTGCGACAGTCTTTTCATGGCCGAACGATGACAACTTTGATGGCGACAGGACAAGATAAGTTTCATCAGTATTTTTATCCATTTCCAGAAGGCTTTGATTATGGACAGCCAAATGATTTTGATGAATGGAAGACTCATATCGATGAACATGTTTGCGCTGTTATCATGGAAATGATACAGGGAGAAGGCGGTGTCGTTCCACTTGACCCATCTTTTGTTCAACAAGTGAGCGCTTATTGCAAAGAGAGAGATATTCTCGTTTGTGTGGATGAAGTACAAACGGGCATTGGGCGAACCGGTACGTTATTCTGTTATGAGCAGTATGGTATTCAGCCAGATATTGTGAGCATGGCAAAAGGTCTGGGCGGAGGAATTCCAATCGGAGCCATCTTGTTTAGTGAGAAGTGTGCAGATACATTGCAAGTTGGTCAGCACGGTTCTACTTTCGGCGGAAATTTACTGGCATGCCGCAGTGCACAAACCGTTTTGTCTATTGTCAATCAACCGTCCTTTTTAAAGGATGTAAAAGAAAAAGGAGAGTATTTTAGAGAACAGTTGCGCTCTCTTCATTCTTTGGCGATTCATGATGTGCGCGGATTGGGTTTGATGATCGGTGTCGGTGTTGATCCAGATAAACGAAGTGATTATGTCAAGCAGCTGCAGGAAAAAGGGGTGCTGTTATTGACTGCCGGGCAGGATACGCTTCGTATATTACCGCCGCTGATCATAACAAAAGAAGAAATTGATCAAGCAATAGCTTGTATGAAGGAGGTCTTGCAATGAAACATTTGCTGAAAATGTTGGATCTGTCAAAAGAAGAAATTCTGTCCATATTGAATCTGGCTGATCAATTAAAATATGAAAAAAAACACGGGATCGAACATGCCGTTTTAAAAGGAAAATCAATTGGTTTGATCTTTCAAAAATCAAGTACGCGCACAAGGGTCTCATTTGAAACAGGTGCTTATCAATTGGGAATGCAGTCTTTGTTTCTTTCCAGCAGAGATCTGCAAATTGGCAGAGGGGAACCTATCCAGGATACAGCACGAGTCTTGTCTCGTTATTTAGATTGCATCATGATCCGTACCTTTGATCAAAAAGAAGTAGAAGATTTGGCAGCATTTGGTTCGATTCCTGTTATCAACGGCCTGACGGATTTCAGCCACCCTTGTCAGGTGCTTGCAGACCTGATGACAATACGCGAAAAATACAGTGTATTGGAAGGCTTGAAGATGTGCTATATCGGTGATGGGTACAACATGGCAAATTCACTGATTGTTGGCGGTTTAAAAACAGGCATGCAGGTCAGTGTTGCGACACCTCAAGGTTATGAACCGGATCCTCAGGTGATGGATTTTGCAAAACAGCATGATTGCTTTCAGTTTACACATGAGCCATCTGCTGCAATAAAAGATGCAGATGTCGTGATCACGGATACTTGGGCAAGCATGGGGGTAGAAGACGAAAAGGAAGTACGTCAGAAAGTGTTTGCTCCTTATCAAGTCAATAAAGAACTGATGCAGTTGGCAAAGCCGCATGCTATGGTGCAGCATTGTTTGCCTGCATATCGTGGACAAGAAATCACAGAAGAAATATTCGAAGCACATGCGGATGAAATTTTTGAGGAGGCAGAAAATCGTTTGCATGCACAAAAAGCAGTAATGGTGAAATTGTTGCAGAAATAAAAAGAAGATGGCGTTCATCTTCTTTTTGATTGCATCGAAAGCTAATTACTGCTGCTGCTTGGGAAGAACGGGCGTAGTGCATCTGCTAGATTATGAATATTGCGCGTTTGAATATACACTTTTCCATTTCCTTTAAATTCATTGACCAGACCTTCACCAGAAGTAAAGCCAAATGTACCGGAAGCCACACGAATAGAATAATCAAGTGAAGCATCCCAGGCGACGACATGTTCATTATCGATCGTAATTGGAGAAGATGGCGTGACATCCAGCTCGAGGATATCTCCAAAGCAGGCAATCAATACATCACCATCTCCTTGAGTTTCCATGACAAACAATCCGCCAGTTCCTCCAAAAAAAGCTTTGCCTATCTCTTGACGTTTCATTACATATTCTACAGAATGATCGCATGCCAAGAAAGCTCCTGTGTTCAATCGATATTGTTGTCCGTTCGTTACATGCAGGCAAACGATCTTTCCCGGCACGGCAGGTGCGATCCCTAATTTTGCATCCGCTCCTGCACCGGTTGCTTCTGTGATAAAGAAACTCTCGCCGCTGGTAATCGATCTGCCGATTGCACTGAACATGCCGCTGATTCCTTTTTTGCTGGTGTTCATCTTGCCTTCCAGTGTTACATTGGACATGTAAGCCATGCAGCCTCGTTCAATGCGTACGACTTCTCCCTGGTCTAATGCAATCTGAATAAGCGGGCAATCTGTATCGCCGATTATTTGATATTTCATCATTGATCCCTCCTGTTACTTTCATCATAACAAAAGGAAAAGAGTCATGCAAACTTTCTATTTTTGCAGTATAGTATATATAATTAAAGCCGGAGGTGGAAATATGAGAAGCATCAAACCGGGAAGAGGTCCTTCTTTTCAAAATGGAATAGGCAATCTATTCGCCATCGCTTTTGGTATCTTATGGACATTGTTGGCTACCAATAGTGGGGCTCCGATCTTCTTTTCATTATTTGGGGTCCTTTTTATCGCGATGGCAGCCGTCAATGCTATTTATCATTTTCGCAATGCTACAAAAAAAGAAAGAGATTCATTGTTTGATATTACAGACGAAATGGATCCTGCTCATACAGAAATGCCTTCATCTTGGACAAATGCGCAGGAAGTCTTTCACTATTGTCCTTATTGTGGGACAAAGTTGATGGAGGGAAGTTCGTATTGTCAAAATTGCGGCAGAAGGCTCAATCAGGATCATTGATCAGCAATAGGCTGCTTGCTTAATGAGACAAAAGCTTCGATTCCTTTTAAGAGAATGTGTTCGTCGAAGTCAAAATGATCATTGTGCAAAGGAATGTTCGTTCCAGTTCCTAAGAAGAAGAAAACACCGGGTATGCGTTGCAGATACCAGGAAAAATCTTCTGTGATCAATTGGGGTTCTTTTAATAAAAGCAGATCGGGGAGAACCGCAGCTGCTTGATCGACCAGCTTTTTATCATTGATAAGGGCAGGATAGCCTTCGCTATAAGAAAAAGAAAATGTTGCTGGTGCATATTTTTCAGCAATTTTTTCTAATTGAGATCGCATATAAGCAAAGGTCTCGTCCGTACAGGCACGTATCGTACCTTCCAGGCGTGTATGGTCGCTGACTACATTACGAATGGTACCAGACTGAAAAACACCAAAACGCAATAATCGATACTCGCTCGGCGATATTTTCTCTTCCATTTCGTATAGATCACACAAATAGCGGCATGCTATTTCTAAAGCGTCACAGCCTTCCTGATATTTTGCTGCATGGGCGCTTTTTCCTTGAATATCAATATTGATCTCGCTGGAACGCGCCATCATTGATTTTTTTCTGGTTGCAATGCTGCCGGCGGCTAATTCGGGCCAAAGATGCATTCCATAGATACAACAGACATGATATTTTTCTAATATTCCTGCTTCTACCAATAACCTTGCACCGCCAGGATTTTCTTCTCCGGGCTGAAAGATCAGCAACACATTATGGTCAAGTGTATGGAAATACGTAGCTAAATGATGAGCAAATCCTAATAAAATAGTCATATGTCCGTCATGTCCGCATGCGTGCATGATTCCCTTGTGTTTGCTTTGATAAGACACATTTGTTTTTTCTTCTACCGGAAGAGCATCCATATCGCTGCGAAAAGCAACAGTCTTTTCACAATCATTATTGAAGAAAGCAAGGATCGCACTGTGCATCGGAAATTCTAATTGACAGGGCAGCTGTTTTAATTCATTGGTCAAATATGCCATGGTCTGCGGCAGATCTAATTCTAATTCCGGGATTTCATGTAAATCTCTTCGGATTTTCTGTATTTTTTCAAACATGATTAACACCTCTTTTTTGTATTATTGTAGCTAAAAAGATGGATCGATACAATGAAAAATATTACACAAGTTGTAAAATATGAAAAAATAGTTGAAAATAATTGAAAACATTGTATAATAAAGTCAAATATTGATAGAGGCGCAAAGAAGATGAAAAAACAATAAGCCGGCAGGCGTTTGAATTGTTTTGGAGGCGACTTTGCCGAACTGTTCTTGCAGGCATGCAAGAATGGTGGGCTGTTATAGAACATATAGCAGACTGTCTACGAATGTAGGAGTGCTATCTTAAGATGAAAACCAATACGGCCGATAAGATTGCACTTGTCGACCGTTTTTTAGGAGGATCGCAAAATGGAAGATATGTTGCAGATACAAGGTGTCACTGTAAAAGAATTGGCAGATACATATGGAACACCGTTATACATATATGATCAAAATGCATTGGAAGAAAAAATGGAAGAATATGTTCGATATTTCCAAAGCAGTGCATTTGAAACAGAAGTGTTATATGCATCAAAGGCATTTTGCATACAGGAAGTCGTGCGTCTGGCAAAGAAACATCATTTGAGTCTGGATGTCGTTTCCGGTGGAGAATTATACACTGCTTTACAGGCAGGGTTTGATCCGCAAAAAATTCATTTTCATGGAAATAATAAATCTATGCAGGAAATTCAAGAAGCTTTGCAGGCAAAAGTGGGAACTTTGATCGTCGATAATGTCATGGAAGGAGAATATCTTTGTTCCATCATGAAGGATCAAGCATATGATGTACATGTATTGATTCGGGTAAATCCAGGTGTAGAGGCACATACACATGAATATATCGTCACAGCACATGATGACAGCAAATTTGGTATTTCCATTCATGAGAAAGAGCAGCTGGCACAGCTGATTGCTTTATTTCAAAAAACAGATCATATCCTATTTGATGGCTTTCATGCACATATCGGTTCTCAGATCTTTGAGCCGCAGGCGTTTGAAACAGAAGTGGAAGTAATGGGTCAATTTCTTTGGGACATGCAGCAGACCTATGGAATAGAAACAAAATGTTTAGATGTAGGCGGTGGATTTGCTGTTCATTATACATCAGATGATGCACCAATTCCGATACCGACCGTTGCACAAACGATCTTGCGTGCCTGTGAAAAACAAAAAACAAAATATCATTTGCCGTTAGAAAAAATATTGATCGAACCAGGAAGGAGCATCGTTGCAGAAGCCGGCATGACATTGTATACTGTTGGTTTTCAAAAACAAACACCGCATCGACATTATGTTTTTGTGGATGGAGGTATGAGCGACAATATACGGCCTGCTTTGTATCAGGCAAAATATCGATGTGCGATTGCCAATCGAATGAATGAGCAAAAAAAGATCCCTACCTGTGTGGCCGGCAAGTGTTGCGAGTCGGGTGATGTATTGATCGAAGAAGCGGATCTGCCGGAAACAAAACCGGGAGATTTGTTGATTGTCTATACGACAGGAGCATATGGATTCAGCATGGCAAGCGAATACAATCGTTTATGCCGGCCGGCAGTGGTCTTCGTTAAAGATGGAAAAAGCCACTGTGTAGTAAAACGTGAGACTTATCAAGATTTATTGAGAGGAGAGTGTACGTTTGAATGAAAATTCCAGTTGCAAAATATCATGGATGCGGCAATGATTTTGTAATTGCACGCTATCAGGATGTAAAAGACATAGATCTTGAAGAACTGGCAATCAAAGCGTGCGACCGTCATACAGGCATCGGTGCAGACGGGATGATCATTGTTCAAGAAGATCCTTTAGAGATGATCTTTTATAATCAAGATGGAAGCCGTGCACCGATGTGCGGGAATGGCATCCGCTGTTTCAGTGCTTATTGTACAGATGAAAAAATTGTAGAAAAAGATAAGTTTACAGTCAGCACCTTAGCAGGAAATCAGGAAGTTGAAATAATCGATCATCAGCCGTTTTTTGTTCGAATCGATATGGGGACAGCGAAAGATGATCTGAACCTCATTGGCATACAGCAGCCGATTTGGGGAAAGGAAATACCATTATCTCCACAGGAAAAGATCAAGATCTACAGTTTATTCATGGGGACGATCCATACGGTGGTCTTTGTCGAACAGCAATCCATCGACATGGAGCGAGTAGGAAAGATGATTTGTGAACATCCTTACTTTCAGTATCAAACAAATGTAAACTTTGTTACGATCTTAAATGAACAAGAAATGCGCATGCGTACTTATGAAAGAGGTTGTGGAATGACTTTGGCATGTGGAACAGGAGCGTGTGCTTCTTTGGTCTGTGCAAATCGATTAAATAAAATGGGGAACCATGCAAAAGTGCTTCTGCCAAAGGGAGAACTTTTGTTGTCAATAGAAACAAATGGTCATGTGATGATGAGCGGACCAGCAATCCGTATCATGAAAGGAGAGTATGAATATGAAGCCAATTAAAGGAAGTATCGTAGCGTTGATCACACCGTTTCATGAAGATGGGAGCGTGAACTTTGAAAAATTAAAAGAACTGTTAGATTGGCACATTGCTCATTCAACAGATGGAATTCTTGTTCTGGGAACTACTGGAGAAAGCAGCACGATGACGCATGAGGAAGATGATGCTGTTGCTCAGCTGACGATTGATTATGTCAATCACTGTGTTCCGGTCATCGTTGGTGCAGGCAGTAACTGTACACAGACTGCTGTAGAAAAAGCAAAGCGTTATGCTGATATGGGAGCAGATGCATTGTTGATGATCTCTCCATATTATAACAAAGCAAACAAAAATGGTATGATCCAGCACTTTGTGCAGGTTGCTGATCAAGTCAGTGCACCGATCATTCTGTATAATGTTCCTGGCAGAACAGGTTGCAGCATCAGTGAGGATGTAGTTGCACAGCTCAGCAAACATCCAAATATCTGTGGTATCAAGGAAGCCAGCGGCAGTATTTCTTTTGCAGCGCGTATCGCGCGTTATGTAAATGATGATTTTGCCATGTACAGCGGCAATGATGATATGATTACCAGTATGTTATCGTTAGGAGCCAGCGGCGTGATCAGCGTGCTTGCGAATGTCGTTCCTGAACAGACACATGAGATTGTGGCCAGCTGGCATAGAGGAGACGTGGTTGCCAGCAAAGAAGGACAATTAAAATATCTGGATTTGATTGAGGCGTTGTTCTGTGAAGTGAACCCGATCCCGGTCAAAGCTGCTATGAATTTAATGGGAATGCAGGTAGGAGGATATCGCTATCCGCTTTGTGAAATGATGCCGGAAGATCATGCACATTTGAAAGAAGTAATGGAGAAGTATGGTTTATGCGAATCTTGATTGTAGGAACAGGAAGGATGGGTACTTTGTTTCGGCAAAGTGCCCAAGAACATCAGCATGAAGTAGTTGGATTTGTTGAACGAGCAGATGCATCTTCTTTTGAAGGAATCGAATGCGATGCAATTATTGATTTTTCACATCCGAATAATATTGCAGGTATTTGTACATATCTCAATGAGCATCCCAGCATCTTGATTTGCGGTACCACAGGCTTAACAGAAAAGGAAACCAAGATGTTGAAAGAAACTTCTAAGTGTTGTCCAATTTTTTATTCAGCAAACTATTCTTATGGCGTAGCAATTTTACGACGTTTGGTAGAAATTGCAACTCCATTGTTAGAGGAAGATTTTGATATGGAGATCGTAGAAACGCATCACAATCAAAAACAGGATGCGCCAAGTGGAACGGCAGCGATGCTGTTAGAAGCAATGGATCCTAAGCATGCGTATAAACGAGTATATCAACGTGAAGGATTTGTTGGAAAACGCGGAAAAGAGATTGGCGTTCATTCTCTTCGCGGGGGAACGATTGCAGGAGAACATACAGTCTTCTATTTTGGACAAGATGAAACGTTGAAATTGACACATACCGCAACGAGCCGCCAGATTTTTGTAAATGGGGCATGGAAAGCATTGCGTTATATGGAAAAGAAACCAAATGGATACTATACGATGAATGAATTGATTGGAGAGATTATATGAATGCACAAGAAATTATCAATTTTATACATGATGCAGAAAAAAAGACACCTGTAAAAGTGTATTATCAGGCAAAAGAAGAAATTGAATTTCCTCACTGCCATCAGTTTGGACAGGTCGTTTTTGGCGATTGGAAAGATATTGAACCTGTATTGGAAGCAAATAAAGAACAAATGATCGATGTGATCGTGGAAAATGACTGCCGCAACAGCGCTGTTCCTTTGTTGGATATGAAAGCAGTTCATGCCCGCATAGAGCCGGGGGCTATCATTCGCGATCAAGTAGAAATCGGAGATAATGCGGTGATCATGATGGGGGCCATCATCAATATCGGTGCCGTGATTGGAGAAGGAACAATGATCGATATGGGTGCTGTCTTAGGAGGAAGAGCGACAGTTGGAAAGAATTGCCATATTGGTGCCGGTGCCGTTCTTGCCGGTGTTGTTGAGCCGGCCAGTGCAACGCCGGTAGTTATTGAAGATGATGTGCTTGTCGGTGCGAATGCCGTGGTCATTGAAGGCGTGCATGTAGGAAAAGGTGCAGTTGTAGCAGCTGGTGCAGTGGTCATTGAAGATGTTCCGGCTAATACGGTTGTAGCCGGCACCCCTGCCCGTGTGATCAAAGCAAAAGATGAGAAAGCAACACAGAAGACAGCTCTGATCGCAGCTTTAAGATCCTTAGAATAGACGTCAAGAAAAGGGATATTGTAATTATTTCCTGGGAAAATATAAAAAAATCTTGATATCAAGACAAATCTCATGTATTATATTCACAGACAGTTATGCTTGTATATCAGCCGAGATATGGTCGGCAAGTTTCTACCCCGCTGCCGTAAATAGTGGGACTACAAGTAAACGTACACTCTTTCATGGGACGTGTGTTTGCTTGTGCGGCATACGTCTTTTATATTTTTATAGGAGGGTTTACTTATGGTCTTAAGTAGATGCGCTATATTAATATCAAATTTTGATTGTTTTTATCATGCATGTTTTACATTGTAGACATGCATTTTATTTTTGAGGAGGAGAAAAAATGAGCGAGAAAAAACAACCACAAGTTTGCATCGTTATGGGATCTACATCCGATCTGCCAACGATGGAAGCAGCCATTGACATGTTGAAAGAATTTGAGATTCCTTATGTCGTACGTGTACTGAGTGCCCATCGTACACCGAATGAAACGTTAAAACTAGCAGAAGAAGCAAAGGAAAATGGGATTCGTGTATTTATTGCCGGGGCTGGTGGTGCCGCTCATTTAGCTGGCGTGATCGCTAGTTCCACACCATTGCCGGTGATCGGTGTTCCGATGCAGACAAGTGCATTGGGGGGATTGGATTCATTGTTATCCATCGTTCAGATGCCAGGAGGTATTCCGGTCGCAACAACAGCAATTGGAAAAGCAGGTGCGAAAAATGCGGCAATCTTAGCTGCACAAATGATCGGATTGGCCGATCCGGATATGATGAGAAAAGTAGAAGAATTTAAAAAAGCACAGGCTGAAAAAGTCTTGGCAAACTCATACTTAGATCTTTAAAAAGAAAGGAGAACGAAAAGCAGGGCTTTTCGAAAGAAGCAAATGGATACTCGCATTTTTGTAAAGAAAAGAGAAGCATATCGTGTAGAAGCAGATTCTTTATATCATGATCTAAAGACGAACCTTAATCTTTCCACATTGCAGGGGGTTGTTCTTTACAATACGTATGATGTTTTTCATGCAGATGCACGAGATATTGAATTATTGAAGAAAAAAGTATTGTCAGAAGTTGTGACTGATGATGTGTATGATCAGGTTGATTTGGAAGGCAAGACGTATATTGCTTATGAATGTTTACCTGGTCAATATGATCAGCGT
The DNA here is from genome assembly GCF_900155395.1 of Merdibacter massiliensis. Taxonomy (GTDB): domain Bacteria; phylum Bacillota_I; class Bacilli_A; order Erysipelotrichales; family Erysipelotrichaceae; genus Merdibacter; species Merdibacter massiliensis. Next base: position 49,702 of record NZ_LT699725.1, read on the forward strand.
GCAGACAGCGCACAACAATGTTTGATGTTATTAAATAATAAAAGCGATGTCATCATCAAAAGCGGTCATATTGTGATATTAGAGGGTACACTGAATAATGAACAGATCGATGCAGTGAAACATTATTTGATCAATCCGGTAGAAATGTGTGAAAAGGATTTGAGCATCTTGGTCAATGAAGAAGATGTTACGATCGAACCGGTGCCGACGATTCACGGATTTATCAATTATGATGAGGCACAGTTGCAGGCACTTCGTGAAAAAGAAGGTTTGGCAATGACATTAGCTGATATCCAGCATGTACAGCGCTATTTCAAAGAAGAAGAAAAACGCGATTTGACAATGACAGAACTGAAAGTACTGGATACTTACTGGTCAGATCATTGCCGTCATACAACGTTTGAGACGATCCTGCAAAATGTAAAAATTGAAGCAGGTGCCTTGCAAGAAACGATTCAAAAAGCATATGATACCTATTTACAGTTGCGTGAAGAAGTTCATGGCAATCGTAAAGTCATGACATTGATGGATATTGCGACCATTGGCGGTAAAGCATTGCGCAAGCGAGGAAAACTAGAGGATCTGGAAGTGAGCGATGAGATCAATGCTTGTTCTATTGAAATCAAAGTAGATGTAGATGGTGAAGAACAAGATTGGCTGTTGATGTTCAAAAATGAGACACACAACCATCCAACAGAGATCGAACCATTTGGTGGTGCAAGTACATGTATCGGCGGTGCGATTCGTGATCCGCTTTCTGGCCGTAGTTATGTTTATCAGGCAATGCGCATCACAGGTGCAGGAGATATAACGAAAGATCTGAGCGAGACATTAGAACACAAGCTGCCGCAAAGCCGCATTTCCAAAGGTGCTGCACAAGGATACTCCTCTTATGGAAACCAGATTGGTTTAGCTACGACCTATGTCAAAGAGATCTTTGATGAAGGCTATGTAGCAAAACGTATGGAAGTAGGTGCCGTTGTCGGAGCAGCGCCTAAGGCAAATGTAAAAAGAGAAAAACCACAGCCAGGCGATATCGTCGTTTTGATTGGAGGCGCAACAGGCCGTGATGGTGTCGGCGGTGCAACGGGTTCTTCAAAAGAACATAATGACACATCACTGACAAAGTGCTCTTCGGAGGTTCAAAAAGGAAATGCACCGATCGAACGTAAATTGCAGCGCTTGTTCCGCAATCCGAAAGCAACGAAACTGATCAAGAAGGCCAATGATTTTGGCGCCGGAGGTGTCAGCGTTGCTGTTGGGGAACTGGCAGACGGGCTGCGCATCGATCTGGATCAAGTGCCTGTAAAATATGCGGGACTCAGCGGAACGGAGCTGGCCATTTCTGAATCGCAGGAACGTATGGCTGTCTTGATCGAAGCGAAAGATTTTGAAGAATTTAAACAATATGCCTATGAAGAAAATTTAGATGCATGTATCGTTGCGCAGGTGAGTGAAGAACCGCGTTTGGTCATGACATTCCAGGGGAAAGAAATTGTCAATATGTCGCGTGCCTTCTTGGATACAAACGGCGTACGAGGTGTACAAGATGTATGCATCAGCGAAGGTGAAGTAGAAAAAGATCCGTTTGTTCTGCAAACATCGACGATCTTAGATAACTTGCGTAAAGAAAATGTAGCCAGTCAAATTGGATTAGCGGAAATGTTTGATGCTTCTATTGGCAAATCTACGGTATTGATGCCATTTGGCGGAAAGTACCAGTTAACAGAAACAGAAGGTTCTGTTCAAAAATTACCAGTCTTCGGCTTTACCAATACTTGCTCGATCATGACGCATGGCTTCCATCCAGAAATTGCTCGTTTCTCGCCTTATTTAGGAGCTAGCTATTCTGTTGTCGAGGCTTTGGCCCGTGTAACTGCATTAGGCGGCGATTATCGTACATGCCGCTTAAGCAATCAGGAATATTTTGAACGTTTGCATGAAGATCCTAAAAAATGGGGAAAACCAATGCAGGCTTTGTTAGGCTTGGTTGAAGCGCAATTGGCTTTTGAAACACCGTCGATTGGCGGAAAGGATTCTATGTCCGGTACTTTTAATAACATTCATGTACCGCCGACCATGATCACTTTTGCGGTAACAACTGAAAAAACACAAAATATCATCTCTCCTGAATTTAAAAAAGCCGGTAATTATATTTATGTGATCCGTCATCATGCTAATCCGGACCATACTCCAAATTATGATGAATTAAAGACAAATTTCGACAAAGTTCGTCAGGCAATTCGAAATGGCAGCATCGTTTCTGCCGCAACAGTGAAGTTTGGCGGAATCGCAGAAGCTGTGTGCAAAATGGCATTTGGCAATAAGATCGGCGCTGCGATCAAGAGCGATCATTCGCTGTATGATTTAGAGATCGGCAGCATTGTAGTAGAAGCAAAAGAAACGATCTTGGATGATGCATTTGAATTATTAGGCATCACGACACAGGAAGCACAGCTTGTCTTTAATGAAGAACAGGCATCCATTGAAGAGGCGATCCATGCATGGTGTGAGCGCTATGATGCGATTTATCCAATGGCAGTGGATCAAGATGGAACAAAGATCGAAACGCCGCTATATGAAACAAAAGAACAGCTGCAGCCGAAACAGTATTATGAACATCCTAAAGTCATCATTCCAGTATTCCCGGGACAGAATTGTGAGTACGATACAGCACAGCAATTTATTCGCGCGGGAGCAGAAGTAGAAACATATGTATTCAATAACCTGAATGTAGAAAGCATTGAGAGAAGCTTGAAAGAGCTGAGTGAAAAAATAGCTTCTGCTCAGATCTTGATGGTCGTGGGCGGATTCTCTAGCGGTGATGAACCGGATGGCAGCGGCAAATTTATTGCAAATGTATTGAGCAATCCGCAAGTAAATGCGGCAGTTCAAACATTATTGGCAAATGATGGATTGATCTTAGGTATCTGCAATGGCTTCCAGGCGCTGATCAAATCGGGATTGTTGCCGTATGGTGATATCACAAAATTAAATAGTGATTCTCCTACCTTGTTCCGTAATAATATCAATCGCCATGTTTCGCACATTGCGAAAACGCGCATTGCGTCGAATAAATCTCCATGGTTATCCAGTTTTGTTCCTGGGGAATGTCACAGTATTGCTATGAGCCATGGAGAGGGTAAGTTTGTCGTTAGTGAAGAAGTCGCAAAACAATTATTTGCGAACGGACAGGTGGCGACGCAATATGTCGATCAAGACGGTGATCCAACAATGAATGGTGTCTACAACATCAATGGTTCTACTTATGCAATCGAAGGAATTACTTCTCTCGATGGTCGTATCTTAGGAAAAATGGGTCACAGCGAACGCTATGAAGAAGGATTGTTTAAAAATATCGATGGAAATAAAGAGCAGAATATCTTTGTAAATGGTGTAAATTATTTCCGTCAGAAGAAAAAATAAGGAGGTTCACGATGAGTGATAAATATAGAGAAGCCGGCGTTGATCTAGAAGCGGGTTACGAATCTGTCCGCCGAATCAAGAGTCATGTGGCGCGTACGAAAACAATGGGTGCGATCGATTCGATCGGGGCTTTCGGTGGTATGTTCGATCTTTCAAAATATGGTCTGAAAGAACCGGTGCTGGTGAGCGGAACAGACGGCGTTGGAACTAAATTGATGATAGCTTTTGATGCAAATAAACATGATACGATCGGTATTGATGCCGTCGCAATGTGCGTCAATGATGTTCTGGTACAAGGCGCTGCACCGATCTTCTTCCTCGACTATATTGCCGTAGGAAAAAATCACCCGGAAGTGATCGAACAGATCGTAAAAGGTGTCGCAGATGGCTGTGTCCAGGCGGAATGTGCACTGATTGGCGGTGAAACAGCAGAAATGCCGGATATGTATGATATACATCATTATGATATTGCTGGTTTTTGCGTAGGTGCCGTAGATAAGTGCAACTTGCTGGACGGACAAAAAATTGAAGCCGGAAATGTTTTGATCGGTTTGCCGAGCTCCGGCTGTCATTCCAATGGTTTTTCGCTGATTCGAAAAGTTCTGTTGAAAGATGCGGGTTTGGATCTGCATCAGACATATCCAGAATTCAATGGAAAAACATTAGGTGAAGAATTGTTGACACCAACAAAAATTTATGTCAAAGCAATCAAACATTTGTTAGGAAAAGTAGATATCAAAGGAATGAGCCATATTACCGGCGGGGGTTTCTACGAGAACGTTCCTCGTATGTTGAAAGAAGGACAGGGTGTCACAATTGATCTAAATAGTTATCCTTCTAAACCGATCTTTGATCTGATTGCAAAAACAGGAAATATCGAAAAGAAAGAAATGTGCAATGTATTTAACATGGGCATCGGTTTCATCTTGGCAGTAGATCAAGCGGATGTAAAAAAAGTACAGGAATTATTAGCTGAAGTGAATGAGCCATCTTATGTCATTGGAGAAGTGACTGCTTCAGGAAGTGTGGATCTGAAATGGTAAAGATCGCAATCTTCGCTTCCGGAAGCGGAACTAATTTTGAAAATCTTGTTCATTGCATGCAGGAAGGGAGTCTATCCAATTGTACGTGTGAATTATTGGTCGTAGATAAGGCAAATGCAAAAGCATTGGAGCGTGCAGAGCGATTGCACGTAGAGGCAATTTATGTAAATCCAAAAGAATATCCTGATAAACAAGCGTATGAACAAGAAATACGCCGGCATTTAGAAGAGAAGGGCGTAGAGCTGATTGTATTAGCTGGATACATGCGTTTTATTGGAGAAGAGCTGTTGAATCATTATCCAAGACGAATCATCAACATTCATCCGGCATATTTGCCGAACTTTCCAGGAGCGCATGGAATACAAGATGCATATGAAGCAAAGGCTGCTTATACAGGAGTGACGGTTCATTATGTAGATGAAGGAATTGATACAGGTGAAATCATAATGCAAGAAAAGATCATGATCGATCCTGCATGGACTTTAAGCGAGTTAGAATCACATGTGCATGCCTTGGAATATATTCTGTTTCCTAAGGCGGTCGCTAAGATATGTGAACAAATAGAGGAGGAGAGAGCATGAAAAGAGCATTGATCAGTGTTTCTGACAAGAGCGGACTGGTTGCATTCGCAAAAGGATTAAAGGATCTGGGATATGAGATCATTTCAACAGGCGGTACACGTAAGGCATTAGAGGTTGCCGGTATCGAAACTATCTCCATTTCTGATGTTACTGGTTTTCCAGAAATCATGGATGGACGTGTAAAGACACTGCATCCAAAAGTACATGGTGCTTTACTGGGCGTTCGCGACAATGAAAGTCATATGGCGCAATTGAAAGAATTGGGCATTGACTTGATTGATCTGGTTTGTGTCAATTTATATCCATTCAAGGAAACTGTTCATAAACCAGGGGTAACACATGAAGAAGTCATTGAGAATATCGATATCGGCGGACCAAGCATGTTGCGCAGTGCATCAAAAAACTATGCATCCATTCCGGTACTTTGCGATCCAAAGGATTATGAAAAAGTATTAAAAGAATTACAAGAAAATGGTGAAACAAGTTTAGATACACGGGAGCATCTGGCTGCTAAAGTATTCCGTCATACAGCACGTTATGATGCGATGATCGCTGAATATCTGACGGCACGTACAGGAGAGAAATATCCAGAAAGCTTTACAATTACATATGATAAAGTGCAGGATCTTCGTTATGGAGAAAACCCACATCAAAGTGCGGCATTTTATAAAAATATGCATCCGCAATACTCTTTAGCAAATGCAACGCAACTGCATGGAAAAGAATTATCTTATAACAACATCCAAGATGGAAATGCAGCTATTGAAATCTTAAAAGATTTTGAAGGACAGCCGGCTGCTGTTGGTGTTAAACATATGAATCCATGCGGAATTGGTATTGGCAAGACAATTGAAGAAGCATGGGATAAGGCATACGAAGCAGATCCTGTATCGATTTTTGGCGGTATCGTTGCTTTGAATGCGCCTGTGAATATGGCCATTGCAGAAAAACTGTCCAAGATCTTTTTGGAAATCATCATTGCACCGGATTTTGCACAGGATGCTTTTGAACTGTTGTCAAAGAAGAAAAATATCCGTTTGATGAAACTCGATACATCTTTGGAACCAGATGCAAAATACAAAGTAACAAATGTATTAGATGGACTGCTGGTACAAGATATGGATACAAAACAGATCACAGCAGAGGATCTGCGTTGTGTGACAAACCGCAAACCGACACAGGAAGAAATCGAACAGCTGTTATTTGCTTGGAAAGTGGTCAAACATGTAAAATCCAATGCGATCGTCTTAGTAAAAGACAACATGACAATTGGTGTTGGCGCAGGACAGATGAACCGTGTAGGTGCAGCGAAGATCGCAATCGAACAGGCTGGCGAAAAGGCAAAAGGCTCAGTTATGTCCTCTGATGCCTTCTTCCCAATGCCGGATACAGTAGAAGAGGCAGTCAAAGCAGGAGTTACAGCTATCATTCAGCCGGGAGGGTCTATTAAGGATCAGCTGTCTATTGATGTCTGCAACGAATATGGTATTGCCATGGTCTATACAGGGGTACGCCACTTTAAACATTAATAGAAATGTATTATAATAATATGCAGAAATAGAGGGGATCGATGAAATCTCCTCTTTCGCTTTTTGCACTTCGCATTTATAATAGTATGGGAAAAGTTAGGTGATTACATGATCGATGTGATAGTCATTGGCGGAGGACATGCTGGAATTGAAGCAGCTCTTGCTTGTGCGAGAATGAAAAAAGAAACAGTGTTATTTACACTGCATATCAATATGATTGCGACAATGCCTTGCAATCCGAGCGTTGGTGGTCCTGCTAAAGGAATCGTGGTGCGGGAGATCGATGCCCTTGGCGGTGAAATGGGACGTGCAGCGGATGCAACAGCTTTGCAGTTTAAGATGTTAAATACGACAAAAGGCCCTGGTGTACAGAGCTTGCGTGTACAAAGCGATAAGATCGCATATAAAAAATATATGCAGGATGTTGTGCTGCACCAAGAACATTTAACGGTACGAGAAGCTTGTGTAGAACGTATCGTTGCGGAAAATGGAATGATCAAAGGTGTACTATTGCAAGACGGCAGCATGGTCGAATCAAAGATCGTGATTGTTACAAGCGGTACCTTCATGGCTTCTTCCATCTTGGTTGGCCATACGTCTACACCAGGAGGCCCGGATGGAGAACCGACTACACCTCATTTGTCACAAAGTTTACGTGATTTAGGGCTGCGCACATTTCGCTTAAAAACAGGAACCCCTGCTCGTATCTTGACAAGTTCTATTGATTTCTCAAAGGCGGAAGTGCAGCCAGGTACGAATGAATTTGTTTGTTTCAGTGAAGATACGACGTATATTCCACCTTTTGAAGAACAAGAGGTTTGTTACTTGACATATACGACGCCCAAAACGCATGAGATCATTCAAAAGAATTTACAGGAATCTGCCATGTATTCCGGATTGGTCAAAGGAGTCGGTCCACGTTATTGCCCAAGCATTGAAGATAAATTAGTGCGATTTGCGGATAAACCGCGGCATCAGATTTTTTTGGAACCGGAAAGCCGTTCATTAGATACGACATATATACAAGGATTTTCTACTTCTATGCCGCACGATGTACAAGAGCAGATGTTAAGAAGTCTGCCGGGACTGGAAAATTGCGTGATCAAAAAATATGCATATGCCATTGAATATGATGCAATCGATCCTTTGCAATGCAAACCAAGCCTTGAGAATAAAGTTATCGAAAACTTATTCACAGCCGGGCAGGTCAATGGAACCAGCGGTTATGAAGAAGCTGCAGCTCAAGGATTGATGGCCGGTATCAATGCCTCGCTGAAGTTGGAGGGAAAAGAACCGCTTGTATTGCATCGCGATGAAGCTTATATAGGCGTCATGATCGATGATCTGGTGACAAAAGGAACAAAAGAACCTTATCGTTTATTGACATCTCGCGCAGAATACCGCTTATTGTTACGCCATGATAATGCAGATGTACGCTTGACACAATATGGATATGATATTGGTCTGATTCCAGAACCTCGCTATCAAAATTTTTTGCAGAAGGAGCAAGCCGTACGCCAAGGTATGGAAGAGCTGAAAGAAATCCGCTTTACGCCGAAATCAGAGGTAAATGCATATCTGGAGCAGATTGGATATGAACCGCTCAAAGAGGGAATCAGTGCTTTTGAGTTGTTGCGCCGACCGAAAGTAACGTTACAAGGATTGTATCCTTATACGAACATAGATATGGTTGAAAAAGTACAAAGACAAATTGAAATTGAAATCAAATATGAGGGATACATTGCGAAAGCAAGACGTGATGCCCGTCATTTGCATGCCATGGACAAGATGCGCATTCCAAAGAATTTAGATTATGCTACAATGGAACATTTATCATTGGAGGCAAGACAAAAATTAGCACAAATTCAACCTGAAACATTGGGACAAGCTTCTCGTATCTCTGGAGTCAATCCAGCAGATATAGCTGTTTTGGCAATGGTGATCCAAGAAAAAAAAGAATAAATAACATGGAGATGATTTTCACTTATCATCTCTTTTTTTAGAATAAATTGTTGAAAAAAAGCATAATGATGTAAAATAATACATGTTTTAAGTTAAATATTCTACATTTATTATAAAAACCAACTTTATTTATATTTTTTAGTAAAATATTTGTACATTTTAACAGTTACGTTCTTTTTTATGAAAGCGCTTGTGAATGTAACCGGTGTCATGCATAATCAAAGAGCATGTGTTTTATGGAATTTATTACCAAATGCTGTTCATATATAATTCGAAATATGTTGGTAAAAAATTCTACCCTGTCATGCCTAGTAGGAGGAAAAAATGGAAAAGACTAGACAACAACATGCTTGGACCCGTATGTTTTCATTCGCCTTAGCCTTGTTAATGACGGTAAGCGCCGTAATGGGAACTGCATTGCCAAGCAAAGCGGCAGAGTTGCCAGAGTATGAAATTTATCCGCATCCGCAAACGATAGAATATGGGGATGCATCTTATATCATTCAAAAAGAAGTAAATATCGTGTATGAGAATACGATCGATAAAGAAACCAAAGCGCGATTAGAAGAAACTTTGGCGTTAAAAGGAAACATCAACAGCAGTGTTTCAGAACAATTGGACAAAAATAAAACAAATATCTTGGTTGGTATTTATGGTTCTAATGGCTATGTTGATCAATATGTCAAAAACCATAGTAAAATTAACACACCCGATTTATTCAAAAAAACGGATGCCTATCTGTTGAGTAATCAAGATGGTGTCATAACGATCCTGGGAAAAGACAGTGATGCTTGTTTTTATGGTCTGACAACTTTTTATCATGTACTAAAACAATTAGACAGCTACACTATTCGTAACTTTCATATCGAAGATTGGGCAGATGTTGTCAGCCGCGGATTCATTGAAGGTTATTACGGTAATCCCTGGTCAACCAATGATCGTATCAATTTAATGAAATGGGCGGGTTATTATAAGTTGAATTCCTATATTTATGCGCCTAAAAATGATCCAAAACATAATGAACAATGGCGTCAGATGTATTCAGAGGATGAATTGAAAAAAATGATCATTCCGTTATCTGAAGCTGGACAAAAATCGAAATGCCGATTTGTATATGCTTTGCATCCGTTCATGTATAATCCAATTAAATTTGGCAGTGATGAACAATATGAAAAAGATCTGCAGATAGTAAAAGATAAATTTACGCAGGTCATTGAGAAAGGCGGTGTTCGTCAAATTGCAATCTTGGCAGATGATGCAAATAATGTTGGTGGTCAAAATTATGTTCGATTCTTAAAGGATATGGTCAATTGGTTGGAAACCATGAAAGAAAAATATCCAGATCTGAAAATGACTCTTCCGTTTTGTACACAAGAATACATGTACGGCGGTCAGGATTACTATCGCGATTTCCCGCAGAATGTGCAGATCGTCATGACGGGTGGAAAAATTTGGGGAGAAGTAAGCGATGGTTTTACAAATTCATTTGCTAAAAAAACAGGAAGAGGTCCTTATTTATGGATCAATTGGCCTTGCAGTGATAATTCTAAGAAACATTTGATCATGGGCGGATATGATACTTTCCTGCATCCAAATGTAAATCCAGAAAATATACAGGGAATTGTATTAAATCCGATGCAGCAGTCGGAACCAAGCAAAGTGGCTATCTTTGGAAATGCATGTTATGCATGGAATATCTGGAAAGACAAAGCCACTGCAAACAAGGCATGGGAAGATTCTTTTAAATACGTTGATCATAATTCCGCAATTGAAAACGAAGCATCAGCTGCTTTACGTGAACTGTCCAAACATATGATCAATCAAAATATGGATGATCGAGTAACTAAATTGCAGGAATCAGTGGAACTGGCTGAAAAGATCAATACATTTAAAGATAAGCTGAATAATGGAACATTGCAGATAGAAGATATTTCAAAAATGATGCAAGAGTTTGAAACATTGCAAAATGCAGCCGAAGTTTACCGTGCACAAGCGGACGACGAGAATCTGCGAGATCAGATCAAGTATTGGCTGGATTGCTGGAAAGACACCAATACAGCAGCAATCGCATATCTAAATGGCATCAAAGCAGTTTTAGAAGAAGATACAACTTCTGTCTATCAATACAGCAATGAAGCAAAAACAGCTTGGAATGCTTCCAAGAATCATCCTTTCCTGTATGTAAATCATAATGAGTATGCTGAAGTAGGTGTACAGCATATTGTGCCTTTCATCAATACGATGGATACCTATCTTTCCAAAAAAGTACAGGAGATTTCTGATCCAACGATCATTACAAGTACTTATATCAGTAATGCATTTACAAGACCATCTTCAGGTTCAACTGAAGCAATTTTCGACGGTAAGGATCAAACCTCTGTCCAATTCAAAGAACCTAATTATCCAAAAGCGAATGATTATTTTGGCGTAAAATACAATCGTGCTATCGATGTCAAGACCATTCGTGTGGTGATGGGTGAAGGAAAAAATCATTTGCAATATAGCAAACTGCAGTATCTGCCAAAAGATACAGATGAAAAGAATGGCTGGAAAGATGTCAACAACAAAACATACACTTTCGGAAATGGATCCTCTGCAGTGATCGAAGAACAAGATCTGAATTTAAAAGATGTAGCAGCACTTCGTCTGGTTGCAACAAAAGCAAATGAATTTGACAGCTGGGTTTCGATTGCCTCTTTTGATGTAAATAAAAAAGAGAATAAACAAGAGCAGTACGATGTAAGCAGTGTTTCGATCGAAAATGCGAATGCTGTACAGAATACAGATACGGCAAAGGTAACCGACAATAATGAGAAAACAGAACTCTGGCTAAAAGGAACTGGAGATTTCATACCTGCAGATGCAGCCGTCGTATTGGATTTAGGGAAAAATCAAGAGATTGGTGCAGTATCTGTTGTGCAGGATGTGAATCGGGCAAATGGCACAGATATCTTAGATAAAGCAGTTGTTGAGGTAAAACAGGATGGGAGTGCTGAATGGAAAGAGTTTGCCGCGCTGAAAAAAGCAAATAAACAAACGGTAGCCGGTATTGCGACAGCGCGGTACGTGCGTGTTCGTAATTTGGAAAGGAAGGATGTCTGGTGGAGACTTGGTGAGATTGCCGTATATCCAACAAATAAAAATGCTCCATTAACGTTAAGTGCTAAAGCTGTCAATACACAGATCGGAAAGAATGGAGCAGTCAATGATAACAGCAAAAATAACAAATATGATTATATTGTTGATGGAAATGAAAGTACGTTAGCCTGGCTTGCTGGAAATGGAAATACGGATATTTATGCTAATCAAGGTGTACAAATTGACTTCAATAAAGAAACTGCATTAAAAGAAATTGCTATTTTGCAAGGAAGCGGAGATCGTGTGTCTTCGTTGAAAATCGAGTATGCGGAAGCTGGACAATGGAAAGAATTGACCACGGTCAGCGATGCAGGAACTAGAGTCAAAGTGGATGGCAAAGGTACAATGACGAATGCAATTCGTTTGTTGAATACGGAGGCTGATACAAATCATTGGTGGCAGTTGTATGAAGTAAAGATCAAAGAACAAGCACAAAGAGATGCCCAAAACGTATTCTCCAATGTACAAAAACATAATTTTGATGCGGCAATCGAAGAGGAGCAGGCTGATCTTTCCACTGGAAATATCACATTGAAACCAAACGAATATATTGGCATTGATTTAAAAGAAATTAAGAAAATAGCGTCAGTCGAAAAAGAATTGACTGGAAATGGAATTGTCTTAGAATGGTCAAATAATGGAAAGATTTGGGAAAATGATAAAACGATCAATGGAAAAACTGCTCGCTATGTCCGTTTGCGCAATTCTTCACAAGTTTCTGTTGATACCAATGTGAAAAAGTTCATCGTCCATTTGGAATCTATTGGAGAAATTGGAGAACTGATCTCTTCTGATATTTCAATTATCAAAGATTGGGGAGACAGCAGAAATAACGGAAAAGCATTTGACAATGATATCAATACACAAACCAAGTTTGGCGGCTCTCCAAAAAAAGGAAATACGATCGTATATAGCTTTGGACGTGAAATCGATGTAAGATCTTTACGTATTTATACATCAGACGGTACGACGGACTATATCAGAGATGCAAAAGTACAGCTTTCAATGAATGGACTGAAATGGGAAGATGCTTTTGAAATCGGTGACGGTGTAAAAGATACAAGCGAACAGGCAAATAAAAATATGGTATCATCCGGTACAGGCAATGTCGATACAAATTATCCAAATATCCGATATTATGGAAAAGATGACATCAATCAAAAAGCAAAATTTATGCGTCTATTGATTACTGCAGATTATCCGAACCGTGCACTGATCATCAATGAAGTCATGATCAATGGAGGTGAATATATCTCTCCTGAATCGAACATGGCTTTCATGGGAACGATGGAAGAACGAGGACATATTCCTAGCAAGATGCTGGATGGCAACTTTACATCTACTTATCTTCCTTCAGCAAAAAACGGTTCTATGACTTACCAGATTTCTGATGGATCTGCTGTTCGCAGTATTCGAATCATTCAAAATGGGAATCCGAGCAATGCCCTGGTAAAGGCAACTGCCTATAATGAAAAAACAGGAAAAGAAGAAGTCATGACACTCGGTCATCTAACACAGGCATTAAATGAGTTCAAGATCGGTGATGGACTTGTCTTGTTGAGTATTGAGATTTCGTGGGGTGAGCAGCTTCCAGAAATCGCTGAAATATTGTTGTTAGAGAAAGAGGCATCTTTGGCAGAAAAATCTGCATTGAATGATTTGCTCATGGCTAGACCGGCAGAGTATGATCAATGGACTTCCGCATCGAAACAAAAATATGATGGTTTGGTAAAAGTGGCAGAAGTTCTAAAAGAAGATGCAGCAGTGTCACAACTGACAGTAGATAACATGATGGAAAGTTTGAAGAAGGCTCGCTCGCAGGCAAAAATGAAAGCAGCTCCAGCCGATATTGAAAATTTGATGGAAGCGGTGAAGAATCAGCTGCCTCAAGATGTTTATACAACAAATACATATGCATCCTATGCAAATTGTCTGAAGAAAATCGAGCTTGCATTAAAAGATAAGGAGAATCTTTCACAGGATGAGGCAAACCAATTATTAGAAAAAATCAAACAGGCGAAATCATCACTTGCATACTCTATCCGCAACAGAGAGTTAGCAGAGTTGGAGTTATATTCCTTTGCATTGTTAGAACCAAACAATTATACTGTGGCATCTTATCAAAAATTAGCAGAAGCGAAGAAATTGACAGAAGAAAAAATTGCGGCAGATAAAGATGCTGCATCTATTCAGGACCGCATCGATCCTGCTACGTTCCTGCAGCTTAGAGAGACCTATAAAAAAGATATGGAAGATCTGGTCGATACAACCGCTTTACGTACAGAAGTGGAAACAAAAGTTGATGATTCGTTATATACACCGGAAAGTGTTGCGGCATATACTGCTGTGTTAGAAGAAAGCAGATCTTTATTCCAAAATGGAACAAAAGAGGAGATTGCAAAAGCAATTGCTCAATTGCAGGAGAAACGTGAACAATTGGTTCTTTTGACAGACATCCAATTACATGAATTATTACAGAAGGCACAAGCATTGGAGAAAGAAAAATATACGTCAGAATCTTATGATGCATTGATGCATGTCGTGGATGAAGCAAAGAAACCAGGAATGAATCAAGAAGAGTATATCGCCAAATTGGATACAGCGATGAAAGCATTAGTGAATGTCGAGGCTTTAAAGACAAAAGCAGATGAAACCAGAAAGCTGGATCCAAAACAATATACGGTTGCTTCTTATCAAACAGTAGAAGCCTTGCTGAAACAAGCTGACATGCTTTTACGATCCGGCCAGCCGCAGGAGATACTAGAATGGATCGATTCTATGAATGTCTCTATTCAAAAACTGGAATTACGTTCCCAAGATCTAGAAAAATATCGTGCTGATATTGTATGGAAAGAACAAGGAAATTACACAGATGGCTCTTACCAGCTATACAAAGATGCTTATTCCGCTCTTATGCAGGCAGATCCAGCAAATACGAGTGTGAAACTGTTTGAACAATTAAAAAGTGATTTTGAAAATGCTGAGCTTGCTTTAACGATCAATGATCAAAGCAAAACCGTAAATAAGCAGAAACTGTATGAACAATTAAAACTCTTTGACGGTTATCAATCAAAAGCATATACCGATCAAAGTTGGGCTGTATTTAAAAAAGCATATGATCATGCTTCCAATGTTTATATGGATGTAAATGCTGCACAGACAGAAGTTGATCTGGCAACGCTGGCTTTAGAAAAAGCAGGCAATGCATTGCAAAATAGAGAGACGGGACAGCAGGCAGATCACGAGCAGGAACAAACAAAGTTGCCTATGGTAAACACTGCTGCAGCGACTTTACCGGTTGGGGCAGCGGCAGGAGTTTTCCTGTTCTCGCTTCTTGGAGTAGTTGCATTAAATAAAAGAAAACAACATCACAAATAATCGTGAAAAAAGGTGCGTTTCATAGATACGCGCCTTTTCTTTCCAGCGAAGGAATTGTCTCCTTTTTTTGTTTGTTTTATAATGAAAAAAAGAATGGTGGTGGTGCTTTGAAACGAATGGAAGTTGTATGCGGGATCTTGATACGCAACAAAAAGGTGTTCATTGCAAAGCGTAAGAGCATACATGCGAATGGAATATGGGAATTTCCTGGCGGCAAGATCGAACAGGGAGAGAGTGCGGAAACTGCAATTATACGCGAGTTGCAGGAAGAACTCCATATTCATGCACAAGTGGTCCAATATGTTTGTGATACGATAGATCATCAGGAGGGATGGGAAATTCATGTACGGGCATATATTTGTTCTAGTGAAGAAGAACCAAACCAGCTGGATGTGCATAGTGAAGGAAGATGGGTCGATTATCGAGAAGTATATGATTACGCGTTTCAAAAAGCTGATCGAACGATCCTGGATCATTTGCAGGAGGTGCTGTCATGTTAGAAAAAACTTCTGAAGTGAAAGTAATGCGCGATCCGATACACGGCTATATACATGTTCATTATCAAGTGATATGGGACTGCATCAACGCAAGAGAATTTCAGCGATTGCGCCGGATCCATCAATTAGGCGGGGATTTTCAAGTGTACCATACAGCAGAACATACGCGTTTTTCACATTCCTTAGGCGTATATGAAATTGTTCGCAGAATGGTAGAAGAAATTGAAGAATTAGCAAATAGATTAACTGAATATGAAAAGTGTGCTGCTATGTTGGCAGGTCTGCTGCATGATTTAGGACATGGCCCCTTTTCACATGCATTTGAGGCTGTCAGCCAATGCCGTCATGAACGTTATACACAAAAAATACTGTTGGAAGATACAGAGATCCACTCCATATTAGCAAAAGTAGATCCATGCCTGCCTGGAGAGGTTGCTGATATCATTGGCTATCGTCATAAAAATGATCTTTTGAATCAGTTGGTCAGCGGGCAGCTGGATGCAGACCGCATGGACTATTTGCTGAGAGATGCCTATTTCACAGGTACTAGCTACGGCACTTTCGATATGGAACGCATTTTGCGTACCATTCGCATCCATGGAAAATATCTAGCAGTAAAAGAAAGCGGGATCCACAGTGTAGAAGATTATATCATGGCACGTTATCATATGTATTGGCAAGTATATCTGCATCCTGTCGCAAGAAGCTATGAAATCATTATTGCATTGCTGTTTGCACGAATGAAAGATGTATGGAATCAAGATCCTTCGTTTTTTGCAGGATTGGAAATGTTTGTTCCTTTCTTAACAGAAGAAGAGGTCTCTGTAGAAGACTACTATCGTTTGGATGAATCAGCAGCTTTATATGGCTTCTCTTTGCTGGAACAGAAAACCGATCCTATTATGCGGGATCTGGCAGGACGTGTCTTAAATCGGCGTTTATTTGATTATGTACAGGACAGCGATGAGAAGTTTGCACAAATTCAAGAATCAGCAAAAGAAAAAGGCTATGATCCTGCATATTATGTTCATCGCGATCATGTTATTCAGAAACCGTACTCGCCTTATAAAGGAAGGCAGGATGCTCATGTGATCTGGATCGTAGATGAACATGGCCAGTTGCACGAACTTTCAGAAACAAGTGCGATCGTAAATGCATTGGTGGATGCAAAAGTAAAAGAACAGCAACTGATATATTACCCGCCGGAACTATATTTAAAATAGCAGTATGATCTAAAACAGAGCTTGCTGTTACTGCTGTCTAAGGGTGCTTCTGAATGTGATCTTAAAAAATATATTATAATGATGCAATCATAAAAAAAGAAGTTTTGCCAATTTGGAAAACTTCTTTTGCTTTTATTCGATCTTGTTCGATAGAAACGAAAATCGCTATTGTTTAATATTTCATCTTGTTAATCAGTCAACGTGAATGAATACAGGTCCTGATCCGCAGTATGCACTATATACAACAGTTCCGTTTCCATGCCATCCGCCATGCACTGCCTGTCCATTTCCAATATAAACGGCAATATGTGCCATTCCTAAACCGCCATCTGCATAGTAAATCAGATCGCCTGGTTGCGGATCGCTTGTAATCGTTCCTAGAGACATGTATTCAGCAGGCCAGCCGTGGAAATAAATACCATTGGCTGCTAAGGCATTTGTCACCAGCATTGTACAATCTTGTGTAGTGCCTACTTGAGCGAGAGCAGCTTCAGCAATGCTAGAGCCTAAAGCACTTTTTGCTTCTTTTGCTACACCGTCTTCACTGAATACATATTCGACACCGTCGATTTCTTGCTTAGTATCTTTTAAGATTTTACCATATTTGTTGCGATAGTAAGCATTTCCGTCTTCGTCATAGTCCCATCCGGTATACAAAACACCATATTCATCTAAATAATATGTATCATTGCCTATTTTTGTTTTTCCGCTAGCCATGATTCCATCATCATCGAAATAATGTTTCTTTCCGTTGATGGTTTTCCATCCGGTCACTTTTTGTCCGTTTTCATCAACATATACATAGGTATCTTCTTTGATTTCTACATATTGTCCAGTAGTCACATATCCATGATCGTCGTACAGGACGTCATCTTGCCAGCCTTTCAATAAACGGCCATCTTCTTGGAAGAAATAATTTTCTTCATCGATTTTTTGTTCGCCAGTGACCATCTTTCCGTTTCCGTCAAAATAGTATGTGTTTTCATCGATTGTTTGCCATCCAAGCAACATTTCGCCTTCATCGTTGAAGTAATATGTTCCTTCGTCAATTTTCAACCAACCGATTGCTTGTTCGTGTGTAGATTCGAGAATGTAATATCTGTCGCTACCTTCACCATGCCATCCCGGCTGTGCTTCATAGGCATATACAGCAGAAACAACAGGCACACATGTTGCGACACATAGTGCGAATGCTATTTTCTTGCTGTGTTTTTCCAAGAAATTCATCCGATTCACCTCATTTTCCGATAAATGAAGTATAACATTCTTGAAAGATTCATGCAAATTTTTGTGTTAAAAAGTGCAAAGGTACCATTAAAATGTGCAAAAACAGCCATCATTTTAGTCACTTTGTTCACGATTCGTGAACAATATATAAATAAGTATTTTTATTCATCTTTTATATACCAGTATGTGCTGCCATAAGAGGAGGATTCTCCATTGATCGGATTGACCTTTTTCTCTACAATATTTTCTGTTGGCGAGTACCAGGGACCTTCTCGATCATTGTATAAATAATGAAAGGTTTTTTGAAATATTTTTTTTGCATGTGATTGGTCTTCAGTATTTAATGTACGATTATCATCATACCCGCTCCATATGACTAATGTATATTGCGGATTGTAGCTGGCTACTAACGAATCCCAATCACTGGTCCCCGATTTTACTGCTGTCTGCACTTGGGGAACGGAACCAAGCATAGACGGGTAGGAGTATGTCTTGTTTTTTTGATCATATGTAGCAGTCAGCAATTGTGAAAGAACCAGGGTTTCATCGCGATACAGTAATTGCTTCATGGCAAATTCATCTTGATATAAAGTCGCTTCATTGCTTCTGATTTCTTTGATCAGCTGCGGTTTGTCATAAAGACCTTCAGAAGCAAAGGTATTGTAGATTGATCCTAATTCCAAAACACTTAAGTTCACCGTACCTAAAGCCAACGAAGCATTTGCAGAGGTTTGAATGCCAAATTGCGAGAGCGCTTCTTGCAAGACTTCTTCTCCTAAAAATAAATGTGTTTTTACTGCATAAATATTATCAGAAATACCTATTGCATTGATCATGGAGATTTCTTGGTAAGGATATTGATCGCCATAATTGCTTGGGGCATAAGTCTCGCCATTGGATAGTTGAAAAGTGGTTGGTTGAGACAGAAAGGTGGTGGAGGGAGTGAATCCGTTACATAAGGCACAATAGTATAACAACGGTTTGATCGTAGAAGCAATTTGCCGTTTGGAATAAATGGCCCGATTATATTGCGATGTCGTATAACTGCTGCCGCCGGCTAAAGCAGTTACATGATTGGTATAGGGGGCAAACATGACGGCACTGACCTGCATTTCATTTTCGTCACCCATTTCCTCTTGAATGCTCTGATATAAAGATTGACTGGCTTCAGGATCAAAGTAAGTCATTACTTGCAGATCTTTTGCTGTGAGATTCATGTTTTCAATTTCTTGCAATACAGTATCAATGTAGTATGAACGAATATCATCCATATTTTCATCTTGGGTATGATCGATCAATACGAAATCATTTTTGATTGCTTCCTTATATTCGTTTTCATTAATGATGTGATTGTCTTTGAGAACTTCTAAGATCGTATGTTGACGCTGTATCGCATTTTCATAATTTAAATAAGGGGAAAATGCACCAGGCCCATTGACGACACCTACTAACATTGCCAATTCTCCGGCATCAAGTTCTTCCAATTCTTTTCCAAAATAATAATGTGCTGCTTGTTTGATGCCGACGACACCATGACCAAAATATAAGGTGTTTAAATATCCTTCCAGTATATTTTCTTTGCTGTAGTGCATTTCTAACCGTATAGAGTAGAAGAATTCTTCTATTTTCCGTTGGAGGGTCTGCTCATTGGTCAAGAAAAGATTTTTAGCAAACTGCTGTGTGATCGTAGAACCGCCTTGCAGTACATTGTCAGTAAATAGATTATTTTGCATTGCTTTCACCACGCGTATAGGGTCAAAACCGACATGAGAATAAAAACGTTTGTCTTCTACAGCAATAAAGGCATCCTGCACTTGTTGCGGAACATCTTGTAAAGCAATCCATTCGCTGCTTTCGCCAAAGTTGCTTTCGTAAAGGATATCGCCATTGCAGTCATATAATGTAATATGCTGTCCTCGACCGTAAAGGTCGATAGGGGCACAAAATGCATACGTATAAAAAAGAAGGAAAAGTGAAATCAATATAAAAAATAGCCACATCAAATAGTGAATCAGTTTTTTCATCATTTTCTCCTCCCTCTATATTCTTCATTTCTAGTCTTTGCATATTGCTGTATTTTAAACATAAATATTTGTTTCTATTTCTGTTGCAATAGTGCGGATAAGAAAAAAATAAGACTGTGATAAAATTTTAGATAAAATAAGTCTTGCGTATTGAGATGTTTCTGATTATAATGCTCATGATGTGAAGTGGTGATGAAGCATGAAAAAAAAGATTTGCCTTGTACAGAGACACTGTGAAAGTAATGAAATTTTGCTTCATTATGAGGGAGAAGCGCAGATTGAAGAGCAGGAAAGAAAACTGAGCATTATCGTAAAATCAGAAGAACCACGATATGAATTAAAAATCCACGCTTATGCCGATGCGATGATCTTACATCATCATACGATGCATGATACGAAATTATCTTTGCGAAAAGGACATCAAACAAATGCGCATATAGAAAATGAGATGGGATCACTCACATTGCAAATACTAACAAAACAATATGAAAAAAGAACCGATTCTGTTTATGTGCAATATGTCATCTTAGACCAGGATCAGGTGTGCGATACATTTGAATTACAAATTGAAATGGGAGGAGGAATGAAATGAATCAAATAGAAAGCGGATTGAAACAGGCGATGAGCAAAGCTGCTAAACAGGCATTTGATTTGGATTTCAATGAAGATCAGGTGATCATCGAAATACCAAAGGATAAAAGTCATGGGGATTATGCATGCAATAGTGCGATGCAGCTGACAAGATTGTTGCATCGAAATCCGAGAGAGATTGCACAGGAATTAATGGCTCATTTTGATATGGAAGAAGCAGGTGTTGCTTCTTATGCAATTGCAGGACCTGGATTTATTAATTTTACAATGCGAAATGATTCTTTGACGAATGTTATCTCCAAAGTACTAGATGAAAAGGATCACTATGGTAAGAATGACAGTGGAGCGCATATGCGGGTCAATCTGGAATACGTATCTGCCAATCCAACTGGTAATTTGCATCTAGGACATGCACGCGGTGCAGCTTGGGGTGACAGTGTGGCGCGTTTGATGAAAGCCAGCGGCTATGATGTTACCAGAGAATATTATGTAAATGATGCAGGAAATCAGATCATTAATTTAGGAATGTCATTACAAGCACGCTATCGCGAGTATCTGGGGCTGCCTTTTGATTTGCCGCAAGATGGTTATCATGGAGAAGATGTTAAAGAGATTGCCATTGCCCTTGCAAAAGAATTTGGCGATCGTTATGCAGAAGAAAATGAGGAAAATTTAAAATTCTTCAAGCAAAAAGGAATTGCATTTGAATTAGCAAAGATTCGCAAAGATCTTGATTATTATCGGGTCAGCTTTGATGTGTGGAGCAGCGAACAGGCTATTCGTGATGCGGGAAAAGTAGAGGATGCATTGAAAGTCTTGGAAGAGAAAGGGCTCACTTATGAAAAAGAAGGTGCTCTTTGGTTTGCAACAATACAATTTGGAGACGACAAGGATCGTGTTTTAAGAAAAACGGACGGTTCTTATACATACCTGGTACCGGATATTGCATATCATAAAGACAAGATGGATCGTGGCTATGAGCAGCTGGTTGATTTTTTCGGAGCAGATCATCATGGATATGTTCCTCGTTTGAAAGCCAGTATTGCGGCTCTAGGCAATGATCCGGACAAGCTGTCTGTAGATATCATTCAAATGGTGCGTTTGGTAGAAAACGGACAAGAAGTAAAGATGAGCAAGCGTTTAGGCAATGCAGTTACGATTCGCGAACTCTGTGATGAAGTGGGTGTGGATGCGGCTCGTTACTTCTTCGTACAGCGTGCATTGGATACACATCTGGATTTCGACTTAGGATTGGCTCGCAGTGAGAGCAATGATAATCCGGTATACTATGCACAATATGCGCATGCTCGTATGTGCTCGATCTTGCGTCAGGCAACAGATTTGCCGCAGGCAAACAGTTACGAACGTTTGACGAATGAAAAAGAAGTAGATTTGATGAAATATATCAATGAATTTACGAGCGTGGTCAGTGAAGCAGCAAAATTGCGGGCACCGAACAAAGTATGTAATTATATTCAAAAACTAGCACAAAAGTTTCACAGCTTCTATAATGCTTGCAAGGTATTGGATGACAGTGATGTAGAATTGAGTGCACAGCGGCTGGCTTTGGTACAGGCAGCAAAAATCACATTATGTAACGCCTTGAATTTAATCGGTGTAGAGGCATTAGAAAAGATGTAGGAGGATTTAAGATGAAAAAATCGATGGTTGATGTCGCTTTTGATTTAATGACAAGAAAGAAAAAACCGGTCGTTTTTTTGAAACTGTGGCAGGAAGTGAGCGAAATCATGGGATTTACAGTTGCCCAGGAGGAAGACAATATCGCACAATTCTATAGCGATCTTTCGCTGGATGATCGTTTTGTCAATGTATCCGAAAATAAATGGGATCTGCGTTCACGTCATACATATGACGAGAGCGTGGTTGATCCAAGTGCAATCATGATCGATGAAGAGAGTGATGAAGGATATGACGATGAGGTAGAAGAGAAAGAAGAAAATGATTAAGAAGAAAGGATGTTCTGGCAGACAAGACCAAACATCCTTTTCTTTCATTGGGAAAAACAGCAGATTTCTTTGCTTTTTTATTTTGGTATACTTAACAAATGCGGGAAAATGAAGTATTATAATAAGTGTGAAATAACATACGAAGGAGGAAATAAAGCTATGTTAGTATCCGCAACTGAAATGATTAACAAGGCTCATGAAGGGCATTATGCAATCGGTGCGTTCAACATCAACAACTTGGAATGGACAAAGTCTATCTTAGCAGCTGCTGAAGAGGCTAAATCACCAGTTATGTTAGGAGTATCTGAAGGTGCTGCTAAATATATGTGTGGTTTCAAAACAGTTGTTGCAATGGTTAAAGAAATCCATGACAGCATGGGAATTACTGTTCCAGTAGCATTACATTTGGACCATGGTACTTATGAAGGAGCTAAAGCTTGTATCGAAGCAGGATTTACTTCTGTAATGTTCGATGGTTCTCATTATGATTTTGCTGAGAACTTGGAAAAATCAAAAGAAATGATCGCTTTAGCACATTCAAAAGGAATTTCTATCGAATGTGAAGTTGGCGGCATCGGCGGAGAAGAAGACGGTGTCATTTCTGCAGGTGAATTGGCAGATCCACAAGAATGCAAGACAATTGCTGAATTAGGCGTTGATTTCTTGGCTGCAGGTATCGGTAATATCCATGGAAAATATCCAGCAAACTGGAAAGGTTTGAGCTTTGATCGTTTGGGAGAAATCCAAGCAGTTACAAATGGTAAACCATTAGTATTGCATGGCGGTTCTGGTATCCCAGCTGATCAGATTGCTAAAGCTATTTCTCTTGGTGTTTCTAAGATCAACGTAAATACAGAGTTGCAGCTGGAATTTGCAGCAGCTACTCGTAAATACATTGAAGAAGGAAAAGACCAGGAAGGTAAAGGATATGATCCTCGTAAACTGTTGAAACCAGGTGCTGATGCAATCAAAGCAAAAGTTATTGCTATGATGAATCAATTTGGTTCTGCAGGAAAAGCTGAATAATTCAATGGTTGATAAAAAGGATTGCACGTCATGTGTGATCCTTTTTTTCTGTAAATCAGATGAATCTTGTTCTCTTTGTATCTATTGATGCGAAAAAAACCTCTAGAAAATCTAGAGGCGCTTGACGAGGCATAGCATGAAGAAACGAATCTTAAAAAGTGTTTTCTATTTTTTTGATTTCATTCATCAAAGTTGTCAATGTAGGAACAGGAATATGATACTTCTTTGCCAAAGGAACGATCGTACCGGAGAATAATGGGAGCTCAGTTTTTCGATGGGCCAAGATGTCCTGTGCCATGCTTGGCATGTTTTCTGGAGAAAGATCATTTACTAACTGGATCCATTGTTGGATATCTTCCATGTGAAGCTGAATACCGATTGCTTGTGCTACACTATGGACCTCTTTCATTGCAGAGATAAATTCTTCCTGGTGTGGACCATGATCTTGACATTCTCCATAGCCGCACTGATAACGGGCACATACTTGATTGATTCCGCAGTTTAACATTAATTTGTTCCATTGTTCCCGCAGGATATCTTTGCAGACACGGCAGGGAATATGCATAGAATCGAAAAATTGTTTCAATGCTTTGACCGTCTCAGACTGCTGCTCATTTTCTGCGCCCAATAAGATCTCGCCAATATGGTCATAATGCATTTCATTTTTTAAATAAGTTGCATCCATCCCTTGAACGATACAGCGAATCACTTGGTCATAATGATATTGTTCACGACAAATATCTTCGCTGCTGATACCATTCAAGCATGATAATAAAATGGTATCTTTATTGACAAAGGGCCGAATTTGTTGCAATGCATCATGTAAACCGGCAAATTTTGTGGTAATCATGATCAGATCAAGCGGTTCCCCATCTACCTGATAAGAAAAATCTGCTTTTTTCTCATTGATGAAGAAAGGTGTCTGCTCATAGCGTTGCTTTCTTTTCTCATCAACGATAAAACACATGGTTTGTAAATGATGATTTTGCAATAGAGAGCCATATAGGGAACCAATGGCCCCTCTACCAATGATACCGACATTTGTTATTTTTTTCATAGCAGGTCTCCTTTAAATGAATGTATATACAATATATTCTATCACATGACAAAAGACCTGCAAAGAGAGCCTCTGTATGCAGGTCCTTAGAAGGATCTTCTGTACATCTTTTGACGATCTGGCTGTATGTTGTAATGGTTGTAAGGAAAAGAAAAGAATCAAGTCAAAAGTGCATGCAGGATATGTACAGAAATAAGAACAAATGTAATTACTGATAAAGTGCGGTGGATCTTTTTCCAGGGACTGCTTTTTTTCTTTTGAAGAGGAAAAGCAAGCACAATTAACAGTAATAGCAGCATCCAAGCCAATTTTCCGCTCATGGAAACAGGAGAGGGTGTGGCTAAGATACCATGCAGGAATGCACAGATACAACATAGAATGGCTAATGATACATGTTGTATTCGTGACAGATTTCGAAACGGAAGATGTTGAAGAAAGTATGTAGATTTGATGAATGCACTCATACAGAGCAAGAAACATAAAACTGCCATAACAGCAAAGAATGTATGCAACAAATGAAACCCTCCGTTCGTAGTTAGCTTTAGCTAACTGATTACATTATAACAAAGTTCTATCAAAAGTAAAGAAAAAAATGTGAAAAAAGTTAGTCTAAACTTACGTAAAATAAAAAGCCGTGAAGAACGGCTTAATATTTATGATAGAGTGAGGATTTGCTTTGATACTGATCTTCACATGTAAGATACATATTTAGCTTGCGGAACACACCGCTGTCTACTTCAGAAAGAATAACAGAGCTGTGCACATCGCATCCTTTCAGTTTAGGAAGCTGCTGCAAGGCTAAATGTGATAACGGATTGGTTGTTGCTGAAATGGACAAGGCAATCAAAACTTCATCTGTATGCAGTCGAGGATTGTGATTTCCCAGTGCATCCACTTTTAAATGCTGAATCGGTTCGATGATGCTTGGAGAAATCAAAGGGATATTGTCATCGATCTTGGCTAATGTTTTTAAAGCGTTCAATAGAGCCGCACTGCTTGCACCTAACAAATCAGTGGTTCTGCCGGTAACGATCGTATCACCAAGGTCAATTGCGACCGCAGGCCCCTCTGTTTCTTCTGCGCGTTTGTTTGCCGCTGCGATACATGGACGAACTTCCTCTGTGATATTTGCCTGTGATAAGATCAACTGAATCTTTTCAATGATCTTTTCTGAGGATCTGCCGCGTTTTAGATCCAGTTTTGCTTGGTAATAACGGCGAATGATCTCATTGTTGCTTGCCGCACAGGCAGCATCATCGTCAATGATGCAATTTCCAGCCATGTTTACGCCCATATCTGTCGGTGATTGATATGGACTTGATCCGTAAATAGAAGTGAACATTGCTTTCAAAACAGGGAATATTTCAACATCCCGGTTATAGTTGACTGTTGTTTTGCCGTATGCTTCTAAATGGAAAGGATCGATCATGTTAATGTCATTGAGATCAGCAGTAGCTGCTTCATAGGCAAGATTTACAGGATGTTTTAAAGGAAGATTCCAAATTGGAAAGGTCTCGAATTTAGCATATCCAGCTTGAATGCCGCGTTTGTGTTCATGGTATAGCTGAGACAGGCAGGTAGCCATTTTACCGGAACCTGGACCTGGGGCAGTAACGACTACCAACGGTTTAGTTGTTTCAATGTAATCATTGATTCCAAAACCTTGCTCAGAGATGATCTTCTTTACATCATTAGGATATCCTTCAATGGCGTAATGCAGGTAAACCGGCACACCAACACGTTGTAAACGTTGACGGAAAGCTTCTGCTCTTGCCTGCTTATCATATCTTGTCAAGACAACACTGCCAACATAAAGACCTACAGAGCGGAACGAATCGATCAGGCGAAGTACTTCATCATCATAAGTGATCCCAAGATCATGCCGCAATTTATTTTTTTCGATATCGCTGGCACAGATCGCAATCACGATCTCCACATGTTCTTTTAACTGTAATAACATCTTTAATTTGCTGTCTGGCAAAAATCCCGGCAAAACACGAGAAGCGTGTGTATCATCGAACAGTTTTCCGCCAAATTCTAAATAAAGTTTATTATCGAATGAACGAATCCGTTCCATGATATGTTGTGACTGCATCTTTAGATAGGCATCGTTGTCAAATGCAATTTTCCTCATAAAATTCCTCCCTATTTTCCTCGAATACTTACGCTATTATATCAAAAAATAATTGGTTATACTACGAAAAAGTAAAAAATATGACAAATGTGTTTTTTTGCCATTTTTAATACATTGTGATTGATTCCTGCATCCATCTGTGACGAAGTTTTTGGAAATTTTCGTACAGTATAGCACTCTTTTGTAAAATGATTTATAATAGTAAATATCAATCTGTATTGATGAAAAAACGGAAGGAGTGTCTTCGGGACATGGAAGAAGTTATTAAGATTGAAGGAGGCCACCGATTAAATGGTACGGTTCGGATCAGCGGGTCAAAAAATGCAACGGTTGCTTTGATTCCGGCTGCAGTTTTGGCATATGGACCTGTAACGATCTGCGGTGTGCCGGATATTTCAGATGTTCGCTCTTTATCCGTCTTATTGAAAGAACTAGGTGTGGAAGTAACGAAGAAACAAAATGATATTATCATCATTGATCCTACGAAAATGGAGAATCGACCGCTGGTAGGAGAATCTGTTTCTAAATTAAGAGCATCCTATTATTTTATGGGAGCATTGCTTGGTAAATATGGTCGTGTAGAGATGAAAATGCCGGGAGGCTGCTATTTAGGTCCCCGTCCAATCGACCTGCACTTAAAAGGATTTGAGGCCTTAGGCGCTAATGTTCAATATGAAAAAGGATCTTATATTATAGAAGCAAAAGAATTAATTGGAAATAAGATCTTTTTGGATATTTCCAGTGTGGGTGCGACGATCAATATCATGATGGCTGCTGTTTATGCAAAAGGCCGTACAACGATCGAAAATGCTGCAAAAGAGCCGGAGATCATTGATATCGCGACTATGTTAAATAAGATGGGCGCACGTATTCGAGGTATGGGAACAAGTGTAATTACCATTGACGGCGTCGATAAGTTAATGGGCTGTTTCCATGAAATCATACCGGATCGCATTGAAGCGGCAACCTATGTTGTATTAGCTGCTGCTGCAGCCGATGAAATGGTGGTTGAAAACATCATTCCGCAGCATTTGGATGCTTTGCTGATGAAATTAGATGAAATCGGCATCGATCTGGAAATTGATGTGGACCGTGTCATCGTTCATGGAATGAAAGATGAACTAAAAGGCACGGCTATCAAGACAAAACCGTATCCAGGGTTTGCGACCGATATCCAGCAGCCGTTAACTACGTTATTGACGCAAGCACACGGGCAATCGATCATTACGGAAACGATCTATCCGGAGCGGTTTAAACATTGCGGCGAACTGAAAAAAATGGGAGCGCATATTGATGTGATGGTACCAAGCTGTTTTATCAATGGACCAGTGAAGTTGAGCGGAACAGAAGTTGTTGCAACGGATCTGCGGTGCGGTGCTGCATTGGTGGTTGCAGGTTTGATCGCAGACGGTATTACGGAAATTCATGATATTTATCATATTGACCGGGGTTATGAAAATCTAGACGGCAAGTTAAGTGAACTTGGCGCAAAAATATGGCGTGAAACCATAGAGTAACAAAAAGAGGCTGTAACGAAATAGAAGATTTTAATTAAACGAATCTGTCTATTGAGGTTACGACCTCTTTTTTCTTTTCTTTACTTTGAAATTGTTTCAATTCTCCCAATTATCCCTGTTTTTTGGCATTATGAAAACACCTATTGTGGAAAACCCATCAACATTATTTATGCTTGTGCTTTTTTTCTTGTTTTTTTGTTATGATATTTCATCAGATTAAAGCCTACGCACACCAACAGGAACTCCATTTCTACATTTTTGATGCTTCTCCTATGTAATCTGTCATAAGCATAATCTTCTTTTATCACTCCAAATGCTCCTTCGCTTTGTATGGATCTTTGCACTCGATGATGGATTCCTTCTTCGCTATTTAGTTTTTTTCTCGCTGTTCTTTCAAACTCCTCAAGTATCGGATTCACGCTTATCGTTCGATCTCCCTTGGCTTTCGTACATTGAGATTTGAGTGGGCAATCCGTGCATTTGCCACAACTGTGCGTTTGATTGATTCGATAATATTTGCTTCTCTTATCAACCGTTTCATTGATACAGCTAAATTCATGTCCTGCCGGGCAGATATATCTTCCATTTCCATTTCTGTTCCAGTTTGATTTGATGAATGTTTTTTTCTTGTAGCTCGTTTCTTTTTCTTTTGAATACATCGTATATTTGATATAGGCTTCCATATCATTTTCTAAACAGAAGAAATAATTATCATAGGATCCATATCCTGCATCCGCTACTACTGTTTTAGGCATCCTGTTATAAAGTGCTCTGAATGTTTCAAGAAATTTGATAAATGTCTTTTGATCGGTTCTATCCTGATAGATACAAGCCAATTGGATATATTCGCTGCTTACTGCTATCTGTGCATTGTATCCTGCCTTGAAGATTCCTGTCTTCATGTAATGGTCCTCTTTCATGTGCATCATCGTTGCATCGTGGTCTGTTTTCGAACAGCTGTTTCTGTCAGGTCCGCATAGTTCAATTCTTTCCAAACAGTTTTGCAGTGTTTCTTTGTATTTCATCAATTCATCATAATAACGCTGAATCTGGCTTTTTCGCTTACCTTTTCCATAAATGAAAGTGATTCCCTCTTGTTCAACGATATGAAAAATTTGGTTAGCCATATTCTCTATGTCTTTTATTGTCCACTCCTCTTTTTGAGATGCTTCAATACGATCACCCAGTTTCTTGACCCATTCGTTTAATCGAGTGAATATTTTATCTCTTGTTTTGATTGCGGTCTTTTTCCAGATGAAAGTAAACTTGTTGGCATTGGCCTCAAGCTTGGTTCCATCAATATAAACCGTATCATGATCAATTGACGGATCTAATATCTCAATTGATTCAAATATATCTCTAAAAATGAATTGGATGTCATATTTTAAATACTTTTGGATGAAACGATGAAATGCCATGTGACTTGGCGTTTCCTCCTGCATCAAGAACATGAAACGGATGTCTGTTCTACAGCTTTTTTCAATATCTCTTAGACTATAAATATGATTCATGAACGCAAACAGGATGACTTTGATCATCTTGAAGGGATTATATTCTTCACGCCCTCTGTGAGCAGGGTGATTAAGATATTTGTTCCAGTTGACTCCTTCCATCACTTCAAGAAAACTGTACACCGGATCAGAAGAATCGATCTTTTTTTCACAATCCAGTGGTAAAATCATCTGAAATGCGGTATAATTCCTATTGCTCAAATAGGAATGATTTAGCTCTAACACTTCGATGTTTTTCATAGCTAAATTATACCAAAAAATGCATCCTTTCTCTTTCGAGATTAGATGCATTTTTTATTTTTGGCTATTCCTTATTCGTTACAGCCTCTTTTTTTCTTTGAGAGATAAGGGCGAAAAGCACTTTTTTTTAGTAAATAATGATTTATAATAGGAATAGATAGGAGGATGAGAGTATGATCAAATTTGCTTTATTGGAAAATGAACGTACAGCAAAAGATATCATCTATGCTTTAGGTCAGCTGCTTTTCGATCGCGAATGGCTTTTTCGATGTTATTTAAAAGCAAGTGAACTTGCCGTGGCACAACAGAAAGAGCACTTTGATGTTGTCATCCTCAATGAAAAATTCGCCAATGCCCGTATTGAAAGCGTCTTTGTAAAACCTTTTGAAGATCGTATCATCATTTATGTGGATCATGGATCTTTCAATGCTGTCGAGGATGAGCGCCACCAGACATTTTCGATTTCTGCTGATAAAATATATGAAGATCTATCGGCTATTTCAGAGAAAATGTTTCATCGCTTAGCCGGCAAGGAAGAATATGTTTTCTCTTATAATAAAGTAAGGGTCATTTTGAATATCAATGATATTTATTATTTATCAAAGGAAGAGAAACTTGTTTGTTTTCATACACGCCGGGGATTGTTTAGTGAACGTGCCAGCATGAATGATATGGAAAATAAGTTTGCACCTTATGGTTTTCAAAGAATCCACGCATCTTTTTTAGTGAATATGCATCATGTTTTCGGGGTTGACGGAGATATGGTCCTTATGGATCAACAAGACCGCCTTCCTCTTTCGCGTTCCAACCGGCAGCGTTTTTTGGGGATAGTGGAACGTAATGAATATTAAAGTTTCAGCAAATTTTACCAGATAGTTGTGCAAATTTGCCGAATGACTTTTCTTGAAATAGGATTTGCATATAATGAAAGTAGAAAGAAAAGCAAGAGAGCGGTGGGAAGATGACAATATAAGAAGCCGGAATCTAAATCATCCGGCATAATCAGAACTATGGTGTAGGATACATCAAAAGAAATGCCTGTGAAAACGGGAAACAAAGATCCGGATGAGAGATTTCATGAAGGTTCTTCCTGATCATACAAACATATTGAATGAATGATTGTATACAAGATGCAGCATGCATAGATAACGAAACGTTCATGAAAGAAATCAAATAACTGGTTCCAATCGGAAATAACAAGAAAGGAAAAATGTTATAGGATGATGGAAACCAAAAAAAGTGAATAATGCAATGATAAAGGCGATGTGATGAGACATCGCCTTTATGGTTTAATATGTTTCAAAAAAAGTACGGATCTGTTTTTTATCTTTCGAGATCGAAAGAGCTAACATTAGCAGTATCCTGGCTTTTTGCGGAGAAAGTGTATAAGAAGGAATGGTGTCTTGATAAGGATCAAATGCGGAAGAATCAAAAACGATGCCTTGTAAGACACGGCTGGATCGAACGATTATCTTTGATTCTGAGAGAAAGTGTATCTGCTCTTTCCATGCGCTGCTGTAATTGCCGCTTCCGCTGCCGGCAATGACCAAACCTTCACAATTGTCAGACAGGGTAGAAAGCAGATGACTGTCTGCTCCGCAGTGATAATAAGCAATCGCAACCTTGGGGAGGGAATGTATCTCGTGTTGAGAAAAAATAGAATGCGCAGTATGAGGTTTATCGGTTTTGCTTAGAAAATATACATGATCGTCTCGCATATAGCCTAAACAGCCGAAATCGCCAATCTCAAAAGCATCTGTTTTATAGCTGTTGATCTTTTGGATGTCCCGGCCTGAATAGATCGTATCGGAAAATAAAGCAAGAACGCCGGCTCCTTTTGCTTCTTCGCTTGTAGCTAATGCAATTGCCTGATATAGATTCATGGGACCGTCCGCACTGGTTGCAGTTGCCGGGCGCATGGAACCTGTGATCACGACTGGTTTTTGATGGGCAATGGTTAGATTTAGGAAAAAAGCTGTTTCTTCCAAAGTGTCTGTTCCATGTGTAACAACGATACCGTCAACACTTGGATCAGCACCGTATAAATTGATGAGATCACGCAGCCGGCACCATTTTTCTTCATCCATATCATTGCTGTCTACATTGCACATCTGTATAGTGGTTAGATTTGCAAGCTCAGAAATCGCAGGGACGCTTTGTACGATTTCGTTAACATCGATTCTGCCTGCCTGATAATCGGCCGCTTTTCCTGCTTCTCCGCTGCCCGCGATGGTCCCTCCGGTCGCGATGATAATGATATTTTTTTTCATAGAATCTCCTTTCTTTGCGAGATTTTCCATTTTATCGACAGTTTATTCCAATGTGCTTTCTGATCATTTTCTTTTTGCTATAATAAAGATGAACAAAAAGAGATACCAAAAAATAAGAGAGCGGTGAGAACATGACAATAGAAAGCCGATGTGTGAAGAACCATCGATGATCGCTAAATTAACGATTGACATCTGCTGGTGAATTATTTTCATCAAAGTTCCATGTAATCCATAAGGAAATTGCCTGACCATTCGTACGCATGGAATGGGGAACAGCAGGTTGTCTATATTGAGCGAAAACACGAAGTGTGTCATAATAGAGAACAAAAGGGAACAGAGAATCTGTTCTCTTTTTTATCCGCATTGTTTTTTACAATGCGCATTTTCAGTATAGCATAGGTATATCATTTTTTTTTGTAAAATGTAAATTTGGAAATAAGGAAATTTTATGTATCAGTAAAACTAGCGAAAGTTACTATTTTGATTGATTCGGAAGTTTGCTATAATATACCTACTGGGGGAATCATATGGGTTCATTTACAAAAACGACCTTTTTAGAAAAATTAAAGGAACAGGGAGTTGTTCTTACACAGAGACAACAGCAACAATTTGCAGCATATGCAAAACTGTTGGCACAATGGAATGAAAAGATGAATTTAACTGCAATAGTGGAAGAAAATGCGGTTTATGAGAAACATTTTTATGATTCCGTCTTGCCATTTTTACATACAAATGCGACTTCTTTGTGTGATGTTGGTGCTGGTGCAGGTTTCCCAAGCATCCCAGTTAAGATTTTATATCCAGATCTAGAGATAACGATATTAGAACCTTTAGCAAAACGCATTCGTTTTTTAGAAGCATTATGCAGTGAACTGCAATTGACGAATGTGCATTGTTTGCATGTGCGTGCAGAGGAATATGCTGCTGCTCACCGGGAATGTTTTGATATCGTATCTGCAAGGGCAGTAGCTTCATTGCCGGTTCTCAGCGAGCTGTGTCTGCCATTGGTGCGTGTAGGCGGACAGTTTATCGCTATGAAAGGCCCTGGCGCAAAAGAGGAAGTGCTTGCTGCCAAACATGCAATCGAAACATTGGGAGCTCGATTGGAAAAACAAGAAGAAACACTATTGAGTGATGGTGCTGTACGTATCAATGTGTTTTATTATAAAGAAAAAACAACGAATAAAAAATATCCAAGGAATTATGGACAGATCAAGAAGCACCCATTGTAGGAGATGAAAGAATGAGAGAAAGCAAAACGATTTCCATCGATGAGATCCGACCAAATCCATATCAGCCTCGTATTGATTTTGATGATGAAGCATTGATGGAATTATCACAATCTATCAGGGAAAATGGCCTGATTCATCCGATCACTGTAAGAAAAGAAAAAGACGGTTATGAAATAGTAGCTGGAGAAAGAAGATATCGAGCCATGAAAATTGCCGGAATGATTGAAATTCCGGTTGTTGTGATTGATGCAGATGAAGTACAAATGGCAGAAATGGCGTTGGTAGAAAATATTCAGCGTGAAAATTTAAGTGCGATTGAAGAAGCAAAAGCGTATGTGCAGATCATGAAGACAAGCGGTATCAATCAATCGCAATTGGCGTTAAAAGTAGGGAAAAGCCAAAGTTCAATTGCGAATAAAATTCGCTTGCTGCAATTGGATGAAGAAGTGCAAAAAGCGGTGACATCAAGAAAAATATCTGAACGCCATGCACGAGCTTTACTGGCATTGCCAAAAGAAAAACAGGAAGCAGCAATGGAGACGATCGTAAAAAAAGGAATGACGGTTGCTCAAAGCGAAAAGATGATCCAAAAAGAAAAAGAGGAAAAAACTGTAAAGCATAAAAAAGTGTTGAAAGGATTGACTCGCAATATCAAGATTGGTTTGAACACAATTGAACAGGCTGTGTCTATGATCGAAAAAAGCGGGATCGAGATTCATCATGAGGTAATTGAAAAGGAAGAGGAAGTTATTGTTACGCTTCATTTTCCAAAATAGTTAGAAGGACGTGAAGAAATGGGAAAAATCATTGCGATTTCAAACCAAAAAGGTGGAGTTGGAAAAACGACAACAGCTATCAATTTAGCTGCTGGTTTAGGATACTTGCGAAATAAGGTATTATTGGTCGATTTTGACCCGCAGGGAAATGCTTCACAGGGAGTTGGAGCTGCAAAGGCTGAAAATCAGCTGACTGTATACAACATGCTGATGGAAGATTATACACCGGATGCTGTGATCGAACATTTGCGTAAACCGCCGATCGATATCATTCCGGCTAATATTTCTTTAGCTGGTGCGGATCTGGAGATGGTGCAATTTGAAGCTGGAAAAGAAGAATTATTAAAAAAGAAATTAGAGCTGGTAAGAGATCGATATGATTATATTATCATTGATTGTCCGCCGTCTCTTGGTTTATTGAATACAAACGCACTGACTGCAGCTGACTCTGTCATCATTCCTGTACAATGCGAATATTATGCATTGGAAGGTGTAACTCAGCTGTTGTTGACGATTCGTTTGGTGCAGCAGTTGTTTAATCCGCATTTGATGATCGAAGGCGTATTATTAACGATGTTTGATGCACGAACGAAGCTTTCCGTTGAGGTACAACAGGAAGTGCGCCAGCATTTTAAAGACCGTGTATATCATCATTACATTCCGCGGAATGTCAAACTGAGTGAATCACCTTCCCGTGGAAAATCTATATTTGAATATGATGTACGGTGTGAAGGGGCGAAGGCATACGCTGGATTAGCGAATGAAGTAGTCAAACAGAATAAGAAGTAGGGAGGTGGCAGCATGGCAAAAAAAAGTGAGGCACGTCTGGGGAAAGGACTTGCAGCAATTTTTGGTGAAGATGTCAGTGAAGTGTTGGAAGATATTCAACAAGGCAAATCAGATACACATGTCAGCGGACGTTTTGAAGTAGCAGTAGATCAAGTGCGTCCCAATCCTTATCAGCCGCGGAAGAGCTTTGATGAGGCGCGTTTAAAAGAACTGGCACAATCCATTCAGCAACATGGTGTTTTTACTCCGATCTTGGTAAAAAAATCAGTAGGCGGCTATGAATTGATTGCTGGTGAACGCCGTTTGCGTGCCAGTAAGATGGCCGGCTTGGAGAAGATCCCTGCTATAGAAATGGAATTTAATGATCAGCAGATGATGGAGATTGCCTTGTTGGAAAATATCCAGCGTGAAGATCTGAACGTAATCGAAGAAGCACAGGCATATGAAAAGATGATTCAGCGTTTAGGTTATACACAAGAAGAACTGGCATCTCATATCGGAAAATCGCGTGAACATGTAACAAATACTTTACGCTTGTTGAAGCTTCCTGTTAATTTGCAAGGATATGTGATCAATCATCAGCTTAGCATGGGACATGCTCGGGCATTGTTATCAATCAGTGATCCTCAGAAGATGGAAACACTGGCAAAAAAGATCATTCAGGAACAATTAAGCGTAAGAGCAGTTGAAAAATTAGTAAAAGAATTACAAAAGCCGAAAGAAAAGAAAAAAGAAAAAGAACGCGATATTCATATGGAAGCTGTCTGTCATCGATTGGAGGATCGTTTTCAGACAAATGTTACGATTGACAAACATCATATATCGATACGTTATGAGGATGTCAATGATCTCAATCGAATACTGGAAATACTGGGCGGACTGGAAGAGTAATATCATGAAAAACAAAGTCAGATTTTACAATTTGACTTTTTTCTTTTGCGGATATTGTATAGTATGATATTCTAAAATGGGTGATAGGATGAAACGATGGTATTTATGGATCCTGTTTTCTAGTCTGCTGGTTATTTCTTTGACGCTTTTGGATTTATTTGGAACATGGCAAGTAAGCAAGAGTGCGGCAGATTTTGGAATAGAGGAGTATCACAGCAGTCAAGACAAGAATAATAACGGCATCGATGATGTACATGACTTTGTTCTCGGGGCAAGAGCCTATATTCAAACAAATCCGCGATATGGGAGCCGTTATTATGCAGGAGGAACTCCCAATGACGGGTATGGTGTTTGTACCGATGTGATCAGCTATGCATTTGCTGCAGCTGGTTATTCTTTAAAAGATATGGTGAATGATGATATCATACAAAACCAGGAATTGTATGGAATTGATATTCCGGATGCCAATATTGATTATCGACGTGTGGATAATTTGCAAATTTATTTTCAACGTCATGCAACAGAATTGTCGTCCCTTTGTGAAGATCCCAAAGAATGGCAGCCAGGAGACATTGTCGTTTATCGACAGCATATCGGGATTTGCAGTGACCGCCGTAATTCACAAGGTTATCCTTTGTTGATTCATTTTGACGCATGGGGTCCCAGAGAAAGAGATGAACTGCATAATTCTACCATCATTGCACATTATCGCTGGCAATAAAAAAAGCGCCTTATGCGCTCAAGTATTTTTTAATATATCTTTGCGTATGTGCTGAATCGTGTCAGAAAGGCCATGTTCGCTTAAATATGTGAGCATGTGCAAGATAAGCTTATCCGTGTTGGGATGGATCATGATATGTCCTCTGCCGTTTAAATAATAGTTTAGAGCACTTTGATCAGTATATTGATCTTTCATATAAATTTGTGAAGCAGCAACACGGTCGCAGAACATCTCAACGACATAATTCGTAGGCATTTCCAAAGCCTGTACGCCATTTTTTCCGTTGTCTAGCCAGTATTCCCAATGATGTTTGTTTCTTCCTTTGTGGTGTAACCATCCTAAAGAATATCCCTTTACTTCTTTTTCGCGGTCAATTGGACTGCGATTTCCTTGAAAATAGCGAACACCGGCACAAAATTCAACAGGAGAATATTTGGAAAGATCATGTTTGATTCCTTGCGAATAGAGGCCGCATCGAAAACACAACCGCGTTACTTTTATTTTATGTTTTGTAATTGTCGTTAGATGACCTAAGAATCGATTCATATTTCCTCCTTGTATCGTCCTCATTTTATCACAAATATGGATCGATCCATCATTTTATTCTCATGAAAATAATATTTCTTGAAAAATCCGGTTGCGTATTTACGAATGCCTTGCTATAATATATAAGCACTTACTTTGGACCCACCTGAGGTCTAAGGCGGAAGGAGAGTATGAAAATGAAACAAGGCATTCATCCAGAGTACCATCGTGTTGTGGTAAAATGTACTTCCTGCGGTGCTGAATTTGAAACCGGATCAACAAAGAAGGAATTGCGTGTTGATACTTGCTCAAACTGCCATCCATTCTTTACTGGTCGTCAGCGTTTTGCTGCAGCACAGGGACGTATCGAGAAGTTCAATAAAAAATACGGACTTAAATAAAAAAATGGCGAATACTTCGCTGTTTTTTTTATGCCGAATAGGGAGTTTTTCTATTTAAAAATTGAGTTTGTGCTATAATGGGTGAGAAAAAAGGAGAATTGTTATGTATCAGCAATATCATGAAGGTTGGATCGAAGTTATTTGCGGATGCATGTTTGCAGGAAAAAGTGAAGAATTGATTCGCCGCATTCATGTATTGAGTTATGCAAAAAAGAAGATTCAAGTATTTAAACCGCGTATGGATGATCGTTATGCAATAGATGCTGTCGCCTCCCATAATGGTACAAGAATTCCCTGTCACGCAGTGAGAGATACAAATGAATTGGCTTCATTAGTAGAAAAAGACAGTGATGTCATTGCCATTGATGAAGTACAGTTTTTTGATGAAGCAATCGTCGGATTATGCGAACGCTATGCGAATGAAGGAAAGCGGGTAATGGTTGCAGGGCTTGATCTGGATTTTCGCGGAGAACCATTCGGCATCATGGGAGAATTATTAGCCAAAAGTGAATTTGTGACCAAATTAACGGCTGTATGTACTTGCTGCGGTGCACCGGCGACACGTTCGCAGCGATTGATCAATGGACATCCTGCTGCTTATGATGAAAAGGTTGTTCTGGTAGGAGCTAAGGAATGCTATGAAGCTCGTTGCCGGCATCACCATGTCGTAATACAGACGAGTCAAAAAAGAGAAGGGTAGGTAATGATGAATGAAACGTGCAAAACGAATGGAGTGTTTTCATCCTTCTATTTTTACAAAATTAGATGAAGAGAAGCAAAAACAGCAGGCAATGGGCAGGCAGATGCTTGATTTTTCAATTGGTTCACCGGATATTGCACCTGCAGAACATATCATTGCTGCATTGACAAAAGAAGTGGCCAAACCGGAAAATTATCGTTATGCCATTCATGATCTGCCGGCGCTGCAGGAAGCAATTGCCGCATGGTACCAACGGCGTTATGGCGTACAGTTAGATACGAACGGTGAAATTCTGACTTTGCAAGGTTCACAAGAAGCTTTGGCCAACATTGCATTAACCATCTGTGATCCAGGCGATTATGTACTGGTGCCGGATCCTTATTATCCGATCTTTGCGGATGGACCACGATTGGCAGGTGCCAATATTTGGTTCATGCCTATGCGTGAAGAAAACGATTATCTGATTCAATTTGATGACATCCCAGAAGAAATAGCTGAAAAAGCAACTTTGATGATCGTTTCTTATCCGAATAATCCGACCGGAGCAACGGCAAATGATGATTTTTACAATCAATTGATTGCTTTTGCAAAACGCTGGGGAATTGCTGTTTTACATGATAATGCATATAGCGAACTTGTTTTTGACGGAACATTAGGGAAAAGCTTTCTGTCATATGAAGGGGCAAAGGATGTTGGGGTCGAACTGAATTCTTTTTCCAAGACATATGGCATGGCTGGGGCGCGTTTAGGCGTTCTTGTGGGGAATGCACAAATCATCGATGGATATAAGATACTAAAATCGAATATGGATTATGGCATCTTCTTGCCTGTTCAAAAAGCAGGGATCGTTGCTTTGAATGCAAACCAGAATTGCGTAGCAGTTACACGAGATGCATATGAGCATCGAAGGAACCTGATGGTCAAGTGTTTTAGAGAAGCCGGCTGGATGTTGAATCCAAGCAAAGCTACCATGTTTGAGTGGGCAAGGATCCCGCAAGAATTTGAGGATAGTGAAACTTTTGCAGTTGAGCTTTTGAAACAATGCGGGATCATCGTTACACCAGGAACAGCATTCGGTCCTGAAGGAAAACGCTATGTGCGTTTGGCTTTGGTAGTGGAGGATGATCAAATTATTGAGGCAGGAAAACGATTAAAAGATTGTACATTCTTTCAGAGAAACCATGTACAATGAGAAGGAGCAGATGCATTTTGCTATATAGAATGCTATAATGCAAGAGTGAATAAAAATAGGCTGCTATTTTTAGAGAGGATGTAAGGTATGGAAATTCTAGTTAGTGGTGGAACGGGTTTTATTGGTTCGCATACATGCGTGGAGCTGTTAAATGCAGGTTATGAAGTTGTGATCATCGATAATCTATACAATTCACAGCGGGATGTCATCGATAAAATTGAGAGCATAACAAATAAAAAAGTTACTTTTTATGAAAAAGATTGTAAAGATGAAGATGCGTTAGAAGCGATTTTTGATAAACATGATATTGCGGCAGTTATTCACTTTGCTGGATATAAGGCAGTGGGAGAATCTGTTGCCAAACCATTGATGTACTATGAGAATAATATCATGACGACATTGGCGCTTTGCAAAGCAATGCGCAAGCATAATTGTAAATGTTTGGTTTTTTCTTCCAGTGCTACTGTCTACGGAGATCCGCAGCGAATTCCGATCGATGAAGAATGTCGACTGGGGCCTACGACAAATCCTTATGGAACGACTAAATTGATGATCGAACAGATTTTACGCGATCTTTACCGTTCAGATGATGAATGGAATATTGCATTGTTGCGTTATTTTAATCCAATCGGAGCACATAAAAGCGGTCTTTTAGGAGAAAGCCCAAATGATATTCCGAATAATTTGATGCCTTATATCGTAAAAGTGGCAAATAAAGAGCTGCCGTTGTTGCATGTGTTTGGAAATGATTATGATACACCAGACGGTACCGGAGTACGTGATTATATCCACGTAGTGGATCTTGCCAAGGGACATGTAAATGCAGTACATAAGCTCTTGCATGAACATATAGGTGTAGATGCCTATAATCTGGGGACAGGAAAGGGATACAGTGTATTGGACGTCGTTCACGCATTTGCGAAAGTAAATGAGGTAGATGTTCCATATCAAATTGATCCCCGCCGTCCTGGGGATATTGCAACCTGCTATGCTCAACCGGATAAAGCATGGAAAGAACTTGGCTGGAAAGCAGAGATGGGACTGGAAGAAATGTGCAGAGATGCATGGAATTTTGTCAAAAAAGCATAGATAATGAAAAGCTATCTAATCCTGAAATTAGATAGCTTTTTCATTGTTAGATCAAACATTGTGATGGTTGATCTTTTCAGTTCTGGAAGGCGCAGTTATCGTGCTGATGTTTATTGTGTGAGAACAGCGGATATAAGCGGGTTGAATTTCGGAGGTAAATAAAGATCCTAAAGTGAGAATCATCTGAAAAATATAAATGAAACCGCAGAAAAAAGTGATAAAAAGAACAGCAGGCTGAATGCTTATCTGCAAGATCATTTGTGAGTAGACGATATAGATCATGCCAGCCATTAAAACAGGCGGCAATAAACAATAAGTGATCGCAAAGAGAGAAGATCGAATCAATAATTGCATGAAAGATGGAGCATGATTCTTATCATTCATTAATTGCAGATGTACGAGCAGTTTTCCGATTGTCTTTCCTTTCGTTATCCAAGGAATGATCAGGAAGAATAAGCAATAGGTGATCGCACAGTATAAGATGCCCCAACGGATACGAAATGCTAGAATCCCATAGTGACTGCATACTTTCGCTATTAAGAAAGCACAGAAGAAAGTGAATGCAAGATCAATACCAGTTGCAATTCCTCTTCGCAATGGGGAAACCTGTCTTCCTCTGTGATAGGCTACTTCATCCAATCGTTCTCTTTTTGGCAAGAAAAAAGTGAATAAGGGTGTCAATAAAAAGCCCAATAAGCCGCCGGTAGTATTCCAAATCAGATCATCTACTTCAAAAAGACGGTAAGGACGAGGATAAATTCCAAATAAAGCACTTCTCTGTATCAACTCAAAAGACAAAGATAACAAGAAAGAGAGAAGGATGGTTTGCCACCAGCTTCTTTTAAAATAGTAATGCAGATAGACACCAAAAGGGAATACGAGTAGGATATTGAAAAAGACCTGAAGAAAATTAGGAGAGAACAATGTGGCAAGATAAGTAGATGGATCACTGATGATGAGCGGACTTTCATGCAAGATCAGCCCAATACTGTGAAATGGACGTAATTCATAAATTGGCTGGGTGCTGTTTAGCACTTCTTCGAAAGTAGGCAAAGGCAAGATGGTTAAAAAATAAGCGCACATGAGATAAAAGATGAAAGAATAGATGATCAGTGTACGCAGAATGAGGATAGCACCATATTTATGATATTCCCAGATCATATATGGTATGGTCAATAATAAAGCGATAACAGGAAACAGCAGGATGGCTGTTCGTATTGTTTGTATGTAAATCATTTAAAATCACCCCTATAAAGTGATACAAGCGTATCACTTTTTCTATAGAAATGGCAAGTAGGAATAATTAAAAATTTAGAGCACACGAGTTAGCGAAAAAGCAGATAAATACGTATAGAAATATTGAAAGGAGAAGATATGAAACAAGTCATGTGTTGTCAGCGTTGTGGTAACACAAATAAAGAGCTTTTTTTCAATGATCGTGGCATTTGGTATTGCCGCCGTTGTATTGCTTTCGGAAGGATCAATGTAAATGAGAGGCCGGTTTCACTAAAATGGAAAGCGAAAACAATAGCATGTTCTTATCAGCTGCCTTATGAATTGACAAATTTGCAGAAACAAGTGGTTCAGCAAGTATGTCATTATTTAGAGAATAAAGAGAACGTATTGATTTATGCAGCAACAGGTGCAGGGAAAACGGAACTTACAATGGAAGCAATTTGCCGCTATATTCAAGAAGGAAAGAAGGTGGGATTTGCCATATCGCGCAGACAGGTCGTGTTAGAGATTGCACAAAGAATGCAAGAAGCATTTCCTATGTTAAATGTAATTGCTGTCTGTGAAGGATATACTTCTGTTATCCAAGGAGATCTGATCGTATGCACAATGCATCAATTGTATCGTTATTATGGAGTGTTTGATTTATTGATCATGGATGAAGTGGATGCATTTCCTTACAGAGGCAATGCTTTGTTAAAAACGATAGCAATGAATGCTTGTATCGGGGAGATCCTTTATTTGACTGCAACACCGGATCAAGAAATGATCGAAGAAGTAAAAGAAGGTAAATTAAAAGAAGTAACTTTATTTGAGAGGCCGCATGCCCATCCGTTAGTGATTCCGAAGCTGCTGCATGCACCAACGGGGATCCTTCACCTTTTTCTAATTCAGTTTTTGTTTGATAATCATCATAAACAGAAACAAACGATTGTTTTTGTGCCTACCATTCGTATGTCCCTTTGGCTGTCATTTGTATATCGTCTTTTATTTTCCTGTGCTTCGCTTTCTTCCAAAAGCAAAGATAGAGATACCATATTGGAAATGTTTAGAGAAAGAAAAGTGGAAATTCTTTTCGCAACGACTGTATTGGAAAGAGGAATTACGATTCCCGATGTACAGATTGTGGTGTTTCATAGCGAACACCCTGTTTTCTCGACAGCAAGTTTGATCCAAATGATTGGCAGAGCAGGCAGGAAGAAAGAATATCCGGATGGGAAAGGATTATTTTTATGTACCTATATCACAGAAGCTCAAACAAAGTGCATATCGGAACTAAAACGAATGAATGCTTCTTTGGAAAAAAGGGTGAATGAAATCGGATGAAATACTGTTTGATATGTTTATGCGAGCTGCAAGATCATCAAACGTTACAGCAGTGGTTATTCATGGAGGATCCTTTATGCAAAGAATGCAGAGCACAATTTTGCCCAGTCAACAGAAAAGTGCAGATCAACGGATTAAATATATTTGCTTTTTATCTGTATGATTCATTTATGGAAGCCTTGTTGTTTCAAATGAAAGAAGGGAGAGATATTGCATTAGCACCTCTATTCTTTCTGCCGTTTTCCAGATGGTTTCACCAGCATCGGCATCTAAAATGGATTTTGATGCCAAGCAGTGAGCATAAATTCATAGAAAGAGGTTTTTCACCATTAA
Source organism: Merdibacter massiliensis (assembly GCF_900155395.1). Lineage (GTDB taxonomy): Bacteria > Bacillota_I > Bacilli_A > Erysipelotrichales > Erysipelotrichaceae > Merdibacter > Merdibacter massiliensis. The sequence continues at coordinate 93,251 of NZ_LT699725.1, forward strand.
GGGAGATGCTGAAAAATATTCCAGGATTGCTTTATGAGCCATTATACAAAAAAACAGATTTCAAACAATCCAAACGTTCAAAAGTAGAAAGAGCACAAGTATCGCAAGAAATCTTTTTAAAAGAAGAATATCCGATTCCACAGGGTCATCTGTTATTAATAGATGATGTCTGTACGACAGGAGCTACGTTGCAGCGTGCATATCAGTTGTTAAAAACGCATAATAATGAGATAGAGGCAGTCGTACTTTGTATACATCCATTGTTGTTGGAACAAAATAAGAAACGGTCTCGATGAAAAAGGAGGGGAGATTTTGGAAGGTAAAGTAAAATGGTTTAATTCAGAAAAAGGCTATGGTTTCATTAGTAATCAGGATAACCAGGATGTGTTTGTTCATTACACACAAATACAGATGGAAGGTTTTAAAGTATTAGAAGAAGGAGATATCGTTTGTTTTGAAATATTTGACAGTCCGAAGGGGCCACAGGCACAAAATGTTAGAAAAATAGGATGCGAGAAATAGAAAACTCGCATTTTTTATATAGTGTAAACCCACTGCTTATGATAGAATATGTATATCTCTTAAGGAGGTTTTTAGATGAAAAAGGAAGAGCAAAATAAGCAGATGCAAGATACATCTGATCAGGAGTTAGATGCTTTGTTAAAAGATTTTCATGAACAGGATGATCTTCATGAGAAAATCCAGCAGTTTAAAAAGAAAAAAGCAGCGGCAAATATTCGACAGGAAACAGAAATGTATCAACGACCAGAAACCGAGATAGAATCTGTTCAACATACTTCCACATCGGCATTGGATCAACTGAAGTCAATAAAAAATGAGGAGTCATTAGAAAAAACTACAGTAATATCTGTTGCGGAAGAACAGCCGGAAGAGCAGACAAAAGAGTTAGAAGTTGAAAGTGAAGATACAAACGCAACCGTGATCATCAGCGAAGATGATATGCGTCATCTTGTAGAAGAAGAGGAAAGAAAAAAACAACAGAAGAAAAATGATAAGCAAGCAAATGCAAAAAAATATAATACAGATAACAGTTCATTGCGTTCTGTGAAAGAGGATGAAGAAAAAGATCATCGTCTGAACAAGATCATTACATATATTGTAATTGGAATCATTTCTATTGCAATTTTAGTTGGGATCTTTTTTGCTGTAAGAGCAATTATTGGTTCAGATGCAAAACCAACACAAGATCAACAACAGGAAAGCGAGTCTACAACGGATAGCGAACAGGATTCTTCCATCAGTGATAGCCAGATCGAAACAAATCATGATAAAGAAATATCAGAGATCAATGGACAGATCCAATCATATCAAGATGAAATTTCTTATTACCAGTCATTGATCAGCGATGAAAATACAAAGTTGGAAAATGCGAAAAGTACCTTATCGAAAGCCGAAACAGCTTATCAAAATGCAAAGGCAAAATTAAATTCTTCTGAATTTACGAATGCAGAATCAGAATTAGCACGTTTGAAAGCACAGCAAGAGAGTGAAACAGACGAATCAAAACGAGCAGAGCTGCAAACACAGATCGATGCAGTTAATAAGCAAATTGAAAGCATCAATAGTGAGTATCAGCAAGCAGGCATTACCTATGAGAGCGCACAAAGAGAATATGAGTCTTTACAAGGTACGACAAGTGCCAATATAGAAGATTACAATTCTAAGATTTCAGACTTAAATAATAAGATCACGGATCTACAAAATCAATTAGCAAAACTGCAGTAAGAATGACTGAACCACAGTCATTCTTTTTTTATGAAAAGAAAGTGCGTAGTGAACAAATAATATAATGAGAAAAAAGAACGAGATATGGAAAAAATAGGTTTTTTTTCATTCTACATTGGATTTTACCGGAGTTTACCTTTTTTTTGCCTATATTTTTTGTTAAAATATACAATGAGATGATAATGGAGGTAATAGAAATGCGTTCAGCAATCGTACTTGCCGCAGGCAAGGGAACTAGAATGAAATCTTCTCTGAACAAAGTCATGCACCCCATATCCAATAAACCGATGATCGGACATATCGTATCCAGCTTAAAAAAAGCAGGAGTAGAGAACATTGTCGTTGTTGTCGGTCATGGGGCAGAGAGTGTAAAAGACTATCTAGGAGAGAGCGTTCAGTATGCTTTGCAAGAGCCTCAGCTTGGAACAGGGCATGCCGTTATGCAGGCACAAAGTTTAAAAGATGTGGATGGAGATACATTGATCCTATGTGGGGATGGACCATGTATTCAAAGCGAGACGATCGAGGCTGCATTTGCGGCAAATGAAAATAGTGAAATGACCGTATTGACTGCACTGCTTCCAAATGGGGAACATTATGGACGAATCGTACGCGGAAACGATGGAAGTGTAGAAAAAATTGTAGAAGCGAAAGACTGTACGAAAGAACAGTTGGAGATCAAAGAAATCAATACGGGTATTTTTTGTTTCAAGAATAAATTATTATTTGAAAATCTAAAAGAAATTGGAAACGAGAATGTACAGAATGAATATTATTTGACAGATTTGGTTGAGATATTCAATCGTAAACAATTGCGTGTCAATGCAATGATCGTAAAAGACCCGCAAGAAACGATGGGAGTAAATGATCGAATTGACCTGGCAAAGGCACAGAAATGGATGACACGGCATGAATGTGAAAAACATATGCGCAATGGGGTGACGATCATTGATCCGGATACTACATATATCGATGTAGATGTAGAAATTGGACAAGACAGCATCATCTACCCAAATGTGATCATTCAAGGTGAAACAAAAATCGGGGCAAATGTAACAATATTATCTAATTCGTTCTTGCGCAATGCTGTTATTGCAGATAATGTGACTATTGATTCTAGCAAGATCGTTGAAAGCAGTGTAGGTGCACATACAACGATCGGACCAATGAGCCATTTGCGCAACCACACAGAAATTGGTGAAAATTGCCGTATCGGTAATTTTGTCGAATTTAAGAATTCTCATTTTGGCAATGGAAGTAAATGTGCACATTTAACTTATGTTGGAGACGCTGATGTAGGCAGCGGTGTGAATTTTGGTTGTGGTGTCGTTACTGTAAATTATGATGGCAAACATAAATATCGCACGACGATCAAAGACGGTGCATTCATTGGAAGCAATTGTAATTTGATTGCGCCAGTAACAATTGGAGAGAATGCACTTTTGGCAGCAGGCTCAACAATAACGGATTCTGTAAACGATGGAGATATGGGCATTGCCCGCAGCCGTCAACAAATTAAAGTTGGTTATGGAACAAAATATAAAAATAAATAAAGAGAGGATCGTAAAAAATGGAGAAAACACTGGTATTTGCATTAAGTTCAAGTGTCGAATTGGCAAATGAAATCGTAGCTGAATTAGGGTTACCTTTGGCTAAATGTGAAGTAAAACATTTTGCGGATGGAGAAATCATGGTAGAACTTGGACAGTCTGTTCGTGGAAAACACGTTTACATCGTTCAATCTACTTGTAATCCGGTTTCTACGAATTTGATGGAAGTTCTGATTGCAATTGATGCATGCAAGCGGGCAAGTGCAGCACACATTACGGTGATCATGCCGTATTTTGGATATGCACGTCAGGATCGTAAAGCGAGACCGCGTCAGCCAATTACATCTAAATTAGTTGCTTCTTTATTGGAAACAGCAGGAGCAAATCGCGTGATTACAATGGAACTGCATGCAACACAGATTCAAGGATTCTTCGATATTCCCGCAGATGATATCAGTGCCATGAGCATCATTGGCAACTATTTCCGTTCTATCAATCTGGATAATGTGGTTGTTGTATCTCCGGATCATGGAGGTGTCACACGTGCACGCAGACTTGCAGAGATGTTGCATGCACCTTTAGCTATCATTGATAAACGACGTCCAAAACCAAATGTTGCAGAAGCAATGAACCTGATTGGTGATGTCGATGGGAAAACAGCCATCCTTGTAGATGATATTGTGGATACTGCAGGAACTTTGGTATCTGGAATCCAGATGCTTCGTGATAAGGGAGCAAAAGCAATTTACGCAAGTTGTGTACATGCTGTATTGAGCGAGCCTGCAATCGAACGCTTGCAAGCTGCTGACCTTGCCGGATTTGTTTGTACGAATACAATCGATCAGAGCGAGAAAGTAAAACGATATGACCGTATGAAGGTCCTGTCTGTTGGACCAGTGCTTGGCGGAGTGATCCGTGCGATGGAACACGATCGTCCAGTTAGTGAAGTACTCTCTGTCTTTGCTAAATAAATCAGTTTATTCATACCTGACTTTATTTACATAAGGAATATTATGAAAAAGCCATTCATCTTCACATCGAATGGCTTTTTATATGTGTGCCGGGCATGGCACGAATTCAGTTGGAGATAAGCCAACCACAGGTAGTTACCGCCAAGTGTAGCGAACCACAAGTCGTTAACAGTGATGTTGAGGATGGAGGAAGTGGTGTAGCGATTCTTTCGAGCGTACGAACAGAAACCGGATATAAGGCTAAATGGTGGATAAGGTTGCATATCAAACCGAAGTCCAAAAGGTAAACGTAAAACCAAGACAGTAAATCAGGACGTTGTGAAAGAAACAGGATTCGTGAATTACCCCGGGAGGTCTTGTGGACGATGAAATCCAATATCTTTAAAATCAGTGATGGTAACATCGGTCGAAAAAGGTTTACCACAAGAAGTCAGCTGAGGTCGTAGTAGGTAGAGACATCTATACCCAAGGACCTAATGTTTATATGGTGCAGCTCACCATGCGCAATGTTTGGATAGTTCGAAATCGAGGATAGTTCCATAAGTGGGAATCGTAATCCCATGGGAATGAAGGTAGAGGGAATGGTTCCAAATATATTTACAAAAGGAAGGAGAAGCAACAACATGAAATTGATCGAAGTGATCTTAAGAGATGAAAATCTCGAAGAGGCAATCAAAAGAGTCAAAAGTAATAAAGGTGTACCTGGCATTGATAAGATGACAGTGGATGAAATTGACGAGTATTTCAAGGCCTATAGGGAACAGATAAAGAAACAGATACTGGCGAAGAAATACAAACCTCAACCTGTAAGAAGAGTCTATATTCCTAAATCAAATGGAAAGAAAAGACCCCTGGGAATTCCAACAGTAGTAGACAGGGTCATCCAACAGGCGATAGCTCAAGTGTTATCAGATATTTATGATAGTAAATTCAGTGAGAATAGTTTTGGATTTCGACCAAACAGGAGTGCACATGATGCCATCCTGCGAACACTGGACTACTTAAATGAAGGATACGAATGGGTCATCGATTTAGATATAGAAGCATACTTCGATACAGTAAATCACGATAAATTAATTTCAATACTTAGAGAGCATGTGAATGATTCGACAACATTGCATTTGATTCGTAAATTCCTGCAGGCAGGAATCATGGAAAATGGTTTTGTCAAAGCAAATGCCATAGGAATGCCACAAGGAGGACCTCTAAGTCCAATTCTATCAAATATTTACTTAGATAAATTTGATAAGGAACTGGAAGAAAGGGGACTATGCTTTGTGAGATATGCAGATGACAGTAATATCTTCGTTAAAAGCGAGATGGCAGCAAATCGAGTGATGAAGTCCGTCACATCATGGCTGGAGAGAAAATTATTCCTAAAAGTCAGTGCAACCAAAACAAAGGTAGTACGACCAACGAATAGTAATTTTCTAGGTTTTACATACTGGAAGAACTCATCAAAATGGGAATGTATTCCTACAAAGAAGAGTAAGAAAAGCCTGTATGATAAATGTCGAAAGGAACTCATTCGAAAGAAATGTGTAGCACAGACCAACGCTAAAACATTCACCAGGACAAACCAAATCGTCAAAGGATGGATAAACTACTTTCGAATCGGAAGGATGAAGAACTTCATCGATGAATTTGGACAATGGTTAAGGCACAAAATAAGGGTCATCATCTTAAAACAGTGGAAAGTACCACCGAGGATATATAAAAATCTACAAAAGTTGAATGAGAAATTGCCATATCACTTCAGTGATGAACAACTCTACTCGGTAGCGAATACAAGGCTTGGCCTATATAAACAAGCAAATGGGAATGTAATTAATTTCTTACTTAATGCGGATATTCTAGCCATAAGAAAAGAGGAAAGACCTGGATTGGTCAATCCTCTAGCATACTATCTAAGATAGGTTGTATTAACATATAAATGTAGCGCCGTATACGAGACCCGTACGTACGGTGCAATGAGAGGGGCGAAGATTAATTTCTTCCCTCTACTCTATTGTTTATCTGCTTGTTGCATCTTATACAGGCAATGCAAAGATGGTTTCTATCCATTGTGACCAGCCTTCTTGATAGAGACGATGTAAACCGTCTTTTCCATGTTCCCGATAAATGTCATCAATGTAGAATAAAGCGGAAATGGTGGTAAATTGATCCCAAAAAGAGAGCTTGGACAAAGAGTGAAGAATCGTTTGCTGGATGTTTGGGGAATCTATAAAATAAGTTTCGTACAAAGTTCCAAATGCCTTTTCTCTAGCCTGATCATAGTGGTCAGTATAAAGATGATAATCATCTGCTTGTTCGTTCCATGATAAATAAGTAGCAAATCCTTCAATAAAAGAATGATAATTTAAGAAAGCCTTATAAGATGGTGCATGAAAAGGGTGAACGTGTTTTAAATAAGAACAAGTCGTTTCATAATGCAGGGTATGTAAGATCAAATACATCATTTGCGACACGATTGAGGTCATATTAGCACATTGGATCAGATCTATCACATAATATTGTTTTTGGTCCATTACAAATTTACTAAAAAAATGTTTGGATCCTACAAGCAGGATAATCCTAGTATTTTCCAAATATTTGGATAATGCAGGAAACAATGTTGTATAAAGATCTTTATTAAAATTAGGAAAATCAGTTAAGGATCGTTTTGTTCTGTTTTTTAATTCCAGTACGACTTCTTTACGATGAGGATCAAGAGGACATCGGTCGATAGGGAAAGGAAAGCTTTCCAGATTCAAAGGCTTATCTGTTAGATATTGGTCAATGATATGGGTATCTATTTGCATAAAATCACCTAACACTTATTATACGTTGCCTATTCTAAAAAGAAAAGCGATAGGAACTGCAATACATAAAAATGATGTAGCAGGGCAGATTATGTTTGAGGTGAAACTGTGAAAATAACGACAAAAAAATATATCTCTATTGGAATGGCAGGCGTGTTGATCTTGGCATGCTGGATGGGAATGAAAACAAAAGAAGAAACAGTTTATCTGGAAGCGCAGCCTGTATTGGCGCAAGAAGACGAAGGAAAAAAGATCATCTATTTGACTTTTGATGATGGTCCTAGTCAAAACACAGAAGCAGTATTACAAATGTTAGCAGAAGCTGATGCAAAAGCTACTTTTTTTGTTACAAATGAATTTCCCGCATATATCAATTTGATTCGTGAAGAAGAACAACAAGGGCATACAATCGGTATCCACACGTATTCTCATAAATATGAAGAGATCTATCAAAACAGTGATGCTTATTTTAGTGATATTGAAAAAATGCAAGAGATCCTATATGAACAAACGGGGAAAAAGAGCAAGGTACTGCGTTTCCCCGGGGGAAGCAGCAATACGATATCAAGAAATTATTGCAATGGCATCATGAGCCAGCTGACAAAAGAGGTCATGGAAAAAGGTTATGCTTATTATGATTGGAATGCAACAAATGGAGATGGGGACACAAGTTTAGATGCATCTGCATTGATAGAAAAAGCAAAAAAAGAGATTGGATCACAGGATGTTGTCATGTTATTAATGCATGATGGTGCAGGCAATGAGGAAACAGTAAAAGCCTTGCCCCAAATTTTGCAGTATTGCAAAGAGCAAGGCTATGAATTTCGTGCAATAGATGAGACGACTCCTGTATTCCATCACCATGTTAATAATTAAAGGAACACTCAGGTGTTCCTTGATCATTTTATTGCTTTTTCCACTCGAATGTGTTTCTTTTTGATCGTTTGGGTTTGAAAGGCTTGCAAGACATGTTCGCCTTTTCCATTTAAGATTTCTACATACGAGTTGTGTTCCTGTACCTTTATGACTCCGATATCTTCACTTGTCACACCATCGATGGCGCATATTGCGCCAACAAGATCTCCAGGGCGGATCTTTTTGCTTTTGCCGGCAAAAATACAAAGCTTCATGACATCTTGATAGATGAGATCTTCTTTTTGTACTTTTGGTTTAATAGGGCTCCGCAGCTGATCAAACGAAAATTGTCTGTTCAGCTCAAGGGATTGAATGGAAAAATACGGATAGATTTCTTGCAGCTGTTGAAAAATTGACAAAGAGGATGGTCCTACCAAAGAAACAGCTAATCCTGCTTTTTTCATACGTGCGCTTCGTCCTACACGATGAATATAAGATTGTGCTGTAAGCGGGAAGTCATAGTTGATAATGAGGGAAATATCATCAATATCTAGACCGCGGGCGGCTACATTGCTTGCAATCAATATACGTGTCTGACCATCACGAAAAGCCTGCAAAGAAGCAAAACGATCTTCTTGTGTCTGTTTGCCATGCAATGTAGAGATAAGCAGATCCAGTTTGGACAGCTGCATGCTCAGCTGTTGTGCGGCTTCGATCGTATTCATGAATATGATACAGCGTGTAATGGAAAAAGATTGCAGTATGTCTAGTAAACCAGAAAACTTTTCTTCATCTTTGATTGCATAAAACAACTGTGTTAATTGTCTGGGAAATATATCGGCATCTTCTTGGATCCAGTTGGCGGATGTAATATGCTTTTGGATAAACTGTCGAATTTCATCTGGAAATGTAGCTGAGAAACAGGCGGTCTGTTTCTGCTTAGGCAAATAAGAGATGATTTTTTCTAAGATAGGACGAAAACCTAAATGAAACATTTCATCTGCTTCATCGCTGATCAACATAGAAATATTATGGAGATCTACTGTTTTTTCTTGTATATGTTGGTAAAGTCTTCCAGGAGTAGCGACAATCACATGTGTGCGCTGTTTCATATCTTCTTTTTGATCATGAAACGATTGTTTGCCAACTAGCATTTGATGATGTGTGTGCAGATACAAACCGACTGCGTCCAGTGTCCGTTTTACTTGTTGTGCTAATTCTCTGGTTGGAACAAGGATCAATGCCTGCGGAAAAAAAGAATCAAAAGAAATACACTGTAAGATGGGGATAACATAAGCCAGTGTCTTCCCGCTGCCAGTCATTGATTGAACGACCATATCTTCTTTTTCTAGCATCTTAGGAATTACTTTTTCTTGTATGGGTGTCAATGTTTCATAGTGCATCGAAGATAATGCTTTTTGTAAAGGCGCGGAAAGTTTCAACTGTTTAAATTCCATTTATATCCCTCCTGTGGTGGATAGTATATCACAAAATGACCTATGAAAAAAGAAAGAGAGAGTAGATTGTTCGCTACTTTTTCCTTGTTATGGTAAAATACGGGCAGAGGTGAATGAAATGACAATATTGATATGGTATCCGAAATGTTCTACATGCCAAAAAGCAAAGAAGAAATTAGAAGAGTTAAAAGTTCCTTTTACGCTTCGTCATATTGTGGATGAAACGCCCAGTATGAAGGAATTGCAAAATTGGATGAAACTAGGCGGATTGGAATTAAAACAATTGTATAATACATCAGGAAATCTTTACAAAGCATTGAATATGAAAGAAAAACGAAAAGAAATGAGTGAAGAAGAACAACTGCAATTATTAAGCGAGAATGGCATGCTGCTCAAAAGACCAATCCTGGTTGGAGAACACCAAGTGCTTGTTGGCTATCGCGAAAATGCGTATGAAGAATTTGCCAAAATAAATTAAGTATAAAAGGATGCTTTCAAATCGGGTGAAGGCATCCTTTTTCAGCTGTATATAACAATTCTTCTTATTTGTTTAGTATGGTATCGTTCATTTGAATGAAGTTCTGATAGTTTTCTTTTATTTGTTCGCTTAGTATTGCCGGATCGGTATTTCTGCATTCACAAATTTTTTCAAAGGTGTATCGTACATACATCGGTTCATTTTCTTTTCCCCGAAATGGAACAGGCGTGAGATAAGGGCTGTCTGTCTCTGTTAGAATCCGTTCAACAGGAACAGATTGTGCAACAGCTGGCAGATTTCTTGCGTTTTTAAAGGTCAGGGGACCTGCAAAAGAAATATAGCCGCCCAATCGTATGGCCTCCATGGCTGTTTCTATGCTGCCGCTGAAGCAATGCAACACGAAGGGTGTTTCAGCGTATTTCTTTATTAAGGTCATGCCATCTAGTGTAGCATCTCTCATATGTACGCTAAAAGGCAACTGATATTTAACGGCTAATTGTATTTGACGAATAAAGGCTTGTTGTTGAATTTCTTTTACTGTATCTTCATAGTGGTAATCTAGACCAATTTCACCGATGACATCGATCTTGTTTTGCTTACATAAATTTTCAAGGTCTTCATAATCCTGTTCCGTAAGTTCATAAGTGTCACATGGATAAAAACCATAGGCAATTTTTATAAAATCATATTGTTGTTTTAGTTGCCATGCACGGTCGAATTCTTCACGCTTGCAACAAACGACCAATAATTGAGAAACATGGTTCTGTCGGCAGTTTTGCAGGATTTCTTCCACTCTTCCATATAAGCGATCACAGGTGATATGGCAATGTGAATCTATGTATTGAATCATATAGCTACCTTCCTTATTTTCCTAAACAAAAGTTTGTAAATAGTGTATCAAGCAAATCTTCTCGATGTACTTCTCCTAAAATTTCTTTTAATGCAGTATACGCTTCTTGTAAATCAATGTCAGCTAGTTCGAGTTCAAGACCAGATTGCATAGCATCAATGGCATGCTGCATACAACTATAGGCTTTTCGCATGAGCGCAATTTGTCTTTCATTTGCTAAACTAGGTTCTTTTGCGGCAATGCGATGTTCATCAAACAAGCGGTGAATCTCATCTAGCAACGGCTGTATTTCCTGGTTCGCTGCACTGATCTGAATTCCTTCCAGATGTTTATCGGTAATATCGCTTTTATTATAAACAATGATTCTTGTTTTATTTTCACTATCTTTCAGAAGACGAAGATCTTCCTCTTGTAAAGGAGCGCTGCCGTCTAAAACTAAGATGACCAGTTGCGCATCTTCCATGATCTGATAACTTTTTTCTATTCCTTTTTGTTCGATGATATCCTGAGTATCGCGAATACCGGCTGTATCGATCAGATTGAGCTGTAATCCGCCTTCTAAACGAATGTGCCCTTCGACAATGTCGCGTGTAGTACCGGCAATATCTGTAACGATGGCTTTCTCTTCTTCCAGCAATGCGTTTAATAAAGAGCTTTTACCTACATTCGGTCTGCCGATGATCGCCGTCTTGATTCCTTCACGAATGATTTGACCGCTGTTTGCTTTTTTCAGGATGTTTTCTATTTCTAAAAGCCAGTGGTTTGCTTTTGGAAGCAGTTTTTCTTGGGTGATTTCTTCAATATCTTCATACTCCGGATAGTCAATATTCACTTCAATATTTGCAATCATATCAAGCAGTTCTTTGATGAGAGGATCCAATAATTTTTTGACGCTGCCGCGGATCCCATACATGGCTAAGCGCGCATTTTCTCTAGTATCGGCTTGAATCATATCATTTACAGCTTCTGCTTGCGTCAGATCGATCCTTCCATTAAGGAATGCACGCTGTGTAAATTCACCCGGTCTAGCCAAGCGTGCACCTTGGGATAGCACTAATTGCAAGATCAACCGTGTGATATATCTGCCTCCATGGCAGCTGATTTCTACGATATCTTCTTTTGTATATGTACGGGGAGCACGAAAAAGAGAAACAAGAACTTCGTCTACTCGTTCTTTTGTTATAGGGTCAAGTATATAACCATAAGTAACGGTATGGGAGTCCTTATCGTGTAAAGAACGGCTAAAAAGTTTTTCAGCAATCGAAATTGCTTCATCTCCGCTCATCCGCACGATAGAAATAGCACCATCCTGCGCTGCTGTAGAAATTGCTGCAATTGTATCTTGTAACATAGTGCATCCTCCTTTATATTCGTAATTATTATTTTATCACAATTCGTTGCAAAAGGCAGGTTATCTATTTTATCAAAAAAGAAATCAATTGAATAGCAAGAAGCAGAAGTCAGGAATCTTTCATTGTTCCTTTTTGAGATGCGTGCTATAGTAGAACAGTAAGCAGGAGGAGAATCGGGATATGACGATCATTTATGAGAAAGAACAATTAGCGGAAGTTGTAAAAGCAATTCAGCAAGGCAAAGTAATTGCATTTCCTACAGATACCGTCTATGGATTAGGAGTTCGTTATTTTGATGAAGCAGCTCTTGAACAGTTAAAAAAAGCAAAAGGACGACCAGAGAATAAACCAATTCCAACGATGGTGGCGAATCAAGAGCAATTAGAAATGGTTGCGGAAATGACACCTACTATTCAAAAAATCGCAAAAGCCTTTTTGCCGGGGGCTTTGACTTTAGTTATGAAGAAGAAAAAAGAAGTTCCATCTTATGTAACGAATGGGTTAGAAACGATTGGTGTCCGCATGCCGGATGATCCTTTTGTATTGAAATTGATCGAACAAAGCGGAGGACCTATGCTAGTCACCAGCGCAAACTTGAGCGGAGAGCCGACAGGAACGACATTTGAACAAGTAATGCAGCAGCTGGATGGCCGTATTGATGGCATTGTAAAAGGCAGCTGCGGTTGTTTAAGCGCAAGTACGATCATTGATGTAACTGCGGATACAGTCAAAGTTCTGAGAGAAGGCCCGATTTTAAAAGAAGAGATAGAAAAAGTAATTGCATAAGTGTTTTTAGTTGACAGAGTGCATGAAAAGAGATAGGATGTACATGAACAAAAAACTTCAGGGTAGGGTGCAATTCCCAATCGGCGGTAAAACTCCGCGAGCCGTTATTGGCAGGAACCGGTGTAATTCCGGTAGCGACAGTCATAGTCTGGATGGAAGAAGATTTTTGAATTTCTTTTTATCGTAGTATCCTGAGAGGTTTTGTGATGATCCTCTCTTTTTTATTGAAAAGAGAGCGCTGATGATAAGGAGGAAGAAATATGTCAGCAAACACAATGATCTCAACGAAAACATCTCGTGTACAGTGGATTGCCAAAGTATCCGTTCTTTCTGCAATTGCTTTTATTCTCATGATGTTTGAAATTCCATTGCCATTTGCACCATCCTTTTATAAATTAGGATTTGATGAAGTAATCGTTTTACTGGGCGGTTTTTCTTTAGGTCCGCTTGCAGGTGCCGCAATCGAAACGATGAAGATCATCCTAAATTTATTGTTTCAAGGCAGTGATACTGCTTTTGTAGGCGAAATTTCAAATTTACTGGTAGGATTGTCTCTTGTACTTCCAAGCGCATTTTTCTATAAAAATCATAAAACGATGAAAGGTGCTTTTATCTCTATGGGGGTTGGTGTCCTTTCTATGGCTTTCGTAGGATGTCTAGCAAACTACTTTATTGCATTACCGGCATATTCGTATTTTTATGGTCTTCAGATGTCGGTGATCGTAGGAATGGGAAGCGCAATCTTTCCTTTGGTAAAGGATACATTTACTTTTGTCATTTTTATGACATTGCCGTTCAATATCGTAAAAGGCCTCGTTGTTTCGTTTGTAACGGCTCTGCTCTATAAACGTGTATCGCCATTGTTGCATCGATAAGATAATATTTTCTTATTCAAATGCTTTTCCTATTAGGTAAATAGTTGACAAAACCTTTAAAAATCGGTAAAATTGTGTCGCAATAAATAAGAGATGTTGAAGGATATAGTAGCGGATGCAGAAGTGTAAAGAGAGTTTTCGATAGCTGAGAAGAAAGCCATGGAGCATTGTCAAGCAAATAAAAGGTCTGGAGTCAAAACGTGAAGCTCGCGGCATAAGAGCGACTATGTTATAGTCACTAAGATGGATAGAGCAATCTATTCATGAATTAGGGTGGTACCACGATGATACTCTCTCGTCCCTATCGGATGAGAGTTTTTTTATATTAGAAAAGGAGATATATATGGAAAAGTTGACCGAACAGGAAGTCATTCGCCGTCAGAAGATGGAAGAGTTACGTGCTCATGGAATTGATCCCTTTGGACATGCATATCAAAGAACCCATCGCTCTGGTGACATTCGCAAAGAATTTGGCGAATACACAAAAGAAGAATTAGAAGAAAAAAATGCGATCGTAAAAATTGCCGGCCGTATCATGACCAAACGCCGTCAGGGGAAAGCAGGATTCATGCATATTCAGGATCTGGATGGACGCATACAGATCTATGTACGCAAAGATGAAGTTGGTGAAGATGCATACGAATTATTTAAGAAAAGCGATATTGGGGATATCGTCGGTATTGAAGGTGTCGTCATGCGTACCAATCATGGTGAACTGACAGTACGTGCAAAAGTTTATACACATCTAACAAAAGCTTTGCGCCCGCTGCCTGAAAAGTTCCATGGATTAACAGATAAGGAAGAGCGTTTCCGTCGCCGCTATGTGGATTTGATCATGAATGAAGAGTCAAAGCGTATCGCATTAACTCGTCCAAAGATCATTCGCGCAATTCAGCGTTATTTAGACGGAAAAGGATTAATTGAAGTAGAAACACCTGTGTTGCAGCCAATTTTAGGCGGAGCAGCTGCACGTCCATTTATCACGCATCATAATACTTTAAATATGCCGTTTTATTTACGAATTGCGACAGAGCTGCCGTTAAAGAGACTGATTGTCGGTGGTTTGGAAGGCGTATACGAGATTGGTCGTTTGTTCCGTAATGAAGGAATGGATGCTACACATAATCCGGAATTTACTACCTTTGAAGCATATGTTGCCTATTCGGATCTTCATGGAATGATGGATCTGATCGAAGGATTGATGGAGTATGTTGCTACTGAAGTTTGTGGAACAACTGAAATTGAATATCAAGGGAAAAAGATCTCATTGAAAGCACCGTTCAAACGTCTGCATATGGTAGATGCAATCAAAGAAGCTTGCGGTGTTGATTTCTGGAAAGAAATGAGCTATGAGGAAGCTTGTGCGTTAGCAAAAGAACATGGAATTGAAGTAGAGAAGAAACATAACAGCGTCGGTCATATCATTAATTTGTTCTTCGAAAAGTATGTAGAAGAAACATTGATCCAGCCAACGTATTTATATGGACATCCGGTTTCTATTTCTCCTTTAGCTAAGAAAAATGCAGAGGATCCTCGTTTTGCAGATCGTTATGAATTATTTATCAATGGAAAAGAATATGCGAATGCTTTCTCTGAATTGAACGATCCAATTGATCAGCGCGAACGTTTTGAAAATCAGTTAAAGCTTCGTGATCTTGGTGATGATGAAGCCAATGAGATGGATGTAGACTATGTAGAAGCGTTGGAATATGGTCTTCCTCCTACAGGCGGTGTTGGTATGGGAGTCGACCGTTTAGTAATGCTGTTAACCAACCAGGATACTATCCGTGAAGTATTGTTATTCCCGCATATGAAGTTGATTGGGGGTTCCAAAGGTGCTCAAAAGGCAGTGAAAGCACAGGAAAATACACCAGTGGCATCTGCAAAAAAAATTGATTTTTCTAAAGTAGAAATTGAACCGCTATTCAAAGATATGGTTGATTTTGAGACGTTCTCCAAGTCCGATTTTAGAGCCGTAAAAGTTAAAGAATGCACAGCTGTAGAGAAGAGCAAAAAGCTGTTGAAATTTGTTCTGGATGATGGAACGGGAGAAGATCGTGTCATCTTAAGCGGTATCCATGAGTACTATGAGCCAGAGGAGTTAGTGGGCAAAACCCTGATAGCTATCGTGAATTTGCCGCCTCGCAAGATGATGGGCATCGATTCCTGCGGTATGATCATCTCTGCAGTTCATCAGGAAGATGGTCATGAAGGATTGAACCTGTTGATGGTTGATGATGCCATTCCGGCAGGTGCAAAGCTGTACTAAGATTGAAACAAGTAAGAGAGAAAATAATCTCTACAATTACTAAGAATAGATAAGAAAAAACGCTCAGAAATGCATGCATTTTTGGGCGTTTTTACTTATCAGGCAGGTATGGCAAAAAGGATAGAAAGAAGGCTGTAAGTACACCTTTTTCCGTGAAAATATAAAGGCAGATAACAAATTACGTAATGAAGTATCTTCGGTTCTATTTGCTTTTTTATAAATGGTTTTATAATGAGCGAATGTGACAAAAGAGTTAAAGAAAGGGAGTTAGTGAAGTGTGAAAACTATGTAAATCAGTTAAGCAGTTGATGGAATAAAAAATACGAATAGAATATAAATGAGGATAGGAAACAATTTTCTACTTCAAATATTATCCGCTAGCTGGTATGCGGGATATAAATGGCTAGCGCTTAAATGTTAACCGTTAATTCGTGTACGGGATATAAAAGACGAATGGTTAAAGAATGCTTCGCCGATAAAGTGGAGCATTTTTCATAGGTGATCAGAATAAATATAGACATAGGATATTTGTATTTTATTGATCATAAATTCCTTGGGTTGGTAGACAATAATATATTGAAAGAATAAAACTTCTGATCAAAAAGGATACCATAACAGACCGGCAATTAAGGTTTCTGAAGAAAAGGTAAGCTACGGATGAAGCAAATTCAATAAGATAAACATTCAAACTAGGTGGTTTGCTTCGGGATGTAGTTGCTTTTTCAGTTTCTGCACTTGCTGAAATAGGACGTAAAAAGCGTTCAAAATAGCTACATTTTAAACGCTTTTTATTTTTCCTATCTTCATATTTTTAGTACCGTTTTGCACACTAACACCTTAATACATAGTGCCTACGAACATCGACTCATTCTTTATGTGTCATCTGTCACGTATCGATTTATTCCTGTGTGACTATTCGTTTACATAATGAAATATCGAAAACAAGCACATTTTGACATGAAAAAGTAACTCCTTTTTTTGTGATTAGTATAGTAACAACAGGTAGCAAACTGCTTTTATTCAAAAGCAGTCCTTAAAGAAGATGTAAAAAGTACAATTATTTTTCCATTAAATGAAAAGATAGTTGCTATTCTATAATTTTTTGACTTTTTGTGACTTGTTGAGGTTTGATAAACTCGATGACTTGATTATTTGCATTTGTAATAATCAGCATAGTAGACATCTCATATGATTTCTTTAATTCTTTGATATTCACTTTGACGATTGGTTCTCCTGCCTTTACCCGATCTCCTTGTTTTTTTGAAAAAAGCGTAAATCCTTTTCCATTTGCATTAACTGTATTGACACCGATATGAACTAAGATTTCTACCCCATTATTCATCGTCAATCCAAAAGCATGTCCTGTTGGATATAATACGGATAATTCACCATTGCAAGGTGCGCAAAGTGTCACAATATCTTGATCATATATAAAAGCAACACTATCACCAAGCATTTTTTGAGCAAACATTTCATCCTGAACTTCTCTGACGTCAATTAATTTACCATCTGCCATAGCTACGATTTCATCATCACGAACAGTAATTGTTTCTAAGTGTTCTTCCTTTTTAAAAATATTAAATAAACGCATTATTTCCCCCATTCTAGATGCATTCCATTGCTTTTGATGACTTGACGATACCAATAGAAGCTCTCTTTTGGAATTCGATTAAATGTTCCATGGCCAAAATCATCTGCATCAACATAAATAAATCCGTAACGTTTTTTCATTTCACCAGTTCCTGCCGATACAATATCAATAGCGCTCCATGGGCAATAACCAATGATATCGCAACCATCCTGGATAGCCATTGTTAAGGCTTTGATGTGTTCACGTAAATAATCAATATGTCCTATATCTTTGATAGATGATCCATCCGCTTCTAAAACATCAATTTCTCCAATACCATTTTCTACGATCATCAAAGGTAACTCATAGCGTGAATATAAATCGTTACACAGCCATCTTAAACCTAAGGGGTCAATCGACCACCCCCAGTCGTTTTTTTTCAAAAGTGGATTTTCGGCACCATATGCCCAATCATTCGGATTTCCTTTAACAGTTGCACTTGAACAATCTGTTTTGTAATAGCTGAAAGAAATGAAATCAACCGTTCCCTTTCTTAAAATTTCGAGATCTCCGTCACAGATGTTTAAAGAAATGTTTCTTGAATCAAAATATCGTTTTACCCAATATGGGTACTTGCCCTTGCATTGAATATCTAAACAATAATACATCCAGATTTCCATATCCCTTTGTTGTGCTTCTGCATCCTCGGGAGCAGATGTTAACGGATAAAAAGTAAAGCCTGTCTGCATACATCCAATCTGCATATTTGGATCAATTTCATGTGCCAACTGTACTGCAATTGCACTTGCGAGCAATTCATGATGCAATGCTTGAAAACGACGATTGATGACTTCAGTAGAAGCATTGGGATCATCCATCACAACCTTTCCGCTTTCAGGCAATATCCCACTTGTTACACATTCTCCATAGGAAACTGTTGAAAAGTTTATTTCGTTAAAAGTTAACCATCGATTTACCAGACCATGATATTCAGTGAATAATGTTCGTGCATAGTTTGTGAAGAAATCAATAACCAAGCGATTGCTCCAGCCTCCATATTTTACACATAAATTCCAGGGAATATCATAATGAGTCATTGTGACCGTAGGTTCAATATGATACTTTTTCAAACATTGAAACAACTTACGATAATGATCTAACCCTGCCTGATTTGGTACAGCATCATCCCCATTAGGATAAATCCTTGCCCAATTGATGCTCATACGATAGGTCTTTAATCCCAATTGAGAAAATAGCTTGATATCTTCTTCAAATCGCTCATATTGTTTGCAACCCCAGTGCGAAGGATAGGTTACATCTGGTTGAATTTTATTTGTGATACGGCGAGGATGATCATGATCTCCATTAGTCATATGATCAAGAATGGTCTCTCCCTTACCATCTATATTCCAGGCTCCTTCACATTGGGAAGCTGCTGTTGACGCTCCCCACAAAAAATCAGCAGGAAAAATTTTTTGATTCATAATAGTACCTCTTCATTATTGATACAGGAACATTAAGCCGTCTCTTTTTCAAAATAACGTTTTCCAAGAATATAGGTTACGACAAAAGAAACTGCAACAGCCAAACCCATTACAAATAACATACCGAATAAGTTTCCCATAGAGCCATCCGGATTGATATATGCAGCAAATGAAATGAATCCTGGAGTTGACACCACATATTGTGTCCATCCAAATGCACCAGCAATTGCTCCGCCAAGGCCACCACCGATCATAGCAGCAATCAACGGATAACGTTTTGTAAATAATACACCATAAACACCTGGTTCAGTAATGCCACATAAAGCTGTAACACCAGCACCAACAGCGATTGATTTTTCTTCCGCTTTTTTCGCAATTAATGCAACAGCTAGACAAGCCCCACCTACAGCCACATTTGCTGGTGCCATACCAGTACAGATCAATGGATCCGAACCAACTTCTGCTAACAATGTAAATAAAATTGGATATGTTGCATTGTTCATGCCAAAGAATACTAACCAAGGTGTCGTTGCGCCAATGATCGCAACGGCAATAATCGGAGCACTTTGATAGATTGCATAAACACCATTTGACAGCCATGTACCAACCGTATTACCGATAGGCCCCAAGAACAACAAAGTAACAGGAACAGTTACCAGCATCGTAATTAAAGGAACAAAGATTGTTCGTAATGTAACTGGCATATGCTTCTGTAAGAATCTATAAATCACACTCATGAACAATACACCCAAAATAACAGGGAATACCGTTGAGTTATAAGCAATCGGCTGAACATCTAACCCTAAGAAATTTAAGGTAATCGGCTCTGCGATACCGCTGAAATTATTTGTAAAGAACAGCAATACAGCTGCTAAGAAGGCTCCCAGATATCCGTTGGATTTCAAACGCTGAGCAGATGAAAAGCCAATAAAGATAGGTAAGAACCAAAAAGTAGCCTGATTTAGACAATAAAATACTTGATATACGCCTGAATCCGTTCCTACTCCAGCAAAAGTTGTTAACAGGGTTAATACGGCTCCAGTCAAACCTCCTGCGACCAATACTGGAATTACTGGTGAGAAAGTACCGCCAATAAAGCTCATGATCGCTTCTAAGACATTCCGGGAATGTGACCAATCATGTGTAAGTAATATTCGACAGGTTTTGACCCGTGAAAGTCGAATGGTGTCACCTGACCTTTGTCCTCGTCCCTTAAGCCGGTATGATCATTGAGTTGATTTCATGCCGGCTTTTTTTCGTTTTTTATTACATATCATTCTTCACTGCTGTCCATGATCCTGAGCTGATTGATGATCAGGTCCCAGTTCCTGCACCTCTGTGTCCATCTGCTGCTCAGATTCTGAATAGCCAGATACAGCATCTTCCTCAAGCTGTCATCATTAGGGAATACATTCTTTGTCTTTGTCACTTTTCTGAATTGTCGGTTTAGTCCTTCGATCGCATTTGTCGTATAGATGATCTTTCGGATTTCCACGGGATAATCGAAATACGTGCTTAGTATGTCCCAATTTTCTTCCCAGCTATGCACCGCTGTTGGATATTGTTTCTCCCATTTTTCACTGAATGTCGCCAGCTGGCTCATGGCCTGTTCTTCTGTATTTGCCTGATATACCTGCTTGAGATCTTTCATAAATTCCTTGATGTGTTTATAGCTCACAAAACGTGTGCTGCTGCGGATCTGGTGAATGATGCATCTCTGTATCCTTGCTTTGGGATAAACAGCCGTGATTGCTTCTTTGAAGCCGGTAAGGCCGTCTACGCAGAACAAAGAAACGTTCTGTACCCCTCTGCTTTTCAGCTCATTCAATACGCCCATCCAGTATTTGGCCGATTCGCTGGCACCTACCCATAAGCCAAGGACCTCTTTGATTCCGTCCTCATTGATTCCCAGGATCACATAGGCAGCCTTTGTCACCACTTGATGATCTTCACGGATCTTGTAATGGATGGCATCCATGAATACGAAGGGATAGCAGGCTTCTAAAGGGCGATCCTGCCATTGTTTCACCTCAGGAAGGATACGCTCACTGATCTTGCTTACAAGTCCTTCCGATATCTCCACGTCATATAGACCTTTGATCTGCTCCTTGATCTCACGGGTAGACATGCCAGCAGCATAAAGGGACAGGATACGTTCCTCGATACCATCTGCATTGCGCTGATACTTTGAGATGATCTTTGGTTCGAATTCTCCGTTGCGGTCTCTGGGGACATTGACCTCCACTTCACCCAGCTGTGTTTTCATCGTCCTTTTAACGGAACCGTTGCGATAATTCTTTTTAGCATCATCATTTCTTCTTTCCGCATGTTCATAACCGAGATGCTGATCCATTTCAGCTTGTAATGTTTGTTCGAGGACATCGGCGAACATGCTCTTCATGCAGTCCATGATATCCTTGGTAGATGTAAACTTTTGTTCATTGATCAGATCCTTGATCTGTTGTGTCGAAATAAAAGATGTGTTCATGTCGAATTCCTCCTGATAAGATCGTTATTCATCTTCATTCTTACCTGTTTTCAACTATTTACACATCTTTTTCTACATTCTCGACATTCCCTTTCATTTTGCTGTCCTGTTTCAATGCTTCTGCATCTTCAACAGAACCTCCAGCTTTGATTCCTTCGATCTTGATGATTTCTTCATATGCACTAGGTACATCTTGACCAATCACAAATTGATATTCACCATTTTGTACAATAACATTGATCACTCCTGGAATCGTTTTTGCCTTTTCCATATCCAGTTTGGAACCATCGCTTAATTGCAGACGTAATCTTGTCATACAGTGACTGACATTCAATATATTTGTTGCACCGCCACTTACTTCAACAATTGATTTGGCGATATTTGCATAATCTTTTTTTGCCATTTTTCTCTCTCCTTCATTAATTATTATTTAGCGTCTTTGATATCTGAAGCAATTTGACTCACTTTAGAAAATTCTCTCCATTCGCTCATATCTTTACCCCATTCTTGACCATTGGACTTGATTAATTTACTGTACCAATAGAAACTATCTTTTTTATAACGCTTAAGATCTCTTACATCATCATCTGTTGTATTGACAAACACAAGCCCATATCGTTTTGCCATTCCATTTCCTGTAGACAACAGATCTGTAAAGCTCCAAGGGTTAAATCCTATTACTTCTACACCATCCTGAATTGCTAATCCTAAATTATAGATATAATCTCTTAAATAATCGATTCGATAATCATCATGGATTTCTCCATTTTCATCTAAGTCTTCGTGTGCACCAAATCCTGCTTCTGTTATAATCATAGGCAAATGATAATGATCCCACATATAACGCATCGTATATCTCATGCAGACACCATCGATATGCCAATCCCAATCGGTTGTTTCCACATATGGGTTACGATCAAGTGCATATTCACCTGGAATGTTCGTATAAATAAATTCGCCTTTGCGTCCATATTTATTCAAGCCAATTTCTTGCAAGAAGGTCGGATCAGGTGCCATACCAACATCACTCCTGTAGCAGTTAATGGCAAAGAAATCTATCTTCGCAGATTTGATTAATTCCATGTCTCCTGGTTCAATTTTTGGATCGATTGCATTTTCTTTCCAATAATTTTTGATAAATGTATTGTATTCTCCAAAATAATAGAGATCATCCCAAACTTTTTGGGTCAGTTCTTCTGCATTCATCGCTGCAATCTGATCTTCAGGTCTGCAACTTTTTGGATAGATCGGTACATATCCAGGAACAGGACCAATCTTACCACCTTCAACTAATTCATGGCAGGCAATGACAGCTTTTGCATGGCAAAGATTCATGATGTGATTAATCTGCCATTTTTCTTTATCCCAATCGGTACAACCTTTAGAGACTCCTAACCATTTTCCGTATACAATCTGCATATTTTGTTCGTTGATCGATAGCCAGTATTTCACTCGATCACCAAATGCATTCAAACATGTTCTTACGTAAAAATCAAATTCATCAATAATGGCACGATTACGCCATCCACCAAATTTTTCATCTACCCATACAGGCATATCGTAGTGATATAAAGTAACGATTGGAGTAATTCCGGCTGCTACTAATTCATTAATCAAGTTGTTATAAAATTCGATGCCTTTAGGATTTACTTTGCGGTCTGCATGCGGAATGATTCGTGACCATGATAAAGAAAAACGATAAGAAGTAAAACCGCATTCTTTCATTAATGCAACATCTTCTTTATAATGATGATAATGATCTGCTGTGATAGAGTTATCTGCAAAGGGTTTCTTCGTTTTTGAATTTAAATCAATAATTGCAGGTGTTCTTCCCCCTTCATCAACTCCTCCTTCCACTTGCCAAGCAGCACTGCTGGCTCCCCAAAGAAAACCTTTAGGAAAAGTCGGATTCTGTAAATGTTTCATAATAACCTCCTTATATTGTGTTGTACTTAAATTATAGAATGAAAGCACTTCCAAATTAGTTTCTATAAATGAACGAAACTAAAAAAACGGTATCTATAAATGATACCAAAAGTATGCTAAAATAAATTTATGAACAATGACAAGAACATTACATTCGTACAATTTAATATCTTATCTTCTCTTTTAGCTGTACTAAATCGCAATGAGTATAGCAGTACAGATTTTATCATTGCGAATTATTTACTTGAGAATATTCATGATTTAAATAAGTTGAGCATTTATAAAGTTGCTGAAGATTGCTTCATCTCAAGAAGTTCAATACAGCGTTTTATTAAAACTATCGGTTTCAACAGTTTTAAAGACTTAAAGGCAAATGCACAAGAAGTGATGGATCATCAAAAAGCCTTAATCGAATATACAGATTATACAAATTATGAAGAAACTTTATCCAAAAAAATCATGGATATGATTACTGCGATTAACAATAGTGTCAGCAAAAAGGAACTGGTTACCCTAGCACATCAGATTTATGACACAAAAAACGTGATTCTTCTTGCAGCTGAAGATAGCGTCGCTTCTCTTCGCTTATTGCAAAATTTACTAGCTACCTCTTATAAGCTGGTCAGAGTCGTTACAAGCAGTTCAATTGATGCCAGACTATTTGAACACTTGAACAATGATGATTTAATTATTACTTTTTCCATCAGCGGCAATTATGCTCTTGCAGCATTACCGCTGCTCCGCAAACTTACTGTTCGTAAAACGTTGATTACTTTAAATCGAACATCGTTATTTGAAACTACATTTGACAAAATTATCTATATTAGTCATGACACAACGCTAAACAATCGCGCAATCAAAAGATATCAAAATGTGTATACACGCTATGCCTTAAACTACTTTGTTGATTTACTATTTCACCAGTACTTTATTACTTTCATGAATCAAGAGAAACAAGAATGATTACAAAATTTTTATATATCTCTGGTAAACTGCCTGTTGTAATGTGGAGATTACAGACTATTAATAGTTGGCACATGATGGACAATCACTTGATGAAGAATAGAAACGAATGCAAAAGAAATAGTATCCACAATTAGCTAGAGTGTAAATATGACATGGTCTCTCTATTAAAAAGTAATGCAATGCTTCTAACGACTAGTATCTTTCTACAGCAATTCTTCTCTAAAAAGATATCAAATGAAGTCCTTAACATATAAAGTGAACCCAAAAGTTTAAACTTTGATACGAACCTGGTTTTTTGGCTACATTAAAATTTAATTTATGAAAATTATGTCATGGATGTTTCTCTGTATTTCACAGAAGACATCCATTTTGTTTTTTTGAATTCTTTCGTTCTTATAATAATTTATATAATCTTCAATGCTATTCTTTTTCATAATCGTAATATATCTCGTTTTTGATTCTGCCAAAGAATGTTTCCATTATACAATTGTCATAACAATTCCTATTCTAGACATTGATTGAATAATTTCGTGTTTTGATAGTTACACAAAAGCAAATGCGAAGGTTTATCATGATGAGAAAATTGATTATATGGTGGTGGATACACTTGGTTGCTATGAGACGATTTTATGAAATCTATGGCAATGATCACGACTTACTGAAGATGGTTGGCTTTGTAGAACAGTTAGTAGCTATACACTCAGATTAGTTTGAATCTCAGCTTTCAGCAGTAAGAACCATATTTTCTGGTATAGAAGTCAATCATTTAAGTATCGTAATTGAATGGGATAGGATGAACATAACTATTCGGGAAGGCAATATAGATGGAAACGCAAATATGTTTATCATTGTAAACAAAGGTTGGTAAACAAAGATGTATACACTACAATCATTGAACACAGCATGTAAAAAGTGTGTTTGTGAGTATAGTCTTGCAAAAAGAATATATTTTTTATATATTCTTTTGAAATAAATAATATGATGAACGTACAAGTGATTTTCTGTTAATTATGAATAAGTATGTCCATAAACTGTTCGAAAGTTTCTGTTTTCAACAGCATCAATGTTTTCTCAGTTGAAATAAATGATTCGACAATAACATCGAATACATCTCTGAACAATTGGGTTTCATCTTGAGCAAATCCCATCAGCAAGATGAAATTAACTCTTTTCTTGTCCCATAATACAGGTTTCTCGTTATGGATAACGCAGATAAAGGATCTTTTTGATGAGACAGACATGCTGTGAGGAATAGCAGCATAATCAGTAAAAGCTGTATTTGAAAAATTCTCTCTAGCAAGAACATCTTCAATAAATCTATCATCAACAAGATTGTACTGTTTACAATAGTTCCCTAAATAACGAATATATTCTTCACGGTCTTTTTTGTATACATTATGGAAAAACAAATTTTTAGAAAAGAGATAGTGTATGCTGTTTGTGATTTTTTGAAATTTCTTTTCTTTCTTTATTAACTCTATTTCATTATGTATGGTAATTATATTACTTTTAGTAATGATCGGATTGATTGTAACTACATGAGGATGGTGAAAATCATAATCTGTAGTGGAAATTATGAGATCTACAAATATATCATTTCTTTTATATTCAGATAATGTCAGCGTTTCTACTAGTGTTAATTCTTCACCGAATGAATAATGAAGTTCATGGAGCAATGCTTTGGATGATAGCCAATAATTTTCCACAATTAACACAAAAGGAACTTTATCTGCTTTTGTTCGATTGTTTTCCAAATAGGATCCAAAATGAAAAGCGATAAAACCTATTTCGTCTTCACTGATGCGGACATTGTATGATTTTGCAAAATTATGAGCAAAAGAAACAGCCATATCATAAATTGGAGCATATTCTTTTTTTATTTTTGAAGCTAAAGGATTAGGATAATTGATGTTATAAGAGGCTCGTTGATATAGATTAAAGGTATGCAACGTAAGTTGGCAAATAAATTCATTGCTGAAGTCAGGTAAATCGTATTTTTTCTTGAGATTAAGGATTATTTTAATGACCGTATTAAAAAAGTGATGATCAATAAAATTTGAAAAATCATTCAGATCTATATTACCTGCATGGAACTGTTCAATACTTAATGACAGTAAAAGAGTAATTTGGGTCAGATCACTTTTAGGTAAAGATTTACCTGTTAATGAGAAACAAAAATCTTTAATTTTATGTAAAAAGTCAGTAATTTGTTCTTTTTGAGCATGATTTTCCAATAATAAATCAACAGTAGCATATTCATTTTCATAATTGAGTTCATTATTTGTCTGTAACCGAATCAGAATAATAATTAGGTGAATAAGAAGATTATTTTTTGCATAACTATTGATGTAAAGATTTGAGTCTGTGCAAATTTCTGATAATGTGCTTGCAATATTTTCTACGTTAAGTGATCCTGATAAGTTTTGTAATACGGCCGTGGATGAAAAGAAACCATTAGCATTATGTGTAGCTAAAAAACCAATAAGACGACGCTTATTGATCTCAGATCCATTTAGATAATAAACAAAATCTTTTGATATGACTTCCAGATGATAGTTCGTAACCAATTCTTTTAGATACAAATTAATATCACTAATAATAGTACTTTCACTGACAGAAAAATCTTCTGCCAAATCAAAGATTGAAATGCCGTTTTTACTAGAAAGTAAACGATAAAGAATCATTCTAGAACGAGTGTGTGTCCAGGATGAATTGGAAAATGAAGGTTCTTGAATACTTTCTTTTTTACGTAATTTATAACCTTTTGAACTTCCTTCAATGAAATAACAGTCCTGCTTATTTATTTCGTTAACATAATTAATGATTGTTCTTTTGTTCACATTAAGCATTTTTCCTAATTCATTTGCTGAAATCCATACGCCTGATTCTTTAAGACATTTTAACAGCTTGTTTATATTTTCTGATTTCATATTATCACTCCAATGAATATGTATTATGGATTGCATAAATATTATAGCAGTAAAAAAAATGAAATTTGTTAGAAAAAATTCATTAAGAGGTGAAAAATATTTGTATGAGAGTGAAAAAGATAATTTGTATAGTAAAGGTGTAAAAAGTATCAGAAAAGATTGGAGGTTTGAATATGATACGAATTCTATTAGCTTGTGGTGTTGGAATGTCATCTGGATTCATGGCTTCCAGCATGAGAAAATCGGCAAAAAAGCAAAAGCTTGAAGTTACGGTGAAAGCAGTTAGCAAAGCTGAAGTGATGTCACATGAAGGAGAATTCGATATCCTTCTTTTAGGACCGCATTTTGCTAAGGAAGTTCCTGGATTTCAAAAAGCATTTCCGAATGTAAAGGTTTCTACGATTGATCCCGATTTGTACGCAACTTTAGATGGAGAAGGGATTTTAAAAGAAGCTTTACAGCTTTATGAATCATAAAAGGGGGGTTATGTAAGATTATGATGTCAAAAATGCAGGCATGGATAGAGGCAAGACTTGTGCCAGTTGTAAATAAAATTTCTAGTTTTTATTGGTTTAGTATTGTCGCAAATGCAGTATTGTTTTTAGTTCCATTTTCAATGGCAAATGCAGTTTCCGCATTATGGGGTGTTTTAAGGAAGTTTGTTCCATCATTGATTGATATATCAGTCATAGGAACATATTCCTTTGGATTAAGCGGATTGTTCATGGCATTTATCATTCCACATGATGCAATGGTAAAAGAAAACCGCCGTGATCGTTCAATAATTGCAGGTTTTACATCTATCGGCACGTATATGCTTTGTATGAAAGCTGTCGCAGTTGAGGGCGGTACATTATTCACAATCGAGCGATTTGGAGCAGCCGGTATGTTTACTGCAATGGCGGTCGGTCTGTTTGTCGGAATTGTGTATAAAAAACTTGCCCACTTTTCCTTCTTTAGCGAAGACTCTGTAATTCCAGATTTTGTAAAAAACTGGTTTGATAATATTTTTGCAATTATCTTCTGCTTGTTCATCGGATTCGTATTCTCTTATGGCTTTAACCTGGATCTATTCAGTGTAATCACTTTGGTGATGAGTCCAGTAAATTATTTTGCACAAAGCATTTTTGGAGTGATTTTTCTTAGTTTTGTAATGGATATTTTCTATTTCTTTGGAGTATCGGGATGGGTTTGGACACCAATTACTATGACGATTCAAAAGGCAGCCATTGCTGAGAATACAGCGAGAATGGCGATGGGAGAGGCAGCTCAAAATATTTACGCTTATGGATTCAGTCGCTACCAGCATATTGGTGGTGAAGGTGCCACACTACCTATTGCATTATATATGCTTAGAGCAAAAAGCAAAAAATTTAGATTGCTTGGTAAGGCAACAATTATTCCATCTATTTTTAATATCAATGAACCGCTTGTATATGGAATGATTGTATGTAATCCATTTATGCTAGTGCCGTGGATCCTAGTGTCAATAATTCATTCTGCAAATACTTATATTTGGATGAAGTATGGTTGGGCACAAATCCCTTATGTTAACTTTGATGTTAACAATTTACCAAATGTTATTTCAGCATATGTACAGTCTGGAGGACATATTGGAAATGTCTTGCTAGTTATCGTGAATTTTATTATTGCTGCAGTTATCTATTATCCTTTCTTTAAAGTTGCGGATGCTTATGAGTATAAGAAAGAGCTAGCAAAAGAAGCAAAAAAAGCACAAAAAGAGAGTGCGGTAGCACAGATGTCATAAAAGGAGCATGAAAAATGAATATTAATCAAGTAGCCATGAATGTGATTATGAATGCTTGTCAAGGTAGGGATAAAGTTGATGAAGCAATTGAAAAAATGGCAAAAAACAGATTTGAAGAGGCAAAAAATTTGTTGAAAGATGCTGAGGAATATATATTAAAAGCGCATGTAGCTCAAACACAGGTTATTCAAAGTCAGGCAGCAGGTGAAGATATGGAATACTCATTATTGTTTATTCATGCGCAGGATACAATCATGACTTCAAATTCTGAATTACGTATTGCGCAACATATATTACCAGTATTTGAAGCTCAATATAAGACAATACAAATAATGAAGGAGGAGAAAGAAAATGAGTTTAGTAAGTAATACACCATTCCCAAAAGGATTTTTGTGGGGAGGGGCTACAGCGGCAAATCAGATAGAAGGTGGTTGGAATGAAGGAGGAAGAGGACCAGCAGCAGGAGATTTTGCAATTCATCTGCCAAAAGAACTTCGCTCAAAAATTAATGGAGAAATGTATAAAGATGTGAATGTTCAACAGATTGAAAAAATCGAGGCACATCCAGAAGAATACAATTTAGCAAAAAGACGTGGTGTAGATTTTTATCATCGCTATAAAGAAGATATTGCTTTAATGGCAGAAATGGGATTTACAGTATTTCGAATGTCCATTAGCTGGAGCCGTATTTATCCTAATGGGGACGATGAATCTCCAAATGAAGAGGGATTGAAATTCTATGATGATGTTTTTGATACACTTCACTCCTATGGTATTGAGCCTTTAGTAACATTAGATCACTTTGATGTACCTTTAAATTTGATTAAAAAATACAGCGGGTTTAAAAGCAGAGAGACAATCGATTGTTTTGAAAAATATTGTGAAACTGTTTTTAAACGCTATAAAGGAAAAGTAAAGTACTGGCTGACATTTAATGAAATCAACTGCGTATTAACAAATCCATATGCATGCAGTGGAGTATTGCTGAATGATCAAAGTGAGAGAACTTATGATTTGGTATATAATGTATCGCATAACCAATTTGTTGCAAGTGCAAAAGCAGTAATTAAGGCCCATGAAATTGATCCTGAGATGAAAGTAGGTTGCATGTTATGCCGTTTAGAGAATTACGCTGCCAGCACAAAACCAGAAGATGTCTTACAGACAGTTTTTGAAGATCATTTTAATTTCTTTTATACAGATGTCCAGGCAAAAGGAGAATATCCATATTATATCCATCGATTCTTTAAAGAACATAATATCAGAATCAATAAAATGCCGGAAGATGATGAAATTTTAAAAAAAGGAAAAGTAGACTTTATTTCAATCAGTTATTATATGTCTTATGTTGCAGAATATAAGAACCAGGAAATTATTGAGCCAACTGGATCACTAGTTGCAGTAATCAAGAATCCAAACTTAAAAATGTCTGAAGCAGGATGGCCAATTGATCCTGTAGGATTTAGAATTGCGTTGAATCGTATCTATGATCGTTATCAACTACCAATCTTTATTGCAGAAAACGGTTTAGGAAGTACAGACCATCCGGATGCAGAAGGATACATTTGTGATGATGATCGAATTGAATATATGGCAGGACATGTTGCTCAAATGAGAGAGGCAATTGAAGATGGTGTAGATGTTTTTGGATACGCATGGTGGGGACCGATGGATTTGGTATCTTCAGGTACATCAGAAATAAGCAAACGCTATGGAATGATCGGAGTTGAGGCGGATGATTATGGGAATGGAACATATAATCGTTTTAAGAAAAAATCGTTCTATTATTATAAAAAACTAATTGCTTCTAATGGAGCAGATTTGAAAAATGATATTGGTGATGAGCCGTTGGATAAATGGAAATAATAGGATGAAAGTTTGTGATAATTTGTTAAAAGTTTTGCCTTCAGTTTGTTGGCAGACTATACATTTTAAAATCATCAAAAAATATATTATAAGTGTTGATGATAAATATTTTACAGGTAATCTTAAGCTAATAACAGCTTAAGATTACCTAATTTTAATATTAAAGAGGGAAAAGTTCGGTCAAAGAACTAATTTGTCAACGATCTGAGAGAGGATGATAGCTCTCTCTTTTTTTGTTATTCATAGAAATTTGAATAGGGAACTTCAGTGTTAAGATATAACTGTAGCACTGCTATTGTTAGTTATGTTCTTGGGAAAAAGAAAGCATTTTTGATATAGAACATGTTACCAGTTACAGATAAATATTATATATATGTTGATAAGAATATAGATTGATTTATTGAATTGTCAACGAAAGTAAAAAAATAGTTCACATGCGAAAGCAAACAGATACTTGTCATTATATAGGGGCCAAAGAATTAAGCTAATGTTTACAGATGTAGAAAAATACTTAATAAGACAAACATTTGTGATTAGGCACATGAATCTTAGTTGTGCAAAGGTACACCATTTTCGCTTGAAAATATAAAGGAAGATAACAAATTACGTAATGAAGTATCTTCCGTTCTATTTGCATTTTTATAAATGGTTTTATAATAAATAAGCGAAATAATGATAAAAATGAACCAGGCATTCTATGGACTAGAAAACTTTTTTTACATAACCGATTAATTATGTAGAGGTATTTAGAAATGAAACATTCTTATATTGTTTACAGATAACAGATAGAAAGTTGACTGCTTATTGGGTTTTGTACAAGAAACAGAGAAATTAGTTCTCGTTAAAATGTTAATAAAGCCCATTATAATTAGGCAAAGGGTAATCAATTTCATAATTTTTGCACAAATTGATAAAGAATTTTGCTGATGAGGTTAACATTTTGTTTTTGTGGTAGATGATTTGGAATTTTCTTTTGAATTCTAATCCTTTTATGTTGATTGCAATCACTAGTCCTTTTTCTAGAGGTCCTACAATCATTCGATGAGGTAAAATGGAGATCCCTAAACCATTGATCACAGCATTTACAAGAGCTGTCGTGCTCATAGCTTCCCAAGTAGGTTCAATAGAAAAGCCAGCTGCTTCAATAACATTTTCTATTGTTTCTCGGGTTCCGCTTCCATGCTCTCTCAACAGAATATTCTGTTTTTTAAATTCCTCTATAGAAATTTCTTGTGATTGCTTAAACGGTCCGTTAGGAGAACAAATGACAGTGAGGCAATCTTCCATATATTCTTCAGATATAAAATCATGATTATGGACAACTCCTTCAATTAGAGCAAAATCTAGTTCATTGTTCAATATCTTTTTTTCTAATTGATCTGAGGGACCAATTTGTACCTTTACATTTGTATTGGGATAAATGTTATAAAATTCCTTTACGTAATTTGGTAAAAACTGTGAGCCGATCGTAATGCTGGAACCTATTCTTATCAACCCAATTGAATCCCAGTTTTTCATACTTTTTTCCATGTCATCAAACAGTGTCAGGATATGAGATGCGTATTCCTTGAAGCGATTTCCTGCTTCAGTTATTTTAAGCCGATGGTTAATACGATCAAATAGTGTGATTCCATAATATTGTTCTAATTCTTTAATGGCGATACTAACAGCAGGTTGTGTCATAAGTAATTTTTCAGCAGTTTTACTTGTGTTAAAGTTATTCTCAATTAATGCGATAAATATTTTTAAATGTCTTAAGGTCATTTTGTTTCCTGATGAATAGAATCATCTTTTCCTTTCTGTTTCGATGAATAATTATAAATAAATACTAATATATTTTATAAAATTATATTATTTTATTTATAATTATTCAAGTGCTATACTTCAAGTTAAGGAGGAAATTGTATGGGGAAATATAAAAAATTATTCTTGTCAACTTTTGAATTGAGCGCATGTACATTTGGAGGAGGGTTTGTAATCATTCCCTTGATGAGAAAAAAATTTGTCGAAGATCTGCATTGGATCGATGAACAGGAAATGTTAGATATGACAGCAATAGCGCAATCTTCACCAGGAGCAATTGCTGTAAATGCATCTATTTTGATAGGATATCGTGTTGCTGGAGTGTTAGGAGCTTTGATAACGGTTATTGGGACAGTATTACCACCTTTAATTATTATCTCGATTGTTTCAATGTTTTACATTGCATTTCGTGACAATATTTTTGTGAGCATGGCGATGACTGGAATGCTTGCCGGAGTTGCTGCAGTTATTTGTGATGTTGTATTAAGCATGGGAAAAGATGTTTTTGCAAAAAAAAGAATTTTGCCTATTACGGTACTATTGTTGTCATTTATAGCTGTTTATTTTTTTAATGTAAATATTATATTGATAATTCTTTTATGTGGAATTGTTGGTGCTATTGATACAGTATATACAGAGAAAAGAATGAATGGGGAGAAAACATTATGATTTACTTGCAATTGTTGTGGAGCTTTTTCCAAATCGGATTATTTAGTATTGGCGGAGGTTATGCAGCTATGCCTCTGATTCAAAATCAGGTTGTAGATTTACATTCTTGGCTGACGATGTCTCAATTTGCAGATATAATGACAATAGCGGAAATGACACCAGGTCCAATTGCAATAAACTCAGCGACATTTGTTGGAATTCGAACAGCAGGATTATTAGGAGCTATTATTGCAACTATTGGTTGTGTACTTCCATCATGTGTTATAGTGATGACATTGGCATATGTTTATTATCGTTATCGAGGTCTTTCTATGATACAAGGGATTTTATCAGGACTAAGACCTGCTGTAATCGCAATGATTGCTTCGGCATGTTTATCATTGATGACTTTATCGTTTTATGGAAGCAGAACTTTACCACAAGATTTTAGCACAATTAATATATTGCCATTATTAATATTTTTGGTAGGTATTTTCATTCTTAGAAAATGGAAACCAAATCCAATTTATGTTATGTTGGGTTCTGGAGTTGCTGGTATTGTATTGTTATCTATTTTCTAATGGGAGAATTTTAAGAATATGAAATATGTAATGAAATCGGGAAGTTTGATGTCTAATGGACAACAACTGGTGTATATTACAGGAAGCTTAGTGCAAACAGATAAAAAGGTAGTTAACAAAGCTGGTACGGTCCTCTTAGAATTGGATATAGTAGATTTAGAAACAGAAAATTTGGAAGAAGAGTTAGATCATCAATATGTGATGTATAATAAAGAAAGAAAGGTCATATTATCAGCATTTCCAGCATATGCCGAAAATAATCGACCTTCAGAAGTGGGATGGCCAGTATGTAGGATGCCGAAAGTTGATCATGCAATTATCAAAGCTAAAAATAGTGAATATACACTTCAAATGTTAAATAATCAAAATTACTGCTTGTATGATATCAAGAAAGAAATAATGGTCCAGATATATCATCGAGGTATTGGTGGAGGATGGAATATTGAGACAAAGTGTCAGTTTGAACCAGAAATACTCTGCGGCTTGTTTGTTTTTTGTAAATATTTAGAAAAAGAAAATGAATTTCTTATTGTATAATCAAAACTTCAGAGATCGTAGTTAAGCACGAACCAATAAAAAGTTTCTTCGTATCTAAATAAACAGGTTGTTACTTTTTGTATAAAATCTAAAAAGTTTGTTCATGTTAATGGATACAGAAAAGATTCTTAATAGGTTAAAATATTTGTGCTTATATATATAAGTAAGGAAAGATTAAGAATTTTTTACATTAAAAACTCACTAAATTTCTGATTATCTTTTCATAAGCTGGTAAATGTCGGTATAGCCTGTATTTTAGGGCTTTATCGGCATTTTCCTTTGGGAAGATACTCTGCATAAGCTGGCATTTACCAGCATGAAAATGCAACCAAAAGTAGTAAATGAGTAGTACAATCACCGATTTAAGAAGCAAGAGCCAGTCTTTCAAGTTCTGCTTTCGCTGAATTGAAAGTACCGTGTGCGTAGTACCCTAATGTCATGGTGATGTTTGAATGTCCCATGATGTATTGTAGGGTGTTCGGGTTCATTCCTTTGTTTGCCATGTTCGTGCAGTAGGTATGTCTGAATGAGTGCGGTGTGATGTTTGGTAGCTGGTCTTTATGTGTCTTGTTGTATTTCTTCACAAGCCCACGCAACATACTTTCGTAGTTGCCAGCCACTTTAGGGAAGCCCTTTTGGTTTAGGAACAGGAAATTGCTGTAACCATTGATAACGATAGGCTCTGCCTTTCCTCTGTTCTGTAACACTCGCTTAAAGGCTTGATAGGCTCTTTCTGTCATTGGAAGCTGGCGTTCTCCTTTTTTGGTCTTAGGTGTTTCAATGTAGTAGCCGATTTCGCTGTCTTTCAATAGCTGATGGTCTACATTGATGATACGGTTCGCCATATCAATATGGACTGTCAGACCGCAAAATTCAGAGATACGAAGCCCCGTTTCCAGAAGAATAACCACTTCATCATAATACTTGCTGTACGTCTTGTCCTGTTCCATAAAGGCAAGCAATTTTTCTTCCTGCTCTGGCGTGAGAATGACTTTGGGTTCTGAATTATCTTCCAGAACGTCGCTCAATTTGAAGTTAAAAGGATTTTTTCTGATACAGTCGTCCTCAATCGCCATATAGAATGACGCTTTCAGAGAACGCTTGTAGTTGCTAATCGTCTTGTAGGAAAAGCCATTCTCATACATTCGCATAGCCCATTCCTTACCGTCCGATAGCTTCACCGTATCAATGCTCCTTGCACCCAGAGGGTCGTTTTCCAGAATTTTCATAAGATACTGGCGACCTTTTTCTGTGTTGCGTTTCACATTTTTTCTCTGGCTGTTCTTCTTTGCGTAGAGCTGGCAGACTGTCATTTTCCCACCTATGGTATTGATACCGTCGTCGAGGTCTTTCTTAATCTTTTTCTGCTTTTCCCTCAATGACAAATCTTCACGTTTCCCAGCGGGTGTCTTGTCTGTCGGAACAAGTTTCCAAGCATAGACAAACTGTGGTTGCCCGTACATATCGGTATATTTGTAAACGTATCTTCCGTCTTTTCTCTGGCTCTCTCCAAGTCGTAAATTGCGTCCCTTGCTGTCTTTTCTCTTTACATTAGACATAGTGCGAAGCTCCTTTCCGTCAAGGAATGAGCCGTTGATACGCTATACTTTATTATACCATACCTACGGCTCGCTGACATTAGATTTCGTCTAATGTATCAATGATTTTTTCAAACTGTTTTCGCTTAATCTGCACACGGTTTCCATTCACAATCACCCAGCCAGCGTCGAGGTTTTCCTCTGCCAGCTTACGCAATTTCTTTTCCCCGATACGGAAGTATTTTGACGCTTCCTCAATCGTCAGCGTGTACTTCTCCCAGATAGGCACATCAGTATTGTTCATAAGTATGCACCCCCTTTACTGTGTGTCTTATGGAAGCAGACAGACGGCTTTGGCAAGCTCCACTGGCATTTCAGCCATTCCCATTCCTGTGGGCAGAACCGCACCATGCGGATGTATCATTATTCTGTGAATACAGGTCGTGGCAAAGCGACTTTTCCAACGGTCACTCTCGGATCACTGCATGGGTCGCTCGCTTCCCCTTATGGAAAAGGTCGTGGCGTACAGTCCCCGTGGCTCGCTGTATCACAAACGTATCTGTCTGCTTTATTCACTTGTCAAAGAACAGTGGCGAAAGCCATAGGCTCTCATGTGTAAAAGCAGAGGGCAGGACAGGAAAGAGGGGATTTCAACAAATCATGCCCTGCCATAATTGCTTTATTCTTCTGTTGGAACAGTACCGATATCGAAGTCTAAAATCATTTTGATAATAGCTTCTCTGATACGCCCTTTAAGCTCCATATCTACTACGATATAAACATTACCGTATTCATCATATAGAGGACGCAAACAGCATTTTGATATGTACGGGTCATAAAATGCCAGTATTCTTTCAATAGACTGTTCATTTCCGTCCACAGCAGATGAAATAAGTCGATAGGGTGGAAGTTTGTACCCTTTTTTCATGTTTTATTCACGCTCCTTTGTCAGTGTTTTCTTCAAATTTTGTAAAGCTCTGTAACGGTTTTTAAAAACTCCTGCTCTGGAAATTTTCTGTGCTTTTGCAATTTCTGTATCGCTCATTTCCAGAAAGTAGTACATCAGAAGATTTTCACGGTTGCGTTCCGATAATTGCTTTAACGCTTCTGAAAGTTCTTCATCAAGCACTCGGATTTCAACGCCGCATACTTCAAACACGGTATAGTCACTCATGTACTCGTCCCATACAGCCAGCTTTTCAACAACGATTTCTGGAAGTTCACAGAAAGGAATTTCTTTATCTTTACGACGTTTTAATTCCTTTTTATAATTCCAGATAACGCCCTTAACAGTACGTTTGAGCTTACAGTCAAACTGACACTGGATTGTCTTTTGGAAGTCAGACGGTTTCATCATCTCACCCCCTCTCTGTCCAGACGTAAAAGGTATCTATCCCTCTTTCCGCCCCACATCGGTACAGGAGTGGGTGATTTGCTAACCTGTATAAGAAAGAAATTCAAAAAAATATTGAACTTCTCATAAATAACAAAAACAGTCAATCAGCACATGAATGTACCAACAGACTGTTTTTGCTATGTTTGCGATATGAATTTTTAACTCATGTTTAGGGTGTGCTGACTGGATAACCATTGTAAGGCGGTTATTCAGTTGTGAATACTGGCGTGTTCGCTGATACGCAATCATAGCACACCCCCCCTTATCCAGAGCTGTGCCGTGAGTGCAGAAGAAAAGGACAGCTCTGGTTATCCAAAACCGTCCTAATCAGATTGAAAGACATGGAAAAAGATATTACCTTAGAACGGTTTTTTTTATTTACCGTCAAGGTAATATTGATACGAATTACTAACGCATAATATATGCGCTTTTAACACATTCTAATCATGTGCCATGAAGTATAAACTCATGACAGGTGATTTGAAATGAGGAAAAAGAAAGACACGCACAGCTTTGATTTCCGTCCGTTAGGACTGGCAATCAGAGAAGCGAGAGAAAAAGCTGGGCTTTCCCGTAATGATTTAGGCGATAAGGTCTTTTACGGAGAACGTCATATCGCAGATATTGAGAATATAGGGAAACACCCCAGCTTCCAGTTATTTCATGATTTAGTGACAATGTTCCATATCTCTGTTGATGAATACTTCTATCCGCAGGAGAAAGCGGAAAAATCTACAATCCGCAGGCAGATAGACGTATCGCTTGATGAACTGACAGATGAAGAACTCAAAATCATTCAAGGAACAATCGACGGTATCATGAAATACAAGGGGACGGGAAGCAAATAGGCTTCTCGTTTTCTTTTTCCTCGCATAAGCTATCCTGCTGATCTGCTTTGCAGGAAGCAGGATAAGCACCTAAATCTTAGTTTTCTTTGTAATTGTGTAAATGTATTCTTCTGGTGTAGGTATCTTATTACCAAAATACTTTTTAAATCGTTTCTGTACCACTGGGTCTTGACTATTCATAGAGTTGTCAATATTCTCCTGTATTTCAGCCCTAAACTCTGGTAGCGACAATCCTCTGGCTTTTGCCCCAGCTTTTAAAATAGTTCTCATATCTCGTTTTTTAAGACCAATCATTTTGTCACCTCATTACCGATTAGATTAGAAAAGAATTTATAATCGCTATAACAGATTTATCAAATACGCTAACTTTATGCCTTGTTACTAAATTGACAGTATCGTTAATTGAAGTCAAGTTACCATTTTCCAAAAAAGCTAGGCAATTACATTCTAATGCAATGATAACTTTGTCTAATGTCCAGCAAGAGGATAAAGCTATCCTATGAAAGATTGCACATTCTTGTAGTTCACTTAAAATAATATCTTTATCAGCGTCCATATCTAAAATTGCAATATTCTCTAAAGAGCCGTTATTTATCGGGAGTAAATAATTCTGTATCTGTTGAAAAATCGCTAACCCTTGATAATCTGTAATATATTCAACGTTTAAATTTGTAAGAGAGAATACCTTAATCATTATTAGCCTTTCATTCTGCGTTTAAAGATAATAACAGACGGAATGATAAGTACCAGAGCGTATCCTAAAACCCATACAAGCTGTAATGGTATATCTGAAAAATTACCGTTTATTGCATAATTTACCGCATTTACTGCATGACTGAATGGTAGTAAATCGCAGACCGTTTTGAATGTACCACCAATCATATCCAATGATAAGACAGCACCACTTAAAAACACTGTTGCATTCACTAAGATTGTTCCAAATCCATTGACCGCATTATTTGTTGAAAGTACACTACCAATAAATAAGCCAAAACTGATAAATAATATCGCCACTGGAATTAAGGTCAAAATAGCTATAAAAATATTTATATTTAATTCTAATCCGAAGAACAGAGCTACACCAAAACAGCAAACAGCCTGTAAAATTGCAAGCGGAATTATAGGTATAGAATATCCTAAGATGTAATCAATTCCCTTCATAGGTGACGCAAATAATCGGGTTAGGAAAGAACTATTCCTATCGGTGGACATCAACGTACCTACAAAGGTACTTAGAAACGCCATTCCTAAAATCGTCATACTCGGTGCAAAATTTTGGACTTCAAATACATCAGCCATTCCACCGATACTTTCTTTCATCAAAGCTAACGCAATAATCAGCAAAACAGGAAATCCGAGACACATGAGAATACTCATGGGATCTCGCACAATTTCTTTAAAATTACGTCCTGTAAAAATAGTAAATCTCATAATTCAGTACCCCTTTCTGTATACATCAAAAATGCTTCTTCAAAATTTCTAGCACCAGATACCTTGATAATTTCATCAGCCGTACCAAGAACCTGCACAACACCCTTATCCATAATACAGATACGGTCAGCTAATTCCTCTGCTTCTTCAAGATAATGTGTTGTTAAAATCAAAGTTAATTTTCCTTTCAATTTTTCCATTGTTCCCCATAATTCTCGTCTTGCTCTTACGTCAAGCCCGATTGTCGGTTCATCAAGGAAAAGAATTTTAGGATTACTTATCAAAGCCATTGCGATACTTAATTTTCTCTGCCAGCCACCCGATAACTGTTTTGCTCTGTCATTTTTTCGGTCAGTTAGTTCAAAAGTTTCCATGATTTTGTCGGCTTTTTCCCTTGCTTCCTGTTTAGAACTACCATGTAAGCGGGCAATCATCATCAGATTTTCTTTAACTGTCAGCTTTGGTGCAACGGCTGTTTCCTGTGGAGAAAGGTTGATAATATCTTTTACTTTATCTGCCTGTTTTCTCAAACTGTTTCCTAACATAAGGGCATCACCACTTGTTGGCTCTGTCAGACAGCTCAACATTTTAATAGTTGTTGTTTTTCCTGCACCATTTGAACCAAGCATTGCGAAAAATTCTCCTTGTTTGATATTAAGCGAAAGAGAATTAACTGCTGTTAAATTTCCATATCGCTTTGTTAAATCTCTAATTTCTATTGCATTCATTCTTTGTCCTCCTTTTGAAATGCCATTTGAAACGCTTCGTTACAACCGTCCATTTTCTGTAAGGCAATTCCTTTGTCTTTATCAGCAAGTAACACTAATAGCTCGCCGATATGAATACCAAAGAAATCCCTTACCTCTTTTGGAATAAGAATTTGTCCTTTTGTTCCCACTTTTAAGGTGCCTAAATATCGTCCATTGTGGGAATAGTGTTCTGTAACATCTCTATTCACTATATCTCCTCCTTTTGGTATAACAAGTATTACTTGTTATACCAATATTAACACCAGCAGAGTAAAACGTCAATAGAAAAGTATTACTTTTCCTACTTTTTGCTAAAAGTTATAAAAAAGACGGTGCCATAAAAGCACCGTCTTAATAATTTAATTTATTCTGACTTCGTAGGTGATTGCCCAGAGTTAAACACTTGTTCAAAAAAATCTTTGTAAACCTCATATTTTTGAACAGCGATACCTTGTTTTGCGTCTGCTAATAAGACCAAAGTATCACCTGTACTGATATTTAGCATTTCTCTTGCTTCTTTGGGTATAACAATCTGTCCCTTGGGACCTACTTTCACAGAGCCGACAAATTTATCATTCTTTGTTTTTTTGTTTTCATCAGACATGAACTCGCTCCTCTCTAAAATCGTATAACATTTCCTACTTATTATACAACTCAAACAATAAAAAAACAAGTACTGGTTTTACTCTATTATCTTCCAGTTACTATCCTTATGAAGCGTCAACTCATACTGTGATACCTGTGTTGCCTTTGTCTGGTTATCAATGAACTTCACAGATACCTTGACATTCACATTATCTCCGTCCTTTGTAAATACTGGGTTTACTAGCTCGGAAAAGAGATAGTCCCCGTTTATCGGTTCAAGAGCGTTTCCCTCTACATAGTAGGCAAGCTCCTTATCCGTTGCGGTCGGGTACAGCTTAAAGAATGTTTCCAGAAACGCCGTAGCGTCATTTACCGTATCAGCGTCCACGCTGTTGTCTGCTTCCTGTGCCTTTGGTTCATAGCTGGATTTTTCCATAGCGGGGGCAAGGGTAGGGTTCTGTATGATAACCATATCCCCGTCAGCGTCCACATGAACGGTCACGGTATAGGTTTCTGATACGTTCCTTGTCTGGTCGCCCTCTTTTATCTGCTGATCTACTTCGTAGGTAACAGAAAAAGCGTTCTCCCCAAACTGTTCCACGTCCCAGATAAGTACATCCGTGACCGTGGAGCTGGTCGGTATATCCGTCCTTACCGTATCAACATTCAAATCCTGCAATTCCTGTGTCAGATAGGCACTGATAGCCTGTGTCCTTGCTTCGATTGCTTCCTTGCTGTTGCTCCATGTGTAGTAGGATTTACAGAAATTCTTCACGAAATTTTCTA
The DNA here is from genome assembly GCF_900155395.1 of Merdibacter massiliensis. Taxonomy (GTDB): domain Bacteria; phylum Bacillota_I; class Bacilli_A; order Erysipelotrichales; family Erysipelotrichaceae; genus Merdibacter; species Merdibacter massiliensis. Next base: position 135,141 of record NZ_LT699725.1, read on the forward strand.
TCCCGTTGGTGTCATTCAAGCGGAGCTGTATGGTTTCTATCTCATGCGTGGTGTGCTGGTCGATAGCGGTAAAGTTCTTATACACACCAAAGCTCACGCTTGCGATAAGCACCACCCAGAGGGCAATGACGGATTTCTTATGCGTCCCCACTTTCATAGTGCGGACTTTCTTTTCCTTTATCGGTTTTTCTTTCTTCTTGAACATGATATTTCCATTCCTTTCTTTCTATTGCTTAATTCTGCCAGCCCCGATAAGGTGCTGTTGCCAGTAGGAGCTTGTAAGGTCGGTGTAACCTATCGGGTCGCCAGCGTGGTACATCTGATTGTTTCCTACATAGATACCGACGTGCGTTACATACGTTCCCGCATTGTAGGTACTGTGGAAGAACACCAAATCCCCAGCCTGTGCCTGTGAAAGCGGGATATGCTGGGTAGCGTCATACTGTGCCTGTGCCGTTCTCGGCAGACTGATACCAGCCTTTCCATAGCACCATTGAACCAGTCCCGAACAGTCAAAAGAAGTGTTAGGATTGCTCCCGCCGTACACATAGTCCCAGCCTTGATATTTCAGTGCTTCGTCCATGATTTTTTGAACGGTCGCATTATCGAATTTTGTAATCGTTAAATATTGGTTGACTATCTCTACATAGAACATATTCCCGTAGGCATATCGCCAGCCACCGTTGCGGGCGACAGCAATAGGGTTCGTGTAGGTGACTTTCTTCCCGCCAGACTTGTCACGGGCGAAATTCTCTGCCAGCGTGAAGCTGTGCTTTTTCCCATTGGAAGCCACATAGCCGATATAGCCACCGCCATAGTTATAGGACTGTATCACCACGTTTATATCCTCTATGCCTTGATTTTCTGCTGAAGAAAGCAGGGACGCAAAATATTTGCACCCCTGCTTGATTGAACTTTCCGTATCAAGGGAATTAGGCGGTAAGCCCATGCTCTCGGAACTCTGCATAACGTCCTCGGCTGTCCCGCCACTTTCCACCTGTATGATTGCCAGCAGATAGGGGACGTACTCGGATATGCCGTACTCTTTAGCGTATTTCTCTACCATAGGCTGATGTTTCAAGACCTCTGCGGACAGGTTCATGCCCGTTACCCATGAGGAAGAACCACCGCCCCCGTCGTCGTCCTCGGCACTGATAAGCACACCAAAGAAAAGCACTATCGCAAGAAGAAAGGGAAACAGACTGCCGATAAGGGCGATATGTCTTAGCTTCATTTCTTATGTCCTTTCTTTCCTGTCATGTTTAGGGTCGCTTTCTTGATGGTTCGCTCTTTTCTGGTGGTCTGCTGGTTCAGCTCTACACCATTGAGCCTTGTTCCGTGTTTCTGCAATACAGGTTCAGCAGATTTTGAAGCAAGCGGACGCTCCTTGACAGGTTGTGCTTTCGTCGGCTCGGTATGTACCTTGTCCGTAGTGACAGGACGCTTGATTTCCTGTGCTTTTCCTGTATCTGTCTTTGACGCAGGAGAAGCAGTCACAGGTCTGTCATGGGGACGGGTAGCTCCTGTTGTCGCTGATCCGTCCGTCGCTTTGCCAGACTGCTTTGCTTCCTGTGCCTTTTGAAGTTCTATACGCTTGTCAGCGATATTCTGTCTGTGTTGCTCACGCTTATCGGCACGCTGGCTCTGTCTAGTTTCCTGTCCCTGCACAATGCCACGCTTGAAGTCGGACACATTTTCCTTTGCCTTTTCCTTAGCGGAGTGCAGGGCATAGGCGGTCTGTGTCGGCATATCCTTGATATTCTCCTTGACAGCCGTTGCCTTGTCCTTGACCTTGTTTTTTGTATCAAGCACCGCACCTATGGCTGAACCCGCTCGGCTTCCAAAAGAAGTATTTTCTCGGCGTTCTTTTCTGCCCGTACCAGCTCTAGTAGATTTCCCAGAACCGTCATTCATGGTTGTTCCTGCTACTGTACCAGCCACCGCACCAGCAACGCTTCCAGCACCGACAGCCCTTGCGATACGGTGTTCCATACGCCTAGCCCTGTGTCGCATGAACATGTACGGGCGACGGAATATCCTGCGTCCCATGCTCTGGCTGTCCCCAGCGTTTAAGCTGAACATACTCATAAGGTCGCCCAGCTTCATGTAGATACCTGCAAAGCACACTATCTGTAAGAACGCAATCATAAAGAACGGGTAATCCGTGGAGATGTTGTAGAACATACTGGAAATAGAAAAAGCCACCGTGACAATAAGCGTTATCCCCGCCCTTGTCATAATCGTATTGAACACCCGCACGATTGCCTGTTTCGCCATGTTCTCATAGCTGGGTATCATGCTTAAAAGAAAACTGATAGGCAGGAACATAGCGAAGATGATAAAAAGTATCTGGGAAAATATCATCATGCCCGTAAGCAGGAAAACGAATATCGTTATCCCCAGATTGAAGATGAGCAGGAAGAACACCATTCCCAGACGGTTGATGACCTGCGGTATCGTCAGATTGTCGTTGTCGTTATCCTCGATTTCCGTTTTCACCACGTCCTCACGGGTCGCCCCGTCGTCGGCAGAGGGACTAACCGATACCAGAGCTTCCACACGGTCAGCCCCGATTTCCTCTATATCGCTGTTCCCAAACTGCAAAAGTAGCCACGGCTGTTGTACCTGTATGGAAAACAGGCTGTCCCTTATCAAGTCCACGCTGTCTTTTCCCGCACTGTCGCTGTCGGGAAGCATGATTTTTGTCCCCAAATCCAGCGAAGCCGTGGAAATGTCCGAAGAAAAGTCATTGATTTTCTTGATATAGTCGGGAGCGTAGGCAATAAAGGAAGCGGACAGCACGAACACCACAATGAAATTGATAACGGCGTGTAATGCCTTGCTGGTTTCTCGCTTTATCAGTCCCGTGTAGGCTACATAGATACCCACGATAAGGATAATGAGAAGCAGGAAGCCCACATAGAAGCCCGTACTTCCAAAGCCGTTTTCCGTCACGCCCGCTAGGGTCTGTATGCTCTTGCCGATACTGTCTGCCATGTCGTTGATGAAGTCCAGCTTATACGCCTGCTGGACGACGTACCCTGTGGCGTTACTTAGATACAGGCTGATAGTCCAGATAAAATTGGTGATACAGTAAAGCCCGTATTGTACGGATTTCCCGATACCGTCCAGCCAGTTCCACGGAAGCCAGCCCCAGCTATTGTCCACATAGAAATCAAGCTGGTAGTTTTCCAAAGGGTACTGCGAATACAGGTTGTCCGCATTGACGGTATCATCTACCAGCCCAGAAGCGTGTGCCACTGTCCCCAATAGGGAGAGCAGAGCAATGGTTGTCAGTACCACAATCACAGCTATCTTGAAAAAACGAAAGAGCTTCTTTTTTGTCAGAAGCCCCTTTATCCTATCTTTCATCACTCCACCTCGCTTTTCACGGGCGGTCTGGTATCAAAGGCGTGCAGTAATTCTTCAAAGACAGGGTGTATCTGCACCACGCCCACACGCCCGTACAAATCTTGAAGTAGGCATTGTCCGTTCTCCAAGTCACGAAGTCGTTTCTGGTTGTTCTCGTCGTCCTTGTCGATACCGAAAAATTCAAGGGTCTGCTTTATCTCATTGATGTCGGTACTTCTAAAGGCAAACTTCAAGCCGATATTGTTCTTTAGGCTCTCTTTGGACACGTCCCCAGAGGATTGCGTGACGAAGTACACGCCTGCCTGCATAGCACGTCCCGCACGCACCAGCTTGTTTGAGAGGGTTTCTCCCTGCGCCACATTGAGGAACGCCCACGCTTCATCTAAATCCACTATTTTAAAGATACTGCGGTCTGAATGAATGAAGTCTAAGGCAAAGGTACTAATGACAATCAGCATAGCCACGGACAGCAGTTCAATGGTGGTGTATTCCTCAAAGGTCGTGTCCTTGTCGGGCAGTACCAAATCTGCCACCTGTATGATATTGAGCTGGTTGTCCAAGCTGATAGCGTTAGATACCGAACCGTCAGAGAACAGCAGATGTGCAAAGTCATAGTCCGTAAAGCTGTCGATATGGTCGGCAATATTGCGGGCTATCGCCGTGTCCTCTCTGCGTAGCTCGTCTATCACATGGAGTAGTCCTCGCTGATCGCTCTGGGTCACGGCTCGCACCGCTTTTCTAAGGACAGGGAACTTCTCACCGTCCCTAGAGGAAATCCCCGTAAGGAATGTGAGAATATCTATCGCCAGACTTTCAGCGTCCTTTACATTCTTCATAATCACGAACGGGTCAAGAAGCCCAGCGTTTTCCTTATCGCTGGTAAGGTTGACGATATTGATTTCATGGGCTATCTCTGGGAGCGTTTCTTTCCAGTTGCCACGCTCTGATTTAGGGTCAAGGATAACCGCCTGTCCCCCAAAGAGAACAGAATAGTAAACGATAAGGTTATTGCAGAACGATTTTCCACCGCCCAGCGAACCGACAAAAGCAGAAGCCAGAGCGTTGGTGACTGTCCCTTTCACGCCTTGACTGGCAAGAGAGGGCTGTAAATAGACGTTTCTTCCTGTATCTACGGAATAGCCGATATAGATACCTGTATTCTCTCCAAGCTGTTGTGTCGCCCCGAAGCCAAGACCAGCCAAGAAGTCGGATTTCACATACTGCACATAGTCATTGATGTAACGCTTGCTGGCGGGAAGAAATTCAGAGTGAAGCCCCAGCATATCCCCAGCAGGTCGGACTAATTTTACATTGAGGTCGTCGTAAAAGTCCTTGACCTCATCACAGCGTCGTTTCAGCTCGTCAAGGTCTGGAGCTGATACACGGATAACGTAAGAAAGTTTATACATACTTTCCTTGCTCTGGTCGAGGTCGGTTTCCAGCTCGTCCACGCTGTCTAATGCGTCCACCACGTTTGAGCTTGTTTCGCTTCCAGACTGATAGGCGTGGTTGTCCAAGTCTTTCAGCTCTTTCTTTTTATTTCTCACCGTGGAAAGTGCCTTGCGGTTGCCGACGATTTCCACATTCATGCTCGTATCAACAGGAAACGTGAACTGCTGTTGCTGGAAATAGAAGATTTCCGACGACGGAAAATCCAGCTCGCCCACAATGGCGTTGACGGTAAAGTAGGACACGAAGCTCTCGCTGTCCTCATGTTCCAAACGCAAGTATCGCTGGCTTTCCTCTATTAGACAGCGGGTCGGACGGATAAGGTCGTACTGCTTGATAAGCGTTGCCTTTTTCAGCTTCTTCTTTGGAAGCGAATACTCGTAGTCCTCATACGCCACGCCGTCCCTGCCGTAGATATGCTCGATAAGATACCCGAAGTCGTTCTTGTCCAAGCGTCGGAACTTGAAACGGCGGGAGATTTTATTTTCCAGCAGTTTTTCCATTTTCATGTAGCGGTTGATTTCATCATCTGGCATGGAGATAAAGTCATTTATCAGTGTATGGTTGACCTCGTTCAAAAACTCTTTGAATGTCATAAACGCCGATTTCTTCATGCTGTCAAGGCTGACCTTTTCCTCTGTCACAATGAGCTTGAAGCCAATAAAAAAGCGGTAGTCCACTTGATTGTCCCCAATCATGCTTACTAACGCTTCTGTCTGTTCGTCTATCTTCTGTATCGCCACATCACGAAGTCGTCCCGTCACCAGCTTTTTTGACTGCTCCTGTATGCTTCTTATGGAGCTTTCCGTCGCTATCTGCAAGGCGTGTATCTTTCCCTCACGGGACTGTGCGATAAGCTGACGGAAGCTGTCATGGACGATAAACTTCTGCTCCGCTGACAGAAAAGAATAGTTATACGGTATCAGCTCATAGTAGGCGAATACCTCATTGTCCTTGTTCCAGACAAGGTTGTTGTCGATATATTTAATCGGGAACATACATCACACTCCTAACTGCCGTGACGGGTTCGCTGAACACTTCCTTTTCCAGCTTCACGGCTTTTCCTGCATAGGTCACTTTTGGTCGCAGGACAAACGTAATCTGCGATTTCAAGAAGCTGTAAGGCTTCTTGCCGTCAAAGGTCTTTTGGCTCATAAACCATGTGAGGGCAACAGGAATACCGAAGTATTTCAGAAATGCCCCCTCGATAAACGATAACGGCGGTAAGTCCCCTAAGATAATGACGGCAAACTCCGTGATGACAAACCACGTTATCTGGGTAAAGGTAACAGGAAACGGGAGAGTAAAGTCATTGATTGCATACAAGACCTTCTCCACGTTCCAGATACCTGTGTAGCTCTTAATCTTCTTCAATTCGTTTCAGCTCCTTTCATTGTTTTTGGCGTGTTCCTCACGGCATAGAGGTATCCCCTTGCGGGATTTCGTTGTAATGGAAAAGGACAGCCATTTTCAGACTGTCCTTGATAGAAAAAGCTGTCAGTAGCGACCTTGCCTGTCGCTGATCTGCCAGCTCTAATATGGTATCTCGCATATCCCACGGCTTGTTTCAATGAATGTCCCCTCTATGGACAAGTCCCTGCCGTATGCTTCATAGTCGATATAGTTCTGTAACGGTAGCGGTATCTGTCCCAATACCTGTAACTCATCAATGAAGTAATAGGCAACGTCGGTCATATCCTCGCAATTAGGATAATAATAAATCTCGTCCTTATGCTCGTAGACTTCTTCCAGACTTCCATAGTAGGAAACAAACTCGTCCAGAGCGTCCGTGATATAGTCGGGAAGCTCACAAATCATGTCGTACATCTCGTTGAGTTCTTGAATGGAGATATACTCCCCGATTTCAATGGGAAAGTTGTCGGTATCATGGACAGCGTATTCCTCATAATAGCTGTTCAGCCCGATACGCTCCGCAACATCTTCCTCGTCGATAGGGAAAGAGAACCAGTCCCCGACAAGTTCACCCTCATTGTACTTGCCAAGATTAGCGATATACACCCTCATGTCGTCCACCACAGGCACACACCTCTTTTCTACGGAAGCTCATAGATACCGTGGTCGGTTTCCACAAAGCGTCCGTTGTCGTCAAGGTACTGCCCGTAGGCTTCATAATCGAAATAGCGGATAACACTCTCACTAAGAGAAGTGAACGCTGGGTCGTTGTTCAGAATGTGGCGGGCAACGTCCGTCATGTTCCTGCACCATGAATAATGAATGATGTTGTTTCTGTATCGGTGCAGTTCGTCTAGGTCAGTGAAATAGCACATCAGCTCCCCGTAGTCCTCTTTCAAGTCAGAGGGCAGGCTTTCATAGGTATGGTACAGGTCGTCGAGTTTTTCAATGGTGGTATCTTCCTGCACTTCATCAGCAAAGGGAAACTCCTTGCCCGTGATGTAATAATAGTCTGTATCTACATCAATCCCCAGCAGTTCTTCCACCTGTTCCGTGTCGATAGGCAGGGTGAACCAAAAGGCTCGTATCTCGCCGTCTGTCGGCTCTCTGGCTTCAATCTGCACACGCATTTCTTCCATGTTTCATCACGTCCTTTCTTTGTAACGCTTCCTGTATGACGGTGTAAGGCACACCGAATACATAGCGTGAAAAATCTTCCAACTGTTTCTTAGGGTAGTCGGACAGGCAAAGGCGTTTCATCTCAAACCAGACCGCACGCTTGTAGTAGGGCAGGTCGGAGAGATACGGACACCCGATTTTTGCCTGCATATCCGTAAAAATATCTTTCAATCAACCACTCCAATCTGAAATTTGAGTATAGAAAAAGCGGTTGATCTCCAAAGGAGTAACCGCTTTTAACGATAGGCTACGCTCCAATGATACGGTTGAACAGCTCTAACAGCACGTCCTTGACACCGCCTGCATTGAATACCAGCCCGACGGCGATTAAGGCAATCACAAGGAAGCCGATTAACTTAGAAAACTCTCTCTTAAATCCTAAGTAGATACCGATTACCACGATTGCCATAAGCACCAAGCTCTGGGCGTTGCTTAAAAACCAGTTGTATAAGTTCTGTCCGAAATTCATTCTTTATCAATCCTTTCTTTCTTGATTTCTTCCATTTGTTCGTCAGCCATTTTGCTGACCTGTGCGATACTCATAAGTACGACACCGATACCCATTCCCAGCGATACCAGCACCAAATCCTTGACAAGTTCTGCCATAATCTCAATTCTCCTTTATTCTGTGATAAGCTCCTCTGTGTCCGCTGTCTGCTGTCGGATTATCTGCAAGTGCTTTTCCGTCAGCTTTGCGTTGTCCTCAATCTCTTTCAGATAGCTCGTACTGTTGCCAGCGTCTATCTTTTTCAGCATTTTTAAGGTCGGGGCAACCTGTCGGCTTATCCAGCCCAGCGTCCTTTCCAATGTGTAAGGCTCTGGGTCTGTCGTCAGCTTGACAGGCGGGCGGTCTTTCCCGATAAACCACGCCCAGCGGTCATTGAGCTTCCAGTCTGTCTTTCGCTTCTCTGGCTCTCTGTCCACGAAGCGGATATAGTGATTGATGATAGAAAATGCCGTCTGTTCTGCGTCATAATGGGTCAGCAGTTCACGGACGGCATAATAGGCTCTTTCATCTTTCAGTCGTATCTCGAAGCGGTTCTTTATGGGTGCTTCCTCAAGCGGTATTCCCAGCTTTGCGTACTGCTCGTAGTTCTTCTCATAACAGCAGAAGTAGACTTCCGATTTCAGAGAGCCGATATACAGCGTGTGTCCCATGCCCGCCTTGTCCTGCTCGTTGTGCTTCACCAGCTCGCCCGAAGCATAGGACTTGAAAGAACGGAACAGGGAAACACATTCCTCACGGTTGCATTTGGCGGTCAGATCTGGAATATCCAGTATGCCCGCCCTGTCATTAATCGCAAGGTCAAGGCGTTTCATCACACCGCCCTCAACCAGAGCGTCCATGAGGAAGTCATACCAGCTACGCCCCTGTGCCACCAGATAGCTTTCAAACTGGCGACAGCCTTTGCCTTTCAGCTCCAGAAGCGTGCCTTTTTCCTCGTCCTGTGAAGTGTAGACGAACACATCACCCAGATAGTAATGCTCTGTGTATTTGTAGTGTCCGTAGTCCTCATGGAGCATATAGTCAATGTTGAGCTTCAATATATCTCTGATAACGTGCTGTATATCCAGCGTGGGGAAACGGATACGCACATAGTCGAACAGCAGGAACATGGGAGCGTCGGGATTGAATTTCTCGACCGCTTCCATGAGCTTTTCCTGCATATCGTCCGTGAGCTTGACCTTTCCCGCTTCGATACGGTTCAAGTGTTCACGGCTAACATTAGCCATGATTGCAAGCCTTGTCTGGGACACGCCGTAAGATAGGCGTTTCTCTTTCAAGGCGGTGATAAAGGTGCTTTCATTCAGCCTGCATACCCCCAATCGTGAAAGTGTGATATTTTCCGCCGATTGTCACAGTCGGTCAGTAGTTTCAGAAAACCCTTATGCCAAGCGGGATTTCCAGACTTTTTGACCGTAGTTTCCAGCGGAATTGTGCCCCTCTGTTAGATACCGAGGGGCTTCTTTCGTGGAGCAGGGCAAGCCCTGCTCCACAGGACGGCTTGCACGGTCTGGGTCGCTTCGCTGACCGTTCCAGCCGTCAGTGGTTCAGCCTATCCTTGTCATGCCCGTATAAACTACGATACAATCGGTATCTCTTGAAAGGCATTTTCTGGCTATATCCTTGTCAATCTCGTATTCACGGCATACCTGTCTGAAATGCTCCCTGTCCATGACAAGAAACGTATAGCGGAAAAGACAGCCCAGCAGGTTCGCCATGTGTGCGGGAAGCTCCACGGAAAACAGCAACGGCATTTCCAGATAATCCTCCGCCAAATCTTCCAATAAATCCGACATTCTCTCATGGAAAAGTGTTTCTGGATAGTCGTCGTCCTGTTTATAATCACTGTCTGCCGTAAAAGCTAAATCGGACAGGAATTTTCCATATCCCAATCCGATACAGGTAAGTACACTGTCGGTACATTCTGGTTCATAATGGATTTCCAAATATCCCATAATCATTCAATCTCCTTTTGTTTCTCTGGTACGGCTTGCCTTGCCAGTGCAAGAGAGCCGATAGTCTGTAAAAAATCATGCCCCTTTGGTACAAGGGGAGTGTAAAATTCCGATATGACGCTCGTACCTACGTCACAATAACCACGTCCTTTGATACGCTTCTGGAAGAACTGTTTCTTTACGTCGCTTCCAAAAAGCATACCGTAGCCTAGCTCGCTGATACGTCCCAAACCCACACGGAAGTTGAAGTTATCTCTGATACCGTCGCTGAAATACTTTGCGTCGGGACGCTGGCAGGCGACAATAAGAAAATAGCCCGCCTGTCTGCCAAGCATGACGATTTTCTTTAGCTGGCTTAAAAGGCTCATGCTTTCCTTTGTCCCCAGCATTTCCAAGAACGCCACATACTCGTCAAAGATAAGGAAGCAGGGCGGTAAGCCCAGATAGGCATAGTTCTCGCCCGTCTTGTAGGCTGGGTGGTGTTTCATTTCTTCGCTCCTTGCCACCATGCCCTCATAGAACGCATTGACACATTCAATCATATCTTCTTTGGTGTGGTACACGTTGTCCATGACCGTACCCAAGTCCGCAAGGTCAGCGTTCTTAGGGTCTAAGATGAAAAGCTGGGCGTTGGTCTGCAAGAGGGCTTCAATGATTGTCAGCAGGAAATAGGTCTTTCCACCGCCAGTCCCGCCACAGATAAGGGCGTGAGGGAGTATGTCGTATTCCCATGTGAGGTTCTTCATCAGACGCAAGCCCCCGTTTTCAGCTTTTACCTCGTCAATCGTGATACGGTTTGCTATCATGTCATAGAGCAGGGTGTACTCGATATAGCCGTCATGGAGCGTCTTGTCGGTCAGCTCACAGTACAGCCCGCTTTCCAGCTTATCTTCCAGTCTAAGGAGCTGGTCTTGATACTTCCCTAAAGAGATTTCACAGCGGATATGGAGCAAGCCCGTTTCCATTTGATAATAGATTTTAGGAAACCAGACGATTTTTTCCCTTGATCTGCTCTGCAGGTCAGTGAAAAAACCGCTGTCCTGTACGGTCTGTGCTTCATACCACTTATTGTCCAATATCATGCGTGCCAGCTTTTGACGGTGTAATAGCTTCTTGAAGCGGTCATGGAAGAAGCGGTAATAAAGAAAAGCGACCAATGCACAGGCAAAAGTCGCTATCCCTATGGTTATGAAGTTGTATGTGGAAAGCGTCACGTCATTATCAAGCAGGCTGAAATGCTCCCAATCGGTACGCATGAGCTGTCCCATGTTCAGTAGCAGGAGAACCGCCACGAACAGAAATAGGAGCGTACCTACGCAGAAGCGGTACACAAGGTTCTTGTCGCTGGCTCTGATACGCTTTCCCTTGTATTTTAAAATATTCATAAACACCCCTTTCTGGATATGGAAAAAGCGGTCAATCGTAAAGACTAACCGCTTTTGTAATTACTTTAATCGATTTTTAATATGGCTTTAATTTCTGGAATAGTTTTCTTTTGCTCACGCAATTCTTTGATGTAGAAAATTCGTTCCATACTTTCCACACGTTTATAACGTCTTGTCAGATTTTCTTCCGCTTGCTCAAAAGGGAGCATACCTTCTTCCGTATAGAACTTTAATGTACTGTATCTTACATCTGTGAGCCTTACTAATTCACCGATAGTTACATACTCTGAATTTTTTATTACCTCCATACTTCTTTGCCTAGACATATGAACTTCTCCATTAGCTATAAGCTACGATTAAAACATTCATCATTGTAATCATGTATTCCACATTATTCACCATATCTTTAATTGATTTTCCTGTATCAGAATTTGTTATTTCTTTTAATTTCTTCTTAATCTCTTTTTGTTCATATTCAGAAAAATAGGTTTTTAACACCTTGCTCTTATCTAAGAGGATAATCAGCGAAGCAATATCTTCCGTAACTTCAACATCTTCTAAAAATTCTGCCCTTATCATATCAACAACATAATGAACAGCATTTGCATTTGGAATATAGGCATTTTTATTTCCGAATATGCCTGTACGGGTAACTTCAACCAAACCTAAATCTTTTAAAGAAGCACCAATGGTATTAACAAGTTCATAGCCTCTATCCTTAAATGAATAGTTATATGCTTCTAATATTTTTTCCAGTTTTACAGGTTTTTGCTGATTTACAAAATCATATAGAGGTTTTAAATAAAGCTTTTCGTCTGGAAGATTATTCGTCACAGTGACTCTCTTTTTATCAATTTTAATACAGTCCTCTAATTGCAATTCTAATAAACCAGACGCTATAAGGCAAATCAACTTCTCTGAACCAAATCCAGAAATTTTCCCTTTGGAATTTACCGCACAAATCAAATACTCTTGTGTAATAGATAAATCTTTCATTTTGAGTTCTCCTTTCTAGTTACTACTTATTACTTACGATTTAATATTACACTATCGTATGCGGTTAGTCAAGAGAATGTGTTATTTTTTCTGTTGTCCCTGCGGAGCGTGGTTCTGCGGATTGCCTGCGGACTGACCGCCTTTATTTTTCAGCACAATGTCGTCTGCCTTGATGTACCACTCCACGTCTGCCCCTCGGTAGTTGGCGTTAGCCACCGTATCGGCAACAGGATTGATAAGCTCCACCTCGGCATTGTACGGGTAGTCCTTGACAGGGATTTCCGCTGGGATAGATACCTGTATCGTGCGTTCCTGCTGACTACACTTCAAGTCATAGGTTCTACGCTTGATTTCTTCGCTGGTTGTCCCGTCCTCATTCTCCACACGCACCTCATGTCTTAATGCGGAGAACTTCAATACTCCGAAAGTCTTTTCCTTATCTAATACAATTCCATTCGCTAATCTCATAATCTGATACCCCCTTTACTTGCTTTCCTCGGCTGGAAGCATATCATCAGCCGTTAAGATATAGTTTGTGTAGCCACGACCTCGCACGTTCTTTCCCTCGGCGGTAATCTTAGGATTGATGAGCTTGACTTTTTGCTCATACTTGAAACGCTTTTCACCAGCCTTTGCGGGAAGCACCACGATAATGTCGTCGGCTCTCTGAATGTCGGAATACAGGTTATAGCTTCTCGTCACGGGAACAAAGCGACCATTGACACGCTGTTGCTCCACCTCATTTTCTCCTGCAAACTCCAAATTTCCAAAAGTCTGTGCCATATCAGGCACAATATATTTCAATTTCATGTGTTCATACCTCATTTCTTTCTGTGATTGATATGTGGGGAGCTACACTCCCCACGCCCCTAGTGGACTGTTCTTTTCCGTTGATCTGCAAGCAGAAGAACAGAAAAGGAACAGTTTCGATTTTCTTTTCCTGTTACAAGTCCATACGGCGGGGAACGTGATTTCTTCATCATCATAAGCAGACCACCCGATTAGGAACGTCTACGCTTGAAGAAGTATGTTCCTGCCACGCCTGCGCCAGAGAGAACAAGAAGCCCTAAAAATAAGGCAATGTTTGTATTATCGCCTGTCTTTGGAGCGTCGCTTGTTTTGGTCGGTGTATCTGGTGTGGTCGGCTGTTCCGGCTCTGTTGGTTCTTCCGGCGTTTCTGGTACTTCTGTGATTGTCACAGTCTGCCCGTCATCCTCAATGTCCTTATGCTCTGTAACCTTAGTCGGCTCGTCTGGATTGCTCAAATCGTATAATTCCTCAAAGGTCACAAGCTCTTTCCCGCCAAGCTCGGAAGCGTCGAATGTAAAGGCAATCTGTACTTCCATACTTTCACTGTCGGCGGTAAAAGTATAGTCATTCTCGACACGCTCTCCGTTGATGATAAGCTCTGCGTTTTCGTCCTTAATCATCTGCCAGCCTTTGAGCTGATACTTTGTGCCGATTTCCAAGCCGTCAAGGGTCACGGTATCAATGATTGTCACGTCTTTTCCAGCTTCAATCTCTTTCTTTCCGTCCTCGCTGGTCGCTGTGGTATGAATAGAGATGATACGCTCCGTGATAAGAACCGTCTGTCCCTCGTCGTCAATGTCCTTGTGTCCAGCCACCTTTACAGGCTCGTCCTCATTGGAAAGGTCGTAAAGTTCCTCAAAGGTCACAAGGTTCTTGCCACCTAAATCAGACGCATTGAATGTATAGGAAATTTCCACTTTCATTTCTTCATCATCAGCAGTAAAGGTATAGCTGTTCTCTACACGCTGTCCGTCGATAAGAAGCTCGGCGTTTTCCTCTTTCAACATCTGCCAGCCTTTCAACTGATACTTTGTTCCTTTTTCCAGTCCGTCCAGCGTAACCGTGTCAACGATTGTTACCTCTTTACCAGCCACGATAGACTTCTCGCCGTCCTTGCCTGTGGCTGTGGTATGGATAGAGATTTCTTTCTCGTATTCATCAGTAAGTGTCCCTAAGTCAACAGTCACATTGTTTCTGGACACCACGATTTCAAAGGCAGGGATAAGCTCAAAGCCTTTGTTGCTCTCACAGCGTAATTCCTCAATGATATAGGTATCGTAAATCAAAGCACCTTTGCTGTCGTCTGGCTCACTTATTCCAAACCAGATACCGTCCTCGCTGGTCTTTCCTGCGTTGGTGTTGTTCTTATGGGAAGCCCAGTCAGAAGAAGTGGAGAACTGCCCGTTATCATCAGTTACGATAATGTGGCTCTCACCTGTGGTCTTGCTGGTGATCCTAAACGGAACTCCCGCAAGACGCTGGTGTGTGCCAGCACCAATCTTGACACCCTCTAGGTCGCCACGCTTCACTTGATTGTAGATTGATGTGTCTGTCCCTGTAAGGTCAACGATTTTTCCGTCCTCTGTGATTTCAAATTCAATCGGTTCTGCGCCGTCCGTCAGATAGCCCTCTGGTGCTTTGCTTTCCTCAATACGGTATTTCCCGTAAGGGAGTAAATCAGCAGAAGTAGAAGCCACGCCCTCAATGTCGGTAAGGATTGTCTTTACCACTTCGCCTTTATTGTAGAGCTTGCCCTCGACAAGTACGGCGTTGTCATTTAAGGAAATGATTTCAAATTCAGCGTCTTTCAAGGTCGCACTTCCTTGACCTTTGGTATCGCTGGTTTCCAAATCTCTTTTCTGGATTTTCACACCGCCACGGATAACCTTGTCTGATACATGGTACTGATTGCTTCCAGACAATACGGCAATGTCGCCGTCCTCGGTAATCTGTGTAAGGTACATTCCTTTCATCTGTTCTTCGCTACCGTTTGCCTGCATATACGCACCGTCAAGAAGATAGCCGTTAGGAGCTTTCGTTTCCTCAACGGTCAGTGTTCCTAAAGGAAGCACGTTCTTACCGTTCTGTGTATAGAAGCTGTCCCCAGATACCTTGTATTCATCAGAAAGGCGGGAAACGTAATGGATAGTGCCGTCGCCGTCCTTTTCAGCGATTGTCTTTGTCACCCATGTTTTGGTAGGCTCGCTAGGGAGATTGTCAGCGGTATAGTGTCCCGCATAGAATTTCCATGTGAACTCCGCACCCTCTAGGGAAGCGTCGCCCTGTGGAGCGTCTTTCTGTGTTTCCATGTCAATCTTGAAAAGCTCGATAAGTGTATCTGTGACCTTTGGCGTATCTGATACATTAAATGTCGCTGTTTTGCCAGCTTCCACATTTAAGGAATAGACAGTGCTGTCCACCTTATAGCCAGCAGGAGCAGAAAGCTCTTTGATGTAGACTGTGCCAGCCTTTACTTCCACGGTATCAGTATTTCCGCTATTATCAGTTGTAAGGGTGGCAAGCTGTTTCGTACAGTCCTTATCAGAATAGACACCATAAGTCGCACCAGCGATAGAGTAAAGCCCGTTTCCGTCGGTAATGCTGGTATTACTGGAAGTCTTTTTAAGGGTGGCATTTCCTACGGCAAGTTTCGCCCAGAACTGTCCAATGTCCTGTCCCTCACCAGAATAGATGTAACCACCACATGCATAGCGTCCCTTGTTCTCGCTGGCAAAGGCTTTCGCCCCAGAGTAAACCTCGTCCTGTATCGCTTTTGGGATTTCATCATAGGAAGCTCTGACGTTATCGCATTGCCAGCCCAGATGAACACTCAATCTCTGCCATACGACGCACTGTTTCAAAAGATAGATATGCTGACTGCTCAATCCGCTGTGGCTCTGCACATACTGATTAACATACTCGATTGAGAGGGCAACATCTGAAATCTGTTCGTAGCTCATGCGTGTGCTTGCGTCGGCTCTGGTCTTGTAGCCATTGCGGAAGTTGGTGTTAATATCCACGCAGAAAGCGTCCTCGCCCTCAACGGTCATGTGTCCCTCATTGAATGTCGAACCGATAGAACCGTCATTCATCACTTTTTCAACGATACCGACACGCTCGGCACTTTCTGTCCAGTATTGCTTCTCGGAAGCGTGGACTGCCGTTGTCGGCAAAGCGGTAACGATAGTCGCAAAGGCAAGGAAGCCCGTGGCTAATCGCTTCAATATCTTTTTCATAGCTTTTAAAATTCTCCTTTCGTTTGGATATAGAAAAAGCCGTCCATTTCTGAACGGCTGGAAATAGAAAAGGAACGTCAATATCGGCGTTCCATAATCTACTTGCGATATTCAATTTTTAGTTTATCAATACTGATGTGCTGTACCATATCTTTGCAAATCTGGGATTTCTAACGTATCAAGGCTCATTCAATGGTAGTAAAATCGTAGTAATTTGAAGTATTTCAACCCTTGAAAATGCTGATAGATACAGTGTTTTAGCGGACAATCAGATTTTTAGTTGTTTATTATATAAATAAAATCCTATCCATATGATGTGCTTTTTTAACAGAGCAAACTACCCATTTATACGACCCTTAAAATGCCTAAATATATCTTATTCATAATGTAATTAATACATATAAAAAATAAATATTCTATTCATCTATTAGTAAAGGAAGTGAAAAAATGTTATATCAAATTCTACCCCGTTATGATTATCGATTCCAAGATGAACCGATGAGGATGTTGTTGAAGACATTAGCATCTCCACGTCGTATTGATTCAGTTATAGACGGTTTTAAAAAGCTGTTTGATCCAAGTCAAGGTACATTGGATTATCAATTCATCATTGATTGTGACGGAGAGAAAAATAGTAAAGGTATGATTTCATTTTATATGCGTACATCTAATCGAAATGCGCCACTCTTGTTAAATTCATTACAAAACATGTTTCAAGAAAAAGCAGACGTTTTCGAAGCACAAAATAAATTGGAAACCTATCATACTGTACACACACTTTATTTGGATGAAAATCCTAGTAAAGATGAAAAGGAAATAAAAAAATTAGCAACCTTTGTGAATGATCAAGCATTTCTATTTATATTAGGAACAATGAAAAAAAAGACACGTATCACCATTGATTTTAGCATCAATAGAAATGGCTTTGTAAATAAAAGCATGTTTCGAGGAGTCAATACTGATGTATCTGCAGAAGTAATGATCAAAGTTTCTGCAAAAACAAAATATCAACGAAACGAAATTATGGAAATCAGCAATACCATACAATCACTGACTGCTGGAGAAAGAACATTTAAAATTCGCTATCGAGATGTTTATCGGTTGAGTAAGATCTCCGGTGCAGAATTAATGAATATTATGCAATTTCCTACCTTTTATCAAAAACCTATAGACTTAGATGTGCTGCTCCGCATACATAAATTGGAAGTTGGACAAAGGACATTGAAGAAAGAAGAACTATCTGCAGGCGTATGTTGTGGTCGAGTCTATCATCCATTACAAGATCGTGAAGTATATCTTTCTGAACGCCAGTTACGAAAGCATGCGTTTATCACGGGGAAAACCGGATCTGGAAAATCTAGCGTGGCGGAAGAAATGGCAAGGAACTTGTTGGAACGTAATGCAAAAGGACAAAAAAATGTTCCTGGTTTTACTTTTTTTGATCCTGCAGAAACAAGTGTATTAGGTGTGATCGATATGATGTTGAAATTAGAATCAGACGGATATGATATCAGTGAACTGAAAGATAAAATACATTATATTGATTTTTCCTATGAAGAATGTATTTTTCCAATCTCTTTGTTAAATAAAGATGTACCAGTAACAGAGATATTAGATTATTTTCGTTCATTATTTGGGGATTTAAATACAATACAAGTAGATCGTATGATCACATCAGCGATACGTGCTCTTTTACTTGATAATCAAGAGCATACCATTCAAGATATTTCAAAATTGTTTCAAGAAGAAAACTATCGAGAAATCTTAAAAGAAAAACTAAGCGGTAATCTGTATGCTGAAGAATCTAGAGCTTTTCTTGCCAGAAAGTTCAATAGTAGTCAAATTGATCCGATACTGAATCGAACGGATCCATTCTTGAACACGCCACAAAAAAAATTGATGTTTGGATTACATAGCAGATATGATGGTTTGCGAAAAATAACGCAATGGATTGATCAAGGGCATATCATTTTATTTAATTTAAAAGGGTTGAATGATAATGATCGTCGCATCGTATTAGGATACATTATATTAAAATATTATCTGATTGGATTAAAACGAGCAGATAATGCATTACTTCATATGGTATTTATGGATGAAGCTCATAAAACGCAATTTTCGATCTTGCAAAAGTGGGTGGCTGAACTTCGTAAATCTGGATTGGCATTAGTACCTATGACACAGTATCTTGAACAATTCGATCAAGGATTTTTAAAGGCATTGTTAGGGAACGTCGATACAAAACTAACATTTCGACAAGGTGATGATGCAGCACGTCGATTAGTATTAGATATGCCAGGCAACATAGATCGAGAGGCATTAAAAAGGTTACCGGATTGTGTTGGATATGTTTCTACAGAAGATAATCGTGAAAATAAATCTGTAATTATAAAGGTGCGACCACCATATCGTTATACTAATGGAAAACTTGTAAACTATATGGATGAGCAGGCAAATAGAAAAAATGCAGAAAAAAACAGGGAAGAGGCTAGAAAGCTAATGAGGAGAGATTTCATGAGCAAAGAAGAGGCGGAGCAAATTGTTTTTCGTAAACAATATGCAAAGGTCGCACGATTACAGGAGGAAGAAGAATTACTAGAGGAAGGAGATGCTTCATGGGACGTATAAGATATATCTTATTTCATGTATCAAAGATGTTGCCAAAACAGCATAGACGTCCGATTATATTAATATCATCTTTGTTAGGGTTAATTGTTTTCTACAATGTATTATATTCGTTGACAAGATCGTCTTATCTAATGATTTTGAAAAGTGGCTTTTTAGAACTAATTAGTCCGTTAAATGATACGAGACAAATTGTCATTGTTATACTTTTATTCTTCTTGGTGTTAGGATGGTCTAGCTGGAAATATTATAAGTATATTCAAACAGCAATAAATATGGGATATGTTATTTTGTTAATATTAGCTATACTGCCATATTGCATAGGGTTATAGTTTATGGGAAATAAGAATAAACCGATGATCTTGGAAGATGATTTTGATTTGTTTCGTAGAATAGCAAAACATGGTTTTGTTGATTTTGAATATATATACAGATTTACATATAAAGGTAAAAAAAAGAGAACAATCGATGAGCGTATCCGGCAATTTGAGCTACATAATTATCTAATGGTGAATAGAACATTTATTCCTCCAGGTTATACAGCCAGTTATCGAGTAGGATATCGAATTGTTACGCTTGCAAAAAATGGGTTAGAAGTTTTGAAAGGCAGCGGCATCGAGGCGGAAGATCGAACTCGCTCAATTATCAATGGTAGTCCGTATCGTATGTATCATCAGGTACAAGTAGCTACGGTTTGTGACTGTCTGCAAGAAAGTTATGAGAAATCAGTTCAAACAAATTGGGAATTGATAAGAATATTGAATGAGAAAGAAGCATATATGGAAGATAGCCTCAATCAACCAGATGCATTATTGATTTTCCGTCAAAAGGAAAAAGATACTTCACCAGTTGTTTTAGTTTTTTTAGAGTTGGAACGCAGCTATGCAAGTGAGGCATCCTTGAAGAGAAAAATTAAAGGATATAAATTATCCATAGAAGATCAATTATATTTACAGAAATTTAATATAAAGGCATTTGACCAACGAATATTATTTGTTGCACAAACGGATGCTCAAAAGGGAGCTTTGCTGGAGAAATTGAAGATTCTCGATTTAGGAGGATTACATGTTCTATTAGCGGGTTATCAAGAGGTGTCTTATGATCCGTTAGACTCAATCTATATAACGAAGGATTCTGAGGAAAAAATTAAGTTGTTGAGTAATATGAAAAATATAATGAATAAAAATTAGGAGGATAATACAGATGATGATAATTAACAGCTTGACAGTGTGTATAAATACACATTATAATATAGGTGGTCGGAGGTGATGATATGCCAATGACTCCAAAACAGATGGTGAAATTGTTAAAACAAAATGGGTTTCGACAGATACGTTCATGTGGATCCCATGTTCAATTTTACAATGACATTACTGGGAAGAGGACGACGGTGGCTATGCACTGCAAAGACCTGCCAAAAGGAACTGAGCGCAAGATTTTGAAAGATGCAGGGCTTCTTTAGGTCTGCGCTTAGACCTTTTGCATAGTATATTATCAAAAGAGAGGAGCGATTACGATGAAATATCATTATCCAGCTGTATTTCTCTGCGAGAGTGATGGAATTACTGTAACTTTTCCGGATTTTCCTTACTTGGTAACCTGTGGAACAACTTTAGAGGAAGCATGTGAGAAAGCAGAAGAATGTTTAGGAATGGGAATCACAGATTATATTCAAGAGAATCAAGATTTACCTAATATGACGCCATTACAAGATATTGCCTTAGAAAAGAATGAATCCGTTGTAATCGTTAGCGTAGATTTGGATGAATGGCTGCGAGAATTTGGCAATAAATCTGTACGCAGAAATATTACGTTGCCACAATGGATGGATCAACTAGCTACAAAGAGAAAAATTAATGTATCAAAAGTGTGTCAAGAGGCATTACGAAAGGTGCTGAAAGTATAGATGAGTATTCATGAATCTAACACTATTAAAAGAGAGGGTGATTTTTGTGTAGTATCCCTCTCTTTTTTGATGCATGATTTAATAGAAATAATATGATTTTAATTTGTCATTTCTGAAATTAAAGACGAAGATTGCTATAAGTACTTTTGAATGAAAGGAAGTGCTGATATGAAAATTAAAATTGTGATTATTATTAGACGTTAGATTATTAAGATATGCATTTATTTCTAAGAAATACAAGGGTTAAAAAAAATAGATTGAAAAGTAAAATGTTTTATACGAGGGAGGGGATAACCGGTGTTAATATCATATTGGGAGATGCCTATAGGGATATAAAGAAAATCGACGATCATAGTGTGGATCTAATAATTACAGATCCACCTTATGATTTGAATTATTGTAAGAGAAAGAATGAGCTGGGATCAATAACAAAAAGTATGTCTAAGTTAATGGAGGATCTGAAAGATGCTGATGTTATAGGAGGAATAAATTATATAATTTTAGATGAATTTGTTCGTATTATGAAAAAAATTAATATTTACATATTTTGCAATAAGAGACAGATTTTACAATATCTAAATTATTTTGTCGGAAAACATCAATGTTCTTTTGAAATACTTCTTTGGATAAAATCGAATCCAGTTCCTAATTGTAGTAATAAATATTTAAATGATAAGGAATACTGTTTGTTCTTTAGAAAGGGCGTACAAATGAATATGATCTATGAAAGAGCGCATACCTACTGGATTACACCAACAAATAAGAAAGATAAGCTGCTATACCAACATCCAACAGTGAAGCCGCAAAATATTATTGAGCAATTAGTTTTAAATTCATCTAATGTAGGTGATACGGTTTTGGATCCTTTTTTGGGGAGTGGTACCACAGCAGCTGCAGCTATAAAATGGAAAAGAAATTTTATTGGTTTTGAGAAGAATGAAAAATATTATAGGATTGCCAAACAGAGATGCTTAAATATAGAGGTAATGAGAAAATAGAAAACTTTATAATTGAGGCGAAAAATGTTTATATAACCTAATATATAAAATAAAAATATGTTAGGGGGATGGCAAAAAAAGGTAAATTTATTGAATGTTTTTGACTTTTATATTATTATATATTTGCTTGAAAAGCACGTTCAACATCCTACAAATGTGAACAAAGAGAAGAGGCTGTAACGAAATAGAAGATTTTAATTAAACGAATCTGTCTATTGAGGTTACGACCTCTTTTTTCTTTTCTTTACTTTGAAATTGTTTCAATTCTCCCAATTATCCCTGTTTTTTGGCATTATGAAAACACCTATTGTGGAAAACCCATCAACATTATTTATGCTTGTGCTTTTTTTCTTATTTTTTTGTTATGATATTTCATCAGATTAAAGCCTACGCACACCAACAGGAACTCCATTTCTACATTTTTGATGCTTCTCCTATGTAATCTGTCATAAGCATAATCTTCTTTTATGACTCCAAAAGCTCCTTCGCTTTGTATGGATCTTTGCACTCGATGATGGATTCCTTCTTCGCTATTTAGTTTTTTTCTCGCTGTTCTTTCAAACTCCTCAAGTATCGGATTCACGCTTATCGTTCGATCTCCCTTGGCTTTCGTACATTGAGATTTGAGTGGGCAATCCGTGCATTTGCCACAACTGTGCGTTTGATTGATTCGATAATATTTGCTTCTCTTATCAACCGTTTCATTGATACAGCCAAATTCATGTCCTGCCGGGCAGATATATCTTCCATTTCCATTTCTGTTCCAGTTTGATTTGATGAATGTTTTTTTCTTGTAGCTCGTTTCTTTTTCTTTTGAATACATCATATATTTGATATAGGCTTCCATATCATTTTCTAAACAGAAGAAATAATTATCATAGGATCCATATCCTGCATCCGCTGCTACTGTTTTAGGCATCCTGTTATAAAGTGCTCTGAATGTTTCAAGAAATTTGATAAATGTCTTTTGATCGGTTCTATCCTGATAGATACAAGCCAATTGGATATATTCGCTGCTTACTGCTATCTGTGCATTGTATCCTGCCTTGAAGATTCCTGTCTTCATATAATGGTCCTCTTTCATGTGCATCATCGTTGCATCGTGGTCTGTTTTCGAACAGCTGTTTCTGTCAGGTCCGCATAGTTCAATTCTTTCCAAACAGTTTTGCAGTGTTTCTTTGTATTTCATCAATTCATCATAATAACGCTGGATCTGGCTTTTTCGCTTACCTTTTCCATAAATGAAAGTGATTCCCTCTTGTTCAACGATATGAAAAATTTGGTTAGCCATATTTTCTATGTCTTTTATTGTCCACTCCTCTTTTTGAGATGCTTCAATACGATCACCCAGTTTCTTGACCCATTCGTTTAATCGAGTGAATATTTTATCTCTTGTTTTGATTGCAGTCTTTTTCCAGATGAAAGTAAACTTGTTGGCATTGGCCTCAAGCTTGGTTCCATCAATATAAACCGTATCATGATCAATTGACGGATCTAATATCTCAATTGATTCAAATATATCTCTAAAAATGAATTGGATGTCATATTTTAAATACTTTTGGATGAAACGATGAAATGCCATGTGACTTGGCGTTTCCTCCTGCATCAAGAACATGAAACGGATGTCTGTTCTACAGCTTTTTTCAATATCTCTTAGACTATAAATATGATTCATGAACGCAAACAGGATGACTTTGATCATCTTGAAGGGATTATATTCTTCACGCCCTCTGTGAGCAGGGTGATCAAGATATTTGTTCCAGTTGACTCCTTCCATCACTTCAAGAAAACTGTACACCGGATCAGAAGAATCGATCTTTTTTTCACAATCCAGTGGTAAAATCATCTGAAATGCGGTATAATTCCTATTGCTCAAATAGGAATGATTTAGCTCTAACACTTCGATGTTTTTCATAGCTAAATTATACCAAAAAATGCATCCTTTCTCTTTCGAGATTAGATGCATTTTTTATTTTTGGCTATTCCTTATTCGTTACAGCCTCTTCTTTTTTTTGTACAGCAGAGATTAAGATAGGAGGATTTATATCGTGCTGACATGTTATGAAACAAAAAAATTTGTAGAATATTTGAAGAAAATGGAAAACGAGAACCAAAGAAAACATTATTTAGTCTTAGGATATGAGGAGGCAAAAGAAAGGATTGAGAAATACTTAAAACTATATAATTACAGTAGTCTAAGATTGAATATAAAGGAAAAAGTCTATGCCAGTAATATTAATCATATTATCCAGTTAACTGAAAGCTATTCGATAAATGAAATGATAATTCCCTCTGTAGATAGTATTAATCTTAACTTAGAACTATTGGAGTATTTTTTGGGAATATTAATTGCCAAGAATATAAATATCATTTCTATCAATGATAATATTCAGATCCATGCGGACCAACAATATTTGAGGGAAGTCGAAAAAAGGTTATTTATAAGCAAATCGATGTCTAAAAAAATTAAACAAATCAATGGTAGAGAACAGATAAAAGATGATTTTAGACAAGATAATAAAAATAAGAGAGTAGCAGCTTATTTACGAGTGTCTAGCAGGGAGCAGACACTTGGTTACAGCATAGATAACCAGCGAGAAAAAATACTTATGTATCTGGAACTATTTGATTATAAAAACACGCAGGTAGATTTTTTTGTTGATTCAGGGAAGTCAGCATCTAACTTAAAAAGACCAAAAATGCAAGAACTTTTAGAAAAAGTAAAAAAAGAAGAATATGATGAAGTGATAGTTTATAAACTCGATCGTTTAACAAGAAATGTAATCGATGTTTACAACTTACTACAGTTGTTTTTAGCAAAAAATGTAAATCTGATTGCAATCTTAGATAACTTAGATATAAAGACTGCAAATGGCAGAATGCTAGTTGGTATTTTAGCTATTATTGCACAGTGGGAAAGAGAGACGATTGTTGAACGAACGAATGATGGTCTAATGCAAATTGCGCTAGAGGGGAAATATCCTGCTAGTAAATGTCCGCTTGGATATGTCAAAGATGAAAAGTTATTTTTACATATCGATCCAAAAACTGAGCCTATCGTGAAAAAAATATTTTATTTAGCCGGACTTGGATATACATATATAGAAGTAGAAAATAAGATACAAGAAGAATATGGATATCAAGTTCATAGAGAAAGAATAAAACGGATTATATTTGAACCAGGATATTATGGACAATACCATTATAAAGGGTATGTTTTTCCAGAAGTTATGCCAGCAATAATAACGGAAGAAGAAGCGCATGATGCTCAAAGAATGCTAGGAAAGCGGTCTCCGTATGGGAAAGAACAAAGTAATTTCATTTTTACAAATAAAATTTATTGCTCTAAGTGTGGCAGACATCTAGCAGGCATACCTACTTATAAGAAGAAAAAGAAATATTATTACTACTATTGCAAGGAATGTAATAAACGTATTAATCAAGATTATATAATCGAGAGACTATTAATTACTATACTCGATAAATTAAAAAAGAATATCCATACTTCAGATATAAAGAAACGGATTAATCGCATCAATATGATTAATAGGAAGTTGAGAAAAATTACAAGAGAGTATTCTGAAAATATTCTTGATGAAGAAATCTATATGGGAATGGTAAAAGAACTAGAAAAGAAAATACGAGCTGAACGTAATGAGGTTAAACTAATTAAAATTGACAATCTATCCTGGTCTGAAATGAAAGGAGAAGAAAAAAAATTAATCGTAGAAAAAGTAATTAAAGAAATTCGCATAGATTTAGAAAAGAAAAAGATATACCCTAAATACATTGTATCGTAATCAAAAATTATTTTTTTGTTACAAATATAAAAAAGTAATTGCAATTATTGACGAACTATTGTAAAGTATATGTGTAGGATGATGAGCGGATAAGCTGATCAAGTATAACTGCAAATAGTTCGAATAGTGTTTAAAAAAAGTGCCAGTTGAAAAAGTGCCTATAACATGATTATTATAGGCTTTTTTTATGTTTTAGAGTTGTATCACTAATTTAAAAAAACACGTGAGAAAATGCTAAAATACTTGATAGTACAACAATAGTATAACAAATATTGTGTGAAAGAATCAGAAATATCAAGAAGGAGATTTCCGTATAATATAAAGGCTTGTAACGGTAGAATAATGAAAGCAAATCATTAAATAATGTATTGTTATCTATGTTATAATTTAAGAAAACAAAGTTGATAAAAAGAAAAGGGTGAGGATACAATGATCTATGTATTAAGCGATATACATGGAATGTATCAAAAATATCGAGAGATGTTGCAATTGATCCAATTTAATGATGAAGATACGTTGTATATATTAGGCGATGTCATTGACCGAGGAAATGATGGGATGAAAATATTGCTTGATATGATGATGAGAGAGAATGTGATTCCTCTGATTGGAAATCATGAGTGGATGGCGATACAATGCTTAACCTGGATACAACAAGAAATTACAGATGATTTTTTGGAAAGTTTAAAGGATTCACATATCCTTTCGCTCTCCTTGTGGCTGCATAATGGAGCGATTACCAGCATACAGGAATGGAAAGGGCTAGATGATGAACAAAGGAAGGCAATCGTAGACTATTTAATGGATTTTATCCCATATAAAACGATAAATGTAGGAAATAGAAAATTCTTGCTGGTACATGCAGGATTACCTGATAAAAAGGAAGATCTGCAACTGGATGATCAAAAATTAGAAGATCTGGTTTGGACAAGACCGGATTTTGAAAAAGAATATCATTTTACAGAGGATTGTACACTGATTGTCGGGCATACACCTACTTTTTTGATTCATGGAAATCCGGAAATTTTTCATGGAAAAGGGATTATTGGGATTGATTGTGGAGCGGTATACCCAAATGGGAAATTAGCATGTTTATGTTTAGATACGATGAAAGAGTATTATGTGTAATTTTATAAAATGACAATTCCATGATTTTATTATAACAATAATGAAATTTTAAGCTTTTTACAATTTTGACATGATAGAATAGATGACGGTGATAGTATGAGAAAAGAATATAAGGGTAAACGTTCAAATAGAGTGAATAAAAAGAGACTAGGTATTGTAATCATTTGCGCTGTCTGCTTAATTGCAGTCGTAGTAGGAATTGGCTGGTTTGTATATCGAACATTTTTTTATGATCCGTTTCCTGAAGATCCATTTATGACGAAAGAAGTTGGTCATGTAACAAAAGAAATCGATCAAGAAAATGGCTGGATGATTCGTTATCCAACATTTGATGATCAAATTGTTGATGAGACGGTTCAGACTGCAATTGAAGATATCAAGAAGGATGCAGAAGAAGGAAAAACAATTATTGTAGATTATCGAAGCAGTGATGTTTATGATCATTATACAAGTGTATTGATTAAAGAAACAGTTAAAGAAGATAATAGTTCAAAAGTTTTATACCATAGTATCAATTATGATAAGAAACAAAAGAAAATATTACAGACAGATGATATATTAAGAGGTCAATATTGTCGTGACCTGTTGGGAAAAGTGAAGAAAGATAATATTGATGCACTGGAGATAACAAAGAAAGAGATTACTGCGTATCTATCTAACGATAGTGAAAAGAAAATTACATATGAGGATCATAAAGAATATATTGCTTTAACAGATCCTAATATTCCAAGTTTGTTTCAGCAAGATCCTTTAGAAGTCGCTGCAAAGCAAAAAGTGGATCCTAAAAAGCCGATGGTCGCATTAACATTTGATGATGGGCCAAATCCAAACACAACTCCAGAGTTGCTAGATATTTTGAAAAAGTATGATGCTCGAGCCACTTTCTTTATGGTAGGAACCAATGTATCTAATTATCCAGATATAGTAAAGCAGATTTATCAAGATGGCCACGAAATAGGAAATCATTCTTGGGCGCATGAAGATTTATCCTTGATGAAGAATGGAAATCAAATTATTGATAACTATCAAAAAACAGATGATAAAATATTTGCTGCATGTGGTCATGATCCTAAATATGTACGGCCTCCTTATGGAAAAATGTCAGATGTTTATGATAAAGCAGTGGAGCGTGAATCTGTTCTTTGGACAGTAGATACTAGAGATTGGGAAAGTCATAATGCCAAGGCAATACAATCTATCATTGAAAAGTATGTAGGAGATGGTTCGATTATATTATTGCATGATATACATGCAGACAGTGTGGAATCAATGAAAAGCGTGATTCCAATGTTACAAGAAAAGGGATATCAGCTTGTAACGATTGATGATCTGTTACGTTATCGGTATTCAGATTAAATTAAAAATAGTATCGTTTAAATAATTGAAGCGCTATGTTGTATCCTGTAACAAATGCGCTTCGATTTTTATTTGAATTCGCATGGTTCACTTTTCGTTTGCAAACAGATTATGCTATAATTGGTTACGAAAATGGACTGGTGATATATATGGAAATAACAATTGTAAATCAAAGTGGCGAAAAAAATTGGAATCGATACCGCCATGATTTTGAAATGATCGTGGAGCGGGCTGTTCAGTTTGTGAATATTGATCCAGAGGCTTGCTTATCTGTCATCTTTGTTAATGAAGAACAAATTCATGAAATGAATCGTGATTATCGAAACATCGATCGTCCAACGGATGTAATCAGTTTTGCATTGCATGATACACAGGATGATTATGAATGCGGTGAAGAGGAGGAACAATTGGGAGATATCTTTATTAATGTAGCAGCTATTCGTTCACAAGCAGCAGATTATGGACACTCTTTGCGCAGAGAAGTTTGCTTTTTGTTTACACATGGGCTGTTACATTTGCTTGGATATGATCATATGCATAAAGACGAAGAAAAAATAATGTTCCAATTGCAGGATGAGATACTAGATGCGCTGGTTAAAAGATAAATTAATGCATAAATTTGGTTATGCTTTTTTTGGGATCATCCATGGAATCCGTCACGATTCTAGTATTGCACTGCAATGTATTTTAGGGTGTGTCACGATTTTTGTTTGTTTATTTCTGCATTTGACCGTTATTGAATGGTGCATCATTTTGATCATGATTTTTTTGGTCATCTCCTTTGAATTCATCAATTCAGCTATTGAATCGACCGTAGATTATATATCTCTGCAACAACACCCTATGGCGAAAAAGATAAAGGATCTTGCGGCTGGAGCTGTTTTACTCATTTCCATATGTGCTCTTTGCGTTGCTGTCTTGATCATAGGAGGAAAGATATTTTGGTAAAAAAAGATATTATTGCGGCTGCTTATGCAGCATTAGAACACGCTTATGCCCCGTATTCTCAGTTTCGTGTAGGAGCATGTGTGGTAACAAAGGATAATCGGTTATTTGTCGGAACAAATGTTGAAAATGTCTCTTATGGATTAAGTTGTTGTGCTGAACGAAATGCACTGTTTGCAGGAATCAGTGCCGGCGTAAAAAAAGGCGAATTCTGTATGCTGGCAGTGGTGAGCGAAAAGAAGCAAGCGCCTGCACCTTGTGGTGCATGTCGACAGGTGATGTGCGAATTAATGGATCCAAATGCACAAATAATCATGGTGGGTGCAGAAGAAGAATACAGTATGACAGTGAGAGATCTATTACCATTTGCTTTTGATGAGGAGGATATGCAATGAGTTTTAAATCAGGTTTTATCGCAATTATTGGAAGACCTAATGCAGGAAAATCAACGTTGCTGAATGCATTGTTACATCAAAAAATTGCCATTATGTCTCCAAAACCAAATACGACCCGCAATAATATCATGGGAATCTTGACTACAAAAGACACACAGTATGTCTTTATCGATACGCCGGGAGTACATAAACCTAAGCATGAACTCGGCAGAACGTTGAATAAGAATGCATATGTAGCAATTGATGAGGCAGATATAAATGCCTGGATCATTGATATTACGCAGCCATTTGGCAGTGGGGATGGATTCTTGTTAAATCGTCTAAAAAATAGTGAAGTACCATGTTTGTTATTGGTTAATAAGATCGATCTTTTGCCTAAAGAAGAAGTTATCAAACGGTTATTGCAATGGCAGCAAGTATATTCTTTTGATGAAATCATCCCTTTATCTGCATTAAAGCAAGATAATTTAGATGAGCTGTTGCGTGTGATTCGCTCTTACTTAAAAGAAGGAGTAGCTTATTTTCCTGCAGAAATGGTCAGCGATCATGGTGAAAATTTCCGGATTTCAGAAATCATTCGGGAGAAAATCTTATTTCGCACCGAAGAAGAAGTACCGCACAGCATTGCGGTCATCATTGAAAATCGTGAAGATCATACAGATAAGATCTATATACAAGCATTAGTGATCGTAGAACGTTCTTCACAGAAGGCAATCATGATTGGCAAACAAGGTTCTATGATTCGAAACATCCGAATTGCTGCGCAAAAGGAATTGAAAAAAATGTTGCATAAGCCTGTAGAACTGGAATTGTATGTGCGAGTGGAAAAAAATTGGCGTAATCGTGAATCAAAGTTGAAACAATTCGGACTGCAAGAATTGGATGAATGATGGAACAAGAAGTTTCGGGAATCGTTTTGTCGGTCAGTGAGTATCGTGAGAAAGATGCATTGATCACGATTCTGACAGACAGGGATATGAAGATTCGATTTGTAGCACGTGGTGTACAAACGATCACAAGTAAAAATGCGGGTGCATTGTTAGTAGGAACTCAATCTTTCTTTGTATTGCAAATGAAAGAGCATAGAGATCTGCATATGTTAAAACAAGCACGTGTTCAGCAATATCGTCGCCATATTGGGGAGTCTTTGTTAAAGCAGGCTCTTTCTCTGTTTTACTGCGAATTGTTTTTGAAATGTGAAAATGTGGAACATGGATATGAACTTTTAGTGCGTGCATTGGATGATCTGGAAAAAAAGGAAGACAACTATACGTGTGCTTGTGTATTGATCAATCTACTGTGCATGTCACAAGGTATTGCTCCCTGGGTGGACAGCTGCGTAAGCTGTGGAAGGATTGATCAGATTGCCACCCTTTCTCTGAAACAGGGCGGTTTTCTCTGTAAACAGTGTATGGATCATTTACATGAAAGAGCATGGTCAAAAAAACAATTGCAGCGTTTTCGATACTTGTGTCATGCAAACATAGATCAAATTGATTTACTGCGGAAATATACGCAATATGATTTTCAGGATCTTGCATGGATCTATTCTTTTTTTCAAGAATACAGCGGCATTTCAATCAATAGTTATGCATTTGTCAAGCAGGTGGCAACTATGAATGCTAGCTGAAAATTGACGGCAGCGGATATGAAAAAGTTATTATTTAAAATGTATGTTGATTTATAGACAAAAGGGCAAAAAAATGATATATATAATATTATCTATCCGTTTGCCCTTTTTATGCTGCGCAAATGGGCAGAAAATTAAATATTGGATATGGAAAGGGGCATTTTTGTGAGCGAAAAAACTTTTGATACAATTGTTTCTCATATGAAGAATTCAGGCTTTGTTTTTCAGGGATCTGAGATTTATGGTGGTTTATCAAACACTTGGGATTATGGACCATTAGGTGTTGAATTTAAAGATAATGTGAAAAAAGCGTGGTGGAAACGTTTCATTCAAGAAGATCCGCATAATGTAGGTATACAGAGTGCGATATTAATGAATCCTAAAGTCTGGGTAGCAAGCGGGCATGTTGGAGGATTTAGTGATCCATTGATGGATTGTAAACAATGTAAAACAAGACATCGTGCGGATCAATTGATCGAACAGGCAACAAATGGAGAAGTGAATCCAAGTGGCTGGTCAAATGAAGAAATGATGAACTATATCAAAGAACATCATATTGCTTGTCCAAATTGTGGAGCACATGATTTTACAGATATTCGTCAGTTCAACTTGATGTTCAAAACTTTTCAAGGCGTGGTAGAAGATGCGAAAAGCACAATCTATCTTCGTCCGGAAACGGCACAAGGAATGTTTGTAAACTTTAAAAATGTACAGCGTGCCATGCGTAAAAAACTGCCATTTGGCATTGGTCAAATTGGTAAGAGCTTCCGTAATGAGATCACACCTGGAAACTTTATTTTCCGTACACGTGAATTTGAACAAATGGAATTGGAATTTTTCACAAGACCTGGTGAGGATCTGAAATGGTATGAATACTATAAAGAATATTGTATGCAGTTTTTGCAAGATTTAGGTATTTCAAAAGAACATCTGCGTTTGCGTGAACATTCACAAGAAGAATTAGCACATTATTCAAATGGAACGAGTGATATTGAGTATAATTTTGGATCACCGATCGGCTGGGGAGAATTATGGGGCATTGCCGATCGTACAGATTACGATTTGAAAGCACATATGAATACAAGCAAGCAAAGTTTGGAATATTTTGATCAAGAAAGCGGAGAGAAATTTATTCCATATTGCATCGAACCAAGCGTTGGTGTAGAACGTATGATGTTAGCGTTGATGTTTGACGCATATGAAGAACAGCAATTGGAAAAAGATACACGTATCGTTTTACATTTGCATCCTTTCTTGGCACCAATCAAAGCATGCGTTTTGCCATTGTCCAAAAAATTAAGTGAACCGGCAATGGAAATCTATCGTACTTTGTCAAAAATCACAAATTGTGAGTATGATGATGCAGGAAGCATCGGGAAACGTTATCGCCGTCAGGATGCGATAGGTACCCCATTCTGTGTCACTGTTGATTTTGAAACAGCAAACGATCATTGTGTCACAATTCGTCATCGTGATTCCATGGAGCAAATTCGTATTTCGTTGGATGAGTTGGAGGAATATATTTCTACACGTATTGGATTTTAAAGGAGCAAAGGTATGGCGCGATTGAGTGAAGATGAAATTGCATTGGTGCGTTCTCGTTCCAGCATCGTTGATGTGATATCGCATTATATTTCACTTAGTAAAAAAGGGAGAAATTACGTAGCATTATGCCCTTTTCACGATGACCATAATCCTTCTATGAGCATTTCAGAAGATAAGCAGATCTATAAATGCTTTGTCTGCGGAGCTGGAGGAAATGTATTTACTTTTGTCTCTAATTATGAAAAGATATCTTTCTTAGAAGCAGTTTATAAAGTAGCTGAATATACTGGTATTATTCTATCTGCACCTCTGGATAAAGTGAATGCGCAGCATGTAGATCCGCATGTTGCGGCATTATATCAATTGTTAAAGGAAATGATTCAATATACGCAGTATGAATTAGATACAGAGGATGGTATAAAAGCAAAACAGTATTTACATAAACGTTCATTAACTGATGAGATTATAAAAAAGTTTCAAATTGGGTACAATCCTTATGAAGACAGTGTGTATCAATACCTGCATGCAAAAGAATTTTCTGACGCTGATATGGTAGAAACAGGCGTTGCTAATTTGTATGGATCCAAAATGATGGATCGGTTTTCTAATCGAGTGCTTATTCCGATTCATGATGCACATGGAAATCCAGTAGGTTTTACTGCACGTCGTTTAGATGACCGTTCCGATGAAGCAAAGTATATCAATACTGCAGAAACAACGATCTATCACAAAGGGAATTTGCTTTTTAATTATCATCGTGTAAAAGAACAAGTAAAGAATGAAAAACGAATCTTTTTGGTTGAAGGAGCAATGGATGTACTTGCCTTTGAAAAAGCAGATCTGCATACAGCACTTGCTACTCTTGGTACAGCATGTACCAGAGAGCAGTTACAGCTGTTAAAAGCGCTGCACGCACCAATCACTATTTGTTATGATGGGGATGCGGCAGGACAAAATGCAACATATAAATTTGCAAAACAAGCGATGGATGCCGGGCTTGTGATCGATATCGTCAATAACACGACTGGTCTAGATCCTGACGAGATAGTAGATACCTATGGAAAAGAAGAGTTAAGAAATCTATGTGATAAGACGATTTCTTATGTTGATTTTTTGTTTTCCTATTTACAATTGCGTTATAATCTAGAAAATTACACACAAAAAAAAGAATATGCGGTGGAAATTGCACAAGCGATCGCGCATGTTCAAGATACTTTTGAAAAGAAAAATTATTATCTTCGTTTGAAAGAGCTCTCTGGATTTGATATGGAAATCAGTGAGGAGACCATAGAAAAGAAAAATCCTGAGAAGCGGCCATATCAGAAAAAACAATATCTGTTATTTCCAAAAAGTGGCAGAGAGAGGGCTGAGTATGAGATACTTGCCCAAATGTTGGTAGGTATCAGCGCAGCAGAGTTATTTAAGGAAGAACTTGGATTTTTTAAAGATGATGATAGTAACAAACTAGCTATGTATATCATCGATTATTACCGAACGCATGATGTGATTTCCATATCTGAACTATATGATCAGATTACACAGGAAAAAGTGCGGGATCTGCTTTTAAGTGTTGCACAGTGGGAATTAGCTCCTTTAAAAGTGGAAAATGACGTTTTACAAGAAGCCATTCGAAAAGTAAAAGCATGCATTCTTCAAGATAAGATACAGGCTTTAAATGAGAAAGCAAAAAATGTGAATGATCCAATGGGGAAAGCAGCTATTGCAAAACAAAAAAATCAGCTGATCGCACAGCGCAACGAGTTGATCCAAAAGGAAGGAAGTAGATAGAATGAGCACAAAAAAAGTACAGGGCGCAAAATTGTATAAGACACTGGATGAAATCAAACAAGAATTGCTTGCTTCTATGGAAAGCGAAGATACTGTGATCACACAAAAAGAATTGATGGATTCGATCGATCATCTAGATTTAAATGATAAAGATATCGATGATTTGTTTCAATGGTGTGAAGATCATGATATCACCTTTGCAGACAGTGAAGAAGATGATGAGGATATGATGCTAGATGTAGACGATGATGATGAAGTTTTATCTGGCGATGACAGCTTAGATTTTGATGATGATGATTCTGATCATGCCTTGGCAAGTGAATTAGAGAATCTGGAGCAGTCTTTTGCAAACACCTCACATACAAAGATCAACGATCCTGTAAAGATGTATTTAAAAGAAATTGGACGGGTAGATTTACTGGATCCAAAAGATGAACCTGAAATCGCTCGCCGGATCCAGGCAGGGGATGAAGAGGCAAAGAAAACATTGATAGCTGCAAACTTACGTTTGGTCGTTTCAATTGCTAAAAAATATGTGGGCAGAGGTATGTTGTTCTTAGACTTGATTCAGGAAGGAAATATGGGTCTGGTCAAAGCAGTAGAAAAATTTGACTATACGAAAGGTTTTAAATTTTCTACCTATGCAACTTGGTGGATTCGTCAAGCAATCACTCGTGCAATTGCCGATCAAGCAAGAACGATTCGAATTCCGGTACATATGGTAGAGACAATCAACAAATTAACAAGAATCCAGCGTCAGCTGGTGCAAGATCTGGGCAGAGATCCTACTGCAGAGGAGATTGCTGAAAAAATGGAAAATATCACACCTGAAAAAGTACGTGAGATTCAGAAAATTGCATTGGAACCTGTTTCGTTAGAGACTCCTATCGGTGAAGAAGATGATTCACATTTAGGTGATTTTATTGAAGATAAGGAGACATTATCTCCTGATGAATATGCAAACAATCAGTTATTGAAAGATGAAATCAATACAGTACTGCAAGGCTTGACAGAGAGAGAAGAAAAAGTATTGCGTCTGCGTTTTGGACTGTTAGACGGCCGTACACGTACATTAGAGGAAGTTGGAAAAGAGTTTAATGTAACTCGTGAGCGTATCCGTCAGATTGAAGCAAAAGCGCTTCGCAAGTTGAAACATCCGACTCGATCTAAACGTTTAAAGGACTTTGTTGATAAGCCATAATGGTTCGTTTGGGAAAGAGACTGCAGGCTATTCATGATCTGGTCGACAAAGATAGTGTGGTTGCCGATATTGGATGTGATCATGGATTATTGTGCATTGCTCTGCTTGAAAGTGGCACTGCAAAAAAAGCATATGCGTGCGATATCGCGGCATCGCCATTAAAACGGGCAATTGAAGCAATCCAAGCAGTTGGTTTAGAGAACAAGATCATTCCTATGCTGAGTGATGGAATAGGCGAATTGCCGCAGGATGTGGATACAGTCGTCATTGCAGGCATGGGATATGAAACGATACGTAAAATCTTGCTTGACGGAAAAAATAAATGGGAACAGGTCCATTCATTCATATTGGCCAGCCATACAGATGTAGAAGATTTACGTCGTTTTTTAAGCGAGCATCAATTTATGTTCGATCAAGAATGTATTGTTTTTGAAAGGCATTATTATCAGATTATAAAAGTGCATTATGAGCAATCTGCTGTTCTTTTATCGGATGAAGAAATAATGTTTGGTGTACATACGGAAAAAGAAGATTTATTTGTTGAGTATTGGACAAAAGAAAAAAATAAATGTGAATTGATCTTAGCGCACATGCCGGCTACACATGAACGTTATCATCTGATTGAGGAAAGAAAGAAAAAAATCACTGATAGATTGCAGCATTATAGACAATAAAAAAGAGCCTGAATATGTGAGAACGTTCTTTAGAAAATTTGTTTCTGAAGAATCTGTAATCATCTATTCAGGTCTTTTTTTGTTATTTATCTTTTAATCAATCATGTGTTCCACTTGAATAGTTGGCAGGGAAGTGCGATGTTCCCAATTTTCTAATACCTGAATCACTTGATTGGTTAAGTAAGTGGGTGTACTTGCTCCGCTTGTAACTGCAACACATTGACATCCTTCAAGATCTTCTTTGCGGATACCGGTTACATCATCAATGCGATAAACTTTTGGAATACCTTGTTCGAGCGCAATTTGCGCCAATCGCTTTGAGTTATTGGAATGCTGATCACCAACGACGTATAACAAATCAACGCCTTTTCCTTTTAGGTTGGCAACAGCCTGCTGACGAATTCTGGTTGCATTGCAGATTTCTTCACTGAAGTGAGCATGCGGATAATACAAGCGAATTTCTTGAAAGATTTTTTCCACATCAAAGATGGACATCGTGGTTTGATTGGTAACGAAGATCGGTTTTTTTAATTTCTTAGGTATTTCAGTCATATTTGTAATAAGGTGCACGTGCGGGCTCAGTGTACATACTGCTTCTGCTTCTGGATGATGTTTTTTGCCGATATATAGGACTTCTTCTCCATTTTGTAGATGCATTCGGACCAAGTTTTGTGTTTTAACGACATCGGGACAGCTTGCATCGATACAGATCAATCCTTTTTCTTCAGCCTTCTTCTTTACTTCATCGCTAATGCCGTGTGCAGTAAATATTACGACACCCTCATGGATCTCATCCAACAATTCCAAACGATTTTTATTTGCATCTTCAATGGTATGAATTCCTTTTAATGCAAGTGCTTTTTTTACATATTCATTATGAACCAACATTCCTAATACCGTTATTGGCTTATCTGGATAATCTATACAGCTTTGTTTTGCAATAGAGATTGCCCGTACGACACCTTTGCAATAACCACGAGGAGATACCTTTATCACTTTCATCATGTTTCAGCTCCATTCATATCTATTATGTCATACTTGCAAAAAAACGACAATAAAGTTGCTAATGCAATATGTCAAATAGAAAATAAAAAGTGAAATTGCTTTTAAAATATCGCATTTTTCATGTATAATAAATAAGATTTAAAGGAGGCGACAGCTATGGAAATCAAAGATCTTAATAAACGCAGTGCCGCTTTTGCTGCATTGGAAGGTTTTCGTGAACTGACACCGATTCAAGAACAAGTAATACCTTTAGCAATGAAGGGGAATGATATCATAGGAATTTCTGATACTGGAACAGGAAAGACACATGCTTTTTTGATGCCGATCTTAGAAAAAATTGATCTATCCAAACAGGAAGTCCAAGCGGTCATTACTGCGCCGACCAGAGAATTGGCTGTGCAGATTTATCAACGCGCAGAGAAAATGTGTGAGATAGAAAGTGCATTATCTATTCGCTTGATCAGTGGCGGCATTGAAAAAAGTCGAATGAATGAACAGCTGAAAGTACAGCCGCATATCGTTATTGGAACTCCCGGACGTATTCGTGATCTGTTTTTGAATGAACAAACTCTTCGCTGTGACACAGCAAAGATCTTTGTTGTGGATGAAGCAGACATGACATTAGAATTTGGTTTTTTGGAAGATGTAGACCAGATTGCGGGCCGCATGGGCAGTGATTTGCAAATGATGAGCTTTAGTGCCACCATCCCTAATGGCTTAAAACCATTTCTGAAAAAATACATGAAGCATCCTCAAACAGTCATGATCAAAAGCAATGAGCAGTTTCAACCAAAGATTCGCCACATTTTAGTACCATGCAGACATCTCAGTTATCCAGAGAAATTGCTGCAAGTATTAAAGGGCATACAACCTTATGTATGCTTGATTTTTGCAAATACACGCGCATTGGCGAGCGAAACAGCAGAGAAGATGCGCCAGGAAGGTTATGGTGTCGTTGAGCTGCATGGCGATTTGACTGCGAGAGAACGCATGCGGGCTTTAAAGGAGTTACAAAGACAAAGCAAAAGTTATGTAGTTGCAACGGACATTGCTGCAAGAGGCATTGATATAGAAGGAATTACACATGTCATTTCCTTAGGTTTTCCAAAAGAACTGGATTTTTATATTCACCGCAGCGGACGAACTGGCCGTGCAGGACGTGACGGTATCTGTTATGCGCTGTATCGAAGCGAAGATGATCCTATAATCCGAACTTTAGAAAAAAATGGAATTCATTTTGAGCATCAGAATATTCGCAATGGAGAATGGACGGTTTTGAAAGATCTTCATGAAAAACATGTGCGCAAAAGTGATCCTTTGGAGCAAGAAATCAGTAAGATCGTAAAAAAGAAAAAAACAAAAGTGAAGCCAAATTACAAAAAGAAACAAAAACAACAGATTGAGCGTTTGCGCAGAAAAGCACGCAGACAGATGATTCAGGAAGACATTCGCCGGCAGCAAAAAGAACGTGCGAAAGCAAAAATGCGTGCCAAACGTGAGGAGGAAGCACAATGATCATCGGTTCTCATGTTTCGTTAGCTGCACCTGATTATTTATTACATTCGCTTCAAGAAGCAAATTCCTATCAAGCCAACGCTTGTATGATTTATACAGGAGCTCCACAAAATACTAGAAGAGTAGCAATTGATAAGTTTAAGGTAAAAGAAGCGGTTGCATATGGAAAAGAACATGACTTGACCATGGATCATGTCATTGTTCATGCACCTTATATTATCAACCTGGCCAATACTATAAATTTAGATACATTTCAACTGGGTGTTGATTTTCTAAAACAAGAGTTAGATCGTGTGCGTCAAATAGGAGCGAAGATTTTAGTATTACATCCAGGAGCCCATGTTAAACAAGGAGAAGAGGTTGGCTTGCAACAAATTGTCAAAGGTCTGAATCTTGCCATGGAAGGAATGGATCCTTCTATCCATGTAGCATTGGAAACTATGGCAGGAAAGGGAACGGAGTTAGGATATCGTTTTGAACAATTGGCATATATCATTTCTCATTGCCAATATGGGGATCAACTAAGTATCTGCATGGATACATGTCATTTGAATGATGCTGGTTATGATGTAGCAGATTTTGATGCGCTCTTAGAGAAATTTGATCAAACGATAGGATTGGATCGTTTAGACTGTATTCATATCAATGATTCAAAGAATGAAAAAGGAGCCCGAAAGGATCGCCATGCAAACATTGGATTTGGAACAATTGGGTATGATACATTGCATAAGGTCGTACATCATCCTTTGTTAAAAGATATCGTGAAAATATTAGAAACTCCCTATGTAGAAGGACATCCTCCTTATCGTTATGAAATTGCAATGTTAAAAAATGGAATCTTTGAACCGGATGTGCTTGATAAGATCAAGGAGGAAAAATAAATGAAGAAAATTTGGGTGGCAATTTTTGCCTTTCTATTATGTGCCTGCAGCAGTGAACCAGAATTAATACAGTTTAGTGATGTAAAAGTCGGAGATACAATTGCAGTCATTGAAACCAACTTTGGGGATGTCACAGTTCGTTTGTTTCCTGAACAAGCTCCTAAAGCCGTTGAAAATTTCACTACACATGCAAAAGAAGGGTATTATGACGGATTGACTTTCCATCGCGTGATCAATGGTTTCATGATCCAAGGTGGCGACCCTAATGGAGATGGAACCGGAGGAGAAAGCATTTGG
This sequence comes from Merdibacter massiliensis, assembly GCF_900155395.1. Lineage (GTDB taxonomy): Bacteria > Bacillota_I > Bacilli_A > Erysipelotrichales > Erysipelotrichaceae > Merdibacter > Merdibacter massiliensis. The sequence goes on from NZ_LT699725.1 coordinate 175,130, forward strand.
GGAGAACCCTTTGAAGATGAGTTTAGTGATCAATTGTACAATTTCAATGGTGCACTCAGCATGGCAAATTCTGGAGAAGATACCAATGGTTCTCAATTTTTTATCGTTCAGCAGCAAGATGGCTCTCAGTACAGTGATGATGTGATGGCGGCAAATTATGATTATCCTGCGAATGTAAAAGAAAAATATCAAGAAATAGGAGGTACACCTTGGTTAGATGGTGTTCACACTGTTTTTGGACAAGTCATTGACGGTATGAATGTCGTAAATGAAATCGCATCTGTTCGTGTGGATGAGAATTCAAAACCGCTTGAAGACGTGATCATCAAAACAATTACAATCGATACTGTTAGCGAAGATACGGTTTCAAACTATAATAAGTAAAAAAAGGATCTGTAAAGGAATAATTAAAATTCCTCCATAGATCCTTTTAAAATACAATAATTTCTTCCTTTAGACGTTCAACGATACGTTCTTGTGGAAGCTTTTCAATGATCTGACCTCGTTTGATCAATAAACCTTCTTTTTTTCCACCTGCAATGGCAATATCTGCGTGTTTTGCCTCGCCAGGACCATTTACGACACAGCCCATGATAGCAACAGTCACATCTTTGTTAATTGTTGCTAAAAAAGCTTCAATCTCATTTACCACAGGCTGCATGTCCCATGCAGTTCGACCGCACGTCGGGCAGGCAATCAAATTAGGAACATGATCAATCAGTTTACAATACTTTAAAAGTTGCTTGACAATAGGAAGTTCGCTGCACGGATCACCATTGACACTAATGCGAATCGTATCTCCGATTCCTTCATTCAATAAAGGTCCTAAAGCCATGGAGCTTTTGATGGCGCTTGTCAGCAATGTGCCTGCTTCTGTTACTCCTAAATGTAAAGGATATGGGAAGGTTTTTGCTGCTAAGCGATAAGCATCAATACAAAGAAGGGGATCGCTGGATTTAAAGGACAATACGATATCATAAAAATCCATAGACTCTAATATAGCAACATGTCTTTTGGCGCTTTCCATCATTCCTTCTGCTGTCGGTTTTCCATATTTTTCGTGAATATCCTTCTCTAAAGACCCGCTGTTGATTCCGATGCGGATAGGAATATGATGCGCTTTACATGCTTTTACCACGGCCTCCACATTTTCACGTTTTCCGATGTTTCCAGGATTCAGGCGTATCTTATCAATGCCTGCCTCGATTGCAGCCAACGCCAAACGGTAATCAAAATGAATGTCGGCTACTAAAGGAATCTGTGTGTTGGCTTTGATCGTTGCTACTGCTTTGGCATCTTCCATATCCATGATTGCCATGCGTACAAGCTCACAACCACCCTCTTGTAGTTGCTTGATCTGCGCAATGGTAGCTTTGGTATCTTTTGTTGGGGTATTGCACATAGATTGGATGATCACCTTATTTTGTCCTCCAATGGTTATGTCTCCAATCTTGACTTGTCTGGTCTGTTCTCGTATCATAAATATCACCAGCTTTATTATAAACAAAACAGTGGATATTTACAATCTTGGTGCTAAAGTGATGATTCGATGATTTTTTACTTTTTTGCCAGTTCGCTAGCTTTTACATTTTATTTTGTATTATAATGTTATCCATAGGTGGTGAAGAAATGATTCCAAATCCTTTTCGTAAATTTGATTTAGAAAACATGAAACATTCCAGCGACCAGTTAAATCAGTCAATGGATTTTTCAGGTGAAGTATCGAAGAGATTAATTATATTTGCAGTTATTATAGGTTTGCTGTTTAGTGCTGTTTTCGTGCGTTTATTTCAAATTCAGGTTTTACAGCATGAAGAATATACAATAAAAATGGAGAATTATAACACTACGACACAAGCGTCTTCCACACCGAGAGGACAAATATACGATCGTAATGGAAAAGTAATTGCTGCCACAGTGGTTTCGCATAACATTATTTATACGCAACCAGAAGAGATTACCACTGCACAACGTTGGGAACTGGCACAAAAATTTGCTTCTGCGTTTGACGTAGACAAAAATGAACTGTCGAAAAATCAAAGAAAAGATCTCTATATATTTAAGCATACGTTGTTAGATAGTTCAGATCCTTCTTACGCATGCAATGATCTATTGACACAAGAGGAATTAAATAGTTATAGAAATGGTTCTTGGGGAGATGACAAGGAATCCCGTCGTACCGAAATCTTATATGAGCGTATTACAGATGATATGCTGGAAGAAGAATTAAGTGATGAAGAAGAAGCAGGTTATGTCGTATATGCCCGTATGATTTCCGGAACCAGCGGACAAAGCAAGACGATCTTAGAAGATGTTGATGATGATACGGTTGCTTATCTAGTTGAACACAAAAGCAGTTTTCCAGGATTTGATATTGATCTTGGTTCATGGAAAAGAGAATATCCTTATGGCGATACTTTGCGGGATGTTTTAGGAAATGTGACAACAAGTACACAGGGGGTTCCTGCAGAATTGGCAGATTATTACCAGGCATTAGGATATCCTTTGAATGCCAGAGTAGGAAGTTCCGGTCTTGAATATCAGTATGAAGGCTTATTAAGCGGGACTCAAAAAGTATCTAGCGTAGAATATGATGAAGAAGGGAATGCGGTCATAAAAGAGGAGACATCTGGAAAAAAAGGTTATGATGTTTATTTAACGATCGATATTGAATTACAACAAGAATTGGATAAGGTCGTAAAAGAGACGCTTGAATCTGCAGCCGATAATCAGTATCGTCAAAATTTTACCACGTTATTTGTTTGCTTAATGAATCCCAAGACTGGTGAGATTTATGCAATGAGCGGTTATCAAAGAGATAAGAAAACGAACAAAGTAACGCCATTTGCAAGCGGCAACTATTTGAGTTATACCAATCCAGGTTCTATTGTCAAAGGTGCAACCTTATACATGGGATTAAATGAAGGAGTTGTAAAACCTGGAGAAGTAATTAATGATGCACCAATGTATATTTCTGGAACACCAGTAAAAGCTTCCTACAAGAACTATGGACCGGTTGACGATGTGAAAGCCTTACAAGTATCAAGTAACGTTTATATGTTCCATATTGCAATTCGTTTAGCCGGGTCTACTTATGTACCTTACCAATCTTTAGGAATTTCAGATCCATCATCTACATTTTCTTTAATGCGATCTTATTATTCGATGTTTGGTCTCGGGAATGTAACGGGTCTAGATGTACCTAATGAAGTTGGCGGTTATGTAGGTTACTCTACAGAAGCAGGTAAGTTATTGGACTTTGCAATTGGTCAGTATGATATGTATACACCTATTCAGATCTTACAATATGTCTCGACCATAGCAAATGACGGTACAACAGTAAAACCGCATTTGTTTAGCTATGCAACCGAAGTCAATTCAACCAATGTCGTGACATCTTATCAAAATCAGGTTGTCTCTACATTAAGCGGAAATTTAGATTATCTCGATCGTGTGCAACAAGGTTTTCGAGCGTGCGTGTCATCAGGTTATTGCGGAGATGCAGCAAACTCACTAGAAGAGGATATTGCCGGAAAGACAGGTACAGCAGAAGTTGGCGACTCAACAAGTACAGCATTTATTGGATATGGACCTTATGAAGATCCATCGATGGCATTTGCATGTGTAGCTCCTACTTCTTCAGATACGGGCAGTAACTTGCAAAGCAATGTTTGTACTACGGAGGTCATGGGGCCTGTGCTTGAAAAATATTTTTCAATCATGAAGAGTGATGATGCACAAAAAAAATAATCGGAAAGTCTTTATTTTTCGTAAGAATATCAAAATAGAGTTGGCATTTTTTACAGTAGTATGTTATAATTTATCGGCATAGAGTGTGAGGAGGTACTATATGAGAGATCGAATTACTTTCAAATGTGCTGAATGTGGAGAAGAAAACTACATTGGTACACGTAATAAACGTAAACATCCGGAACGTATGACAATTTCAAAATACTGTCCGCGCTGCAACAAAAAAACTGAGCATAAGGAGAAAAAATAAGAAGGGCCGACTGCGGTCTTTTTTATTCGTGAGTAAATATGATACATGTAGAAACTTTTGAGTTAGGATTATTGATCCAATCCAATTGCTATGTCGTTAGCAAAGATGGACATGCTTTATTGATCGATCCTGGTTCTAAAGGACGTAGTGTGCAAAAATATATTGAAGAGAATCGATTCATTGTTGATGCCATCCTTTTGACGCATGGACATTTTGATCATTGTGCAGGTGTTGACCATTTTGTAAAAGAGTATGATTGTCCAGTATATATCCATCCATTGGATGCTCAATTATTGCAAGATCCTAAATTAAATTTTAGTGCAGATTTTGCACCTTTGGTGGTGGCGACAAAGCCGCATCTCTTTCAATCTGGGAAACAGACGATAGGTGCTTTTGAAGTAGATGTAAAGGACGCTCCAGGTCATACAGAAGGCAGTTGCTTACTATTGATCGAGCAATGCATGTTCTGCGGCGATGTGCTGTTCCAAGGGAGTATCGGAAGAACGGATCTGATAGGTGGAAGCAATACAAAAATGATTCAATCTTTGCGTATGCTAAAGCAGCTACCAAATGATTATTTTGTCTATCCAGGACATGGCCCTGCCACCAAATTAAGCGAAGAAATTAAATATAATTATTATCTTCAATCAGTATAATTTAATGAAAAACAGTATTCGATACTGTTTTTTTTAGTATTTGTACATAAAATCTCGTAAGTAAATGATGAAGAGAGAAGGAGGTGGATAAGTGGAGGAAGAATTACGTTCGCTGATTCATTTGATGTTATTACGAAAGGCCAGTGATGCGCATTTTACGTTGCAAGGCGGGATCCTTCATTTTCATTTGCGATGTCTGGGGTGCATGGACCGGCAAGATGACGGTTTATTCGACGGCCACCTTTTTCAGTATTTGAAATATATTGCAAATTTAGACTTAGGCGAATCAGCAAAACCCCAGTCTGGCAATTTTAATCGGATCTACCAAGGAAGATCTTTAGAATTCCGTTTCTCTCTGCTTTGTACCAATGAAGTGCAAACAGGTGTATTGCGCCTATTGGACCATTGTCATTTGCGATCGTTAAAAGATATTTGTACCGATTCTTTCCAAGAACGAGTATTTCAGAGTTTATGTAAGGGAAGACAAGGTTTAGCTTTGTTTTCCGGTCCTACAGGTAGTGGAAAGACGACTACCCTGCATGTTTTGCTGCGTACGGCCTCACTACAGTACCATCGTCAAGTAATTTCTTTAGAAGATCCTATTGAAATAAGAGATGCTGCATATTTACAATTACAGATCAATGAAAAAAGTGGTTTTACTTATGAAGTAGGTATTGAGCAATTGCTTCGCCATGATCCAGATATCATTATGTTAGGGGAAATCAGAAATGCAGCAACGGCGCAGATGGCCATACGAGCAGCGTTGAGCGGGCACAGTGTTTTTTCTACTGTTCATGCAAAAACTTGTGCAGAAGTACTTGTTCGAATGCAGGAGTTCGGTATACCAGAGCAGCAGCTTCACGCCGCATTAACTTTCGTCAGTACCCAACGCTTGGTTACTTTACGGTCTCGACAGGAAAGAAGATGCGTTTATGAAATATTATATGGACAACAACTTGTATCTTTTTTTCAGACAGATCGTTTATCCATAGAACACAAGACCATGAAGGATTTGTTATGGGAAGCTTATTTAAATGGTGAAATTACGGAGGAAACCTATAGTGAAGAATGCACATTTGAATGAATGGAAAGCGTTTGGTACGTTATTAGATAATGGCATCCCTTTAGAAGATGCAATTACTTTCGCTTTTTTGAAACATGATATATTGATAAATAGACTAAAAGCAGGAGAGGATCTGTTTCAAAATCTGGAAGGAACTTCAAAATCATTTGAAAGGTATCTTCATTTCTTTTTACGTGCAGCACCGGTGTCGAAAGCCGTTTTAGCTTCCGTAAAACTGTATTCACTGCGAAAGGACCTGATGCAGAAAATTTGCAAACAGATGAGTTATCCTCTTTTATTATTCTTCATGTCACTTTTGCTAGTTTCATTCTTTTTAACAACTATTTATCCGCAGATGCAAGAAATTACCAATATGCAATCTGCAGGCATTGCTTGGATCTTGTTGAATTTTCTCTATATGTTTTTTTTGACTGTTATTTTTATTGCCCTCCTAGGTATTATTCTCTTTATTTTTCTATGGAAGCAAATGGATGCACGCAAAACATTTATCATTCGTTATCATGCCCGCATGAAAATCTGCAAGGAATTGATTTCTTATCTTTTTGCAATTTATATGTTTGAACTGATGAAAGCTGGAATTTCGACTCATCGTGCATTATTGATATTGGAACAATTAGAGGAGGAAAGTATTTTATATCCATGTATTTATGATATTCGGCATTTATTAGAAAAGGGGTTCTCCTATGAAAAAATAATAGAAACTTCGACCTACTTTTCTTCACAGTTTGCACGTTATTTTCAAATTGGCTATGTAAGTGATTCATTAATGAGGTTTTTATCTCTTTATGCAGATATGCAAATGGATCGTTGGCAGAAAAAGATAAAAAAGCTGGGAATTTATTTGCAATTGATCATTTATGGAGTAGTCGCTATTTTAGTATTTACGATTTATCAGATGCTGTTAATGCCGCTGAATATGCTGGAACAAATATAAAGAAAGGTGATGAGATGAAACACAAAGTACAAAATGGATTTACCATTCTTGAGATGATGATCGTACTCTCTATTGTTGCATTGCTATTTTTATTAACGCTACCTAATATTCAACAAAAAGAAGAAATCATTGAAGAAAAAGGTTGTGAAGCATTGACAGCTGTTGTAGATGCGCAGATTTTGTTATATGAAATAGACACATTACACACACCAACCTCGATTGATCAATTGATTGCTGGAGGATATTTGAAAGAATCGCAAAAGAGATGTCCGGATGGTCGTTCGATCGTTCTTGTCGATGGACAGGCTTATGCACGATAGAAGTGGTTTTACCTTAGTTGAAATGTATTTGGTCATGTTCATCATCTGTATTTTTTTATCCATCTATAGCATTCCAAATTTATATTCAAAGCAGACGTTGACATTATCCATGTTTCAGCTGCAAAGCTTCCTGGAAAAAATACAGAGTGAAGCAGTAATCGAAAGAAAACAGCGTACGATTCGGTTCAAAGATAATCTGGTAATAGTAGATGATGAGACGTTAAAATTGCCATCTTCTATTCGATGTGTGGGTGCAGAGCTGCATTTTTATCCACAATATACAAGCGCTCCGGCAGCAACAGTTCGTTGTTCTGCTGGAAGTGAGCAGTCACTGGTCATTCAATTGGGGAGAGGAAGGAATGCAATACGCAGGGAAAAATAAGGGCTTTGTTTTGCTGGATGTATTGGTTTTATTATTGCTGTGTGTGATATTGGTGCAATTTATGTTAATGGCAACACAAACAATGTACTACATGGAGGAACCTGTTATTGAAGAAATGGAGAGAAATGCAAGGTTTTACTTTGAGTGAATTATTGCTGGCAATGGGAGTTTTTATGTTTTGTGTTTTATTGATAGAAAGAGCGATGCATTGGATGACGATAATGCTTACGCAGCAATCTTATTTGGTACAAGATCAAATGGCGGTATTACAGTTACGTTTAGATATTGCGCAGTGTGATCAAGTGTTTGTGGAAGAGGGGAATCTAATAACTGTTCAAAATGAGAAAACAGCAACGTATTCTTACCACAATCATCGTTTAGTGAAACGTCCAGGATATGAGATTTTCATACAGGACATAGAAGGAGTACAGTTTGAAGACAAGTATGATGCAATATTTGTGGATTGGCGACGAGAGGGGAAACAATGGAATGCAAAGGTCACAAAATGAGGGCTTTTTTACCGTTGTCGGCTTAGTTATCCTAATGTGTTTTTTAAGTTTTGCTACGATCCTTCAACTGCGTTGTGATGCATTATTGCAATTATCGTACGCACAAGAACGTGTAGATGCATATGTTTATCTGTTAACGTATATTAAAGAAGAATGTCGAAAGGATAGTCAAGAGATGTCTGAATCAGAAATAGATCAACACGAATGGTATCTGTTATGCGGGACAAATAGTTATCGTATTTTTTGGGAAGAAGACAATTATGCTGCGTATCAAGGGATGCATTGCATATTACGCGTGTATATAAATGAAACAGGGGGCATAGAGCATGTATTATTTGGCGAATATGCAGATATTTGAATAATCTTGTATTTGACATTCATACTAAAACATGTGGTGATGATATGTATACTTATATAGCTGCGATTTGCAGTTACGCTCTATGTATCTGCATTGGTATGTTATTTCGTTTTATTTGTCTGGATTGCGCATGGCTCATTATTTTATTTGGTTTTAGTATTCTGATCCTTCCCGTCTTTTATAGGCAATCCAATTGCAAAGCTTTGGAAATAAAAGACTTTGCAATTGCTTTGATCTTTACATTTATGGCATCAATGTTTATTCATTTACGGTTTCATCCAATTGATCTACATAGTTTTTGTTATCTTTACCTATGCTCAATCATAGGCATTGTACAATATGCGAGCTCGATTCGTTTTAAGACATTGATTCATCGTTAATGCGGGCTGTTTTGACGCAAATTTAAAAATATATGTAAGGGGATTGCTATTGACATCACTTTGCCTATTAAGTTATACTTATATGCGTAAATGATGAAGAATCAGAGTAGTATCCTGTGCAGCAGCAAAGAGAATTGGCTGGGTGGTGGAAAGCCAAAGTGTTTAATCAGGAGAACTCGCTGAGGAGTCGGTGAATGCCCGTTTACTTCGCGTTAAGAAGATTGAGTGCATACAATTACGTATGAACTAAGGTGGTACCGCGTATTTTTACGTCCTTAGAAGTAGCTAGGGACGTTTTTTTATGAAAAGGAGAGATAGTTATGAGTTTCAATCATCAGCAGATTGAAAAAAAATGGCAAAATTATTGGTTGAAAAACAAAACTTTTGCATGTGATACTTCCGATTTTAGTAAACCTAAGTATTATGTCTTGGATATGTTCCCTTATCCAAGCGGAAACGGATTACATGTCGGACATCCGGAAGGTTATACGGCTACCGATATCATTGCACGTATGAAACGTATGCAAGGATATAATGTGCTACATCCAATGGGATGGGATGCATTTGGTTTGCCAGCAGAACAATTTGCAATTCAAACCGGACATCATCCAGCAACTTTTACAAAGAAAAATATCGATCATTTCCGTGAGCAGATCCAAGCACTTGGTTTTTCTTATGACTGGGATCGAGAAATATCAACTACAGATCCATCTTATTATAAATGGACACAATGGATCTTTATCCAGCTTTATAACAAAGGACTTGCATATGTGGATGAAATTCCGGTGAACTGGTGCCCGAAATTGGGGACTGTTCTAGCAAATGAAGAAGTCATTGATGGAAAAAGCGAGCGTGGCGGTTATCCGGTAATACGTAAGCCAATGCGGCAGTGGGTATTGCGTATTACAGAATATGCAGAACGTTTATTAAAAGATCTCGAACTCTGTGATTGGCCGCAGTCTACAAAAGAAATGCAGATCAACTGGATTGGAAAATCACAAGGCGCAAATGTTATCTTTAAAATTAAAGGAACAGATAAAGAATTCACTGTATTTACAACTCGCTGCGATACTTTATTTGGGGCAATTTATTGCGTCATGGCGCCGGAACATCCTTTTGTTAAAGAAATTACGACGCCAGAGCAAATGGAGGCTGTGCTAGCTTATCGAAAGAGCTGTGAATCAAAATCAGATTTAGAGCGTACAGAATTAAATAAAGAAAAAACGGGTGTTTTTACTGGCGCATATGCAATCAATCCGGTTAATGGAAAAGAAATTCCAATTTGGATCTCTGATTATGTATTAGCCAGCTATGGAACAGGTGCAATCATGGCGGTCCCTGCACATGATACACGTGACTATGAATTTGCAAAGAAATTTGGCTTGGAGATCATTGAAGTGTTAAAAGGCGGGGATATTGAAAAAGAGGCTTATACAGAAGATGGTATCCATGTCAATTCCGGTTTCTTGGACGGCATGGGAAAAGAAGAAGCAATCAAGACAATGATCCAATGGTTGACTGACCATAAATGCGGCTGTGCAAAAACAACCTATAAGCTTCGTGACTGGCTGTTCTCTCGTCAACGTTATTGGGGAGAACCAATTCCCATCATTCATATGGAAGATGGTACAATGCGCACGGTGGATATTGATGAACTGCCACTGGAACTTCCAGAGACAAATAATTTTAAACCAAATGAAAACGGAGAGTCGCCGCTTGCACATTGCGAAGATTTCATCAATGTTGAAATCGACGGTGTAAAAGGTAAACGAGAAACAAATACCATGCCGCAATGGGCAGGCAGCTGCTGGTATTATCTACGTTATATCGATCCTCATAATGATGAGGCGTTGGCAGATCCAAAATTATTGGAACACTGGCTGCCGGTCGATCTGTATATTGGCGGTGCAGAACATGCTGTATTGCATTTGTTGTATGCTCGTTTTTGGCATAAAGTGTTGTATGATTGCGGTGTAGTCAAAACAAAAGAACCTTTCCAAAAATTATTCCATCAAGGTATGATTCTTGGTGAAAATAATGAAAAAATGTCCAAATCAAGAGGAAATGTAGTGAATCCTGATGAGATCATCTTATCACATGGTGCCGATGCATTGCGTGTATATGAGATGTTTATGGGACCATTGGAAGCAAGTTTGCCATGGAGCACAACTGGACTTGACGGAGCACGCAGATGGCTGGATCGTGTATGGAGATTGTTTGATGAATACGATAAGCTGACAGATGAAAATGATCATGCATTAGACAAGGTCTACAATGCGACGGTAAAAAAAGTAACTCAGGATATCGAAACCTTAAACTTAAATACGGCGATCTCACAAATGATGATCTTTATTAATGAATGTTATAAGAGTGAGCATATTTATCGCCCTTATGCTATTGGGTTCATAAAAATGTTTGCATGTTTTGCCCCGCATCTGGGAGAAGAAATTTGGCAGAAATTCTTCCATCAGGATGAAACAATTGCTTATGCTTCCTGGCCAACTTACGATGAACAAGCGTTGGTGGAAAGCGAAATCGAAGCAGTTGTTCAAGTGAATGGAAAAGTACGTGGTAAAATGAAGATTGCAGTAGGAACTGCCGAAGAAGCAATGAAAGAAAAAGCAATGCAGATTGAAAGTGTTCAGCGACAGCTGGAAGGAAAAGAAATCGTTAAGATCATTGTTGTAAAAGGCAAGGTCGTCAATATCGTTGCAAAATAAGTAGTTTCAATAAAGATGTTTTCTTATGATAGGAAACATCTTTTTTTCTGTTTGTCATGGGAATGGAAAACATTGCTAGAAATCCAAAGCATATCATTTGAGCAATCAAATTGAATTATGTTAGGATAGTCACGAGGATGTGAGATTGTGAAAATTCAAAAAAGAAATGGTCAATATCAAGCATATGATGCAGCTAAGATCTTAGCTGCCATAACAAAAGCATTGGAAAGTGTAAATGAGAATACAGACCTTGCTGCAAAAAAGCGTGTCGTTGCTAATGTTGAGAAAAAAATAACGGAAGGAACGCCTGTGGAAACGATTCAAGATTATGTGGAAGAAGAATTGATGAAACAAGGTTATTTAAAAGCAGCAAAGGCATACATATTATATCGACAGAAACATTTGGAATTACGAAAGACGATAGATGAATTTGTGATGTTGGTAAAAGATCCGAATATAGGGAAATTGTTGAGTGAAATTCAAAAAGAATTTCCTCAAGAAGAATATTCCCTGCAGCTTCTTTTAAGTAAATTCAAGTCTTTTTATAAAGAAAACATGTCTATGGATGCAGCATTAAAGATGCTGATGCGTGCAGCAAACGAATTGATCAGCAAAGAAAGCGGAAAGTGGGAAATGATCTCTGCTCGTTTTTTAAGTTACCAGATTGATTTGCTGATTGATCAACGTATGCAAAAGATGGGTGTTACTAATTTCTATGATAAAGTTCGTTGTTTGACAAAACAAGGATATTATGGAGAATATCTGATAGACAACTATACAGAAGAGCAGTTTCAGGAATTAGCAGCCTATATGGATGTCGAGCGGAACAAGTTGTTTACTTATAGCGGTTTAGAATTGATCGTTAAACGTTATTTGATTCAGGATCATGAACGGAAGATCCTAGAAAAACCACAAGAAATGTTCTTGTTGATTGCCATGCATTTAGCAATGCAAGAAAAGGATAAAGTACAGTGGGCAAAAGAATTCTATGATCTGCTCAGCACTTTAAAAATAACGATGGCAACTCCAACGATGTCCAACGCGCGTAAACCATTTCATCAGATGAGTTCTTGTTTTATTGATACAGTGGATGATTCGTTAGCTGGTATTTATAAAAGTGTTGATAACTTCGCGAAGGTTTCAAAGAACGGCGGTGGCATGGGACTGTATTTTGGTAAAGTAAGGGCAGCCGGGAGCAGTATTCGCGGTTTTCAAGGAGCTGCCGGCGGTGTCATTCGATGGATCAAATTAGTCAATGATACAGCAGTAGCGGTCGACCAGTTAGGCGTGCGACAAGGAGCTGCCGCAGTTTATTTAGATGCTTGGCATAAAGATCTCCCAGAATTTTTACAATTGCGGACAAACAATGGAGATGATCGCATGAAAGCGCATGATATATTTCCGGCTGTTTGTTATCCAGATCTTTTTTGGCATTTAGCAGATACCAATCTGGATGCCAGCTGGTACATGATGTGTCCTCATGAAATATATGAAATAAAGGGATATCATCTGGAAGATTATTATGGGGAAGAGTGGCAGAAACGTTATATCGACTGTGTAAAAGACAAGCGTATTTCTAAACGTGTCATGAGCATAAAGGAAATCGTGCGTCTGATCATCAAGTCTTTGGTAGAAACAGGTACTCCGTTTGCCTTTAATCGCGATCATGTAAATAAAATGAATCCAAACGCTCACCAAGGAATCATCTATTGCAGCAATCTTTGCACTGAGATTGCACAAAATATGAGTGCAATGGAGCTGCTTCCAGTCGAACAAGTGGAAGTTAATGGAGAACCGATCATTGTCGAAAGAACCAAACCCGGTGATTTTGTCGTATGCAATTTAGCATCTTTGACATTAGGACGTTTACGTGTGGAGGATGATCAGGAAATGGAGCATGCAGTCAGAGTCGCTGTTCGTGCTTTAGATAATGTCATTGATCTGAATTACTATCCGATCCCTTATGCTGAAGTAACAAATAAAAAATATCGGCCGATTGGATTAGGAACAAGCGGATATCATCATATGCTGGTCAAACAAGGCATTTCTTTCGAAAGTGAAGAACATTTACAATTTGTCGATCAGCTATATGAAAAGATCAATTATTATGCTTTGAATGCTTCCTGTGATCTGGCAAGAGAAAAAGGCCGATATCAATATTTTGAGAATAGTGATTATGATACGGGAATGTATTTTGAAAAGCGAAACTATAAAGATGCAAAATGGAATGCCCTGCGTGAAAAAGTGCACCAGTTTGGATTGCGGAATGGTTATTTGATGGCGATTGCTCCTACGAGTTCTACTTCGATCATTGCAGGAACAAGTGCTGCTGTTGATCCAATCATGAAGAAGTTTTTTAATGTAATAAACAACTAAAAATCTGATTGTCCGCTAAAACACTGTATCTATCAGCATTTTCAAGGGTTGAAATACTTCAAATTACTACGATTTTACTACCATTGAATGAGCCTTGATACGTTAGAAATCCC
>NZ_LT699726.1 GCF_900155395.1 Merdibacter massiliensis
ATAATGTTGATAGGTTTTCCACAATAGGTGTTTTCATAATGCCAAAAAATAGGGATAATTGGGAGAATTGAAACAATTTCAAAGTAAAGAAAAGAAAAAAGAGGTCGTAACCTCAATAGACAGATTCGTTTAATTAAAATCTTCTATTTCGTTACAGCCTCTTTTAATTTAACCCATGATATTCTTTATAAATCTCATTTTTGGATAGCCCGCGCTCTCTTGCTACGCGTTTGATGGCCTCATTCGTTGTCATTCCTTCCTGGATGTAATTTTGGATATGTTCCTTTAATAGCGGCATTGCCTGCGTAACATCCTTTTCTTTCTCTTCTTGTTCACCAGCAATGACAACGACCATTTCTCCTTTACGTGAAGGAGCTTCCTTTAAAATTTCCTGAATCGTTCCTCTTAAAAACTCTTCATGTTTTTTCGTCAATTCTCTGGCCAGGCACATAGGACGATCACCCAAAACTTCCAAACAATCTTTCAGCATCTTTTCAATTCGATGCGGCGCTTCATAGAAAACAAGTGTCATTGGATAATGCTTCAATGCATGTAATTCTTTGATGCGCTGGCGTTCATTGCTGGGTAAAAAACCATAAAAGAGAAACGGCTGCGGGGCAATACCGCTGGCTACCAATGCATTTAACATGGCATTACTGCCTGAAATTGGAACTACATGATATCCTGCATCGATCACTTCTTTGACCAGTTCACTGCCTGGATCACTGATCAACGGATAACCGGCATCACTTACAACAGCAACATTTTTCCCTTCATCCAACAGTTGAACGATTCCTTTGCTGCTTGCAGTTTCATTAAATTTATGATGTGCGATCAAATGCGTACTGATTTGAAAATGAGCTAACAGCTTCATTGTATTTCTTGTATCCTCGGCAGCAATGACATCTACCGTTTCCAATATTTCTTTTGCTCTTGGGGTCAACTCATTTAAATTGCCGATCGGGGTTGCAACAATATATAAGGTAGGATGATTTCCTTCAAAACTTTTTTGCTGATTCATATTTAACGATCAGAAAAATCAAGGTCTGGCCACAATTCTTTGAAATCCAAGAACTGTACATCCTCTTTATTTTCAATCTTTGCCTGCTGCAACAGCACATTCATGCTAGTGACCCGATATTTTTTCCCTTTATATTCGATTTGTGCATTTAACTTTGGAAGTCCTTGACGCATTTCCTTGTATTGTGCATCCTCAAATTTCAAACAACACATCAGTTTTCCACATTGTCCGCTTAACTTTTGGATATTTAATGCCAAAAGCTGATTCTTTGCCATATTGATTGATACGACATCAAAATCATTCATAAATCTGGAACAGCATGTTTCCATACCGCACATGCCTAATCCACCGATGATCTTTGACTTATTTCTCGGTCCAACCTGCCTTAATTCAATACGGCAGTGAAAGCGGCTTGCGAGTTCTTTTAACAATTCACGGAAATCCACACGTTCTTCTGCTACATATACAAATATGATCTTACTGCAGTCTAAAGTATATTCTGCCTCAATCAAATGCATGTCTAAATGCAGCATCTTGATACATTCATCACAAATGACCAATGCCCGTTTTGCTTTTTCGATATTTTCTTGTTCACGTTCCAAATCCTTTTGTGTTGCCTTTCGCAATACCGGTTTGATCTCCATTCCTGTGTTTTGCACAAAAAATGGTTCACAATCTCTTACGATCGTACCTAGCTCCTGACCGCGTACCGTTTCAACGACTACCCGGTCATTCACTTTTAAATCCGATTCATCTGATCCAAAAGTGTACACTTTCCTTGTTTCTTTGAAACTAACATAAGCTAAGAACGGATAAGAACGTTCAGGCTGTGCGTTGTTTTTACGTGTTTGCCCGCCTTTTGCGCCTTGTGCCTGCTCATTTCCTTTTTCTGATTTTTTTACATTTTTTTTATTTTGTTCTGCTGTTCCATTCCCTTTTTTCTTATTTTTATCACGAACAGCTTCATGCACATTCTTCTCTTCTGTCATTTTGTCACCTCTTTCAATTCCGCCATCAACTGATCGGCCAACAACTGTAAATTAACTGATCGGCGTAACAGATCTTTTTTATTCAATAAATGCGGTATCACATCAACTGCTTCTTCTTTGCTCCATATGTGCTGCTGCCATAGTTTCTGATATCGTTTATCCTCACATGTAATTTCATCTAATGTACAATCTTTTGCATAACGGATCAACAGATCCAACAGCCATGCAAAAGAATTTTTTCCTATTTTTTTATTTTTAGAAGGATAGCCTTTCAGCTGCAAAAACAGCGTTGCTTGATCTATGTTTTTTTCCATACGCTCCATCATTTCAAAAAAAACATAGCGCGCATGCTGATAATCTTCACTTTCGCTGATTTCCTGCATTTGTGAGGCACTGCAGTGTAAACTGGATAATAGATACGCATCAAACGCATCACAAACAGCGATTCCCTGCTTATAACTGTCTGCCCTTCTAAGGGCACGAAATGGGATGCACTGACAACGGGAAACGATCGTCGGCATGACCGATTCCAATTGGTCGCTGATCAAAATGGCAATTACACCTTCCACTGGCTCTTCAAGAAACTTTAACAAAGCATTCATCGCATCGTTCGTAGCGTTCTCCACATGATTCAAGATATAAATTTTATGCATATCTTCTTCTAGAGCTGTTTTTGTAAACATCTCCTGCAGCCGCAATATATCCTGTTTCTTAATAGAAGATTCGCTGCCGTCGATCACACAATAATCGGCATATTCCTGTAAAGCCACACGCTGGCATACATTGCAAGTTTCACAGGCAAAACCATCGATCGTATGTTTGCATAAAATGCTCTGTGCAAATAAAACTGCCATTTCTTTTTTTCCAGTGCCTTTTGGCCCGTAAAACAAATAAGCATGTGCATAGGTCTGTCCCTGCAAGGCATTATGCAATGTTCGCCAAACGATTGGCTGCTGTTCACGCAAAACTTCCTGCTTACGCATCTTGATCGAATATCCTTTCGATTTCCTGCATGCAGTTTTCTGTTACCTTTTCAATGCTTTGGTGAGCATCTATCACATGGATGCGCTGCGGATATAACTCTTTTACTTTTTCATAACCTAAGCGAACTCTTTGATGAAACGCATTGTCCTCTTGTTCTAAACGATCTTTTGCTTCACGAGATGCCATGCGGTTCATGGCTTCCTCAACACTTACATCTAAAAATAACGTCAGATCAGGAAGAATGCCTTCCGTTGCGAACAAATTCATATCATACACTTCCTGCATGCCGATCTGCCGTCCCATCCCTTGGTATGCAAGTGAACTATCAATGAAACGATCACAAATGACATGGATCCCGTTATTTAAAGCCGGCAAGATTTTTTCAACTAAATGCTGCCTGCGGCTTGCCGCATAAAGCAAGGCCTCTGTACGTGCATCCATCGTTTTATTATTTGGATCTAAAATGATCTGTCGGATCTGTTCCGCAATCTCGATTCCACCAGGTTCTCTAGTAAAAATCACGTTGATTCCTTGAGTGGATAATTGCTCGTATACTAATTTGCTTATGGTTGTTTTTCCACTGCCATCATTTCCTTCAAATGTGATAAATTTTCCTCTATTCACATTTTCACTCCTCTTTTTCACTCAATATAAGCATAGTTTCCTATCCAACGATCACTACCTATGCATACTCATATATTGTAACATAAAATTGCTTTGTTCTCATCTCTTGAATCGCCATATAAAAACACAGCACGATAGAAAACATGCTGTGCTCTTATTATTGTATTTCTTTCAAACGGGAAGAACCAATCGTCCCTTCTGGCATTTTTACATCAAAATTATCTGCAATCGTAGCTCCGATATCAGCGAATGTCTTGCTGTTGTTCCATAAACCATGGCCTTGCATAGATGGAGAATATACTAATAACGGAACCATTTCACGAGTATGATCTGTTCCTCTAAATGTTGGATCATTGCCATGATCGGCGGTAATGATCAAAAGATCATCTTCTTTCAGCTCTTTTAACAGTTCTCCTAAAAGTACATCAAATCGTTCAAGTTCCTCGCCATAGCCAATCGGATTACGGCGATGTCCCCACAATGCATCAAAATCAACTAGATTGACAAAACACAAACCATGGAAATCTTTTTTTGCTAACGCAATGGTCTGTTCCATGCCATGTACGCTGCTCTTTGAACGGTAGGCTTCACTAATTCCCTCTCCATCAAAGATATCCTTGATCTTTCCTACGCTGATGACATCAAGCCCGGCATCTTTTAATGCATTCAATACCGTTCTTCCGTATGGTTTTAAAGCATAGTCATGGCGGTTGCTCGTACGAACAAATTCACCTTTTTTCTTTCCTGTATATGGACGGGCAATGACTCTTCCCACTCGCCATTCGTCTTTCATCGTTAATTCTCTTGCGGCTTCACAATAGCGATACAACGTTTCTAAACCCATTGTCTCTTCATTTCCGCATATCTGTAATACAGAATCTGCAGAAGTATAGACGATCAGATCCCCATGATTGATTTCCTGTTCAGCCAATTCATCTAAAATTGCTGTTCCGCTGGCAGCTTTATTGCCAATGATGCGGCGTCCGTCACAACGCTCGCTGAGCGCATCTAATAACTCTTTTGGAAACCCTGTTTCTGTAAATGTTTGGAATGGCTTGGTAATATGGAGTCCCATCATTTCCCAATGACCGGTCATCGTATCTTTTCCTACACTTGCTTCCTGCATCTTTGCATAATAAGCGATTGGTTCCTGGACAGGTGCTACATGTTTTAAGGGATGCAAATTGGCAATTCCCATTCTTTGCAGGTTAGGAATCAAAAGATCCGGCTTTTGTTCACTGATATGGCCCAGGGTATCGCTGCCTTCATCATCATAATCTTTTGCATCCGGCTCTGCTCCAACGCCTAAAGAATCAATAACGACTGTAAATATGCGTTTATATTTCATATTACGCCTCCAAAACTGCGGCTTCTAAAGCTACTTCCATCATATTCGCGAAAGCAGTCTGACGATCTTGTGCACTTGCATGCAGATCATTGACCAGGGAATCCGATATTGTCAGTATGCATGCTGCTTGTTTTCCTAATACTTTTGCATTATGGAACAATGCAAAGCTTTCCATCTCTACACATACACATCCATGCTCGCGGTAAAAGTCGGCATAGGTCGGCATGTTCGCTTCTGCATAAAAGATATCGCTGGAATGGATCCGTGCCAATCGTATTTCTTTATTTAATTTTTTTGCCGCTGTTTGAATCGTCTCATTCAATTCCTTGCTCGGCTCCATGATGTCCGTCTTGATCCCTGCCTGTGCCAATGGGAAAGTGGATTCGCTCCATGCACTGTCGGCCAATACCAAATCGAACAGATGCAGATCATCTACATAAGCTCCTGCGCTGCCGATCCGTATGATCTTCTCTACATCATAAAATTTGAACAGCTCATAAGAATAGATACCGATGCTGGCCATTCCCATACCGCTGCCCATCACCGACACTCTCTTGCCTTTGTATGTGCCTGTATAACCAAACATGTTTCGTACACTGTTGAATTGTACTGGATTCTCCAAATATGTTTCTGCGATATGTTTGGCGCGCAATGGATCGCCCGGCATCAATACGACCTTTGCGATCTCTCCTTTTTCTGCTTGATTGTGTGCTGTGCTCATAGCATTCATCCTCCTTTTAATTTTCTGTTGTTATGATCTTATGCATAGGCCCTGTGGTCAACATCTTGACAAAGAACTGTATGCCACTGCCGATACATAAAATAGCTAAAATTGTTCCTATAGCAGCTGTTGCTCCTAACAGGATACCCAGTATCGCTAATATGATATCACAAGATGTACGAACAATTCCAACTGCAATATGACCTTTTTCACATACTGTAAATACCACGGCTTCATAAGCGCCTCTACCATAATCCGCTATCGCATAAAGGGCTGCACCGAAAGCCAATATCATAAAGCCTAAGATCATTAAAATGATACGCACCCCATAAGAAAGGGATTGCAGATCCATAAATGCCAGCCAGTCCGTAACAATGGCAATGGCAATTGGATTGATGATCGATCCAACATGGATCTGATGGCGATCAAAGAAGAAGACAATAAACAATAAGACCGCACAAACCAATAAATTTGCCTGTCCTACAGTTATATGCAACTGATTGGCGATTCCGATCCAAAATAATGTCATTGGATCGCTTCCCAAATTCACTGCAATCGTCAAACTGATACCAAATCCCATGATAAAGGATCCCAACACTACAAAGAACAATTTTTTCAGTTTTTTCATGTAAATCTCCTCCCTAAAAAAGATACTGCAAAGATTTTCTTTACAGTATCTTTTGGCAGCGATCTTTTTTTACGTGTTTACTATAATGCTTTTCCCCATGATTATGCAAATATTATTTTTCCACTTGCTACGGAAATCAAATATGTTCTCTTTTTGTAAAAAAAGACAGCAGAACAAGTATCCGCTGTCCATTTCTTATCATGCATGCTGCCAAAGAGTTTCTAATGCAATCTGGATCATACCGTCAAAACTGCGTTCTCTTTCTATACTGCTCAGCTTTTCTTTTTTTTGCGGAAGATCACTGACCGTAAAGAGCACTGCTGCTCGCTTTTCTGCAATAGCAGCATTATGCAAAAGCGCAAAGCTTTCCATATCTACACCTAAACAACCCTTTTGATCCCGAAGATCTTCTATATTTTCCTTTTTCTTATAATAGAAACAATCACTCGTATGGATTCTTCCTTTTCGACATTGCAGCCCTTGCTGCATCGCCTGTCTATATAATTCATCACTTAAGGACGAATCTGGATAAACGATATTTCCTTCAAATCCGCTATACGTTTTCGCATAGGATGACTCACTATAACAGCTGTCTGCAACGATGATTTCCTTTAACTGCAAATCCTGCGCATAGGCACCGCAAGAGCCGGCACGAATGATCATCTCGCAATCATATTTATTAAACAGTTCATGTGAATATATTCCCATCGAACCGCATCCCATGCCGCTGCCCATTACCGTCATCCATTTGCCTTTATACAATCCCGTATATCCAAGCATATTTCTGACATCGTTGATCAAAATTGCATCCGCAAAAAATCTTTCAGCAATGTACTTTGCACGAAGGGGATCTCCCGGCATCAATACAACTTTTGCAATGTCTTTTTTATCTGCTCGATTATGAGCCGTGGCCATTAAAACTGCCACCCATTGAATTTGAATGTCGTGTCAGTGACATGATCCGGATCATATTCTTCCAGGATCTTGGCATAACGTTCCTTATAATCATTATCCACCTTTGCCTGTGGAATGACCTTGCTTGCTTCATTTAAGAAGTGGAAAGAATCTCTTCCCATTGCCTGTCCTCGCTGTGTATGTTTATCTAATGCATAATCTGGGATTTCTGGTAATTTCCCCATCGCAAAACTTTTGATACAGATATTCTTCAACAAATCACTTGAGCGGTCTTTTTCGCTCTCACACATATAGCGAATCGCATGGATAAAATAAATCGTACGATCATTGTCTGAATAATCAAAATTCAAACGTGCTTGTGACAATGCATTGACAACAACAGCTGCCATTGGATTTCCCATTCCAATATCTTCGACAGAAATGGTCAATAATCTTCTCCATAGCTTTTCTTCTAACTGCGGAGATGAAATATATAATTCATAAGCAAACATACATGCCTGCTCTTCTAATCCACGACGAATCGATTTCTGTAAAGCCGAAATTACTTCGTCTGCGGCATATCCATTACGTGTAGTTATTTTTGACCATGGGTCATACATTTTCTTTCCCATACTATTACTCCTCTCTACGCTGCTTTTTCCAAATTTTGCAGCTTGCGATATACTTCTATGATCTCTAATGCCAACAGTTTCATCGTTTCACTGCTCATAAATTGATCTTCTGCATGCAATACGAGCATAGAGACCTGCGGAGTATTATCTTGTGCTTCTTTTTGTAATAAAACGAGATGTGCATCGTGTGCATTTTTTAACACGGCATCACCTTCATCAATTTTTTTCATTGCATCTTCAAACTGATACGCTCTTGCCAAATGTGCTGCTTCTACATAGTTTGATTTTGCCACACCAGCATAAGCAATAATTTCCATTGCTGATGCTCCGAGTTGTTCCAAATCTAACATGATTCTTTTTATCCCTTCATTGCTTTTGCTGCTTCATAAGCTGCTTTTCCATCTGCCAATGCATAAACACGCATATCAACAGCATCGGTTGGAATACCTAATTTTGCTTTTACATCATTGACTGCATATTTGATCTGTGGAGCTACCAAGCAAACGTCCCATTTGCCTTTTTCATCTGCAACGCTTGCTGCACTGACTGCCTGCACTGTCGCATCTTCTCCAATGCTCTTTGCATATTCAGCAATCTTTTTTACTAAAATAGAACTAGACATTCCTGCATTACAACAAACTAAAATTTTCATCATTACGACACTCCTTTTATACGATTTGTATGATTCTTTCTAGATAGTCAATCAATTCATTTTCATCTTGCATAGACATCAAGACATTTAATAACTGTGAAGAAGCAGCCACTTTATTGATCAAATGATAGATATGGACCATCTCTTTATTAATTTGAGACTCATGAGAACCGACAAACAACAAACGCGCCGGCTGATCTTTTTCCACACAATTTCCGCGAATAAGTGCAACACAGATACTGCTTCTCTTTGCATCATTGATTAATGGATGGGGAAAAAAGACACCGTTATCGATATAGGTCGGATAGACGCTCTCTCGCTGCAGCACAGCTGCGGCAAATGCTTGTGCATTTTCAATACGATCTTCTTGTTCCAAACGTTTTGCACATTGATGAATGATTGAATCAAAACTTTGATCATCATCGATCAACAACACCAAACGACGGTCAAAAACTTTATGAAAGATCACTTCGCTCGATGATGCAGCAACGTGACGGCTTAAGAATTTCTCTATATTCCTGCGCTCTGCTTCTCCAGGCAACTGTGTGATCTCAATCAAAGGAAGCGGTAAAGCCTGGTCCAATACCATATCCGAAATCACCAATTCAGCTGTCTGTTCCTGCAAAGCACTAGGAAGTTGCTGCAGCGGAATCTGACAAACAATTTCCAGCTTATCGCGAAATTCTTGTTTTAACCAGATATGCAGTAAGTTTGCAAAGCTCTGTGAAGTTCCGTTGATCAAGATCGTGGGAACACGAATGCTTTGTGCTTTTAAAAACGGCATCACATACATGGTCAGAAAAGAAATCTCATCTTCATTCATATATAAACCGTAACGTTCATAAATGATCGGTACGATCAACATCGTAATTTCATATGCAAAAGCATATTTTGTTTTTACTTCTTGTAACAATGGATTGGTCAGTTGATAATCCACTAACAGACGTTTGATAGCAAACTGTAAATGAATGCGAAAATTATCTAGCAAAGACGGCATACTGGTAAAGTCATAATTATATTTTTCTTTCATCTGACGAATAAATTCGTCTGCGATATCATCACTTTCGTTTCCCAGCTGATTGCTTTGACGGCTGCTGTAAAAACCTAAAGTTTCCACATAGTTTTGCAGTAAATGGATATCTGTTTCTTCAAAACGCAGGCGTAAATCTGCAAGCAGATTTCTCAGCATTCTTGTCAAAACTTCATTGTGATGAAATAACTGCACTTCTTTTTCTATCCTATGTTCATTCTCCACACGAATCATGGTGAAAAAAATCATCCATGAAATAACATAGATCAATTGATCTGAAAGAATAATGGCATTTCCTTTGCAGAAACAGCTGACATAATCGACAATACCGTTCAATTCTTCAAGGTCTACATAATCTTTCGTTAATTGAAACAAATGCAGATCCATTAATTTATTAGAGGAATAAATCTCTTCTTTTGCGATTCGATAAAATAAAGTACGCAATTCTACCTCGTCTCGGTCGATACAGATTTTTCCATTCTCCAGATTTAATGCTTGAAAATGATATTTATTCTTCAAGAGCTGAATCAAAGAAGTAAGATCTTTATAAATCGTTTGTTCAGAAACATATAAAAGATCGGCGACTTGCGATAAACTCATCTCATAATTTTCAAACAGCTGTCCAAGCATGAAATATTTTCGTTCCATCGGCGTAGAAGCAATTTGTTTTCCATCCACAGCATCCATTAACGATAGACATTCACGAATACGGCTAATATTTTCCTGCATGATAAAATAACCGGTGCGTTTACTAGACTGGATCATGCAATGGCTATTCAGCAAGATCATATTAATGCTCGCAATATCATTGCGGACCGTACGATCACTGACCTTTAATTCTTCTGCAATCGTTGCCGCATAAATTCCTTTTGGATGTTTTAATATACACGTGATTACTTTGCGCTGCCTGTCTGTTAACATCTTATTACCCCGATTTCTTCTTATTATTAGCTTATCACATCTACACATTTCTGTATAAATAATATGAAGAAATTTCTTATTTATTCAAAGTGCCGCTTTTCTTTTTTGAAAAGCGGCAATCAATGAAACTGTGTAATGTTCTCCTCTTATAATAAGACTTATTTGATAAAATCTACCTAAAGATCATTATTCCCCTTGTACTTCAGCAACTTTTTGTGCTTCAATTTCCTTTTCTTTTCTTATTTCATCTGCTTCCATCGCTTTAAAGAACGGATAATAGAAGACACCCATCAAACAAACATTAAAGATAGCAAGAACCGCTGCTTTTGGATCCATTGTCAATAAGAAGGCCTGGAATCCTGGAGGCAGGAATCCTGGTGCTTCTCCCAGCGGCAAGCTTACCAATCCAGTTGCCATTGCTTCATAAGAAATAATTGCACAGATCACTGGTCCAAATACAAATGGAATCAGCATATATGGGTTCATGATCATTGGCACACCAAAAATAATTGGTTCATTGATACCGAAAATAGAAGGTACCAAACCGATCTTGCCGACCGTACTCAATGATTTTGCTTTTGAACGGCACAGCATCAGTACTAATAACAAAGTCATTCCTGAACCGCTGACCTGCAAGAATCCAAAATAGAAACCGTATGTAAAGATATGTGTAGGTTCTAATCCTGCTGCAACTGCATTTGCATTTTCTGTTGCATACTGAATAGCAAAAGCTGCCCATACGCTCTGTGTAATTGCTGCACCGTGCAAACCAAATACCCAAAGCAATTGTGTCAAGAAGATGATGATAGCTACTGCCCATACAGAATCCATAGAAGAAATTGCCGGAGCTAACAATCCCATGATGATTTTAGGGAAAGTTGTTTGTCCATACGTTGTGCAGAGACCAGCAACGATACAAGCCAAAACAATATTGATGGCAAATGGAATCAAAGATGCAAAACTTTCGGATACCATTGTAGGAACACTATCTGGCATACGGATCGTTAAATGCAATTTTTCTGTCAAACGGGTAATTTCAACTACTAACAAACCGCCAATGATGCTGACAAATAAACCTTCTGAACCAAAAGAAGCCACATCCCAGACTGTTGTTACATCCCCAACAAAACTTGCACATAAAACGCATTGTACCAATACCGCACATACTCCCTGCATGCTTGGTGATTTCATCCCATACGTTTTTGCTAAAGATTCTGCGATAAAGAAGGCAGAGAATAAAGACATGATGTTAGTCGTAAAATTTGTTGGAAAAGTAAAGATTGCAGAATTCTCAGTTACCCAAGCACCGAAACTTCCTCCAATCAAGTTGCCTAATCCTAAAGGGATCTGACAAAATGAACCGACGATGATAATTGGAACGATTGCTACGACACCGTTCTTCACCGCCTGCAGATGACGTTGTTGTTCCAACTTTTGTGCAATCGGAAACAACCATTTCTGCAAAAAGTTCTGAATTGCAGTCATAATTTTTTCTCACTCACTTTCACTAAGATACATAATGTCATGACACCGTGAATTTTACATCATATTATTTATTTTATACAAATAAATCATTTCCCATTCAGATAGGAAAAGAAATATAAATACGATTTCCATAAATATATGGTACAATTACCATGCTGAATTAATTGAAACTATCAGGAGGTAACCCATGATTTATGATTTAGTAATTATTGGAGCAGGTCCCGGCGGCATTTTCTCTTGTTATGAAGCTTGTCGTTTAGATCCATCTCTGCGCATTGCCGTCATTGAAGCAGGCAGTCCATTAGAAAAGCGGAAGTGCCCGATTGATGGCAAACGCATCAAATCTTGTATCAACTGTCCAGTTTGTGCAATCATGAACGGATTTGGCGGTGCAGGTGCATTTTCTGACGGAAAATACAACATTACCAATGAGTTTGGCGGCAACCTCTACGAATACATCGGAAAAAACGAAGCAATTGAACTCATGGAATACGTTGATTCGATCAACACATCTCATGGCGGAGAGAATACGCGTCTCTTCTCTAACAACAATGCGCAGATCCGTAAAAAATGTTTAGAGAATGATTTGCATTTATTGGATGCAAAGGTTCGCCATCTAGGTACAGACATCAATTATATTGTGTTGCAGAACTTATTTAATGAACTAAAAGAGAAAGCAGATTTTTTCTTCCATACGCGAATCGATGAAGTAAAAGAAACTGAAAACGGGTATCAATTAATTTCTACTAAGGGGGAAATTTTTGAAGGAAAACAATGCATCATTTCTACAGGAAGAAGCGGCAGCAAATGGATGCAGAAAATTTGTGATTCCCTTGATATCAAAACAGAGAGCAACCGTGTCGATATCGGTGTTCGTGTAGAACTGCCAGCTGACGTTTTTGCTCATTTAACAGACGAGTTATATGAAAGCAAGATTGTCTATCGCACACAAAAATTCCAGGATAAAGTACGTACTTTCTGTATGAATCCGCGTGGAGTTGTCGTCAATGAAAACACCAACGGTATCGTTACAGTCAATGGTCACAGCTACGAAGATCCATCACGTTATACTGACAACACCAACTTTGCACTGCTTGTATCCAATCATTTTACTGAACCTTTCAAAGACAGCAATGAATATGGTGAAAGCATTGCACGCTTGTCCAACATGTTGGGAGGCGGTGTCATCGTTCAGCGATTCGGCGATTTGATTCGCGGACAAAGAAGTACAAAAGGACGTATTGCAGAAAGCTTTATCACACCAACTTTAAATGCGACTCCTGGTGATTTAAGCTTGGTGATTCCTAAGAGACAATTAGATGATATCATCGAGATGATCTATGCCCTGGATAAAGTTGCACCTGGTACAGCTAATGATGATACACTGTTATATGGTGTGGAAGTCAAATTCTACAACATGCAAGTTGAAGTAGATGAGAACTTGGAAACAACACATAAAGGTCTCTACGTCATCGGTGACTGCAGTGGTGTTACCCATTCTTTATCTCACGCCAGTGCCAGCGGTGTACATGTTGCACGTCACATTTGTGAAAATAAATAATCAAGAACTTATAAAAAGGAATGTTCATCTGAAGCGAACATTCCTTTTGTATTCATAAGCTAAAATTAAAATATAGATGATGTCCAATATGATATCTGCCTATTGATCTGCTTTTTCCTGCATCTTTTTCATCAACCGTAATTCTGCATTTTCTCGTTTCCGGTATAGAAACGGTGCCCAAGTCTGTTGTAACAGATCATCCTGCATGCTGAAGTAATTTAAGCGATCCATGTACCATCGTGTCTTTTCTTCGATCGGCTGACGGCAGTGCTCCATCCCATATTGATGTACTATTGCAGTCAGATCATAAGTGACCATGCCTATTGCATGCGTCTCGGTATGGATACTGCCGCAGCCCTGCCCAATGGCATGTGCCCATGCAATGATAAGCGGATCTTTTGTTTCTTTTGCAATGCCATGTACCGCTAAAATTGCTGCTTTTGCCTCAGGCATCTTCACTTTTCCTTTGGCCCATTGATCACAGATTTTTAAAACCTGATCAATGCGTTCATCTTCGCCCCAGCGCTGTCGTAAAGCTGTCGCTACAAATTGTAAACTGTCTAAACACCACGCAACAATTACAATGTGATGCTGGCTTGCAATTTGCTTGCGAAGCGGCTGCAGTAACACGCTGTTGCGATCAAATAAAATTTGATTATGGCGAAGATATTTCTTTTTCATTTGTTCCAGCCAATCCATCCTTGACCTCCTAAAAGAACCTCCTCTTGTTCAAGAGGAGATAATATATTAATATGACAGTTTCTTGATTTTTTCCCAAGTAAACTGTGGATCACCAAAATGTCCATAGCAGGATGTCTTTGAATAGATTGGTTTGCGCAGATCCAATTCTTTTAAGATATTTGTTACAGAGAAATTAAAATTCTTACGAATGATCGCTAATAGTTCTTCATCACTTTTCACTCCGGTTCCAAATGTATCTACACATAAGGAAACTGGCTCGCTTTTACCAATCGCATAAGCTACCTGTACCTCACAGCGTTGTGCCAATCCGTTTGCAACGATATTCTTTGCAACATAACGGCAATAATACGCGGCACTGCGGTCCACTTTGGTCGGATCTTTTGATGAGAAGCATCCTCCGCCAATTCTTCCCATACCTCCATAAGTATCACAGACGATCTTACGGCCAGTTGTTCCAGAATCACCAAAGCTGCCGCCTACAACAAAACTGCCGCTTGGATTGATCAAAAACTTTGTATTTTCATCGATCATCTCTTTTTCGATGCTTGGCAAGATCACTTCATTCATGACCAATTCACGGATTTCTTCCTGTGTTGCCTGCGGTGCATGCTGTGTTGATACCACGATTGTATCAATACGCTGCATCTTTCCATCTTTATATTCCACAGATACCTGTGTTTTGCCATCTGGACGCAATAATGGATTGTTGCGACGCACTTTTGTAAGCTGGCGCGCTAACTTATGCGCATAATAAATTGGTGCCGGCATATACTCATCGCTTTCATCGCAAGCATAGCCGAACATGATTCCCTGATCTCCTGCCCCAATTTCTGCATCTTGATGGTTTACAGCATTATGAATCTCACTGGATTGCTTATTGACTTTTACCATCACTGTATAGTCTTCTTCATAACCGATCTTACGAATAACCGATTTTGCAATTGTTTCATAATCAATGTGTGCTTTTGTATCTGCTTCGCCATAAATCAATACAAAATCATCTTTGATCGTTGCTTCAACGGCCATATTAGAATAAGGATCTTGACGCAATGCTTCATCTAAAATAGCATCGGCAATAGAATCACAGATTTTATCGGGATGCCCTTCGGTGATGCTTTCTGAAGTAAAAATATAATCTTTCATAAATTCCTCCATTTCCCCGCGCCTAAGGTCGCGCGGACACAAATATTTCATCAATAAATCTCACACGTCTCATTTTTTCGTGTTACCATATAAGAGAGGTGGTACACTACAGAGCACGTGGAGGTGAGTAGGAATTCTACTCAATTGAATATCCTGTATATATATAAGTTGCTGTCATCATCTCAAGCACAAATAAGTAGGACTTTGAGCCTGGACACTTATGATTGTTCAATCAACTGTTGTCGATTCGCTTTGATGACAGTCAATGCCACCTCTCCTTTTGCATGAAAGGAGTTTTTTTATGGTAATGAAAATCGTTCGTTTCAACTGTTGTGGCATGGATGTTCACAAAAACCTGGTTGTCGCTACTATTGGGATCACCGATAGAAAGACCAACATTACAGAATACTTCCAACGATCCTTCTCCACTTTAAACTCCGACCTATACCGTTTAAAGGATTGGCTGCGATCTCATCACTGTTCTGATGTCTGTATGGAGTCTACCGGTAAATACTGGATCCCGATCTTTAACATTCTTGAAGATGAGACCAATGTCCATTTAACTCACCCCAAGTATGTCAAAGCCATCAAAGGCAAGAAGACAGATAAGAAAGATTCCAAATGGATCTGTGATCTCTTCAAACATGATCTGATCAAGTTTTCGTTTATCCCTCCCAAAGAAATTCGGGAGATGCGTGAGATCGCACGTTACAGATACAAACTGGTCTGCATGCGTTCTTCAGAACGGAATCGTTATCAAAACTGTATGACCATTTCTAATGTCGGTCTGGCTTCTGTTGTTTCAGATCCTTTTGGCAAGACGGCTTCCAACATTATGAAAGAAGTCATGAAATCCAATGTGATCGATGATGACAAGATCCTAAAGCTCGTTCACAAAAACTGTAAGAACAAAGATAAGATACTGGACTCTCTTCATGGCTATCACATTGAATCGGATCAACGATTCAAGATGGAAAAATCTTTGGATCATATGGAATATTTAGATCAGCTCATTGATTCATGCGAAGTGGAATTGATTAAGCGTGCGTATCCTTTTCGCAGATCTTTTCAGCACATCACACAAATAAAAGGAATCAGTGCTTTATCTGCTATTCTTATCATCTCTGAAATAGGAATTGATATGTCTCAGTTCGAATCCGACAAACAGCTTGTCAGTTGGGCCGGACTTTCTCCTGCCAACAACGAGAGTGCCGGCAAGAAAAAGTCAGTCCGTATCTCAAAAGCTGGACAGTATCTCAAACCTCTGCTTGTCCAATGTGCTTTATCGGCCATCAAAGATAAGACATCTTATTTTGGAAGAAAGTATTCCAATATCAAGAAACGACGAGGTCATAAGAAAGCAATCATTGCGATCGCACGCATGATGCTGGTCAGCATCTACCACATGATCCTTACAGGAGAAGAATTTAATCCATGTGACCATGAATCCTTTATGGATCCAAAACCAAACGCCAATCCTTCACTTACAGTTGAAAAAGCATTGAACTTTTTAAAACAATCTGGCATTGATATTTCTTCTATTCCAGTCAACTTATAAATTTTTTCGATATCTTTTACCTCCTGTTTTTAAGTCGGCCCTTTTTGCGCATTTTTATTCACACTTATCTCCTTCCCTTTACCATAAAAAAATCTTCTCGCGATAGAGAAGATGATGTTTTTCTATCTCTCTTATCGCTGTCAGCAGTACCACCTTATAAGATGCATCTTACAGGTTGGTGTGGGGTCTAGGAGCTGACTCTCTCACCCATCTCTTGATAATAGCAGATATATTAAAGCACACTCTATTTTAAATTGCAACTAAAAAAGACAACATAGCATTGCATGTTGTCTAAACATTGATCAGTCCAATATTTTTTGTATACAGCCCAGCCGCTCTAAAAGACGCAAATAACACATGAGCATATCTGCACAACGTATTCCGCTCTCCCCTTCTACTCGATCAATGATCTCTCCTTCGCTGCGCTGTCCATCTATGCAGTAGAGACACAATACTTCACAAAGCGCTTTGTCTGTATTCTCTTTAAACTCTTCATCATATGCATCGATCCACGTTAACTTCTCTTTATTTTCCAGAAATAAAGAACGAAGAGATTCAATCGGATCCTTGCATTTACGCTTATAAATAGTTGTTCCTGTGTTATCAGAAAGCATATCCTGCGGCAATAAGGACTCAATTCGCGCATATTGTTTCTCTAAACTGATTGTTTCACAGTAATGCAGCAGATCTTTGGCACAAGCAAGATGAAATTCTTTTAAAACAGCTAATTCTCTTTTGAATAAATCTTCATCATGTTTTTTTCGATAGGCTTTTCGCTTTTTTTCCTCTATTTGTTTCATCAAATGTGTACATTGATGAGTATAAACAGCTGCAGCGGTTTCTTTATCCATATTGCTTAAAAGATATACATAAGAAGCTGCCACTACTGTGGAATATTTTAACACTGCCGTATCCATTCGCTGTAAGGTATCCCCGCTTGTATGATAGTACAGATCCGGCATTTGCCCCAGCATGACACAGGGAATATCTACCTGTGGATCACTCAAAATAAAATGATCGCTTCCTAATCCAAATTCTTCTTCTTTGATCAACACATTTTGCAAGAGGATATCCTCTTTACAAGATGGTTCCTGTTTTACTTCTTCCAATAACAAAGAAGCAAGCTCCCCAGCAATAGATGGACTTGCATAAGGAAGATGCGTTAAAGTAATCGGTCCGGTAATGCCCTCTTGTTTTGCTCCGATCATGTCTAAATTGATGGCTGCACAATAAGCGGATAGATCTTTCTTATCATGAATATAATGGTATGTTCCCGTAAATTCCGGAATCAAAAGTACTTGAATCGTTTTTTCCAATGGAGACAATTTCCCCTGATCAAGCAAGCGCTTGATGGCAATCAAAGTTTCCAAGGCCCCGCTAACACCTGAAGCATTATCATTTGCAGAAGCATATGGATGACACAAATGCGCTGTGATCAAAACCGTTTCTTTACTTTTCCCTGGCAAAGTAGCTTCCACGACCTCGATCTGCCCATCTTCGATTTTGGTATCCATATAAGCAAGTGCTTTTGGATAAGGAGAATCTGCTTTTCCTTGCGCAAATCTTTCTTTTTGCAATTGACACAGTGCTTTTAATTGCAAAGACAAGCGTGAGGAAATAACAAAACCAAATCCTTTTGCCTCCTCTTCACTATAATCCCACCAAAAACCGGTATAATTGCGAACATCCGGCACATCCTGCGGGCTGCGGAAGAAATTGGTTTCATTCAAATAATCAGAGATGATGCCAAGTGCACCCTTTTGAAATGCCCAACGGTAACGTTTTACTTGTTCATGTGTAAATAAAAGTTTGTCCTTAAAATCAACATCTTCATAATTAGATGGATCGCTTCCTTTGTCCATATCGATGATCTCAAGAGGTCTTTGTGCATCTTGCCATGCGATGCTTTGGGTAATAACTTGGATAGGATCTTCTTTAAAATCGGCTAGTTTTAACTGTTTCGGTTCAATGACCTGACACCAGCCGTCATTGCAGTTCCATTCAGGAAATAACCGGTAACTGCCAGCAAAAGTCTTTTCTTTCATCTCATAAGGAATCACTCGTGCATCAATTCCATATGCATGCAGCAGCTGGACACAATCTAAAGCAGCACGATAATAACTTCTTGTTGTCTGAATACGATGATGACGGGATACCATAGACAAAATACGATATAATCGCTCCTGACTGATTTCCCTTTTGAATGCCTGGATAACTTGTTGCGTAATGATCGCCTCTCTTTCTATTCTTTTAAGATGATTTGATTATACGCCTGTCTGTTTATATTGTCTATGTATTCCATTTCCCTCTATCGATATCTTTACGCTGCAGTTGATGAATGAACGCCAAGCCCTTCCATTTGTTTTTGCTTTACATACCCTTCTTCCACCAGCTGATTCATTAGAGCTATATATTTATCTCGCTTTTGATCTGCATCATCATCCATCAATGTATAATGACGAGTATATTCGATATCATCTATATAAAAGTAAAAATTGACATCTACCATGACAGCTGCATTCGACTGCCAGCGACTTGAATCTGGCTCTGCCTTCTTATCTTCTATGACCCTATCCTGAAGTTTGATCAGTTCCTGCATCTCTTTTTCTTCTGTTTTACAGTCCAATACTTTAGTTGTTATCGTATAATAGGAACTCTCTTCCATGTCATTTAATGTTATCTCTATTTTTAGGCGTTCTATATTTTCTGGTATTTTTTCTTGAATAAAACCAAATCCTGAAGTTTGAACAAATAAAGATTTAGCCGAAAACATGCAAATAAGCAGGCCAATACAGATTGCTACTTGAAAAAGTCGAATATGGATCTTTCTTTGCGCAATGAACCATAAAACAAAATATAAAAAAACAGATACAATAAATGGCGGGTTCAAAAAATGATCATATCCCCAAGCATAGGAGAAAATAAACAGTGCTAGTGTCAATAAACTGATGACCATCGGATATGTCCATAATGATCTTGTTGGTGTCTGTGCATCTTCTGCTTTTTTCAATATAAAACTGCGTTTCGCACCAAAGTAAAAAATCCAACAGATAGCAAGCCATATGATCCAAATTCCAGAAGGAATCAGCCAAAAATCAACAGGAGTCTCATTAACAAAAAACTGCAGGATGATTTCAATTATCAATAAGCCTCCGGCAGTAGGCACGCTTATTAAACAGGCAAGCCAGCGCACTAATGGGTTCCCTAATAAACTTTCATAAAATAGATCAAACAAATGACAATAGATAAATTCATTTGCATATTGTGAGAACATGGCCATTACGGAAGCTATCAACAAAATTGGAATGATAAAATAACAAACAGTTAGGATGATTGCATCTAATCGAGAATGACTGACGATCGCTGCCCATGTATTGAATGAATATAACAACAAAGTAAGGGTAAATATTTTCCCAATGATCGAAAGAACTTCCCAATCCAGAAAATTAACTTGTATGATCGGAATGGTAATGATCAAAGAAATACCAGGAAATGCCCACAAATAAAGAATTCCTAAAAAGAATATATTCGTGAAAAAGGTCTTTCTTTTCATTCCCACGCAAGAATACAGATCCATTTCTCTCCGATTCCATAAAAAATGAAACAAATAAATCGGCAAGAGGAAAGCTACTATGAACATCACAAAGAATAAGATAATCAAAAATAATGTCATACGATCTGTTTTATTGACGCTGAAATGTAAACCAAAAGAGAATAAAGGAAAGATACTGATCAAAAAAATACAGTAAACAATCAAAAAATTACGGTCGCGCCATAAATGATATCGAATATAAGAAAGGCTATTGTTCATAGACACCATACCCTTTCAATTCCATTTCATAAAGAAATACTTCTTCCAAATTTACATTTTGCACTTCCAATATCACTGGATTTAATGAGCGCAAATAATTGATGATCTTTTCCACATTTCCTTTCACGATCAACTTTGCAAACTTGGATTCTACGCGAATGCTCAGTAAATCTAGATGTTCAAATAGACTAGGATCTATTTCTTCTTTAAAGGCCAATTGAATAGCATGTACATTTTCTTTAATTTCATCAATATCGCCGCTTGTTGTAATACAATGTTCATCCAAAATACCAAAACCATCGCAAATATCTTCTAATTCACGAATATTATGAGAAGAGATCAATACGGTCATTTTCTTTTCTTCAACACGATTGGCTAATGCTCTTTGAAACATCAAACGCATCATCGGATCTAATCCATCAAACACTTCATCCAATAATAAGAGTTTCGGAGATATCGCCAATGCAAATATAATAAATGCCTGTCTTTTCATTCCTTTTGAAAATTGTGCCATCAATTGATTCTCATCCAAACGAAATAATTTTAAATAATAGGCATAGCGTTCTTCATCAAAAGAAGGATACCACATTTGATAAAATTGCTTCATATCCTTAATCGATGCATTATGAAAATAAAATGGTTCATCGCTGATAAATAAAATATCTTTCTTTACAGATGGATTATCAAATATAGGTTCATTATTCCAAGTAACGACACCAGCATCTTCCTTTATGATACCTGCTAATATACGAAGCAATGTGCTTTTGCCAGCTCCATTAGGTCCTACTAATCCGAAGATTGTTCCATCCGCAATTTCTAGATTTACTTGATCCAAGACCTGCAAGTTCCCCAGCCTCTTAGACATGCATCGAATGTTCAACATACGAATCTTCCTCCCTATAAATACGTTCAATACGTCTGACCAGTTCATTTTGATCAATGTGGTAATTTCGAAGTTCTTTAATGTACATATCAAACCGAGATATCTTTTCCTCTTTGATCAATTCATCTACATGTTTTGTCGTTATATAGCATCCTTTGCCCGGAATCTTATAGATGATCTTGTTTTTCTCTAGTTTGGAATATGCTTTTGCCACTGTATTCGGATTAATACCCAATTCAGATGCTAATGACCGCACACTTGGTAACTGCTCATTTTCAATCAATACCCCTGCTGTGATATATTCTAAAATTTGTATTTTTAATTGTTCAAAAATTGGAATATGGCTTTGCGTTTTGATTTCAAACATTTGCCTCTGGCTCCTTTCTCATCATATCTCCTAAATATAGGTAAGAATCTCCTTCTACGAGCGTTGTTACATAGTACTGTAATTCGTATTCACCATCATTTTCCAACAGCAATTCAAATAAATTTTGCAGATAACGATTCATTTCTTCATAACTTCCTGCATAATCAAAGAACTGATCATGCCCTGTATCCAACGAATACCAGTACATGATGCGGTATGCATAGGTGTCGCTTTCCTTATTGGAACATCCCATCAGATCATGTTGTATCAATTGCACTCTTGATAAAAGATTACTATCGTTCTTGATATGAATGTCAAGATCATTTAATGTGCTATTCTCCTCTAACTGTATATGATTTTTATCTAAGATCTGTTTGATCAGTTGTTGATTTTCTTCATTTATGTTCAGATCGATGGTTAAGGTGATGGTCAGTTCTTGAAACTTTTCTTTTGGGATGATTTCTTGAACCTGTCCAAAACCTTGTGTTGTTATAAATAAGAATGAAGTGATGATTTCAAAAATAGTTACAGCTGTAAATCCGATCAACATATGCGATGTGAAATTTACTTTCCTTTTATAAATAAAATAAAAAGTTGCATAAATCAAAAAGATCATCATATAGAGAAAAGGGGTCCATTCATTCCATTGAATACAGTTTAATAAAGATAATAATATTATTAAGATCATCAATGGATAAACGAGATAAGAACATGTATACACACCACACTCTTCTTCCTTTATTTTTTTAAATTGCCAGATTGTCCATACAAAGGCCATAATTGCCAATATGCTCCACCATAACAGCAAAGGTATGACTGGTTGTATGGAAGTTTGAAGTTTAATGATCGAAAATAAATAGGGCATCAATTGAAACAAAGAGAAAAAGCTGAAGTAGTAATACAAATCTTCATTCATCATATCTGCGTAATCATATGCTTGAATCAGATAAGAAGAACGGCTGTTTATAAAACTTTCAAAACTGAACTGCAGAAAAGCAAGTAACAACAACCATCCAAATCCAATGATCACTGCATCCATCATTCTTCGGCAGCGGGACAGGAAAAATACTGTAATAGCATAAATCACATTATGGAGAAAAAAACTGACTAACCAGTAATTAACAAACAAATGCAAGTTCCATCCAGTACAGAACC
The DNA here is from genome assembly GCF_900155395.1 of Merdibacter massiliensis. GTDB lineage: Bacteria > Bacillota_I > Bacilli_A > Erysipelotrichales > Erysipelotrichaceae > Merdibacter > Merdibacter massiliensis. The sequence goes on from NZ_LT699726.1 coordinate 23,110, forward strand.
AGACATAATAAAGCAGCAGCAGCTGTATAAATATCCAGCCAAGAAAGTAATGATAAACAAATAATCTTCTTCTTGTAATAGGCATTGAAAAAACGAACATCGCTGCACTGGAATGATAAAGAAACCGAAATGTATGAATGGCTACCATGATCGTAAATATCATGGAAATCAATGTAAGCAATTGTTGGCTGTAAGATTGTGGTTGTGCAAATGAAGACACCAAACATAGTGGAATCACAATAAAAAATCCACAAAATCCAACAAAATAATATCGAAAACTTTGACGGATGGATAACCTCATCCATTTTTGAAAAGTAATATGCATGCAATTCCCTCTCTGTACTATATCCAATGATACAGTACAAGATATCTGAAATGAAAGCAATACGATTCCTAAATTATGACAAAACTGTTATTTCTTTGCCATTTTTATGTAAGGACAGTTAATAAAAACCACGCCAAATGTAAAGCTCCAATAAAATGGGACACTTATAAATAACCACACTATAGGTAGGATTCTCTGTATTTCATAGGAGGCATACCTTTTAATTTCTTTTGTGGTCTTTGATGATTATAGAAGTAGATATAATCATCAACTTTCTTAATAAGATCATCAAAGGTATTTGGGATATTGTTATTAAGTTCTAAGCATTCAGATTTAAGATGAGAAAAGAAATTTTCACAACAGGCATTATCATAACAATTCGCTTTTCTTGAATGTGATATTGTAACTCCATAACTATCAAGATATTTGATATATATGATATTTGTATACTGGAAACCTTGATCGCTATGGATGATGCATTCAATTGTTGGATTCCATATCTTATCATTGATGATCTCTTTTATATTGTTCATAACGATATTCATATCGTTAAATTTAGATATTTTATATGCTAAAATAGAATTGTCATAAAGATCTTTAATAACGGAAATATACATACGACCTTTTTGACAATAGATATAGCTTACGTCAGTAACTAACTTTTCTAAAGGACGTGAAGCTTTAAAGTTTCTAGCGAGGACATTATCACAAACTGTTCTTGCTTTTTTGTCTTTTTCTTGAATCGTACAGCATTTAAACTTTTTCTTCCTGATAGGTGAGGATAAACCTAATATCTTCATATAACGATAAACAGTCTTTTCATTATAAATGACACCAGTATCTAAAGCTATTTTCATTGTTATATAACGATATCCTTTATAAGATTCATAAAATATCATTTCTATCTGATCGGCTAAGAAATCATCAAATGAATACCTTATAGGCCTGCCTATATTTAACCAACGATAATATCCACTACTTGATACTTTAAGATAATTACATAATCTTCTAACTGGATATTTATCTTTTAAATCATAAACTATCGAATATCTTAGTGCTCTCCGTATATTTTGCGGAGAGCCTTCGCTTTTTTTAATATTTCGTTCTCCATCTTAAGATATTCTAGCTGTTCATCTTTGGTCATATAATCAAGATCTATTTTCTTAGATCTACCTTTATTTACTCCATCTTTTTTACCTAAGCGTCTGCCATCATCTTTAAGTAATTCTGGATTTTGTTTATATAGTCTTATCCAATTTCTTAAGGTTCTATTATCTTTGATACCATATATTTTGCATATGCTGCGTAATCCACCATATTCATCACTTAGATAATCTTCTACTGCTTTAGTTTTTAACTCTGGAGTATATTTATTAAATTTTGTACTCTTTTTAGCCATGATAAAAGCCCCTTTCTATTAGAGTCATGTGTGGTTTTATTATACATGTCTATTATAACTGGGGCTTTACAAAAATGACGTGGTTTTCTCTTCGGCTATAAGCCTGTATTACCAGCTCGCGTCTCAAGGCGCTGCTTTCACTTCGTTCAAGCTATCGCTTTTGACTCTCGCCCTCCCTCAAAGGGAGTTTTTTATTTGCTCTTCGCTCTACTCTTGTTTTCTTCCTTTATTCCTTTTTCTTCAAACGGATCTTTATATTCTTTTACACTCAATTTATCCATCATGATATCGTGCGCTTCTTGCTCGCGTATGTATTTTGCGATTGTTTCTGAATTCAATCCTACGGTGCTCACATAGTACCCTTCTGACCAAAAATGTCGATTTCCATATTTATACTTTAAATTTGCATGCCGATCAAACATCATCAATGCTGATTTCCCTTTTAAATACCCCATAAAGGATGAAACGCCAAACTTTACAAAGGGCGAAAACAGACCGTGAAACGGGCTGCTGACAACAAATAAAGGCTGAGTATCAAGCACCGGGAAAGTGCGAGATATTCAGCCTGTTTTGTTGTTTGGGGTTTCCAAAGGGTATCCCTTTGGCACACGACTTTGCTTGCAAAGTGTAGTGTGTTATACGCTCTGTCAGCGTTGCTGCGAAAATGGGGTTGCCAATCGGGAGGGCAAGCACATTTGAAGCGGCAGGAAAACAGAGCTGTGATTGCGTGGCGTGGAGCTGCAAGCGCAGAACTGGTTTCATCAGCAGACAGGGCGTATATGAAAATTCTCGTTTCTCGTCCAACGCCGGACTTCGGGAGAAAGTGTCCCGAACTTGTGGACACACTCACAAAAAAGCAGACGGATTTCTCTATCGAAATCGAAATGTGCGGGAAGCCATTTTAGGGTTTTCCCGCCTTGATTACCCATCAGCAAAGGTGGGTGGGACTGTCAACGGCGGCGCAATTTTTGCGCCGTTCATCTTGACCGTTGACTGGCTGGCTGACTTTGCTATGTTATAGCTTCAAAGCATTTTGGGGACATTCTTCCACGCATTTCATGCACAAAATACATTCTGTTGCGTTTTTCTTATTTCGGGAATTGCATGGAACTTCTACATTCATTGGACATATCTTTTCACACTTTCCGCACGAAATACATTTCTTCTCGTCGACTTTGATGCGAAAAAGCGAAAAATAACTCATCGGTTTCAAAAAAAACTGTAATTGGGCAAATATATTTGCAAAAAGCTCTGTTATCTTTACATTTGTAGGCTATAGCAATTCCAACGGCATAGTAGAGAATATTTCCAATGATGAAGCTCCACCACATAATTTCCTCTTTGTTTGGGACTTGAAGAATAAAGAGCAAACTCACAAATATGAGAGAAGCTCCGAAAACAAAATAGCGGATCATTCCCCATTGCTTGCGTGAACTGGAAGGTTCCTTGAACGGAAGCAAATCTAAAACCATTGCTGTCCAACAAGCATAACCACACCACCCACGCCCAAATAGCAAAGGACCAAATATTTTTGCAACAACATAATGAATTGTAGCGGCTTCAAATACACCGAGGAAAAGATAATACCAGAAGCCCTCTATCTGCATATTTTCTCGACAAAGAAACCCCAGATACACAAGCATATACAGACCAACAGCAAATTGTACTACATTCCGGGCATATTTTTTCTTCTTCCCATATAATACCAATCCAACAGCAATCGCAGTGCCAATATACGAGAAATTGAAAAGATAGAATATATTATCTAACGCAAACCATAATGTCACCGCAATCACTTCAAAAACGAGCCACATAACAAACGGCGGTAAATATTTTCTAATCATCATTTGATTCCTCCGCTTGTTCCATCATCTTTTTTGCAAGTGTTTGAAATTGCTTGATGGTTTCCTCGTCCATCGGAAGAAGCTGCCCAATCTGTCCGGCAATCATAGCAGTTACATCGTCCATAGAAAGCGGCTCCTGCTGGTGGTCTTTCATGGTTTCCTGCATGGTTTGGAACATAGCGGCGGTCACAGCTTCTCCCGGCTGTTCTCCGCTGTCCATATCTTTCTTAATATCCCGCAGGATAGCAAGAAATACATTCTTGATTTTTTCAATCTCCGCTTCATGTTCTCCCATCTTCTGTGCGTTCAGAAGTTGCAAATCCTGTCTTGCTTCTGCCCGATGTTCCGGGTGTTCTTTCATCAGATCGGACAAGGAAGCTGTTGCCAGTTCAATCAGCTGGTTTCTTGCCATGATACCCTTTGCCGCTGTGTCTTGAAAATAAATCCGTATCAAATCCATCAGTTTCGGGAAGTTCCTGTGTTCCAACAGACGGTTGAGGATTTGCACATCGACTGTACCTGTCACAAGCCCTCTCACAGCTCCCTCGGACAATCCTAATTCAGAAATATCATAGCTTTTACGGACACTCAAAGTGGACAAACCCAATATGTAGTCCGTTGATACCTTAAATTCCTTTGCCACGCCTATAAGAATATCGCTGCTGACCGTCTTTGTTTCACCGCTGACAATGCGGCTCAACTGGGAAGCAGATACGCCTATCTTCTTTGCAAGCTGCTTTTGTGTAATGTGGTTACCGTTGCACAAATCAGAAATCCTCTGTCCAGGTGTTCCGGGTAAAGCCATACACAACACCTCCTTTTCCTATTTCCCATTATACAGGAAGATTGCAAAAATGCAATTTTGAAATGGAATATTGCCCTAAAATGCAATTCTCGCAAGATTCCGGGAATTGCATTTTTTTCGTGTAGACTTAGGGTAGTTCATCGATGAGCTGCACCTTGAAAACAGAATGACCGTCCGAAAAGGAATACCTCTCCCGGAGAAGTAGCGCATTTGTGTACCAAAGGAGAACCACGCCGCAGGAATGGGGCAGGAAGCCTTTTCGGGGAGAACGGCTAAGGAAAAATGGAGGGAACACATGAGAGAGAACCCATATAAACGACTGCCGCCCATAGAGCGCAGGCAGGACGGTTCCCTTTACCGCATGACACCGGCACAGAGGAAACAGGCAAACGCCCTGATCCGTCGGGAGTGCTGCTGTTATGAGGACGGGAACTGTATGCTCCTTGACGATGGGGACACCCACACTTGCCCCCAGACCATTTCTTTCTCGGTCTGCTGTAAGTGGTTCCGCTGGTCGGTCTTGCCGCAAATCGGGACGCTGGAAGCGGAGATTTTCCGGGATAAGGAGCTAAAACGCTGTGCGGTCTGCGGCAGAGTGTTCGTCCCAAAGTCCAACCGGGCGAAATACTGTCCCGACTGTGCCGCCATAGTTCACAGGCGGCAGAAAACAGAAAGTGAACGGAAAAGGAGGTCTTGTGTGGACAGTTAGGGGCTGAAAAGTCCTTGATTTACAAGGCTTTACAAGCACAGAACAGGGGTAGGCAATAGAAACTACCGTCTGCCCCAGAAAACGGGCTTCTAACCGTCCACAAAACACGATATGACAAACACCATTTATATCCATCAGCCGGAAAAGGCGGTCAGCTTTACCCGGCTTCCTAATTTCCTTTTTGAAGCCCCCACATTCACACCCCTGTCCAACGAATCAAAGGTACTGTATGCCTTTATCCTGCGCCGAACAGACCTGTCCCGGAAAAACGGCTGGGCAGATGAATATGGGCGCATTTACCTCTACTATCCCATCAACGAGGTAGTGGAGCTGCTCCACTGCGGGCGGCAGAAAGCGGTCAACACCCTGCGGGAACTGCAATATGCCGGACTGGTGGAAATCCAGAAGCAAGGCTGTGGAAAACCCAACCGCATTTACCCAAAATCCTACGAAGCGGTTCCAAACACCGACTTCAAAAAATCCGGTTATGGAACGCCGGAGGACTGAAAACCGCACTCCACAAGTACGATAATCAATCCTCTTGAAGTACGAAAACCGGACGGTATATAGAAATACAGAGATTAAAACGATTTTATTTATATCTTATCCATTCCTATCCGATCCGAGATATTTTCTGCAGGATTTTCCTGTGGAAAAGTCCCGGAAAGGAACGGAATGGGGAAAGGAGTTTCATGGCACAACACGCAATTTTGCGATTTGAAAAACACAAGGGCAATCCGGCAAGACCGCTGGAAGCCCATCACGAACGGCAAAAGGAACAGTACGCCAGCAATCCCGACATTGACACCAGCCGGAGCAAGTACAACTTCCATATCGTTAAGCCAGAGGGCAGGTACTACCACTTCATTAAAAGCCGCATTGAACAAGCTGGCTGCCGCACCCGCAGGGACAGCACCCGGTTTGTGGATACGCTGATTACCGCCAGCCCGGAGTTTTTCAAGAAGAAGTCCCCAAAGGAAATACAGGAATTTTTCCAGAGGGCGGCTGATTTCTTAATCGGGCGGGTAGGGAAAGAAAATATTGTGTCGGCGGTGGTACACATGGACGAGAAAACGCCCCACCTGCATTTGGTCTTTGTCCCGCTGACAGAGGACAACCGCCTGTGTGCAAAGGAGATTATAGGGAATAGAGCCAACCTCACAAAATGGCAGGACGATTTTCACGCTTATATGGTGGAGAAATATCCCGACTTGGAGCGTGGGGAAAGTGCCAGCAAGACAGGCAGGAAGCATATCCCTACCCGTCTGTTCAAGCAGGCGGTCAATCTCTCCAAACAGGCAAGAGCCATTGAAGCCACGCTGGACGGTATTACCCCGTTCAATGCTGGAAAGAAGAAAGAGGAAGCCCTCTCCCTGCTGAAAAAGTGGTTTCCGCAGATGGAGAACTTCTCCGGGCAGCTCAAAAAATACAAGGTCACGATAAACGACCTTTTGGCAGAAAATGAACAGTTGGAAGCCAGAGCCAAAGCCAGCGAAAAAGGCAAGATGAAAGATACGATGGAACGGGCAAAGCTGGAAAGCGAGCTGAAAGACATTCAGCGGCTGGTAGACCGTATCCCGCCGGAGGTGCTGGCAGAACTGAAACGACAGCAGCGACACACAAGGGAACGGTGATCGATGACAGAAAACATTTCACGCCGCAGTATGACGGCACTGCACTTTGAAAATTAAATACGGAGGTACTATGGAGCATATCAGATACAAGAAAGAAACAGAAGTCGTGACTTTTCAGGGAAAGGAAATCACGCTGGAAAATCTCTCCCCAGTGTTCACGCCGGAGCAGGAAGCGGCAAAACGCCGGGAGCTGGAACAACAGCTTTACGAGGTGTTCCGCAAGTATGCCGACAAACGGCAGAGTGAGGAAGCCGGGGCATAAGGTTTTCCGAAGCCATCGTTGATTTGCGGGGCTGCTGACGGTATAATAAAGGTGTCAGCAGCTCCGTTTCTTTTTTAAGAAAAGGAGCGACAATATGAATAATCGAATAGACGCAATCTATGCAAGGCAATCGGTAGACAAAAAGGACAGCATTTCCATTGAAAGCCAGATTGAATTTTGCAAATACGAGTTGAAAGGCGGTAACTGCAAGGAATACACAGACAAAGGGTACAGCGGCAAGAACACAGACCGTCCGAAGTTTCAAGAACTGGTGCGGGACATCAAGCGGGGCTTAATTGCAAAAGTCGTGGTTTACAAGCTCGACCGTATCAGCCGTTCCATTCTGGACTTTGCCAATATGATGGAGCTGTTCCAGCAATACAATGTAGAGTTTGTGTCCTCTACGGAAAAGTTTGATACCTCCACCCCGATGGGGCGGGCGATGCTGAATATTTGTATTGTGTTCGCCCAGCTTGAAAGGGAAACCATACAGAAGCGGGTAGCCGATGCCTACTACTCCAGAAGCCTAAAGGGTTTTCGCATGGGCGGCAAGGCTCCCTATGGATTTCACACGGAGCCAATCAAGATAGATGGTATCAACACAAAGAAGTTAGTGGCAAACCCCGAAGAAGCGGAACAGGTCAAGCTGATGTTTGAGATGTATGCCGAGCCGGGAACTTCCTATGGCGATATTGTTCGGCATTTTGCGGAGCATGGTATTAAGGATTTTTCCCGTCCGGCACTCGCAAACATTTTATGCAATCCCATTTATGTCAAGGCTGACCTTGATATTTATGAGTTTTTCAAAAGTCAAGGGACGGTCATTATCAATGACGCCGCCGACTTTACTGGAATGAACGGGTGTTACTTCTATCGTGGCCGGGGAATGAAAGGCGACACCAAACACAATCTGCAAGGGCATACGCTGGTTATGGCTCCCAGTGAGGGCTTGGTTTCTTCTGAACTGTGGCTGAAATGCCGAAAGAAGATTTTAGCCAACGCCAGTTATCAGGCGGGACGAAAAGCGGTCAATACTTGGTTAGCTGGGAAAATCAAATGCGGCAGGTGCCAGAAAGCGTTAAAAGCCGAGGGCAGTTATGGGCGGTGGTACTTCCGTTGCAGCAAGCGTTCCGATAACAAAAGCTGTGAGGGCGCAGGGACGCTCCGTATTCCCGATACGGAAGCTGTTATCTATGCCGCTATGGTAAAAAAGCTAAAACCGTTCCAGACCATCAAGGGGCGAAAAAATGCCTTGAAGTCCAATCCGAAGCTGACTGCCCTGCAAGTGGAACTCGCACAAGTCCAGCATGAAATTGAAACGCTCATTGACACACTAACCGGGGCAAATCCCGTCCTGCTCTCCTATGTGAACAGCAAGATTGAAGAACTGGACGGACGCAAGCAGGAGCTTGTCAAAAAGATAGCGGAGTTGAGTGTGGATACCATCAGCCCGGAACAGGTCAAAGAAATTTCCGGCTATCTGGACACATGGGAAGAAGTGAACTTTGACGATAAGCGGCGGGTGGTGGATTTGATGATTTCCGCAATTTACGCCACAAGCGAAAGTATCAACATCGTTTGGAAGATATGACGGCGCATAAGCGCCGCCATACAACGCAACCTTTCGCCCTTTGTAAACTAAGCTACACTGATCTTTGGCGGTATCATCACCAACATATGTACATGATCTCTCATCAGATGCCCTTCTATGATCTCTACTCCCTTGTATCTGCACAATTGCCTCAATATCTCTCCCAGATCTCTGCGATATTGATTATAAATCACCTTTCGTCTATACTTAGGTGTGAATGCTATAGTAATCTAAATCACACATTGGCGGCATATACGACACCACCGGCAACAGGGGTTCTTCCTCTATGTACCCGGCTGCGCCGAGTACGTCGGAATAATCCTCCGTGGCGCAGCCTTTGATATATACCTGGCATTTCTGTTTGGTGCCATCAGTAGTAATATAAATTCGGTCAACAATCGAATGAACTAAAGTAAACAGAGCTTCAGGCTGTGCGTCCTTTGCAAACTCCTCAAAGGACAGCAGCCTTTTTTTCATGCCATTCAGTTCATGGACGAGATACTGATTTTCAGATTGAGTATCCTCCATTCGGCGCAGCGCAGCTTCGCACTTTGCCAGCTCGTCCGTCAATTCCTTTATATCATCCTGGATGAAGCGTTTAAGGGCGTCATCTGCCTCACGCAGATTTCGTACCTGTGCGGCAATATCCGCATTTAAGCGTTCAATAGCCTTTTTGGTTTCCTGGTACTCTTTCTCGCTTTGGTCAGTACGGATCATGCTGGCAACCCTGTTCTCCAAAAGTTGCCGGTAATAGTCGGAATGTTCTTCTTGCAGGCTGGAGAGTGAGTGGATAACAAATTCATCAAGCGTTACACCCTCAACCCCTTTGAAGGTACATTCCTTTGCCCTCACCCCAGGGCAGGCATACTTGAAGCGGGGCTTGCCATTCGTCCAGCGATTGGATTCTGGCAGTACACGCAGCCGTTTTCCGCAAATAGGGCAATACATTAAGCCGGACAACAAAGCATTGGTTTTTCTATGGGGCCGGTTATACTTTTCTGCAATCTCATCCAGCATATTTTGTGTTTCCACCCATTTCCGGGAGCTGATAAATCCCTCATGGCGACCCACAGAAACAATCCATTCACTAATGGGTTTCCTGGTAAGAAGCTGTGAGAATTTGGGATTGAAAAAGGTGGAATCCTCATCCTCAACTTTCATCTGGTCGGTCTTATTATAAGCAGTAAGCCCATGCTGACCATCAAAGTCGGACGGTTCTCCAAACAGGTTCCCGTCATGCTCCAGAAAATAGTTGTAGGAATATTCATCTGCCACGCAGTAGATTGGATTCCGCAGAATCAGCCGGATGGTGGATGTGGTAAACTTCGCGCCATGCTTCGTTTCATATTTCTCACTGATGATATTTGCCGTCTGCAAGAGAGAACGTGTCTCCCAGAAGGTGCTGTAGATTTCCAATACAATCTCTTTTTCTTCCTGCACAGGGACGAGAAAGCTAATGGCACTCTTATTTTTTCCACTTCCCGTTGTCACACGTTGGGAAGAAAAGCCGGTCGGTGTTTTGCCTCCCAGCCAGCGCCCATCTTTTGCCAGCTCCATCAAGTTATCCTGGATACGTTCAGTTAGAATATCGCGTTCAAATTCTGCGATAATGGCCAGCACCTGGATGATGATTTTGGATGTGCTGATCCGCGTATTGATATTGTTGGAGCAGACCAAAAGCGTCACATCGTGACGCTCAAAGTATTCCAGAAGCCGCATGAGGTCGGAAGTTTTACGGCTGATTCGGTCTAATTTGTAACAGGCCACAGCCTTGATTTTCCCCATCTCAATGTCCCGGAGTAGCCTTTGAAAATCTGGGCGGTCGGAATAGTAACCACTTAAGCCTTTGTCCTCATACCGGGCAAATTCGTAATCTTCCGATAGAGAAAGCTGGTTGATAGCATAGTCGGCACTTTGCTTAAACTGAACACCAATGCTATCTCCCTTATTTGTAATGCGGGATTTTCTCGCATATATGGCCACCAATCTATCATCAATTCCCATCTGGATTCTTGCTTTGCGTTTCATATTCAAATATCCTCCTTTCCAGGACGGTGAGAAAACCGCCCTTTTCTCCATTATTATAGGAACGTCCTCATTTTTGCTCAAAGGTGCGATTATCTTCTTTCAATGTAGAAAGCAATGCTTTTAATTCTTCTGCGCTAAAGTCCCTCAATTCACGAACGAGGAACTCGGCGCGTTTTTCAGCGAACTGGCGCAGGGATTGCTCGCTGTCTTTCCCGGTATGGAATACGATCTCCATAGGCTGCCCCCTACTCATTGGTGCCTCTTGACCACTTCATAGTCAAAACCGGGCCGCTGGCCGCAGTAAGTGCAGATGTCCTTTTCCACCCGGCCAGGGTGAACCCTGCGCAAATAATAAGAGCCTGTGCCGTAGAAGTTGTTGGCACAGGCCGGACAAAGGCACATGATTAAATTTGGGGGTGTTTCTTCGATCAATCCCACGCTGACAGCCAGGGCGCGGTTGAGCCGGCGAATATGCTGTTCCTCCAGATGTCCGATGTACGTTTCCAGCCGCCTTTTATCAATGGTGCGGAGCTGCTCCATCAGCACCAGAGAAGGCAGCTCCAGGCCGTTCTCTGCTTTGAGAAGGTAATGGGTAGGCAGCTTGGCCTTGGCGTCCACTTTGCTGGATATGGCTGCCACAATGACCGTGGGGCTGTGCTTGTTTCCAGTATCATTCTGAATAATCAGGACCGGGCGATAACCTTCCTGCTCGGAGCCGATTCCCCGGCCCAAATCGGCATAGTACATATCGCCGCGATGATATGTTCTGTTCATGCTTTATGACCTCCCTTTGAAATGCAGGCGGCTGCTGCCGCCTATGTAGAACCGGACAGCAGAACAGAATGAAGACCGGGGAGAGATAAAACAATCCTCTTGTTTTCATTGGCCCGTCCTGCTGTACGGCTCATATTTCAAAGCGTTCCTATTTGTCCTCGACACCCCGGAACACTGCGGGAAGTCATCAAACGGCTGGCAGCTCACCAGCTCCACGGGGAATCTCACCCCTCGCGTGGTTCTCACGCAACCGCCCCCATTGCCTGCGACGGATCACGGCAGCAAACCGCTTCAACGCTCGGACGTTAGGCTGGACGGGAGTATCGCTCCGCTGCTGGTCATGGCCGTACCGGGAGCCGCCCGGTACTGGCAGCCTGCTGTTTCTCGCTCCTTGCTGGGAAGAACAAACCAAAGACCTACAATTTCTTTTTTCGGTGGTGTCTCGTTGTTTTCTCCCGGCAGATCACCGCGCAGCCGCTACCTGGGCTTTGGCTTTCGCCAAAACAGCGGGAATGTGCTTGATGAATGGGTATGCAGTTTTCAAGGTGCCGTGAGGCCATAAAAAGAACCTCTCACCCTATTTGCCGTTGAGGGTGAGAGGTTGCACAACGATTATTCCAAAATTTTTTTAAGTTTTTTGAGGGCCTTCATTTTCCGAACATGAACAGCATTGCGGTACACGCCAAGCTCGTCTGCATATTGCCGTTCTGTCTTTTCCTCAAAGAACAGCGCTTGGATCAGCGCACGTTCTTCTGGGGTAAGCAGGGAAAGCGCGGTATGTAGCCTGTCCACTTCCAGCTTGTGAAGCACCACGCTCTCCACGCTTTCCTGCTCATCAGAGAATTGCTGGGCATTTTCATCCACCAGCCGATCCAAAGAATCTTCGCGGCTTGGGATGATCTGCACCACTTGGCCCTCCTTTCCGAGAACGAACCGCTCGGTTTTCAAATCGTTCTCAAAATAGCGCATTTTCCGGTCGCCCTGCATATAGGCCCGGTACACTTCATCCGTAACCTCAACATATTGGCCGCGAATCCATATTCTTTTTTTATCAGCGTCCACGCTGTTTTACCTCCGATCAGTCTGAATTGCGAGAAATTCAGACTGGTCGGGCGGCCCCCTACAACGTGGGAATGGGGTTCCTCTATATTGAAAAACGCACCTGCAGAATGGGACAACAGCCCCAACAGCAAGTGCGTTTCCTTTTAGTTCGTGTAAATCATGGCATGATGGTTCAGTATGAAAGGCGTAAAGCCACGGTGAACAGCAAGCGATTTTTTGACAGCCTGCGCTCTGTCGCATTATGTCGAAACGCTTTTTCCTCCATGGCGGCTCCCTCCGTAAGCCGCCGATCCCGCCAGCGTCAGGGCGTCGTCAGTATGAGGGCATAAAGAACGGCGGCCTTGATTTTCTCAAAGCCGCCGAAAAAGTAATATGGGCGTGTCAATAAGTCTGCTGCACGACGGCTTTTTTTCTTTTGCCATCGTCCGGCAGATAATGAAAATATTATGTTTTAGGTTCAGGATTTACTAATGCCTTTACTTTCGCAATGAAATCACAGTCGGTTTTGCAGCAGAAAACGCCGCCATAAAATTTTGTCTGTTGTTCAATCAGGAAATCATCGTCGCCAGACATAAGCAGGAAAGGGACAGTGATCCCTTTTTGACGAATTTCTTCGAGCAAATCCAGTCCTGTGCCATCCCGCATATTATAATCAGAACAGATTGCTTCGACTTTTTGATGTTCCAGCAATCGCAACGCATCTTTTACCCCTGTTGCTGTATAAACCTCAAAATATTTTTCTAAAGCAGAGGTCAAAAAACCTAAAAAACCCAAATTGTCGTCTATGACAAGCAATTTTCTCATTAACTTCCCCCTTCTATCAGCTCCTTATTATGTTCTTATCTGATTGGTGGTTAGAAAATCAGAATTATTTTACTTTCCTGTTCAGCCCTTTCAGAATGAACAGCGCCAGAACAGCACAGGCCAGCAGAACTATGATACCAATTAAGACCTGAACCATGCTTGCATCGTAATAGCCGGAGATATTGAAAACGGCCGTCATGGGATATACCGTCTTTAGCTGTTCGGACATACTTGCGAACAGCCCAGCAAACGAATAAATTTCTGCAAATACCAGCGCCAGCCAGTAACCTTTTTTCATCCGGGCCACCAAAGCGATAATCGGAGAAATGGCAAAGAACACGCCGATCCCGTCCAGAAGATATGTTTTCAGGTTTCCCAAAACAAGGCCAATTGAAAGAGCTTCAAAGTGCAAAACGGCCTCAACGAGAAAGGTAATCGCAAAAAGCAGAAGATAGATTACGACGCTGAACACCAGAGCAAGCACCATTTTGGAGAGCGTCAGCTTCACTTCATCCACGGGAATGAGCCGCAGGGATTTCAGGGTGTCCTCCTGTTCCTCCCGGCAGATCATATAGCTTCCCAGCAGGGCAATGACCGCAGGCAGCACATAAAAGGTGGCAAGGGATTGGGCCGCTGTCATAAACCATCCGGCACCGTCAATATAGCGGCTTTCATAGAACGTGAACTGACCCTGTGCAAAGACAATCAACGCCACCATGACCGTTGCAAAACCGGCAATCCACAAGATTTTGGAACGGCGGAGTTTCCGGCGCTCCGCCCAAAGTAAAAGTTCCATTTCAAATGCACCTCACTTTCTCTTTTTCAAAGCAGCCCCAGCCAGCAGGACAGAAGCAACGCCCCACACGCCTATGCAGAGGAATGCCCCCGGAATATTGAGTGGCTGGGTAATTACGACACCCGGAATATCCCGCATAACAATGGCGGTCATGCTGGACAGCGGATGCAGGTACATATTCACCATCAAGAGGATAAAGCCGAGGAATGTATAAACCAGCGTCAGGCAGACGGGAAGAATATACCCCTTCTGCGCTGCGGCAGCCGCCAGTATTGGCAGCACCGCAAAGGCGGTCAGCAGAGAGATTTCCATACACTTCCGCAGAAGATAAAGGACGCTCCCGCTGTCAAAGGCAATATAGCCGGGCAGGACGCCGGTAAGGATGGACGCGGCTGCGGTAATCAGCATGAAGCAGACCGAGTACACCAGCACCACAGCAAATTTGCTGAAAAAGTACGCCATCTTATTGACCGGCACAATCCAGAGCTGTTTGAGCATATCATATTGGTTTTCGTTATACATCAGCATGGTACACAGCATCCCCAGCACCACCGGCAGGATAATCCACGGGGTATAGCTGAACGCCGTCCACTTGTAAAACTCGATGGGTTCCACGCCGGTTCCCTTAACGCTTGCGAAGTAGAACACGGCGGCCAGCGGCATAAACAGAGCTGCCAGCAGCATGAGCCAGATAAACTTTCTCCGGCGCAGCTTTAGAAATTCAATCTGTATCAGTTTAAGCAATGCCCTCTCCCCCCGTAATCTGCTTGAAATAGTCCTCAAGGGTATCATTGCAGATTTGGGAGCTGATAACAGCCACATCCTGCACCACAAGGGCCTTGTTGATTGCCGCCATATCCAGTGCGGTGTCATAGAGTCGCAGGTTATGTTCGTCCTGCACCGCATAATCCGTCACATGGAACTGCCGTTCCAAAATCAGTGAGGCTTTGGGGACATCCGACACCTGAAGCTGGATGTATTTCCGATTTTTCTTTTCCAAATCCTCCATGCTGCTTTCTTCCAGCAGTACGCCGTGGTCGATGATGCCAATATCATCCGCCAGAAGTGCGATTTCGGAAAGAATGTGGCTGGAAATCAGGATGGTTTTGCCGCGATCCACGCTTAAATCCTTGATAAAATTCCGCACTTCGGCAATGCCGATGGGGTCAAGCCCGTTGGTCGGTTCATCCAGGATCAAAAGCTCCGGGTCATGCAGGATGGCGTTGGCAATGCCGAGACGCTGCTTCATACCGAGAGAATACTTGCTGAACAGCTTTTTGTCCCGGTAAGGAAGCCCCACGACTTCCAGTGCGTTCTTGACGGCGTTGGGCCGGGGCGTCCCGCGTAGCTTCGCAAAGATTTCAAGGTTTTCTGTGCCGGTCAGGTTCGGGTAAAAGCCGGGAGTTTCGATGATAGCCCCAATGCGGGGATAAATGCGCTTCTCATGGCCTTTGATGTTCTGGCCGAACACATCCACTTCGCCGGAAGTGATTGGCGTAAGGCCCAAAATCATTTTCATAATGGTGGTCTTACCGGCTCCATTTCGGCCCAAAAGCCCGTAAATCCGGCCCGGCTTCACATGAATATCCACAGAGCTGACGGCGGTTTGCTCGCCGTAAATCTTCGTCAGCTTTTTGGTTTCAATCACAAAGTCACTCATAAAGATGCCTCTCTTTCTTATTCTGCTTCATTTTTCCAAATGACATAGTTGTAAAGGCTGCCATCCGGGGAATAGTTGATGAACACTTTGAAATCGCCCTTTTCACAGGGAATGACAAATTCAACACGGATTTGGTCGGAGTGTTCCGGCACATAACAGGACACCTCCGGGGAAGCGTTCTCCGGCAGCCCGCCCAGCTTATCGGCTTCTTCCTTCCATGTTTCCTGTATCGCCTCCGCAGAAGTATTGTCCTGTACGCCCTGCGGCAGCGCATTGAAGAAAGTTTCAAAATCTCCATCCATCATCTGGTTAAAGTATTCGGTAGCTTCCTCTGTAATGGCCTGCTGGTCGGGGGCTTCGCTGGAAGATGGGGCGGCCTGCTGGCAGGCGCAAAGCGAAAAAGCGAACAGAACACAGAGGAATAAACTAATCAATCGTTTCATAGGTCTTTCCTTTCAATAAGATTGCTTTTTTAGAGCCACAACGGATGCGGCGGCAAATGCGGCACCGATCAGAAGCAGCGAACCTGCACAGACAAGCGGCGAAGTATGGGGCAAAACGCCTTGCATCAGGCTTTCTACCATAGCTGCGGCTGCTTCGGAAATATGGGGATAAATCCCCATCACGCTTGCCAGCGGGTGTATTCCCGTAAGATAGGCAGGGGCAATGACTACGGGAACCAGATAAAGCAGCGTTGCGCCAATAGGCAGGATATATCCTTTTGACAGCGTGGCAAGAAACACAATCGGAAGCATGGCTATGGGGATCAGAAGCCCGCCCGTCAGATACAAAAGGCCAGCAACCATTAGTGTTTGGGCATTCAGATCGGGAAAGCCCCCAGCAATCAGCCCGCCGACAACACATAAAAGAAAGGTAATCAGGCACAGTCCCACGGACATCAGGATCACCACAGCAACTTTTGAAAAGTATAGCTGCGCTTTTGTGATAGGAATGATGAGCAGTTCTTTCAGCGTGTCGTTCTTGTGTTCGTCAAAAAATAAGGTTGTGGCGAACATTCCCAGCACAATCGGCAGGAACAGGCTGGACAGGTTCTTAAACGCCAGTGTGTAGAGGTCGCCAAAGCTATCCATGTAGGGGCTGCTCCTTGCAATGCTGCAAGCCCGCTCAATCGCAAACGCCCCAAACAGCAGCGTCAGGGCCAAAATACACCAGACAATCTTATTCCGCTTCCATTTCTGGATTTCAGTTGCAATGATCGTCATGCGGTTTCCTCCTTTCATGGTTCCCATTATAAGGGACGAACCTTGCCATAACCTTGCCGAAATCTTGTTTTAACCTTGCTTTGAACGCAAGAAAGCCCTGCGCGGTCACAGGGCTTTCGGAAGTATGATGGTAAAGGTTGTACCAGCTCCGGGGACACTGGCTGCCGTGATGGTTCCTTTATGGACGCTTACCAGTTCCTTCGCAATGGAGAGGCCCAGCCCGTTCCCTTTGGCAGATCGGGAGTGGTCGCATTGATACATTCGTTCAAAGATATGGGGGATGTCAGCGGCGGAAATCCCTTTCCCGTTATCGGCCACCATGATTTTTGCCTGCTGCTCCGTTTCGGTTATGGTCAGGGACACTTGCCTTGCGTCGCTGTGCGTCAGGATATTTTGCAGCAGGTTATTGAGAATACGGGTGTAGGCGGTGGGATCAACCCTTGTCATGTATTCTGTTTCGGGTATCTCTATCTCATAGGAAAGATTGTGATTTTCCAGCAGCGGCACCCAGTCAGCCATAATGTTGCGGGAAAGCTCGTTCAGGTCGCAGACTTCAAAATGAAAAATCTGCTCCCCAGCATCCAGCTTCACCCATTCAAACAGGGCGGTCACAAAGTCTTTCAGGTGATGGGCTTTTTCCGTAGCCACCCGAATATATTCTTCCTGCTCGGCCCCTGTTACGATCTTGCTTTCCACGGCCTCCAAATAGCCCACCAGAGAGGCAAGCGGCGTTTTTACATCATGGGAAAGGCTTGTCATAAGTCGTTTATAAGCCTGCTCGGATTGCTTTTGCTGGATCAGCCGGGATTGGCTGCTCATAGCAATTTCGTTGATGTCATAACAGATTTGCTTTGTCAGGTCACTTTCCCGCGCCAGCACACGGCGGTTCAGGTTTCCGTTCTTTATATCCGTCAGGGCATCTTTAATAAGGGAAAGCTGGCCCCGGACGCGGTGAAGTTTTGCCAAAAGGTAAGCAATCACCAGCAGGGCAATCAATAAGGCCAGCAGCAGATAAATGTTCAGCTCCATGCTCATGCCTCCTTATTGAACCGATACCCCACACCCCGGACAGTCTGGATATAAAACGGCTGTTCTGGATTTGGCTCAATTTTCTTCCGCAGTTTGCTGATAAAAGACATGATGTTGCTGTCGTCAAAGGCATATTCCTCCGCCCATACCTGCGTGTAAATCTGCTTCTTGGTAAACACCCGGCCTTTGTTGGACGCCAGAAACAGAAGCAGGTCAAATTCCTTGCCGGTCAGCTCTACCGGGAGATTTTGAACTGTCACCGTCCGATTGACTTTATCAATCACCATATCTTTCAGCAGCATAGTGGCGGCCTCGTTCCCGGCCACGGGATTTAAGGTGGTATAGCGCCGGATCAGGGAATTGACGCGAGCCATCAGCTCGTTAATGCTGAAAGGTTTTGTCAGGTAATCGTCCGCCCCCAGCCGCAGGCCAGAAACTTTATCTTCCTCATCGCTTTTGGCGGTCAGCATCAGCACCGGCACATTATGTTTCTCCCGGATCTTCTGCAATACCTGAAAGCCGTCCATATCCGGCATCATTACATCCAGAATAATCAGAGAACAGGCATCCTTGTTTTCTTCCAGCAGCCGCAGGCCCTCTAAACCGCCATACGCCACCACCGCAGACAAATTTTCCTGTTCCACGCATTTTTTCATCAAGGCACAAAGTTCCTTGTCATCGTCTATAATCAAAACACTATTCATGTTTCAAGGCCCTCCCTTGTTTCGTCCTGCCGTCCACCGGCTTTTTGGCATCTTTGGGGATTAGCCAAACCGTTCCCATTTTTTCAGCTCCCGGAATGCGTCCCTCGGAGCAATAATAATTGATCTGCCGTGGAGAAATTCCCCATTTCTCGCCGGCTTCTCTTAAAGTCATATAATCCATTGCACATACCTCCAGCACCTATTATACTTCGCTCTTTCGAAGAATACAAGCCAAGAAACATGAACGCCTAAATAAGAATATGAAAAATAAGTATAAACGATATAAAAGGAACCTCTTGCGTTATCAAAGCAAGAGGTTCCTCATTTGGTTTAATTTAGCCCTCCAATAAGAGCTTCAACTTTTTAAGGACCTTCATTTTCCGAACATGAACAGCATTGCGGTACACGCCAAGCTCGTCTGCATATTGCCGTTCTGTCTTTTCCTCAAAGAACAGCGCCTGGATCAGCGCACGTTCCTCTGGAGTCAGCAGGGAAAGCGCGGTATGTAGCCTGTCCACTTCCAGCTTGTGAAGCACCACGCTCTCCACACTTTCCTGCTCGTCGGAGAATTGCTGGGCATTTTCATCCACCAGCCGGTCCAAAGAATCTTCGCGGCTGGGGATGATCTGCACCACTTGGCCCTCCCTTCCGAGAACGAACCGCTCGGTTTTCAAATCGTTCTCAAAATAGCGCATTTTCCGGTCGCCCTGCATATAGGCCCGGTACACTTCATCCGTGACCTCGACAAATTGGCCGCGAATCCATATTCTTTTTTTATCAGCGTCCACGCTGTTTTACCTCCGATCAGTCTGAATTGCGAGAAATTCAGACTGGCCGGGCGGTCCCCTACAACGTGGAAATGATGGGGTTCCTCTATAAAGAAAAACGCACCTGCAGAATGGGGTATTACCCCAAACGGCAAGCGCGTTTCTTTTTAGTTCGTGTAAATCATGGCATGATGGTTCAGTGTGAAGGGCATAGTATCCCGCTGAAAAACGGGAAGTTTTTTTGACCGTACACCGTCAAACAGGCGGCCTACGACATAGAATCATACTCGCTGCTTCTAATGAGCAGCGGTGCGCAGGATGACCAACGCATGAAATATCCCTCCAGGCCAAAAACGTGGTCTGGAGGGATGGGCATGACAAAGCACCCTGCCAAAACCTCGTTTTTTTTATTGGCAGGACCATCTATACGATTCGGGTCAGTTCACTTTTCTATGCACTGTCAGTTCTCTAAAATTTGAACTGCTATGCCATTATAAATCTAGCATAAATCTGTAAAATAGAAAGAGAGGTGAACTGTAGGTGCAGATTAAACATGAAACGCTTGGTGAGATCATCAAGAATGCCCGCATGAAAGCAGATATTACGGTCGAAGATCTGGCTACCAAGGTCGGAGTAACCGAGAGATTTATATATCGTATCGAGAACGAAGGCAAAAAGCCCAGCTACGACATTCTCTACAAGCTGATTCGGGAACTGTCCATTTTACCCGATCAGATTTTCTTCCCAGAAAAGCAGATTGAGGATTCCGAAATGGAAAACCTTGTCCGTATGCTGTATAACTGCGATGAGCGTTCTATGCAGATCATCAAGGCGACAGTTAGGGCGGCCTTGGACAGCCAGCCCAGAGAGTGAAAAAGAGCCGATGCCCGTGGGAAATTCTCACAGGTTCATCGGCTCTGCGTCTATGCGTCTGGCTCTTTGATGACAACGATATGTAATTGTTTCGCCTGGATTAAGCTCTCTCGTTTGCACTTTGGGCAGTAGAGAGGATAATTGATTAAAACCGTATCCTCCCTGATTCGATCACGGGTTTTATTCCCGCAGACGGGACAATAAACCCACTCTGTTTGCTGCATGGGAATCACCTCCATTCTCCTGTTTTCAAGACATGGCCGAGGGCTTGCTGCTCTGCAAGCCCGCCGGCGTGTCTTTTTTATTTATTCTTCCTTTTCCCGGAATCCCCAAGCCTCAAAATCCGTATCGTCTTCCTCCGGCTCCACCTCTTCCATAAAGGTGGAGTCAGGGGCCTCTGTCGAGGCGTTGAGCATATAGGGCGTGACCTGTACCGGCATCTCGTTCTTGAGCGCCAGCACCTTGGGGGCTGCCTTGCCGCAAAACACCATGGCGGCGGCAAAGGCGAAATACTGCACACAGCTTGTAAGATAGAGATTCACAATGGCCAGTTCATTTCCCTGCACAGGAACGCCCTGCTCAAGCTGCCGGGAGATATTTTGGTGGCAGGCTACCAGGGAAACAAAAGCCGTAATCAGCAGCACCGCCGCAAGAACATAAAATGCAACGGAAAGGATAGTCCCTTTTTTCGAGGGCTTTGTGATTGGATTGCTGTCCATCTCCATCAATGCGCCCTCCTTTCACTGCGGGGAGCGTTGTTTCTGCGGGATTGAGGCTGGGCGGCTCCATCTTGAACGCGCTCTAGCACCTGCAGCTCACCCTTTCTCAGCCGGAACACCACATCGGCCTGCTTCGCAAGTTCATTGGAGTGGGTAACGACCACCACACACTTGTTCATCTTGTGGGCGCTCTCTTTGAGAATATCCGTGATGTCCTGGGCGGTGTCCTCGTCCAGATTGCCGGTAGGCTCGTCCGCCAGGATCACTGGGGCCTCACTTGCCAGGGCACGGGCGATGGCCACACGCTGCTGTTGGCCACCGGAGAGTTTCAGTACATTGCGCTTCGATTCTTCTTTCGTCAGGCCCAGCCGCTCCAAAATGGGCAGCGGCGGCAGCTTGGAAGTCAGCGACACATTCTCCGTGGGAGTCAAGTAGTCGATGAGGTTGTATGCTTGGAAGATAAACGCCACATGGTTTTTCCGATGGTCGGAAAGGCCCGTCTTGGCAATATCCTGCCCGTCAAAGTAAATCTGGCCGCTACCGGGGCTGTCCAAGCCGCCGATCAGGGAGAGCAGGGTGGTTTTGCCGCAGCCGGAAGGCCCCAGGATGGCGTAGAGTTTGCCCTGTTCCATTTCGGCGTTGACGCCTTTTAAGACTTTCTTTTTATTATCGTAGGAATATCCCACTTGCTTGATTTCCATGATACTCATAGTGATTACCTCATTTCGTTATTTTAGGGGGTGGATGGTCTTATTCCATCTGCGACAAAATCTGCTTGGGCTTCAGCCGCATGGTGGAGATACTGGACACCAGCACCGCCGCCACCAGCAAAATGCCGCCCACGATAGCCACCAGCATGAAATGCTCCGGCGTGACGATGACATTCTCCGCCGCCTTGCCGAACAGCGTACCCAGGGCGCCGGCCACTTGCTTACTGGATAGGTAGGCCAGCGGGAATGCCACCACCGCGATCAGCAGGGTTTCCAGCACATACTGGAGAATCACCGCAGGCTTGGCGATTCCAACGGCCAGCAAAATCCCGGTTTCTCTCTTTCGACTGCGGATGGACATGGAGAGGATGAGAATTATCAAAACCATGCTCACAGCCGTGATGACAACGATGAGGGTAGTAATCAGGGTGCCGGTGTCAGAAAGGGCGCTGGAGATATTCTGATATACCTCGTCGTTGGCGGTAATGATAAAGTTATCCCAGTTAATAGAATCAATATGTTGCACGTTCTTTATTACATTGTCTAATTGAGCAGCGTCCTCCACATAGAAAAAGGCTCTTTCAATTCCATCATCTGAGTAATTTACTGCCAATGCCTCCATAACATTGTTACTACAGAAAGCATATTGATTATAGTCCCAATAGGTAGACGCATCGTACATATTTATTGTGTCGTCCTTGTCCGCCACAATGTCAAATACGCCTATAAGTTCCATCTCAACCTCTGGATCGTTATATTCAGGGTTAATAATACCTGTAATTTTGTCTCCTATTTTTAACCCGTTTTTTTCAACGCTCTCCCGGCTGAGAATAACTCCATCTGTAACATCCTCTGTAATGTGAGAACCTTCAACAAGCTCAAATCGCCCGGATACAAATAAACTGTTAAATTCAGAATTATATGCGCCATAAGCATAATAGGCGAATCCGTCTGGGCTAAGGCTAAGATTATTTCCTTCTTCATCGTACAGGGTAGGCACACCGCCATTTGACGCATCGTACCCAGTGATACCTTCCACCGAAGCGATTTTTTGAATCATATCTTTAGTGATGAGTTCTTGCGTACTATAAGTACCATCACTGTCATTTGCCCAACCACCAGTAGATAAGTTTCTCTCCACCGTGAAGCTGGCCCCGGTGGTTCCCCGGACTTCCTCAGCCTGTTCCTCCTGGGCGTCGGCTATGGCAAGCCCGGATAACACCAGGGTGGTAATAGCCAGGAGCAGGAAGAACACCAGCAGCGTCTTTTTCCATTTTCTTGCGGTATGTAAAACCGCTCGTATTCCTAAATTCATATTGCGCCTCCTTTACTCCATCTGCGCCAAGATCTGCTTTGGCTTTAGCCGCATAGTCGAGATACTGGACACCAGCACCGCCGCCACCAGCAGGACGCCGCCCACGATAGCCACCAGCATGAAATGCTGCGGCGTGACGATGACGTTTTCCGCCGCCTTGCCGAACAGTGTACCAAGAGTGCCGGCAATCTGTTTGCTGGAGAGGTAGGCCAGCGGGAAGGCCACCACCGCGATCAGCATAGTTTCCAGCACATACTGGAGAATGACCGCAGGCTTGGCGATACCCACCGCCAGCAAAATCCCAGTTTCTCTTTTTCGGCTGCGGATAGACATGGAGAGGATCAGGATAATCAGCACCATGCTCACAGCAGTAATGACAACAATGAGGGTGGTAATCAGAGTGCCGGTGTCGGAAAGAGCGCTGGAAATATTTTGATATACCTCGTCATTGGCGGTGATGATAAAGTTATCCCAGTTAATCGAGGATATGTTCTGTACCTCAGCTATCACGTTATCCAACTGTGCTGCATCTTCTACGAAAAAGTGGGCCTCTTGGAGTTTGCTCCCATCTTCATAATTAACAGCCATTTCTTTCATTGCATTGTAGCTGCAAAAAGCATAATCGGCATAATCCCATAGTGTAGAAGCATCATACATGGTCGCCTCATCATTTTTATCGGCAACGATATCAAAAAAACCTACTATCTCCATATCAACTTCTGGATCGCCATTATTCGGATCATTGATTCCGGTAACTTTATCACCAATTTTTATCCCATTCCGTTCAGCGTTTTCTTTGCTAATGATAAGGCCGTTTTTTACATTTTCTGTAATATGAGAACCTTCTACCAGTTCAAATCTTCCGGATGAAAAAAGTTGGTTGTATTCAGTATTTATTGAACCATAGGTATAATAACTGTTGATAACATTTCCATTAACAAGTTCTTCACCAGTTTCATTATAATAGCTCGGCATAGAGACAACCGCTGCATCATATCCTGCAACTCCATCTACTGAGGAAATTTTCTGAAGCATTTCTTCGGATATAAATTCCTGCGTACTATAAGAACCACTATTGCCGCTGGCCCAACCGCCAGTAGATAAGTTTCTCTCCACGGTAAAGCTGGCCCCGGTGGTTCCCCGGACTTCCTCGGCCTGTTCCTCCTGGGCGTCGGCTATGGCAAGGCCGGACAGCACCAAAGTGGTAATGGCCAGGAGCAGGCAGAACACCAGCAAGGTCTTTTTCCATTTCCGTGCGCTATATAAAATCGCTCGTATTCCTAAATTCATATCACCTGCACCTCCTTAACTCATTTGCGACAAGATACTCTTGGGCTTCATCTTCATGATCGGGTAGGCCGCCAGTGCGGTAGAGGCCACACACAGCACCATGCCAAAAGCCCAAACCATAGCGTAATCCTCGGCGGAAACAGCCACCTCGATCTCGGCAAGGCCCAAATCCTCGGTGGGTTCTTCTTCCACAGCTTCGCTTTCCCCGGTCAAGTCCACCGTTTCATAGGTTTCGCTTGTCACCTGGGAGAGCAGACTGCTCCCGATCTGATGGGAAATGGCTGTGCTGGTGCCGAAGGAAATGAACAGGGCGATGGCCGCCACAAGGATCACTTCCAGCAGGTATTGCAGCAGCACCGAGCCTTTGGAAATGCCCATGGCCAGATAGACGCCGGTTTCATGGATTCGTCCACGGAGCCGCAGCGTCAGGAACAGGGCCAGCACCAGGAAACAGATTACCGATACCACAGCGATGGCGATAAAGACGATGTTCTGCAAGCCCTCCAGGGATTCCTTGGCGTTCTGATAGTCGTTGTCGTAGCGGGTCAGGGTACAGCTCTCCCAATCCACGCCATCCAGTTCCTGCACATCGGTCATAATGCGCTCCAGTTCGTCCGGGTCGTTCACATAGAAATCCCCGTACTGGACATTGGTGGTTCCCTCGGTGCCGTAGAGCAGGAAAGAGGCGGTGGAGAGGTCGGTAAACACAATGTTGTCGTAAAGGTCATAGGACGGGGCCATGCCGATGGAATCCTGCTCTTCCGTATTAGTGAAGATCCCGGCCACCGTCACGGGGATGGTCTTATCTTTGTCCTCCACATTCCCCAGCAGCATGGTGTCTCCCACAGACAGGCCGTTACGCTGGGCGAACTTCTCATGGATCATCACCTGGCTGCCGGTTTCAGTGGTGATGGGGCTGCCCTCCACCATTTCAAAGCCGCCATCGGTGAAATAGCTGTCCTCCTGGGAATTGGAGTTGGCTACCACCCGTCCGGCGTTCTCGTAGCCCTCCGGCACCTGGGCAGCGCCCTCGGTGTTGATTTCCAGAAGGTTCCCGTCTGCGTCAAAATAAGTAGCATAGGTGTAGGAGCGCAGGGTGTACCTGCCACTCAAGCCATCCATAGCAAGAATTTGGCTTACCGTATCCTCCGGGATGCCGTTTTCCAGCGTCTTGGCGTTGATGGTGAAATAGCCCAGCAGGGCTTTTTTGATATTGGCGTTGGCCGTTTCCGTAGCCGATTGGATGGAAAGGCAGGTCAGCATCAGCGTAGCCATGACCAGCAGAAACGCCAGCAGTGTGAGGGTCTTGCCCTTTTTGCGGACGGAATACAGGCAGGCTCGTTTGCACAGGTTCATCTCACGGCCACCTCATTTCCTTGTCGTAAAACCAGTGGGTTCACTTGTGTACCTCCTAACGTAGTTTTTCGCCGGGGCTTTTCCCGCTCCGGTGGTGTCCCCGTCTGCCGGGAACACCCTTATGGTACACTACGAAGGTGGAGTTGAGGTGGAGTGGAGATATTTTTTTGGTGGAGCTGGCGATAAGGTGTAAAAAATCGGCGGCCTTGATTGGTTCAAAGCCGCCGTATAGTCAAACGTAGGACGTGACGATTACCTGCTGAGCAACGGCTTTTTTCTTTTGCCGTCTGGCGGGGCAGATTAAAGCGATATTCGTTTTTTTACATCTCAATCAACTCTTTTGCATTTCCAGTAAATGGTACACCATAAAAATAGACCTGCCAAAGTAATAATTCCTTTGTTCCATAGCCAAATATTATTTTGATCTCCGGCAAATCGGATAAACAAATAGACATATTCTAACCCCGGAAATCTTAATAGGCTTCGCGTCAATAAGATTATCAGCCATATAACCCCACAGACTAATGTTGCTATATGTTCTTGCCTACATATAATCCCTAACAAGGCACACAGCGATGATAAAAAGAATGTTGGTGGGAAATACAGCACAATCAATTCCCATATTGGCATTTCGTATCGCATAACTGACGCGCCTGCCATGCTAAAAACCGCGAATAAACTGGATATTGCAAAAGCGATTATATAACGTAACAATACCCATTTGAAAAGAGATTTGCTTTGTGCGGCAATAATATCAAAATTACTGTCTGCTCTCGTCTTTCCCCATTCACCAACAACGATTGTGACAAAAAACGGGAATACCACTTCAAAGCTGACCGGATAAAAATCAAGCAGATTTCCGGCTATGATAGAAAGAACAATCATAGCAACCGTAAAGGCCGCTGATACGATAAAGAAATTTATCCCGAAAATTTTTACTTCGCTTTCAATTCGCGCTTTCATTCTGACCTCCAAAACTTGTGTTTCAAAAACAGCAGGCTGCCAAACACAAGACCGCTTCCTACAAGGAAAAATCCATTTGCAATAACGCTCCCCATATCAACAAACGGCCATCTCGGATGCACCC
Source organism: Merdibacter massiliensis (assembly GCF_900155395.1). Taxonomy (GTDB): domain Bacteria; phylum Bacillota_I; class Bacilli_A; order Erysipelotrichales; family Erysipelotrichaceae; genus Merdibacter; species Merdibacter massiliensis. The sequence goes on from NZ_LT699726.1 coordinate 49,876, forward strand.
ATATCAAACGGACTAAATCGCCGGAAGTAATCAAGTAAAATGGCATTGCCTCTGCCGAGCCTACATAGGTGGCATTAAACCCAAACAATATTGCGGCCAGAATATAGAATAAGCGAATGTCAATCATCCCCGGTAAGGCAATCGAGCAAAAGCTGACAAATAAACTCGTTGGAACTAAAGAAACAAAGATTGCTTTTATCAACGGGGCAATACATTCAATCAGGGAAATTTCAAATGGCGCAGCAATAAAATAAATTGTCGTGTTAAGTAAAAGAAAAATACACTGCATGGAGAAAACATATAGAAATCCGCCCAACAGCTTTCCCAACACATATTGCCATTTTCGTAAGGCCGATGACATCAGCAAAGATTTCATTCCTGTCTTAGTATCTATCGGAATACGTCCTGCCAATAAGAACATCAGACCGAACAATAAAACAAGGCTGTCGAGGCTCACAATCCGATAAACAAAGTATGCTGGCTCATTCAAAAACTCCAACCGAGCTAAATTCCCAGCAGAGGGGAAATTGTCAAGTAAAGAAAGTGCCGTCGCTACAAGAAGTACACCCCATGTAACCAGACGCTTGAACTGCATTTTATATTCATAATGGAGAACAGAAAACATTTTACGCATGGGCTTTCCCTCCCATACAATACACATAAGCATCTTCCAAAGTCGCCGTGACAGGTGTGGCCTGTAAGAAAAGCCCGCTTTCGTCCATTATTCGCGCAGTCAATCCGTGGCTCTCATATGTCGTCGATAATACTACCGATTTCTTTTGAAGCTCGATAAGCTGGTTTTCATTTTCTAAATGTAGGATTTTTACCTTATCTTTTACCCGTTCCAATAAGGTGGCAGATGTGCCAGCATAAAATAGATGCCCTTTCCGCAGAACAGCAAGTTCTTCGCATAGCTGGTGAATATCTTCGACAATATGTGTAGAAAGCAAAACGGTGCGGCCCTCTCTTGCATATCTTGACAATAGGCCGCGGAACCTCACCCGTTCTTCTGGATCAAGACCGGCTGTCGGTTCGTCAACAACAAGAATTTGAGGATTGCCAATTAGCGCCTGCGCGATGCCAACCCTCCGTTTCATGCCGCCTGAAAGCTGACCTATTTTGCGTTTGGAAAATTCCAACATTTCAACCTGTTCCAACACATTGCTGACAGCTTTTTTGTTATGAATGCCTTTGAGTTCTGCCATGTAATTTACAAAGTCAAATACAGAAAGAGAGGGGTACATGGCAAGTTCCTGTGGCAAATATCCAACTCTTGCTCTGACCTCATTTCCCTGTTTCACGGTATCAAAACCGCAAATGCGGATTGTGCCTGCTGATGGGGTTAATACCGTAACCAATGCCTTCATCAGCGTAGTTTTTCCAGCACCATTGTGTCCCAACAGGCCAAAAACACCGCTGCCAACACGAAAGCTGACATCATCAAGGGCGGTAACGCCGTTCTTGTATTTTTTAGTAATGTGACTAATCTCAATGTTTGTATTCATACGCTCCTCCATTTAACTACATTCGTAGATTTATAGGCTTTAATGATACGGGTTACTCATTGTAACCCGCACCATATTCTGTACCAGTATTATAGGCCGGATAAGGATAGAAATGTTCTCTGCTAAATTGTACGGAAAAAGCAACCGTAAGTATCAGAGAAACAGCCAGAATAGCCGTTATCATCCTGTCCCTGATCTTTGATGATTTTGTGGTGATCCGTTTGATTCTACGTTTTGTCAACACAAAACTGAGTGCGCCAATCCCTTTACCGGGTTTTGTAGCTTGAACCGTAGACAGTTCCAGCAGTCGGATAATAGCCGCAGCATATTCTGTTTCTGTGACTTTTCCCTGCGAAAATTTTAAGGCATTGCAATCGCAATCCGTTTCACAATGTAGTGAAAAATCTCCTTTAGCAATCCACGCAAAAGGGTTGAGCCAGTTTAATATGCAAACATAATCATAGATACGCTCCAAAAGAATATGTTTCCGCTTAATATGGGTCAACTCATGGATAAAGACAGCGGATAATTCGCCATCGGTCAGCTTTTCTATAACTGTTTTGCTCATGATAATTGCTGGGCGGATTGCGCCGGTAACGCAAATGGGGTTATCCAAAGTCCCCCAATATAGTGCAGGCACTTTTTTTAAGCCGACAATTTCCGCACATTGTAAGCAAAGAGCATTTAGACGCTCAGTGCTACATATCTGGTATCCTTTCAATGCCCGCTTTGCCATTATAGAGCGTATCGTATCATAGACGAAAAGAATACCGCACCCACACACCCATACCCAACAGGCAATATAAAATCCATTTAACCATTCCTGTGTTTCTGGTGATATGAGAAACACATCCGGTGAAAGGAATGGAACGCAAAAAAGGATCATACCGCAAAGCGGAAACCATAGCGGCAGCGTACAACGCAGAATGTGATTGATAAAAAGAGATAAAACACAAAATATACCGCCAATAGCAGATACAAAAATAATCGCATTGAAAATGTTACCGAGTATCTGCATCTGTTTTCTCCTGCTGCTCGATCAAGCTCTTTAGCTCATGCAATTCATCAGACGAAAGATTGCCGTTTTTGACAAATCCCATTACCATCTTAGACAGGGAACCATCATATACGCGGCTTAGAAAACTGCGGCTTTCCGCAAGCTGGCATTCACTTTCTGATACTGCTGGATAATATAAGTATCCCTTTCCTTGACGTTTTGTAGTCAATGCTCCTTTTTTTACCAAACGGGCAAGGTATGTTTGAATAGTCGTCTTGCTCCAACCTGTTTCTTTTAACCTGTCTAATATTTCGGGAAGTGTTTGTGGAGAATTACTCCAAACAATCTTCATTACTCGCCACTCTGACTCTGAAATAGAAAGTTGCTGCTCCATAAAGCGCCTCCTTTGATTGATGCTGTGTAGTTTATTCTATTATAGCATTGGAACTACATAGTGTCAACCATTGCATAGAATATCTATACGTAAAATTAAACGGAAAACTATGCCTGTCTACGCATTTAAGCCACTGAAAAGCCCGCTATTTCGGGGTTTCCCGGCATGGTCGATGGGCAAGGCAGGACAGATTATCTAATCCTCGCCAGAGAGCGCTTCTAAATCTGTAGGGAAATCCATAAAACGTTGGGCATGGTAACTGTTAGCTACACACCCAACGCTTTTTTTCATAAGAGTTTATAGTGCCATCACCACAAAAATGCTGTAAACTTCACACCGTTTTCCGTATTAACCATGTTATAGATAATTTCGTGGTGATCCAGGATGGTTTTAGTGATATACAGCCCCAGGCCGCTGCCGCCGCTGTTCCGGTTCCGGGATTTGTCCACCCGATAGAAGGGAGTGAAGATACGCTCCAAATCTTCCTCAGCAATGTGGACGCCGGTATTCTCCACGGAAAACACCTCGTCTTTTTGGGTGACAGTAATCACCGCCCCCACCGGCGAATAGGTCACGGCATTTCCGATCACATTGGTGAACACTTTCTCCATAAGCCGCCGGTCCCCCTGGTAGTGGTATTCCGGCTGGATGTCCATGCGAAGCTCGATCTGCTTATCCTCCATCCGGCCACGGAACTGCTGGCAGACCTTTCGCAGCATTTGGCTGATGTCCAGGTCAGTGCGCTCCAGGTGGAAATCGCTGCCGCCCATCCGGGCCGCCGATAGAATCTCCTTTACCAGCGCCTCCATGTCATTGGTGGTTTTCATACACCGGCGCAGGTAAGTATCGCGGTCTTTGTATTCGCCAACCTGATAGATCATGCCCTCCAGTTGCCCCTTGATGATGGCAATGGGAGTTTTCAGCTCATGAGAGACGGCGGTGAAAAATTCCACGCGCTGCTTTTCCTGCTCACGCTCCCGCTCAATATCTTTCTTCAACTGCCAGTTCGCTGACCGCAGGCTGGCCAGCGCATTGCTGAGCTGCTCCGCCATCTCATTCAGGCTGGTGGCCAGCACACCGATCTCGTCTTTTCGGTTGACTTCACACTTCCAGGTCATGTCCAGGGTGGTCATCCGCTTTGCCACGTTGCTGATATTGACCAGCGGCTTAGAGTAGTACCGGGAACAAACTACCGCCCCAATGACGGAGATCAATAGAATCACAACGGCAATAAAGGGGATGAGCTTCAACAGGATGTCATAGGACTGCGCCACCGCAACCAGGGCGGCATTGGCAAATACATGGTAGGTCTGCCCGCCTTGCTGGAATGTAGCGGAACAGCTCATAGAGGGGGCAGAAGTGTCCATGTTCTCCATATCGGCAAAATTCACGGAGAACAAATTATTCCCATAATCATCGTTGATTTCCACCGAGGCGTTGTTCGTCATGGAAAATTCCATCAGACTGTCCGAACTGGCCTCCCAGCCGTTTCGCTCCAAAACCGCCACCAAGTCATAAAAATCGGAAGTGACTTGGCCTTCCAGCTCCGTATGGTAATTCCTCGGCAGGAAAATCATCACCATGCCGTAAATGATAATGCAGCAGACCACCAGCAGCGCCAGCATACTGAGGAAGGTTTTGGCCTGAATGCTTTGACTAATCTTCCTTCTCAATTTTATATCCCGCCCCTCTCATGGTTTCTATGTAGTCCACACCCAGCTTTTTACGGATGTTCTTGATGTGGGTATTCACGATTTTTTCATCGCCAATATAGTCGTAGCCCCAAACCGTGTCCAGCAGCCTTTCCCTGGACACCACCCGGCCCTGGTTCTCCAGAAGGAGCTTCAAAATCTCAAATTCCCTGGTGGTCAGGGAAACGCTTTCTGTTCCAACAAGGACGGTAAGGCTGTCCGTGTCCACCGTGATTTCCTTATAGCGGATCACGGTATTGGGCGCAGCGCCGCCCTGTTCAGCCCGACGCAGCACCGCTTCGATATGCTTCATCACAACCGGCATGGAAAAGGGCTTGGTGATATAATCATCTGCCAGAGCGTCAAAGCCCTTCATCTGGCTATCCTCATCATCCAATGCGGTGAGCATGATGATGGGAACCCGGCTCTCCTTCCGCAGAATCTCACATACGGCAAAGCCATCAATTTTCGGGAGCATTAAATCCAGAAGCACCAGATCGGGCTTGTTCGCCCGGAACTGTTCAATACCTTCCAGGCCATCAGCAGCCAGTACCACCGTGTAGCCTGCGTCCTCCAGGAACGCCTTGATGATATTCTGAATGGATTCTTCATCCTCTATAATCAAAATCATTTTTGACATCGCTTGCACCTCCAAAGGTAGTGTAGCATACAAAGGTGGAGTTTAGGTGGAGAAGGGGGCTTTTTTTGAAAAATCCCTCTGTTCATATTATACCTGAACTACAATGCCAGAAAAAGTGTGCGAATTTGAATTTTGTATATCCTCATAGCACGAGATTGTATGACAGGCTGTTTCTATTTGAGGAAGTCAAAAATGCCCCTCACCCAACAATATCCAGGTGAGGGGCATTAGATTTAACTCTCCAATAAGAGCTTCAACTTTTTGAGGACCTTTATTTTCCGAACATGAACAGCATTGCGGTACACGCCAAGTTCATCTGCATATTGCCGTTCTGTCTTTTCCTCAAAGAACAGCGCCTGGATCAGCGCACGTTCCTCTGGAGTCAGCAGGGAAAGCGCGGTATGTAGCTTGTCCACTTCCAGCTTGTGAAGCACCACGCTCTCCACACTTTCCTGCTCATCGGAGAATTGCTGGGCATTTTCATCCACCAGCCGGTCCAAAGAATCTTCGCGGCTTGGGATGATCTGCACCACTTGGCCCTCCTTTCCGAGAACGAACCGCTCAGTTTTCAAATCGTTCTCAAAATAGCGCATTTTCCGGTCGCCCTGCATATAGGCCCGGTACACTTCATCCGTGACCTCGACAAATTGGCCGCGAATCCATATTCTTTTTTTATTAGCGTCCACGCTGTTTTACCTCCGATCAGTCTGAATTGCGAGAAATTCAGACTGGTCAGGCGGCCCCCTACAACGTGGAAATGATGGGGTTCCTCTATATAGAAAAACGCACCTGCAGAATGAGACAACAGCCCCAACAGCAAGTGCGTTTCTTTTTAGTTCGTGTAAATCATGGCATGATAGTTCAGTGTGAAGGGCGTAAAGCCACGATGAACAGCAAGCGGCTTTTTTGATAGCCTGCGCCCTGTCGCATTATGTCGAAACGCTCTTTGTTTCATGGCGGCTCCCTCCTGAAGCCGCCGTGTCAGCGTATAGGCGTCACTCCTTTGTTGAGGGCATAAGGAACGGCGGCCTTGATGTTACTCAAAACCGCCGCAGTACCCTGAAAATCCATTATGGGCGCACAAAGCTACCTGCCCTGCAACGGTTTTTTCTTTCCCCGTTTAGCGGGGCAGGATAGCTTGTCTTATTCGTTTTATTCTTGCTCTTGTGCGGCTGCCTCTTTCAGCCGCGAAAAGCTCTCATCGCTGATAATGTGTTCAATCCGGCAAGCGTCGGCCTCCGCAGTCCTGGGGTCAACGCCTGCGGCGATAAGCTGCTCGGTAAAAAAGCAATGGCGCTCATAGATTTTTTCAGCAACCTCGCGGCCCACATCGGTCAGATGGAGAAAGTGATCTTCGTCCATTGTAAGAAAGCCGCCGTCCCGCAAGGTAGCCACTGCATGGCACACGCTGGGCTTTGACACCTCCATGTGCCGGGCCACATCTACGGAGCGCACCATACCGAGTTTCTTTTGGAGAACAAGGATGGTTTCCAGGTAGTCCTCCCCGGACGGAGTTATTACGGGCTTCATAAACTCTTTGCGCTCCTTTGCCTGTTTTTGTTGCAATTCTTCCCATGCTTCACGAATAATCAAAGAAAACACCTTGGCACGCCCCCTTTCAAGAATAATAGGTTCTGATGTTTATGCAAAAGAAATCACTTTAGTTTCCAGCCACTTGCCAGTTCACGCTGTTTCCAAAAACGACTATAAATTCCATCTTGAGAAATCAGTTCTGCGTGTGTTCCTTTTTGCGCCACTTTGCCATCCGATATAACGACAATCTGATTGGCATTTTTTACTGTTGATAAGCGATGTGCAATGGAAATCAGTGTTTTTCCCTTTGTAAGTTGTTCAATCGCTGCCAACAGTTCATGTTCATTCTCCGGGTCAACGCTGGATGTTGCTTCATCCAGGATAATGATTGGAGCATCTTTCAAAATGGCTCTCGCTATGGAAACACGCTGCTTTTCACCGCCAGACAAAGTAGAGCCACCTTCACCCACCTTTGTGTTATATCCTTCGGGCAAAGATACGATAAAGTCATGGCATTGAGCCTTTTTTGCTGCCTCCACGATTTGCTCATGGCTTGCATCAGGATTGCCAAAGCGAATATTATTCTCAATGGTATCATTGAAAAGGTAGACGCTTTGAAAGACCATGCTGATATATTGCATAAGGCTATCCGCAGTGTAATTTTTTACATCCTGCCCGTCCACAAGAGCCTGACCTTCTTGAACATCCCAAAAGCGGGCAATCAGGTTGCAAAGGGTTGTTTTACCCGATCCCGATGGCCCCACAATCGCGCAGGTGGTTCCCTGTGGGATAAGCAGAGAAACATGGTCGATAATTTTTCTGGACTTTTCATATCCAAAAGATACATCCCGAAGCTCAATATCAAACCGTTTCGGGACAAGTTTATTTGATGTTGTGTCCATCTGCGGGATGTTCGTAACTTCTTCCAGGCGGTTTAAGCCAGCGGTGACGACACGGGAAAGAAACGCACCATTTCCCATCTGCTCCATTTCGGAAAAAATGATAAAGGCACTGACAATCACCATGAGGCACCACGGCAACGATAAACTTCCCGCCAGATACAAAAGAACGGCGGCTAACATCAAAACACTGCCGGTTATCTTGTAAACAGCAGAGTACCATTTCATCAAAGCCATAGAAGCGTGTTCCTGTGCAAGATCAGCTTCTTTCTTTTTGCGAAAAGAGGCATAAACGGCATTTTCGCTACCATCCGCTTGGGAAAAGGCACGAAGCACCGCAATTCCCCGGATATATTCCAACGCCTGAGTCGTCATATCTTCTTGCGCCGCCAATACTTTCGGTGCGTGTTCCCTTGCAACTTGTCCAATAGCATGAAGAATTAGGATGCCGACAAGGGAACCTGCAAGGGTGATTACTGCAAAAACAGGAACGGAAAATAGGAAGAATACGATCATTACCAGCGCCATCAACGCTCCGCTGGTCAGATCAGTGACCGCCATCATGGAATATTGTTCCAACTCTGTTACTGTCGTTGTAAGTACATTCTGAATACTTCCCAAACGCTGCTCGGAAAAATATCCCATAGGTGCTTTTCGCATGAGGGCGCCAACATGAAGTCTGTAATCACGGAATATATCAAAGCCCTTAGCACTCATGGAAATATCCATAAGCCACTGAAAAAAGAAACGGCCCAACACACTGATACACAAGACAGCAAGAGCTTTCCAGATCACATCCATTGTCAGGCTGTCCAGATCAGAGGCAACAATATAAACCGCCCATAAAACCATTGCCATACATACGCTTTGCAGGAAATTAAAGAGGATGCCCAGCAAGATTTTTGATTTATGCTTTCCCGCCAGATTGAGTATTCTTTTAATCATAGCAATCATTGCCTATCCCTCCTTCTTTTCCAGATTTGATGCTCCGACATACTGCTGCCACATTCGATGATACAGTGGACACTGTTCCAGTAATTCTTTCTGTGTTCCTCTGGCAATAATATTTCCCTTATCAACGACAAGAATTTGCTCCGCATTTTGAATAGTGGAAAGCCTGTGGGCGACAACCACAAGAGTTTTGCCGTGAACAAGACGCCCAACAGCCTCTTGGATTTGAGCCTCGCTTTCGGGATCAGCGTAGGCAGTTGCCTCGTCCAAAATGATAAGGTTTGACTGTTTCAGCATAGCCCTTGCAATCGTAATGCGCTGGCGTTCGCCCCCTGAAAGCCGATCTCCCGCGTCACCGGCAAAGGTATCATACCCTTGCGGCAATTTCATAATAAAGTCATGGCAGTTTGCGGCTTTGGCCGCAGCCTCTACTTCCTGATCAGACGCTTGTGGGTTTCCCATGCGAATATTCTCTCGAATAGACTTATTAAACAAAAAGTTGTCCTGCGCCACATAGCTGATTTCCTGCATCAACTGATCGAATGGAATGTCTTTTATGTCCTTTCCACCATAGCGAACGATACCGGAAGTCGCATCCCAAAATCCAGCCATCAGCTTTGCAATCGTTGATTTGCCAGAGCCGGAAGCCCCAACGATAGCGGTCATAGTTCCTGGTTTTGTCTGGAAAGATATGCCATGAAGCACTTCTTTGGTATCGTTATAGGAAAATGAAACATTCTCAAAAGAATATGCACTTCCGTCAAATTCAACTTTCGCATCCGGGCGTTTTTGTTCTGGCGTTGCGAGGAAATCTTTGACGGGCTTCAGATTAGCGGTAATCGTTGTCAGCATTTCGCCGGCACTTGCCAGCTTCATCAAAGGCGCAATCGCACCAATGGGGATGATAATGCACGCAACAAGGATCGGAAGTGAAATCTGCTGGTTCATATAGAGGTATGCACCAATGGGCAGACTTCCCAGCATTGTCGATGGAAGAATTGCTTTTACCGCAGCCATCCAAAACCAGCATTGCCGCCACCAATCAAGCGTACTATCATGGAAAAAGTTCACTGAATTAGAAAACTTGCCAAAAGATGCTCCTGTACGGCCAAAGGCTTTTATGACCTGGATGCCTCCAACATATTCAACCAGCGCTGCATTCATTTCGTTTCCGCTACGCAGATAGGTTTCCATTTTCTCACCATATCCGCGAAGCATCCCGAAAATAAAAGGGATGCAAAGAGGAATTGTAATGAGTGATGCCAATCCCATGCGCCAGTCCAACGCAAACAACAAAACAATGCAGGCTGCCGGAGCTGCGATATTTGAGGGGATTTCGGGGATAAAATGCGCTATCGCATCTTCCAATTTTGCAACATTATCTACAATGAGATTTTTATATACGCCGGACGGCGTTTCCAGCATGACGCCCATTGGAACCTTTCGCATTTTTTCTGCAATCGCACACCGAATGTTGCACAAAATGGTAAATGCAATCTTATGGCTGCGGCTGGATGCAATAATACCGAGCAGAGTTTTGAGAATGATACCTGCTGCGGCAATTCCGGCCCAAATCAGTGTACTATGTATCGTTGCTGTACCTGCGAAAACTTCGTTGGCAAGCATGGCGGCGGTCAAATAGGGGAGCATACCAAATAACTCTGACAGAACTGTCAAAATTACAGACAGCGGCATCTTTCCCTTGGCATCGCCGGAAAACTCAAAAAGAGTTTTTATTGGATTATCTTCTTTCTGCTTCATAAAGCCCCTCCTTCCTCAGAACCGAAAAATTGTTGAACATGCTGTCCGTTCTGTGTATCAAACGGCCCATACCATTTCACAGTCCCATCCTCAATAAAAATGAAATAGTCACAGCATTCTGCAATCAATTCCGGGTCATGGGTAATAATCAGCGATGTTTTCCCTATGGCGCTTAATTTCTTGAGGCAATTTGAAACCTCCAACATATGCCGATAGTCCAAACCGCTTGTCGGCTCATCAAAAACCATAATTTCTTTTTTTGATGCAATGGCACTTCCAATCGCCACGCGCTGTTTTTGCCCGCCAGATAACGAAAGGGGATGGATACTTTTTAATGCAGTTAAATCCATATCATGCAGGATCTCATCAACTATTTCTTCACGCTGAGCATCGTCCGTATGTTCCACGCTTATGGAGATTTCATCTTCAACGCTTTCTGTAAAAAGCTGATGATTGACATCCTGCATAACCAGATAGCAGATTTTCAGCCGCTGCCGGTTGCTGTATGTTTTACTTCCGAACGAGAACAAGCCTCTTGCCCGTTTCTCAAGCCCACACAGGCAACGGGCAAAAGTTGTTTTTCCAGCTCCATTTTCCCCGATAATTCCAACAATCGCACCTTTCGGAATAGATAAGGTCGGTATTTCAATCCCAACGCCATCCTTGTAATGAAACGATAAATCTTTCACAGAATAGCAGTCCGAACTATACGGTGTTCTGGCATTGGAGTCAAAAGACACTGGCGATATGGATCGCAGCCCACGGCGCTTGATTTCATCTGCTGACAGGCCCCAGAATGTATCAGCGGGCATATCTTCTTTGATTTCTCCATCGTTCATATAAACAACCCGATCTGCCACACCCTTCAAATAACTAAGCCGATGTTCAGCAACAATAACGGTCTTTCCCTGGGCTTTCCATCGCATGATAATATCTTTCAGCATCCAGATTGAGCGCCAGTCTAAATTAGAAGTGGGTTCATCCAAAACAAAAATGTCCGGCATGGGAATGGAAACTGAGGCACAGGCTATCTTTTGCTTTTCACCGCCAGACAGATGGAATAGATTTCGCCCAACAAGTTCTCCAATTCCAAATTCATTGATTGCGTTTTCTAAATACTGGCTGATTTGCTCAACAGGTACAGCCAGATTTTCACATCGAAAAATCAGTTCACTGGTAGAGTCAATATTAAAAAATTGTGTGCGCGGGTTTTGAAAAACAGAGCCAACCTTTCGGGCTACCTTATGGATCGGCTGCTTCGAGATGTTTTCTCCATTAAGCAGGACTTCACCAGTGAGCTGCCCCTCATAAAAGCTGGGAATAAGGCCATTCAATAGCCGTGTGATTGTTGTTTTTCCGCACCCTGATCCTCCACATATAAGGACAACTTCTCCATCGTGAATAGACAGATTTACATTCGTAAGAGAATTGTCCTGTTCGCTGTCCTTATAGCGGAAGGACACATTTTTCAGTTCGATCATCGTGCCCCTCCTTAAAACAAGTAATAGAGAATAAGTGCAGCAGTTAACAGAACCATCAAAAGGATGTCCAATCCTTTGATCTTTATTTTGCAATAATTACTTCTTTCCGTATCTACGCCGAGGCCGCGTGCAACGGCGGCAGCGGATAGTTCGTCACCAATTTGCACAACAGAAGCAATCAGCGGTACGAGCCTGTATTCCAACATGGCAATCGGCCCTTTACTAACTCCAATACCGCGCATTTTCATTGCATCCTGAATACTGTGGTACTCGTCCGCCACCGTAGGAAAGAAGCGAAATATCACAGCGAAAGGGATTGTGATTTTTCTGGTAATGTGCATTTTTTCCATCGCCGCCACAAACTCGCTGACTTTTGTTGTCTGTAAAAAACTCATGGCGATAAACAGGGTGGGCATCATACGAAGCACCACCTCGACTAACAAGCGAATGATAATACCTAAAAGGCTCATTCCAGATATGTACGCCAGTAGCCCATTTGCCCCATAAGCGGCACAATAGGCCGCCGCATAAACCGCGGCAAGGCCGGGCCTCCTGATGTTTATCAACATCAGGAAAGCCAGCCCTGCAAACACGATTTTCAAAATGGTATCAAGTTCGCTTTCAGACGATGGAACCATGACAAGACTGAACACCATTAAGGTATATAGTTTTGTCCTTGGGTCAAGATTGATAACGGCTTGCTGCGTATTCGTTGATACCTTACCACTCATTATGCAATTCCCGCCCGTTTGAAATGCTTGTTTAGGACAGCGCGGCCAATCAAAGCGCCGATGACACCGCCGACAGCAGTTGCAAGAATGACAACTGGAACCATATAGCCCTGCACTAAGGCTGCGAGGCTATCTGCAAAGGCATCACCCTGGCTGGCACGATACATTTCAACATAAGCATCGCCCATGATAAACATGGGGAGCTGTGTCCCGACCTGCCAAACACTGAATACTGCATAGCCTGCCAGCATCGCTTTCCAGCTTTTATATTTTCCAGCCTTCATAATGACATCTGCCAGCAAGCCAAAGACAATGCCGGTAATCAGAGCGTAGTATCCATATCCCATCAGGAAAAAGATAAGGCCCAGAAGCACACCCATGATTGTCACAAGGCCGAAGGTTTTTACCTTCGTGTAGAAAAGGATGCAGGGTATGCCTGCAATGATCGCTGTCAGCACAGGATAAAAAACAGCCATCACCGGAACAAAGCCGGTCATTGCACACACATAGAAGATCACAAAATAAATGACCGTGAAGATTGCGACATTTACAAGATCGCGCACGCCAATTTTTGAGGTTTGCACATTGTTTTCCATAAAATATCCTCCTTTGTTTGTTAGTTGCTGCTAACCTATTTGTCAAAATGTAGCCGACGCTTTGAATATTCTCATATCAAACCATCGGCTGTAAGATTGTGTGAAAGCGCCTATACGCAGATCATTCGGGCGGCTTTAATCCGGCCACATGACATCACCTACTTTCCCGCCTTCAAAAATCGTTTTCCATCCGGCATTGAAGAACCGGCTCATACTTTGTATGTGCTTTTTAGCATCTTCTTTGGTCATATCATGGATAACGGTTTCAAAAAGGCCCGTATAAAAAGCGCTCGATAGCAGGTGGGCCAATTCCATTGTCAACCGGCCAGAAGAAATCGCATCGTTTCCAGTCTTTTCAATATATTGCAAAGTGGTCTGTATATCAATCGCAACCACTCTGTGCATAAACTCCTGATAGCAATTTGTTTCGCCGCTGAGAAGCATGATTTTGAATTCATCAAGATGAGCGAAAACAAAATCCATCAGCTTTGAAAATTTGCCATTGGAGTAGCTATTGATTTGTGCTTTTTGTTCTTCCGGCTCTAAAGCCTCAAACCCGGCCAGCGTTTTTTGTAACAACTCGCAAAAGCCATCAGCAACAGGCTGGACAATACTGTGGTATAACGCCTCCTTGTCCGAATACCGATAGAGCAAGGAGCTTTTCGTTGTGCCTGCTTTTTCGGCAATATTACGCAAAGAAGCGTTCTCGTATCCATTGGCAAGAAATTCTTCTTTGGCACACTTGAGAATATTCTCCGTTACGCCTTCAATCATCTTGGCCATAGGCTCACCTCCTTCTTGTTTTAGACCATCGGTCTAAACCGATGGTCTAAATATAGCATAGAAAGATCAGATAGTCAAGATGGTCTTTCTATGTTTGGTTGTTAATGCTAACGGAAAATAATGTAACAGGCGGAAAAAATCCGCCTGTTCGATGCTGTTAAGCCATAATTAACTCATCTAAAACAATTTCCTCCGCCTGCGCTTTCAGCGTGTTCATCAGCCCCACCCAGCGCATGGGGTCACGGGATTTCAGTTCCTCGGTGACGCCCGCCGCCTCCATCATGCGGGGCAACATGGCGTCCATCCGTTCACGCGCCGCCCGATCAATCTCCAACAGGTGCGGGTACAGCTTTTCGCTCAAAATCAAGCTGCTGTAAAGGCTGGGCCGGTGTTCCTTCAGATAGCGTTGCCGCATACGGCCATACAAAGTTATGTACCCAGCCGCACTACGCGGCTGGGCTTTTCTTTTTTGAGGAAGTTAATAGGCCGGGGTGCCGTACCCGTAAATCTCATAGTACCCAATGGGGTAGCTGTTCTGACGCACAGAATCGCCAGAGTTGCCTTCTACGGTGTAGACACGTCCATTCTCTACTTTCTCCACAATGCCCACATGGTCAGATTGCCCGTCTTGGCCTCCATCATCCCAGTCAAAAAAGATGATGTCGCCGGGGCGCGGCTCATAGCTGTTATCCTGCCATAGCCCACGCTCCTGAAACCAGGGAACGCCCTGGGACGCACAGGCCGCAAACATCGGGATAACGCCGGCTTCAATATAGCCGCATTGGTCAGCACACCAGCTCACAAAACAAGCGCACCATTCCACACGGCTACTAAAACCATACCAGCTCCAGTACGGTTCGCCGCCGATGTTCCCCACCTGGGAGAGCGCCACCGTGACGATTTCTCCATCTCCTCCGGTAATGCCGTAGAGCACCTGGGACCAAAGGGAATTGTTCTCGTCGGCCAGCAGCTCCGCCATCTGTTCCCGCTGGTCCTCGTTAAAGCCGAACTGGTCTGCCATTTCCTCGGCGGTCTTATGGCTGACGGTGATATACAGATAGGTGCGGGTGACGGTTACTTCCGTTTCCACGATATTGCCGTTACCATCATCGGATGTTTCAATCACTGTTTCCGTCTGGGTGGACGTACTGGATGAAATCTCATTCATCTGCCAAAAGATGTCCTTCAAAAGCTCCAGCTTCTCATCATCCATGGTGGCCACTTCCTGGGCGTTGTCCGGGTCGGTGGTGGTTTTGACAGCATAAACCGCCAGAACCTCTTTCCACACAGCGCGGGAACCGGACATCTCCAGCACATCATAGCTGTGGGACGCCTTGATCTCATCCAGATTCTCCTGGTAATCCGTATTGATCTCCTGTACGGCAGTCTGCATGGTCTGCCCGGTGCCGGAATCCTCGCCGGAAAAGAAAATACCAAAACAGGAGCCGATAATCATACCGATGAGGCAGATCACAATAATCACCAGCACAGCAATCCAACCGCCAGCGGCGATGGCCGCAATCAGCGCCTTGGTCGCCGCAATGATGGCTTTCACCGCCGCAACCGTAGCCTTAACTGCCGCCTTTGCCGCAACCACCGCAGTCCGGGCCGCTATGCGGGCAGCGTGAGCCGCAGCCCTGGCAGCCCGCGCCGTGGCCTGGGCAGTGTGCTGGGCGGCTTTGGCCGCCTGCTGACTGGTCTTGATACTGGCCTTGGCAGTCTTTTCCGCCGTTTTGATGGATTTAGTAGTGGTTTTCACCGTCCCCTTGGCAGTGGAAGAAGCCTGCTTGATGGTCTTGCGGCTCCTGTCCACTGTCTTAATGCCTTTCTTGCTGCGGTCCAAAGTCTTGATGGCCCCGCGCTCCTGACGGACCGCCTTGGCTGGCTCGGAAACCGTATCCGCCGCCTGACGCCCGCTCCAGCGTGTGGTAGGCTGTCCAGCCTGCCGAGCCGCCTGTTTCTCCGCTTGTTTTTTCGGCTGTTCGGCTGCGGCTTTCCGCTTTTGGATTTTCTCCTTAACCTTGGAGATGTTCTCCCTGGTTGTCTGAACCCCCTTGCGGCCCTGTTTATCAAACTGGTGGAACGCTTCATGGGTGACGTTATCCACCCCAGCGGAAAGGCGGTCGGACGCATACTCGCCAGGGGAACTTTCCTCGGCATACATCCCATGCTCGGCCTTATCCTTGGTGCGGATATACGCCTCCTTCATCCGTTCAGAAGCAACCGCCGCTTTATCAATCGCTTTAATGCCTTTTTCGGCCACTCTTGTTTTAATGCCCTTGCCCATGGGCTTCACCTCCTTCCCTGGGCGGGGCCGCCCTTATTCCTCCAGCAGCTTGGCCACAACCACCATCCGCCCGTTGGTCCGGGAATACTCGCAGGTGGAAAGGGTGATGAGCTGGTCGCCATATTCCGCACTCACGCCCGTGTCATAAAGGGCCAGTTCCTTGCACCCCTCGATAAACTCGTCAAAATCTTCTTCCTGCTCGGCTCGGACGAAATGGTAATACTTAAAGCCAGATTCCGAGTAGGCCACCGTCTTAAAGGCGGCAACCACTTCATATTCGCCAAAGCTGTCCAGAGTATCAAAGCGGATGGTCTTGTGTTCCTGGTAGAAATCCTCGCTCTCATACTTGCACAAATCTGAGAACATACTGCCGTTGTTCATGTGATGGCCGTACAGCACCAGATTGTCGGAAATGCCGATGTCGCAGTTTTCCTGCATATAAGGCACCCCATAGCTGCTGTACGACTTATCAAAGGCGTGCTTCAGATAGAAGTTGGGGCTATCCTTGGTCTGCATGACAGGGTAATCAATCCGGGTGCCGGGAATGGAAATCCAGCCCACCAGGTCGCTGTTCTGGGCGTACACATCCGCATATTTCTCAAAGGCCGTGAGTTCTTTC
Source organism: Merdibacter massiliensis (assembly GCF_900155395.1). Taxonomy (GTDB): domain Bacteria; phylum Bacillota_I; class Bacilli_A; order Erysipelotrichales; family Erysipelotrichaceae; genus Merdibacter; species Merdibacter massiliensis. The sequence goes on from NZ_LT699726.1 coordinate 66,744, forward strand.
GGCTCCTGGGCCGGGTCATCGGCCAGCTCCAGCGTGGGCAGCTCCACATCTTCCTTGACCAGCTCGGCCACCTCATCAAAGGCTTCGGCGCTTTGCTTCTGGTCCAGGTATTCCCGGCAGAGCATAGCCCCGGAGAAAAGGAAAAGGGCGGCACAAAAGGCCGCCCCCGCGATCATCAGTCTGTTTTTAACTTTGTCACTCATATTTTCACCCTCCTGTACTTATCGTGCCTGTTCTTTACTGGCCGCTTGGCGGCGCTTCCCGGCCTGGGCCGATTTCAGCCCCTGCAGCTCGGTTTTCACCGATGAGCGCCCTCCATTGATTCGCTCCACCGTGAGCGCCGTGTCACGATCCATCTCAGAAAATGCCTTGCCGCAGTACAGCACAAAGCTCCGCAGCTTGGCAAGCACACCCTTATCCGCAGATAATTCCTTGCTTTCCTGGGGTTCCTCCCCCGCAAGGGCAAGCCCGGCATTTTTGATGTGACCGCCCGCCTGGTGCAATTCTTCCCGCATGGCGTCCAGCCTTACGGAACACTGTTCCATGCCTTTGCCGGCATGGGCAAAGCCCCGCCCCATCCGGGAAAGAACCGAGGGGATACGCAGGGCCTGTGCTGCATGGCACAGGGCGGAGCGCCCTTTCTCTCGGAAAGTCTGCACCATCTGCTTTGCAGATGAAATGAGGTTTTCTTTTGCCGTGGAAACCATCACTTTGGTCTGGTGGACTTTACCCTCCACAGTGTCCACAAGCTGGGAGCACCGGGCGCGGATTCCTTTGTCGTGGAGCTTGCCCACCTCCAGACGCATTTCTTTCATTTCGTCCATCATCTGCGCCAGCTTTTCTTCCATACCGTCGATATAGCCCACCAGGGCCTGCACTTCTTCTTTCTGCTTTTGAAGCCCGCTCTGTTCCAAAACAGAAATCAGGTCTATGATCTGCGGATGGTCCCGCAGCGCAAGAGCTGGTTCAGCCATTGTTCATTCCTCCATTCTCAAACGTATCATCGCTCCGGTTCCGCCTGCTTTTTTGCAGGGGGCAGCTCCCGGCAGTATTCCGGGTAACGGATTTTCACGCCCTCCATAAAGTAAGGTGCAAACTCGCAGCAGAACAAATCCTCCGGGGAATAGGCGTTGCTGTGCTCCGGGTCGGTGTAGCCGTTCCAGAGATTGAAAGCAAGGCGGCACACCCGGACGGTGCCGCTGGTCTGCCAGCCGCCGTGCATACCATCCGGTTCAATGCAATCCTGCTTGAAATCAAACATCTGGCGGATGTTGGCCCGCGTTTCCGGGGCAATCCCCATCACATAGAAAAAGGCCCGGTGGTAACAGTCGTTCCGCCGCGCCTTGCTCATCATATCCAAAAAGAAATCCCGGTGTTCCGGGGACGCAAAACGGATATTGCTCATGCCGGCACCTCCTCGCCGCCGAATACACCTTCACCGGGCTTGGTGGTCATCAAAGCATAGAGCTTTGTGTCACGGGGGAACCGGTTGATGAAAGGCACCAGGGCGCTGCCATACCGGATGAGGCCGCAGCCCGCGTCTGCGTTGGTGACGTAGCTCATCTGTTCATTGGAGATATTGAGGAGCTTCGCCAGCTTTGCCCGGTCGGACGCCGCCTGATTCAGCATGACAATAAACTCCGAGTTGGAGAGCATGGTGCTGGCCTGGACGGAATCCAAAAGGTACTCCACGTTCTGGGTGATGGCCGTGGGATAAGCACCGCGCTTTCTAAACTGCCTCCATGCGGAATTAAAGAAAATGCCGCTTTGCTCATTTTCAAACATCACATGAAACTCATCGATGAACACATGGGTACGCTTGCCCCGTTTCCAGTTGAGGGTGACGCGGTTCAGGATGGTATCGGTGATGACCAGGGAACCGGCAGGCTTTAGCTGCTCGCCCAGGCCGTGGATGTCGAACACCACATAGGGCTTGTTCAAATCCACTGTGCTTTCCCGGCCAAAGATGTCCAGGGAGCCGGTGGTGTAAAGCTCCAGGGAAAGGGCAATCTCCTTGGCCTTGTCCTCCGGCTGCTCCAGCAGCTTATTCCGCAGGTCGCAGAGGGTAGCCACCCGCCCAATCTTCTCCGCCTCCGGGTACACCAGGGCGGTGCAGCGGTCAATGATGGATTTATGCTGCGGTCCCACGCCGCGCTTGTCGATCTGCTCGATGAGGGACATGACAAACTGGCTCTTTTCCACGATGGGGTTTTGCTCGCCGTAGCCCTCCACCATATACATGGCGTTGAGGCGGTCTTTGCCGCCTGCCACCAGATGGGCCACCGTCGCTTTTTCTCGGCCCAGGGCTTTGACGAGTGCGCCAAATTCTCCCTCCGGGTCGCAGATCAGGATGTCATCATTGGCGTAATCCGGGTGGAGCATGAGAAACGCGATCAGTTCTTTGGCGCTGAAGGATTTACCCGCACCGGGTACGCCCAGCAGGAAGGCCGACTGGTTCAAAAGGTTCGCCTTGTTGCACATAATGAGATTGTGGGAAATGGCGTTCTCTCCAAAGTAAATGCCGCCTTTATCCTGGATTTCCTGTACCTTGAAGGGAATAAACACGGCCAGAGATTCCGTAGTAAGAGTGCGAAACGCATTGATTTTCCGCACCCCGATGGGCAGGGCGGTATTCAGGCCATCAAGCTGCTGGAACTTGAGCACCGCAAGCTGGCACATATGCTTTCGAGCCACGGAGAGTACGGCTTCGGTGTCGCTGTCAAGCTGTTCTTTGGTATCTGCGGTGATGGCCAGGGTCATTACCGCGAACATCATCCGCTGGTCGCGGGTGGTGAGGTCGTCCAAAAACTCCTTGCTTTCTTTCCGCTGCAGCTCCATATCATAAGGAACTACGGCGCTGAAATTGTTGTTGGCATTCTGGCGGTGCTGCCAGTTGGTGATGTTGGTTTCCACACCCAGCAGGCGGTTTTCCACCTCCCGCACAGCTTCGTCCGTAGGCACCGGCACAATGTCGATGGAGAACATCAAATTGCGGTTGAAATCCGTCAGCTCAGTCACCATGTTATCCTTAATATAAGAGGCGTAGTCTTTGAGGAACAGCACACGGCAGAACTTATCGCCCAGCTTCAGATAGTCGCTGTTTTTCTCGATCCCGTCCGGGCAGATATAGTCCTTAAAGCTGTGGCCCCGTTTCATCATCTCGCGGGCATTGAAAACAAATTCGGATTCCTCGCCCTGGCGGTAGAAATCGTGCAGGATACGCAGGCGCTCGGTGGCGTCCAGCTCCACGCACTTGGAGCCAAGGGCCGAAAAGTGGGAAATCAGGTCGGCCCCCACGCGGGCAAAGTAGGCGCGAGCCTCCTCGATGTCCTTCTTCACCACGGAGATGGTGATATACTTCTCCTGGGTAATGCCGTTGGCTCCGGTGGCCTTGTCCAGCAGCATTTGGTTGTACTCCTTACGGTACTCATCCCGGAAATCCCCCTGCATGGGCATGAGGATGGACGTTTCAAAGTTGGCCTTGTTCATACGGCGGTTGTTGATGGTGATTTTTGTCACCGCGCCGGAATCCAGGGAATTGAGCAGCTCCGAGTAGGTGAGGAACATGGATTCCTTGTCCTCCCGGCTGGCCACCAGATAGTTGATGTCGCTGAATTTATAGGTTTTGGAGAACTTATTCCCCACAAGAAAAATGCCGTCCGGCCAGATACGGCGGACGGGGATCACATCCTGCACCTTCCGGGGGACGGTGTAGCGTTCTTTTTCCTGCTTGGACATGGTTTTGATGGTCTTAATCATGCTTTGCCTCCTTCCGTTTGCTAAAGTGTTTCGGCTCTTTGGGCTGCCGCTTTACGGGCCGCCCGGTTTGCAGCCCTTCGATGGTATCTTTCAGAGCCGCATAGTAGTAGTTGCTGTCCTCGAACTTAAACTCCTTCGGCTCCAGCATTTCCGAGCGCAGCCACGCCCAGATGAATTGTTCCGCCGTCATGCCGTGGTAGGTGATGAACCCCAGCATGGCAAAGGGGGCTGCCCCCAAAATGCACATCCAGGACAGGGTCTCCACGCCGAAGTAGGGGCGCAGGATAAAATAAAGGCCCACGGCCACGCCGCAGGCGAGAACAGAAAAGATGAACTGCCGCATACTCAGCCCGAAAAACATGGATTCGGTGTAGTTGCGGATTTCCCGGTTGATCTTGACTTCCAAAAATCTTCCTCCTTTACAAACCCATCATCTCGCGCACTACGCGGTCGGCCATTTTCACCGCGCCCACGAGGACGAGCATATTAAAGACCAGCTCCCCGATATAGCTCCACACCTGCGTGACTGCCGCCGCATTGGGGTCAATGGCAGGCGGGGACGCCGCAAATAGGGAAAAGATAATGCAGGCCAGCACAATGATGGCCCCTTCCAGGCAAACAGCGGCATAGCTCTTGATAAAGCTCTTGCCCACGTTTTGGGTCGGTTCCCCGGCGAAGGTGGAGAGAGGGACGGGGGCGATGGCCGTATATAAATAGAGCTTAAAAAATCTCCCGTAGACGGTCATTATCATAATGAAGCTGAGGACTGTAATGAACAGCCCGCCGATGAGCGTTACCGCCCAGAGGGGGATGCTCTCGAAAAAGCCGCAGCTTTCCACCGCGTCAATGATTTCCTGTGGCAACACAGTCTGTTGGGCCGAACCGAAGCCCGCCGCGTTCATAATGGTGGAAACAAGGCCCTGGACGATATTAAAGAGGGCCATCATCAGCTCCAGCCCATAGGTCACGACACCTTTGGCAATGGCGAACCGGATAAACAGCTTTAAGGCGTGCTCCGGTTTCTTTACCTCGGCAAAGCTACCGCAGGTGCGCATAACGCCCACTACAAAGAACAGCACCAAAAGCGCAAGGCCAATGGCCCGCACCGCGTCGTGGATGTTGACAATGACGCCCCAGATGGAGCCACCCTTAAACTGTTCCGGGCTTTGGGTGATGAGCTGCCAGATCTCGGACAGGTACTTGTTCCAGGTGTCGAGGGCATTTTGCAAATTTTGAACAACCCAGTTATCGGACATTCAACAACCTCCTTTCCGGCAACGGTGAGGGGCAGGCCGCCACGGGCCTGCCCCCACACTGCCGTTATTAGAATCAGCCGGTAATCAGGGTCAAAATCTCCTTCGCAAACGTAATCACAACGCCACCGGCCAGGGTGAGAAAACCATTGGCTCGCTGGCTGGGGTCATGGCTTTTCAGAGAAAGGCCGATCTGCACGACGCCGAAGCCCAGCAAAATCATACCCACGGCGCGGATCAGGCCGAAGATGAAATCACTGAGGTTGTTGATAACAGTCAACGGGTCGCTGGCGGCAAAGGCCGTGGTGGTGCAGCAGCACAGCATGAGCACCAGGGCTGCATAAACAGCAAAGGCGCTCCGGCTCTTTTTGCCCATGGGCAGGCTGCGGGTTTCTTTCTTCTGCTTGCTTTCCTTATGAAACAGTTTCATTTTGGGTGTCCTCCTTAAATTGAAAGATATTCTCCATGTCCTCATCGGACAGAAGTTCGTAAAGGGTTTCCGGCTCCTGGATATTGGCAAGGTCGCCGGGGGTGAGGCGGCCAATGGTCATATCCGCCACGGCGTTTTCGGTGCCGCCGTGGGAATAGACGGGCGCGCCGCCATCGGTGGTGTACTTGATGTTGGGGTGTTTCAAGAGGTCATACTTTTCATCCATCAGCGGCGCTTCGCCACGGATAAAGAGCAGGGCCAGGTTGTTGTCCAGCATACGGACCTCATCGGGCGTCATCAGCTCCCGGCCCGTAATCTGGTTGTTGGTGGAGTAGCTGCCGGAATGCCCGGTGCTCTTGCCGTAGGTGTCCAGCCAGAGGGTGCTTTTCCCCAGGTAGTTCTCGGAGATCAGCTTGTGGGTGGACGTTTCATTGCCGCCCAGGTACAGAAATTCATCGCAGTTGCCGATGATGGATTCCCATTGCTTTTCAAACAGCGCCTTGAGCTGGGCAATGTTCTGGATGATGATAGAAACGCTGATATTCCGGGAGCGCATGGTGGCCAGCAGCTTGTCGAAATCATCCGGCAAGCTCACGTTGGCGAACTCATCCATGAGAAAATGCACCGGTACGGGCAGGCTACCGCCGTGTACCCGGTCGGCAGAATAAAAAAGTTCTTGGAAGGTGCTGGCATACAGCAGGCTTACCAAAAAATTGAAGCTGGCGTCGTTGTCCGGGATCAGCGCAAAAAGCGCCACTTTTTTCTCACCCAGGCTGGAAAGGTCCAGTTCATCCGTGGCGGTGAGGGCCGCCACCGAGGAAAGATTGAATTTTTCCAGGCGGGACGCCAAGGTGATTTGAATGGATTTCAGCGTTTTGGCAGAGCCGGAACGATAATCCTTGTAATACTTCACAGCGATGTGATCCGGGGAGCGCATTTCCAGCCGGTCAAACAGTTCGTCAAGCGGCGATTGGTAGGAATCATCATCCTCCCGCACCTCCCCGGCTCGGAGCATCTCCATAATCATGGGGAAATTCTTCTCGTCCTCCGGCGCTTCGTACCACAGGTAAAACACTAAAGCCATGAGGAGCATACTGGCCGCCGTATCCCAGAAAGGGTCGTTGGACTGGCTCCCTTTTGGGGTGGTGGCTTTGAACAGGTTCGTCACCATCTTCTGCACATCATTGTCGGATTTCAGATAGGCAAAGGGATTGTAGCAGTGACTTTTCTCCATGTTCAGAAGGTCTACCACCTTGATCTCATAGCCCATCCGTTCCAACAGGCTGCCGCAGTCACGAAGCAGCTCCCCCTTACAGTCCAAAATAAAAAGGGACGTATTGCATTGGCAGATGTTCACTTTGGCGTAGAACCGGCTCTTGCCCGCGCCGCTGCCGCCCACCACCAAAGTGTTGAGGTTGCGGCGGTGTTTCCGGCCATCCAGCCCCATGCGGACGTGCTGGGTGAAAATGCGGTTTTTGAACGGGTCCTTGTCCCGGTATTTCTTATTCACAGCCCGCGGATCGCCCCATTTGGCGGAGCCGTGTTCTTCGCCTCTGCGGTAATTGCGCCGGGATGAAAGATATATGCCAATGCCCAGCCCATAGGCGGCAATAAAAATGAGGACAGTTTTTACACTGTCCTCGCACCACACGATTTTGAATGGATGGTTCATTGCCGCAGGCAGGGCGTTTACGATCTCCGAAAGTCCCCCGGAAATGGCAGGCGCAATCAGCAGGGCGAACCAGATCACCGGGACCAGTCCCAGGGCATAGAGCCAGGGGCCGCCCGCCTTGTTATCTGGCTTCATCCCGGCGCTTCGCTTTCTTGTCTTTTTGGGCTGGGGCGTCAATGGTTTTCAGCAGAACGTCCTCCACCGGGCCGGGGTCGCGCTGTTCCTCCAGCATATCGTTGCGCAGCTCATTGAGGGCGCGGATCATAATGCCGTGTTCATAGCTGTCCAGGGTGAGGACGACTTTTTCCTGTCTTTCCATCGCTCATACCTCCTTTACCGTTCCTGGTCTTTTTGCTTGCTGTCGCGGGTGAGGCCCATAGCCCTGGCCATACGGCCATTGAGGGATTTGAAGGCGTCCCGCATATCAGTGAGGGCCGCAGGAATATCCTCCCTGGGGACCTGCCCCTGAAATACGCCGTCCAGTTTGGAAATCTCATACTCTTTGGCGTCCACGCCATACCGCTTGCAGAGCATATAGCTGACCGCATAGGCTTTGTAGCCATCTGTCTCTCTGGAATAGCCATCCATGCTTTGGGCAAGCTGCACATTGGCAACCTCCAGAGAAACACAGCGGAAGATGTCCGGCGCGTCCATGCCTTTTTTCACCAGGATGGCGTTCTGCTCTGCAGAAAACATGGCACCTCGGCCCTGGGGCAGTTCCTCCACGGCCCGGATGGGAACCGGGGAACTGGCGATCAGGCCCTTTAAGAGCAGGCGGTCATCGTAGCTCACCTGGGGATGAACCTGATCCCTCGCCGTAGTCTGGGAAATATCATAGACTTCCTTGGCGTAAAAGTTCTGGCCCACGCTGCCATCCTCACGCCGGTATGCTTTGCCCGGCTCCAGAATGATGATGGGCAAACGCTTCTCATCCTCCAAAATCTCGACCCCCTGGGCGTGCCACTCTTTGTAACCGCCCACACGCACCGCGTCGGGGCATTTATCCCCAATCAGAAGTGCATTGCGGGCAGAGTGGAAGGGAAAACGGCTCTGCACATCCAGATATGCCTCCATACTGCCCGTACCCTCGGAGAACTCTCCAAAAATCCGGTCCAAGGTGGCATAGGCTTCTTTTCGCTGTTTTTCCTCCCGGACCTGCCACCACTGGCGCTTGGGGCGCTCTTTCTGGCTTTCCTGCTTTTGCGGCGCAGCCTCCGCCTGGGGCTGCTGTTCAAACAGATCGTCAAAATTATTCATCACAGATTACCTCTCTTTCGATTTGGGTTTCTTTTTGGGTTTCGGCGGCTGGTGCCGGGTAGTTTTCTGAGCCGCCTTCTTCTGGGGTGCAGCCGGCTCCTCGGCCCTGGCAGCCTCCGCCTCCTTCTTCCGCTGGGCCTGGATGTCCCGCAGCTCCTGCCGGACGGAAGGCTTCTCGGCCCCATCAGAAGTACCCCTTGCGGACTTGCTGCTGCTCTCGGAGATAGGCTCGGACGGAGGGGATTTTTCCGCCGCTGGGGCAAAAGGGGCGTTCTTCTCCGCTGCCGGATTTTCCGGCTGGGCTTTTTCTTTCTGGGTGGGCTTTTCCATCAGCTCATCCAAAAGCTGGTCGTCCACACTCTTTGCCGGCATGGCCTGCTCCGGCGCGGCGGGTTCGCTGCCGCGCTGTTCGCGGGATTTCTCAATATCCTCCTTGATCGAAGCCGTATCCACAACGGTGAGCTTGAACTTCTCCACGATCCGGTTGGCTCTGGCGGCGTCATCCTCGAACACCAGAATGTCGATGGTATCGTCGCCTTTCTTCACCGGGATAGGCGCATAGAGAATCCCGTACCCCTTGGCTTGCTTGGCAAACTCCGGGCAATCCTCCTTCTTGATGGTGTAAACCTTTAAGGGGCGCTTTTCCCGCAGCATAGCCTCAATACGGGCTTTGCCCTTGGTCTTTTTCTGGTCTTTCAAAACCGTGTAAAGGGCGGCGGCCAGATTTTTAGCGGCAGAGCCGGTGATCTTGAGGGCAAATTCAGCACCCTCCAGGCTCATCCGTACCACTTGCTCCGCCGCGTCGCCTGAGTTATACATCGAAAATCATCTCCTTCCTGGGGGAGCCGCCCGGCCCTGCTCCGGCTCCTGGCGGGCTTTCTCATCCCTGCCGGAGACTTCCTCACGGGCGGCCTGTATCTTATCCTTGATGGAAGTGGAGCGCAGGGCAATATCCCCGCACAGCTTCACCTCCCGGCGCAGCTCCTTGATCTGCGCAGATAGTTTGGAGATCTCAGCCCGGATATGCTCCTGCCTGGCAGGGTCGGCCAGCACTGCCTTGGTGCGAAGTTTCCGGTACAGGCTTTTCCGCTGTTCCGTCAGGCCGGCAAGCTGAGATTCCACATCGGACCGATAGGCGTTAAGCTGCTCCAGGGTGTCAATGCGGTGGCGGGAGAGAAGGCGGGCTTCGTCGGTAAGCTCCTGCGCCCGGATCAAATCTTCCCGCAGTGTATGAGGCACCCGCCTGGGCGGGCGGTTCTGCTTTTGGGGGAATACCCCCAGCAGATAGCAGTAGTGGAAGTAGAGGGCGCGGAACCCCGTCACCTTTTTAGCCTGTTTCAAATCCCCGTGGAGCCTGCACCGCAGCGGCTCCGGCCTGTGTTCCCGCTGGGGGCGGCGCTGGGCTAAAATCCGCCTGCGGATGTTCTCCATCGAGTAGTCCTCGCCAAAGTTACGCATGAGCTTGCGTCCACGGGGGTAATTCGGCGGGCGGACCGTAATATCCTTGCCCACCTTGACGTCATAGCCCATCTGCCGCAGATGATAAAAAAACTGCCGTTCCGTCATAGACTGACGGATGGCAGTATCCACATCGGCTTTGATAAGGGAGAGATAGGTGGGGCGGCCTTCCTGCTCGGCCCGCCATTCCCCGTAGTGCTTGGATTTTCCCCGCTGGGGGTTCTCAATGACGGAAAGCCCATACTCCCGGCACAGCCGGTCGGATTCCCGCTGCATATCGAAATAATCCTGCTCGGTACGATGGTACTTGATGCCGTCCACGAAGGAAACCGTGTTCACTACAAAATGATTGTGCAGATGATTTTCCCTGTCCAGATGGGTAGCCACCAGCACCTGGTATTTTTCACCCCACAGCTTTTTTGCCAGGGCAAGGCCGATCTCATGGGCCAGCTCCGGCGTGGCCTCGCCGGGGGCAAAGCTCTGATAGCCGTGGTAGGCCACAGTCCCGTCCTCCTTTCCGAAACGCTTTTTTACCGCTATCATCTCATCGCGGGCAGTAGAGGGGCTGCAATTCACCCCGGAAACAAACTGCCGCATGACCGTTTCGCCTTCGCTTTCCACCGCCTTGCCTGTTTTTTGCTGTTGGACGGCATATTCGATCACATCGGATAGGCCCTGGGCCTCCTTGCCATCCATATCCTGCTTTTCAAAGAAATCAGGATTTTCGGTCTTATCTGGATTCTCGATATAGATGAGGACCTTGCCCAGCCAGCCGTTCACCCGCCAGATAGACGTGGTAGCCACGTCACACCGCGCTCCGCTTGCCGCTTTTGCCGCAAGCGTCAAAAGGCTCACCGCTGCGCGGGTGCTCCTTCTCCCCACGAAGCAGGCTTCGCGGGGACCCCTTCGTGTCCATAGCGCGGGGAAGGATCACCGCTTTGGTGATGTCCCGGACGAGCTGGTCAAACTTCCGCATTTCCTCATCGTAGCGGCGCTCATCAATGACGCCCAGCACATGGGCTTTCTGGGCGATCTGGTTGAGGTTGCCGCCAATCCGGTGAAGCTCCCGCATAAAGTCGTAGTAGGCGGGCGGCGGCGCGTCCTGGGGAACCAGGCCGTTCACCAGATGGCGCAGGTACGCCTCGCGGGAAAGGCCGCTGCGTTTTACTTTCTTGTTAAAGGCTTCCGCCTCTTTTTTGTCCAGCCAGAACTGGACGTGTACGTTGCGTTTTCTCATTCTTCTGAATCCTCCTTTTTGCCGATGCGGTTGATTTGAAGCAGGCACATAATCAGCACGCCGACCACACCGCCCAGCAGAAATCCAATGGCAAAAAACAATCCTTCCATGAAAACCTCCATCCTTTCAAAAGGGGTATTAGGGGGCGTTCCCCCTAACAAGCGGCCTTTGTGGTATCACAAAGGCGATGCTTGCTGGTACAGCTACATTCCATTCCCCTGCGGGGAATCTGGGACAGGCGAAAAAAGAACTCACCGCTCGCCCCGGTCACGGGAATACCGCTTGGCATGGAACTCCACGCCGGTAAAATGGTTTGCGTCCAGAACAACCTCACCGCGTTTCCATTGGTCCCTGGCAAACTGCTCGGCCTCCTCCCGGCTGTTTGCCGCCACCTTCATTTTCACCTCCAGCGTTTCCCGGATGGTAACATCATAATGGTTCATCGCTCGTACTCCTTTCCCTGGCTGCCCCGAATGGGAATCCCCAGCCGGTGGCACAGAAAATCGTTCACATCCTTTCCACGGGGCGGTGGTTTGTTCTCCACCCGGTAACCCTCCGGCATGACAGCCATGATCGCTTTGGCCGCCAGCCGGCCAGCCGTGTCGTTATCCAAATGGAGATAGACGGTTTTCACATGGGGGCGGTCCTCCAAAAATCGGGTGAGGGCCACCGGCAGCTTGCTTTCCTCGATCTTTTTCTTCGGCTGGTACACCCCGGCCAGGGACAACAGATTGTGCCGCCGCCAGTCGATCCCGTCCAGCTTGCAGAGCGTAGCGTAGGACATCACATCAATAGCGCACTCGCACAGATGGACCGCCGGATTTTCTACGCAGGCGGGCAGGGCAAAGGAAAAGTGCTTATCACTGCCGCTTAAATCCCCGTGGAACCGGGCTTCACTGATTCCCCGCAGGCAGCCGAACCGCGCCTTGCCATCTTTATCAAAGCCCACAAAAACCACGTTGCTGTGTCCCTTGTTCCGGCTCTCATAAATCCGCCCGGTCTGAACACAGTAGTCCAAAATCTCCTGGTCAATGCCCCTTCCCTTGAGATAGTCCATCATCGCCTGATTGTCCGGGGCAGCCTGGGGCAGAAGCAAGTGCTTGGGCTTTTCCCCTTTCGGCGCTGGCACAAAGGAAGGCGGCGGGATGGCCGCCCTGCCGGAGATGGTTTCCATGGCCTCCAGAAAGGAATAGCCATTGACCTTGATGAGATAGTCCAGAGCACTGTAACCGCCGATCCCACGGGAAAACCAGCACCATTTGCCGTTAGAGATACGCAGGCTGTCATGGGTCTTGGTGCAGTAGACGTTGCCGGATACATGAACCAACTCCTGGGGTTCGCAGGTTTGCAGGTAGGTGAGTAGGTCCACCCGCCTTGCCTGTTCGATGGCTTCTGAATCGTAAAAAGGCATAAAAAAATACAGCCCCCTTTACATAGCCGTAGATTAGCCGCCCCATGTGGGGTAGCTGGCTATGTAAAGGGGGCTATATTCGTTTCAGTATGTAAAAAACGGTGCAGATCGCTCCGCACCGTTTCATAGGGCTATTCAGTTTTGAAAGCGCCGATTTTCTTCAGATAAGCAAACCCGTCTGCATGGCCCCGAAAGTAGATGTGTTCCCGTTCCATATTATCGGTACGCATATACAGCCGGATAAATTCCTTCAAGGCTTCATGCTCCTCCGCAGTAAAGGAAAGTTCTCCCTTGCCCTCCAGCAGAGCGCCAATCGCAGGATTTCGGCGTTTCAGTTCTTCCATCTGGGCCTTCAACTCGGTATATTCCGGGCTGGCAGCCGCCAAATCCATCACAATGTCGCTGCCGATTTCAGAAAACTGCTCGGAAATGCGCTCCGGGAGCAGGCAGTAGCTATCGTCCATCTATCATCACCCCTTGTCACGATTTTTATTATACTATACTTGCCCCGCAGCGCAATGGCAAATGTGCGATTACCGTTCTTTCTGCGCTTTGGCTTTCTGTTTGGCTTCAGCGGCCTCGGCCTGTTCCTGGACGGTATCCCAAATATTTTCCATGTGGGATGTTTCTTTATCTTCCCACCGCTCAAAAATCTGCTTCAGGGGCTTGCCGGATTTCAGCAGCGCCCTGGCCTGGCTGTCCTCCAAGTCGTTGTACTCTAACGACATCAGAATGTCCTCCCGCACCGTGTACTCGTAGGCGTGGTTCAGAATCTCAGCCGGCGGCTGGGAAAGCAGCCAGTCCCGGAACTGCTCCTGTTCCGCAAACATTTTCTCATAGAGCTTGCTATTCAATTCTTCGTTGGTCATCGTATCCTCCTTTACCGTGCCAGCTCCGCAACCCTCCGGGCAGGCACATCCTCGCCCTCGTCTGGGGTATCGTCCAGCAGAGTCTTGTCCTTCTCATCCATGTTGAGCAGAATATTCAGCTCTTTCAAACGGGCTGTTTTCTCCGCCAGCTCCTCCTCGCGGGCAAATGGGGCAGCCAGTTCGGTGCGGGCGTTTTCAAGCTGGGTCTTGGTTTCCTCCAGACTGTTCTGCTCGGCCTGTAGGCTGCCCGCAAGGTTTTCCAGCGCGTTGTCCAGGCGGGTGATATTGCCGAACACATCTGCGCCCAGCGTCACCGTATGGGAAAGCGTGCCTTTGAGTGTGATCCGGTACTCGTTGCTCCTGCCATCATAGGCCAGCACCATGGAAAAGCCCCGGTACTGCCCCAAAAGAACAGCGTCGGAACCTGTCATACGGGTGCAAACGTCAATGATAGCCTTGCCTGCGTCCTCTTTTTCGGTGTAGTGTTTGCCATCCACCTCCATGCCGCAGAAGCCCTCCTGAGCCTTGGGGTGGGCCGCCGCCAGTGCCACATCCTGTTCATAGCCCGCGATCCGTTCCGTGAGCCGGGTGATTTCCTCCGGGTACTTGCGGTACACCAGCTCCTCCAGCGCATATACCTGGTTCAAGTGGCTGGCTTTCAGCATATTCAGCCGCGCCACCTCCATATCCAGGTTGCACTTCTCGATGATTAACGGATTGCCGGTGGCCAGCGCCTTGATCTCCGAATAGCTCAGGGCGGTTTCATCCACATCATCTGCCACACGGACGGGGGCTTTGCTGGTCATAATCTGTGCGATAAACTTCTGTTTGTTTTCGACCAGTTGGTACAAATAAGCGTCAAAAGTGCCTTCCGTTACATACCGATAGATTTCCACCTCCTCATTTTCATTGCCCTGGCGGACGATACGCCCCAGCCGCTGCTGCAGATCAGAGGGCCGCCAGGGGCAGTCTAAATCATGCAGGGCAATCAAGCGGTCCTGCACATTGGTGCCTGCGCCCATTTTGGCCGTGGACCCCAACAGCACCCGCACCTGCCCGGCGCGCACTTTAGAAAACAGTTCCTTCTTTTTGGCTTCGCTGTCCGCCGTGTGGATAAAGGCGATTTCCTCCTCCGGGATTCCGGCGTCCATCAGTTTCTTTTTTAGGTCGTCATAAACACTGAACGAGCCATCGGTGGTAGGTGTGGACAGGTCGCAGAACACAAGCTGTGCAGAGCGTTTTTCTTTGGTCTGTTCCCAGATGCGAAACACATTCCGGGCGCAGACAGCCACCTTGCCATTGGCGTCATCCGGGGCCAGGGGCTGAATTAGCCGCATATCCAACGCCAGTTTTCTTCCATCGTTGGTAATGCGCAGCATATTGTCCACATGGGGGTCAACCCCTCCGGCGCGGATTTTCTCTGCTCGTTCCGCCAGCCCCTGAATCATCTCTTTCTGAAGCTCCGAGGGCTGGATCACTTCCGTGTGGAAGTTTGCCTTGGGAACAGGCAGACAAAGCATATCCGCTGTTTGGATGTCGGCAACCTCCTTGAAAGCAGCCATCAGCTCCGGCAGGTTATAAAACTTGGCAAACCTGGTTTTAGCACGGTAGCCGGTGCCCTCCGGCGATAACTCGATGGCGGTGACAGTCTCCCCAAAGTTACTTGCCCAATCGTCAAAATGGATCAGGCCCATCTCCTGCAGGAGCCGGTACTGTAAATACCGTTGAATGGTATAAAGCTCTACCATGGAGTTGGAAATGGGGGTGCCAGTAGCAAAAATTGTGCCGCGCCCGCCCGTCAGCTCGTCCAGATACTGCGTTTTCATAAACAGATCGCTGGATTTCTGGGCTTCGGTCTGGGCAATGCCGCCCACGTTGCGCATTTTTGTCGCCAAAAACAAGTTCTTAAAATAGTGGCTCTCGTCGATAAAAAGGCGGTCGATACCTAATTGCTCGAAAGTGACCACGTCATCTTTACGGCTCTGGTCGTTGAGCTTGGCCAGCCTTGTCTCCAGCGATTTCCGGGTACGCTCCATCTGCTTGACCGTGTAGCGTTCCGCCTTCTGCGCCTTGGCCTGTTCGATCCCTTCCAGGATTTCCTCAATCTGGCGCTCCAAAATAGCCTGCTGGCGCTCCACGCTCATGGGGATTTTCTCAAATTGCGAGTGCCCGATAATGATGGCGTCATAGTCCCCGGTGGCAATGCGGCTGCAAAACTTCTTGCGGTTCTGGGTTTCAAAGTCTTTCTTCGTGGCGACTAAAATGTTGGCGCTGGGATAGAGCTGGAGCCATTCCGCCGCCCATTGTTCCGTGATGTGATTTGGCACCACGATCAGCGATTTGGTGCAAAGCCCCAGGCGCTTCATCTCCATGGCGGCTGCCACCATCTCGTAGGTTTTGCCTGCCCCTACCTCGTGGGCCAGCAGGGTGTTTCCACCGTACAAAATGTGCGCAATGGCATTGATCTGATGGGGACGTAAGGAAATTTCCGGGTTCATGCCCTCAAACCGGATGTGCCGCCCATCATACTCACGGGGGCGGACGCCGTTGAAGGTTTCGTTATAAATGCGGCACAGCAGTTCCCGGCGGTCAATGTTTTTCCAGATCCACTCGGCAAACTTCTGCTTAATCAGCTCCTGTCGGTCCTGGGCAATGGCAGTTTCCTTCTTGTTGAGGACAGGCTTTTTCTTACCGTTCTCGTCCTCAATATAGTCAAATACCCGCACATCCCTTTGATTTAGGGTCTGCTCCAGGATGTGGTAGGCGCTCATCCGCTTGGTGCCGTAGGTGGTATTGGCTTTTACATTGCTGCGGTCGGCGTTTTTCTCCCGGATACTCCATTGGCCGGTGGCTTCGGAGCGCAGGATTTTGATGCGGTCCCGTACATAGTAATTGGGGGTGAGCAGCTCCACCATGAATTGCTGGTACACCTCGATGGGCACCCAGTTTGCGCCAATGCGCACGCCAATTTCGCCAGCGCCCAGGTCCTGGGGCTGGACAGCCTCCAGAGCCTCCACATTTCTGCGGGCGGTTTCTTTCTGATTATCAGGGGCCACTTCCAAGAATGCTTTTGCCATCCGCAGCTTGTGGCGCACTTTCCCGGAAAGGTACTCATCCGCCGTGACAAATGGATAGCGGTCCAGATCCGCCAAAGAAGGCAGGATGTCCTCCGGGTTCTCCGCACAGCGAATATCCCGGTAGATAACTCCGGCAAGCTCTTTTTCCAGTTCCTCCGGGGATTTGCCCGACAGCTCTGCCATATATTCTATATCCACACGGGCTTTTTCCGAAATGGACACCGCCAATGCTTCACTGGCCGTATCCACGCTGGTGACAGCCACATGGGGCCGGATGGTGCGCTTGGAGAACATATCGGCTTTTCTTTTTAGGTTGCCCTGCTCATCCAGCACCTCCAGAGAGCACAAGAGGCAGTAGCTGGAGTCCTCCGAAAAGGCCAGCTTGTTACCGCGGCTGTTCAGCAGCCCATACTTGGCGGTGAAGCTGTCGTAAAGGGCGTTGAGCTTTTGCTGCTCGGCTGCAATCTCCTCATCCGGGTAGCCTTCGGTTTGGTACTCAATGAGCCTGCGGACACATTCCCGCAGCTCGATCATGCCACGGATACGGTTTTCCGCCGTGACGGAGACTTCCACCGAGTGCATGAGACTGTTTTCTCGGTAGTATACTTGCCCATCTGCAATCGTGTAGCTGAAATTCTTCACTGTGGGGTCGGCAGGGATGGAGCGATCTTCCTCCTCGTCCAGCTCCTCCAGCTCATAGGGCTTGATTTCCGCCTGCAAAAACTGGATGGCATTGGCAAGCTGCTCGGATAAATCTTCCCCCTCGCGGGCTTTGCAGGCGCTGTCCGGCCCGAACCGTGTGGATTCCATCACCATGTCGCCCAAAATCATCTCCGGGTTCTGCACGAAATAGCGGTTCATGCGGATTCCGTTTTCATCGGTGTCCAAATGCACCCAATCCTGGTCTAAATCGGTGATGTGGTCGCGCTTTTGCAGAAAGATGATGTCGCTGGTCACTTCCGTTCCGGCGTTCTGCTTGAAGGTGTTATCCGGCAGGCGGATGGCCCCGATCAGGTCGGCGCGCTGTGCCAGGTACTTTCGGACGCTGGAGTTTTCCTTGTCCAGAGTGCCTTTGCTGGTAATGAACGCCACAATACCGCCGGGCCGCACCTTGTCCAGCGTTTTGCCAAAGAAATAGTCGTGGATGAGCCAGTGGTGCTTGTCGTACCTCTTATCCTGTACCTTGAAATCCCCAAAGGGGACGTTGCCCACGGCCACATCAAAGAAGCTGTCGGGCATTTGTACGGTTTCAAAACCGTTTACGGAAATACTGGCGTTCTGGTAAAGCTGCCCCGCAATCCGCCCGGAAATGGAATCCAGCTCCACGCCATAGGCTTTGCTGCCCGCCATTTCCGCAGGGAGCAGGCCCAGGAAATTGCCGGTGCCGCAAGATGGCTCCAGGATGTTGCCCTGGGTAAAGCCCATCTGAGCGAGAGCCTTGTAGATTCCCCGGATGACTACGGGCGGCGTGTAAAAGGCGGTGAGGGTGCTGGCTCTGGCCGCCGCGTATTCCTCCGAATCCAGCAGGGATTTCAGCTCCTCATAGTGGGGGCTGGTTTCCTCAAAGCAGTCCGCAAGGCCGCCCCAGCCCACATAGCGGGACAGGATTTCCTGTTCTTCGGGCGTGGCCAGCCGTTCCTCCGCTTCGATCTGCTTCAACGTGCGGATGGCGGCAGCATTGGCCGCGTATTTCTCGCTGGGGGTGCCATGGCCCAGGGCGTCATCGGTAATACGGAAATCATGGCGCTGGTCCCTGGGAGCCTCTGGGTGCAGAGTCGTGAAGGTAATGCGCTCACGTCGGGGGCGCTTCGGCGGGGGTGGGAGTGATTCTTCTTTTTGGGGCTGTGCTTGTTCCTGCTCCTGGAGCAGCCTGCGTACACGGGCAACCTTCTCAACCCGGCTAATCGGAAAGCCGACATTCCCCTCAAAGGTCAAATCCCGCAGGGTTACGTCATCGGACAGGTCGCTGACGCGCTCCACCATAAAACGGTGGCCATCCAGGGTAACTTCTTTTCCCACCAATTCCTCAGAGGGGGCTGGTTCATCCGCTTCTGTCCTGGCAGGCCCGTCCTTTTCCTGCTGTTCCTCTGCGGCCATGGCCTGCGCGGCCTGTTCGATGGCCCGTTCATCGGGGAAATCCCCGTAAACCCGCAGCCATTTGCGCTCATATAGGTCATAGATACCAGCGCCATCGTAGGCAAAGCTATCCTCGCCCTCCATGGTGCCGGCCACATATTTCTGCGCAGCTTGTTCGGCCTTCGCCAGCGTTTGGTAATCCAGCTGTTCATCAAAGCCATTTTCAAAGTGATGGTACACCACCACTTCGTAAGGCGGCTCCATGCGCTGGGCGTAGCGGTCGATGTCCTCCATGGTGAGCCATTCCGGTTTTTCCGGCAGGGCGTCATAGAGTTCCCGCATTTTGGCGATTTGCTCTCGCACGTTCCCAGCCCACAGGTGCTTTTCCGCCCGTCCGCCAGCGCCCAGGAAGTAATCGCAGTCGGCTTTCAGGCGGCTGAGTAAACGGTAGTCATCTGAACGCTGCTCCAGCGTGGCACCGATGGATTCAAGTTCTTCATCGGAAACGGAAATGAGGTCATCAAAATCCAGCTCGGCCAGCTCGTTCTGGATGAGTTCGTCCAGGCTCTCATACTGCCTGCGCTCCAAAAACTGCCCGTCCAGATAACGCTCAATGCGGTAATGGACCAAATCTGCATTGACCTGGATGGGGATTTCCTCATCGGTGACGGTGGTGTAGGCAATGCCCACCTTTTCCAGATCACTGAAATCGGCTGGGCTGCCATACTCGGCCACGCAGAAATCGTTGATAAACTCTTTGGCTATCTCCAGAGAAGCAGGTTCCGGCTCCTCGGACAAAAAGCCTCGCTCAATGAAGTCAGCAACATCCTGGCTGTTACCTTTACCGCCATGGGCACGGTAATCCATCAAACCTTCTTCGACCAGTTCGCTGGATACCGCATATCCGGCCTCCTCCAGATAACCGGCGATTTCTGCTATCTGCGCCTGTTCCGGGGAAAGGGCCGGGGGCAGCTCCGCGATCTGCTCCATACAGAGGGAGATGTCCACCGCGATTTCTTCTTCCGGGTCCGCATGGTCCAGGAAGGATTGAAGCAGTCTGCGGATTTCTTCCCGCTGAACGGGGTCGTGAAGCTGCTGGGCGATATTCTCCACCGCCTGAGCGTCATCTTCGCCATAGCCCATGCGGGAACCGTCAAACTCTCCCACAAAGCGCAGCACCTGGGCGGCCAGCTCCGGGTAGGGGTCTGCCAGTTCTTCTTTTTGAGGCGGTCCCTGTACCCTGGGCGGCACGGCGAATACCGGCGCGTCCTGGGTGGCGGAAATAGTCATTTCCGAAGTGTCAGCAATCCACTGGATTTCCTCCCGCACTGCCTGGGGCATTTCCTCATCATAAATCGTTACCGTGCGATCCGGCGCGATGTGGGCAACCGTTTTGTAGTCCCCGTGTTCTTCCTCCAGCCGGTTCCACACGGTAAGCCCATTTCCCAGATGGCCATAGCCCAGGTCGTAGGCTTTCGCCTGCGGCATGGTGGGAGCCACCGGCTCCTTGTGCTCCGCAAAGAGCGTGAAGGTTCCCTGTCGGAAGGCGGCGAGGTTTTCAAACGCCTGCCGGCGCAGGGCGTACATCCTGTCATCCTGCGGGGTGGCCTCCCAAATGGGGACCATCATCTGATAGATTTCTTCCACACGGGCCGGGTCATCAAGCTGCGGCTCAATGAGCTTCACTGCGTCCCAATAGTCAAAGCCAAAGGGATAGGGGTGGGGCTGCTCTTGTGGCACGTTCTCAAAGAAAGTGCGGATATTCCGGGCAAGCTGGTGCTTCTCATACTGCGGCATGGCGGCGCGGTCCTCATCGGTGAGGAACCGCCCCTGGGCGATCATGGCGCTGACACGCTTTTCCACGGCGGGCCATTTCAGCTCCACCTTGGCGTAGGGGGCGGTGATACTGCCATGGCTGAAAGAAACGCCTTTACTGAGCTGGTAGGTCACATCGTCATTCCCACTGGAATGGCCGCTGTACTCGCCGTGGTAGTGCTTTAAGAAATTCTCCCGTTCCTTGCGCTCTGTGTGGTTGCGGTAGAAAGAATACACGGCCAGCCGGTAATCCGTGCTGCGTTTCCCGCCCCGCAGAAGGTTGTCAATCTCGTCCCCGGAGATAAAGAAACGCCGCTGGGGATCGTACCCTTCGGCGGCGGTAAAGTGCAGCGGTTCCCGCTGCAGGTCAGAAAGCTGCTCCAGCAATTTTTGCGGACGGTGGAAATGGAATCGCAGCAGTTCCCGGTTCTCTCTGTATGCCTGGACAAACTGCTCCAGCTCATCCCGCAGGTTCTGCAGCCCCTCCGGATGGCCTAACAAATCGCTTATGGCGGCGCTTTCCTCTGGAAACCCATGATTTTTGCCGTAAATGGCATTCACCGTGGGAAGATAGCCCGCGTCGGCGGTGCCTTCTGCAAAATCCTGCCGGAGATACCATAGCTGCGCGGCCCGTTGCTGGCGTTCATACCCGTCCACCCGGTCCAGCTCGCTCTGGGGCATATACCGGCCCAAGTCCAGCAGTTCCCGGATACGGGCCGCCGCCTGTTCCCAGGGGATGAGGGTGGCGCTGGAACGCTGGGCGCTTTCGCCCTGGGCAATGCGGATTCCCTCGGCGTTGTACCAGATGGCATACTGTCGGCCATCCAGATAAAAGCCAGCGCCGTTCTCTCCATAGTGCTCTGCCAGGAACCTGGCATTGTCCGGCTTATCCTTTTTGAAATAGGCGCAGATGATGAGGCGGCTGTTCTGGTCGTTAGCACCAATGCACAGCGCCTCGTCGATTACCTGCTGAGGCAGAGCCGGGTGAGGGAAAATGGATGGTTGGGCCGTACCCTCGGCCTGGGCTGGCTGCTGAAACGCCGCAAAATCAAAAAGGGACATCTGCTGGCTCTCCTGGGTAGGGAACTGCGGGATGTCCGTCTGAATGAAATATTCTTTTTTGTCAATGAGCTGGGCAGTCCACTGGGCCACAATATCCCAGGAAAAAACGGATTCCTTGGTGCGGGATGGGTAAGAGCCTTCCCACATGAGCAGGCCATTCTCCTGGGGCTTATATCCCAGGCGCTGCCCGTCAGCGATGATCTCAGTGTACCGGTCCTGATAAGCGGATTTCAGATATTCCGCCCGTTCCTGAACATCGCTGTGAACCGAGAAGAAAAGCTCGATCTGATTTTTCTTATATTTCAGGTCATCATCCTTGTTGGCGATGATGGCCATAATCTGCTTTTCATCCAAAAGCGCAGGGAGCTGTTCGCCACCTGCGCTTTCTTCCGGTTCCGGCTCTTGGGTCGTTAGCTGTAAATCAGTTCTGCCAGCACCATTTCCTCCGCCGCGTTCTGGATGTTGTTCATCAGCCCCACCCATTTCATCTGGTCGCTGGCTTTCAGTTCCTCCGTCACGCCCTCGGCTTTCGCCATCTGCGCCACGATTTCCTCCATCCGGCGCTGGGCGGTCTGCTGGATCTCCGCCAGATGGCTGGAAAGCCTCCCGCTGGTCAGCAGGTTGGTGTACGTCACCCTGCGGTGCTCCTTGAGGAACTTCTTCCGAAGCAATGCGTATTTCCCATGGGGAACCGGCTCCTCCTGGGGCGGCAGAAGGTTCGGCAGATTGTAGTCGCCCTGCCTGGTGTAAGTGATCTCGGTCATATTCAAAACTCCTTTCCGGCTGTGTGTTTTCCTGTTCAGTTACAGCATACTGGTTTTTCTGCTGGGGTTCAAATGTGCGATTTTCTTTTTGGGGCTGTCTTTGCAGGGCAAGGACCGTGCGGGAAATGGCGGAAAGGCACATCTGGGAGATGTCCCCGGTGGCCACGCCCAAAGCGTTCAGGGTCTGTGGAGTGTTGAAATTCAGCACATCCCGAAAATCCTCATCCTCAAAGTATTCAGACGGGTCAAGGCCGCAGCGCACCAGCAGCATATATCCAATGCTGTTTTGCACCGCCCTGCGGTATTCCACCTCCAGGTTCAGCTCGTCCAGTTCTTCCAGAAAGCTGCCTTCCGTGAGGTTTTTCAATTCAGAAAGATAGTCGGGCATATTATCCTCCACGGCGTTCTTTGCCGCAGAGAGCAGGGCTTCGCCCAAATCCTCCTTGTGCTCCAGTTCTCCAAAGCTGTTTTCCAGCGTTTCAATGATGTCCGGCGCGTATTCCTCCCGCACCGTCCAAAGGGGGACGGGCCGTGGGAACCGGGCTTCATGGGTATCGGAAATATCAAAGTAGTATTTCAGTCGGGGTTTTCCATTGTGTTCCCCATCAAAAACGGCAATGCCGTTTGCGCCCCGGTTTACCCAGCGCCCAAATTGCCGGTTCCATCGCTCGATCTCCAGGACGGCGGTGGCGTCTGGGCGCTGGGCGTAGACAAGCAGTTGTTCATCGAAAGAAAGCCGGTAGTTACGGCAGGCAGAAGCCAGAAACGCCCGCCACTGGTCAGGAGCTGTCACGCTGCGCTGCGTTTCCCGGTACAGCTCCGTTAGGGCTTTATATCGTATCGCCATCGGTTGCCCCTCCTTTTCTTATTCTTTTTTTGCAGCTTTCAGTTCTGCGCTGTAATCCTTATCCGGGTCATATTGATTGCACAGGGAGAGCAGCAACAGCCAGATGGTATTTCCGGCCTCCTTCGGGTACATCCGAAGCGCCACGCAGGGCGCATGGTCACTGTCAACAAAGGGCCTCCCATAGCGCATAAACTGGTCGATCAGCTTTTGAGCCATCTCCCGGTATTCTTCATAGGGGTTCTGTTCCGCCTGCTGATGGAGAACCGTCATCAGCAAGTTGAACCAGTCCTCATGCGTATCCAGTTTTACGGGCGGTAAAGACGCCATTTTTATCACCTCATCTTTCCATGGCGGCGGCCTGCCGCTGCCGGGGAATGGAAAACCCGTAGACTTTGGCGATGTCGTCGCCCAGCCTGCGGGTCACTCTCGTAATATCGGCGCGGGTTGCAATGCCGCGATATAGTTTTTCTTTCAGCAGTTCAATTTGAGAAGGGCTGGCGCTGTCCTTGTAAACGCGGTAAAGATAAAAGTTCGTGCCATCATGGTGGATGGCGTCGCACCGCAGATCACCCAGCCGGTCCACATACCAGGTGGAATAATCCGTATCGGAATACAGGCAGTCCCGGATATTGCCGCTGGGGATTTCCTTATATCCCATGCGCCGACCATTCCACAGGCCCAGGTCGCCTACAACCAAAATCGGCTGGGAAAGCTGTACATTGAGGTTAGCGCGTTCATCATCCAGGTAATCCCCATTGATCTCATACATCAGGGAAATGCGCTCATCTTCGGATAAATCCGGGTATTCTGCCTCCAGATCGTCCCGCCAGTCCTCATAGTCCAGACCATAATTGCTCCAGATAACGTGTCTTTCCTCCTTCATCGGGCTTCACCTCGGTCTTTCTGCCTGGGCCTGATGGGCTGCCCCTGCTCGTCATAGTTTTGGGGATCGGCGGCGGGGGTCTGCCACCCAAACATGGAGCCGGCCAGCATAGCGGCCTCCTGCGCTTTGGTAACGCCGTTTTTTCCATTGCTGTCCTCTGCAAATCTGCGATTTTCTCCGGCGTCCGCCGCTGAAAATTCAGGACAGGGGCTGTATCCTTTTTCGCCCCTGGTCAGAAGAATCAGCTCCCCGGATGAGGGCAGCGTACTAAAGCACTGTACAGGCAGAGAAGAACGCAGCGGGATCACGCTCCCGTGAGTTTGCTCCAAACGCTCTGCAAATTCGCAGATATGATAAAGGGCGCTGGAATACCCTCCGCTGGTTTCAAAATGGGTTTCGTCGATAAACCGGCAGGTGCGGTCGCGGGTTCCTCCACCGCCCGTGAAAATGCGGATGTGGTCGCCATCGGGGATACGGAACAGCTCCTTGTAGCCGGGCGTGATAAACCGGATGCCCTGTTTGGCCTTTTCCATGTGGTGTTCCAGAAATCGGGAAACGTAGGCGTAGAGGTAAAAGTTGTAGTCTCCATAATTGGGGTTGCACCGGAACATATAGGTGTGCTGGGGCGTCTGCACCTTAAAACCGTACTCAGCACAGTAGTTTCCCTCAAACTCAGCCTCCGGGCGCTGATAGCAAAACCTGGTCATGCTGTCACGGGTGTAGAGCAGCCCGTCCTTCTCCCGCAGGGCATTGACCACCTCATCAAGCTCCGCCTTAAACTCGTCCGTCTTGTATTCCCTTCGGTGGTCGAACCAGGAAGTGTAAAACTCTTGGCCGCTGCCAAAATCCCCGCGCAGATGGCCGATACAGCCGGTTTGCCCTTCAAGCTGGCTGCTCTGGTTGTACGCATACAAGCGATCCTCCGGGGTCATGCTGGTAATTTTCAGCTCCATCATCGCTCACGTCCTTTCTTTTTCGCTTGTCGGTTTTGCTCCGATATGGCCTTTTCCCGTGCCTGCCAATATTCGGGATGGTGAATTTGTACACTACTATTGATAACAGCCTCATACGCGCCGGGGCCAAAGTGCTCGTTCACCGGAGCCTGGATCATCTTTTTATCCATCAGCTCCCGGAGAGCCACCTGCGCATCACAGTCCTCCTCGAAGCAGAGATAGCCGCCCTCAACAAAGGCGCAGCCCATCGCTTCTTTTCGGAATATCTTTTCCGCCAATTCCCGGCGCACCATAATTCCGCCATGCCCTGGGGTGGAAACGGAATAAACGCCGGGGCAGAGCGTTTCACATTCCTGGATATTGCCCCACGGGGAATAGGAAGGGGCCTCCGGCACAATGGCGTTCTGCCGCTGATCCTCCAGGCACTGCACCTCCTCCTGCGCCCGCGCCACCAAATCCTTCTGCGCAGAAAACAGGTCGCTGAAATAGTGGCCCCAATCGTAGTCCGTCCGGTTACTGCATTTCCAGGTGACAAACTGCTGGGGCGCTGTCAAATGAACGCCCAAGACAAATTCGCTGTCACCCACATGACAGGAATCCGTAATGATATATCCGGCATTTTCTCTGTAATCCATCATCGTTCACGCTCCTTCGTGGTTTTCTTTTGAGCCTGTTCCTGCTGAATCGAGGTAAGTCCATGCTTGGCCCAGCCGGGAAGGTCCTCCGGCTGTATCGTTCCCAGCACGTCCATGCGTTCATAGCGGCTCTCTTTGCCAGTATAAAGGTCAACGCAGTAACAGGCTGACCCCCTGCTGTGCGGAGAAGCCCCAAAGCCTCCCATACAGAGCTTGAGCTGACGGGTGGCTCTGCGGTATTCCCGGCGCAGCACCTCCGGCTTTATCACCACGATTTTCCCGTGCAGATCATCCTCATGGGAAATGGGGGTGCAGCCCTCCGCTGTGATGGGGCGGTCGTCTATGCCCTGTATGCGGGGCTTGTTGAGTTCTATGTGGGTTTTCTGCGCTTGCTCGGCAATTCGCTGGCCGAACAGCTCCACAATCTCCGGGAAATCATCACTGGCCATCACTTCGCTGTATTCTGCAAATAAGGCGTTTTGCCGGCAAAAGGCGCACATATACTTCATGCCGGTTTCATCCTGTGGATTTTCCCCCAGGACAACCTCCCGGTCGCCAATCTGCACCGCCTGGATAATCTCATAATCACCGGCCATGCGTTTTTCTTCCATATTATCGTTCATCTCTCTGCCTCCGACTTTTTATAAGTGGTTCCACATATTCCTGTAAATCATTTTTGCATGGCAGGTACAGCCTTCCGTTTTCTACACATCGAAACAGGTCGCACTCCTTATCTGGTGACGCTGCATAGAAGTCCTCATGGGAATAGGGATACTTGCTCTCATAGCTGTAACCCGGCCTGCAAAAGCCAAGTTCTTTGTCTATGCGCTGCCTGCGTGAGATCGCAAAGAAATTATTTTCTTCTTTAGTAAAACATCTTTCTGGAATGAAGTGATAACCTCCATATTCAAAACTTTCCTTATTCATCACTCTGCCTCCATATCCTTTTTGATAAATGCTTTGATTTCCTTTACACTGGCAAAATCCCGTTCATCCCCGGTAAGGTAGCGCACCGCGTCCTGCCATTGATAGAGGGGATGGGCGCTTTCCTCCATCCCGCACAAATCGGCCAAGGCTGCCCTGCGCAGGAAGGGGGTGAGGTTTAAGTCGGAGATAAAGCAGCCATGCCGGGCCGCCAGTATATCCAGCAGGTGCAGTTCACTCATGGCCGCACCTGCTTTCCCCGGCTTCTTTCAACAGTTCCTCCACCAGCCTGCCGCTGCGGACTTTATTCCGGTCCGCCAGCACCTTGTTCTGGACGCACAGCACCGCCCGGATATTGGGGACGGTAATGCCGGGGATTTCCACCATCTCCTCCGGGGTGACGGTGAGAAGCTGCACCGGGGAGTAGCCAGCCTGGGCAAAGATACGGAACAGCCGCTGTTCAAATCGTTCTTTCATCATCAACGCTCCTTTCTTTTTTGGTATGTAAAAGGGGCGGCCCCGCATGGCCGCCCCTGGCTGGTTACTTCTTCCGGCTTCTGACTTTCAGGAAAATCAGGCCGCCGATGATGAATACCACCAGCGCAATGGCAATGATCGCTTTCAGTTCCATAAAATCATTCCTCCTTACACAGATTCAAACCGCCGTTATTTTGCGGTATTATTGCCTTTCTTGCGCTTGCCCACATAAGCCGCAACGCCCAGGGCGGCAGCGCCCATAGCGGATACACCCATCAGGGCCGCCCACAGCCAGGGCTTGCTGTCATCGCCGGTTTTCGGGGTATCGCGCAGTTCGTTGTGCATTTGCGCCACGGTAGTTTTGTCTGCGAGAATCGTCACCTTTTTATCCGCAGGCAGCACATAGTTGGCGCTGGCCCCATCCGACACCTCAGACACGGTGTAATCGCCTACGCGCAGGCCCTCGATGAAGATTTCACCGTTTTTATCCGTTTTGAAGGTCTGGTCGTAGCCGTTGGCCCCGGTCACGCGGAAGGAGAAGCCCTCCACCTTGCCATCGCTGGATGTCTTTTCAATCCGCAGGGAACCTGTCTGGGCCATGTTGGTGAAGCCAATCCCGGCCTCGTTCTCTACCTCGTAAATCTTGCCGTTCTCGGTGATCTCCACATAGTAGGCGTTTTCATCCAGCAGGAAGCCCTCCGGTGCTTTGGTTTCCTTTACGAACACGCCGCCGTAGAGGATGTGGGCCATCTCGTAAATGCCGGTGCTGGTTTCCTCCAGCTTGCCCAGCAGCTCGTCACCCTCGTCCAGTTCTTTGTTGCCGTTGGTGTCGCGGTATACCTCGAACTCGGCCCCGGTGAGCTTGTTGTCGGGATAATCCTTATCCACCTTCGTCAAACGCAGGTCACCGTACACGCGCTCATTGGCAAGGGAGATTTCCACAACCTGCCCATCTTCCTCCACGGTAACGGGGATCACTTCATCGGAGAGGATGAACCCTTCCGGGCTTTCCAGCTCTTTCAGCACCCAATTTCCGTAAGGCACACCTGCGAAAGAGAAGCTGCCATCCTCCGCTGAGGTGGCGGTGGCCAGGGCATTTTCTGCGGTAAACTCGGTTTCGTCGGACTTAAACAGGCCGATGACAGCCCCGCCCAGGCCCGTGCCGTTTTCGTCAGTTTTGAGGCCCTTGATTTCGCCGCGGATCAGCTCGTTGGTGACAGCCTCGCCATCATTGGCGGAAATCTCTACCACAGCAATGGAAGGCCCGCCGTACTCAAAGGTGAACGGGAAGGTTTCGCCGTTCAGCAGATAATGACTGTCGGTGGACAGCTCTTTCAGGTAGAAGCTGCCGAAAGGCAGGTCGGTGCTGCAAATGGCCTGGCCGTTCTCATTCACAGAAACGATTTCCAGAAGCCCATCTGCAGGAATCACGGAACCATCCGCTGCGGTGATGTCCTCCTGGGCATAGAGGCCAAAGGTCACGGCGGAGATTTCTCCATTCATGCCAATGCCAAAGGTTTCATCCTGCTCCAGCACCTTGTCAAGCGTCACAAGGGCTTTTTGGCGCAGGTTGTAGAAGCTGGCAGAGGTTTCGGTGACTTCCACCTCCTGGCCTGCGTACACCAGCTCCACGTTGGTGACGTTCTCGCCGGTATCCACCATGCCGTGAGGGAACTGGATTTCCTTCACCTGGAACTTGCCCAGGTAGAGGGGCTGGCTCTGGGCCGTCCCGTCCTCGCCGGTGGTGATGGTGTCCACTACCTCGCCCGCAGAATAGCGCAGGGTGCCGTCCAGGGTGTAGACGTCCTCCAGGGCGGTGATTTCAAACACCGCACCGGGCAGGCCCTGCACCTCATACACCGGCTGGTAAACGCCTTCGCTTTCTGCCACAGAGGAGAACACCTCGCCGGTCTTGCTGACTTTGATGATTCCTTTCTGGGCCATGTTGGGCTTGGTGACTTCGATCACCGTCACGCCGCCTTCTTCGCTGGAATTGTCCTCGGTCACATCAAAGTAAACCGGGGTGCTGTCCAGTACATAGCCGTAGGGGGCCTGGACTTCAACGAGGGAATATCCCGTGCCGTATTCCAGCTTTTCAGGCGTTACCAGATAGCCCTCGGAATTGGTGTAGAACGTATCAATCGTGGTGGGCGTCGGATAGGTGAAGGTCATTTCCACCTTGCTGCCATCCGGGCGGTAAATCTGGAACCCGGCCCCCGCATAGGGAATGGTGACGCCGGTTTCCGCGTCCACCTTGACCACCTTGATGAAGCTCTCAAAATTGGCGTTGTTGATGAGGTAACGGTAGGTCTGGCCGTCCTGGGCGATATACACTTCAAAGTCGTCCATCAGCTCGCGGCCTTCCCAGCCCTTGGTCTGGCGGACGATATAGGTGCCGTAGGGCAGCTTCTTCGACTGTGCAAAGCCGTTCTCATCGCAGACGAGAACATCGCGCTCGGATTCCTCGGCGTTTTCATAGCTGCCCGCAGCTTTCAAGAACACCTGGAACTCCGCGCCGGATTCCGGGGTTTCGATCTGGGTTTCCCCGTCGTCGGTATGCTTGATGATGGCAATGTCGCCTTTGATGATCTGCTCCGTCACGTCGTTGGCGGTGTCGTTCAGCTCAATGGTATAAAGCTCCGGCTCCGCGCCCACCTTGTGGATGGTGGAATCCAGCAGGTAGCCCTCGCTGGGGCTGATTTCACGGATTGTCCAGTCCGAATCGCAGACGTAATATCCAGTGGTGAACTGGCCGTTTTCGTCCGTGGTAAAGCTGTCAATGAGGGTATCTCCCTTATACAGCCCATACACAGCGCCGGCCAGGGAACCGTCGCCCTGGGGCGCACCCGTTTCCACATCGCTCTTGGTGACGGTGACGCGGAACTTCTTCAGCACGTTGTTCACACTCTTATGGGTAACTTCATTCCACTCGATGGTGGCTGTCTGGGAATCCGGCACCACATAACGGATGGGGGTATCCACCTCCTCCAGTACATAGCCCGTGCCGATGAGCACGTTTTCAAAACGCGCCACACCGTTTCCGTCCGTCACAGCATACTCATCCACCGGCTGCCCGGAGAGGGATGTGCCGTACAAGTGGAAGGTCATGCCCTCCACCAGCCCGTCCTCGCTGGTTTTCGTCACTTCCAGGCTGCCGCGCTTCAGCTTGTTGTTGAAATTCACGGTAGCAGTCTGGCCGCTGACGATGGTCACGCGCTGGGTTTCCTGGGGTTCGTACTTATCAATCGACTGCTCGGTTACGGTATAAACGCCGGGATTGAGGTCGGAGATGTCGATCTCGCCCGCCTCATTGGTGGTCTTGGTGGCGCTGTACCCCTCGCCGGTGATGGTGAAGTTGATTCCGGCTACCTGTCCATCCTCGGAAGTCTTGATCAGCTTCATATTACCGGTTTTCACTTCCAGGTTCAGATAGCCTACCATCTGGTCGGAAACGGTTTCCCCGTAGGTGGCAAAGTCCTGTTTGCCGCCGCCAGTAATTCCGTCCGTCCAAACCACAACACCGCTGCGCTGGGCAGTCACTTTTTCCGCCTTAATGGTCACAGAGCCTTTGATGGCCTGGGCGGAAGTAATGGTGAGCTGATTGCCGTCCACGGAGAAATTCAGGCCGGTGGTGCTGCTTGAGAAGGTGTAGTCGCCCAGCACACCGTTGGTATCCGTGAGGGTGAGGGAATACTGCTGGCCATCCCATTTCAGCTCATAGGCACCGGCGTCTGCGGTGCTGCTGAAAAAGCTGGGCAGCATGGTGTGGCGCTTGACCGCGCTCTCAATGGCGGAATACTGGCTGAAAATCTCGCTGTACAGGGGATGGTCGGCGCTGATATATTCCGTCACGTTGTTTTTGCCCTGGGCATTGGCGTCCACATGGTTAAACTGGCTGTCGCGCTCACCTACGACGGTTTCCCAAACAAGAAGCTGGGTAGCGATATATCCCGCGATCTTGCTGGCGTCCTCCGGGTTTCCACTCATCCATGAGGTGCTGGCGTTGCCCTGCCAGCCATAAGTCATAATCCGCCCGATATATTCCTTGATGGTATCCGGCGGGATGGTGGGGTTCAGGTTGGACGGGTAGTTATCCCAGAAATCTTCGCCCCGGCCCGTATACTGGTCGCCGGTATTCACACCGACGCCCGGCTCAATGCAGTAGATGGCTCTGCCATTAAAGGCGTCCTGGGTGTGGACGGAAAAGCTGTCGTTCTCTCCGGTGGACCAGCCGCCCAGGAAATTCAGGGCAGAATGGCCCCATCCGGCTTTGTTGGGATCATTGGCACGGGGCAGGTCGATCATATACGTCGTCATGTTTTCGCCTGCGGCAAAAGCCGTAGTTCCTGTCCCTACGAACACGCCCAGGCACATGAGCAGGGCCATGAACAGGGACAGAGGCTTTCTCAATGCTTTCATCGTGTTACCTCCTTGAAATGGCCGCAAAAAAAGCACATCGCTCTGGATGTGCTGCTTGCGGCTGGATTCTGTTTACATTCTAAAAAAGAGAGGCGCGCCAATCGTTCTCCACCTCATCCGTTCTGTCTGCAACCCTGTGGATTCTTGAAAGAATCAGCCTCCCCAAATATCTTCTTTTTTAGGCTGTTTAGGTGGTACGAGGGGGTGAGGTGTGGAGAGGGGGAACAGCGAAAACACCGGTTCCCTGCGAATGGGCGCACTGCTCCCTTGGTAGTGGACTATCTCTCTAAACTGCGCTGGCGCTTGCGGTAGAGTTCCAGCGCCTTAACAATGGTGTCCTCGATCTTCTGCGTGGGCGTCCCCGGCGCAAAAAACCGGCTGATTTTTTCTTTTGGGATTTTGAACTGTTCTTTTTGATTGGGCTTTTCCTCCTTCATAATGGAAACAAGGGCGTCTTTGGCCAGCCGTTCCCCTCCAGTCTTGGCTTCGGACATCTGGCGCATTTTGATGGCCTGGGCGTGGGATGGGGTGCAGTCCATCTCGTCCATGATAGCGAACAAGTCGGCCTGTTCTTCTTTTCGCAGGTAGGACAGCTCCACCGCTGGGCGCATGGCAATCTGAAGCATTTCCTGGTCTTTAAGCACCGAGTTATCTACCAGCTCCAGAATTTCCGGGATAAGGTGGGTAAGGCGGATATACCGTTGAATCTGTGTTTTGCTGTCCGGGCTTTCTGCGGCTAATTCCTGGTTGGAACGTGTCCCGATTAAATTCGGCCCCACTGGGGCCGAATTATCTTTCCTTGGTCGGCCAGCCTGCCTTTTCATAGCGTCCAGCTTCATCTTGTAGGCAAACGCCTTCTCCGAGGGCAAAATCTGCTCACGCTGCAAGTTGGAGTCCACCATGATGATCGTTGCTTCATCGTCGGTGAGGTTTCGCACAATACAGGGGATTTCCGCAAGCCCCGCCAAATCCGCAGCCTTTTTCCTGCGGTGTCCGGCGACCATCTCATAGCCGCCCTCCGGCTTGGGGCGCACCAGGGCGGGGACCAAAACGCCGTACTGCTTCACACTTTCCGTCATTTCCTGCATGGCTGTGTCCATGCGAACCTTAAAGGGGTGATTCGGGAAGTCGCTGATTTCCGAGGGCGAAAGATTGACAACTTTTTCAAGCCGTGCCTCGGCCCGTTCTTCCTCCGTGGAAAACAGGTCATCGACTGAGGGAAGATTGAAGTTTAGCCCGCTGCTTTTCGCCATCCGCCAGCACCTCCTTTGAAAAATCCGCGTAAGCCTGGGCCACCTTGCTCCCCTTGTCGTAGGCGTAAATGCTCTTGCCTGCGGCGCTGATTTCTGCGGCTTTGATGGCTACGGGAATTTCGGAACGATAGATTTTCAACACGCTCCCGTAACTCTGCCGCAGTGTATCCGCTGTCTGTCTGGCAAGGTTTGTGCGCCCATCCACCAGAGTGAGCAGCACCCCGTCCACCTTCAGAGCCGGGTTGATCTGCCGTTTCACTTTATTGATGGTTTTCATAAGCTGGGTCATGCCTTTGGCGGGGAGATAGTGAGCCTGCACCGGGATAATCACGCTGTCCGCCGCAGCCAGGGCGTTAATCGTAATCATGCCCAGGGACGGCATACAGTCAATGAGAACCACGTCATAGTGCTTCTTGGCTTCATTCACATAGGTCCGCAGAGTAAACTCCCGGCTCATGGCGTTGACCAGGCTCATTTCCAGTGCAGACAGCTCAATGTTGGCGGGCATAAGGTCTACGCCCTCGCTGTGGTGCAAAATGCCCTCATCCGTGGTGAATGGCTCATCCCGGATCACTTTTTCCATGACGGTGGCAAGGGTGGTGGGAAGGCTGTCTTGGTTTTGCCAGCCCAGGCAGGTGGTGAGGTCGCCTTGGGGGTCTGCGTCAATGAGCAGCACCTTTTTCCCCAGGCGGGCTAAACCAATGCCCAGGTTCACCGTCGTGGTGGTTTTGCCTGTGCCGCCTTTCTGGTTGGCCAGCGCGATCACGCGGCCATTCCTGGGGCGGCTTCTTTGTTCCGGCATTTTCATGTCCTCCTTCTTCTTAGATTTAGCCGCCCGTTGGCAAGACGGACGGCTATGTATGCGGGAATCTGAAAGATGGACATGAAAAAAGCCGCTTACTCTTGCTGAAAAGAATAAGCGGCTCATCAAGCAGCGATATGTAATTTTACATCTTTTTCACCGGGGCGCACATGGCTTTGAGCAGAAGTTCATCCAGGCAGCCGGTGTCCCGGTTTTCCCGGAGCATAGTATTGCGCAGGTGGTTGAGGCTCTGGATCACAATGCTGTTCTCGGCGGGGGTGAGGTATATCTTGAATTTCCGTTTTTTCATAGGGCGTTCCTCCTTTACGCTTTCAGTATATATAGAAGGAATACTGTACTGCAAATGTGCGATTTACAATCAGATAGAAGTTGACTGGCAAAGGTATGTATCCACATTTACCTTTAGCTTTTTCAGTGCGGCAAGGATTTTATCGTGTTCTTTACGGCGTGGAACGCGGGCTTCCCTTTCCCAGCCGGAATAGGTTGTTTGACCTATTCCAATCACCTCTGCCATTTGCATTTGAGTTAAGGAAAGCTCATGCCGTACCTTTTTCAAAAGAGAGGAATACGGGTAATCTACAAAGGTAGTATATTCGTCCAGAAGTCTATTGCGGTCAATCCCCAGCGTATTTGCAAGTGCCACCGCTATATCGTGCTTAATGGGGTGTCGGTCATTCTCATACAGAACCAGTGTCGCGGGCACAATGCCAACCTTTTCTGCCAGTTCCCTTGTGGTGAGACCCTGGAATGTCCGGTGATACTTCAGATATTGGCCCGGTGTGGTGCATTTTTCATCGGTTTTGTAGTCAAAGGTCAAATGAATCATGATTTTGCCTTTAGAATAGAGGTAAATCCCTGTGTGATTGAGATTACTATCGGTAACACGATATGATATTTACACATCCATTTCGTGTGGGCTAGAGAATTTGCTTTTTTAGCCATATTTTTATCACCTTTCCTTCTCTTTGGATAGCCTGAACAACTTCCATTATAGTCGGAAAGGTGATTTCTTTGTAGAACTTCTCTGTTTGCTCCACGTGCATAGTGTAAAGCTCCAATAAAATGGGACACTTATAAATAACCACACTATAGGTAGGATTCTCTGTATTTCATAGGAGGCATACCTTTTAATTTCTTTTGTGGTCTTTGATGATTATAGAAGTAGATATAATCATCAACTTTCTTAATAAGATCATCAAAGGTATTTGGGATATTGTTATTAAGTTCTAAGCATTCAGATTTAAGATGAGAAAAGAAATTTTCACAACAGGCATTATCATAACAATTCGCTTTTCTTGAATGTGATATTGTAACTCCATAACTATCAAGATATTTGATATATATGATATTTGTATACTGGAAACCTTGATCGCTATGGATGATGCATTCAATTGTTGGATTCCATATCTTATCATTGATGATCTCTTTTATATTGTTCATAACGATATTCATATCGTTAAATTTAGATATTTTATATGCTAAAATAGAATTGTCATAAAGATCTTTAATAACGGAAATATACATACGACCTTTTTGACAATAGATATAGCTTACGTCAGTAACTAACTTTTCTAAAGGACGTGAAGCTTTAAAGTTTCTAGCGAGGACATTATCACAAACTGTTCTTGCTTTTTTGTCTTTTTCTTGAATCGTACAGCATTTAAACTTTTTCTTCCTGATAGGTGAGGATAAACCTAATATCTTCATATAACGATAAACAGTCTTTTCATTATAAATGACACCAGTATCTAAAGCTATTTTCATTGTTATATAACGATATCCTTTATAAGATTCATAAAATATCATTTCTATCTGATCGGCTAAGAAATCATCAAATGAATACCTTATAGGCCTGCCTATATTTAACCAACGATAATATCCACTACTTGATACTTTAAGATAATTACATAATCTTCTAACTGGATATTTATCTTTTAAATCATAAACTATCGAATATCTTAGTGCTCTCCGTATATTTTGCGGAGAGCCTTCGCTTTTTTTAATATTTCGTTCTCCATCTTAAGATATTCTAGCTGTTCATCTTTGGTCATATAATCAAGATTTATTTTCTTAGATCTACCTTTATATACTCCATCTTTTTTACCTAAGCGTCTGCCATCATCTTTAAGTAATTCTGGATTTTGTTTATATAGTCTTATCCAATTTCTTAAGGTTCTATTATCTTTGATACCATATATTTTGCATATGCTGCGTAATCCACCATATTCATCACTTAGATAATCTTCTACTGCTTTAGTTTTTAACTCTGGAGTATATTTATTAAATTTTGTACTCTTTTTAGCCATGATAAAAGCCCCTTTCTATTAGAGTCATGTGTGGTTTTATTATACATGTCTATTATAACTGGGGCTTTACATAGCACGTGGTTTTTTATTTCGCATCTTCGATGCTCAACTGACTGAAGTCATCTATTCATATTTCTATGAATAGTACAAATAAAAAAAGTGGATTTTCATTCATCCACTTTTCAGCTGTTTTCTATCTTACAATAGTGCCATTTGGCAGATCTTTCGCAATGGTTGCCAATGCAAGATCTTGATCATCTGCTGTCGCAGCACATAAGATCATACCTTGGCTTTCTACGCCACGCAGCTTGACCGGCTTTAAATTCGTCACAACGATGACTTTCTGACCAACCATTTCCTCTGGAGAATAAAACTTGGCAATACCGCTAACGATCTGTCTTTGTTCGTCGCCTAAATCTACTTGTTCGACTAATAAACGGTCTGCTTTAGGATGTTTTTCACAAGAAACAACGGTTCCTACCTTCAGTTCCATCTTTGCGAAATCTTCCATTGTAATCGATGGCTTTTCCTCTTTTGGAGCCATGTTTGTTTCTTCTTTTTCTTTATCCTCTTCCAACTGTTTCATAAAAGCTTCTGCATCGATGCGAGCAAACAACATCTCCATTTTTGCAGCTACATGACCCTCGGTTTCCAGATTGCCGAAAGACTGCAGACTTTCTAAAGTACGCTGTTTTGTTCCTAAAGCATCTAAGATCTTTTCACTGGTTTCTGGCATGTAGCTCTCTAATAACACAGCGGCAAATCGTATGCTTTCTAACAGATTATACAATACGGTTGCCAATCGTTCTTTCTGTGTTTCGTCTTTGCCTAATACCCATGGTGTCGTTTCATCGATGTACTTATTTGTACGTCTCAACAATGTGAAGATTTCATCAATTGCATCTCCCACACGCAATTCATTCATCTTCTTTTCTACACGTTTTGGCGTATCTAAAGCAAGCGAGATCAGCTCTTCATCCACCGGTGCATTTACTTTCGGGTTCGTGATCAAACCGCCGAAATATTTATTGGACATGGAAATTGTTCGGCTGACCAAATTACCTAAAATGTTTGCTAAGTCTGAATTGATGCGTTCCACCATCAATTCCCACGTAATAGTGCCGTCTTGTGCAAACGGCATTTCATGCAGCAAGAAATAGCGTACTGCATCCACTCCAAAATAGTGTACCAGATCATCTGCATAAATGACATTCCCTTTTGATTTTGACATTTTGCCATCGCCGACCAGCAGCCAAGGATGTCCAAATACTTGCTTTGGCAGAGGAATATCTAATGCCATCAAGATGATCGGCCAATAAATCGTGTGAAAACGCAAAATATCTTTTCCTATGATATGGACATCTGCCGGCCAATATTTTTTAAAGTTTTCGCCATGATTTCCATCTGCATCATATCCCAGAGAAGTAATATAGTTTGTTAATGCATCCACCCAAACATAAATAACATGTTTCGGATCAAAATCTACAGGAATTCCCCATTTAAAGGAAGTACGCGATACACATAAATCTTGCAGTCCCGGCTTCAAGAAGTTGTTGATCATTTCATTTTTTCTAGATTCCGGCTGGATGAATTCTGGATGATCTTCGATATATTTGATCAAACGATCTGCATATTTTTGCATACGGAAGAAATATGCTTCTTCTTTTGCTTTTTTTACAGGACGTCCACAATCTGGACAGCAGCCATCAACCAATTGGCTTTCGGTCCAAAAAGATTCACACGGCGTACAATACATGCCCTCATAAGTACCTTTATAGATATCTCCCTGTTCATACAGTTTACGGAATATTTTCTGCACTTGTTTTTCATGTGCTTCATCTGTTGTACGAATAAAGTAATCATAGCTTGTATTCATCAAGTCAAATGTATCTTTTACTGTCTTTGCGACACCGTCTACAAATTCTTTTGGTGTTACACCTTGCGCTTTCGCTTTTTCTTCGATTTTTTGCCCATGTTCATCAGTTCCTGTCTGGAAGAAAACATCATATCCTTGTGCACGGCGATAACGTGCGATCGCATCAGTCAATACGATTTCATATGTATTTCCAATATGCGGTTTTCCGGAAGTATAGGCAATTGCTGTCGTAATATAGTATGGTTTCTTTTCCATAAACTTCCTCCTTTTCTGTTTGCAGTGTCTGCTGTTCTTAAATAAAAAAGCCCACGCCAAAGGGCGAGAGCTTCGCGGTACCACCTTTTTCATGTATGTCATCATACACCTTCAACCGTTAACGCCGGTGTTACGTTTCTTTCTAACCCATTCAAAAGAACGGCTCCAGAGCCATCTTCCCACTTGCTTTTCGTCAGATTTTCACCAGCCATCTGCTCTCTATGCGATCCGCAACGGTACTCTTTCCTTCACTGCTTTTACAGTCATCAGTATAGCATACTTCTGAACATCAAGCTATGTTTTTTTACTGGATTACAATCAAAATTCACCAATCATTACATTCTGAAACCCATTTTTTGACAAGATCTTCCTGCTTTAAAATCACGGGAATGCATTGCCTGTATTCTTTATGCGAAAAGAAACAAGAAAGCAGAAATAAAAAAGACGGAATCCTCTTGTAAACATCCCGCCTTTTTACACGAAACAAGCCGTCAGCCATTGATAGGCGACGATATGTACTTACAGCCTACTATTCGTTTTCTTTTTATTTTCTTTCACACTTTTCTATAAACATTTGAAAAAAAGTCTGCATCTGTTTGTTTCCAAAGCTTGCCATCATTTCCGGATGCCACTGCACACCAACCATTAAATGATCGCCGGTATATTCAATGGCCTCCACTACACCGTCTAAAGCAACAGCAGCCACCTGAAAATCCGGCGCTACTTCTTTTACCGCCTGATGATGGAAACTATTGACACGAATTTCGCCAGGAAAACATTTTGATAAAAAAGTTTCCGGTATAATATCCACTTTATGACTTGCTTGGTATCTCAAAGCATCTTGACTATGTTTAAATGCTCCCTCTTTTTGCACTTTCAAGTCTTGAAACAAGGAGCCGCCAAATGCCACATTTATTGCCTGCATCCCTTTACAGATTCCTAAAACAGGCTTTTTCAGATCTCTAGCGATTTTCAGCAGATCTATATAGAAAAGATCGACCTCTTTATAATTAAAATCCTGCTGTGGAAGAGGTTCTTCCCCATAAAGATCCGGTGCAATGTCATATCCGCCTGAAAGCACAAGACCATCCAATAATTCTAACAGACTAACTAATTCGTCATGTGAAGCCTTTGCAGGGATAATGATTGCATTTCCGCCACAAAGTTCAATGCTCTCCACATAGTCATTATTTACATATGCGCGCTTCATTCCAGGAAATTTTCCACCATCCATGATCAAAATATTTCCAGCTATACCGATCAAAGGTTTTTTCTTCATTTTAAGATCCTCCCATTATCTAGACTGTTCTGTATTTGTCCTCAAGTTTTCCAACATTAAAATCTTTGCAATCGAATATGAACAGCAAGTTTTTTTCTTTACAGCGATTATTTTTTTTATTTAAAAATCGTTTCAATGATGTTCATTTTATTCAGATTGTTTAAATGAGTATCCATGTTTTTGGTTATATTTTTTCATAATAAAGTATAGTGGAATGCCCAATAGAAGAGCGCCAAGACCAATAACCAAGCTCTTTGGATCAGCATGGAACAATAACCAAATACTTACAGCAGTGGCCAGCACAGGGACAAGTGCCCCGAAAGGAACCTTAAAAGTACCTTCCATTCCGCGTTTTCGAAATACCAAGATGGCAAGGCAAGTTGGAATATACTGGCTAAAACGAGAAATCACGCTGATAGCTGCAAGGGTTGTAAAACTTCCAGATAAAGCAATCGGCAATGCAAGCACAACAGAAAGAGCGATAGCAACGCCAGGTGTTCCCCAACGAGTTTTCTTTGCAACAAATTTAGGAAGCATAGCATTTTCCGCAAGAGCAAGGCATCCGCGCGGAGTCAGGAAAGAAGCAGCAGCATTAATGCCGCCAATCGAAATCAGGGTGCCTGCAGTAACAATCATTCCGCCCGCAGATCCTAAAATAGTTTTAGCCATGGCATCTACGACAGGTACATCTGTACTTGACAGATCAGATCCCAGAATTCCAATGCTGACAAACTGAATCATGAAATAAAATATGGACACTATAGTAATAGCAATGATAATCGCTCTAGGGAGATTCTTTTTGGGATTTTCCATATCCTCTGCTGCAGTAGAAATAGATTCAAATCCTGTAAAAGCATAGAAAATAAGAATGGCTGCATCAGAAAAAGATTTTGTACTTAATTCCTCCGGTACGATCGGTGTAAAATTTCCTCCTTGTACAAAGAAGATTCCTATGATAATGAAAAGAATCAGCGGAATCAGTTTCCCGATCGTTGCAATATTGTTGACATATTTTGTCAAATTCACACCAAAAAAGTTGATCAATCCAAGACCAATGATCAGTATGGAAATCACTATAGCCTTCGTAGCTCCAGCTGCTGCTGCCGGCCAGATGGCAGATAGAGCAGTTGCAAACCCAGCCGCCATTGTCGCCCAGGCAATGATCTGGACGATATATTTCATAAGCCCAACTTCAAAACCAGCAGCATTTCCAAACGCTTCTTTCACATAAATATATGCGCCTCCATTCGACTTGAAATAGCCTGCTGCTTCAGCAAAACAGAGTGCCATAGAACCTGCTAAAACAGTAATAAACAGATAAACGAACAGACTGCTGGTTCCCATCAGTTTATATGCGTTTCCCGGCATCAGAAAGATACCTGAACCGATAATTGCATTGATTCCCAATAATACAATGCTGCCTAACCCGAACTTTGATTTTTTTGATTTTTTCATGATTATATTCCTTTCTTCAATATGTTCCATACATACTGAACAAATACTGCTACCTTGGTATCGATCCCTATTCAGCAAGAAGCTTTTTAGATTACATATCCTCAATCGGATCCACTTACTCTCTTTAGCAGTATAAATAAAAAACAACGCTCAAGCTCCAACGCTTCACTGATCATTTCAATGATTTTCATCATAATCGAATGAATGTTAACTCATCAATTTGGATAAAAGCAATATACGCTCCTGTCATGACCTCCTTACTAAAAGGAAAATCATCGCCTGCAGACACAATAACAAATACAGCTATTTCAATAAGATCTATATCTGTTTCTTTTCTTTCTTGTTTTCAAGTTACCTGTGACAGCTTATGAAATCATATACAGATCTTTCCTGCTGATGAATACAGGCTCTAAACCTTGTTTCATGCACAGGAAAAACATCTATATTTTATTGTATTTACACCAGATTATATATATTTACGATAAGTGAACTTGAAAATAAGGTTTAGCGTAGGATACACATCCAATCACTACGCGCCTGGCCTGACTGAATACCTATTATTTCAGCCAAAACTAATTCCACTTCAAACATTTATTTGCCATCTTTTCCTCCTCGACAATCGAAGCCAAAAATACTTCTTGTCAATATTTCTCTTAATTATATAGTATACATTGAAAATATACAAAGCAAAAACAACAACAGTTCATATTGTTAACGTCGGCTTACAATTTATGTATTGTAAACAAAAAATCCTTTCTTTGCATGATTCATTTGACACTCGATCATCAAAAGAAAGGAAACTATTGCCTAGTGCTATTGTATGATGCGATTCCTCCTAAACGCATCCGATGCAGATACCCAATAATGAAAGTAAATAGATGAATGAACAAAATAAAGATCTGATTTGAAAAAATATTGCCGGACAATGTGATGTCCTGCTGGCGGATATCCGGATGATACCGTCATTTAATTACTGTCCAAATTCATCAATCGATACTTCCTGAAACCCATTTTCAGTCAAGATATTCATGCTTTGGAAACCACACGAACGTATCATGTGCATCGCTTCCGCATAATAACAGTCTAAATTTTCTTTATTATGGCAATCGCTGTTCAAGCAAATACGTCCACCTTGTTTTTGAATATATTGCAATAAGTTCATATATGGATATGGTGTTTTGCGAACCCCTCTTGCAATAGCACCGGTATTGATCTCAAATATTTTATTATTTTCAATTAAGGTATGGATACAGTCATAAGCAAGTGTTAAATAATTAGGATCTTGAAAAGAGATATAGTCTTCATTTTCATTAAATTTAGTCAACAGATCCAGATGACCGATGATATCTACATCCTCCATATCTGCCAATTTTTTTACTTCTTCATAATATATTTTTGCATAAGAGAGAAAATTACCGCATTCTCTTATAATCTGATTCGTGACCTCTTTATTTTCATCTACTGCCAAATAGTGATCATTTATCTTTATAAAATGGACGCTACCGATAACATAATCATATAAATCAGTATGCATGATTTTTTCGCCGTATAGATCTTGTTCAATACCTAAGTAAATCGATATTTGCTGTTGGTACTTTTCTTTTACGGCCAGTATATCCTGTTCATATTTGTTTGTATTTTCCACATTCATTGAATAATCGTCAACAAGACAGCGCCCGTGTCCAGAAAATCCAAGAATCGTAAACCCTTTTTGAATTGCCTCTTTTACCATTTCTTCCACTGTATCTTTGCCATCGCAATAAATGGTGTGCGTGTGTAAATTTTGTTTGATCATAACATTGCTCCTTTTGTTCTAATTTTATCACAAAAAAAGACGTTACGTTGTTGTGTAACGTTCTTCTCTTTATCTCTCATTAGATTAGTCACGAATCGGCAAGATATTATGCGGTTCAATTCCAACATACACCTGCTGTCCAACATCAAACAATGCAAAACTGCGAAATAATACTTCGGAAGTAAAAGAAATATCTGCACAGCTCAATGTATAACGTAAAACGTTGCCGCGTGAAATAAAATCTTTTACGACAGCTTTGAAGACATATTGATCTGCATCTTGAATAGGTTCACTTTGCAATTGAACGGTTTCAGGCCGAATGGCATAAAATCCATCTTTGAACAGTTTATCAGGCATCATTTGTTTTAACTGTTCATGATTTAAAATATTATAATGACCAATAAACTCTGCAGCAAATTTGGATACCGGATGTGTATAAAGCTGAACAGGTTTTCCGCTTTGTTCGATCTCTCCTTGGTTCATCAGATGAATTGTATCTGACATCAGCATTGCTTCATCCTGATCATGTGTAACAAAGATCGTTGTGATCTTTAATTCCTTTTGCACTCGTTTGATCTTTTCCTGTAATTCACGACGCAATTTTGCATCAATTGCACTTAATGGTTCATCTAACAGAAGTACTTTTGGTTCCATGACAATTGCCCTTGCGATTGCTACTCGTTGCTGCTGTCCTCCAGATAACTGATCCGGATAACTTTTTTCTTTCCCTGCAAGATCGACCATTTCAATGGCCCGCTGTACTTTTTCTGCAATACTGTTTTTATTTACTTTCGCAATCTTCAATCCAAATGCGATATTCTCTTCCACGTTCATATTTTGAAATAACGAATATTGCTGAAACACCATGCCGATGCCTCGTTTTTGTACAGGTACATTTGTAATATCTTCTCCATCCAATATGACTTTCCCTTTTTCGATTGGTTCTAAGCCGGCCAATGAACGTAATAAAGTCGATTTCCCGCAGCCGCTGGGTCCCAATAAAGTGATTAATTCTCCTTTTTCTACATCCAGATCAATATGTTTTAATACCTGATGTTTTCCATCATAACTTTTGCATATGTCTCGAAATTCAATATAAGCCATTATGCTTTCCTCCCTTTTGTTGCTGCTTTTTGTTGTAAAAATAACGTTATAGTGGATATCAACAAAGTAGTGATAAATAATATGACGATAATTGCGCTTGATGTCTGTCCGGATTTGGACATTGTCTGGTACAAATAGATACCAGCTGTTCGATATGCACTTCCTGCAATCATATTGACCACGACAAAATCAGCAAACAGCATCGTAAATGCCAACATCATCGTAGACAGGATACCGCGCTTCATCTGCGGTATGATCACG
Source organism: Merdibacter massiliensis (assembly GCF_900155395.1). GTDB lineage: Bacteria > Bacillota_I > Bacilli_A > Erysipelotrichales > Erysipelotrichaceae > Merdibacter > Merdibacter massiliensis. The sequence goes on from NZ_LT699726.1 coordinate 110,429, forward strand.
GTAAAAAAAGCCCGTAATTTTCCACATCCCAGCATTTGTGCTGCTTCGATCACACATTGCACATTTAATGCAGCAATCGTATTTTTTAAACCTCTGAAAACATATGGCAAGATGATAACGCAATAGGCCCCCACTAAAAGAAAGATCCGGTTGGACAAAAACCCCGGTTTTCCCGAATATAAGGACAAGATGCCGGCCGCTAAAATGACGCCTTGGATCGCATACGGGATATTACAAAGGATCTCTACATATTTTTCTAATTTTGGAAAATAGAGCGTTGTTACATAAAGAACCAATAAGATAGAAGCTGTACAGATCATTACCGGTACGACAGAAATAATCATGGAACGCAATAATGAATTAATAAAAGCCCCATCGACAAAAATGTCTTTATAAAACTGCAATGTAAACCCTGTCGGCAGCACATCCATCCATTCCGTAAATACTGAATAAAGAAAAGTCAATGCTAACGGTACTATCAGGAATAAACCAACTAAAATCAATATACAACCATCTGCTATTCGAATTTTCATACATTGCCTCCTGAGCGTTTTTGCAATCGATTTGTAATGATGATCGATAAAACCATCAATGCCATCATCACTAAAGATAATGCACACCCAAATTCCTGATTTTGTACAACTTCTCCGATATACTGCTGCGATATGCGTATCGGCAACAACGCGATATTATTGCTTAATAAGGCATACGCTGTTCCATAGGCTGCCAGTGAATTGGCAAACAAAACGGAAAATGTACCTAAAATACTTGGCAATAAAGATGGAATGGCAACTTTGAACCAATAATGATACCAATTGCCGCCCAACAATCCAACGGCCTCTTTCCATTCTTTTTTTAGTCCGGCAAATATCGGCAGCATCAACAAGGTAGCCAACGGAATTTGAAAATAGATATAAGTCAATAACAGACCGTTGATAGAATACAAATCAAAATCAGCCAAAAATCCAATACCATAATTTTTACCGATCAAAGTCAAGATTCCAACATTTCCCAATAGGATCATAAAAGCAAAGGCCAATGGGACACCGGCAAAATTACTGGTAATATTTAAGATAGAAGTGAATAAATTTCTTACTTTTCCGCTTGCGTTATTTGCAGCCTTTGCAGCTAGAAAAGCAATGATGATTCCAACAAATGCAGAAAGCAATGAGATCCAGACACTGTTGAAAATAGATTGCTGATACAAATGTGTGGTAAATATCTTAATAAAGTGATCAAATGTGAAGCCTCCGCCACCTGTTACCGTAAAACTTTCAATTACGATATTGATCAATGGAAAAATCTCAAACAGCAATGTTATGACCATAAATGGAAGCAAAGCGATCCAATAGATTCTTTTAGTTCTCTTTATCATAAAATCTGACCTCCGTATCTTTCATTTGATCAGTAGGCTGCAAACACAATAATTTGCACAATAAAGGTGCAAAATCTAAAGTTGACAATACGACATCAGATTTCCCCGGGCATACCCGTTCATCAATTACATATAAGGCAGTCATGCGCTGTTCTTCGCTGTTGCCGCCGTGATTTCCTTGCAATGTCATGCCATGGTCAGCTCCTACGACCACACCATAACCCGCATTCACCCATTGCGGGATCATCGTGGATAAATAAAGATCATTTTGCAAAACAGCTTTTCCATATTCCTTGGAACCGGCTCCATACTTATGGCCGGCATCGTCAATATTCATCGGATGCAGAAATACAAAATCATATGTCTCTTGTTTCATAAATGCAGATGCTAGCGAATACAAATGACTATCCGGGAAGCTGTCTTCATAATAGAAGAAGCCTTTTTGGATACATGAATTTTCATCTTCATGAAAGATATCCTGTCTTTTATCAAACGGTGCAGAGAGGTATAACTCACTGATCCAATAATAAGCAAATGCAGCGCATTTTCTATTTTGCTGCTGCAGAAGCTGAAATAAGTGTTTCTGCCGAGATAAACGACAAACAGCATTGTTTGTGATCTGATGAGCATATACCGGCAGTCCGGTAAAAATCGTTTCATACATAGGACGAGAAGCGCTAGGCAATTCACCTAGCACTTCGTATTTTGCTGCTTTTTTTTGTTCAACCAAATGTTCCAAATACCCAAGATGCTCTTTTGCATATTGACTTTGCAGACCATCTAACAAGACAAATACGACTTTATTTTGCATATGCCACTACTTCTTCTTGCCAAGATGTCGACAAATCTGCAACTGCCTGATCCCATGCTTCCTGGTCCTCAATGAAACGAGCATTTTGATATTGTTCGTCCGGTAATAAATTTGCTTCCACTTCTTCTGGCAATTCTACATCATCACGAATTGGACGAGCATACCCTTTTGCCAAATTGATCTGTCCTTCATCTGACAAGATGTATTCACGAGCTAAAGCAGCTGCATATGGTCGTTTCGTATATGCATTGATGATCGTACAATAACCGCTTTGAATAGCACCATCGGAAGGTACCGTTACTTCAAAAGAAGCATTTGGATTATTCTCTTGAATTTGTGCACGATAACCAAGCGCATTGTAATCCCATAAAACAGCAACTTCGATTTCACCTTTTTCTAAACGAGCCACACTTGCATCTCCCATATCTAAACGTCCTTCTTCGGCTAATTTTTTAAAGAAATCAAGACCTGGCTGAATATTGCTTTCACTTCCGCCAAATGCAATTGCTGCACTCAATAAACCGCTTTGTGCCTGTGTTGCCACAGATACATCTCCAATTGTTACAGAATAATCTCCTTCCAGAATATCCTGCCAACTTGTTGGAGCATCTTTTACAAGATCTGTATTTGTGATAAACGTAATTGTTCCATAATATCCGATGATCCAGTCGCCGTCATCATCTTTTGCCCAATCCGGAATACTGTCCCAATAAGACGTCTTATAAGGCAACGTCAATCCTTGTTCTTCTGCTACTGGACCAAAAGATTGTCCCACATCTCCAATATCTTTGGTTGCGTCACTTGCTTCATTCTTAAAAATGGCCAGTTCTTCTGCACTTGACATATCTGTATCCGTATGGGTAATTCCATACGTTTCTTCTATTTCATTCCATGTTTCAACCCAGTTAGCCCAAGTATCCGGCATACCGACAGAATTGATTTCCCCATCTTCTTTTGCTTTGCTGACGATTTCATCCAGTGACATGGAATTCAAATCGACCGCTTCCTTGGCTCCTCCCTCAGCGCATCCACTCAGGCATCCTGCTGCCATACATGCGCAAATTCCTATCTTCCAAAATTTATTTTTCATTTCATATCTCCTCCTGGGCAAAATTATACAACTGGAAGATGAATTCAAAATAATGGTCCTGTTAAATGATTTTTATATTTTTCTAGCAAAATGTAAATTTTTTGTACACAAAATATCCTATACATAAAATATAACCGAATCAGGTTAAACTTTTTTCATACTGTTAACTATTCCTGTCTCTGAGCAAAATAAAACACCCTTGCAAGTATATCCTGCAAGGGCATTCTCGATTTTAAATCTAGTTATTCAATAGCAATTGTCTTCTTTTCAGGCAGCTTGTTCACTTCTTTAGGGAATGTGATCTTTAATTCTCCATTCTCATAACTTGCCTTGATATCTTCTTCGCTTACTTTCTCTCCTACATAAAAGCTTCGCGAGAAACTTCCGCTGTATCTCTCTTGGCGGATCAGATTGCCTTTTTCATCCTTATCCTCCGTATTCGTGTTCCTTGATGCGCTCACCGTCAGATATCCGTCATTCAATTCCAGATGTATATCTTCTTTCTTGCATCCAGGCAGTTCCATATCTAATAGATAATTACCATCCTTCTCCGTGATATCTGTCTTCATTGCCATATCATTTCGTGATGTGAAGATCGGTGATGTAAACATATCATCAAATACTGTATCAAATAAATCATTTGTTCTTGGGAAGAATTTCATATCCATCGCCTCCAGTTGTTTTCTCATCCAATGCTTTTTTTGCATCTGCATGAAATCTTTCCATCGGGCCTTCCCCGATTACACTTATCATTATAGTCAAACTTTTAGCACTGTAAAGTGTTGAGTGCTAAAAGTGGACATTCTCCCCTTTTCTGTCTATTTCTTTCATTTATTACAAAAAGATACTGCTTTATCATTTCAAAAGCAGTATCTGCAATTACATATCTATATTGCCAGGAGAAGCCGTCGTTAAGATTTCTACCAAAGAAAGTGCCTGCTTTGGACAATTTGTCACACCCATATATCGGTTTGGATGTGATGGACCATGGAAGTCACTGCCAGCACTGATCAACAGCTTATGTTCTTTTGCCAATTTCAGCAAATGTGTCATGGTCTCTTTCTTTATCATCGGCGAGAACACTTCAATACCATCAAAGTTCTCAGCCAGCACTTGTTCTAAGAATGAATGTTCCAGTTGATCGCAGCCCCAGCTGGACAAGACGGCGATTCCATCCGCAAGATGGATGATTTCCAAAACATCGCGCAACGAAGGATAGGACGATTCTACATAACATGGTCCTCCTTCTCCAAAGATATCACGTGCAAATCGTTTGATAGCACGTTCATCGCTTGCTGAACTTTCTAAATAACGTTGGATCAATGGAAATTGGCGATACACTTCATTTTCAAATACAATTTTTGCAATCTGTTTTCCGCTTACATTTTGAAAACGTGTTTTTTCTAATAAACGTTCCATATCCACGCTGATTCCCGCGTATTCTTCCAATCTTTTTCCTCTTTCGATGCTTGCTGCTTTTTCACGTTTGAGCGATTCACTCTCAATAGCATCAAATAATTCATTTCGCTCATCGATGTAATAGCCCAGCACACGTAGGCGGCGTCCACGGAAAGAGCAATCAATTTCGATACCAGGAATATACTCTATACCATACAATACGCTCAAACGTTTTGCCTGTGTATTGGCTCGTACGCAATTATGGTCGGTAATGGAAATGACCTTACAGCCAATTTCTTTTGCTCTGATGAATAAATCTTCCACGCTGTAATAACCATCATCGCTGAAATTAGAATGGATATGCAGATCGATCGGTGAAATTTCTAGATCTTTTCTTACATCTTGTTCAAAACGGATATTCATTTGCGGTTCGTAAATCAAACAAGTTCCTAAGATCCAGTCCGCTATCGTACGTTGACCGGGACTTAAAACGGTAACGATACTATTCACGATCCAAAACCCGATCATTCCAAGCATATTGAAAAAATAACCTAAGATACAAACAGGAAGTCCAACTTCAATGATTTCTCTCAATAATAAGATTGCCGGCGACGCTTCTTTCTTATTTTTGCGCACAACTTTCAATCCGGTCAAAAAACGTCCGAAACTCAAACCATGTGAACGCAAAGACAACCATCCTGTCAAACCGAAACTGGTAGCCAACAATAAAAGCAAAGTGATCCAATACATTGGAGTTAATAAAAGAACTGGTAAGATACCACAAATAATCAGAATAAAAACAAGTACCCATAATAAAGCTGGTGTTAATGCCAAACAAAGATCTACCATATAAGCATAGCCGTGATCCTCAATTGCACTTCTTTCTTTTGTCAAAGGACGTGCACGACGAAATCCTTGTTGCTTATACAACTCAGATCGTTTTGCGATATATGCTTTTGCTCGTTGTACTGCACTATATTTTTGATTTTTCTTGCTCAATGTAAATCAACTCCAATCATATAGCTGCTTTTATGTTTCATTATACAATGTAACCAGAATTATGCCAATCTTCTTCATTCAATCGATTAGAATAATCCGACAATATGCCCATTCTCATCAATATCCATATTTAATGCCGCAGGTTTTTTTGGCAGACCCGGCATCGTTAATACCTTTCCTGTCAAAGCAACGATGAAACCGGCACCTAAAGAAGGTCGGAACTCACGTACTGTGATCTTAAAGTCTTTTGGTGCTCCATATAATTTATCTTGATCGCTTAATGAAGTAGGCGTTTTTGCCATACAAACCGGCATCCCATCCCATCCGTTTTTCTTAATGTTTGCCAACTGCTCCATTGCTTCAGATGTATATTCAACACCAACAGCTCCATAACAAGTTTTCGCAATTGTTTCAATTTTCTGCTCAATCGATTCATTTACATCATATAGAGGACGATACTGATTCTCTTTTTCGCACAAATCTACTACGATTTTAGCAAGATCCAGTCCGCCTTCGCCGCCTTTCGCCCATACTTGCGATAAAGCCATTGGATGACCATGTTCTTTGCACCAGTTTTCTAAAGCATCCACTTCTGCTTGTGTATCCGTTGCAAATTCGTTGATGGCAATCACATAAGGAAGTCCGAATGCCTGAATAGTTTCGATATGTTTTGCTAAATTGGCACAACCTTCTAACATTGCACTTATATTTTCTTCTTTCAGCTCTTCAAAAGGAACGTTTCCATGTTGTTTCAATGCACGGATCGTCGCAACAATCACAACTGCATTTGGATGCAGATCAGCAAATCGGCATTTGATATCCAAGAACTTTTCAGCACCTAGATCGGCACCGAATCCTGCCTCTGTCACAGTATAATCTGCTAATTTTAAGCACATTTTTGTTGCTAAAACAGAATTGCATCCGTGTGCGATATTCGCAAAAGGTCCACCATGCATGATGACCGGACTATGTTCCAAAGTCTGGATCAAATTCGGTTTGATCGCATCTTTCATGATCATGGCAAGTGCACCTTCAATATGCAGATCACGCACATAGATCGGTTCCCCTTTTGTATTATAAGCAATCAGCATCTTCGCAAAGCGTTGTTTTAGATCTTCGATAGATGTAGCCAGACAAAGAACTGCCATTACTTCAGATGCTACTGTAATATTAAATCCGTCTTTTCTTTCAACACCATTTGCTTTAGGACCTAATCCGATCTCAATTTGACGCAAAGCGCGGTCATTCATATCTAAACAGCGTTTCCAAGTAACATTGTCGACATCGATATCCAATTCATTTCCTTGGTGAATATGATTATCTAAGCAAGCAGAAATAAGGTTGTTTGCCGTAGTAATTGCATGCATATCCCCCGTAAAATGCAAATTGATATCTTCCATTGGTACAACCTGTGCATATCCTCCGCCAGCTGCACCGCCTTTTAAACCAAATACCGGACCTAAGCTTGGTTCACGTAATGCGATCATCGCATTTTTTCCCAAACGGCGAAGCGCATCGCCTAGTCCCACTGTCGTTGTTGATTTTCCTTCTCCGGCTTTTGTTGGATTGATTGCTGTAACCAAGATCAATTTCCCATCTTTTTTATCTGCATTTCTTCGCAATACATTTAAATCGATCTTTGCCTTGTATTTTCCATAATGTTCCAGATCATCACTGGTCAATCCGACCTTTTCCCCAATTTTATCAATATCTTCCATTACGCATTCCTGTGCAATCTCTAAATCTGTTTTGAACATACGCATATCCTCTCCTTCTATATTTCCCTAATCATATCTAGTAAATCATATTATTGTTCCTATTTCTGTCGATATATGGCCATTTTATGCATTCATATCTTTCTTTCCAATATCATTACGATAGAATAGACAATCACAATTAATTTTCTTTACTTCCGCATATGTCTTTGCGTATGCTTCTTCCAATGTCTTGCCTTCACCTACAACGATCAACACACGGCCGCCGTCTGTTACTAAATGGCCGTCCTTCCATGCAGTCCCCATATGGTAAATCTGTGCATTCACTTGATCAATCCCTTCGATACATGCACCTTTTGTACTGCTGGCTGGATATCCGCCGGACGCCAGTACGACACCTAACGTGACATCTTTGCTCCATGTAAGTGTGCATTCTTTTTGATCCATGACATCCAATATGACTTGTACAAAATCGCTCTGTAACCGCGGAAGGATCACTTCTGCCTCCGGATCTCCAAAACGAGCATTGAATTCGATTGTCTTGACACCATCTGTTGTCAACATCAATCCTCCATACAAAAAGCCGGTAAATGGTACACCTTCTTTTACCATAGCACTTGCCATTGGACGCATGATCGAATGCATCGTTTCTTCAATGATAGCCGGTGTAATGCGACGAACCGGAGAATATACGCCCATGCCTCCTGTATTAGGTCCCTTATCGCCATCATATGCGCATTTATGATCCTGAGCAATCTCCATTGGAATGACCGTTTCACCGCATACAAAACAAATCAGTGAAAATTCAAATCCGCGAAGACATTCCTCAATCACTACTTTTCCTCCTTCTTGAGCAAAAGCAATGTCCAATGCAGAAATGGCTTCCTCCACAGTTTCTGCAACCGTAACGCCTTTTCCTGCTTTTAATCCATCTTCTTTTACAACAATTGGTGCCCCTTTTTCTTTCACATAAGCAATTGCTGACTCTTTTTCTGTAAAGCTTTGATAAGCAGCTGTTGGAATACCATATTTCATCATGATCTTTTTAGCAAATTCCTTGCTGGATTCTACTTGTGCAGCTGCTTTTGTTGGACCAAATATTTTTAAACCTTCTTTTTCGAAAGCATCTACGATTCCTAAAGCCAATGTGTGTTCCGGGCCAACGATCGTTAGATCGATCTTTTGCTGTTTTGCAAACGCAAGCAGCCCTTCCACATCACTATCACCTATATCCACATTCTCCGCTATTTCTGCCATTCCCGGGTTTCCAGGAGCGGCATAAAGTTTCTCTACCAGCGAACTCTTGCTTACCGCATGAGCGATCGCATGCTCACGCCCGCCTTTACCGATTACCAATACTTTCATCTTGTCACCTCTTACACTCTTTCTCTCCTCCTTATTTTACTTTATTTTTCTATGCTTTACAATCTGAGTAAAGCAGGAAACATGATTTCCTGTCGATCAAAATTTTATTTTTTCATCATAAAAAAACACAGCCGAGGCTGTGCTTTTTTATAATTTTACAAACTGTTCTACATCTACAACAAAGATCGTAGCGCCCCCTACCTGTACTTCAACAGGGAAAGAAGCATAACGGCCAATATCATAAGAAGCTGTGCTTGGAACAACTTCAGTTCGACGACGACTATATTCTCCAATTACTTCGATTGCTCGTTCCACTAAATCATCTTCAGTACCAATGATCAGTGTTGTGTTTCCTGCACGAAGGAAACCACCTGTCGTAGCTAAACGAGTAACTTGATAATTTTCTTTCGTCAATGCACTAGAAACAGCTGGGCTGTCATCATTTGACATGATGGCTAAAATTAATTTCATATTATCACTCCAATCAGTTCTCTTTAAAGTTATTTTAGCACTCTCATTTCACGTTTACAATCGAATTATGTTTTTCACAAGATTTCTCTTTTTTTCACTTCGTTTACATCAAAGAGATTATGCTATAATATACACGCTCACGGAGGTGATCATTTATGAAAACTGGTTTAGTATTAGAAGGCGGCGGTATGCGAGGTGCCTACACCTGCGGCGTATTAGATGCTTTCTTAGATAATGATATTGAAGTAAACGGCGTGATCGGTGTATCTGCCGGCGCATGTCATGCCTGCAGTTATGTTTCAAAGCAAAGGGGCCGTGCTTTCCGCATCACAGAGACTTTTCAACATGATAAACGCTATATGAGCATACGATCTTTGCTCACAAGCGGAGATCTTTTCAACGCAAAATTTACTTATCATACTATACCGGAACAATTAGATCTTTATGATTTTAAAACATTTAATGAAACGAAGACAAAACTATATGCTGTCTGTACAAATATCGAAACGGGAGAACCTGCATACTTTCGTATCATCAATATGAAACAGGATGTAGAATACGTACGAGCAAGCGCCTCTTTACCGCTTGTCAGCAGGATCGTTCAATTAGATGGTCAAAAACTATTAGATGGAGGAATCAGTGACAGTATTCCTCTTCAGAAGTTTCAATCGATGGGATACACAAAAAACATTGTTGTCTTGACTCAATGCAAAGAATATCGAAAGAAAAAAGATTCTTCTTTACCTTTGATTCGTGCATGTTATCGTCATTATCCAAATTTGATCAAAAAAATGGAAGATCGCCATCTTCGTTATAATGCTACATTGGATTACTTGGAGAAACAAGAAAAAGAAGGGAATATCCTGATCATCCGGCCAAAAGAAAATGTTACAATTTCCCGTTTAGAAAAAGATGTTCATAAATTAAAAGGATTGTATGATCAAGGATATGCGGATGCCTGTGAAAGAATAGAAGAAATTCGCAGATTCTTAACTGAAACAAATCATTCATAAATGAAATAAAGGAGAAAGAGCATGACACCAGAACAGCTGTTAAAACTCAGTTCAAAAGCTGGCAAGATTTTACTTGAGAGCGGGGCAGAAATCCAAAGAACAGAAGATACGATCTGTCGTTTATGTGAAGCATTTGGTGTAGACGAAGCAAGCGCATTTGTGATCCCTACCGGAATGTTTCTATCCTTTTCCTACCAGGGAAACACATATTCAAAGATCATGCGTATTCGAAGCAGCTCATTAAATCTAGAGAAGATCAATCTCGTAAATGAATTATCTAGACGATGTGAACGAAATGTGCCTTTCATCGAGGAAGCTTTGGATGAACTGGATCGCATCGAACACGCACAAGAATATAGCTGGCGCATTCTTCGCATAGCAGGAGGCATGATTGCGGCATTCTTTACAATTTATTTTGGCGGTGGTCCAATGGATGCTTGTTTTGCATTTTTTATTGGATGTTTAACACAATATTGTGTACAAGTTTTTGAATACCACCAGATCAATTTCATCGTAAAGATCACTTGTACAAGCGTTGTATTGACTTTTGTCGCATTGATCTTACAAACATTTGGTCTGATTCACAATCTGGATAGTGCGATCATTGGATCTTTGATGCTCCTAGTACCGGGTCTTGCCATTACAAACGCTGTACGCGATTCTATCGGCGGCGATTTATTGGCAGGTATCATTCGCGCCATTGAAGCTTGTCTGATTGCCATTGCGATTGCCTTAGGTGCCGGTATCACTATGAGTATCTGGCTTCCATTATTTGGAGGTGCCTAATTATGTTTTTAAAAATTTTCAGCGCATTGTTCGCAACGATCTTTATTGCGATCCTGTTTCAAGTGCGCAAAGAAAACGTTCTGATCACAGCTATCGGCGGAGGGCTTGGTTCTTTGGTAAATGAATGCATGCTGGCCCTTGGCTGCAGTGCCTTTGTCGCAGTATTTATAGCTTCTATCGCAATCGCTTTCTATAGCGAGATCATGGCACGGGTGCGTAAAGCCACTGTTCCTACTTTTTTGATCAGTGCCTTATTCCCATTGGTTCCTGGTGCGGGCATGTACTATACTATGCTGTATATCGTACACAACGATCTCGATGCTGCGCTTAGTACAGGCATCAATACGTTAAGTACCGCCGCTTTGATGGCATTAGGCATCTTATTTGTTTCGACCCTATCCCGCATTTTATTTCGGACAAAAAACTTATCTAATCATAAAAATATTGTCTAAAAATAAAAGAGACAGAAATTTTTTTCTATTGCTTCTAGATCATAGAAACATGAAAACATTCTGTCTTTTCTTATGTAATCATTTTGAGAAAATACATCTTTGCATTAGGCACGAGTGATCTTATCCTTCATTTTGTGTAATGATTGGTACAGCCAGTAAATCTTTGGTGCAATGTTGCATTGAAAATCTCCTAACAGCTCAACGACGTCTGCATGAAATCCGCGTTTAAACAAGTACACACCATATTCCTCGCTATTTTCATCAAAGGTTCCGCTGATGCCATAAAAATTATATCTAGGGATCCCCTTCTGAATTGCATATCGGATAATTTCCCATTGAATTGCATAAGATCCTTTAAAGCGTTTAAAAGTATCATCACTGCCGCTAAACAAATAAACGATTTCCATCGGATAAATAACAAACAATGCTGCAGCCAAAGGAATTTCTTTTCCATATTTTTCTTTTAACTCAATAGCTTCTTTCACTCTTTTTTCATGTGCAGCAATCAAATCACGTGTAGAGCGAAGACGGCGTTCATTTTTCTGTGACTGCGGATTTTCTGCGAGCAATGCGCATAATTCTTCTTCTTTCTTTTTTAACTCTACAAGATCTTTTTCATTTCTATCACGATAATCTTCTGTATCTAAATAAGCATATAGAACTTTTTTATGTTCTTTGAATTCTTTATAAAAATATTGATAATATGCCACATCCGGATTTTGAAAATGTCGGCGATTTCCTGTTAAATTGACCATATGGTATAAAATATCCAGCTCCTCATAAGCAAGCTCTCTTACTTTTACACCAGTTTTTATCGTATTATTTACATTCTGCCGGGTTTGACTGTGCATTTGCTTCAAAACGTCTGCGTCTTTTTTTCCTGTTAATGGCAAGACGGATATCCAACGCGGTTCATAATTATTATCAATTTCTGTACGGAAACCAAGATGATGAAAACCATATGACTGCAACAATTGAATCAGATCATCTCTTTTTGGTGTGCCTTGTTCCACGCTTCCATCCGGCAAATGTTTTTGATATTCTGCATATGGATCCATACGAACATACATACATTTATTTCTTTTTAAATATTTACGCAGTTCTGATAAAAAAAACTGGAGCAGATCTGTATTATCATAATCGATCAAGAAACCGCGCAGAATCATATAGACACGATAACCTAAAAACACTTTTTGTGAGTGTAAGGATGCAGCTGCTATTATACGATCATTTTCTTCTACACCGACATACTCTATTTTCCATCCTTTATCCTGGCGCATATGTGCCATTTCTACTGATTGCCAGAAATTAGCTTTTGGATAGTTATTGAAAAAATCAGTATATTTTTTTTCAGTTAATTCCACAAATTGCATAACGGCCTCCTAAAAAGCGAATTTTCTTTTTACCTATTTCTTTTATTTTAACACATAATCTATATGATAATCGTTTTTAACAACAAATGCAATTAAAATTAGAGCAATACAAACGGCATATGGTCCCAATAGATGAAAGAGGCTGTAACGAATAAGGAATAGCCAAAAATAAAAAATGCATCTAATCTCGAAAGAGAAAGGATGCATTTTTTGGTATAATTTAGCTATGAAAAACATCGAAGTGTTAGAGCTAAATCATTCCTATTTGAGCAATAGGAATTATACCGCATTTCAGATGATTTTACCACTGGATTGTGAAAAAAAGATCGATTCTTCTGATCCGGTGTACAGTTTTCTTGAAGTGATGGAAGGAGTCAACTGGAACAAATATCTTGATCACCCTGCTCACAGAGGGCGTGAAGAATATAATCCCTTCAAGATGATCAAAGTCATCCTGTTTGCGTTCATGAATCATATTTATAGTCTAAGAGATATTGAAAAAAGCTGTAGAACAGACATCCGTTTCATGTTCTTGATGCAGGAGGAAACGCCAAGTCACATGGCATTTCATCGTTTCATCCAAAAGTATTTAAAATATGACATCCAATTCATTTTTAGAGATATATTTGAATCAATTGAGATATTAGATCCGTCAATTGATCATGATACGGTTTATATTGATGGAACCAAGCTTGAGGCCAATGCCAACAAGTTTACTTTCATCTGGAAAAAGACCGCAATCAAAACAAGAGATAAAATATTCACTCGATTAAACGAATGGGTCAAGAAACTGGGTGATCGTATTGAAGCATCTCAAAAAGAGGAGTGGACAATAAAAGACATAGAGAATATGGCTAACCAAATTTTTCATATCGTTGAACAAGAGGGAATCACTTTCATTTATGGAAAAGGTAAGCGAAAAAGCCAGATTCAGCGTTATTATGATGAATTGATGAAATACAAAGAAACACTGCAAAACTGTTTGGAAAGAATTGAACTATGCGGACCTGACAGAAACAGCTGTTCGAAAACAGACCACGATGCAACGATGATGCACATGAAAGAGGACCATTACATGAAGACAGGAATCTTCAAGGCAGGATACAATGCACAGATAGCAGTAAGCAGCGAATATATCCAATTGGCTTGTATCTATCAGGATAGAACCGATCAAAAGACATTTATCAAATTTCTTGAAACATTCAGAGCACTTTATAACAGGATGCCTAAAACAGTAGCAGCGGATGCAGGATATGGATCCTATGATAATTATTTCTTCTGTTTAGAAAATGATATGGAAGCCTATATCAAATATATGATGTATTCAAAAGAAAAAGAAACGAGCTACAAGAAAAAAACATTCATCAAATCAAACTGGAACAGAAATGGAAATGGAAGATATATCTGCCCGGCAGGACATGAATTTGGCTGTATCAATGAAACGGTTGATAAGAGAAGCAAATATTATCGAATCAATCAAACGCACAGTTGTGGCAAATGCACGGATTGCCCACTCAAATCTCAATGTACGAAAGCCAAGGGAGATCGAACGATAAGCGTGAATCCGATACTTGAGGAGTTTGAAAGAACAGCGAGAAAAAAACTAAATAGCGAAGAAGGAATCCATCATCGAGTGCAAAGATCCATACAAAGCGAAGGAGCATTTGGAGTGATAAAAGAAGATTATGCTTATGACAGATTACATAGGAGAAGCATCAAAAATGTAGAAATGGAGTTCCTGTTGGTGTGCGTAGGCTTTAATCTGATGAAATATCATAACAAAAAAACAAGAAAAAAAGCACAAGCATAAATAATGTTGATGGGTTTTCCACAATAGGTGTTTTCATAATGCCAAAAAACAGGGATAATTGGGAGAATTGAAACAATTTCAAAGTAAAGAAAAGAAAAAAGAGGTCGTAACCTCAATAGACAGATTCGTTTAATTAAAATCTTCTATTTCGTTACAGCCTCTTATTAAATTTTTACGATATTTCCTTTTTTATCTGCCAAGATAACACTCATATGCAGACGCTCTTTTACATTTTGCGGAATTTCTTGCCATTGTCGCCGGTAAGAAGGAGAATCGTTGAACGCTATGCTATAATCTGCGTTTTCATCATCCATCTGTCGAATAATTTCACTTAATTTTACAGGCAAAGGCTGTTTTCTTCCACGTTTGATTCCCTGCACATTGATGATCCACCGTTTCTGATCATGATGTGCGCGAATAATTCCTTTTTCTTCTGTATACTCCCATCCATGTTCACTCAACCATGACTTCAATATGGCACATAAATCCTGTGTAGAATGTTTCAGCTTCGCTTTACGAGTAACCGCTTTTTCTTCTTCACTTTTTGCTGGACGTCCTCTTTTTTTATCTGGATAAAGACGGTCTCTTCCTTGTATTTCCTTTACATAAAATCGAATTGTTAAATGTGAACCAAATCCTGTTGCCCCTTTTGGGTGTTCCAAGATTTCATCACCTACCAGCATTTGTTTATACATCGCTTGACAGCACGTTGGCATAGTGGCATGATTAGGCGATATTTCTTGATGTAATTGCTTGGAACTGATATCAATAAATTCTTCTCCCTGATCATGTGCGCTTTCTTTCTTTTTTGACAATTCCTCCATATAATCCTTGATTCCCGGTCCCTTCATTCGTAAACACCTTCCTTTTATGGTTACATTGTAAAGGTTTCACTTTGTCGAAAACGCTCAGAATATGCGAGTGATCTACAAAATATCTGTCTTGGCTTCTCACTTATCATGTATAATGAAAACAAAGGATGTGTATCTATGGAAAAGTCTTATCTGAAACATATACTTGCATTATTAGACAATTATGAAATTCGCGGCATCAGTCTACAGCAAGCTGTAGATGATCTATATGCACAATTACGGACAGAATCCAATAAATACCCTTCTAAAAAGAAGCTGACAGAAGATCTAAACAAGATCATAGATGCAGGAATGATGCATAAATTAACTCGAGGATATGATGTTACCCCTAACGCAACGATTTTTGCACATTGTATGACTCATTCCCTTTTAGAAGATCTTTCATTATTTGCTTGCATATTCAGCAACAATAACCGACACCCTTTATTAAAAGAATGCTTGTTTCGCGGGCCAATCACTAAGGAACAATTAAAAGATATCCTTCCAGATTTGTTGTTTGATATTGCATTGCAATGCCGCTTATTTACCCCTTTATCGAACGGCTTGCTTTCCATTCCGAATATGATCTTACATGACTGCATTCGAATTGCAAATGAATATGAAGAAAATATTCGATCCCCCTTAGTGTCCCCAACTATTCTATGTTACTACTTAAAAACAATTTACCCAACCGCAAAAGAGGGTTGGAAGAACAAAGATAAAGCAATCATACCTTACCCTTATCTTTCTGAAATATTGACCATACTTCCCAAACGCGGCATCCCAAACAACCGTGATGAATCCAAACAGCTGCAGTCATTCTACAAAGATACATTGTTTCATGAATTTGACCATTGTTGTCCGATTTGCAATATTCATCTTCCACACATGCTGATAGCTTCCCATATCAAACCATTTCGTGATTGTGCACACCTATATGAACCAATTGATAACAACAATGGATTGTTGCTTTGCAGGAACCACGATTATCTTTTCGATCAAGGCTATATCAGTTTCGCAGATAATGGGAAACTCTTGGTTTGCAAAGAACTCAAAAAAGAAACAGATTATGCAAAAACTTACAGCCTCCCTGCTGACTTTCAACTAGAAGAACGCTTATTAAGTGATGAACGACGATTATTTCTTCAATATCATCGAAAAAATATCTTTCAACATTAAATCACAGTCTGGCAAACAAAAAAATACAGCGGGATCTCATATTCGTCCGGCTGTATTTTATGAGTTATCTTCTGATGCTTTGTCGGATGTCGGTAATTTAAAAACTTGTTCTCCATCTTTTGTTACTAAATATTTTCCTCGCACCATATATTTCAGGTACTCTGGATCTTGCAACTTTTCTTTCTGATCGGTCAATGTTTCTTTTACATCTTCCAGTTTTGAAATCTCTGTTTTATTTTGGGAAATCTGATCTTTCAGCTGAAACATATTGAACACATCTTTTGCACAGCTTACCAACATAGCAATGGAAACAGAAGCCATCAGCAAGCATAAAAAGACCCTAGCTGGCATCGTTAACGTTCGTTTTCTTGCTGTCATGCGCATCCCTCCATTTTAGCCGTCTTAATCGGTTTGTGTTCTTTTTAATTATACCAATCATATGGGATTTCGCAATAGAAATTTTTGTAATTCTTTTATGGATAAAATGGCGTATAACAGTGAAAAAATGATAAAAAATCATAAAATAAAAACAATAGTAAAGATAAGCTCCAAGCAAGAAAAATAAGAATAGGTAAAAATTAGTTACAGCACCATTTAATTGCAATAATCCTGCGAACAGCAAAATGCTCACAAGCGCGTGATATACGATCTCGCAAACAGAAGTCAGCAATGAGCGACGATGATATTGTGTCAGTGTTTGTAAAAAAGAAAATCCAAACGCATACAACCAACCGCATAATAAATGAAACAATATAACTTGAATTTGTGTTGCTAATAACATTATTTAAATAATCGTGCAAACAGGGAGGTTCGTTCCTGCCCTTTTTTATTTGATAAATAATTAATAGAATCAATATTTCCCTTTATGATCAGATCCCCGTGCTCTGTATCTAATTTTCCTAAAGATAGATCTTTTCCGTTGATCAGCATCCAGCCCAATGTAGTTTCTAATAAAAACTCATCTGAATCAAAACTATCAATCTGTTTGACTCCGCTTAATTCCATCGTCTTTCTGTCTTTGATCACTACATGATGATAGGGGTTTGTTTCAAATCGTAAAGGATTCACACTTTCTTCCATAGCTCTCCTCCTTTCATTCATCTATATGCACGATCTTCCTGCATATATGCCTTATTTCATATAGTTGCCATTTGTGCTCATTGACATGCTTTTCAATACCATATATGATAATTTTTAGTACAGATAGGAGTGTTAATGTGAATTCTAGAGAAAAATTTTCTTCCCGAATAGGTTTTCTGCTCATCTCTGCCGGATGCGCAGTTGGTCTAGGGAATGTGTGGCGCTTTCCTTATATAACAGGACAATATGGAGGGGCTGCTTTTGTAATCATTTATTTGTTCTTTCTGGCATTGCTGGGATTACCGATCATGACAATGGAATTCTCTGTTGGGCGTGCTTCCCAACGTTCTGCAGCCAAATCATTTGAATTATTGGAACCAAAAGGTACAAAATGGCATTGGATCAAGATCATCCCTTTGATTGGAAATTATATGCTCATGATGTTCTATACCACTGTTGGCGGATGGATGATTGCTTATTTTTTCAAAATGGCCAGCGGAGAATTGGCAAATAGTAATGCTGCTGGCGTTAATAATGCATTTAATGCTTTTTTAGCGGATCCTTTTCAACAAGTGCTTTGGATGATCGTTGTTACCTTAATAGGTTTTTTAATTTGTTCACGTGGTTTAAAAAACGGAGTTGAGAAGATATCAAAATATTTGATGAACGCTTTATTTGTCATTATGCTGGTATTAGCAATTCACAGTTTTTTCTTAAGCGGCGCAAAGGAAGGTTTGTCTTTCTACCTGATTCCAGATTTTCAAAGGGCATTAGAAAAATATTCTCTTGGAACAATCATATTTGAAGCATTAGGGCAGGCTTTTTTTACCTTAAGCCTTGGTATCGGTGCTTTGGCAATCTTTGGCAGTTACATTGATAAAGAGCACTCATTGGTCTCTGAAAGCATCAACGTTGTGATATTGGATACGATCGTTGCACTTGTATCCGGTCTGATCATTTTTCCTGCTTGCTTTACTTTTGATATAGATGCCGGCAGCGGACCTGGACTGATTTTCGTCACTTTACCTACAACTTTTAATGCTATGTCCGGAGGACAAATATGGGGATCCTTATTCTTTGTCTTCCTGGCTTTTGCCGCTTTAACAACGATTATTGCTGTATTTGAAAATATCATTGCATTTGCTATGGACTATGGATGGAGCCGACAGAAAGCCGTGATCATCAATCTCATTCTTGTCATGGTTCTCTCTTTGCCTTGTGCTTTTGGATTTAATCTTCTGCAGCACATCCAGCCGTTGGGAATAGGAACGACCATTCAAGATCTGGAAGATTTTATCGTAACAAATAATCTGCTTCCTTTGGGCTCTTTGATGTATCTTCTCTTTTGTACCAGCCGCTATGGATGGGGATGGCAAAATTATATTAAAGAAGTAAACAGCGGAAAAGGCTTAAAACTTCCTTCTATCGCCAAATTTTACATCAGTTACATTCTCCCGTTGATCGTCATTTTGATTTTGTTTGAAGGATACATGGAAAAGTTTGATTTGCCTTTCAGCCTTATCATTCCTTGCTTTTTCTTGATCTATGTTGCTTATATCCTCATACAAGCTTCACTTATAAAAAGGAAGAAAGAAAAACTTACTGATCATTGATTTACAAGTGTGTTGATTCACACTTGTTTTTCTATATACTCGACAAAACATACAGATATCGTTAAAATATAAGAAAATAATTAGAAAGCGGGGAAACGCCCATGTATGAGACTCCAAAAAAAAGATTCACTTTTATAAGCATTTCTGTGATTACTTATATTGCTATTACCTTTTTTATTTCATTGATCCTGTCATCCGCTCTAACTAGAAACTACTATTTTCTATTTCATTATGATTATTTGTTGCTAGCAAGCTATATCTCTATGTTACTTAGCATGGCCATCACATTCCTTATCGTTCGCTTTGGGTATCAAAAAAAAATAAATCCTGATATACATTGGAGGATCCAACAAAAAATTTCAATAAAGGAAATAATCTTTTGTTTCGTATTGGGTTTTGGAATGAATGTTGCCTTCTCACTGCTTTTTAATTTCCTGTCGGAAATTTTTTCGATCCATATGTCTAATAACAATTTATTGATAGCCAATCATCCGCTGATCAATGCGGTTATGATATTTACAGTAGTGATTGCTGCTCCTGTTTTTGAAGAATATTTATTCCGAGGCGTTATCTTATCTGCATTGCGACCTTATGGCAAATGGTTTGCAGTCATCATTTCTTCTGTATTATTTGCTCTATTGCACGGGGCTATATCACAGGCAATTTGTGTATTTCTATTAGGTGCCATCATGGCCTATGTAGTGATAAAAAGCGGATCTTTATGGCTCAGCATTTGCATTCATGTCATCAACAATGCAATAGCGTTACTGCCTAGTTTTATTCATTCTGAACCATTTTCAACTATTTACAGCATTATCCTACTGCTCATCATGATCATTGGTGTCATTTTCTTTATTTATTTCATCACCAAATATAAATCTATCAAGCAGTCTATGATCAGTGCATATGATTATCCCATTGCTTCGTTTTTTAAAAACTGGGCAAGCATCTTATTAATGGTCCTTTTGCTGCTCATCCTAATCGTCAGCTTGTCACAAGCTTTATAATTCGTTTATTTGAATGCCGATAAAGGCATTCTTTTTATGTTAAAATAGGACTGGTGATATGAATGAAAGAACCTCTTGCTTATCGTATGCGTCCAAATCATTTAGATGAAATCATTGGACAGCAACATCTTATAGCGCCAGGCAGCGTATTACGAAGCTGTGTGGAAAAGAAACAATTATATTCCATGATCTTTTATGGTGCACCTGGCATGGGAAAAACTACACTGGCTGTCGTTTTAGCGAACGAAGTCGGTTTGCCTTATCGGCTATTCAACGCTGTAAATGGTACAAAAAAAGAATTAGATTCGCTTTTTTTGGAAGCAAAGATGTTTCCTGGTTTTGTTTTGATCATTGATGAGGTTCATCGTTTAAACAAAGATAAACAAGATCTATTGTTGCCATATGTAGAAAATGGAACGATTACTTTGATTGGCGCTACAACAGCGAACCCCTTGCACAGCATCAATCCTGCTATTCGTTCCCGCTGTCATTTGTTTGAAGTACGCACACCCAGCGAAGAGGACATTTGTGAAGCAATCCAGCGAGCTTTAATTTCTCCCAAAGGCTTAAATCATGCTTTCACTATGACAGAGGAAGCAAAACACTTCATTGCGAAACAAAGCGGCGGAGATATTCGCTATGCGTTGAATCTAACTGAACTGTGTGCGACTTTAGCAGCGGATACGACTATTGATCGAACCTTATTGGAAAGGATCCCTATCGTCGCAAATCAAAAAAGTTTTAAAAGTGACGACGGCCATTATGATTTGGTAAGTGCGTTTCAAAAATCGATTCGCGGCAGCGATGTAGATGCAGCATTGTATTATTTAGCACAATTAATTGAAAGCGGCGATATGGAATCAATAGAGCGCCGACTCTTAGTAATTGCTTATGAGGATATTGGATTAGGCAATCCAGGAGCTGTAGCCCGTACAATACAAGCAATTGATGCTGCAAAAAGAATCGGCTTTCCTGAAGGACGTATTCCTCTCAGCATGGCTGTCATTGATCTATCTCTTTCTCCAAAATCAAAAAGTGCAGAAAATGCAATTGATCAAGCCATACAAACGATCCATCAACAAGCATGCCCAATTCCTGACTATCTTAAATATACTCCAACAGCATTACAAGAGGAAGACCGTTATGATTATGGTATGCCTCAGCTATGGCCGTACATACAGTATTTACCTGACGCAATAAAAGACCACACTTTTTATTTCCCAGGAAACCAGGGCAAATATGAAAAAGCTTTAGCAGAGAATTATCAAAAGCTAAAAAAGATACCTCGTTCGAATAATTTAAGAAAATTAAAGAAAGATTTAAAAAAATGATAAAAAGGAAATGAACTTTTACTTTTCTAAGTCCATTTCCTTTTTTAATTCTTTTACTTCCTGAACCAATTGTTGTACCAATTGTTCATCAACGATGTCATACTCTCTTTCATGCGGAGCTGGTAGATATGCATAACTGACCTGATGATAAAAAGTGGTAGGATCTTCTTTAAAAGATTTACAAGAAGAATGTACTTGATTGATGCCTGTTTTGGAAAATAGTTCTTTCACATTATTTGCATTTACGCCGCTTCCTGCCAGAATTTCAATCTGTTTTCCATAGCGTATCTGTAATTCTCTAATCAAATCAATGCCCTGTATTGCTTTTGCACATTGGCCGCTGGTCAAAACACGATCTACTTTGCATGCAATAAGCTGTTCAATTGATTGAATCGGATCCTTTGTTACATCAAATGCCCGGTGAAAAACAGCTTCTTTTTGATAAGAATGTATTCGTTCTGTCATTTGGTTCGTATATTCTACATTTACGGTTGCATCCGCATGAAGAAATCCAAAAGCGATTCCATCCGCACCGTGATCTAACAAGAGCGCAGCTTCTTCCAGCATGATAAGATATTCCTCTTCACCATAACAAAATCCTGCTGCACGCGGTCTTACCATACAGATGACTTTCAGATCTGTCTCTTTTTTTACCCGTTTTAATACAGCGAGACTTGCTGTAAGTCCGCCCACACTTAAAGCACTGTTCAATTCAACACGTTTTGCCCCGCCTTTTGCTGCGGCAATACAATCTTCATAACTTCCAGTACAGATTTCTACTATGTAATTCATCCTCTTCTCCTAATGCCTCTATTTGATTTCTGTCATACATTCTCTGACATAATTTCTGATCCATTCATCGCTTGCCTGCTCAAAATATGTTTTGCCTTGTATATCTTTTTTTGCTAAAAAAACCGTTGGTTTTAATTGGCTGGTTGCTACGACAAAAGAGAACTCTTCAATATTTGTAGCAACGCCCCATTCTCCTTTATTATTCATTGCAACCAATGACATGTCCCCAGCATTTCCACGTCTTTTTTTCAGTTCTGCATCCAAATGATTTACTGCTTGTTCACAGGCTTCCTGCGGTGTCTTTCCATCTTTCATCAAACGAACAATTTCATAGGATACACAACCTTTCATCACATCTTCTCCTAATCCGGTTGCACAGGCTCCGCCAACAGCAGAATCTACATAAAAACCAGAACCAGGAATTGGAGAATCTCCCACGCGTCCAACATGTTTCATGAACAAACCGCTTGTACTTGTTGCTGCACACATATGTGCATCTTGGTCCAAGCAGACCATTCCCACTGTATCATGACCAGAATAAGGATCCAGTTGTTGCTCCTGCATTTCCTTCACACGTTGATGATAAAAGATTTCCGCACTTTTGGTTAACATATTCTTTCTTTCAAATCCATGCTGTTGGGCATATTTAATTGCACCAGCACCAACCAGAAAATTATTGACTGTTTCTTTAGACAAAGCTTTTGCAATACGGATCGGATTTGCAAAATCTTGAACAGCTCCAACACAGCCGATGCCTAACGTATCCCCATCCATATAACCTGCATCTAATTCTACGACCATTTCTTTATTTGGCAGTCCGCCATATCCTACACTTTTATAAAGAGCAAAATCCTCTACTTCCCGAATTGCTTCCTCGAGCGCATCTCCTGCATATTGGCCATCGATTAACTGCTGATAAACCTGTTGTATTCCCTCCAAAGCCATACGCCAAGTAGCAATGATTCCAATCATTCCTCACTCCCCCTTTAATCGTTCTATTGTCTTTTCATCTGCTTTACCATAGAAATAGTAAAGCAGCACATTGTAAAAACGCTCTTCTTTTGTTATGTACCAAAACAAAGTCATGCAGGATCTTAATTTTAGATCGTCTGGAAAGCCCATAAGCTTCTGAGGATCATGACAAGGCAAAGCCAGCAAGACATCTGTTAATTCTCTCAGTCTGTTTCCTAAAATGGGATGCTGTGCATATTCACAAGCCTCCTGTTTATCTTGTATGCCGTAATAGTCCGCCATGGCACTTCTCCCTAATCCTTTTAATTGCGGGAAGATATACCACATCCAATGGGTTTCTTTTCTTCCATTCATTAATTCCATCTTTGCAGTTTCATACATATTTTCCTGTGCTAGCAAAAAACGGTCTAGATTCATACATTTTATTCTCCTTTCATTATAACAAAACCATAAAATTACTTTATAATTAAAAACTCTTACTAATATACAGTAAGAGTTAAATAAAGAACTAAGAAGCAAACTGGCTGTTGAACAATTGGGTATAAGCACCCTCTTTAGCGAGTAATTCCTTGTGTGTTCCTTGTTCGATGATATTTCCTTGATCCATTACCAGTATCTGATCTGCATCAATGATGGTAGACAAACGATGAGCGATAATAAAACTTGTTTTTCCTTCCATCAACAACTCCATTGCATGATTTACATGCTGTTCGCTTAAGGTATCGATGCTGCTGGTCGCTTCATCCAATATCAAGATATGTGGATTCATCAACAATACTCTTGTAATTGAAAGCAACTGTCTTTGGCCCTGTGACAGGATATTGCTGTTGGCATGTAAAATGGTATCATAACCGTGGTTCAAACGAATGATAAATTCATGTGCTCCGCTTTTTTTTGCAGCGGCAATGATTTCATCACGTGTTGCCTGCGGTTTTCCATAAGCGATATTATCCGCTATTGTGCCCTCAAATAAGTAAGTATCCTGTAAAACCATACCAAACTGGGAACGCAAAGAATCTCGTTTTACTTCGTTGATATTTTGTCCATCTATACAGATACAGCCGCTATTCACATCATAAAAACGCATCAGCAGATTAACTAAAGTAGTCTTTCCTGCACCTGTTTTACCAACAATGGCCACTTTGCTGCCTGCTTTTATATCTAATGTAATATCTTTCATCAGAGGTTTTTTCTCATCATAGGCAAAAGAGACATGGTCAAAGGAAACAGCACCTTTATTTAACATCAGCTCATTGAATTGTTGATCGTCACTTTGCTTTGGCAGATCCATGATCGCAAAAATACGCTTTCCACTAGAAACCGCACTCTGCAATTGTGTCATTACACCGGTAATCTCTGTAAATGGCTTTGAGAATAAATTGGAATACATCAAAAATGTAGAAATGTTTCCGATGGTGATCTGGCCTAAAAAAGCGAGAATAGCACCTACTGCACCAACAATTGCATAAGCGCTGTTCATGACGAAACGTGTGCTCGGATTTGCCAACGAACCATAAAACTGCGATTTTACGCCAGATACATACAATTCTTGATTATATTTCACAAATTGTTTTTGTGCTTGTTTTTCATAGCCAAATGCTTTTACACTACGAATACCGCTTAACATCTCCTCGCTATATCCATTTAATTTACCCAGGATGTTTGCCTGTTCATTAAAATACCGATTGGTGCGTACCGTAATGATCCGTGCCACCAAATAAGTAAACGGTGCAGAAATGACAACGATCCCAGTCATGATCCAATTGATCTGAATCATAAAAATCAGGGTTAAGACAATGGTTGCAGCACCGCTTAACATCGTAGAGAGTGACTGCAAAAATCCGTCACTGATGAAATCGATATCATTGATAAAACGAGAAATAAGATCTCCTCTGGCATGTTGATCATAAAAAGAAACAGGCAATTGTTCTAATTTAGCATACAGCTGTCTGCGTAAGACACTGCAGCTCGAAAAAGCAATATGATTGCTGGCTGCCATCATCCCCCAATTAAAAATCGAATATGCTACATACATAGCGACCAATATACTAATACGCATGATCAATTGTGAGAACTGCATCTGTGCGGTAATATGATCGATAATATTCCCAATCAACAAAGGAGCAGCAACATTCAACAAGACAGAGATAAATGCACAAAAAAGAGAAATAAGCAATGCGCCTTTAAACAACCACAAAAAACCAATTAACCGCTTCAAAGTTTCTTTCATAACCGCATCACCTCTTTTTCTATTTTCTGGGTTTTACATAAGTCTCGATATACAGCACATGTATCATATAGTTCTTCATGCACTCCGGATCCAACTATTTTCCCATCCTGCAAAACAAGGATGCGATCGCTATTCAACAAAGTAGAAACACGCTGCGATACAATGAACTTTGTAGCATTCCCATACTGTTCCCGCAAAGCTTTGCGCAAAGAAGCATCTGTCTTAAAATCCAAAGCACTGCATGAATCATCTAAAATCAAGACGGATGGTTTTCGCAACAATGCACGAGCGATACAGAGACGTTGGCGCTGCCCGCCCGAGAAATTAGCGCCTCCTCTTTCTACTTTTGCATCTAGACCATTTTTAAGATTTTTTACAAAATCTGCAGCCTGTGCATCTTCCAATGCTTTCCAAATTTCCGCATCGCTCACATTCGTATATCCAAAACAGATATTGTCACGAATGGTTCCATAAAATAACTCATTGATTTGTGGAACACTTACGATCTCTTTGCAAATTTCTTCATGTTTTATTGTACGAATATCTTGCCCGTACAAATAAACTGTACCTGCTTGAGGATCATAAAAACGACTGATCAAATGAATCAGTGTTGTTTTTCCAGAACCTGTGCCGCCAATGATCCCTATGGTTTCTCCTGTATGGATCACAAAATTTAAATCAGACAATGCTGCTTCCCCTTCTCCATAAGAAAAGCGAACATTTTCAAAGCAGACAGCTTCTTCTGGTTTTTCATATAAAATTGAGTTGTTCCCATCTTCCATCGTTGCTTCATATTCCAGCACTTCATTTACACGCTGCGCACTTGCCGCCGCTTTCGTGAAGATCACGATCAGATTGCTTAAAGCAACCAATGCCGTCAGGATAGAAGAAGCATAATTGATGAATGCTACAATAACACCTGGCGCAATCGTTCCATCTTGGATCTGCCATACACCTTGATACAGTATAATGATGACTGCCATATTGATCACAAACGCTGTTAAAGGATTTAATAATGCAGATAAACGTGCAATTTTCATCATTTGTTCTTGCAGATCATCTATATTTCTTTCAACTCGTTTCTTTTCTCTTCTCTGCGATACAAAAGCACGAATCACACGAATCCCTGCAAATGTATCTTGTAATACGGAGCCGAACTGATCTAATTTTCTTTGATACTGACGATACAGGGGTGTCGAAAAACGGATAAATAAAAACAGGATCAATGAAATAAAAGGTACCGCGGCAATTAAAATAAAAGATAACCGAAGATCAAGAAACATTGCCATAACAATAGCTCCTATAATAATAAAAGGAGCACGAATGACAAGACGGATCAACATGGCAACTGCCAATTGCAGCTGATTGACGTCATTGCCCAATCGATTCACCAGCGAAGTCGTGGTAAAATGATCGATATCATGATAAGAAAATGTTTGAATATGAGCATATAGACGATTTCGCATATCCGTTCCAAATCCTTGTGAAGCTAGTGCCGCACTATACTGACAAACCATTGAAAAACAGAAACCGACAATCACCATTACGATCATGAGTCCCCCTAATCGTAAAACAACTTGAAAATCATGTTTGACTACACCGTCATTGATCATATAGGCCATGATCGTTGGCAAGATCAATTCCAATACAGCTTCCATTAATTTACAAAAAGGACCTAGAGTACATTGAAGCCAATATGGTTTCAGATATCTTGCTAGTTTACACATGAAAGATCCCCCTTCTTTAGAAATAAATACCATCTTATTATAAACATTTCCCGTTTTATAGCCAAATGAATTTGAGTAATTCTCATTCTTTTTTATTTTGCACGGATAAAACTGTGCTATGCTATAGATAATAATATACGGAATTAAGGAGGAATGAATCATGAAATATGCAATTGCCATTGACATCGGGGGAACAAATACACGTGTCGCATTGATCAATGAAAAATATAGCATCGAAAACCGCGTTCAATTTGCAACTAATCCATCCGATCCTTATGCAACTATTGAAGAGATACGCAAAGCTATTGCCGGCTTTGGAAAAAAAGCAGAGGGTATCGGCATTTCTTGTCCTGGGCCACTCGATCTTCTGCATGGATATATCCTTACGACAACAAATCTGAATAAAGAATGGTATAATTATCCCATTTGCGAAAAGCTGAGCGAAGCAACAAAATTACCTGTATATTTAGAGAATGATGCAAATCTTGCTTGTCTTGCCGAAGCATGTATCGGAAGAGGAAAAGATTATAATTATGTGTCATTTATCACTGTCTCTACCGGTGTTGGCGCAGGATTGGCTATTCATAAACGTATTTATCAGGGTGCTCATGGATTTGCTCATGAGATTGCTCATATCCCGCTTTGGAAAGATGGTCCGACACACGGCTCTATTTATCCAGGAGGAGTGGAAGCTATCTCATCTGGTACAGCTATTACCACACGTGCTAGAAAAGCCGGTTTATCCGTTGCCCATGCTGGAGAAGTCAATGACCTTGCACTCGCCGGCAACGAAGTTGCCATGCAGATCATTGATGATGCGAAGGAATATTTGGCAAATACCATCGCCATCATTTATGCTTTTATCGATCCGGATATCGTCATCCTCGGCGGAAGTGTTGCATTGAAGATTGCCGGATTTGTGGAAGATGTTGAAATGCGTGTAAAATCAAAAGTCTTTTCTACGATCGCTCCTTATGTAAATGTTGTCAAAACAAACCTGAGCGAGGACAGCGGTCTGTTAGGCGGTGCCTGCCTAGTATTCTTGAAATAAAACTCCATTTAACGAATTCTATATTTTGTTCATACAAGTATAGAATTCTTTTTTGATAAAGCAATGGATAAAGATCAAAGCTGTCAAACGGAAAAAAGATCAACTCCCATAAAGTATAAGAGTTGATCTTTTTTGATTGAACGATCAAATTGCTTCACAATAAGAAACAATGTTATTTTTCATCGTATTGCAATGCTTCTTTGCCTTGCTGCCCGCTACTAATACGGATAACATTTTCAACATGATATACAAAGATCTTTCCATCACCCATATGTCCTGTATACAATGCTTTCTTGGCAGTATCCACGATCGTATCCACCGGAATTTCAGAAACTACGATTTCTGCTTTGATCTTCGGCAATAATTGCGGTTCTACTTTTGCACCACGATAGTAGTTTACTTGTCCTTTCTGCACACCGCAGCCCATTACACGTGTAACAGTCATACCGCCGATACCAATTGCATGCATTGCACTTTGCAAACGGTCGAATTTTTCCGGTTTTGTGATGATAACTACTTTGGACATCATCGGCTGCAATGAAACAACTTCTTTGACCGGCACTGCTTCTTCCACTTTGACTGTCTCAGTCGGTTTATCATATGTCACATCAACCGTTGTATCCGGTTTACCGCTGTAAGATTCTGTTTCAAAGCTGAATCCTGCATATGCACTTTCCAAACCATGTTCTAATTTATCCAGACCAACGATTTCTTCTTCAGCAGTTACACGTAAACCTACTGTCTTCTTTATAAGCAGGAATGCAATCGTCATCGTAACAGCCGTCCATGCGCCAACAGCAATCAAGCCAATACATTGTGTAAATAACAGCTGGAATCCGCCGCCATAGAATAATCCTTGTGCCTGCGGCATGGTATCTGTACCACATGCAAACAATCCGACACAGATTGTTCCTAACATACCATTTCCGAAGTGTACGGCAACTGCGCCTACTGGATCATCGATCTTTAATTTATAATCTAACAGCCAAACAAAGAAACATACAGTAAATCCGGATAAGATACCGATGATGCTGGCACCAAAGATATCAACAGCATCGCAACCTGCCGTAATAGCAACCAAGCCTGCCAAAGAACCATTCAATGACATGCTGACATCTGGTTTACCATATTTCAGCCATGTGAATATCATGACTGTGCAAGTGGCTAATGCAGGAGCAACTGTCGTAGTTGCGAAGATTGTTGCCAATTGTAAACCGTTTGTTGCAGCAGCACCATTAAAACCGTACCATCCAAACCACAGAATGAAAACACCTAATGCTCCAATCGTCAAGTTATGTCCTGGAATACCACGAGGTTTTCCATCTTTATCGTATTTTCCGATACGAGGCCCTAACATTTTTGCACCGATCAATGCAGTTAATCCGCCCACGAAGTGAATAGCTGCACTTCCTGCAAAATCATGGAATCCCATTTGCGACAACCAGCCGCCTCCCCAAATCCAATGTGCTTCAATTGGATATACGATCAAACTGATGACAAAACTATAAATACAGTATGACAAGAATTTTGTTCTTTCTGCCATTGCTCCTGAAACAATTGTCGCAGCAGTTGCACAGAATACCAGGTTAAATGTAAATGATGCCCAATCTGTTCCTACAAAATCGAACAATGGATTTTCCCCAAAACCAATCAGACCCATAAAGTCTTGGCCACATAAGAAACTATAACCAAGGATCAAAAAAGCGACTGTTCCTAAACAAAAATCCATCAGGTTTTTCATTAAAATGTTGCCTGCATTCTTTATACGGGTAAAGCCAGCTTCTACCATAGCAAAGCCTGCCTGCATAAAGAATACAAATGCAGCACCGATCAAATACCAAATACCAAAGATTTCACTCAAAATTTCATCCATACAATTCCCTCCGTTCTTATATTCAGGCCCGAACGAATGTACAAAAAAGCGAAAGGCGCTCTGGATAATTCATTCCAAAGCGCCATTGCTTTTTTTGTATGCACTTAGTCTAGCAGAGCAAATGAAAATTGTCAACAAGAAAATGAAAATATTTTCTTTATTTTGAATGAAATCATTTTCATATAGAAAGAAATCAAACATAAAGTGAATTTATTCCCGTTCTTTTGATTCGGTTAAATAAATCCACTTTTCTTACCATTCTTTTATTGTAACTTTTGATTATCTGCGTCATAGGCAGAAAGAATAACTTTTCCTTCTTTAAATGATGCAGGCACATCAATAATTCGTTGATTTCGGCTGCCTTTAAACTTTAAACGATAATCCTTCTGCTCCATCACAAAGCGGCCGTCTACAAGTACATCCAGCAATTCCAATAATCTTTTTTTCTCATTATCGGCCATAAGCTGTTCAAAAGTATACCCGCTATATGCCCATAGGGATAATCCTTTTTCTTTTGCCGCCTTTGCAATTGGAATTAGTTTATCACTTTGCCAAAATGGTTCTCCACCAGAAAATGTCAATCCGGTTTGTAAAGGTTCATGCACAATCTGTTCAATCAAATCATCTACTGCAAATAATGTCCCTTGTTGTGGATCATGTGTTTGCGGATTATGACACCCTTCACAATGGTGCGGACATCCTTGTGTCCATAGCACCATACGCACGCCGGGGCCGTCTACAAAACTATCTAACTGTAAAGGAGATGCCAAACGAATCATCTGTTTAGGCATGTTTTACACGATCACTTTCTTCTGCTTTCTTTGCATTATTGAAACGGTCTACAGTACCGACTAGATATCCAGTGATACGGCGGATCTTCTCAAACTTGTATTCGCTCTTTGAATCATCACGCCCGCATTTTGGACAGATATGTCCTTCAATCACGCCGCTGTATCCGCAACAAGGATCACGGTCTACTGGATGGTTAATACTTCCATATCCAATGTTATTTTCTTTCATACAGCGAACGATGGATTCAAATGCTTCCAAGTTATTGCTAGGATCGCCGTCAACCTCGACATAAGAAATGTGTCCGCCATTTGTTAATGCATGATATGGACCTTCCAAACGGATCTTATCAAATGCACGAATATGGTAGTAAACTGGAATGTGGAAAGAGTTCGTATAGTATTCACGATCCGTAATGCCTTCCAATTCACCAAAGATCTTCTTATCAATCTTCGTAAAACGTCCGGATAAGCCTTCTGCCGGCGTTGCAATCAAAGAGAAATTCAAATGATATTTCTCTGTTGCTTCATCCATACGTTTACGCATATGTCCAATGATTTCTAAACCAAGTCTTTGTGCATACTCGCTTTCACCATGATGCTGACCGATCAAAGCTTTTAAACATTCTGCCAAACCTATAAAGCCCATTGTCAATGTACCTTGTTTCACAACATCTTCCAATGTGTCTTCCCATTCCAGGTTTTCAGAACCAAGCCATACTCCTTGACCCATCAAGAAAGGGAAATTTTTCACTTTTTTCTTAGCTTGGATTGCCAAACGCTCCAACAATTGAGCGATGACTGTATCAATTTTTTCATCTAATTCTTCATAGAATCCATCGATATCAGGTTCTCCCAACATCACTTGTCCATGTTTGATTCCGATACGTACCAAATTAATGGATGTGAAGGAATTATTTCCACGTCCAGTCGCAATTTCCGGTCCATTTACATTTCCCATTACACGTGTACGGCATCCCATGGTAGCCACTTCTGTTTCTGGACGTCCTTCAACATAATATTGCAGATTGAATGGTGCATCCAAAAATTCAAAGTTCGGGAATAAACGCTTTGCACTTACTCGGCATGCTAATTTAAACAAGTCATAGTTTGGATCTTCAGGATTGTAATTGATTCCTTCTTTTACTTTAAAGATCAAGATAGGGAAAATAGGTGTTTCTCCATTTCCTAAACCTGCTTCCTGTGCCAGCATCAGCTTTTCGGATACCATTCGTCCTTCCGGAGAAGTATCTGTACCAAAATTGATACTAGAGAACGGTACCTGCGCTCCTGCACGGGAATGCATCGTATTCAAGTTATGGACAAATCCCTCCATGGCTTGATATGTTAACTTTTCAGTTTCCTTCAAAGCTTCTTTATATGCAAAAGCATCTACCAGCTGTAACTGATCATTTGTCAGGCCATACGCTTCTTTTAACATGTTATTCAAGCCCTCTACAAATTTAGGCTCCATGCGAAGTTCCGGACGGATTCCTGTCTCTTTTTCAATTGCTTCGATTTGATCTTTTACATCAACATCTAATGATACTAATAATTCCAATGCTTTATTCACATTTGAAATATAAGAACGACGGAAAGTTTTAGCTACGCCTTCTGCTAAATAATAATCAAATGCCGGTATGCTTTGACCGCCATGTTGATCATTCTGGTTGCTCTGAATAGCGATTGCTGCTAAAGCGGCATAGCTTGTAATGCTTTGCGGTTCACGCAAGTGGCCATGTCCAGTAGAAAAGCCTCCCTTAAACAGCTTATCTAACGGAATCTGGCAGCAAGTCAAAGTACCCATATTCATAAAATCCATGTCATGGATATGAATATCACCATCATCATGCATTTTTGCAAATTTTGGCGTCATTAAATTTGCTTTGCAAAATTCTCGAGATACAGCACTTCCATATTGCAGCATGGTACCCATTGCTGTGTTACCATCGATATTGGCATTTTCACGCTTAACATCTGCATCTTTGCTATCTGAGAATGTAATTTCTTTGATAGACTGCATCAATCGCGTTTTCATATTACGAATGCGTGTACGCTCAGCACGATACAGAATATATGCTTCACTTGTTTTTGCATGTCCGCATTCGATCAATATCTTTACAACGGCATCCTGTATTTCTTCTACATTTGGCATTTCATCCTGATAATGACGATTCAAATAATTAACTACTTGATCTGTCAGTTGTTCTGCTGTTGCATAATCTGCAACTTGTCCTTCATCTTCCGCCACCTTAGAAGCAGCTAAGAAGATAGCACGGGTAATTTTTTCGGGAGCGAAGTAGATTTCTCTACCATCTCTTTTTCTGATTTTTGTAATCATGAAGATCCCCTCCTTTACTCGGTCGCGTGAAAAAAATACAAGATCTTAACGATATGCCAAATCTCGTTTTTTTGCTCATATGATTCTCACATAATAAGATATCTCTTTGGATTCTCCTTCATAAATCATCTCGACTGACTATTTCGAATCCGTATCCGATTACGACGCTGAGAACATTATACAACAGTTTTTCTAGATTTGAGTCTGAAAATGCTTTACATTTTTATGAAAAAAATTCAAGGGTGTAAATATGGCATTATTGACCGGAATACTATATTCTTTTTTTCTAATTGACATATTTTCATTGTAAAAAACAGGAAGATCTTTTTCCATCCTTGATCTTCCTGTCATTTGAAAATATGATTATGCATCTTCATGTATTTTTAATGAGAACCAGAATGTACTTCCCTGACCTTCCTCACTTTCCACGCCATATTCTGCCTGATGCAGTTCCAGAATACCCTTAACGATGCTCAGACCAATACCTGAGCCGACTTTTGCCCTAATATGCGACTGATTTCCTTTATAATATCGATCCCATACATACGGCAGCATCTCTTTGCTGATTCCTGCTCCAAAATCTTGCACAGAAAAATGATACTTGCCATCCTTTACTTCTTGATGAATGACAATTTCTTTTCTCTGCGTACTGTAGTTGACCGC
Organism: Merdibacter massiliensis; assembly: GCF_900155395.1. GTDB lineage: Bacteria > Bacillota_I > Bacilli_A > Erysipelotrichales > Erysipelotrichaceae > Merdibacter > Merdibacter massiliensis. The sequence goes on from NZ_LT699726.1 coordinate 144,585, forward strand.
ATTGGTGATTAGATTATAAATCACTTGGGTGATCTTGATCTCATCTCCATCCACCATGACAGAAGGCATCGCATTTAAATGAATCGTAAATTCACCTTTCAGCAGTTTTTCAATACGTTCACAAATATGCTTGACTTGCGACACAATGTCAAAAGTTGTTATCTCTAAAGATTGTACACCAGCCTGCAGCTTGCTCATATCTAATATTTCATTCACCAAACTCGTTAAACGATTTGCTTCATCAATGATGACCTGCACGTTTTCTGCATTATTTTCGCCAGGGATATCCCGCATCATTTCACCATAACCGCTGATCATTGTCAAAGGGGTCCGTAGATCATGACTCATATTAGCTATTAATTCCTTACGCAAGTCTTCTACCTTTTTCAGCTCTCTCGTAGCATAATTTAATGTTTCATTTAATTCATGTATTTCCACATATTCATGATTCGCAAAATGGACATCATAATTACCTAAAGCAAGCTGCTTTGCCTGTTCATTGGTCGTGCGGATAGGCAGACCAATTTTTTTAGAAACATAGTATGCCAATGCCATTGCCATTGCAACGATAATTGCAGCAATAGCAAAAAACTGCACTTGCAAGGTAGATACTGTTGATTGTACCGGTGACAAGACGGTATTTACAAAAAAGATATATTGATTGCCGTCTTTTGAATTCACAATGGACGCACTGGTCATATTCCGCAGAATATTTCCATCATCTTTATTTGTATCATTCATGATGATCGTAGCAGTTCCGCTCTCAGAAGCTCTTGCCTTCAGATATAATTCCTCATATCGATCCAGCATTAATGGCTGGCTTGGACAAGAACGAAAATCGCCAGCGATGGCCGCAATATAGTATGGATCACTATTATCCGTTCCCATGCCATATGTATACACAAAAAAATCCTGTGCACTTGCAATAGTCTGAATTTGGTTATAATCATAGCTTTCTTTTAATATATTTTTTATCTGATCCGTTGCCTGCTTGACTCCTCTCTCCTTGATGAACATATAGAAATCTTTCAAGAAAACAACTTGAGCTAAATAAAAGATACATAAAATAAATACAGCAAACCCTAACAAATATAATAATATTTTCTGCTGAATCTTCAGCTTGCTAATCCTTTTTCTCAAAACGATAACCCACTCCTCGCAAAGTTACGATCATCGTACTGTATTCTTTCAAGCTCTTACGCAAAAGTTTGATATGTGTATCGAGCGTACGATCATCCCCATAAAAATCATAGCCCCATACATCGCGAATCAGTTGTTCACGTGTCAATGCGATCCCTTCATTTTCAATCATATAAAATAATAAAGTGTACTCCTTTGGAGACATTTCAATTTCTTCATCATCAATAAACACTTTTCTTGCTGTAACATCTACTTTTAATCCTTTATATTCAAAAATATTTTTCTTTGCCTTAGCTGCACCTTGATATCGTTTCAAAATAGCTGCTACACGCATCATTAGTTCACGACAAGAAAAGGGTTTGACAACATAATCATCGATACCTACTTCAAACCCGTGAATACGATCATATTCCTCTCCACGGGCAGATAACATGATAACCGGCGTATCACAGAACTCATGAATTTTCTTTACCGCACTGAATCCATCTAAATTCGGCATCATAATGTCCATGATGATACAATCATATGTCATATCCTCACACTTCTGTACGGCATCCATCCCGTCAACAGCTTCATATACCTCATATCCTTCAAACTCGGCAAATTTACGAATCATCTTTCGAATATTATTTTCATCATCTACCACAAGCAATCTGGTCATCTTGTCACCCACTTTCCTATTTTGCTTTATTATAGCTTATTTCATCATCATTAGTGTGATATTTTTGTGAATATTCTTTTTCAAATGCCAGCTTTATGCAAAGCTTATGCTATACTAAAGATTAGTATAAAGGTTGGTGAGTATCTTGTTTACAGATATCAAATATTTCTCTCACTCAGAAAAAGCATACAATGAAGACGCATATGGAATTGGTCCCAACTATATGTTTGTTCTGGATGGAGCAACAGGATTGGGAAAAAAAGAAATCATGCACCCACACAGCGATGCCTATTGGTTTGTCTCAGAAATCAAGGAACATCTGATTTCTACTCTGAAAGATGGTCCCTTTCAAGTTTCGCTTTTAAAACAAAAAAGAGCACAGCTTTACGCACAATATCAAAAAGCAGGCGGCAATCAATTATCTTCTGCTGAAATGCCAAGTGCCTGCATTGCTTTATTCTACGAAGACGGTGAAGATCTTTGCTTTTTTGGCATGGGAGACTGCTATGGTATCGTAGAACTGATGGATGGTACCATTGAGATATATAGTGATCCAATACTAGAAAGTCTTGACCAAAAAGCAATGACCCGCATGAAAGAAATCAGCCAAGAAAAACAAATACCTTTTTTAGAAGCTCGCAAGTATATACAAGATCTATTATTAGCAAACCGAAAAATGCGCAATCAGCCAAACGGCTATCACGCATTAGATTTAGAGTGGGATCACTATGAACAAATTCCCATCCATCGCTGGAAATTAAACAATGTAAAACGGGTGCTTGCTGCCAGTGACGGTTTCTATGAAATCATGCACTACAATATCATACATACTACAAAAGAATTATTAGATCTTCTTTCATCCGACAGCAAGCAAACTATCCGACTCCTATTCGATGCACAAGACAACGATCCACAAGCAATCCTGTGCCCTAGATTCAAGCATAGAGATGATTGTACGTTTGTATTTACTACAATAAATTAACGGTTTTATCTTTAATACTTCTAATTTATATAATTTGATTATCATCTTTCTTTTTATTTCTTAATACAATAAAATAATCTAACAATAAAAACATATTATATATAATTGTTACTATTATAACACTAAAAATATAGTTAATTGAACTTATAGAATCTTGATATAATATTATCTTTGTCAAAAAAGCTAACATTATATTACTAATTAATATTTCTATTATTGTATATTTATTTATTATTTTATATTCTCTGCTATCGTTATAGTAATATTTTTTTAAAATATTTAAATAATTAAAATCACTCTTATATTTCATGTAAGTTACGATGATATAATTTAATAGAATTATAATACAGGCAATATTAATTGACTCAACAAAACTATTTAATCCTCGATTAGGTATTATCTTAATACTTCCTTTCTGATATAAATTTATAGTTTCAATCACTATCCCTTGACCTACATTTGATAGTTTAATATCCATATCATTTAATTGGGGAAAATAAGAAATATATTTATAATTAAAGAAAAATATTACTCTGCTTGCTAAAAATATAATTTGAAATAAAAATAAAAATTTTAATAGTATATATAATATATATCTTTTAAAAATAATATTTTTAAAAGATTTCCTATTTTCTTTTTGACTAAGTTCGATAATCATTTTTATTTTCTTTCTTATTTGAAAAAAAATAAAAATAAATACATTTAGAACAATTAACCATAGAAAGATGATATTAATAAAAATATTATCGTTTTTTACGATTAAATTATAATTATATGTAACTACATTTGTTATAATATCTTCTTGAACACTAGGAGAAGTATCAACATATATTTGCATACTTTTTATATTTGGCTCATGAATAAAACAATTAACAAAATTTACATTATCATTTATCATATTCCACCTTGTCGTATAATTTTTTATAATTCCACATACAATAAATCCATTTAAACTTTTAAATTTATAATTTGAAATAACATCTCCAACTTTTTCTACACCTAAAATAGATAAATACTCTTCTTCCACTGCCACTTCATTATTTTTCTTAGGGAAGGTTCCCTCTAAAAAAGTAATATTACTAATATCTAAGAATCTTTGGTCACCAGATCCAATTACTAATTTTTTATTGTCTTCTAATGTAATACATTCTTGAATTAGTTGTATAGAATAATTATAAATAAATGCATGATTTTCAAAGTATGATATATCTTCCTTTTTGCTGTCAAGAATTAATATATCCCATTTCCCAAAAAATATATCTTTTTGATCATTTAAATAAGTATATATAGTTTTATTGCTTAAAACAACTGCTATGGTATAGATTACCAAAAAAATAAATAAAAACATAACAAGGCGATGTAATCTTCTTGTTTCTTTTTGGGAAAAAATTATTTTTTTATATTTTTCTTTATTATTTTTGTACATTTTTAATTACCCTACCATCTTGTAGAACAATTAGTCTACTAGCTTTTTTTGCAACAGCGTAATCATGCGTTGCTATCATTAATGTCAAGCTAAACATCTTTTGAAGATGAACGAATAGACTCAATACTTCTTCCGTATTATATGAATCTAAATTCCCCGTTGGTTCATCTGCTAGCACCAATTCAGGCTTATTAATTAATGCTCTCGCAATTCCTACTCTCTGTTTTTCTCCTCCAGATAGTGATTTAACTAAACGATCTTTTAAATGATCAATATGTAGCTCTTGTAGTAATAAATCATAATAAAAATAATCTATTTTTTCGTTTCTTAAATCTATAGGAAATAAAATATTATCTTCAACACTTAATTCTGAAATCAATTTGAAATCTTGAAATACATAACCAATATTCTTTCTACGAAATTCAATAAAATTCTTTTTCTTCATACTATTTATTTCTTTTCCTGAAATAATAACATTTCCTTCATCTGGTTTAACTAAACCATTAATTATATGAAACAATGTCGATTTACCTGATCCACTTTTACCTAATACCGCAACAAAATCATTGGCTTTCACCTTGAAAGAAACGCCTTGTAAAGCCTTAGTATTCTCAAACATTTTTATTACATTATTTACTTCAACAATTGTCCTCATAATAGTTCTCCAGTTCTACTTTTTTCTTTTGCTCATATTTTGGCAAAACAATAGTAAACTTTAATCCACCAAGTATGCTTTGTTCTACTGATATTTCTCCTAAATGTTTTTCTATTATTTGTTTACATAAATGTAATCCTATTCCTATTCCTGTTTTTGATGACTCAAAACGTTCAAATGAAATATGATCTACTAATTCATTTGCATTTCCATTATCTTCAATAGTAATTTTGATTTTATCTGTCACTACTTCAGAAGAAATAAATACTTTTTTGTACATACCTGCATTTTCAATTGCATTTTTAATAATATTTGAAAGAGCTTCTCCCATCCATACAATATCACCATAAAAAATGATATTATCACAATTATTAACTAATTCTGTTTGAAAATATTCTGCCTGAACTCTTAATAACTTAAAAATATCTTCAATAAGCTCATAAAGATTTATTTTTTCATTTTCAAATTGTACTTTTCCTGCATCAAATTTTGAAGCACGCATATAAGTATTTGCTAAGCCTGTTGCTTTTTCTATTGCATAATTAATAGTATTAAATTCACTTCTAGTTATCTTTCCTTGTAATTCAAACTGTTCAACCCATATTTTAATTACATTTAATGGTGTTTTTATTTGATGAATAATATCTTGATGCGTTTTAATCATTGTTACAATTATTTCTTGATTATAGTCATTCTCATCTTTTAAACGATATTCTAAACGGTCTAATATATAATTGCATCTTTTATATTGATCTTTTCGTTCTATAGTTCCTTTATATATAAAATGTTCTAATTTGTCTAATACATAACTTAATTCATTGTTTATTTCCTTAACTTTTTTTAGTGAGTAACGATTATATAAAATTATTAATAGAATAATTATTAGAATGTAGATTAATGTCAAAACAATAACAAACGGATCAAAAAATAATATAAATTGTCCATAATGATAATATCCATTTTTCATCAAAACATAAATACCATCTTCTATCCCGTTTGCTCTAGAAAATAAGGAATTTAATACCCGTTGTTGTACAATTGATTCACTTGTTTTTAAAGAGCCTATTATTGACAGTGTTTTTTGATAATAATAAAAATGCATACCAACTACATAAAAAAGCAGTGAAAGAAAGATAATAATAATTCTCACTGCTTTTTTGTTTATTCGCTGTAAAGAACTACGTCTAGTTTCCATTGATATCCGACTCCTCGTATTGATTCAATATATGGTTTCCCATTAAATTTACCAATTTTTGATTTTAAATTGCTAATATGAACAGTTAAAGTATTATTTTCTACGAACTCATCATTTTGATTCCAAAGGACACTAGTAATTTGATCACGAGTAATTGTTATTCCATGATTGCTGACTAATAACTGCAAAATGTGGAATTGTGTTGGTGTGATTGCTAATTGTTGATTATCTGACAAAACTGTATGATGTTCAAAATCAATGATCAAATCTCCGCTCTTTACTTTACGCGCTTTATTCATTTCTCGCTGGTTTCTTCTAAGCACTGTTTTGATTTTAGCTAGTAATACCTGTAGTGAAAATGGTTTAGTTATATAATCATCGGCACCTAACTCCAAACCAAAAACAATGCTGGCTTCATCATTTACTCCCGTCAAAAATATAACAGGAGCATTTCTTTGCTTATGAATGTTGCGACACAAGTCAAAACCATCGCCTCCTGGAATATGAATATCAATTAAATATAAATCATAATCATCATTTTCTATTGATTGAATTGCTTGCCTGTAAGTGTGAATTTTCGTCACTTGATATCCATATGTTTCTAAGATGGGTGGCAGACTTCTGCAAATGGCCGCATCATCTTCAATTAATAAAATCTTTATTATATTTTTATTCACAATAATTTTACCTCCAATATTTTCTCTCAAATTAATTGAAAATGTTAATTAATATGATAATTTAGAGAATACAACAATATTAAAGATAAATTATACTTTAACTATACATGAACTTTTACTGTCTTCTTACCCTGGTGATTAATTCCACTAAAAACAAAATCATATTCAATATCAATTTTTATACCTTGATAATTATCATAATATGAATATGTATACTTATAAGCTATGATATTATGAAGTTTACTTACCAATTCAACATCTACTAAACCAGCCATTCGCCAACCTGTAGATGTTTGAGTTGTTTCTACCATATCATACGTAACTACAGTGTCAAACTCCCAAGAAGAAACTGTTTCAGTAATTGTATATAAAAATCTTGTTTCAATTTCCTCAGCTGCTTCTTTGATACCAGTTTGCAGGCTAGTATCTACTGTTTTGGCAGAGACTGGATTGACTGTACCGACAAGTGCAGAACATGCGATAGCAGCAGCAATCCCTCCTTTTAATAATTTCTTCATTTCTTTCCCCCTCCTTTCTGAGTATAAGATAACTCATCAACCTTAATTTAAACTTAAGAAATTAATAAAAAAAGACTTGAAACTTAATTTAGAATATATTCAGCTAAGTGTTTTTGTTAGCGGTTACAACACTATTTTATATTTTCTTCGTATCTTTACGTATTGTTACCTTATCTTCGGGACAAATATGACCAATTAATAATGAGCTATTTGGATCATGTTGCTGAAGTTTTGATTGAATTATTTTTTCATCATAGTTCGCATAACAATACCTACAAAAATGTGCACAGGCATTATAATCTCCTATATCAACAGTAGGGAGACAATGACATTGTGAACGTACGCTCTTTCCAGTCGGCAACAAAATCTCTCTTCCTAATCTTTGTTTTAGATCTTCTCTGTTAACACATTCTCCCTGCCGGATACCATAATCACTTAAATCAATCGATTCTGCACAGGTTTGTACACGGATTCCATATTTCCTTACTGACTTATAAAGTTCTTTGGCTACTGCTAGCATGTTGCCGTCATTCATTGAAACCATGCCTAGATGAGCTGCATGTTTTTTGGTATTCTTATATAAATCTACAAAAGATATAATATACGTATCTACATATCCATCTAACTGCTGACATAAGGAAGCAAATGCCTTTCCATGATAGGCTGGTGTATAGCGCTGATTTAACAATATTGGATCATAACGTACGATGACCCGATCTTTTCCTATTTTCTTTGACAGCATTTTGATTGCTTCTAGGATATCTTTTTTATTTCTTACGCCTGGTTCGATATCAGAATGATAGCCAGTTAATGTTACATGAAATAAAAAAGGGAACGGAATCTCTTCTAAACGCTCCAGCATTGGTCCAGGATCTTTTGTACAAAATAAAATGCAATCAATATATTCTTCATTCAATAATATACGTGAGATCTGATGTTCATTATATGGATTTCGTACATCTACAAATCCTTCTTCGATACGGCGAAAAAACCATTCACTGAAGAATGCTGGAATATCACAGCGTCCGCTGACAAATAAGATCATTTCGTCGTCCCCTTTCTTTGAAAAAGGTTTTCCTAAAAAAGGAAAACCTCTATCTTATGCACTTACAGAATCCAATATTTGTTTCATTCGTTTTGCTAAACCATAGCATTTTTTAACTGGCAATGAACAAACAGCAACACGGATTCCTTTATTCACTTTTACCGTGTAGATATGTTCTTTCATCATTGCTTCATGAAAACGGTCGCGCAATGCATTATCTTCCACTTTCAAAGTAACAAAGAAACCTTCTTTATAAGGATAATACGCCAGTCCGCATGCATCTGCTTCTTTGGTTAAGATCTCGCTTCTTTCTTTTAACAATTTTACATAAGTATCTTTTTCCGTCTCGTATGCGTCCTGTTTCTTCGTAATTACCGTAACAAAGTTTTCCATTGCAGCATTGTTTACGTTTGACCAGGTCGCACGTGCTGCCTTTTCAAAAACGATTTCTACTTCACGTACGCTTTCCTGCTTTTGCGCTAATAAGATAGCAGCTCCGCAACGCATTCCATAAGAAGTTAATGATTTTGAAATACTGAATGCAATAATTACAAATACGTTTTCAGAGATATTGTCGAATTTACGGATATAGTCTCGTGCTGCTTTTCCCCGGTAAGCAAAATCAATATAAGCAATATCATTTAACAAGACGACAGGACCTTGTTTTCCAAGTTCATTCAAAACAGCAATGACCGCATCCCATTCTTCTTCGCTTAAAGAATAGCCTGTTGGATTATGACAAGGATCATTTAAAACAACGACTACTTTCTTTTGCTGCGCCATTACTTCCTCACAAACTTGTTTAAATGAATTGATATTAAATTTATCTCCTTCAAACAATGAATAAGATCTTGTTTTTAGATTGTCCATTGTTGCCATCAAATTATAAGAGCCCCAACAGATTTCAGGAAGAATGACAGTTTCTCCTTCATCTAACATTTCAGAAATCGTAATACTTACAGCGCCTGTTCCGCCAGGAGTTGCAATGACACTATGTGCCAGCTTGCTGCGATCTCCTACGACCCATTGGTAAACATATTCACGGTAATTTGGATTTCCGGTAAAACTGCCTGCATACGCAGCCATTACTTCATTCGGCAATTCTTTCAATGTATTGAATACACTGTCAAAAGCGACGATCTTGCCATTTTCATCATATAATGATCCTATCGTAGCATCCGCTACCTGATCATCGCCTAATTCTTCCTTTGCTTCCTTTGCCTTTGCTACAACAGCAAATACCGTATCCACAATTGGATTTAAATCTACTTGATCCTTAACAAATCTCATGCTGTTTCCTCACTTTCCTTTCGATCATAAACGCCAATGATCTTTACCATGGCACAAACTTTCTTCATATCTTCTAACAGCAATTTTGCTTCTTTGCTGTTGATATGTCCTACGACTTCACTGTAAAAATAATACGCCCAAGGCTGATCATGCAAAGAACGTGATTTAATGCTTTCTAAATTCATTCCATGACGAGCCATCATTTCCATTACCTGCATCAAGGCTCCTGTTTCGTGTTTCACTGTAAATAATAAACTAAACCGATTGCCATCTTCTTGTGCTGTATTTGCAATAACAATAAATCGTGTCGTATTTTGTGTAGATGTATTGATATTTTTTGCTAATACTTTTAAGCCATACAAATCAGCAGTTTCTATGGAAGCAATTGCCGCTTTGCTTACATCTTGCTGTTCTGCAACATATTTTGCAGCTAATGCGGTATTTCCATATGGTACTAGCTCATACCCTCTGCCTTGTAAAAACAAAGAACATTGTGCCAATCCCTGCGGATGAGAGTATACTTGTTTGATGTCTTTCAGCTGCGCATTTGGCAATCCTAATAGATTTTGATTGATCTTTAGATCATACATGCCTACGATGCTGACATCATATTGCAATAACAGATCTAGCATATCGCCGACTTCTCCCGTATATGAGTTTTCAAACGGAATCACTCCATATGTTACATCGCCATTGATCACTGCCTGGAACACTTCTTCAAATGTCGCATAATTGCGCAATTCGCTTTGTTCAAAGATCTTCATTGCTGCAATATGCGAAAAAGCACCTAATGCGCCTCCATAACCAACGACATTTTCATTTAAGATCCGCTTTTGATATTTACGGCTGATTGCCATGACATCTTCAATAAATTGACGATAACTCTGCAAATAGCGCGCATCTTTGATCAATTTCGAATTGCGTTCGATCACAGCTTCTTCTCGTGATCGATCCAATACCGGCATCTGATGCTCTTTTTTATATTGGATGACATCTTCTACTGTTTTCATTCTTTGTTCAAAAAGCTCAGCCATCTGTTCATCAATTGCATTGATTCTTTTTCTTGCGTCCTCTAACATGCTCATACAATCACCTTTTTTATTATACACTATTCTTTTCTATTTCTGATGTGGAATCGTCAAATACTTCACTTGTTTTTATATTTATGTAACAAAATAGTACGTTTTCAGAAATTTTTAATTATTTTTTCATAATTAGTTGCAATCTTGCTTTCATTATATTATGATAATTGCAACGGAGTGATCATTATGCATACTTCTAAGTTTTATTACTTTTATTACGAATAGTCATCATAAAGCCATGAATGAAATGGTTGTTTTTGCTTTATGATGAAATACAGAGCATCTACTGAATAGTTGATGCTCTTTTGTTTCAGAGAGGGGTCATAAGATGAAACTACATGTAAATTTAAAAGAACGCGGATATGATATTGTACTGCAACGCGGTATCCTGCATCAAATTACAGAGGAAATCGATGTTGATCGAAATGTATTGCTGGTCAGCGACAGCAATGTACCAGCAAAATGGATCGATATCGTCCAACAGCAATGTCCGCACTGTGTGGTAAAAATCGTAAATTCTGGAGAAGAATCAAAAAGTTTTGCTGTTTGGGAAGATTTATTGACCTGCATGCTGCAGCATCATTTTTTACGAAGCGATCTGGTTATTGCACTAGGCGGCGGTGTCGTAGGCGATCTTGCCGGATTTGCAGCAGCCTGCTATATGCGCGGCATTGATTTTGTCAACATTCCTACTACTACTCTTGCACAGATTGACTCGAGCATTGGCGGAAAAACCGCTATCAATGCCGGCGGCATCAAGAATAATATCGGTGCTTTTTATCAGCCAAAAAAAGTGTTGATCGATTTTGACGTGTTAAGTACTCTGCCGCATCGCCATTACATCAACGGTTTGATCGAAGCATTAAAGGCCGGTTTGATTTATGATCCCGCTTTATTTGCATTATTTGAAACAAACGATATCGATGCACATCTTGAAGAAATCATTTACCGCTCGCTCTGCATGAAAAAAGATGTCGTAGAACAAGACGAGAAAGAAACGGGATTACGCAAGATCTTAAATTTTGGCCATACTATCGGCCATGCAATCGAAAGTTATTATCACTTGGAAGAATACTTGCATGGGGAATGTGTCGGCATGGGCATGTTATACTTCATCAATGATCCTCAATTAAAGCAAAGAACGATTGCCGTATTGGAAAAAATGGGTGCACCCATTGATGCTCCCTATGACAAAGAAGAAGTCTATCAGCGTTTGTTAGCAGACAAAAAAGCAACACATGACGGAATTACGATCGTTGAGGTCAATACATTAGGAAAAGCTGATCTAAAGAAGATCTCATACGAAGAAATAAAAGAAAAACTGAGGGGATAAGCATATGAAAAATAGTTTTGGGAATACATTCACGATTTCGATATTTGGCGAGAGTCACGGAGAGGCAATCGGTGTCGTCATTGATGGTTTGGCTGCCGGTATCGCATTAAATCTGGACTATATCAGACAACGCATGTCACAAAGACAGGCAAAAGGACGCATCTCTACTCAGCGTCATGAACCCGATGAAATTCAGATCATCAGCGGGTGGTTTGAAGGACACACAACTGGTACCCCTCTTACCATCTTGATCCAAAATACCAATACACGCAGCAAAGATTATGAAAAGACACGTTATCGTCTCCGTCCTTCTCATGCAGATTACACTGCATTTGCGAAATACGACGGATATCAAGACTTTCGCGGAGGAGGTCATTTCAGCGGTCGCTTGACAGCGCCATTAGTAGCTGCCGGAGCCATTGCCCAACAGATCTTAGAACAGAAAGGCATCTATATCGGTTCACACATCCTGCATTGTCATGGTGCCTCTGATATTGCCTTTTCTCAGGAAGAAACCATACTCAAAGAACAGATCTGCAAATTAAATAACGAAGATTTTCCCGTCTTAGACGAGGAATCTGCAAAAAACATCTATGCCATCATGGAAGAAGCCGCCAACCAGGGAGACAGTGTAGGAGGCATCATCGAAACTGCTGTTGCCGGCTTCCCCAGCGGTATCGGTGAACCGTTTTTCGATTCCATAGAAAGTGTATTAAGTCATCTGCTTTTCAGCGTTCCTGCTGTGAAAGGAGTCCAATTCGGTTTAGGATTTGGCTTTAGCGATCTATATGGTTCACAAGCAAATGATCCTTTCTATTATAAGGATGGAAAAATCAAAACAAAAACCAACCATAACGGAGGCATCAATGGAGGTATCTCCAACGGCATGCCAATCGTATTGCAAAGCGTAGTAAAACCGACTGCTTCTATTTATAAAGAGCAGGATACCGTAGATTATCAGAGCAAAGAAGCAGTAAAACTGCAAATTCAGGGCCGCCATGATCCGGCAATCCTGCATCGTGCCAGAGTTGTGATCGACAGTGTCTGTGCCATCGGCCTGCTGGATCTATATTGTACAAATATGGCCACGAAATGTATGAAGGAGGAACATTGATATGATAGCGAAGATTGCTCCCTCGCTTTGTCAAGGAACATTGCATATACCGCCCAGCAAAAGCATGGCACACCGTGCGATCATTGCAGCTGCATTAGCAGATGGAACATCCCGTATCACAAATGTCGATTTTAGTGACGATATTCTCGCCACGATCGAAGGCATGCGCCAACTTGGCGCAGATATCACTATCGAGGAAGACTGTGTAACGGTAAAAGGGATTTCTGATTTTCAGCATTTGCATTCGCACGAAATTTTTTGTAATGAATCCGGTTCTACGCTTCGTTTCTTTATTCCGATTTTCTCTCTATGTGGCGAGGCAATTTCTTTTACTGGAAAAGGGCGCCTGTTACAACGCCCGCAAACCGTATATGAATCTATTTTTCATGCACAAAATCTTCTATTTGAACATTCTCATGATGCGATCCAAATGCAGGGTACACTCAAAGCTGGGGAATATGAAATTGCCGGAAATATATCTTCCCAATTTATTACCGGTTTATTATTTGCACTTCCTTTGTTAAAAGGAGATTCTATCATTCATATCGCTCCCCCGTTTGAATCACGCTCTTACATCGATCTAACGTTGCAAATGTTACGCAATTTCCATATTGAGATCCATTTCTTGGATGAATTAACGATACAGATCAAAGGAGGACAAAAATATCAGCCAAAAGATGTCCGCATTGAAGGAGACTACTCGCAATTGGCATTCTTTGCCGTGCTGGCTGCGATACAAGGCGATATTACGATCACGGGCATTTCCTTGAACAGTCAGCAGGGTGATCGTCAGATTTTATCGATCTTAAAAGATTTCGGAACATCCATCGAAGCAGTCGATCAAGGAATTATCGTACATAAAGGGCATTTAAAAGGTTGTGAAATCGATTTAAATAATTGCCCGGATCTTGGTCCGATCGTTTTTGTGCTGGCAGCCATGGCCGAAGGTCAGACACACATTTATAATGCCGGCCGTCTGCGCATCAAAGAAAGCGATCGAATTGCCGCCATGGAAGAAGAACTTCGAAAATTTCAAGTACAAATCCGATCAAATGAAGAAGAAATATGGATTGAAGGAAATCCAAAAGGATATACTTGTGATTCCACCCTGCAAGCTCACAACGATCATCGAATCGTGATGGCAATGACGATCATGACGTTGGTCAATCACAGCGTATGCTGCATAGAGGGAGCACAAGCGATACGAAAATCATACCCGTCCTTTTTTGAGGATGTACAGAAAATCAAAGGAAAGGTGGAATTGTCATGATTACAAAAGATACAACATTTGTTATCGTTGGTTTAGGACTTCTCGGCGGAAGTTATGCAATGGGATTAAAAGAAGCCGGCTATCAAGTACTTGGAGTGGCACGACGCCAGGAAACGATAGATTATGCACTGGAACATGGATTGATCGATGAAGGAACTCTAGACCCAGAGAAATTTTTACCTCGTGCAGATATTGTTGTCTTTGCACTGTATCCAACCATCATGATCCACTGGATACAAGAACATCAGCATGCCTTTCATCCAAGAACCTTATTAACTGATGTAAGCGGCGTTAAAGTAAATGTTGCTGACAAGGTCCAATCTTTCTTGCGGGAAGACGTCGAATTTATTGCAGCCCATCCTATGGCAGGCAGAGAAACAAGCGGTATTGAATATGCAAATACCGAGATGTTCAAAGATGCCAATTACATTATCGTTCCTACTGAAAAAAATACAGAAGAAGCGGTAGAGACTTCCCGTCAATTAGCAAACATCCTGCATTTTCATCATATTGCAACTTTAAGCATGAAAGAACATGACGAGATGATCGGATTTCTTTCACAATTAACACATGTGATTGCCGTGTCCTTGATGAATACACACGATAACTCGCATCTGGTGGAATATACAGGAGATTCTTTCCGTGACCTCACGCGCATTGCCAAAATAAACGAAACCATGTGGAGCGAATTGTTTCTGCTGAATAAAAAGATCTTATTATCTGAAATCGATGCATTTGCCAAAGAACTAAAACATTTCAGAAATACCCTTGCAGCAGAAGATACAGAAGAAATGAAGCGTCTGTTCATTCAATCGACAAACAGACGGAAAAAGTTTGATAAATTAAAATAACAGCATATCATGAATGCTGTTTTTTTTAAAGAGCTGTGTATGTTTTATACACAGCTCTCGATCGATCTTATTTTTCAATGATAGATTCGTTCCAATGTTCATCTGCAGGAAGATCTAATAAATCTGTAACTACAGCCGCAACATTTGACAAACCAAATTCGCCATCTTTCATTTTTACATCTGCTCCATAAACGATAAATGGAACTTTATTTAATGTATGGCTTGTTTTTGCTTTGATTGGTGCTCCTTCTTTTTTCGGTTTCTCATACATTTCATCCGCATTGCCGTGGTCAGCTGTTACGATCATGATACCATTTACTGCATCAACCGCTTCTTTTACACGAGCTAACTGCAAATCAACTGATTCAACACCAATAACCGTTGCTTCATAGTTTCCTGTATGTCCAACCATATCCCCATTTGGATAGTTTGTACGTAAGAAATCGTATTTTCCTGACTTGATTGCTTCGATCAGTTTATCTGTGATCTCAGCAGATTTCATCCAAGGACGTTGTTCAAATGGTACGACATCAGATTTTACTTCTTCAAATGTTTCCAAGTTTTCATCAAATTTCTCTGAACGGTTTCCATTCCAGAAATAAGTAACATGACCGTATTTCTGTGTTTCGCTGATTGCATATTGACGAATACCATTTTTTACCAAATGTTCAGATAATGTATATTTGATCTTTGGCGGATAAGTCAGGAAGTTATGTGGAATATTCAAGTCTGCATCATACTGCAGCATACCTGCATACATAACATCCGGTACACGTACACGATCAAACTTGTCAAAGCTTGCATCTCCATCAAATGCCAAAGAAATCTCCTGTGCACGGTCACCGCGGAAGTTGAATAAGATGACAGAATCTCCATCTTCGATCGTACCAACCGGTTTCCCATCTTTTGCAATAACAAATGCCGGAAGATCTTGATCTACGACGCCTGTCTCATTACGATATGTTTCGATTGCTTCTTTTGCACTGGCAAATTGACGGCCTTCACCTAATACATGTGTATGCCATCCTTCTTCTACCATTGCCCAGTTAGCTTCATAACGGTCCATCGTAATTTTCATACGACCGCCTCCGCTGGCAATACAAGCGTGGAAATGATCATCGTTTAGATCGGCCATGTAATTTTCGATATCATCTACATAAATTAATGCACTTGTTTCTGGTACATCACGACCATCCAATAAAATATGCAGACGTACTTCTTTTACACCATCTTCTTTTGCACGTTTGATCAATGCTTTTAAATGATTAATATGAGAATGTACATTTCCATCAGATAATAAACCTAAGAAATGCATCTTGCCATGATCTTTACACTTATCAACTAAAGCTTTCCAAGTTTCTGTTTCAAAGATATCTCCGCTGTCAATTGATTCATTGACTAATTTTGCCCCCTGGCTATAGATTTGTCCACAACCTAAAGCATTGTGTCCAACCTCGCTATTACCCATATCGCCATCACTTGGCAGACCAACAGCAACACCATGTGCTTTGATCTCTGTATGTGGACAGTTTTTCCATAATTCATCCAATGTTGGTTTGTATGCGTTGTTAACTGCGTTTCCGAAATCTGATTCACGAATTCCAACGCCGTCCATAACAACTAAAACGACTGGTCTTTTGCTCATTGCAATTTTCCTCCTATTCACAACACACTTAATATATCACTTTTTGCCTTATTTATAAACCTTTTTGCAAGAAAATATGTCTGCTTTTACAATAGACGGCTCAAGGCAAGGAGAGCAAATAAAAACGCGCTTAACCAGCCAAAATCCATGGAACGATGTTGCAGATAAGAACGCATGCAAAGACTTGGTAGATAGATAGAAAATAAAGCAACGATAAAATCAAATACGACGATCCAAACTGGATGAGACAAAGAAAACCCTAAAGCAATTCCACTAAATAAAGAATCAAATGACAAGGCAATCGCCAAATAGAAAGCTTCTTTTACTGACAGGATACAGGAATGATCTTGATCTGCTTTTGCTTCATCCAAATAAATATCCAACACGATCTGCATGCTGCCCCATCGAAAAGTCAAACCTTTGCGATTTTTACGCAGCATTCGTTTAATTGCACTTTGAAAAAACGAATAGATGCTCAAACATGCAAAGACGCTTGCACTGCATATAGAAGCAATCCAGGATGGGATCCATTGAACAAATTGTACAGAAAGCAAAAAAGAAAATCCTAAAAAAGCTGCAGATATGAGTGCAATGACCACTGCACTTTTAAAAGGTATTTGAATCTGACGCATCGTGTAGGCAAAAGAAGCCAAACAGCTGTCAAGACTGAGTGCAATGACCAGTAAGATACCTTGCAACATGTATTTTCACCCTCTGCGATATACTATGTACCCTATTTGTCCTACATTAGGAGAATGCCCTCTATAATAGATTCTTATTTTATGATCCTATGAAAAAAGAGGCTGTAACGAAATAGAAGATTTTAATTAAACGAATCTGTCTATTGAGGTTACGACCTCTTTTTTCTTTTCTTTACTTTGAAATTGTTTCAATTCTCCCAATTATCCCTGTTTTTTGGCATTATGAAAACACCCATTGTGGAAAACCCATCAACATTATTTATGCTTGTGCTTTTTTTCTTATTTTTTTGTTATGATATTTCATCAGATTAAAGCCTACGCACACCAACAGGAACTCCATTTCTACATTTTTGATGCTTCTCCTATGTAATCTGTCATAAGCATAATCTTCTTTTATCACTCCAAAAGCTCCTTCGCTTTGTATGGATCTTTGCACTCGATGATGGATTCCTTCTTCGCTATTTAGTTTTTTTCTCGCTGTTCTTTCAAACTCCTCAAGTATCGGATTCACGCTTATCGTTCGATCTCCCTTGGCTTTCGTACATTGAGATTTGAGTGGGCAATCCGTGCATTTGCCACAACTGTGCGTTTGATTGATTCGATAATATTTGCTTCTCTTATCAACCGTTTCATTGATACAGCCAAATTCATGTCCTGCCGGGCAGATATATCTTCCATTTCCATTTCTGTTCCAGTTTGATTTGATGAATGTTTTTTTCTTGTAGCTCGTTTCTTTTTCTTTTGAATACATCATATATTTGATATAGGCTTCCATATCATTTTCTAAACAGAAGAAATAATTATCATAGGATCCATATCCTGCATCCGCTGCTACTGTTTTAGGCATCCTGTTATAAAGTGCTCTGAATGTTTCAAGAAATTTGATAAATGTCTTTTGATCGGTTCTATCCTGATAGATACAAGCCAATTGGATATATTCGCTGCTTACTGCTATCTGTGCATTGTATCCTGCCTTGAAGATTCCTGTCTTCATATAATGGTCCTCTTTCATGTGCATCATCGTTGCATCGTGGTCTGTTTTCGAACAGCTGTTTCTGTCAGGTCCGCATAGTTCAATTCTTTCCAAACAGTTTTGCAGTGTTTCTTTGTATTTCATCAATTCATCATAATAACGCTGGATCTGGCTTTTTCGCTTACCTTTTCCATAAATGAAAGTGATTCCCTCTTGTTCAACGATATGAAAAATTTGGTTAGCCATATTCTCTATGTCTTTTATTGTCCACTCCTCTTTTTGAGATGCTTCAATACGATCACCCAGTTTCCTGACCCATTCGTTTAATCGAGTGAATATTTTATCTCTTGTTTTGATTGCGGTCTTTTTCCAGATGAAAGTAAACTTGTTGGCATTGGCCTCAAGCTTGGTTCCATCAATATAAACCGTATCATGATCAATTGACGGATCTAATATCTCAATTGATTCAAATATATCTCTAAAAATGAATTGGATGTCATATTTTAAATACTTTTGGATGAAACGATGAAATGCCATGTGACTTGGCGTTTCCTCCTGCATCAAGAACATGAAACGGATGTCTGTTCTACAGCTTTTTTCAATATCTCTTAGACTATAAATATGATTCATGAACGCAAACAGGATGACTTTGATCATCTTGAAGGGATTATATTCTTCACGCCCTCTGTGAGCAGGGTGATTAAGATATTTGTTCCAGTTGACTCCTTCCATCACTTCAAGAAAACTGTACACCGGATCAGAAGAATCGATCTTTTTTTCACAATCCAGTGGTAAAATCATCTGAAATGCGGTATAATTCCTATTGCTCAGATAGGAATGATTTAGCTCTAACACTTCGATGTTTTTCATAGCTAAATTATACCAAAAAATGCATCCTTTCTCTTTTGAGATCAGATGCATTTTTTATTTTTGACTATTCCTTATTCGTTACAGCCTCTTTAGCTGAATTGCTCAGCATGTTCATTCTCAATTTTCTTTTCTTCTACTATCTCAAACATCAAAGCTGCATCGCTCTTCGATACTTGTTTTGGTGTTTGCAATACACGCACCGTCAACTCTCGATAACCAAACAAGACACGAATGATGTCACCCGGTTTCACATCCGTGCTTGGTTTTGCAACTCGATCATTTACATAAACGCGTTGCTGATCGGCCAATTCCTTTGAAACAGTACGTCTTTTTAGTATGCGTGCTGTTTTTAAATACTTATCTAATCGCATAATCCCCCACACCTCTTCCTTCTCTTTATCAATGTTCTTGTTGTTTTGTCAGCAGCAGCGCAAAAGCTTCTGCCACTTTGCGTTGTATATCATTGCCGCTCTGTCCTTTTTCTAATAAAGCGAAAGCGCCATACCAATCCCCAAATACAATAATAGGAAAAACACACCCCTGATAGCGCATCGTTGAATTTGCATACACTTTTTCTTCTCTAAATTGGATATTGCGGTGTACATTCGCATGTTTCAAGAAGATATCACTGATCTGTATCTGATGTTTACTTAACCATTCTTCATGTAAAAACAAAACTTTCCCCTCACCCATCTTGGAAAGAATTGTACACATTGATTCGATTTCTTCCATATTGCGTGAAAAAACATTATGTTTTTCAATGATGATCTTATCATCTTCTGTAAAAAACTCAATGGAGTCTCCTTCTTTTAAACGATATTGACGACGCATTTCCTTAGGGATGACAAGCCGTCCTAAATCATCCAGCCTTCTTACTATTCCGGTCGCTTTCATAGAATCCCTCCGTTATATGTCCTACAAATCTTCTTACAAAGATAGTATAGGCATATCCGGAGTATTTATACATTTTGTGATATTTTCAAACTTTCGCTCAGTGCTGCTATAGACATCTCCAATTGCTTTTTGCTTTTGGGAATACTCAGGATAATTCTTCCTTCCCGATAGCGTAAAGCTATCGAACGTGAAATTTGATTCATTCGTTCAAAGAGATGTACACCATCAACCTGTGCGCTCCATTCTTTTGTAAAGATGATACGCAAATCGCGGCTTGTCTCTTTGAAATCTTCTACGATTACTTCATTTGTTAAGATATCCAACTGCTTCTTTTCAAATAACAAACGCACCTCATTAGGCAACTTTCCGTATAAATCCTTTACTTCCTCTATCAACAGAGATAAATCACGACTTGTACGTACTTTTTCAATACGCTGATATAACGATAATTTATCGCCGTCCTCAGGAGCAAACTTCTTCGGAATATACGCATCCACTTGTAGATTTGTTGACTTCATCATCGTATCTTCCTCTTTTACTTCCAAGCCGCGATGACGTGCAATTGCATCATGCAGCATTTCCATATACATATCAATACCGACACTGTCTATAAAGCCCGCCTGCTGCGGTCCTAATAGATCCCCTGCTCCTCGTATGGTCAGATCACGCATTGCGATCTTATATCCACTGCCCAGCTGCGTGAACTCACGGATCGACTTCAAGCGTTTGATTGCTGTTTCATTCAGCTGTTTCCGCGGTCGATACATCAAATAGGCGAAAGCGACTCGGCTGCTTCTTCCTACGCGTCCTCTTATCTGATATAACTGTGAAAGACCAAAACGATCGGCATCTTCAATTAAGATCGTATTGGCATTTGGGATATCAATGCCGGTTTCAATGATCGTCGTGCAAACCAATACCTGGTATTTGTTTTCATGAAATTCCAGCATGACATCCTCAATTTCCTCACGTTCCATTTGGCCATGCGCCACTCCGATCCCGACATCAGGGAATGCTTTTTTTAGATCGTTGGCAACTTGATAGATCTGTTCGATCCGATTGTATAGATAAAATACTTGTCCCCCGCGGGATAGTTCTCGCTGAATGATCTCCTTGATCATTCCGTCATTATGTTCGATCACATAAGTCTGCACAGGATGCCGGTTGCTTGGCGGTGTATTTAGCTGTGATAAGGAACGTATCCCTACCAACGACATCTGTAAAGTACGCGGAATCGGTGTTGCGCTTAAGGATAATACATCGATGCCGTTTTTCAATTCTTTGATGCGCTCTTTATGCTCGACGCCAAAGCGCTGTTCTTCATCAATGACCAGAAAGCCCAGATCTTTCCATTGCATATCTTTGGATAACAGACGGTGCGTTCCAATGACGATGTCGATCGATCCTTCTTTTAACCCTTGCAAAATTTGTGTCTGTTTTGCTTTGGACACAAAACGATTCAATACTTCGATACGTACCGGATAATCTTGAAAACGTTCCAGAAAGGTTTGATAGTGCTGCATAGACAAGATCGTCGTCGGGCACAGGAAAGCTACCTGTTTATTATCCACTACTGCTTTAAATGCTGCCCGTACGGCAACCTCTGTCTTTCCAAATCCTACATCGCCGCATAGTAATCGATCCATTGGACGACTGCTTTCCATATCCTCTTTGATCTGTGCTACGGCAAGTGCCTGATCTTGAGTCAATTCATAGGCAAATTGATCTTCAAATTCTTTTTGCATCGGCGTATCTTTAGAAAAAGCATAACCGATATCCTCACTGCGCAATGCATACAGTTCCACTAAACGAGCAGCAAGCTCTTCTACTTTCTCACTTACTTTTCGTCGGGTCTTTTCCCATTCTCCGCTGCCCAGTTTATTCAATTTCACACCAACGCCCTCTTTGGTAACATAGCGGCGAATCAATTGAAACTGCGACAGCGGAACCAATAATTCATCATTTCCGCGATAAATGATCCGTAAATAATCTTGATGGACCCCGTTGTTTTCCCGGGTAATAATCCCCATATACTTGCCAACACCATGTTGATGATGTACGACATAATCACCAACATTGAGTTCCATGTAATCATTCAATACATTTGCTTCTTTAAATTTTGCATGATAGCGTACCAGTTTCTTTTCTTTTGGAAACAGTTCTTTTCTTGTATAGACCAACACATGTTCCAATAAGCATTGAAAACCTTCCGCAAAGGGAAAATCAGATACATAAATGCCCGGTTTCGTCCAATCGACAGCTCCGTCTACAAAAGCCAGATTTTCATTTTGCAATCCTTCTTTTACAACGCGTGCATCATTTTTTTCCACGCACAAGATGACTGTATTTGTTTTTGCTTCTTCTTGAATACTTTCCAATCTCTGTGTAAAAGACAGTTCACTTTGTGGAATGCTCATTATTTGTGAACTGATCGGATGAGCAACTTGTAAAAATAAATCAATAGTCGTTACTGCATGATCTGCTATGCTGTCTGTTTCTTCACGAAACAACGTAAATTTTGGAAGCATCCGTCCTTCTTGTACCATTTCTTGTACATAACTGATCGTTTCTTCTTGGATGCGCCGACGTGTATCTTTTACTTCTTCCCCGCTAGACAGGACAATGCGCGCATCTTTACAATAATCACTGATGCCTGCCTGTTTTGTCAGCCATGCCCTGTAAGGATATAAATGACTGTCTGGCAAATGGCTTTTTAATGCCAACAGATCATCTTCCAATAATTGTGACAGCTGCAGACGGCTGATTTCATCTAAGCGATGCTGCTGCGTTTCAAAAGAAGCACGCAAGGCTGTTTCAATTTCCTGCAGCTGATCATCTTCAAATAATAAATCGCTCGCAGGAATCAAGCGAACTTCCTGCACTTGCCGGATCGTCCGCTGACTTCCTTCATCAAAAAACCGTATGCTGTCAATGATATTATCAAAAAATTCGATTCGTATCGGATGTTCATAGTTCATTGAATAAACATCAATGATTCCGCCGCGTGCTGCATAACATAGCGGCTGGTCGACACGGCTCACCTTTGTATAGCCGCTTTTCTGCAGCCGTTCGATCAAGACCTCATATTCAATTTCATCATCAATGTGTAAATGAAAACAATGTTGTGCAAACAGTTGCGGAGATGGCAGAAAACGCATAAAGGCAGCTGTATTGACGATCAAGACATAAGGTTCTTTTCTTTGCAAGATGTCTGCCATTACTTCTAATTGTTCGGCTTTTGCCTGCGGAGATGAGGCAATCGCTTCTACACGCAGCGATTCCTCCATGACAAAAAGCAGCGCTTTCTCTTTTATGAGCGGGGAAATTCGCTCATACAGGCGCTGTGCCGTATACCCATTGTTTTTTACTACAAGCAACGTCTGCGGTTGCTGTTGAAACCAGGCAGCCAGCAACAGCGCTTCTTCACTCAGTGAAAGATTGCCCAGCTCGCTTTTTCCTGCACACAAGCTTTTGACTGCCGGATTGTTTTGTAATTGCTGAAGTAACTCTTTGATAATGATCACCTCTTATTAAATTGATTCATCGCCTCATGAAAAGGATGGTCGATCGAAAAAATTGCAGCTTTGGCTGCTTGTTCAATGGAAGACGCATATGCTTCCTCATCTTCTTTCCGTATCTTTCCCAATACCCAGTCAACGACAGGAATTCTTGCATCTTTATCGATTCCCACACGAATCCGATCAAATTCCTGTGTTTTGATATGAGCGATGATGCTTTTTATTCCATTATGGCCGCCAGCACTCCCTTTTTGACGTAAACGAAGTTTTCCGACTGGAAGATCCAGATCATCATAGATCACCAAAAGATCTTCCGGAGCCAAGCGGTAGAAATCCATAGCAGCACGAACTGCTTCACCACTATTATTCATAAATGTTTGTGGTTTCATCAACAAAACACTTTCTCCATGTACATTTACTTTATCGATCAATGCTTTAAATTTTTTCTGCGTAATGGATGCAGACAGCTGATCTGCAATTTCATCCATCGTTTCAAATCCAGCATTATGACGTGTATGTTCATATTCCTTTCCAGGATTACCCAGACCAACAATTAATTTCATATAGATCCCTCACTTGCCTTTCTATTATAAAGAGAATATTTTCAAAAAGAAAGAAAAAAGATGCAAATGCATCTTTTTAGCCAAACAATAAAGCCGCAACGGCCCAGGGAATCATGATATATAAAGCAATTCCTACTTCTTTCCAACTCATCGTTCGTTTACGATCTCTATTTTTCTCTAAAGCCTGGTTCAATTGCGTATCGTCTTTTTTCCACTCTTTTCCATGTCCGATATGTATTGCTCCCGGCATGAGATAGAACACGACTCCGATCATGACAATTCCGGTAATTAAATTGATTGCTGTAGGGAAAAAAGAAAAATCTTTCAATAAATAGGATCCAAGCAGGATAACAATGGTATATATTCCTAAAATAATCGGAGTTTTTTTCATCTAAGGCACCTCATTCATGAATAAGGTAATCATATTCTGTATCTTTTCTTTTGTCAAATATTTTCCCTATTAAAAAATGTTTACAAATATTTGCAAACATTTTATGATCATCAATATTGTTCAATTTTTTTACGCTCTGGTTTTAAGTTTCCGGTTTTTTTGCTGCGGCCGGCTAACACTTCTTTTACATCATCTAATGTTACACCGCGATCTGCCATCAAAACGAACACATGGTACAGCAGATCTCCGATCTCATTGGCAATTTCTTCATTATTATCTTCTTTCATGGAAGCAATAATTACTTCTGTACATTCTTCTCCTACTTTTTTTAAGATTTTTTCAATTCCTTTATTGTATAAATAAGCCGTATAACTGTTTGGTTCAGCATGGCTCTTGCGATCCACGACTGTTGCATACAGCGTATCAAATTCGTTTTCCATCTTTATTGTTCCTCCTTTTGATATAGTGTTTGGAAAAAGCAACTGCGCGCTCCTGTATGGCAGGCAGCTCCATCTTGTATCACGCTTAATAAGATCGTATCATTATCACAATCTACATCGATCTTACAGACATGTTGATAATGATCACTGGTTTCTCCTTTTAACCAAAGTGATTTTCTGCTGCGTGAATAATAACAAGCTAAGCCTTTTTCGATCGTGATCTTTAAGCTTTCTTTTGACATATACGCCAACATCAATACTTGCCCATTTTCATGATCCTGTACGATTGCAGGTACCAAACCACCTTGTTTATCGAAATCGATCTTCTCCAATAATTCTAGATCGGTCATGCTTCCCCCTCCATTCGAACTGGGATCCCTTTCTGTTGTAAATAGTCTTTTACTTCTTTTACGCTGTGGTCTCCATAATGAAAGATACTGGCAGCTAATGCTGCATCCGCTGCATCGCTTTCAAATACTTGTGCGATATGCTCGATTGTGCCACAACCGCCAGAGGCAATCAAAGGTACATCAATGATGGCATTTACTGCGTGCAGCATTTCCAGATCAAAACCGTTGCGTGTTCCATCGGCATCCATGCTGGTCAATAAGATTTCGCCTGCCCCCAGATCAGTAACAGTATGTACCCATTCGATCAAATCGATTCCTGTATCTTTTCTTCCGCCATTGATATAAACATTCCAGCCGCTGCCGTCTGCTCTTTTTTTTGCATCAATTGCCGATACGATACATTGACTGCCAAATATTTCGGCACCTTCTTTGATCAATTGGGGATTTTTGATTGCTGCAGAATTTAAAGAAACCTTATCTGCTCCGCTGCGTAATAATGTATTGATATCTTCCATGCTGCGAATGCCGCCGCCGATCGTAAATGGAATAAAGATCTCTTTTGCCACACGCTGTGCGACATCTGCCATCGTTTTTCTTCCTTCGTTGGTTGCACTGATATCCAGAAATACAATTTCATCGGCACCTTGTTCATAATATTGTTTCGCTAAAGCAACCGGATCTCCTACCTCTTTTAAACCGACAAAATTCACGCCTTTTACTACTTTTCCTTCTTTGACATCCAAACAAGGGATGATTCGTTTCGTAAACACACTATCCCTCCTTACACAGCGCAATCGCTTCTTTTAAATCCAATGTGCCATGCACCATTGCTTTTCCGCTGATGGCACCATACAGATCCATTTCTTTCAGCTTGCGAATATCTTCTATATCGCGAATGCCCCCGCTTGCTACAATCTGCATATGTACCTGCTCTTTTAATGTTTGCAGCATTTCTGTGTTCGGTCCCTGCATCGTTCCATCTTTCGATATATCGGTCACAATGATCGTTTTTACTCCTAATTCTTCCAGATGTTTTGCAAAGTCTACATAATATAAAGAACTTCCCTGCAGCCAGCCGCGGCCGTAAACATAGCCATTTTTACAATCGATGCCGACGGCTATATGAGAACCATAACGAGCAATTGCTTCTTTCAACAACGCTTCATCTTCCATAGCAATCGTACCTAATATGACCCGATCGATTCCATTTTCGACATAATGAGCAATATCTTCTAACGAACGGATACCTCCGCCCACTTCTACTGAAACATTCACATTCTTCTTTGTCTCGATGATGATCGCATCATTGACTCTATGACCAGCTTTGGCACCGTCCAGATCGACCAAATGCAAATAACTGGCACCCTCCGCAACAAAACGATCAGCCAATTTTGGAACACTGTCGCCTACTATTTCTTTTTGTCCATAATCACCTTGATATAATCGAACCGGCTGCCCATCAATGATATCAATTGCAGGTAGAATGATCATACGCAATGCTCCTTTCTCTTACACAAATCGCCAAAACGTTTTAACATGCGCAATCCTGCTTTTCCGCTTTTTTCCGGATGATACTGCATGCCAAATACATTTTCATGCCGTACATAACCTGGTATCTTCAGATCACCATAACAAGAATAAGCAATCAAGTCTTCTGTTCTATAATTTTGTGCATAAAATGAATGAACGTAATAAACAAACGGCTGTTCTTGCAATGGCAGCAAATCATCAGCAGCTGCATGCTCTAAACGATTCCATCCAATATGGGGGATCTTCACTGCAGGATCCTGCATCAATACGACTTCACCTTTCAATAAGCCAAGCCCAGCTGTCTCTTCTACCTCATAACCTTTTTCAAATAAGACCTGCATTCCCAAACAAATACCTAACAACGGCTTTTTATTTTGTACTTGTGTACGAATGACATCGACCAGTCCTTCATTTTTTAAATTTTGCATGCAATCGCGAAAAGCGCCGACCCCCGGCAGTATCAAGCCGTCTGCTTCTTCTAGGACTTTGGCCTCTTTACTGACACAATATGTAATGCCAAGCGAAGAAAGGGCATTACAGACACTGTGTAAATTCCCCATTCCATAATCAATTACTGCAATCATTCCAACACTCCCTTTGTAGATGGAAGTTCGTCATTAACGATACGAATTCCTTCTTTCACTGCACGTCCAAATGCCTTGAAAACTGCTTCTACTTTATGATGATCATTTTCCCCGTAAAGCACATTGACATGCAGCGTCAAATTTGCATGATCTGAGAAAGCACGCAAGAACTCCGGCAGCATTTCACAGGAAAAAGAACCAATCTGATCACGTTTTAGATCACAATGACAAACCAGATAACTGCGGCCGCTAAAATCAAGATCCACGCTGCACAGCGTTTCATCCATCGGGACCCGTGCATTGCCATAACGAGCAATTCCCCGTTTATCGCCTAATGCTGTTTTTAACAGTTCCCCTAAAACAATGCCGGCATCTTCTACCAAATGATGATCACAAACATCCAGGTCGCCATGTGCCTGCATCGTCAGGTCCATACCAGAATGAAAAGCAAACAGTGTCAGCATATGATCAAAAAAGCCCACGCCTGTTGAGATATTGCTTTTTCCTGTTCCATCCAGTAAAAGAGTTGCTTCAATTTGTGTTTCTTTTGTATTTCTGGTTAATGATGCACAACGTTTCATTGAAATTCCTCCTTAAAAGAACGAAGAATATGATATACTTTTTCATTTTCTTGCGGAGTACCGATCGTAATACGAAAACTATTGTCATGATAATTTCGTATCGTAATACCTGCTTCTTCAAATTTTTTCAACAATTCTTCTTTTTTTGCAGATCGGCCATAGATAAAATTTGCATGTGACGGATACAATGTCAGCAGGGAATCATTAAAGTCCTTGCATTCTTTGATCATATGTTCTCTTTCCTGTTTGATAAGATCACATTGTGTCAACAATTCCTCTTTATGCGACAAAATGATCGTTGCGGCACACTGTGTCATGCTGTTGACATTATAAGGAACTTTCTGCGGACGAATCTTTTCCATCATCTCTTCATTGCCAATCAAGAATCCACAACGACCTGCCGCAAAGGCAAATGCTTTTGACAGTGTACGCGTAACAAACAAGTTTTCATAACGATCTACTTGATCGATCATGGTTCCTTCCATAAATTCTCCATAAGCTTCATCGATCACAACCGGACATTTAAATGTATCCGCGATCCGGCACAGATCTTCCTTTTCGATAATCTGTCCGGTTGGATTATTCGGATTAGAGAATAAGATCATCTTTACATTTTCTTCTTTCCCTTTTTGAATAAACCCTTCAATATCAAAAGGAGCATCCGCTTTACGTTCATAACGAACGATTTCTCCTTCATGCATGCCTAAATAATAATCATACATCGAGAAATCAGGTGTTAATGTCAATAATTTATCTCCTTTTTGAATAAATAATGAAATCATCAATCCTAACATTTCATCTGATCCATTGCCTGCGATCACCTGTGTCGGTTTCACTCCTGCATAATCTGCATATGCTTGACACAATGCACTTGCTTCATCTTCCGGATAGCGATGAAAAGAAATATCTACGATTTTTTCAGCAATTTCTTTACGAATATCGACCGGCAAGTTCACACTGCTTTCATTTGCATTCAACAATATTCCTTCTCGATCCTTCATTGCTTCATATTCCATCTTCTCACTCATTCTTTAACCTCACTTTCACCGCATTGGCATGTCCTCCCAGACCTTCATGATCAGCAATATTGATGATCTTTTTACCATCTCTTTGTAACGCTTCTTCACTATAATGCAAATAGCAGCTTCGCTTTACAAAATCATCACAGCTTAATGCGGAGGCAAAACGCGCTGTACCATTGGTCGGCAATACATGATTGGTTCCTCCAAAATAATCGCCGATGCTTTCACAAGTAATATATCCCAGGAATACGCTTCCGGCATTTTTTACTTGATCCAAGTAATCTTTTGCATTTTCGACCATGAGTTCTAAATGTTCCGGAGCAATTAAATTACTGATGGAAATACATTGGGCAATATCTTTACAAATCATGAGCGTTCCATAATGCAGCAGACTCTCTTCAATGATTGATCGACGTTCTAATTGTGCACTTTGTTCCTTTAATTGCTCTTGTACTTTTTCCACCAGCTTTGTATCCGTAGTTAATAAGATACTGCAAGCACGCGGATCATGTTCCGCTTGTGATATGAGATCAGCTGCAACTGCTCCTGGATCTGCATTGGCATCTGCAATTACCAGGATTTCACTTGGTCCTGCTATCATATCAATATCCACACGGCCAAATACCAGTCGCTTTGCACAGGCAACATATGCATTTCCAGGACCTACGATCTTATCCACTTGCGGGATGCTCTGTGTTCCATAAGCCAATGCTGCTACTGCTTGTGCACCACCTACTTTATAGATAGAAGTAACGCCCGCAATCTTTGCAGCTGCCGCAATCACCGGCAAGATCTTTCCTTCTTTATCCGGAGGTGTTACCATTACGATTTCTTTGACACCCGCAATCTTTGCCGGAAGCACATTCATCAATACCGTACTTGGATAAGCAGCTCTGCCACCTGGAACATAGACTCCTACGCGAGCTAATGGTAAAATACGCTGTCCTAAATAAACTCCATCTTCTTTATCCAGATGATATCCTTTCATACGTTGTTGTTCATGATAATAAGTAATGTTTGCTGCAGCTTCTTCAAGATCTGCAATGAGCCCTGGATCTACTTTTGCACATGCGTCTGCTAGCTCTTCCTCACTTGCCTTTAGATTTTTTAATGCTACATGGTCAAACTGTTCTGTGTACTTAAACAATGCAGCATCCCCATTTTCCTTTACATCCTGAATGATCTTTGCTGTTCTTTCAAACACTTGCGGATCTGCATCTGCCATACGGCCTTGCAAGAAAGTTCGCAGTTGTTCCACATTATTTGGATCCATTTGTTTCAGCATGTCTATCCCTCACTTTCGTTAAATCATTTAACAATGCCATGATTTCTTTTTGTTTTAATTTAAAACTGGCACGATTGACGATTACCCTTGCTGAAATATCGCAAATACGTTCATAGACGACCAAGCCATTTTCTCTCAGTGTCGTTCCTGTTTCCATGATATCCACGATACCGTCGCATAATCCTAAAATGGGAGCTAGTTCTACACTGCCTTCGATTTTTATGACTTCTACATCCATATTTCTTTTTTTAAAGAAATCTCTGGCAACATGCGGGTATTTGCTGCCGATCTTGACATGTCCTAATTTTTCAAACGGACTCTTTCCCGGTAAACCTGCAACAATAAATCCACATTTTCCAATACCCAGATCCAACAGTTCATAATATCGGCCGTCTGCTTCCATCAATGTATCTTTGCCAACAAAGCCGACATCGGCAACACCATGCTCTACATAAGTCACACAGTCTGCAGCTTTTACCAAAAAATATCTCTGATCTTTTATGCTGTCTTGAAATACCAGCTGTCTTCCCTTATCTTTTAATTGTTCTATTCCATAACCACACTCTTCAAACATGGCGACGCTTTGTTTTTCCAAACGTCCTTTTGTTAACGCGATTGACAGCATAGTGTTTCCTCCTTTATTTCTATATCCTTTATAGATGAATCAACGATCAAACATATTCTTGTTGTTTTTGCCAGTTCTCTTGCTTTTTTCATTGCTTCAACACGATCATCTGGATGATATTTGATCACTGTTTTCTTTTCTTTTTCTTTTGCCTGATAAATCTGCGATAGAGCATCTAATTTAATAGAGAAGCCGACAGCTGGCAAATTGCGTCCATATTTCTCCAATAGCGTATCATAACGTCCTCCGCTTAATACGCGTTTTCCGACTCCTTCTACATACGCTTCAAAAACAATTCCTGTATAATAATTTAAATTTTTTGTCTTGCCTAAATCAAAGCGTATCTGTACACAGCCTAATTGCTGCAGATCATCTGCCAAGAGCAGCAGGCGTCTTAAAATTTCTTTTAATTCTTCACAAAAACAATACTGTTTTGCTTCTTCCAATATTTCTCGATCACCGCTCATCCATGGAAGCTGCAAGAAAAATGTTTTCCCTTCCTCACTTAATTTAAGAGAATCCAGCTTTTCTGCCAAAGATGTCATGCTTTTCTGATCGATCAAGTCAGACAGCTCTTCGCTGTCTTCCTGTGAAATTTGAAAGAAACGGCAGGCTTCTCTAAAGAAGTTGATATTTCCGATTTCTAATACCCATGTATGATCTTTCACGACGCTCAATGCATCAAGAGCTGTCATCAGTATTTCCAGATCTCCACTTTGTTGATCGACTCCGATCAGTTCCACACCGCAATCGCTGATTTCATTTTTTAATCCGGAAAGATCTTCATGTACCTTGAATACATTTGCACAATATCGAAAACGAAGTGGCGGCTGCACATCTTTAAATTTTGTTGCTGCTAATCGTGCGATGGGGATCGTCATATCTGCACGCAGCATCAAAATACGACCCTGAGCATCAAAAAATTTATACATATCTTGTTCATTGATATTGTCAAATCCGGCCTCATAGGTCTTATAAAATTCGATCATTGGCGTAATGACTTCGTCATATCCCCAGCTTTCAAATCGCTCTTCAATCGCTTGCTGCAGCTCTCTTCGCGCTGCACATTCATCGAGTATCACATCCCGCATTCCTGTAGGTATCGTAAACTGCTTCATTTTTCTTCCTCCTCTTTACACCAAATTATAAAAAAAACTTTCATCCAAAGGACGAAAGTATCGTGGTTCCACCTTTTTTTACTGTTTTCTCACGAAAACAGCCTCTATGAGTATTTGCATACTGCACATGATAACGGATGCTGCCCCGTTGAAAGCTACTGTTCGTTCACTTTCACAACTCCAAGGTGTGTTCGCAGGATTCCTATATTCTTTTCCACCAAACAAGAACTCTCTATCATATTCCTCTCTGTTACTATTCCTCTTCTTCGTTTTATATACGTCTATCTTACTATTTTAGAAAATAACTGTCAACCATTATTGTAACCGATTTTCATTAATTGAAAATTATTTCATCCTGTGATTTCTTTTCTAAAACTATCATATAAAAACAGGTTGACCCCTTTTTTTATATTATGATTCTTCGATTTTTCTTTCTTCAATGCTTTCAAAATTTTTTAACCTGCTGCGATTTAAGACAACCATGATACATGGAATCAGAATTAACTGAAGTATAACACCGATAATGGCATCGATGAATGCACTTGTCAAGAAAATCTGCCAAGTAAATACACCTCCAGACAATCCTAATTGGATATACTGTACGATGCCCCATACAATACGTCCAGCCAGCATCGCACTTATCAAGCAACGATACAATGCACGAACACAGTGCCATTTGGATATACTATATAAAAAGCCGGATACAGCTCCATATGTCATCAATTCAAATGCCATGGCAGTTGCAGATGGGAAAAAAACAGGCATTCCAAATAAAGCTGAACGAAGCAGAGGCAATATGAAACCGACAAGGCCGCCATATTTCCATCCACAAATCAGCCCGCACAGGAACACGGGAATGTGCATTGGCAATAATTTGCTTCCAATCTGCGGGATTTGCCCTGTAAAAAAAGGAAGTATCAGTCCCAATGCCAGAAACATTGCAGCGACTGTTATTTTTTTTAATGATTGATCCATATTCACTTTCCTTTCTATTTATTGTTTTTTACAGCTTCCTCAATACAACGCAATGCATTTAAGCTTCTAGGATAACCTATGTAAGGCAAACACTGCGATACGATCTGAATCAGAAAATCTTTATCGTTTCCAATCTTCATATTTGCAGCAGCATGAGAAATCAACTGCGGTTCACACCCGCCTTGTGCAAACAAGAAACAAAAAGTAATCATTTCTCTTTGTTTATAATCTAATCCTTTTCTTGTATAATAATCACCAAAACAATTTGCTGAAAGCCAACGATTGATATGTCTTGTTTCTTTTGGCCCGCTTTCAGAAAAACCGCGCATAGACTCGCCAAATATGTCCACTTGTGCTTGTTCTCCCTTTTGCAGACGATCTTCTAATGTCGTTGTTGCTTGTCCTTCTAATGGAAGCTGTACGCCATGTTTCAAAAAAATAGTATTTGCTGTGCGCAAAAAAGGCAGCACTCTTCCATATCCCAAATATGCAACGGCTTGATAAATGATTTCCTTTAATTCAATAGGAGTCACACCTATATTATAAGCACCTTCCGCCATTACTGCAAAAGTATCTACTGCCTGTGAACCTATCAATGTTGCCAAAACAGCCATCATATGCGTTTTATCATCCAATGAACTTTCTTTCAAAACCTCATCAAATGCAAAATTCTCAAACCTTTCAATAAATTCTGTATCATACTCCATAAATGTGGAATGATGATCGGATAATAATTTTTCATGTACCTTTTTAGCATTTTCTGTTAAAGCCATTTCCCTATCTCCTAATCTTTATCTAATGACACAATTTGATATGCACGATTTCCTAACCCATGCAATGCAGCCGCTTCTACAGTATGGATACCATGTCTAGAATCCATTCGTTCGATCAAAGCTGCTTTCCCTGGATCATCGCTGTTTTTCACTGCGTCATAACAAGCTTGATCCAATGCAACAGGATCCGTTGATGCAAAAATACCTAAGTCTGCCATTTCTGGTTCTGCTGGATGCGAATCACAATCACAATCTACACTTAAGCGATTGGCCACATTGATATACAACATATTCTTTGCCCCTTTCGCATGGATGACTGCTTTACATGCATCGGCCATCGATTCCAGAAAATCATCTTGTTTCGGCAGATTATCCCATAATTTGCCAGCATCTGTTGTAAATCCTGCCGTATGGATATTGGCTTTTCCACTAGTAGAAGCAATTCCAATACTGATATTTTTTAAGGCACCTCCAAAACCTCCCATAGCATGGCCTTTAAAATGGGAAAGAACCAAAATAGAATCATAATTAGCAAAATGTTCACCAACAATATCTTTTGTAAGATGAAAACCGTTTTTGATTGGTAATTCAATCTCTCCAAATTCATCCATGATACCACAAGGAGCCATAGCTTTAAAACCATGATCTTCAATTGCCTTCCAATGTAACTTTGGATCTTGCCGCTGGCCTCCATAAGCAGTACAACATTCAATGATCGTTCCATTTAATTGATGAACCAAATTACCAATCAATTCCGGATGCAGATAATTATGTCCGCATGGTTCCCCAGTAGAAATTTTAATTCCAATATTTCCGTGAAGCTCTCTTCCTAATGCTTGATAGATTGCAATCAAGCTTTTTGAATCAATTTCTTTTGTAAAATAAACGATCGAGTTTTGCATAATATGTATCTCTCCTTTATCCTAACTGTATTCTACACCTTTGCTAATACATGCGTAAAATATAAAATAAGAATCATAAACTATAACAAAAACGTATGGTAATGCATAAAAAAAGACTTTTTTTAGTCTTTCTAACTTTTCTATAAATTTTATCTTTTAAAAAAGCAACAACAATAAAATACCTGCAACTCCTGCACCTATCATTACGATGATTGGGTCTATTTTCCATTTTCGCAATATATATACTGCAATAATAAAAATAATAACAGGGATCACTTGAATATGGCTCATATCTGCAGGAATCTCTCTTGTACCATAAAAAGACAATACCATTAGAGATAAACAAGCAGAAGCAATCATTGCAACGACTGTTGGACGTAACGCTGCTAATACACCTTGCACCATAGATAATCCACGATAACGATAATAAACGAATGCAAGTGTCATAACAATGATACAGGAAGGTAAAATACAACCAATGGTAGCAACGATGGCTCCCAATATTCCAGCAGTTTGAATACCGACAAATGTTGCTGAATTGATTGCAATTGGTCCGGGAGTCATTTGTGAAATTGTCATGATATCTGCAAATTGTGTCATGGTCAGCCAGGAATGAAGATCGACAACTTGATGTTGAATCAACGGCATAGTAGCATATCCCCCGCCAATACTAAATAATCCTATTTGAAAAAAGCTCCATAATAATTCAAGATATAACATCATTTCAACCCTCTTTTTTGATTACGATACGTTCGATAAGCTCCGATGCCGCCGCAAATCAGAATAACTGCTATCACATTCGCATTTAAAAAATAGACTGCGATGAAAGAAGCAATCAGGATACAGATTGAAAGTTTATTTTTATCAACAACGACATCTTTTCCCATTGTCAAAACAACATCAAAAATAACGGCGGCTACTCCTGCAAGCATACCTGTCATTGCCATATTCACAAATAGATTATCTCGAAACGCTACATAAAAGAATGAAATGATCGAAATAATGATCAAAGGAGGCAATACCGTCCCCAACACAGTAATCAAAGCTCCTTTCCATCCGGCTACTCGATACCCGACCAGAATAGAAGCATTCACAGCAATCGCTCCTGGAGAAGATTGGGCAATAGAAGTAAGATCTAACATTTCTTGTTCCTCGATCCAATGTAAATCTTCTACAAATTTTTTTCTCATTAATGGAATGATGACAAATCCTCCACCAAATGTACAGGCACTTAATTGAAAGGTAGACAAAAATAATTTTTTATATGGTTTCATTTGTATTACTCCCCCTTTCCATTTTGTAGTATAGCACTTTTATTTCCATAAATATAATTATATAATTTTATTATATTCATAACTAAATTTATATAAAGGAGCATAGTATGACCATTCGACATCTAAAGATTTTTTTAACTTTATGCAGCAATCATTTAAATATGACCAAAACAGCAAAAGTATTGCATATGACACAACCTGCAATCAGTGTTGCAATCAAGGAATTAGAAAGATACTATGGTACTGTTTTATTCGATCGCATTGGACACCGTTTAAAAATAACACAAGCAGGATTGCAATTGAAAGAATATGCTTCTCATATCCTTTCTTTGTATGATGATATGGAAAAAAGCATGTATCACTGGGATGCATCAGGATTGCTGCGCATTGGAGCAAGCATTACGATTGGTTCCCAATTTCTTCCATATTACATAAAAACATTTACAAAACAAAATCCTAGTACAAAAGTAAAAGTATTAGTGAGTTCTTCAGATCAATTAGAAAATAAAATAGCAGATAATGAATTAGATTTTGCATTGATTGAAGGCTATGTACATCACTCTGAATTTATTGCAAAACCTTATATGGAAGATGAACTCATCGTTATTGCTCCTGGCGACAGTCCTTATAAACCGGGACAAGAAATCTCTATTCAGGAATTTCGTCAACAAAAATTCTTATTAAGAGAACATGGAAGTGGTACAAGAGAAACTTTTGACAATGTTATCCATGCTGCCGGCTTTTCTATTGAGCCCATATGGGAAGCAATGAGCACGACGGCTTTGGTCAATGCAGTCATCAACGGTTTAGGAATCTCTGTACTGCCTTACCGTATGATCATCAATCCTATTCAGCGAGGTCTTATCATTCCCATTCAAGTCCAAGGATTAGAATTTAAACGAAAATTTCAGATCATTTATCATAAAGATAAATTTATGACCTCATCTGCACTATCCTTTATTCAATTATGCCGTGATTATGAAACGAACTATCCTTTACCTGTTTATAATGGATTATATTAAAATGGTTGATCAAATGATCAACCATTGTTCAGCTCAGCAGCATTTCTAGCATACTCTTCAATTTGATATAAAGGAAATAAGATCCATTGTTGCAGCATTTTTTTTGATTTTCTTCGATAAGCAATCGTTTCAATAATAGAAATATACGTATCTGCCATATTTACGATCCATGCTTCTTTACAAACTGGCGGAATAATTGTCAAAGGCCACATATGTTTTCGTATGATTTCTTTTTCTATTTTTGTCAATTGAAAATCTCTCTTTGCATTGTGTAAAGCAAAATTTGCATGTCGAAAACCATGCCACCGATGCCACTTTTCTTTTTCATGCCAATCATACAAATAATAATCATGTAACAATGCACCACGTATCAATTCTATCTTTCGATATTTTAATCTTAACTTTTGTGCTATTTGATAACTATAATATGCGACAAGCAAACAATGTTCATAAGTAGAGATATTTCCATGTTGAATATATTGTTTCATTTGTAAAAATCGCTTATCTTGAGCATAAATAGATAATTGATCAAATAATTCCTGATCTTTTTCCATGTTTTTATCATCTCTTTCGCATACTAGTATAGCATGGTTTCAATAAATTGATACTATGTACGATTCAGATCTTTCATCATCTGAATCACTTCAGCCACATTCTTTACGATATATTTTGCACTTTTCTTTGCATTTATGCTACCATGTTCAACACAACAACTATTTGATATAAATTGAAACATTTCAATGTCATTGTCTGAATCTCCTACTACCCAGCATTGTTCCATGGCAATATGGTTCATCTCCATGTACCGTTGAATACCAACAGCTTTATTAATAGCTTTCGGCAAACATTCAATGATAGCCGGGCTGGAAAATAGGAAATCATATCGATCTCCATATTTTTTCATTAAGTATTGATATACCTGCTTTGGTTTGCTTAAACGTTGAACATAAAATAATATTTTAGGAACTTGTAAATCATCATCCAGTTGAAACAAAGGTTCGTCATTTTGGATCCCATACGGCTGATCATGCAATTGATGTCTTCTTAAACGGCCTATGTAATCTTCTTTCAGCGGTTCTTTCATATAATAATTTCCATCAAAATGCAAAGTTCCCATGCTTGTATCAGGAAATTGTTTTGCGATATCTTGTGTGATCAGCTGGTAATCTTTGATTGGCAATCCTGCTAATTGTTTTTTATTTCCATTTATCAATAACATTGCGCCATTCAATGCTACCATGTCTACATTATAATGGAGCTTTTTTTCTATAAATTCAGCAGCATTACATGCCCTGCCGCTTGCAATTACTAATTCAATATGCATTTGTGGCAATTTTTCTAACATGGACAAATCTTCTTTATTGATATCATAACTGCCATCACTTTGATCAAATAACAATGTTCGATCTAAATCACAAAATAAATATTTCATATCCTCTCCTTATAATAAAATACCCAGCATGACAGGAATGGTGATAACAGACAATAGTGTGGTCAAGAATACACCGGCAGAAGCTAATCCATCATTTGCTTTATACTCTTTTGCCAATACTACGATCATTGATCCAGCAGGCAGTGCTCCCGATATAACCAATAATTCTCTATTAAACGAAGAAATAGGCAATGGCAAAGTAATGACAGCAATAAGAATAGGTAATAAAATCAAGCGAAGAACAACTACCGTATTAATTGCTTTGCATTTTAATACATTTTTCCATGAGGCATGGGCTAAGGAAACTCCAATAACGATCATGCTTAAAGGTACACAGGCATCTCCTAATATACTGAAGAAATCTGCAACTTGTGCTGGAATGGGGATATTTCCAAAATAAATGATCAAAGCAACGATTGAACTGATCGTACCAATGGAAAAAATATCTTTCATGGTCATCTTCTGGTGCGTTCCTTTTTGCAATAAAGATCGACCATAAGTAAAGATCAGAATATTAAAAGGAAGATGCATCAATGAAAAAACAAAGACAGCAAAATCTCCATACAATGCACGCAAAATAGGATATCCTACAAATGCAGTATTCGAAAAAATCAAGATCATCTTACAGATAGATATTTCTTCTTTTGAAGATTTGCTTTTTAAATAAATTACAATGGCAATCAATACCAACAATATATATAATATGATTCCACAAATGATGGCTTCAATTACAACATCTCCTTCACCTTGTAATCCTCCTGCACAAACAGAACTGATGATCAAAGCTGGATTGAAGACATGAACTACCAATGTAGACAACACACTGCTTCCTTTTTCATCTAATAAATGCAACTTGGTTAATAACAGTCCAAGCAAGATCAAACCACTCAGCTCTGCCATTACCCCAAGCAGCACTACCACATCGATCATTGATAAGTCAGGATATCATTCTCAGCAGCTTTTACTTCTCCTTCCGATATTATTTTGACATCCTTTGCTTTACCTTGTGAAGTTATGACACACATCGTAGTCGTATCATAATTCATATCTTTTAGTTTTGCCATATCATATGTAACCAAAGTATCTCCACAAGATACTTTATCCCCTTTTTTCACTTTGCAATCAAAGATACTTTCTTTTAGATTCACAGTATCCAATCCTATATGAATCAGTATTTCCATTTGATTGTCCATCGTAATTCCAATGGCATGGTAAGTTGGTTCAAATACAACTGTGATCTTTCCATCACAAGGAGATACAACTATTCCATTTTTTGGTTGAATAGCTACACCATCTCCCATCATTTTTTTTGAAAATACATCATCATTTACTTTTTCAATTGAAAGCAATTGTCCATCTGCAAAAGCTTTTAAACTATGTGTTTTCTTTTTAAAAAACATAATTAACCTCCTTGTAGATTATTTTGAACTTCCTATATAATAAATAATATAGTTAATAACTAGAAAGGACTTGATCATATGCTCAATCTTCATCTTAATAATACAATAATACAAAATTTAAGTGAAAATGAATTAACTATTTTAAAATTTGTGTATGCACATTCAGATGATGTCATCCATATGAGCATTCAAGAACTTTCCAAATCTGTCTCTTTTTCTTCTGCCACTATTCTTCGATTTTGTAAAAAAATTGGTCTTTCCGGTTTTTCCGAATTAAAATATATTATTCGAAAAGATATGGAAAATGAATCTCA
This sequence comes from Merdibacter massiliensis, assembly GCF_900155395.1. GTDB lineage: Bacteria > Bacillota_I > Bacilli_A > Erysipelotrichales > Erysipelotrichaceae > Merdibacter > Merdibacter massiliensis. The sequence goes on from NZ_LT699726.1 coordinate 185,006, forward strand.
AGTACCTGATTTAGCAAAAATAAGTAATCAGATGATCAAAAACAGCATTATTACAGACATTGAAGGAACATCCAATCTGATAAAAAATGATCAATTTATAGAAATCGTATCTTTGATCAACAGTGATTTACCTTTATTTTTATGGGCTCCTGGCGGCATCACCTCGGTAGTGGTCGATTATTTTGAAAAACTGCTATTTGTTTGCGGCAGACAGAATGTATATAAATATGAATCAGCCCGTATGTGTGAACATGTGGTACGATCATTAAAGAAAAAAGCAATCATTTTTATCATCAGTACGAGCGGTACATATGAACCGTCTTTGCGCATTGCAAGATTAGCTCATATAAAATCCATGTATCTGATTTCCATTACTCCTTTTAATAATAATACGATTTCCCAGCTAACTCCTTATCATTTGCATTTTTTTACCGATCAAAGAGAAAATGAAGGGGCAGATATCACTTCTCGCATTCCCATCTTTTACATACTTTCCATGTTGATTGGTTATTACGTAAAAATGAAGGAGGGAATAGATCTATGATTCCATTGTTAGAAAAAGTGAAAAATATTGATTTGACCGCATCCGAAAAATTATTATTTGATTATATTCAAGAAGATCCAAAAAGAATCATTCATCAAAACTTACAAGATATTTGTCAAAAATTATATATCTCGAATGCAACGATCGTCCGTTTTTGTCAAAAAATAGGGTATCAAGGTTTTCATGAATTTAAATTTGCCATTCGTTCACAATTAGAAGATATAACAGAAAATGATTTATCTTTAGATTCCTATTTTAATTTTCATCTCTCTCGATTCAAAGATGCGATACAGTTGATTCCTTTTGATCAATTAGAAACGATCAGCAAGATGTTTCATTCTTATTCCACGATCTATATTTATGGATCTGCCATGAGTTCTATTCCAGCCCATTATCTATACAGTGTATTATCTTCTTTAGATTTTTCCTGCATCTATATAGAATGGCGGCATTTGCTGCGTGGGATTGCAGAAAATACAGATGCGAATACTTTGATGTTTATGATTACTTCACACGGATACAATGAACGTTATCTTGATGTCATAGAGACTTTAAAGAATAATGGTTCAACGATCATTTATATCACAGATGAAGAAAATCATAAGATAGAAGAATTAGTTCATTACTATATCAATACCAGAGAACCTGGTCATTATCTTCATAATGTTGATTTTAGCTTTAAGACAAAAACATTGATTTTTATCCAAATCTTGATTGATCTCATTTATAACAATACAATAAACAATAGGCAACAGTGAATGACTGCTGCCTATTTTAATATATTAGTATTTCAATACTTCACGAACAGCATCCGCAATTGATTCAACTTTAGGTCCATATATTACTTGAATATGTGTATCGCTTGGTTTCACAATTCCCATAGATCCTGTCTTTTTCAAGATATCTTCTTTTACTAGAGACATGTCTTTTACATCTACACGAAGTCGAGAAATACAGTTATTTACTGTTACGACATTATCAAATCCACCTAGACCTTCGATTACCAAAGCTGCTGTTTGACGTTGTTTTTCATCTAAGCTTACATTTGAATCCGCAGTATCGTCTTCTTCTGATACATCAATCGAGATATTTTTTCTAGTAAGATACCACTTGAATACAAAGTAGTAAATAAATGCATAGAAGATACCAACAACGATTACCCAATACCAATTTGATCCTGGTTGGAAAACACCCCAGATGAAGAAATCAATGATACCTCCACCTGTATTACCAATGATAACACCAAGTACAGACATCAGCATGAAAGAGATACCGCCCATGATTGAATGGAATACAAACAATACTGGAGCAATAAACATGAATGAGAATTCCAATGGTTCAGTAATACCAGAAACGAAGCTTGCTGCTACACCAGCAATCATCAATGCTTTTACTTTACCTTTCTTCTCGGAAGGAGAAGTACGATAAATAGCAAGAGCTGCTGCTGGAAGACCAAACATCATGAATGGCATTTTTCCTTGTCCTAAGAATTGAGTAAATGGTTGTAATTCAGACAGAGGAACTTTATCTACATATTGCAAGAATATATTTAAGCATCCCTCAACGCCATCATATACACCACCAAGAGGTGTTGTACGGAATAATGAGTTCTTTGCCACAATGTCAAGTGATGAATTCAAAAAAGGCAGACGCTATCAAAGAAATTCATCTTCAATAGTGTCTGCCTTTTTGTGCAATATGTACTCTATATGAATTTTTTGTAAGGTATAAACGTAAGGATTTTAATTGTTAGCAGCAGCTAAAACCCTTATACTTTAATGTATGAATCGCGGATTTTTTTGAAAGTCGAAAAGCGCATCAGATATAAATTGCCACGACTTCGTGTCATTGCAACATATAGCCTGTTAAGGGTTACAACAGAGATACGGTTTGTTGAAAAACTGTCATCAGCCAATTTTTCAAAATCATCTGTTAAAATTACACAAGCCGCATCTACAGTATCTCCTTTAGAGTACGACCAATTCATTGCCCTGAACGTGTAACGTGACGCACCTTTGTAGACCAATTTTATAATAGACGGATCTTCGAGTACGCGTGACGCATTTTCATCTACCCAAATTACCGATCCGGGATTTGTACCGAAAGACATAATTTCGATGCCAAGTTTGTTGCTTACATATTCACACACTTCTGTAGAGCAACGTCTGGATTTATCCAGAGTGGTTATGTCCACTTCAAATCCCGCACGTTCCAACTCACCGATAAATTCATCATAGCTGACATCTACAGACTTTTTCTTAAAGGGTCTTCCAGAATTATTAGTTGCCGAAACGGAGTGCTGATAATAATCACCGACAAGTACAACATCGTTCAGTTGTTTCGCCAATGCTATAATCAAATCATAGTCATGCTCCCGAAAATCCTGAAACTCATCTATCAGCACACAGTCATAAAACATATTCAGTCTTGCTGCCACTCTCTTTATAAGTGACTCTCGCTTTTTCTTCACCTGTAAGGCCAGTTCCGATAAAGTAGCACAGTAATACTGTTTTCTGTCCGTAATATAGTGTGCAAGTTGATCTTTGGGCTCATAAAGCGGATTCGCAATGGATTTTCCTGTTTTAGTTTTTATTCTTTGAGGCGGAGGGTCTATCATACAAATTCCACAGCTAACAAACCCAGGCTGTCCAAAATGCTCCCCTATGCTCGGTTCATAAGGAAGTATCAATTCATGATAAACAAATGAATCAAATGTTGCCACAGTTGTTAACTCCGGCATACACTTGTAAGCATCATAAAGCTCTTTTTGGATGTTGTGAATATTTTCGTGAGTGAAAGCCAATATGAGATTTCGCTTTTGGGGATCTATCTCATGGCAAATGTGATAGGTTTTCCCCGCACCAGCTACTGCCAAAATTACTCGCTTAGCCATCCGATTGCATCCTTTATATACTGCGGCACCACAAATGTGGTATTCGAGGTTAGCATCTGATAGGCAACATCAACCTTATGGTTTAACATTTTTCCTAATACAGCGCCATAATCTTTACCATGAAATTTATACTCTGCTCCTGCCTGAACAGTAATCATTTCATCCAAAGCATCTTTATTTACTTTATAAATACAGGCTTCCCATGTCCACTCATCTGTCGTAGCCCCCATAAAAATATGTTGCAAATTATTGGATCGATTAAAGGCATTAGCTTCCTCAATTCTGAAAGGTTCTTCGTCATTATCGGTAATAACTGCAATTCTTTTATCGGTAGCTTTTGCAATCTCAAGGTATCGCTTATAAGAAATACCATTGCAAGAAATTATAGAAACACTATCTTTTTCAATAGCACGTCCGGTGATTTGTTCGTAGAACATAGGGAGAAGGAGAAATTCTGTCGCCCCTTCAACAAGAAAAACCTTTTTGGACAGCAGTAATTGTAAAAAGGCATTATCATCTGCTCGCACAAAGAATTTTGCTACATCTTCATCTACATTTGCCAGTGTCTTAACACCATCTGAAGTGATCCACAAAACATTATTTAGATTTAACCGACTGGCAATCATATTGTTATGAGTGGCTAAAATTATCTGCGAATTGTCCTGCTGGCCAGAAATTTCCTGAAGCATTTTTTGCAAGGTCGAAAAGCTAAGATGATTCTCTGGCTCCTCCATCAGAATGACATCTAAACCGCTCGTTCTGGATAGAGCAATTTGCGTCTTAATAAGGCTCTCCATTCCGCTACCACGATTTTCTAAGGCAATAGAGTCCTCATACACAGAAAGAATAGTTTCCAAGACGACCTTCTTACTATCTATACCGAATTTTCTGTTCTCACTGATTGGCGGTAAATTAGCAGCTTCAAGAACATCCTCTAATTTGGAACGAAATTCGTTTTTTGCTCTTGCTCTGGTTGCTTCATCGTATCTACTTGTAAATAGAGTTCTGTTGTAATAATTAAATGATGAAGCTGCCGCACCGTTAGTTGTGTCAATTGACAAGAAGTTTAGCGGTCTTTTGATAATCTGGTATGGGCGGTTAGCAAAGGTTGTCCATGTCAAAGCATAGTACTCATAAGGAATTTTACCCTCTAAGATTGATTGCTCCATACCAACGCCGAGTTCTTCGTCATACTTACATTCAAAGCGAATGCCGTACTTCTCGGTCTGCTGCTGCCTCCGCCCATACACCTCTCCGTAAAAGTATGAAGCATTTTTTTCTTGCGGATCAAGCACCAATTCTACTTCAATATAGATTTTAGGTAGAGTATTGACGCTAGGATTTGCACGAAATTCAGCAACCATCTGTGCATTAAATAAATCTCGCAATACAGATTTATCTGCGGTTCGATATTGCTGGTTCAGTACGGTTTTTAGAGCATCCAAAATCGTACTTTTTCCAGCCTCATTTTCGCCAACAAGAATATTCATATGTTCATTAAACGGCACATCAAGGGAGACAAATTTCTTGAAGCCCTCTATGTGCAATAATTTTATGTAGTTCATCCGATGTTTAACGTCCCTCCCCACCATTTTAATCTAAGTCAACAGAGTGTTATTTTTCTCGTGGCCCTAAGAACTTGTCGCCGTTCAAGTGAATCATATGATCCGGCATGTCAGCAATCCAAACCTCTGTTTCCCAAGCAAGCGTTTCAGAAAACTTCTTAAATGTTTTGAAGTCCAGGAAAGCAGTAATATAGATTTTCCCAGCTGTTACGCCGCTGGTCATTTCACCAATTTCTTTGATACGCTTCGGCTCCATAGGCCCTACAGATGTTACCGCCTCTATAAAATAGAGCCAGTTTCTTTCTTCGGAATACAGAACAACATCCGGCATTTTATCATGCAGCGTAATGGAAAATCCTAACTCCCATAGTTTGGCTTCATTTTTAACCAAGTCCTTTTCAATAGTGTCTCCGATATAGAGACACTCGGCATTCGGTGCAAAACGAGGTGCAAATTCTTCGATGATTGCTTTTTGGAGCTGATTGTGTTTTCCTGGTGAGAAAGTGAAATCTGCCCCATTAATCTTTACTGGCATCTTCTGTATAGATCGCTTAGAAGCATATAACTCAATAAGCGAGTCATGGTTTTTTAGAAATGTGGTCAACTGTTGCTCCCACATATCCTGTCCAAAACTTTGAATCAGTCTCAACATTTCGTTCGTCAGACGATAGCGATAATTTGGGCTATTTGTTGCTTTACCGTTATCCTCAATAAATGCAGCGTTTCTAAAGTGATGCATCGCCTGCTTGCGAAAAGTTTCTCGGCTGTTCTCTGCATAAGTCATTCCATAATGGCTATTGGCAAAAGCAATTACATCATGTATCCGAATCCAATTATTTGTGGCATCCGACCAGGGGATGTCTTCCGTTAGGCCTGCCATAGCAAGCAATACACAGCAGCACATTCCATTTTGCTGTTTTGCAGGGACTTGTAGTGCATTCAAAATTTCTTTTGCATCTGTTAATTTACTCATATAAAGCTCCTTAAAATGTTGTCACAAGAGGCTTCTGACATATCCTTACTACGAATCAGCGCTTTACCCATAGCCTCAATCGTGTTCATTGGCGGCACTGGCATCGAGTTTATTTCAGTAGAGTTTACCTGCGTAGATCCATTCAGAATTCTATAATAGCAATCATATAGAGTGGAATTAAATAGTACATATAAACCGTATACCACACACTCAGATAATTCATGCAATCCACAAATAAAATTAATCTTATTTTGTGTGCTGATTTCTCTGTATTCAGGATGCTTACGAGCTAAATAAATTCCGCATTGAAGTCTTCGATGTTCCTCTTTGGCTGTAAACCTTTTTACAAAAAGATAGTTTGAATTTTTTTGTAAAAGCCCATTTTGTTCGGTGACGAGATATTCATGTTCTTTGCCAATCGGGAACTCAACTTTTCCGTTTTTTATATGTTGAGAATAAAATAATGGAACAGCCGTTGCTTCCGCATGATCTCGTAATGCCTCACGATTTCGGAAATCGACCGTTAAGCCAGTTTTCATTTTAAGACCAATGCTAGGTAAAGTATTAGGCAATCGGTTTAGTCTCTCTAAAGTTTCGACTTCTTTAGCATTTGTAACCAGATACACATATTGATCCTTGCCGTTCACAACCGTATCATAAGGGGCATGGAACACTGTCTTTTGGGAAAAATCAGCATTACTTTGTGTAGTCGTTATTGTGACATTTTGAGGTTTGTTTTTTGCCTTTTTCACCTTGATAATGATGGTTTCTTGCAGCACACTTTCTTTTTCAAATACTTTATCACGACTTACAAATAGATGGATATGCTCTAAGGCACCCTCATCTAAAAACTTTTGACGGAATTTTTTGAAATAGGCGCCCGAAGTCCAAGAGCGGGGAATGATATATACCATTTCTCCATCGCTTTTAAGGTTGAATAGACTCATTGAAGCAAAGATAAAGTATAAATTCGGCGCTCCATAACAGACATCCGGCATTGCTAAGGCCTCCGGTGCATCTTTTGGGATCTTCATATATGGAGGATTGCCAATGACATAGTCATATTTGGGTGGATTAGGCGATTCCCACAACATATGATTATAGTCTGCCATTTGTGAAAGGATATAGTTATCCGCCACAATTTCATACTCTATTGGCTTTGAAGCATGAGCACACACCCAATCCATGTTTGAACGTAGCAACTCCAAAATATTAGTATCACTCTCATAGCAAACCAGTTTGATTTTAGTAATCGCAGCGACATCCAGCATTCGCTCAATCAATGCAGTCGAAAGAATACCAGAGCCAGCACCAGGATCAAGAATCGAAACAGTTCCAGAGGCAGATTGTAAGTCAAATAATTCTGCCATGAACACAGCAGTTTCTTTACTTGTAAAGAATTGTCCGTATTTTTTTCTTTGGGCTTTAGTCATTTGCTCGATATACTTTGTTGTCGAGGTTACGACATAATCAATCTTGTTCATTGCTTGTAAACTCCATTATATCGCCAATATCACAGTTCAGTGCCGTACATACTTTATAGAGACTTTCCATCGATACAAATTCGTTGCGTCCCATTTTGGCAAGTATATTAAAACTAATCCCCGCGTGCTCCTTTAGGTCAGTCCGATTCATTTTTTTATCTATTAGTATTTTCCATAGCTTATCATAACTAACCAACATGACAAAATCTCCATTCGCTCTTGAATTCGTGACTATTGTAACATGATGTGCATGAACATTCAAGATAATCTCATAATATCATGAGTCTCGAACGCAAAAAAACTCACCTCTCAACAAGAGAGGTGAGGTAAACCGTTACGCTGCAATCTCCGGGATTTCCCCGACAAAGTTATACACGATCCTGACCTCCTGCACCTTCTGACCGTCCACCTTCTTGACCTCGCCAATCAGGATTTTGCTGATAAGCCGGTTCAGTATCGCCTCGTCCAGTTCCTCAATGGCGGCATAGCGCCGGATTTCCTTGATAAAGGTGCGGACTTCGCTTTCTTGGGCATCCGCCCGGCTCTGCATCACCGCCAGATCGTGCAGGCGTTTCTGGTTGGCTTCCTGCTCCTGTTCCAGCGCCGCCGTCAGCTTCATAAACCGCTGTTCGGTCAGGATGCCTTTTGCCTTATCCGTGTACAGGCTTAAAACCATCCCGTCAATTTCCTGATTCCGAGCTTCCAGCCGTTTCCGTTCCTTCTCTGTCTGGGAAGCGTCCACCAGATACCGGCGCTCCATCCGGCTGCTGAGCCGCTGGTAGAACGCATCGGCGTCCTTCATGGCCTGCTCCGCCAATTCCTGTATATCCTTCAGCACCAGATTGTACAAATCCCTTGCCTCAATCTTGTGGCTGGTACAGGCGTTTTTGCCCAGCCGGTTGTAGGTCTGGCAGATATAGTATGCCTTATCAATCGGCTCACGCATCTCGCCGGTGAAACGGTTCTTCCCGGTTCTGCCGACTTTTTCATACCGCACCTGCATGGACTTCCCGCAGGTGGCGCAGTAAACCAATCCGTGGAACAGGTTATAGAAGGGGCAGGCGTTGCCTTTCATAATGGTTGGCCTGCGGTCAATGATTTCCTGCACCTGTTCCCATTCTTCCGGCGTCACAATCGCCTCATGGCAGCCCTCAATGACCTCCCATTCCTCACGGGGGATAATGTCATAGGTGTTGGAGCGGATGCCTTTCTGATGTGTCCGGCAGACAAGATGTGCGCCCTTATAAAAGGGATTCCGCAGGATATGGCTGATCCTTGCGCTCCCCCATGAATAGTAGTTCACGTCACATTCTGTATTGCTTTTTACTCTGGTGATGGGGATTTTATCATCCATGAGCTGCTTTGCGATCCGCATACAGCCCCAGCCGTCCAGTGCCATATCATAAATTTTTCGGATCACCGGCGCTGTTTCCGGGTCAAGGATCAGATGCCCTTTGTCCTCCGGGTCACGCATCAGGCCAAGAGGCGGCTGCCCGCCGCAAAACTTTCCCTGCCGGGAACGGGTCATGCGTCCCGCCAGCACCTTTTTGGAAATATCCCGGCTGTACATATCGTTCAGGATATTCTTAAAAGGCGTGATGTCCATTTCCTGACGGGTCAGGCTGTCCACACCGTCCGTGACGGCGATATAGCGCACATTGTGTTTGGGGAAAAAGATTTCGATATAGCTTCCGGCTTCGATATAATTCCTGCCGAGCCTCGATAGGTCTTTCGTGATGACGCAGCCGATTTTCCCTGCCCCAATGTCAGCGATCATGCGCTGGAAGGCAGGGCGGTTGAAATTGCGGCCCGTATAGCCGTCATCCACATAATACTCATACTGGAACATTCCATGCTTTTCAGCGAAGTCCCGGAGCATGATTTTCTGGTTGCTGATGCTCATGCTCTCATTGTCGCCGCCGTCATCCAGAGAGATACGGCAGTAGAGAGCGGTGATTTTCTCATAGACTTGTTTTTTCCTGCTCATAGCGTTCTCCTTCTATGAACAGGGACACGATACCATTATAGTACCATGTCCCTGCCCCTGAATCAACCGTTTTTACGCAGCATTCTCCGCCATTTCCCGATGTTCCAGCCATTCCTCGAAGTGTTCGCAGGTCTGGCGCTCGATCAGCTGCTCAAAGGCTTCCCGCATGGACTTCTCCCCGGAGAACTCCCGCACCACCACAAAACGGACTTTATTCTTCTGATTTTTGCTTTTTCCCATAGGCTACCTCCATAGAGTGACAGGCCGGACGGCAGCACCGGCAACGAAGTCCGGCAACGAACCTCTGAAAACCTGTAAACTATCGTCTGACCTGCAAATCTTACTTTGTGAATTTTCTTGAAAAGTCTCGTTGCTTTCGTTGCCGGAAATAGAGATAGATATTAGAAAACGCCTTATTTACAGGCTTTTTCCGTATCCAGACCGGAAAATCCCCGGCAACGAACCCAGCAACCAAGCGGCAACCATCCCGGCAACAGAACACCATTTTCAGGCGATCCACTCCTTCGGAAGTTCCAACTGGCGGCATTCTTCCTCGCTCAGTTCCACAAATCCATCTTCGTTGCCGGGCAGTTCGTTGCCGGAAACGTCCCGTTCCCAGCCCTTCTGCCTGCCGTATCCGGCGAACATCCTCGGATTGGAGAACGACTTCCAGCCTGTCACCACCGTGTTCATAATCTCGTTGATATTGTGCAGCTGCCACCGCTTCGGCTCGTCATAGGTGTGGCCCAACGCCTCCTTGAACAGCTGTTTGGAGCAGACCATGCTGCCGGTGTAGTGTTCCAGAAAGCCCTGTATCTGCCCAGCCTCGGTATCCTCCGGCATAAAATCCTTCTGCACCTCCACAAGCTGCCGTTGGATGGACTTGCTGAATTTCATGGAATACTTCCCGCTGCGGTAAATGGTCATGGCCTCCGCCCACACCTGCAAAAGATAGGCTCTGGAGGCGTCCTCGTCCTCCAAAATGTGAACCTCCGCATTCTCCGGGTAAATCATGATCGGCAGGAAACGCCGGTTCCCGGCCCGGTCAAGGGGCAGGAAGTCCAGCGTGTTGGAAGAACCGCCGAACACGCACTGCCGCAGCCGATCTTTGGGCTGGGCCTCATAGGGTGTGCGGTAGGTTTCCTTCTGGCGGCTGATGAACGAGCGGATTTCCTCTATGCTTTTGGCGCTGCTGGTAGCCAGCATCTCCGACATCTCGATAATCCAGTGGCCTTGCAGCTTCAAAAACACCCGGTCATCGTCCAGCTTTTTTAAGTCATCGGAAAACCACTCGTCCCGGATCGCCAGCAGGCGGAAGAAGCTGGACTTCCCGGCACCCTGCCCGCCCACCAGACAGAGCATTTCCTCATATTTGGAGCCGGGTCGGAATACCCGCCGGATTGCCCCCAGCAAAAAGTGTTTCAGCATTTCCTCCACATAGTCGCTCTCGTCCGCACCTAAGAAGTGATGGAGACAGGAGCGGATACGGGGCGTCCCGTCCCAGACAAGGCCGTTCAGCACGTCCTGTATGGGATGGTAGCAGTTTTCATTCGCCACGATGGACAGGGCCGCCGTCATTTTCTTCTCGCTGGTCAGGCCGTAGTTCTGCTCAAAATAGAGAAGCAGATACTTCACATCCGTATCCGTCAGGGCACTGGTGTTCCTGCGCCAGCCCAAATCCCGCACGATGTCCACCCGGTCAGTCAGGAGGTTCAGCCGGATGGCGTCCCGCAGCAGCGGGTCATGGCAGAACACTGTCCGGCAGTTACCGATGGTGTTAGCGGGCTGGCCCTTCTCGGTGACAGAGAGGCTTTCCCGCACCTCGTCAACGCTCTGCTCCGGCGCTAAGGCTTCGGCTGCGCTCATGGCGGCCTGCCGGGTGGCTGGCGGTAAACTCTGATATTCGCTGCTCAATCTTCCTCACCTCTTTTCCGTATTCAGCGACCACGCAGGCCCGTTCCTCCATACTGCCGGACAAAAGAATATCCAGCAGATACTCGGTGTACGGCTTCTTTTGCAGGGCCTCCACAAACAGCGGGTTCCATGTTTCCTCCGGCGTCTGTGGGGCATACTCTTTCTCCCAGCGTTCCAGCAAATGCAGGTAATCGCACAGCACCCGGAAACATTTCTGCTTTGCCTGCCGGTAGCGCAGTTCCTCGCTGATTTTCCGTTTGACCGGCCTCCTGCGGGGCGGGTCATGGCCTTTGGCGTCAAAGCTGACCGAGAAATCCTCCGCCAGCTTCAAGGCCGCCTCTTTTTTGTTCAGCCCGAACAGACGGGCGGTAAAGTCGATCACATCCCCGTCCGCCTGACAGCCGAAGCAGTGGAACCGGCGGTCAACCTTCATGCTGGGATGTTTGTCATCATGGAAGGGACAGCAGGCCATCCCGTTCCTGCCGACCTGCACTCCGTAGGATTCCGCAGCCTGCCGTGTGGGGACAGCCTGCTTTACCGCCTCAAACACATTCGATTTTCTCACCTCCAGACAGAGAAAAAGGCACCCGGTTTCCGCAGGAAATCAGATGCCTTACAACTCCATATCCTGTTCCTTTGTAGGGGCGATCCGCCCCTCCCGTTCCCAACGCTCCCGGTTATCCCGATCAGCGTTGATCTTTGTCTTTGCCAGCATATCCATAATGGATTCTTTGGCTTTCTTCTTGACCTGCTCCTTCCCGGCCTGCTTGACTTCCGGCTGCATCAGCGTCCGCTGGATTTTCGCCAGAGCAGTCTGCATGACATTTTTAATCTTGTTAATGACCCCATCCAGACGGGCGGCGGCATACTCACGTTCCTTCTTTGGAGCCTTGCGTTCCGGCGAAAGCACCCACGTTTTCGTTTCCTCAATCAAACGAATATCTTCCTTGTGCGTCTCCTGCCGGACGGTATCGGTCACGACCTCCACCGCCTTGTCATAGGCCGCATCGGAAACATCATCTAACAGAGTCTCCACGTCCTCGATTTTGAGCGTCAGTTCTTCCAGCTTCTGCTCCTGCGCCGCAAGCTGCTCCTTCTGCTTCATCAGGATATAATCCTGTTTTTCCAGATAGTCCCGCCCTCCGTAGGACGGCTCCTGATCCAGATGCAGCCCATGCCGTCTGGCGATGTCAAACAGGATCGTCCGGCAGACCGCATCAAAGGTCTGCTTGCGGTTGTTGTTCCGGCCTTTGGGCTTCTCCGGGTTGGGGAGAGGGATGCCAAGTTCTTCCAGCGCCTTTTCCTGCTGGGGGCACAGCTCCCCGTAGCGGTTCTCGCAGTCAAAGACGTGCCGCTCATGGATGTGGGGCGTCCCCTCGTCCAGATGGAGCGCCCAGTCTAAGATGTGGATATGGGAACCGAAGCGGCGCTCAAATTCCTCATAAAATTCATTGACAATGGAAAAGAGCGTATCCGGCGGGACGGATTCTCCCATCGTGCCGATCTGGTAGATGCTTTCCTCCGGGCAGGTCTTGTTGTTTTTCAGCAAGTCCTCCACGGTGCGGTTGCGCTCCGTGTGCCGGGTTTTCTCATTCCGGGCGTTCTGGGCCTCCACATGGCCGCCGTAATGCTCGTAGTAGTACATCCGCTCGATTTCCTCAAAGCTGAAATCCGGCTGCTCCGGGTTCTCCCGGAACTCGTGTGTCGTAAAGCCCCGGTAGCAGTCCCAGTAGACATTTTGCCTTGCCCGTTCTGCGTCAATGTGTTCGCTGTTCTCCACATCGAACCGGCGGTCATTGTGGCGGGGATTATAGGTGCCATGCTTGCCGGAGCGTCCATTGTGTCGTGTCAGTTTCAAACAGATTTCCTCCTTCCTGCGAAGATGTTCTGGGGCCGGGGAAGGGGCGGCGAAGCCGCAAATCCTGCGAATTTTGCGTCAGGTAATACCCAGTACAAGTTGACGCAGGCATCAACTTTCCCTGGGCAAGGCGCTTCGCCCTTGACCCGATAATGGCTGCCGCCCTTAACCTGCCAATGGGCTTTGGTCTCGGCTTCCGCCTCGGTCGGTGCTTTTGCAGCTTTGCTGCAAAGGTCGCCACTGGCGACCCGCACCCCTTGACCCCAGCAGTGCGCTGCCGCCCCTGCACCCAGCCACAAAGGGCCTGCCGCCCTCTGTACTCCCGCTCCGGCGAAGCTGGCTTCCACCGCAGAAGCGGTTTCCGCCAGTTTCACCGGCTCCGCATCCACACATTTACGCTCATCAGCGGGAAGTGGATACGGAATACGCCTGCGGGGATTGCCGGTCAAAACACCGAGTGCAGACCCGGCATTTTGACCGTAATCGCCCCGATTTCAGGCGATTTTTTCTTCTGCCGTCACCACCTGAAAACCATGCTCCTTTGCATAGGCGCTGGCGGCGGCTTTCCGTTCCTCGCTGTAAGGCGGGATGAGCCGGATCGACAGCCGGGACTTGTCCAGCACATAGGTCACGCTCCCCTCCGGCGTACTGCGCTCCAACCGGCACAGCAGCGGATACTTCCGGCTGAACTCCGCCAGCCTGCGCTTCAAGCTGACGTTGAAGGTGTAGACGCTGGCAAGGTTCTCCGCCTCGTTCCAGTTGATGATGGTTTCTTTCTCATATTTAGACAGCTTCCTCATATAAATCCTCCTCATAATCATTGTAAGATTTCAGCACACGCAGGCTGCGCTTGAGACGGCGGTACTCGTCCATCTCCATACGCAGATGATGGTAAAAATCCTCGTACCAGCTTTCGTCCACCTCCGTCTCCACCTTCCGGGCCAGCCCCAGCATCCGGCGTTTGGCCTCCGGGTCAACCGTCAGGGCCGTCAGCCATTTCAGCCGTGTCACCGTATTGTGGTGGCTGGGACAGGCGAAAGCATAGAGAATCTTCTTTTCCTTCATGCTCAGTTTCATAATGATTTCCTCCATTTCTTTGCTGCGGAGCCTTACGTCCCGCATGATAAACTTGTTTCTGTCCGCCGGTCTGCCTGCAAGCCGCTCCTACCCGGAATTTCTCCCGGCGTATCGGCCTCTTTGGTGCGCTCGATTTCTGTCCTGGCGTCACTTTCCCGGAGGTCATACCCCTTGCAGCCGGTCATTCGATTTTCAAGGTTCAGTGCCTGTCTGCAAGAACCAGTTTACCGAAAAAAGGGGGCTGCTCCCGTATATCCAAGACGTTGGAAAAACGCTCGAAATCCGCATATTTCCACGCTTATGGAATCGTGCTATAATAGGTGTATTCACTGAAAAAACGATAACGAGAGAGGGGGCATTGGATGTACACAAAGCTGTCAATCCCGGAGCGGCTCAAAGACTTGCGGGTGGTGGACAAACACCTGACGCTGGAACAGTTGGCGGAGCAGACCGGCCTGTCCAGATCGGCGCTGGGAAAATATGAAAGCGATGACTATAAGGACATCAGCCCGTTTGCGATTGCGACACTGGCGGATTTTTACGGCGTGTCCGCCGACTATCTGATGGGGCTGACCGATAACAAGGAGGTTCCCAACGCCGATGTGCAGTCGCTCCATTTGAACGATGAGATGATTGAACTTCTGCGGAGTGGTAAGATTAACAACCGGCTTCTCTGCGAACTGGCTACACACCCAAACTTCCGGCGGCTGATGGTGGATATGGAAATCTGTATCGACCGGATCGCCAATATGCGGGTGGAGCAGATGAATCTGGTGATGGAGGTCACCCGGCAGACCGTCCTCAGCAAATATGCGCCCGGAGAAGATGACCTCTATGTGCGGACGCTGGAACTGGGGCAGGTGCAGGAAAGCGACTTTTACAGCCACGTCATGCACGATGACCTGGATAACATCGTCCAGGATATACGGGAAGCTCACCTGAAGGACAAGACCACCGCCGACCCACAGCCCACGCTGGATGACGTCAAGGAAAAGTTTGAGCAGGCACTTGAACAGGGCAGCCAGGAGGAAATGGTAATCCATGAATTTTGTGACAGGATGCAGATACCATTTGAGAAGATTTCCTCGGAGGACTTTTCGGCGTTCCTGCGGATACTGAGCCTGTCCAAGATGCTCAAAAATCCCAACAACATGAGGGGGAAGGTCAAGCCGCAGCCGTACTATGCGCCCAAACGCAAGAAACGCAGGTAACAGAAAAGCCGCCCAACCTGTACCGTTGGACGGCTTTCGACCCGTTTGCGGGCGGAATAAAATATGCTGTTGTACATCCGTTAGCTGACCGTTTTCATCAGCTTTTTCATAAACTTCCAGAGCCGGATGCCATCTTTAAGGCCCAGCCGGTAAAAGAAGCATTCGCTTTCTGCGCCGGAATCGAAAATGGAATCGCAATAATTCTTTACAGCGTCCTTCTGTTCCTCGGATAATGCGCTGACCGCTTTTTGATACTCGGTTTCCAGTCGAAGGTAGTCAGCTTTTTTCTCCTTGCCGGTTTCTGCCTCCCGCCACTTAGCAAACTGGCTCTGCATCCTCTCCTGAATCATCAAATCAACCAGTTTTTCAATATCTGTCCCCATAAGCGGCCCTCCTTATGCTGGACGGATATAATTCCGGTATGTTTCCAGGACGGAATCCGACACACCGCTTTTATATACTTTGCGGATGTCGGAGATTTCCTCTTGCTTCAGCAGTTTCAGCCATTCCAGCAGGTCAGCCCTGCCATTGGCAAAGTTACAGCAGCGTCCATCAGCATATTCGATACGGTATCTCATAGACATGCACCTCCTTAAACATAAATCATCTCAGACCGGATGATTTCCTCTGCCCGGCTGCGGATGCTGTTCATGGCTCCGACCCAGGCAAGCTGGTCACGGGCTTTCAGTTCCTCGGTAACACCTTCCGCCGCCTGCATCTGCGAGATGATACACGCCAGCCGGTCAGCGGCCTGCTCGTTCAGGTCGGCAAGATACGTCCAGAGTTTTCCCGACAGAAGCAGGTCATTGTACTGGCCGGAGCGGTGTTCTTGCAGATATGCCTTGTGCATCCGGCCCCACCTACCGATGGGGCGGCTTTCCTCCGGCAGCTTCAGGTCTGGTATGTAGTAATCGCCGACAAGAATGTAGTCCAGACCGTTGCTGTCATCATGGATACGGTTTCTTAATTCTTCCATATCGACCTCCTGTATTCGATTTTGTCCGAATCCAGTTGATCGTGTCCCTGTCCATCTGTTATTCAAGGCAACTGAACTCGTCACCATGAATTATGGCACATCAATACGTGATGCAAACCAGTTGGAATGAGCAGACGTTCCAAAGTACCAAAGATAAATACTCCAAATGCACCTGCAGCATGAATCAGATCACCTAATGCATTGATACCTACTGAAATTGGTTCCCAAACAAGAGGAATGAGCAAACCAATAACAGCCATTGTCATGATAACGGCTAATGCAACAAATCGTTTTCCTCCATAGAATGCGATTGCTGCCGGGAAAGAAATTTTATGATATTTGTTGTGCAGCCAAGTTGTAACCAAACCAGAAATGATACCACCTAACGCACCCATATTGACTGTTTCAACACCTAATGTTGCTGCAATATTCAATGCACTAAAATCCATAAATCCTGATGAAATTGTACATTGACTTGCAACTAAGAATGCATAATATCCAAGGAATCCGGCAAAAGCAGCAACTTCCTTATCTTCTTTTGCAAGTCCCATAGCAATAGAAATTGAAAATAATACAGGCAATAAAGTAAATACAATGTTAGAAACTTTATTTAAAGTAGAAACGATAAAGTATGGAACACCGCTAGCTAAGAACGGGAGGACGTTAAGAACTTGTTCTTTCATCAATGCAGATGTCAGACCAAGAACGATACCACATGCAGCTAATGCTGCAATTGGCATCATCAAACTTCTTCCTAAATCAGAGAAGAAGTTCATTATTTTACCTTTCTTCATATATATACCCTTTCTATGTAATTATTATTATTTTAATTCTGGCCACATTCCTTTATTTGCTTCAATCAAAGCATCCAAGACTTTGCGTGCTTTCTTCGCATCATTGATCAAGCGGTTCAGAGTAAATGCCTGCAATGCTTTCTGATATGAATGTTCATAATAAGCATCCACTAATAATTTTTCACATGATACTTGTTGAACCAGCAATCCTAAATAGAATTGTGGAATGCTTCCTACACGCATTGGACGTGGACCGTTGATACCTAATTCGCATACAACTTCTACCATTGCGTCTTTTTGCATATTTGCAATTGCACCATCATTTTCAACAATCAGAATGAAACGTCCGTTTGTGTTATAAGCAATTGCTTCAGCAACCTTGATCATCATTTCTGCATGTGCATCAGAAATAGCATGGAATTTATCCCCTAATTTTCCTTCTTTAATTACTTCTTCACACTCTTTGAATACACGTGTTTCACGTCCTGCAATAACTTCATCCGCACGTGTGTATTCCGGATTTAAATGACTTACTTTGTAGTCTGGATATAGATAATATCCATCATATGTATTTGGCAAATAATCTGGGAAATCTTCCATCATTGTTTGTACAAATCCATATGTATCCAGCCAAGACTGATCACGTTGTTCTGCATCTTGTGGCAAAAATCCTTTTTCTTTAATGATTTGACGAATCTTTGGCAGCAGATCTTCACCAGTTTTTCTATCATACATATGTGTAAACCAACCATAGTGATTCAAACCAAAGTATACTGGATCCAGATCTTCCCAAGAACATCCTAACAAACGGCTAGTAGAACGAACAACATTTTCAGGCTGGTCGCAAATATTTAAGATTCGTTTATCTTCAGGAAATTCTCTTCTTAAAGCCTCTGCAACAATAGCAGCAGGGTTTGAATAATTTAAAATCCATGCATTCGGTGAATAAGTACGAATTTGATGAATTGCTTCGATCATATCAACACATGAACGAAGTCCATATGCCATTCCACCTGCTCCGCAAGTTTCCTGTCCAATCATACCCATGCTTAACGGGATATGTTCATCTTCACGACGCATCTGCAAGCCACCAGCACGCATTTGCATAAAAATGAAGTCCATGCCTTCATATGCAGTTTTAGGATCTGTTGTATACGCAAATTCTAATTCTGGATAACGTTCAGAAAACATGATTTCTCCATATTTTCCAATTGGCTCTTGACGTTTTTCATTAATATCAAACAATACTAGTTTATTTAAAGGAAATTCTTCTTTTAATCGTACAAAAGATTTCAAAAATCCAAGTGTATATGTACTTCCTCCACCAACGATACATACATTAAATTTTTTCATATTCATTCTCCTCTTTTTTTCTCTTTTAAGGCCTTAACTGAGTACGTACATACTATAATAAAAAAAATATCTATGTAAATAGTTACTATACTTTTAGTATGTAATCCCTTACATAGATATTTATTACTGTTTAAGTAATTTTTTACATTATTTATTTATCGGAATATTCCTGCACCAATTATAAAATTGTAGTAATGACCCTTTCTCAAAAGAATTAATAGGTAACTGATCTGCATTTAACAAACAATCTTCGATCAACTTTACTTCCATTCCTAATTTCATTGCAACACCGTCTTCTTTTACATCATTTCCTACCATAATACAATTTTCCGGTTTTACTTTTAATTTATGACACACTTCTTCATAATATTTAGGATTAGGCTTAGCATAATGAGAATTTTCAAATGTAGTGACTAATGGAAAACGTTCAGGTTCTATATTTAACCATTTTAAGCGAGAATAAGTTGCTATCTCTGGAAAAATAGGATTTGTTGCGATTGCCACTTGATAACCTTTATTTTGTAGCTCTTCGACAATTTTTTTGCTTAGTTCTGTTAAATTGCATGCAGTCACACATTTTTGAAAATCATTTTTATAAAAATCCATAAATTCATTTTCACATTCATCATAATTTAGTATTGTGTGTTCATTTAAATATTGACGAAAAGCTTCTTGATTCGTCTTAGAACCATCATTCAATACCATTTGTTTTGTCCCATCCCAGATTACTTTATATAGTTCTTTTGGATGGATACGATTTTTTAGCTTATTACTTAATTCCATAAAATATTTTTTTTCAAAATTTCGCATATCCATAGGCAATAATGTACCATCTAAATCAAATAAAATCGTTTTTTGAAATTGATAATTCTGAAATCCCATTATCGTCACTCCTTTATACTTTATAATCAATGCTTCCATTCTAGCATAATTCATGAATAAAATAAAAAAATGTTAGTGAATGATTCACTAACATTTTTTACCTAGTTATTCAATAGCAATTGTCTTCTTTTCAGGCAGCTTGTTCACTTCTTTAGGGAATGTGATCTTTAATTCTCCATTCTCATAACTTGCCTTGATATCTTCTTCGCTTACTTTCTCTCCTACATAAAAGCTTCGCGAGAAACTTCCGCTGTATCTCTCTTGGCGGATCAGATTGCCTTTTTCATCCTTATCCTCCGTATTCGTGTTCCTTGATGCGCTCACCGTCAGATATCCGTCATTCAATTCCAGATGTATATCTTCTTTCTTGCATCCAGGCAGTTCCATATCTAATAGATAATTACCATCCTTCTCCGTGATATCTGTCTTCATTGCCATATCATTTCGTGATGTGAAGATCGGTGATGTAAACATATCATCAAATACTGTATCAAATAAATCATTTGTTCTTGGGAAGAATTTCATATCCATCGCCTCCAGTTGTTTTCTCATCCAATGCTTTTTTTGCATCTGCATGAAATCTTTCCATCGGGCCTTCCCCGATTACACTTATCATTATAGTCAAACTTTTAGCACTGTAAAGTGTTGAGTGCTAAAAGTGGACATTCTCCCCTTTTCTGTCTATTTCTTTCATTTATTACAAAAAAAGTCATTCAAATGAATGACTTTTGATAAACTACTCTTTATCTGGTGTATAAAGAATTTTTAATCGGCGTTGATTTCCTTCTCCTTCACTAACCGTAGAGATATTCTCCATATCGGCCAAATGATTATGAATTGCCTTTCTTTCGTCTGCTGGCATTGGATCTAAGATTGCATCTGTCTTTGTTCGTCTAACATCTTTGGCAACCCGCATTGCCAATGCACAAACTTTTTTGTATTTATCTTGTTTATAACCGTTAATATCAATTAATACACCGATTTTCTTTCTAAATTCTGCAGATACTGCAGCTTTTACGATTGTATTTAATGACTGCAAAGCCCTGCCGTTTTTTCCAATTAAAACTGCATTATTTTCTGCATCGATATTGATGCGGTAAAAACCATTATCATTTATAACAACAACATCTGCCTGCATTTCAATATTTTCAAAGAATTGATCAAGATAATTTTTCATGAATTCTTCAATGTCTTTGCTGCAGTATACCTCAGCTTCTACCTTGCCGCCAATTCCTAAAAAGCCGCTTTTTTCTTCTTTTACTGTGTAGGTTAAATCATCAACAGAAACACCTTTTTCTTCGGCAACACTTTTTAACAATTCATCTAGATTCTTACCAGTATAAACTTTTAAGGTCATTCCAGTCTTCCTCCTTTATGCTGCTTTCTTTGAAATAAAGACTTTATGTACAACTAAGTTCTGACATACACGGAAAATAGAGGATACTAACCAGTAGAATGACATTGCTAAAGGCCATGAGAAGGCTAAAATAGCAATCATTGCCGTACTCATATACATCATCATGTTCATATTTCCCATCATGCCTCCGCTTTGTTTAGGCTGCGCATATTTCTTTTCTTTCACATGATGTTTCTTCTTTTCATAAGCTTGCAGCCATTGCGGAATTTTATATGACAAGAAGTTAAATACAACCATTAATACGAAGATTACAATATAAGAGATTTGTCCGCCTTGTAAGCCGGCTAATGGTGTTCTTGACAAATCAATAGAACCAAATGATCCAACAACAATAGCACTTGCACGCATAGTTGCATAATACATACCCATCAGAATCGGCAACTGAATAAACATGACTAAGATCGAACCAAATGGGGAAATATTATTCTTCTTATATAATGCTTGCATTTCTTGTGCCTGCATCATCTTAGAACGTTCATCTGATTTTCCAGCATATTTGTTTTGAATTTTTTGTAATTCAGGCTGCAACATCTGCATTCTTTGTGATGAAACCTGTGATTTTACCGTAAATGCAAATACCAGTAACTGAATCAAACAAGTTGCACCAATAATTCCAAATCCAGCATCTGTTTTACTTGCAATAAAATTGATCAATTGTGCGATTGGCCAAACGATCAATCCATTAAACCATCCTGTATTCATTGCGTCTCCAAAAGATGTAGCTTCAATCGTAATATAATCATCATCACTTAATTTTTCATACTCAGCTTTCATTTCTTCTGGAACTTCTGTAACATTGACATTCTTTTTCTGAACTTCGAATGTTTCTGATGCGATAATCTCATTTACTTTCGTTTTACCATCGCTGCCACGTGGTGAAGAACATGCGGTCAAAGAAACCATTATGATCAAACAGATGAATAACAGTCCTTTTTTATTTTTAAAAAATTTCTTCATCTACAATCTCCTCGCTTACTTTTTATACATCATTTAATCGCATATCTATATACTATACTATTTTAACTTTTTTCTTTAATCTTTCCAACCCTTTTTTGTTGTTTCCATAGTTTTCTTGATGGTATTTTGGTCGAACAATGATAATCGTGTCATATTTTTCCGTAAAATCAAATAATTCATCAACCATCATACGTACCTGCCGTTTAATTTTATTTCGTACGACTGCATTTCCTAATTTTTTTCCCACTGAAATACCCACTCTTGCATGTTCCAAAGCTCTTGGCTTGACATAAATAACAAAAGATGGATTAGCATAAAAATTTTTTTCATTCAAAATTTCATTAAATTCGTAACTTTTACAGACGCGATATATTTTCTTCATACGTCCACCTCATCCATTCTATTCACAAAAAAATCACCCGAAGGTGATTTTTATGCTGATAACACTTTTCTACCTTTTTTACGACGACGTGCTAGAACTTTACGTCCTCCTACAGTAGCCATACGGGCTCTGAACCCATGCGTTTTTTGGTGTTTTCTTTTGCTCGGCTGATATGTTCTTTTCATACAACTGACACCTCCGATTTCTTTCTTTTATACACATTTTGAGCATTGCTAACAAATTATACATAATCTCTATCTAAAAGTCAATAAATTTTGTTCATTCTGACTGCTTGCTCCTAAATTAGATTTTATTGATATTTAAAGTATTTTCCACTATTCTATTCTTTTTTCCACATCCTATCCACAGTTATTTTTATCCACTTTTCCACATGATGTGGAAAATGTGGAAAACTGTAAAAAAAATGATATTTATCCTGTATATTTATCCACAACTTATCCACTTTATATCACGAATCTCCTTCTGGTTATCCACTTTTCCACATTTAAGCTTATCCACAGTCTATTTTTCCACTATTAATTACTGTGGATATTGTGGATAACTCATAAATCATCGATATTTATCTCTATTTTTTCCACTTTTCATGTGGAAAACTAATTTTTTTATTATAAAATTAATTATTTTTTCCACAAAAGCTGCATAGTATTTTATTTCTATTTATAGTAGAATGTTAAAAGAATAGAGAGGAGGTTGCCATGAACAGCCAAGAAGAAATACGGTATCAAGAAATATGGGATGCAGTTTTAAAGCTGATCAAAGAAAGCAAGCTCTATGATGATGCAATTTATACAACTTATATCGAACCTACTAAATTATTTCGTATGAACGGTGATGTAGCTTTGGTTACGGTACCAAACAATGTATCTAGTTCCATTATTTCTGGAAGTCTAGAACAATGGAAACGCAGTCTATCTCAAATAGCAGATGGTGAATATACGATACAACTTATATTACATAAAGATGTTGAAAAAATCATGCCAAATGTCATGATCAAAAAACAGACAGATTCTTTATTTGAACAGCGTTTTAATAAACTTTATACTTTTGATAATTTTGTTGTTGGAAAAAGTAATCGAGAAGCATATGCGGCTTCCATTGCATGTTGTAATTATCCAGGGCAATTTAATAATCCTTTGATGATTTATGGTAATTCTGGATTAGGTAAAACCCATTTACTTCATGCCATTGGAAATTATTTAAAGGAAAATCAACCAGAAGCAAAAGTCATTTATATCTACAGTGAGGATATCGTCACATTATTGATAGAAGCCATGAAAAATAAAAATGTTCAAGGAAACAGTGTTGAAGATATCAAAGCTCGTTTTATGGAATGTGATTTTCTATTAATTGATGATATACAAAGAATGAAGCAATCTGCTTCTCAAGAAATATTTTTTAATTTATACAATAAACTCATTGCTGAGAATAAGCAGATCATAATTACTAGCGATATTCATCCAAGTGAATTGAAAGGGATCGAAAATCGTTTAATTTCACGTTTTTTAAGCGGTTTGAAAGTACGTGTAGGTTCTCCTGAATTTGAAACTGCCAAGGCTATCTTGAAGAAAAAAATTGAAGGCAGAAATGAGTCTATTATGATAGAAGATGAAGTGCTAGACTTTATTGCAACTAAATTTTCAAGCGATGTACGGAAATTGGAAGGATCTTTAAATGAACTATTTTTTAAAGCTATCTTAGAAAATCCTGGTATTATCGATCTTAAATTTGCACAATCTGTATTCAGCAACGAACCTGTTACTGTTGTAGATGAAGATCTAAGCATTGGCAAAATAAAAACTTGTGTTTGCGAGTATTATGGATTAACAAAAAATCAGATCGAATCAAAATCTAGAACAAAACAGATATCCAATGCGCGGCATATAGCTGTATATATATGCCGGAAACATTTGCAGGTTCCTTTTGTGAAAATTGGCTTTTCTTTTGGAAATAGAGATCATTCTACTATTATGTCTTCTTATGAAAAAGCCAAAAAAATGATCAAACAAGATCCGTTATTCAAAACTGCAGTTGAACAAATTGAAGCAAAACTAGGTGTCCACTAAGATATCCACATCTATCCACAATGTATCCACTGTATTTCCACATCAAAAAAAACGTAAAAAGTCCGTTATTTATCAAATAAAATACAGTTTTCCACATTTATCCACATACTTATTATTATTGTTATAAAGAATATATATAATATACAGGAGGATTTTTACCATGAATTTTATCATTAATAAACGTTACTTTTATGAAAAACTTTCTATCGTTTCTAGGGCTATCTCCGTGTTTTCTCCATTACCTGCTTTTTCTGGAGTTAAAATTGATGTCAGTGCAACAGAAATTGTTTTAACCGGCAGTGACTCTGATATCTCTATACGTTCAACGATTTTTCCTAGTGATGACAATGCTTTAAAAATCAATGATACTGGCAGCATCGTGATCGAAGCAAAATATATATTGGAAATCGTACGTAAAATTGAAGGGGATGTTGTTGAAATTGAAGTATTAGATGATACATTGACACAAATATCCGGAACAAACTCTCAATTTAAGATCAACGGGATGAAATCTACTGATTATCCCGCTATCGATTTTTCTAAACCTAAAGAATCATTTACTATTTCTTCTGCAAAATTAAAAGAAATTATTACACAGACTTGTTTTGCGACTAGTGATCGTGAGACCAGACCTGTTTTGACCGGAGTAAATTTCTCATGTCAAAATAAACAATTATATTGTATAGCAACAGATTCTTATCGCTTGGCAAAGAAAACTGTGGAAATTGAAGATGACCTTAATTTTAATATCACGATCCCATCAAAAAGTTTACAGGAAGTTCTAAAAAGTATTGGTGAAGAGGAAGCTGTACATATCTATGTAGATCATAAAAAATGTCAATTTTTGATTGATCATACAACTATTCAAACACGATTGATCGATGGTTCTTATCCAGAAACAAATCGTTTGATTCCATCCAATTATCAATATGAGCTTCGTATCGATTCTAAGGAGTTGTTAAATGCTATTGATCGTGCTAGTTTTATAAAAAATGATGGTGTATATATTATTAAATTTTCTCTGGATACAAATGAATGTATTTTATCTTCCAGCTCTGCAGAGGTAGGTTCATCTATGGAAGTTCTTTCCGATGCAAAGTTTACCGGAGAACACTTGAATGTAAGTTGTAATGGACGTTATGTGTTTGAGGCTTTAAAAGCTTTGAATGCTGGAGAAATCATATTTCACTTATGTGGTGAAATGAAACCTTTTACCATTCATACAGAAGGTGATGAAAGCATTTTAATGCTGGTTGTCCCATTACGTACGTATGCATAAATTTTGAATATAATAAGGAGAGGTATCATTGTGAAGTATTGATTAATGATACCTTTTTTTAGGAATATCTTCGCCGAATAAGGTATAAAAATTAATGGAATTTCAACAAATATATCTATATTTATGATATAATATGATAGATGTGAAGAGAGGCTTTTAGCTATGGAATTTAAAGTAAAAAACGAATTTATTACGCTTGGGCAGTTGCTGAAAGCTTGTGATTTCATCTCCAGTGGTGCGCAGGCCAAATTTGCTGTAAAAGAACTTGATATCAAGGTCAATGATGAGAAAGAAGATCGCCGCGGTAGAAAATTGTATTCCGGAGATGTTGTCGTCATTGATGGATCTGAAATTAGATTAAAATGAAAATATGTCAGTTGAGGTTGGTACATTTCCGTAATTATACTGATGAAACAGTTTTATTTGGGGATGGTATTCAATTGATCTGTGGAAAAAATGCACAGGGGAAGACGAATCTTTTAGAAGCTATTTATTACTGTTCTACTATGCGTTCCCATCGAACGATGCAAGATCAGAATCTGATTCAAAAAGAGGAAGCTTCCTTTCTGATTGACCTCTCTTTACAGCGAAACAGATATAAACAACATTTACGTGTCTGTGTGAATGAAAAGGGAAAAAATCTTTTTATTCAACATCATCCTATCTTAAAGGTTTCAGAGTTTATTGGTGAATTAAATGCTGTATTATTTTGTCCGGATGATATGCAGCTATTCATTGCTTCTCCAAAAATAAGACGTCGCTTTATTGACATTGAAATTAGCAAACTTTCCAAAAGATATACGAAAACTTTATCAACCTTTCAACATTTATTGAAAGAAAGAAATGCATTATTAAAACAAAAAGAATTTGATCGGATTTATTTACAAATAATCACTGAAAAAATGATAGATTGTGAAATGATCATTATGAAACAAAGATATGCATTTTTAAATGAATTATTTGATTATTGTCGTTCGTATTATTCACATTTTGCTAATGATGCAACTGCTATTGGATTTGAATATCACTGTCCTCTTGATATAAGTGAATTAGATGATAAAAATGCATTGATAGGGAAATATGAAAAATGTATCACTCGTGATCAATTAAGTGGTCAAACCAATATAGGCGTACATAAAGATGATGTTATTTTTACTATTGATGGGAAGAATGTAAATGGATATGCAAGTCAAGGGCAGAAGCGTACGTTGTTGTTATCGATGAAAATTGCGATTACTGCAATGATCAAAGAAAAACTTGGTGAATATCCAATTTTATTGCTAGATGATGTTTTTTCTGAATTAGATGAATTTCGTCGGAAACAATTGATTGAAATTTTGCCGGATGAAATGCAGATATTCATTTCATCAGCTGATTCATTTTCAGTCAGTCAGTTTTCAAAGCGCAATATTGATATTTTTGAAATTGAAAATGGCAAGATACTAAGGAGGGTTCTCAATGAATGAAGAAAAATCACAGGAAATATTAGATATGGAAAATATCCATGTGGATCATTCTTATACTGCAGATGATATTCAGGTTTTAGAGGGCTTGGAAGCGGTTCGAAAACGACCAGGTATGTATATAGGAAGTACAAGTGGTAGGGGACTTCATCATCTAGTATGGGAAATTGTCGATAATGGTATAGATGAGGCCCTTGCTGGTTATGCAAATGAAATAGATGTTGTCATTGAAAAAGGAGATATTATCTGTGTAACGGATAATGGCCGTGGCATGCCAGTCGGCATTCATGAAAAAACTGGAATTTCAGCTGTAGAGACCATTATGACTGTTTTGCATGCTGGCGGTAAATTTGGCGGTGGAGCTTATAAAGTTTCTGGCGGTTTGCATGGCGTCGGCGCAAGCGTGGTAAATGCATTATCCGAGTGGCTGGAAGTAACTGTCCACCAAGATGGGAAAAAGTATTTTATCCGATTTGAAAATGGAGGACATACGGTTGCTCCTTTGAAAATGATTGGAGACAGTGATCAACATGGTACAATTGTACGATTCAAAGCTGATCCAACTATTTTTACAGAAACAACTTCGTATGATTATGAGGTTTTAAATACGCGTATCAGACAGCTGGCTTTTTTAAATCGAAATATTCGATTGAATATTCGTGATGAGCGCGGTGAAAAAACGGTATCGAATTCTTATTTATATGAAGGCGGAATTATTGAATATGTGAAATATTTAAATAAGAATAAGACGCCTTTACATGAAGATGTAGTTTATGTAGAAGGTTTGCAACAAGGAATATTGGCAGAAATTGCAATGCAATACAATGATGGATATACTGCTAATATTTATTCTTTCTGTAATAATATCAATACGCAGGAAGGAGGAACTCATGAAGACGGGTTCCGTTTAGCACTGACGCGTGTCATTAATAATTATGCAAAAAATAATAATATCTTGAAAAAAGATGAGACTTTATCTGGAGATGATGTGCGTGAGGGATTGACGGCAATTATCTCAATTAAGCATCCAGATCCACAGTATGAAGGACAAACTAAAACTAAATTAGGAAATTCAGAAGTTCGTAAAATTGTATCTAATATTTTAGGAGAACAGCTGGAACGTTTCTTTATGGAAAATCCGGATGTTGCAAAAGTGATCGTTGATAAGGCAGTTGTTGCCAGCAAAGCACGTTTAGCGGCGAAAAAAGCACGTGAATTAACACGCAGAAAAAGTGCATTGGATGGAATTTCTTCTCTCCCTGGCAAGTTGAGTGATTGCAGTTCACGAAATGCCGAAGAATGTGAAATTTATATTGTCGAGGGTGATTCCGCCGGAGGAAGTGCAAAACAAGGTAGAAATTCACGAACACAAGCAATCCTGCCATTACGTGGCAAGATATTGAATGTTGAAAAAGCTCGTATGCATCGTATCTTTGAAAATGCAGAAATTCGTTCCATGATCACAGCATTTGGCTGCGGTATTCAGGATGAAATTGATTTAAGCAAGCTGCGTTATCATAAAATCATTATTATGACAGATGCCGATGTTGACGGTGCTCATATCTGTACTTTAATGTTGACATTCTTCTATCGTTTTTTACGTCCAGTAATCGAAGGCGGATATGTGTATATCGCTCAACCTCCTCTTTATAAGATTCAAAAAGGAAAGAAAATTGCTTATGCTTACAAAGAAGAGGAAATGGGACCTTTAAAAGAAGAATTTAAAGATAATTATAAAATTCAACGATATAAAGGTTTAGGTGAGATGGATGCAGAGCAGTTGTGGGAAACAACAATGGATCCGGAAAATCGTACATTAAAACAAGTAACCATTCAAGATGCAATGGAAGCAGACGGCGTATTTGAAATGCTTATGGGTGAAGAAGTTGAACCAAGGCGTAATTTTATTCAAGAGAATGCGCAATATGCAAATTTAGATATATAGGAGGTAAGCATTCATGGATACAAACTATGATAAGCTCGAACAAGTAGATATTTCTAGTGAGATGCGTACATCCTTTCTTGACTATTCAATGTCGGTTATCGTACAACGTGCTTTGCCGGATGTTCGTGATGGATTGAAACCAGTACATCGGCGTATCTTACATTCAATGAATACATTAGGCATTACGGCAAGCGTCGCTCATAAGAAGTCAGCACGTATTGTTGGTGAAGTTATTGGTAAATATCATCCACATGGAGATACTGCAGTATATGATGCTATGGTTCGTATGGCACAAGATTTTTCTTATCGTTATCCATTGGTTGACGGTCATGGAAACTTTGGCTCTATGGATGGTGATGGAGCTGCTGCGATGCGTTATACCGAAGCACGTATGTCAAAGATTGCCATGGAGATGATGAAAGATATTCAAAAAGATACTGTTGATTTCCGTGACAATTATGATGGGGAAGAAAAAGAACCAGTTGTTTTACCTTCTCGTTTTCCTAACCTTTTAGTGAACGGATCTGTAGGTATCGCAGTTGGTATGGCTACGAATATTCCACCGCATAATTTATGCGAGGCTATTGATGCAACGCTGGCAATCATGGATGATCCAACCATTACAGTGACGGATTTGATGGATAATTATATCAAAGGTCCTGATTTTCCAACTGGCGGTATGATTCTTGGAAGAAGCGGTATTCGTCAGGCTTATGAAACTGGACATGGCAGTATTCAGATACGTTCGAAAGTACGTATTGAAGAAATGGATAATGGCAAAAAAAGAATCGTTGTTTATGAAATTCCTTATCAAGTTAATAAAGCAACTTTAATTGAAAAAATTGCATCTTTAGTCAGAGAAAAAATAATTGATGGTATTACATACTTAAATGACGAATCGAATCGTGACGGAGTGCGCATCGTCATTGAATTGCGTAAAGATGTACAAGAAGACGTCATTTTAAATCAGTTATATCGTTTAACGCCATTGCAAACATCATTTGGCATCAATATGCTGGCTTTGCATAAAGATAAACCGGTATTGATGGGAATCAAAGAAATGCTGCAGCATTATGTGGAACACCAGGTGGAAGTTACAACACGCCGCACACGTTTTGATTTAAAAAAGGCAGAAGATCGTGCCCATATTTTGGAAGGTTTCCGTATTGCATTAGATCATATTGATGCAATTATTGCACTGATCCGTGCATCAAAAAATGATGAAGAAGCCATAAACGGATTAATGGAACAATTTGCATTAAGTGAGATTCAGGCAAAGGCAATATTGCAAATGCAGTTACGCCGTTTGACTGGTTTGGAAAGAGATAAGATCGAAACAGAATACCGAGAATTATTAGTTACGATTGCGGACTTAAAAGATATTTTAGCTAATGAATCACGGCTTCATGATATCATTCGTACAGAGCTCAATGAAGTAAAAGAAAAATATGGCGATGCCCGCCGTACGGACATTATGGAAGGCGGTTATGACATGGATGATGAAGATCTGATTCCTGTTGAGGATATTGTTATAACCATGTCAACAAGCGGCTATATCAAAAGAGCTCCAGTAGATACGTATCGTACACAACATCGCGGTGGCCGCGGAGTAAAAGGAATGACTTTAAATGAAGATGATGTGATCGACACATTGATCACAATGTCAACGCATGATTATTTATTGTTATTTACTAATTTAGGAAAAGTATATCGATTAAAAGGATATAATGTACCTAATGCATCGCGTACTGCTAAAGGTATACCAGTTGTCAATCTATTAAAATTAGAGAAAGAAGAACAAGTTACAGAACTTGTACCAATGCAACAGGATTCGAAAGCAGAATATTTATTCTTTGTTACTAAAAAAGGTCTTGTGAAACGTGTAAAGACACAGGAATTTGATTCTATTCGTAATAATGGAAAAATTGCTATTACGCTAAAAGACGATGATGAATTATTCAATGTAAAAGCAACGAGCGGCGAAGATGAAATTATTATTGCGGGATCTAATGGTAAAGCTATCCGTTTTGATGAGTCAGAAGTAAGAGTAATGGGTCGAACAGCAAGTGGTGTTCGCGGATTTAATACAGATGGATCACAAGTAGTTGGTGTTGCAACAAGCAATGAAGGAAAATATATTCTTTCAGTCTCTGAAAATGGATATGGAAAGAAAAGTGAAATTAGTGATTATCGAAAAACAAACCGTGGAACAAAAGGTGTTAAGACCATGAATGTGACGACAAAAACAGGATCTTTAGTGAATGTACGTGCAGTAAATGGTGATGAAGATGCAATGATTGTGACTGACGATGGAATCATTATTCGTATCTCACTTGAAAATGTAGGTGTGTATGGACGTAATACACAAGGAGTAAAATTAATTAATGTAAATGATTCTGAGACTGTTTCTAAAATTGCAATTGTAGAAAAAAGCGAGGATGAATCTTCTTTAGAAGGGGAATCCTGATAAATTAATTTGTTGTATGTTGACTTTACTTCTTTGAGATGTTATATAATAATGGAAAACGTTGAGAAGGAAAAGTAATCAGTTGATTTTGCATAGAGAATCAGCGGCAGGTGGAAGCTGATCAAAAACAATTGATGAAAAGCACCTTCAAGTGAAACAATGAATGAAGTAGTTGTTTACGGTAGTTCCGTTATCGCTTTGAGTGATTTCCTATTTGGAAATAAGAAGGGTGGCAACACGAGGCATTCGTCCCTTTTCGGGCGATGTCTCTTTTTTTTAAGGAGGAATTGAAATGCTAGATATAAAATTTGTCAGAGAAAATCCTGAAGCAGTTAAAGAAAATATCAGAAAAAAGTTTCAAGATCAAAAAGTACCACTTGTAGATGAAGTAATCAGTAAAGATAAAGAACTTCGAAGCATGAAACAAAGAGTAGATGATCTAAGAGCAATGCGTAATTCACTTAGTAAAAAAATCGGTGGATTAATGAAAGAAGGAAAAAAAGAAGAAGCGGAATCTGTTAAGCAACAAGTATCTTCTCTGGCAGATGAATTAAAAAACTTAGAAGAAAAGGAAGAAAAAGTTCGTGATGAAGTACAAGAAATCATGATGCAAATTCCAAATATGATTGATCCAAGTGTCCCTATTGGCAAGGATGATAGTGAAAATGTTGAATTGAAAAAATTTGGAGAACCTGTTGTACCTGATTTTGATATTCCATATCATACAGATATTATGGAGTCTTTTAATGGTATTGATTTAGACAGTGCACGAAAAGTTGCTGGTAATGGATTTTATTATCTAATGGGAGATATTGCTCGTCTTCACAGTGCAGTTATTTCTTATGCACGCGATTTTATGATTGATCGCGGGTTTACTTATGTAGTACCTCCATTTATGATTCGCAGCAATGTTGTTACTGGAGTTATGAGTTTTGCAGAAATGGATGGAATGATGTATAAAATTGAGGGTGAAGATTTATATTTGATCGGTACCAGCGAACATTCCATGATTGGCAAATTTATTGATACAATCTTAGATGAAAAAGATCTGCCATATACTTACACGAGTTATTCGCCATGTTTCAGAAAAGAAAAAGGAGCACATGGTATAGAAGAACGTGGTGTTTATCGTATTCATCAATTTGAAAAACAAGAAATGATCGTAGTATGTAAACCTGAAGAGAGTGCTGAATGGTTTGTAAAACTATATATGAACACGGTAGATTTATTCCGTAGCCTGGATATTCCTGTACGTACATTGGAATGTTGCTCTGGTGATTTAGCAGACTTAAAATGTAAATCAGTAGATGTGGAGGCATGGTCTCCTAGACAGAAAAAATATTTTGAAGTAGGTAGTTGTTCTAATTTAACGGATGCTCAAGCAAGAAGACTAAAAATACGAGTGAAAGGAAAGGATGGAAAATACTTTGCTCATACTTTGAATAATACAGTAGTAGCTCCGCCTAGAATGTTGATTGCTTTCCTGGAGAATAATTTAAATGAAGACGGATCAGTTAATATTCCAAAAGTATTGCAGCCGTATATGGGCGGTAAAGAAAAGTTAATTCCTAAAAAATAAACATGTGTTTATTTTTAAATGTTATTTCTTTTATAAGATTTACATAATTCATTTCTTTATAATTTATAACAGCTTTAAAATCTGCAGTATAAAAAGGAAATATCTCCTTTAAATATAGGAATATTTCCTTTTTTTTGTCATTATATTGAACTTTTTATTTAAAAAAATAGTATATTATGTGTATAACTATATGTATATTTTTTAAATATATTTAGTTTTATAAATGAAAGGATATACTGTTATGCCAACATTTAAAATAGATCAATATAATTCTTTATCTCTCATACATAAACAAACTATTGATCAATTTGTTTGTACCTGTTTTCAAGATGACGAGGTCAGAACAATTCATCCATCAGAATTAAATGTAACTAGTATTCAACTAATTATGAATCATCATTTAATCGGATACTGTGGTGTATATCAATGTTCTATGGAAGAAAACCATAACTATATAATTGGGATTGTTTCTTGTTTTTGTATTGATTCAAAATTTAGAAAACAAGGCTATGGAAAATTACTTTTAAATTATACGGAACGTTGGATGATTCATTCTAATGCATTTGATTTTTCTATTTTTACATGCAATCATAAAAACTTGATGTTTTATATACAGAATAGTGACTGGTGTATCCTTGATATAGAAGTGAAATCATATTTATATTCCTCTTATAATTCTAAAAAATTGAATTTATTTGTTTTATTTCAATCTTTTCACCCTCAGATCACTACAGATTTTATGACGAAATATTTTCCTACTATTTCTTTGATTTTACCTTTCAAGATATTTGTCTAAATTTAGAATTTTGTTTTATTCATGTTTATAATTTTGAAGGATTCATGTTTATAATTTTGAAGGATAGACATTTTATTTTATATCTGTTATAATTATATAGCTACTGCAATGGTATCTTACGAATCAGGTCAGGTCGGGAACGAAGCAGCCTTAAGAAAGCTCTATCATGTGCAGTAGCTTTTATTTTTAATTATGTTTCACGTGAAACATGTGAGGTTGGTAATTATGAATAGAGAAATTGTATTTATGAAAGAGGCCATAAAGCAAGCAAAAAAAGCTTATGATGCAGATGAAGTACCAATAGGATGTGTTATTGTACACAATGATAAAATAATTTCTCGAGCTTATAACAAAAGAGAAAAATCACAAATTTCCACAGCACATGCAGAAATATTAGCTATTGAAAAAGCGTGTAAGAAATTAGGCACATGGCGATTGGAAAATTGTGATTTATATGTTACTTTAGAACCTTGTCCTATGTGTGCTGGTGCAATCATTCAATCAAGAATACATAAAGTGATATATGGCGCATCTGATCCTAAAGGTGGATCTGTCGATACATGTTTAAAGATGTTTGAAACAAAAGGATTTAATCATTATCCTATTGTCGAGTCCGGAGTACTAAAAGAAGATTGCAGTTTATTATTGAAAAATTTTTTTAGAGAGAAACGCAAGAGAAAATATATAATCAGAGAATCAAATATCAAAGATCAATAGATACACTAAATTTGATATATACCCTCTTTACTGGTCAAATCAGTAAAGAGGGTTTTTATGTAAAATATTCATGAATGTTTGTTTGAAAATACATAAAAAATAACCTCTAGATGTATTGATTAAAACATTATTGTAGAAGTATAAATTGGATATTATATATACAGAAACTCACAGCAAAAATTAAGATAAAAAAAAGCATACATACTATGCTATAATTGAATAAGCAACAATGATTGAGAGCAGGTGACTTATGGCATATCAAGCGCTATATCGTAAATATAGACCAGAAAATTTTGAAGGTGTTGCTGGTCAAAAAGCAATAGTACAAACATTAAATAATGCGATAAAACAAAATAAAATTGCTCATGCATATTTATTCTGCGGGCCTAGAGGTACAGGAAAGACATCAATTGCAAAAATATTTGCTAAAATGTTGAATTGTGAGAATCATTCAGAATCTCCTTGTGGACATTGTCAGAATTGTATTGATTTTCAAAAAGGTACACATCCTGACGTTATTGAGATAGATGCAGCAAGCAATAATGGTGTTGATGAAGTTAGAAATTTGATTGAGAAGGTAAAATATGCTCCGATTGAAGGTAAATATAAAGTATATATCATAGATGAAGTTCACATGATGTCAACAGGGGCATTTAATGCATTGTTAAAAACGATTGAAGAGCCCCCAGCACATGTTGTCTTTATATTCGCAACTACAGAACCACATAAAGTGTTACCTACCATTATTTCTAGATGTCAGCGATATGATTTCCATAAAGTGAGTGTACAAGACATGAAAGAACGTTTAAATTACATTGTAAATCAAGAAAATATTCATGTTGAAGACAATGTAATAGAAACGATTGCCAGACTCGCTGATGGTGGTATGAGGGATGCTTTATCTATATTAGATCAATGTATCGCTTATGCACAAAATCATATAACTTTGCATGATATTAATGAAATATACGGCATTATTTCAATGGAAGAAAAAAGTTTGCTGATTGAAAATATCATTCATGGAAATTCAGTTGATTTGGTTCATCAAATTGAAAATTTATCGGAAAAGGGTATAGATATTCGAAGGTTAACTAATGATTTGATAGAATTAATCAAAGAAAGTTTGATATACAGTTTTACGAAAGCTAGCGATTTAGTAGCTAGTTCAATGTTAAAAATGATTAAAGAAAAATTGGATCAAATTCCAATTGATCGAAGATTAAATATGTTGGATATATTAATGGATACATCTGAAAAATTTAGATATGCTTCGGATGTTGTATCATATTTTGAAATTGCAGTTATGAAGATGTTATCAACAGTTAAAGAAGTTGCTTCAGATGCTGCAATTGATTCCAATCAAAATTTTTCATCAAATAGGGTTGTTCAACAATCCGTAATTCAGACTACTGAAGAACAAAAACAGAATTTCATCAACAATGCAGATAAAAAGGAAGATGTTTCACGTGAAACATCAACAGCAAATAGTAAAGTTGTTCATAAAGAAGAATCTCTCTTACAGAATCAACAAGAAAATGTTGTAAAGAAAAAAGTGTCGCTTAAAATTGATGATCAGTACATAATAAGATTATTAGTTGGCGCAAATAAACAAGAGCGCCAGATGGATGATGAAAAATTTAAAGAATTAGATGAATATCTGAATGAATTAGAATGGGCAAAATATGCAAATTCATTAAAAAATACTGAAATTGTAGCTAGCGGGAAAAATTACTTAGTATTATCAACAAATAGTGAAATTGAAGCAAAAGAAATTAATCAAATAGAAAGTGAAAATAGTTATATCAAATTTACAAATCAGCTATTGGGTTTGCCTAAAAAAATATTTGCGATAGATGAAAATCAAAAGAAAAAAGTAATAACTAAATTTAAAGAATTAATGATTCAAGGTAATCTTCCTGAACCAATTCAGATAGAGATAAAAACAAAAAAAGAAAACAAAATAAAACAGGAAACGATTGAAGATAAATTGTCAGATTTATTTGGCGATGAAATTGTAATTATGGAGGATTAATAAAATAATGGATATAAATCAATTATTAGAAGAAGCAATGAAAATACAAAAAGATATTTCGAAAACACAGACATCATTAGATGAAAAAGAATATGAGACAAGTATTGGTGGAGGAGCTGTTGTAGTGCAAATGAAAGGCAACATGACAGTAGAAAGTATTAGTATTAAAAATGAATTGTTATCAGTAGAAAATAAGGAAGATTTAATAGATATGCTGACTTCTGCATTGAATCAAACTTTACAAAAAATAAAAAATGAAAAGGAAAATAGTTTAAAATCTTTGACATCAGATATGTCAACACCGGGAGTATTTTAATGTATCCGCAAAAATTTGAAGATCTAATTCATGCATTACGTCATTTTCCAGGAGTAGGTGAAAAAACTGCAGAAAGATATGCATTTACAATTCTAGAATGGGATGACGAAACGATTCAATCCATCATTGATGCTTTTGCTGCAGTAAAAGGTGGATTAAAGCATTGTAAAGTTTGTGGTAATTTAAGCGAAGAAGATGAATGCTTGATTTGTAAAGATCAGAGCAGAAATCATAATGTGATTTGTGTCGTGCAGAGTCCAAAAGATGTCATTGCAATGGAAAAAATGAATGAATATAATGGCGTTTATCATGTGCTGAATGGTGTAATCAACACTTCAAAAGGAATTATGCCTCAAGATTTAAATATTGAATCATTGATAGAACGAGTAAATGAAAATACCGAGGAAGTGATTATTGCGACAAATCCAACGGTTGATGGTGAAACAACTGCATTGTATTTATCCAAATTATTAGAAACAAAGAAAGTAAATGTAACGCGAATTGCGCATGGACTTCCTATGGGAGGACATTTAGACTATGCAGATGAATTAACATTAATAAAAGCTTTTGAAGGAAGAAAAAAGATGTAAATTTAAAATTTACAATATAAAAGGTGAATCTATATTCACCTTTTATATTGTTTTAACCATATACGATAATCATTTTCTTCTATTAATTGGTCTAAAGTATCTTTCAACTTAGGATTAGTCAAATTATAAAAATATACAGGTAAATGAGCAATACATTTGCCATATTGATCATAAATAAATCTGTATTCTTTATTATATTCATTTTCAAAAGAGTTGTCCTTATAGAAACCCTCTAAATCATCTAATAATGGTATGACAGAATCGTCAACAGCCATGATCTCGCCGCAAATATACCGATTTCCTTCTATCAGTGCAGGATAATCACAGTTTTTTATAGAATATAAAAGTCCTTTCACATATGCTTTTTGAATAGATCGAACATGATGCTTTAAATAAATATTATAGTTTCTGCAGCCTTCCAAGAGGGTTCCATATACAAATATTTTCTTCATAAAATTAAGATAGAATCAGTCTTTATCATATAGTGCTCTGGCAATTTTAGATGCGCAGTTTTTTTCATAATGTAAACCCACTTTTTGTAATATTGATTCAAAAACAGATAATCCGTCATGTTCTTTTTTATATTCATATTCAATTTCATAATCAACTGTATTCTTATAAATATTTTTATCTAAACAAATTTCGGCATATTCGCTAATGCATAAAGATCGGTATGTTGTCATATAACCAATTAGTTGAAATGGTCCATTTAAATCATATTTTCTCAATAATTGAGAAATATCTTTATCTAAGAAAACAGATGAATCATTCGTTTGTACGATTTTTTCATACTCAAATAAAGAATCTTGATCCTTTCTAATTTTAAGAGTAAAGATGTATTTGCCGTTTTTTTCGCGTATCCGCATAGCACCCTTTTTATTTTGAATCTGATGATCTATTGTATCATAATAATAGTTTGTTTGTTTGACTGGTTTATTTGGTGATAGTAAAGAAATTAATTGTTGATATTGAAATTCTGTTAAAAGCACCTTATATTCCTTTTCTATATTTTGTATCATATAATAAACACCTCGGTTATATTTTAACATTACAGAAGAAATATTCTAGTCATAATCCGAATATAGAAATAGAAATAAAACTATGTTACACTAACGACAAGGGAAGTGATATGGATGCGATATGCCATTGTGAGAAAGTTAGATGAGAATTCGGATCATGTTGCAGATGAAGTAACAAAGAAATTACAAGCTTATGGATGGAAATATGATGAAGAAAATCCGACATTAGTAATTTGTATTGGAGGAGATGGAACCTTATTGTATGGTGTTCATCAGTATATGGAAAATATCAATCAAATAATGTTTTTAGGGATACATACAGGAACTTTAGGTTTTTTAACGGATTATACCCAAGATGAATTAAATGTTTGTTTAAATGATTTGATTTCACGTGAACCTAAAATCAACAAGGCTCCATTATTAAAAATTAAAGTAGATAAATGGGAAAATCCTGCATATGCATTGAATGAAATGAGAATAGAAAATGTAATTAAATCACAAAATATGGACATCTATATTGATGGAGAATTTTTTGAAAAATGCAGAGGTTCTGGTATATGTTTAAGTACACAAGCAGGTTCTACTGCTTATAACCGATCATTAAAAGGAGCTGTTATTGACAGCGGATTGTCTGTGATGCAATTAGCTGAGATTACGCCGATTCAACATTCAAAACATCGTTCATTAGGAAATCCTTATATTATGATGGAAACAAGAAAGGTATCAATGCTTAGCGATGATTTTACTACAGCAATGCTATGTTATGATCATATTGCAGTTCCATTGAACGATGCAAAAAAAATTGAAGTCTGTTTTTCAGATAAATATGTAAACTTTGCTCGATATAGGGAATATAGTTATTTAAGAAGATTGAAGAACCTGTATTAATCCTTATATTTTAAATAAAAGATCTAAAATAATTCATACAGTAAAAAAGTCTACTTTATATGTGAAGTAGACTTTTAGTTATACGTAAAATCAGCAAATTTTTGTGCATGAGAACTGATATTCATGATCATGCCGAAGCAAATAAAATAGGAAAGAATCGAAGAACCACCATAAGAAATCAAAGGCAATGTAATTCCGGTAATAGGAAGTAATCCCGTCACCATACCTAAATTTTGAATTTGCTGGTAAATTAAAATACCAAGTATACCAGAAATAAAATATTTTTCTGTCATGTTAGAAGTATGAATAGCAATACGTAAAATGTAAAGATCAAGCAATAGGCAAACAATCAAAACGATGGATGTTCCAATAAAGCCAAATGATTGTCCAATTGTAGCAAAAATAAAGTCTGTTTGTGCTTCCGGAATAGCTTGGGCATCCGGTTGTAATCCAAATCCAGTAATACCTCCAGATCCTAACGATAATAAAGATGTATACAATTGGTGTCCATATGTCGATAAATTTTCTTCTGGATAAAACCATGCAGTAATACGAGACAACTTATAGGAAGCAATGAATTTAGTTAATAATTCATATTGGAAGAAAAAAAGATAAAAGAAAATAAGCAGTACGATTAAAATAAAACCGCCGCCAATCAAAATCCATTCTTTTTTTATTCCGCTGCACATAAGCATTACAACTAAAGAAATCCCGATGATCAAGCAGATACCTGTATCTGGTTGTAATAATATTAATAATAAGGCAGGTCCAGCCCACTGAAGTATTTTCTTAAAAAGTTCTATATCGCTTGTGTAAGTGACCATCGATCGATTTAAATTATGCTCGTTGATGATATCAGCACAGATAATTACTAATACAATTTTCATAAATTCACTAGGCTGAAAGCTGCCAAACGGAAATTGAAACCAAGAATAAGCACCATTGATACTACTGGCTAATGGTAAATAAAAACCAAGCAATGCTTCACAAAATCTTGATAGTAATAAATAGATCAAACAGCCAATTAATACAAAATACGCTTTTTTTATATATTGCAAGATCGTATCATTTCCAAAAAACATAATAACGCCCATAATGATAAAACCTAAACTGTACCATACAAATTGTTGGATCAGAATAGAAGTACCATTTTCGGTCATTAAGTTAAATGCGCTGTATATAGATATAAAACTAATTAACATTAAACCGACAAGAATAGATAAGAAGCCATAATCAATACGATTTGGTTGTTTTGTATATTTAAGTGAACGTTTCATTCCATCACTCCTCAATCACTTTAAGTAGTAACATTATAGCACGAAAGCAAATGAAAATACGTTGCAAATGTTGTGAACAATAAGAAAAAAATAAATGAAATACATAAAAATACGAAAAAGTGAAAACAAGGATTATGATAAGTGATAATAAATGAAATGACACATTTATGTTATAATTATATAGTTAAGTAATAAAAATGGAGTTGAGATGCCGTGACAGAAAAAAATAAATTTACCCCGATGATGCAGCATTATCTTCAAATAAAAAAAGAAAATCCAGATGCCATCATTTTTTATCGTTTAGGAGATTTTTATGAAATGTTTTTTGATGATGCCAAAACAGCATCTTTAGAATTAGATCTGGTTTTAACCGGTCGTAATGCTGGTATAGAAGAAAAAGTACCTATGTGCGGAGTACCGCACCATGCTGCTAATTCCTATATACAAAGACTCATACAAAAGGGATATAAAGTGGCTATCGTTGAACAGGTGGAGGATCCGGCACTTGCAAAAGGGTTAGTACAAAGAGAAGTAATACGTATCGTAACTCCAGGTACAATCATGGATGAGAATTCTGATGAAAAAAATACAAACTACATTGCGTCTCTATATGATTTTCAATATGGCATATGTGTTGTATTGTGCGAGATGACAACTGGTGAAATGAAGGCACAATTAATTGATAAAAGTGTCATAGCATTGCAAAAAGTATTATTATTGAATAATGTAAAAGAAATAGTAGTAGAGCATTATTTTGATAAACGTTTGCGCAATATGATTGAAGAAATGCAAACAATCACTATTTCTGCCATGAATCAAGATCAAGTGAAAGAGGAATATGAACATTTATTGATCCATGTAAATGATCAAAAAGTCCGCCATACATTTGGCTTGTTAATGAATTATTTGGATGAAACACAAAAACGGTCAATGACACATTTGCAGCCAATAGAAATGATCTATGAACAGGAATTTTTACAGATGGATTATGCCACTAAGAAAAACCTGGAATTAACAAGTTCATTGCACGGAAATGGGAAACAAATGACTTTATGGAATTTTATGGATCATTGTATGAGTGCCATGGGATCCCGCTTATTAAAAAAATGGATCGAATATCCTTTGATTCAGCCAGAGCAGATCAAAAAAAGACAAACTGCCGTAAAATATTTAAATGATGATTTCATGATTCGAGATGAATTAAAAGAACACTTGCGTTATGTCTATGATCTGGAAAGATTAGGAGCCAGAGTAGCTTATGGAAGTGCGTCTCCTAGAGATATTTTGCGTTTGATCAAAACGCTTGAACACGCTCCTGTTATTTTTGATATATTCAAAGATTGTCCAAGTTATCCTGAATATAAAACGATAGATACTTGTATGGCATTACATGATTTGATTGATGGTGCTATTGTGGAGGAACCGCCGTTGACAATCAAAGACGGTGGGGTTTTTGTAGACGGATATAATGAACGTTTAGATGAATTGCGGAAAGTGAGCAGAGATGGAAAAAGCTGGATCTTAGAATTAGAGGCAAAAGAAAGAGAAAGAACAGGAGTTAAATCATTAAAAATAGGCTATAATCGTGTTTTCGGTTATTATATAGAAGTAAGAAAAGGAAATTTAGCTGCTATCAAACCAGAATTTGGATATGTTCGCAAACAAACACTTGCAAATGCAGAACGTTACATTACAGAAGAATTAAAAGAAAAAGAAGATACGATCTTACATGCGCAAGAAGAAAAAATAAGATTAGAAGCAGAGTTATTTACTGATTTATTGAATCAGATCAAAGTTTATCTGCCAAAACTGCATGATCTTGCAAATGCCTTGGCAACAATCGATGTGTTTTATTCACTGGCACAATTAGCAAGTGAGCATGGATACATCTGTCCACAGTTTCATAAGGGTCATCAAATTGAAATCATAGAGGGAAAACATCCTATTTTAGAAAGTATGATGAAAAAGAAAAGATATGTATCAAATGATTTAAAAATGGATGAACAACAAACGATCAGCATTATCACAGGACCTAATATGGGTGGAAAATCTACATTCATGCGGCAGAATGCATTATTGGTCATCATGGCACAGATCGGCAGTTTCGTACCAGCAAAAAGTGCATTATTGCCGGTATTTGATCAGATATTTACAAGAATAGGTGCCAGTGATGATATCTTAAGCGGAAAATCTACTTTTATGGTAGAAATGATGGAAGCCAATCATGCATTACAGCATGCTACGGAAAATTCTCTTATTTTATTTGATGAAATAGGAAGAGGTACATCTACTTATGATGGTATGGCATTGGCACAAGCCATGATCGAGTATATCGATGAATATCTTCATGCGAAAACTTTATTTTCTACACATTATCATGAATTGACGCAATTAGGAGAAGAGAGTCCTACTATTCATAATTTACATGTAGAGGTGCATGAAGAACAAGAAGAAGTGACTTTCTTATACAGAATGATAGAAGGAAAAGCAGATAAATCATACGGAATCAATGTTGCACGCTTAGCAAAGCTTCCTGAGATAGTATTGGAAAGAGCAAAACAAATTCTTGAAGGATTAGAATTGCAAGGGGATGCAGGAATTTATCAACCGCAGATGATGGTAGTGGAAAAAGAAGATCCACAAATGAAAGAAATTGCTGATTTGATCGATATGATCGATGTAAATTCTATGACACCGTTGGATGCATTAAATTTTTTATGTGAATTAAAAAATAAAAGAAAAAAATAAAATAAGATAACAGTATAAATAAAAAAGAGAGGATTTACTAAATTGCAAATCCTCTCTTTTAAATTACCAAATACCTAACACATGCTGCATCATTAAAGAGACAAAGGCAATCATCACCCAGCAGATAAAGCCAAGTAAAATAGGTTTGCCGCCTGTTTTAACTAAGCGTACGACATCAGTGTTTAATCCAATAGCAGCCATTGCCATAATGATAAAGAATTTTGATAATTCTTTTAATGGTGCAAAGATTGCTGTATCAATACCTGCGCTTGCAGCTATCGTTGTAATGATACTGGCCAATACAAAGAATAGAATGAAAAATGGAAACACTTTTTTCAGTGAAAATGTATTAGCAGAATTTCCTTGTTTTGCTTTTCTTGTACGATAAAGTGCCAAAACCAATGTAATAGGAATAATTGCTAAAGTACGTGTTAATTTAACAATTGTTGCATAATCCAGCGTATTTGCACCAGGATGCATGCCGTCCCATGCAGCGGCAGCTGCTGTAACAGAAGAAGTATCATTGACAGCGGTACCCGCAAATAATCCAAAACCGTCATTAGAAAGACCTAATAAAGA
This sequence comes from Merdibacter massiliensis, assembly GCF_900155395.1. Taxonomy (GTDB): domain Bacteria; phylum Bacillota_I; class Bacilli_A; order Erysipelotrichales; family Erysipelotrichaceae; genus Merdibacter; species Merdibacter massiliensis. Next base: position 229,052 of record NZ_LT699726.1, read on the forward strand.
ACCTAGAGTTGGAAAAATTAAAGCAGCAATAATGTTAAACAGAAAGATAACAGATATAGATTGTGCAACTTCTTCATCTTTAGCTTCAATAACAGGTGCTGTTGCTGCGATGGCTGAACCACCGCAAATAGAAGAACCCACACCAACCAATGTAGAAATATTGGTTGGTATTTTTGCAATTTTATGAAAAACAAATGCAACAATAAGAGAGGTTGAAATAGTTGAGATAATTACCGGCAAAGAAATTGCGCCGACGTGAGCAATTTCCATCAGATTTAATCCAAATCCTAACAAAATAACTGCCAGTTGCAATATTTTTTTAGATGTGTAAGTGATACCTTTTTGTACAATTGGTTTAGGAGAATATATCTGTGCAATAATCATACCGATAATGATAGCAAATACAGAACCTCCAATAATTGGAAATTGCTTTCCTAAGAGCCAACAAGGAATTGAAATGATGAAACAAACAGCAATTCCAGGGGATAAAGTTTTGATTTTTTCCATTTTTTTTCCTCCAAACAAAACATAGTATAAAACAATTTATCCATTATGTATAATTATAATATATAATAAATGTATAAAATATTTTTATGGATGGAGGATCCTTATGTTTGATTATCGTATAGAGACTTTTTTAGCAGCAGCAAAGACTTTAAATTTTACAGCAGCAGCAAAACAGTTGCATATTACCCAGCCTGCTGTTTCCACGCATATTCATCAATTGGAACAGGAATATCAAACAAAGTTTTTCCAACAAGCAGGAAAACAAATCCAATTGACGGAAAATGGTAAATTATTTTTTCAAGTAGCGTCTAGAATGAAAAATGATGATCGGCATATGCGGCAAAGTTTTTTGTCAGGCAAGGAGATCATAGAATTAAATTTTGGAACAACACTGTCAATAGCAGATTATTGCTTGGAAAAATCATTTCAGAAATTATGGAGCCGGTACCCCAATTTACATTTATGTTTATCCGTTCAAAATACAAAGACACTATTGGAAAGAATTCACCAAGGAAGCCTAGATTTTGCAATCGTAGAAGGTTATTTTTCAAAAGAGTTATACGATTTTATTCCTTTTCAAACACAAGCGTACATTCCAGTCTGTCATCCAAAACATCAATTTTTAAGATCAATCAATTCAATTCAAGATTTGCGAGGAGAACCATTATTGATACGTGAGCAGGGGTCTGGCACAAGAGAAATACTGGAACGATTGTTATCGGTTCATGAGTTGACGCTGCAAGATTTTCAGGTGAAAGCAGAAATTGGCAGTTTACATGTGATCAAACAATTTGTTTTATCCGATATCGGCATTTCTTTTTTCTATCGGCCGGTGGTTGAACAAGAATTAAAAGAGAATCAATTAAAACAGATCATGATCAAAGAAAAATGCTCTCATACATTTTCATTAGTATGGTCGAAAAAGAGTATCTTTTCACTGCAGTATAAAGAAATCGGAAATATTTTAACTGTTGATCAATAAGAAGAAATATGACATTTACGATGTTTCGTGTGTCATATTTTTTTATGAAAAGATAAAAAACTGTAATTATGTCACAGAGAATATAAAAATGTGTCATTTTTTCATATTTTTTTAATGCTTATAATTGTCTTGTAAACAGAAGGCCGACTGTTGAGAAAGGGGGAGTGAAAGTCGATGAGCAAATTCCCGCAAAATTTTTTATGGGGTGGAGCAACTGCATCTGCACAGTTTGAAGGTGGATATGCAGAAGGACATCGTGGAAAGTCGCAACTGGATTATATTGATTACATAGATCCAATCCATCGAAATAATGCGCATTCCACAGATTTGTTAACTTATGAACGCTTCATAAAAAACAAAGAACAAGAAGATTCAAAAAATTTCCCAAATCGACGCGGAAGTGATTTTTATCACAGGTATAAAGAAGATATCGCTTTGTTAGCAGAAATGGGTTTTAAAGTATTCCGTATGTCTATTTCGTGGGCCAGAATTTATCCAACTGGTTATGAAGAACGACCAAATGAAGAAGGACTTGCATTTTATCATCAAGTATTTCAAGAATTACATAAATATGGAATCGAACCATTGGTTACGATCATTCATTATGAAAATCCAGTTACCCTAACAGAAGATTTAAATGGATGGGAAAATCCAAAAATGATCGATCTGTTTGTGAAATATGCAAAAACAGTAATTGATGAATATAAGGATGAGGTCACCTATTGGCTGGGATTCAATGAAATAAATGCATGTTTGGATAACCCTTATGTGAGTGCTGGAATGTTTGTTGAAAAATCAGATAAAAACTATCTGTCTTGTTGTCATCAGGCATTGCATCATCAGTTTATTGCACAAGCATTGGTTACAAAATATCTGCATGAAACAGCACCTAATTGCAAGATGGGGGCAATGATTGCCCGATTAGAATGCTATGCACAAACGTGTGATCCGGCTGATGAATATCAAACGCTGATCGAAGATCAAATTAATTGTTCATTTCTTGATATTATGTGCAGAGGAAAATATCCAAAGACATTATTAAACTATTTTAGACAAAATGAAGTAGATATTCAAATGGTGAATGATTATGAAAAGATTCTACAGGAAGGTGTCGTTGATTTTATCTCTATCAGTTACTACATGAGCTATGTCATCAGTTCAAAACCTGGACAAAAAGAAAATCCTGGAAATCTGATGAAGACATTGGTAAACCCGTATTTGAAACAAAGTGCATGGGGTTGGGCGATTGATCCTTTAGGCCTCAGAATTACATTGAATCGTTTGTATGATAAATATCAATTGCCAATATTTATAGTAGAAAACGGATTAGGTGCAAGAGACCAGTTAATTCAAAATACAGTGAACGATGACTATCGAATTGATTATATGAGAGAGCATATCAAAGCCATTGCAGGCGCAATTGAAGATGGTGTGGATGTAATGGGGTATACTTCATGGGGATGTATAGATTTGGTATCAGCAAGTATGACAGAAATGTCAAAACGTTATGGATTTATATATGTAGATGCAGACGATTATGGAAAAGGAACATATAATCGCTATAAAAAAGCTTCATTTTATTGGTATCAACATGTGATAGCTACAAATGGAGAAGAGTTATAAAAGGAGGTTTTCTATCATGACTATTCAAGAAACGTCTACTAAGATCATTGAATATTTAGGTGGTAAAAATAATATCATTAGTTATACACATTGCGCGACTCGTCTACGTTTTAATCTACGTGATGCAAATAAAGCTGATATGGATGCAATAAAAAAATTAGACGGCGTGTTAGGTTCTGCTTTTCAAGGCGGGCAGCATCAGGTCATCATTGGTCCAAATGTAGATACATATTATCAAGAAATTGAAAAACAAATTGCAGATACAAGCAAGGCAGCTCCAATTTCAGATGAAAATTTAGATGATGTTAAGAAAAAAGGCGTTGTTAATCTAGTATTAGACACTTTAACAAGTATTTTGTCTCCAATCATTCCGGCATTTTGTGCTGCAGGTATGTTGAAGGTCGTACTTTTAACTTTAGTATCGATTGGCGCTATTTCTGATTCTTCAGCTACATATACTGTGTTTAGTAATATTTCTGATGTAGCTTTCTATTTCCTGCCTTTTTTGGTAGCAGTAACATCTGCAAAACGTTTTAAAGTTAATGAGGGATTGGCTATCATCGTTGCCGGCGCATTGCTTTATCCTTCTTTTATCAATGCAGTTTCTGCAGGAGAAAGCATGACGATATTTGGAATCAATATTCCAATGTATACCTACTCATCAACTATTTTCCCAGCATTATTAGGTGTTTTGTTACTAAGTTATGTATATAAATTATTTGATAAGATCATTAGTTATGGACCAATCAAGCTATTATTAGTCCCACTGTTATCTATTCTTATAACAGTACCTCTGGTATATCTGATTGTTGCTCCATTAGGAAACTGGGGTTCTGAAATTATCGGTGGTGGAATTGAATGGATGTTGAATACATTAGGACCTATTGCTGGTTTAGTTATTGGTTTCTTCTATCCAATTTTGGTTCTTACTGGATTACATCAAGGAATGAGTGCTATTCAAATCATGGAAGTTTCTACTTATGGATATACAATTTTATTAGCTGTCGCTTTGTTCCACAACTTTGCTGAAGCCGGAGCATCTTTCGGTGTAGCATTTGCATCAAAAGACAAGCAAATGAAGAGCATTGCGGCTGAAACAGGTATTACAGCATTTATCGGTGTTACAGAACCTGCCCTATATACGGTCATGACAAATGATCGTTATGCAATGCTTTCTTCCATGATCGGCTGTGCAGCTGGCGGTTTCTTCAGTTTATTGTTTGGTCTTCGCGGATATGCTTATGTTTGGCCTAATTTCTTTAGTATTCCTTCTTTTGTAGGTCCAGAAAGCCCATTGTTTGCAGTAGTGATTACATTGTTGATTACAATGGCAGTTGCATTTATTATGCCAACGATATTTGTAAAATTGAAACTGACCACTTTTAAGAAAAACAATTAAACATTGTAGAGAGTACAAGATATTATATAATGATATTGTCTTTTTATAGGACAATATCATTATTTCTATTTAAAAATTGAGGTGATAGATATGGATATGTTTATTGGTCCACTGTTTAATTCAGCGATGGTCATTATTGGAACAATTGCAGGAATTATATTTAAAAAATACTTAAAACCTACCGCACAGGATATTGTACTCAAGGGGCTTGGATTTGTTACGATTTACATAGCAATCGGATCTATATTGGATTCAGCTAGTGGAATCAATGTATTGATTTCTATGTCTGTAGGTGCTTTTATTGGAGAAACATTTGACTTGGAAAAACGTTTTAATCAAATGGGTGATTGGCTGCAAGCAAAATTTGGAAAAGGAAATTCACAATTTTCAGATGGATTTATTGAAGCCAGTTTATTATTTTGTATGGGGTCTATGGGAATCTTAGGTTCATTAGAAAGTGGATTGATGCATACACACAATACATTGTTTTCAAAAGGGTTGTTAGACGGTATTGCTTCTGTGTTCTTCTCTGCTAAAAAAGGAATTTCAGTTGCATTTGCCGGTATCGTATTATTTATTTATCAAGGTTCGCTGACGGCTTTGTCATCTTTGTTAGCACCTGTCTTGAATGATCAGTGTATGGCACAAATCAATGTGGTAGGAGGAATCATCCTATTATCTGTTGCTTTTAATTTATTAGGTATAGGGAAATTTAAATCAATGAATTATGTTCCTGCAATTATTGTTTCTGTTCTTTTGACTTTATTATTCCAAATTTAAATAAGAGGTAAATCATGTATTTTCCATCAATTGATGAGTATCTAAGAAGAGAAACAACATCAGAGAAATGGCATAAAGACCATCCTGGGGAAATCAGCAGATTATATTCAAATGCACGTTATTTTAAAGAAGTAAAAAAAGGAGTCTATTATACAAATTTGTCTCCAGAATTTAGGATCAATGATTTGATCGTAATGAAAGAAAGCAGATATACAAGACTGTATCCAGGCTTTCATGATTATTATGAAATTACTTTTATATATTCAGGAAAAAGTACCTATTATATACATAACAAGGAGATACATCTAAATCAAGGGGATATCATTTTAATTCAAAAAGGTGTCGTAAGAGCATCCGATTATAGCGATACAAATGATATTATAGTGAATATCGTATTTAAAGAAGAAATGGTAAATTTAGATTTTTTAAAAGATTTTTCCGATAATAACTACGTGTATGAATTCTTTTCAAATAGTTTTTTTCAAAATGGAAATGAAGATGGTTTTATGGTGATTCACAACCATGAAAATCATCTATTGGAATTAGCTTTGGAATGTATCTGTACTTTATACTATTCTGAACGTAAATTTAATTATACGCAATTAATGTCAGATTATTTTCATGTATTGTTTCAACAACTGATCACAACAATAAATGATAAAGGCTCTTTTGTCAGCCAAAAAGAAAAAAATAATTATGTTATCTATCAGATATTGAACTATGTATCTTCCCATTATCAAGATGGTTCATTAAAAACCATGTCGAAAGAATTAGGATATAATTATAATTATCTAAGTAATCTGATACGGCAAAGTTTAGGTAAGTCATTTTCGCAAATTAAACAGGAATATCAATTGAATATTGCCTATCGTTTATTAAAAAGCAGTGATTTGCCTATTTATGAGATATGTCAGCAATGCGGATTTCAGAATCGTAATTATTTTTATAAAAAGTTTAAACAACGTTATGAAATTTCGCCTATGCAATTACGCATGCAGGAAAAAATGGTTATATAAATATTAGAACAAGATCTCAGAGCGGAGATCTTTTTTTGGCTGATTAGGTTTCTTTCAAAAAATAGTTTATAATAAGAAAGTATAAAAAACAGGAGTAAAACAAATGGGAAAGATTAATGTATTAAGTGAACATTTAAGTAATATGATCGCTGCAGGAGAGGTAGTAGAGAGACCTAGCGGCGTTGTCAAAGAATTGGTTGAAAACAGCATTGATGCAAAAGCAAAAGACATCACAATTGCAATCGAACAAGGCGGTATTGAAAGCATAACGATTATTGACGATGGAGAAGGAATGGATGCACAAGATGCTACCACTGCATTTGAAAGACATGCAACTAGTAAAATGAAAGATGAAAGCGATTTGTGGAATATTCACACGATGGGATTTCGTGGAGAGGCTTTACCTTCTATTGCTTCTGTATCACATGTATATTTACAAACAAATAATGGAACAGAATCCTCTGCAGTTGAAATCAGCTACGGAAAATTCAAAGGGGCACATCCTACTGCCTGTCCTTTAGGAACAAGCATTCGAATTGAACATTTGTTTCAAAAAACACCTGCCCGCTTTAAACATCTAAAATCCCCGCAATATGAATTTTCATTGATATCAGAAGTTGTACAAAAATTTGCATTGGCTTATCCCGAGATTCGGTTTACATTAACACATGATAATCGAACGATCTTCCAAAGCAAAGGAAGCGGAAACCTACGTGAGATCTTATTTCAGATGTATGATCGCAGCATTGCAAAAAGTGCAATAGAGATTCATGGAAAAGATATAGATTATCATATAGATGGCATGGCAGTACAGCCAAAATACAATCGAGCAACAAAATATTTTATCTTTTTGTTCGTAAATCGGCGGATGATCCGCAGTTATCATTTACAAAAAGCAATTTTGGATGCTTATCATCCATATCTGCCAAAAGATCGTTATCCGATCGTGGTATTAAATATCAAAATGGATGCACAATTGGTAGATGTCAATGTACATCCAAGCAAATGGGAGATTCGATTATCAAAAGAAAGACAATTGGAAAAATTGATCTATGAAACGCTGCGGGAAGCTTTACAAAAAGAATTTGAATTTGTGTCATTGGAAAGCAAAAAAGAAAAGATAAAAGTAGAAACGCAAAGTTTAAATTTTGAATTTCCGATCAATAAAGAATTAAAGAAACTGAATGAAGAAGTAAATGAAAGTTTTACAAAAGAAGATAAAAAACCTGCCGACAATCCAGTTCAGTCCACATTTGTTGTTGAATCAAGTCCATCTAATCAGAAAATAAAACATCAGGAAGTCATTGAGAGCTTATATGCAGTTCCTGTAAAGGATGAGCAATTGATGAAAGTGCAAGAAGAAAAGCCAAAAGTCTCTCATAAAATAGAAGAAACTGCAGATGATGATAAAGAACCAGAAGTAAAAAAAGAAGAAAAGAAACAAGAAGAAGTGCAGAGTGATAGTACAAAAACAGCAAGAGAACATTTGCCACAGTTACAAGTAATCGGACAATTTCGTAAATCATATATTTTGGCACAAGGTGATGAGGGCTTATATATCATCGATCAGCATGCCGCTCAGGAAAGATATCATTACGAACAAATTCGAAAAGCCATACTTTCTGGAGATACAAATAATCAGCAGCTGTTATTGCCATTACAGATAGAGACTACCATTTATGCAGTCAGTCGTATCGATGAATTAAATGCATTGCTGGAAAATATCGGTATTCATTTTGAAGAATTTGGTGAGCAGACATTGCTGTGCCGTTCCTTGCCTGTATGGATGAAACAAGTGGATGAGGTTGGTTTTTTGCAAGACATGATCGATATCTGGCAAAGAGATCAGCATATTGATATTGCTGCTTTAAGAGAACATGCCATTGCGACAATGGCATGTCACAGTTCCATACGCTTCAATCGAGCATTAACGATAGAAGAAATGCAGAAAGTCATTTATGATTTAGATCAGTGCGAGCAGCCGTTCCACTGTCCTCATGGCCGCCCAACGATTATCTGTATGAGTGATGCGCAATTACGAAAGGAGTTTGAACGTGGCTAGACAAGCAGAAAAGATCATTGTGATCATTGGTCCAACAGGAGTTGGAAAAACAGCATTGAGCATTGAACTCGCAAAGCAATATGACGGAGAGATCATCAGCGGCGATTCGATCCAAATCTATCGTGATTTAGATATTGGAAGCGCCAAAGCAACGAAAGAAGAGCAGCAGGGCATTCCACATTATTTAATTGATGAATATGATCTGAAACAAGATTATAATGTAAAGCTGTTTCAGAAAAGATGCAGAGAAGTGATAGAAGAGATTCGTCATAAAGGAAAACAGCCAATCATCTGTGGAGGTACAGGGCTGTACATCAAAGCAGCTTTATATGATTATGTATTTACAGATGAAGAAGAAGATCGTGAATATCGAGAATTCTTAGAGGAAAGAAGTGAAGATGAACTGTATGCAGCAGTATCGATCATTGATCCTGAAGCAGCCAAAACCATTCATCATAATAACCGCCGTCGGCTGATACGTGCTTTGATGATGGCACATAATGGAAAAAAGAAAAGCGAGATCATCCGTGTCCAAGAACATCGGCCTTTATATGATATATTTATGATTGGTCTTATGATGCCAAGAACGCATTTGTATGAAAGGATCAATCAGCGAGTGGATCAGATGATGCAGACAGGATTGTTAGATGAAATCAAAAATTTAGCAAAAGACCCTTCTGTCTGGACTTCACCTGGTTTCAAAGGAATTGGATATAAAGAATGGCATGGATATTTCCTGGGAAAAAACACATTGGAAGAATGTGTGGAACAAATTAAGAAGAACTCAAGAAATTTTGCAAAGCGGCAGTATACGTGGTTTCGCAATCAGTTTGATGTTCACTGGTATGATGTTGATGAACCAGGGTGGAAAGAACAATTGACCCAAGATATACAGGAATGGAGGAAATGACATGGAACAAACGAATACCAGAACGACACTTCTGCTGGGAGAAGAAGGTATAGAAAAATTAAAACAGAGTACAGTGTGCGTGCTTGGTATTGGCGGTGTAGGTTCGTATTGTGTAGAAGCACTTGCTCGTTGCGGAATCGGCAAATTGATCTTAGTAGATGGGGATCAGGTTGCTTTAAGTAATTTGAATCGTCAGATCATGGCGATATATGATACTGTTGGACAAGCAAAGCCCCAAGTCATGAAAGAAAGAATTTTGCAATATCGCGATGATATCGATATCAAATGTATCAATGTATTTTATCAGGCGTCCTTCAATGAACAAGTATTTGATCCTTCTGTTGATTTTGTTGTGGATGCCATTGATACAATTAGTTCGAAACGGGATTGCATCGAATACTGTCTTTCCCATAAGATACCGTTTATATCCAGCATGGGTATGGCAAATCGAATGGATCCGACAAAGATTACTGTCATGGATTTGATGAAAACAAGCTATGATCCATTAGCGAAAGTAATGCGTAACTTAATGCGCAAATCGACCGTAAAGGGAAAGATTCCTGTTGTCTGTTCACTGGAACAGCCGACAGTGCAAACAAAGATCATCAATGAAAATGGCAAGACAAGAAAAGAGAAGATGCCGCCTGCTAGTTCTCCTTTCGTTCCAGCAGCAGCAGGTCTTGCGTGTGCATCCTATGCAGTTCAAACATTGTTGAAAAAGGATGTGAAAAAATGAAACATGTGTTTATTATCAACTCGAAAAGTTCACATGCAAAACGTACGGAGTTAGAAAAACAGATTGCTTCTGCTTTTTCTAAAGAAGAATATGCTATCATCTATACCAACTATGCTGGACATGCAAAAGAAATTGCGAAAGAGGCTGCATCTAAAAATGAAGAAATGCGCATATATGCCTGCGGTGGAGATGGAACGCTGCATGAAGTAGTCAACGGCATATTATCATATCCGCATATAGAATTAGCAGTGGTTCCAATTGGAACGGGAAATGATTTTATCAAATCATTTCCTTCTTTAGATAAACAAGATTTTCTAGATTTAAAAAATTATCATCACATACAGCGTATTTACAGCGATATCATTATGATCAATGATCAAGCCAGTGTGAATACAGTTTCTGCAGGTTTGGATGTCAAAGTAGCTTATCATGTCGCAAAATTTAAGCAGTTCTCTTTTTTTCAAGGAATCGTGCCTTATTTTCTGGGATTATTGGTCAGTCTAATTGGAAAAATGACTGAAAAAGTAGAAGTACAAATAGATAATGATAAATATCCAATGTCTCCCTATTTGTTTATCGTAGCAGGGAATGGCCGTTACTATGGAGGAGGATATTGTCCTGCACCGAATGCACAAATCGATGACGGATGGTTTGACTATTCATTGATCAAAAAAGTTTCACGATTTAAAATATTATCATTATCTGGTAAATATAAGAAAGGCACACATTTATCTTACACAAAATTTGTGGCAAGCGGAAAAGCCAAAAAAATGCAGATTCTTACAAATGGAAGACCGATCCGCTTAAATTTGGATGGAGAATTATATGAAACAGCAGATCCACAGATTACGTTATATGAGAAAAAAATACAAATAGTATTGCCTAAAAAATAAGTCTTCTTGTAACATATAGACATATACAAGGGCATGAGAGAATGCTGTCAATGATTGCAGGGTATTATTTAGAAAAGTGCAGTATTAAATTGATGTGGTTCTTCTTTTGATCATCTGTTTTACAGTAGAAGAAATAAGGATATAGTTTAAAACCTCAATTATTATTTCATCATGAAAACCCAGGCGGAAATTGTGAATTGCCGTCTGGGTTTTATCTTCTTAATTTTTCATCATAAAATAGACAGGGTGATACTTTTGATAGGTATCTTAGTCATTGATCGGGAGATTTCTTTCATTGTTTATCCAAAATATTGGTATAAAAAGTGATAAACACCTTCTTTTTTATTAGATAAGGTTATATTTGATGCAAGTTGTTTAGTTTTGACATCTGCATTTCCCATAGCAATACTATTTGGAAAAGACAAGAATACAGAGTGATCGTTGGCACTGTCGCCAAATACAAGGACATGTTCTTTGTTGATTGCTGTTTCTTTACATACCTTCAGCAATGCCTGCGCCTTATTTACGTTTTTATGATTGATTTCGATGCAATAGGGAGATAAAGAAAAAATACTGAATTGAGAAGGAACATGTTTATCTAAATAGTTTTGCATTCGTTTGATTTGATGCGGCAATCCCCGAAAACAAAGTTTATATGCATTTTCTTTTAGCGAGATTGGCAAGTCTGGAACGATCTCTACCATAGAGAAAAGATTTTGAATAACTTTCGATCCTGTAGAGTATTTTTTTGCAACAAGAAATACTTTGTTCAAGTATTTGTTTCCTTCCAAATAATAACGATCTTTATAAGGAGCATAGATAAACATATGAAAAGCGCGTCCAACATGAATCAAATAATCACTTTCATTTTTCCGCAGTGAAGAAAACTTATAAAGTGTATTTGTTTCATAATTATAGATTCCTGCACCATTGGTATAGATCAGGAAACCATTAAATTGAGACAATTGCAATTCTTTGGCATATCGTTTCATTTCAAAGAGACTGCGACCGCTGCATAAAGCAATGCGAATACCTTTTTTTTGTAAATGAAGCAGATATTCTATGCTTTTGACAGGAATATTTTCTTTCTGATCTAAAAGTGTTCCATCTAAATCCATCGCAATTAATTTAATTGCTTTTGGAGATGTCTTGAGATTGATCGTCGTTTTCATTATTTTCTGTTTCTTCCTCTTTTTGTGAGCTGTTGCGTTTTTCAATTACATATTTTTCAATATTAGCTAAACGTTTTTTTGTGCGGCGAATGCCCGTTGTTTTTGCAAAAAGTGCAGTGAATCCAGTATCACCGCTTTTTCCATTTGACTTGATCAATTCTTCTTTATAAGTGATACCAATTCCTTCATCTAATGGTTCGACAGAGTAACTCATGAAATTGGAACCATTTGTGGAATCAATGCGTGAGCTGTAAACCTTTGGATATTCGTATGCTGTGATCGTTACTTGGTAAGACTGCCGTTTATTTACTTTTTTGGTATAGGACATTCCTCTTTTGATATTTTTGGGACGGACATGTTTACCGGTTGCCTGTTGAATATCAAGGGCAATAGCCTCACTGATTGCGTCAAAAAATTCTTCTGGAGTAATCATTAGCTGTACATTCACTTCCATCATAATACCTCAACTTTCGTATTAAAAAATCTAAATATATATTAACATTTTTCAATTTGAAGCGATAGAAATTTTCGCTTGAAAACGTATAGAGAAGTTTAATTATTTTCCAAAGGCTTAGGAAATAGTTTAGTTGAGAATGAGATGAAACAGATTTTATAATGACATTAATGATACAGAAAGAAAGTGTGAGGATGAAGTGTGAATAAAACTGTAAAAAAAAAGCCGACTTAAAAATAAGTAGTAAAAATATCGAAAAAATTTATAAGTTGATTTGAATAGAAGATATATCAATGCCGGATTGTTTCAAAAAGTTTAATGCTTCTTCAACTGTTAGTGATTGTTTGGTATCGGATCGTGGATTCATGAAGGATTCATAATCCGTTGGTTGAAATACTTCGCCTGTTAGGATCATGTGATAGATACTGACCAACATCATGCGTGCGATCGCAATGATGGCTTTCTTGTGACCACGTCGTTTCTTGATATTGGAATACTTTCTTCCAAAATAAGATGTCTTATCTTTGATGGTCGATAAAGCACATTGGACAAGCAGTGGTTTGAGATATTGTCCAGCTTTGGAGATACGAACTGACTTTTTCTTGCCGGCACTTTCGTTGTTGGCAGGAGAAAGTCCAGCCCAACTGACAAGTTGTTTGTCGGATTCAAACTGAGACATATCGATTCCTATTTCAGAGATGATCAGAATGGCCGATAAGGAACTAATTCCTTTTATTTGTGTGATATGCTGGAAAGATTCGCGTAAAGGATAAGCCCGCTTGACCAATTCTGCTTCACATGAATTGATGAGTTGATCCAAGTACTCCATATGATTCAATGATTTTTCCATCTTGAATCGTTGATCCGCTTCGATGTGATAGCCGTGAAGGGAGTCTAGTATCTTATCTTTGTTCTTACAATTTTTGTGAATGAGTTTTAAGATCTTGTCATCATCAATCACGTTTGGCTTCATGACTTCTTTCATGATATTGGAAGCTGTCTTGCCAAAAGGATCGGAGACAACAGAAGCTAATCCGATATTGGAAACGGTCATACAGTTCTGATAACGATTCCGTTCTGAAGAACGCATGCAGACCAGCTTGTATCGGTAACGGGCGATCTCACGCAGTTCTCGGATTTCTTTTGGAGGGATAAACGAGAATTTGATCAGATCATGTTTGAAGAGATCACAGATCCATTTGGAATCTTTCTTATCAGTTTTTTTGCCTTTGATGGCTTTGACATACTTGGGATGAGTTAAATGGACATTGATCTCACCTTCAAGAATGTTGAAGATAGGGATCCAGTATTTACCGGTAGATTCCATGCAGACATCACAACAGTGATAAGAATTCAGCCAATCCTTTAAACGATATAGGTCCGAGTTTAAAGTGGAAAAAGATTGTTGGAAATATTCTGTGATGTTCGACTGTCTATCGGTGATACCAATAGTAGCGACGACCAGATCTTTGTGAACATCCATGCCACAGCAGTTGAAACGAACGATTTTCATTGCCATATAAAAAAGCTCCTTTCATACAAAAGGAGAGGTGGCATTGACTGTCATCAAAGCGAATCGACAACAGTTGATTGAACAATCATAAGTGTCCAGGCTCAAAGTCCTACTTATTTGTGCTTGATATGATGACGGCAACTTATAAAAATACAGGATATTCAATTGAGTAGAATTCCTACTCACCTCCACGTGCTCTGTAGTATACCACCTCTCTTATAGGGTAACACGAAAATAAAGCATGTGGGATTTATTGATGAAATATTTGTGTCCGCGCGACTTTAGGCGCGGGGAAATGGAGGAAAAAATGAATAAAAAATTTTCTGTTGTAATTGCTGGAGGAGGAAGCACCTATACTCCAGAGATTATTCTTATGTTACTGGATAACATAGACAAACTTCCACTTCGCTGCATTAAGCTCTATGATAATGATGAAGATCGTCAAAATAAACTGGCTAAGGCATGTGAAATTTTAGTAAAGGAGAAAGATCCATCCATTGCTTTTATTGCAACAACAGATCCGGCAGTTGCCTATACAGATGTGGATTTTTGCCTGGCACATATCCGTGTAGGCAAATTGGCAATGAGAGAAAAAGATGAAAAAATCTCATTAAAACATGGTGTCGTTGGACAAGAAACTTGCGGACCTGGCGGTATTGCGTATGGTATGCGCTCCATTGCAGGAGTATTAGAAAATATTGATTATATGGAAAAATATTCCCCTGATTGTTGGATGTTGAATTATTCAAATCCAGCATCTATCGTTGCAGAAGCAACACGCCGATTACGGCCGCATGCAAGAATCATCAACATATGTGATATGCCGATCGGACTGGAAAACAGTTATGCGCAAATATTGGGAAAAAGAGATCGAAAAGAATTAGATATTCGTTATTTTGGATTAAATCATTTTGGATGGTATACATCGATCAAGGATAAAGAGGGAAACGAATTATTGCCGAAATTGATTCAACACCAGTTACAGTTTGGAAACTGTCCAGAGCATATAGAAGATGGAAATTATACGGATGCAAGCTGGCGTGATACAGCAATGAAAGTAAAAGATCTAGTGAAGTTGGATCCTACGACCACACCGAATTCCTATTTACAATATTATCTGTATGGAGATGACATGGTAGCACATGCAGATCCGAATTATACACGTGCCAACCAAGTGATGGATGGCCGCGAAAAAAGAGTATTTGGCGAGTGTGAAAGAATAGCAAAAGCTGGGACTGCGAAAGGAACATCATTGCAAATAGGGATTCATGCCAATTTTATCGTAGATCTTGCAACTGCATTGGCATTCAATACGCATGAAAGAATGCTGCTGATCGTGGAAAATAATGGAGCAATCGAGAATTTTGATAAAGATGCGATGGTAGAGATTCCTTGTATTGTTGGAAAAGATGGATATGAACCATTATCCATTGGTAAGATTCCAACGTTCCAGAAAGGTTTGATGGAACAGCAAGTTGCTGTGGAGAAACTGGTAGTAGATGCATGGATCGAACACAGCTATTTAAAGTTATGGCAGGCACTGACGTTATCAAAAACAGTACCGAGTGCCAACGTAGCAAAAGAGCTGTTAGATGATCTGATAGATGCCAATAAAGGTTATTGGCCGGAATTGAAATAAGGAGGAAAAAACAATGGGTAAAGATTACAGTTTATGGGCAGAGGCGAAAACAAAGCATGGCTTAGCTGCAGATGAAGTCATTTCAGGTTTACAAAAAGCAATTCGCCGTTCAATGACAGAATTAGCTTGTCGCTATGCATATGAACTTTATACGACAAGTCCAGTATTGCTGGAAAAAGTATGGAGCCGATTGATGTCAATCTCGGTAGAGGATATTGGATTTGGAAATTTAGATGCAGCAAGACATATTTATGTATTAAATCAAATGCGCAAGGAATATGCTTATGATGATCCAGATCAGCCGATGTATTTTATTCATGCAATCCGTATATTGTGTTCAAGTCAAAAAGATCGTTCAAGTGATTTCTTAAAGAACATCGTGATCAAGACAGCTGCCATGGGAGAAGTACCGGAGATAATCGATCTTGCTTTGGATAAACATACAAAACGAGGAAAAGCAATGGGCAGAGACTCGAAACACTTCTTTAACGAAGCTTGCAAAGTATTTCCGCAAGCAGAGGTAGATAATGATTATCGCGAGCGTTATGGAAAGATTCTAGAAGAATATGAAGAATATGATCCGGAAAAAGTTGAAGAAGATGCTTTTCAATATGCAGTAGGTCGTGTATAATGGTGATGACGAATATCCTGTCATGTAAGGATATTGGTTGATGAAGTCCCATTTCATCAACCCTCGCTTTGCATAAAACATTAGAAACTATCGAAGTGATGTCCAAAAGAAACCCCCGGGGTTTCTTTTTATGTGTAAAGGAGGAAACAATATGGAAAATAAAATGGGAACAATGGAAATAAAAAAACTAATCATAACAATGTCATTGCCAATCATGATATCGATGCTGGTACAAGCCTTGTATAATATCATCGACAGTATGTTTGTAGCAAGAGTGAGTGAAGATGCTTTGGCTGCAGTATCTTTATGTTATCCAATTCAAATGATCATGGTTGCAGTGGCATGCGGAACAGGAGTCGGGATCAATGCGATGCTGTCTCGCTATTTAGGAGAGAAAAAGCAAGAAAAAGCAAATCAAGTTGCAGCACACGGCTTATTTACTGCAATTTGTAACTGGATCGTATTTGCTCTGATTGGGATCTTCTTTTCAAGAAAATTTCTGCAGTTATTCTCAAATGATCCAGCAATCATAGATATGGGAATTTCCTATATGCGTGTTTGTACGATTCTTTCTTTTGGTGTTTTTGTGGAGATAACATATGAAAGGATCATGCAGTCAACAGGAAACACAATTTATAACATGATCATTCAGGGAATAGGAGCCATTGTGAATATCATATTAGATCCCATTTTCATATTCGGCATGTTTCATTTACCGGCTATGGGTGTAACAGGAGCTGCAATTGCAACAGTGATTGGCCAGATCATCGCAATGCTGATTGGTATTGTGATTACGCAGAAAAAAGTAAAAGAAGTACAAATTTCTATTCATGATTTTCATATCGACAGTCATATTCTAAGAGTAATATATCGAATCGGGATCCCGGCTATCCTAATGCAGTCGATCATGAGCTTTATGACTGTTATAATGAACATGATATTAGTTACCTTCTCGGAGACAGCAGTCTCGGTGTTTAGTATTTATTACAAGTTGCAGCAATTTGTATTCATGGCGGTCATTGGGATGAATAATGCTTTGATTCCAATTGTATCTTATAATTACGGAGCTAGAAAAATGGAACGAATTCATCACTCCATTCGTTTTTCTATACTGGTATCGTGTATCATCATGGGGATTGGCACATGTTTATTTGAACTGTTTCCTGCACAGCTGCTGTTTTTATTTGATGCAAAAGAGAATATGTTAGCAATTGGGATACCAGCTTTGCGAATTATCTCATTGTCATTTCTGTTTGCAGGTATTTCAATGGTAGCCTGTTCGGTATTTCAAGCATTGGGATCTCCAACGTATTCTTTGATTATTACATTATTGCGGCAAATGATATTATTGTTGCCTTTAGTATACTTCTTATCTTCAATGTTTGGATTGAATCAATGTTGGTGGGCGTTTTTGATTACAGAAATAGTATGTGCATGTATCGCATTTGTTCTATTGAAAAAAATAAAAAAACAGATCTTATAGGAAGTCATGCAGATGCCAGAGCGCATTATTGTTCTTGTTAAAAGAATATGATAAAATGATATCAATTAAAAAAGGGGAGATACGCTTTTTATGGATCCAGACTTATCGGCACAGATATTTGTTTTGATTGTTTTGTTAATGTTATCTGCATTTTTTTCTTCAGCAGAGACTGCATTGGTTTCTACAAATAAGATTCGCATGCGTACTTTATCGGATGAAGGGAATGCACGCGCAAAGCTCGTTTTAAAAATATTAGATAATCAAGCAAAAATGCTCAGTGCAATATTGATTGGCAACAACTTGGTAAATACAGCAGCAGCAAGTATTGCAACAACGATTGCTTATTCATTTGGCGGGGCTGCAGTTGGTGTGGCAACTTTCATCATTACGCTGTTGATTTTGATTTTTGGTGAAATTACACCAAAAACGATGGCAACCGAAAAGTCAGAGAAAATCGCTTTAGCCTATGCACCGATCATTTCTTTTTTGATGAAGTTATTGACCCCGGTCATCGTATTTATCAATGCATTTAGTTATGTCATTCTGCGTTTGTTTGGGGCTAAATCTGATTCTAATCGTCAAACTTTGACAGAATCAGAATTGCGGACGATCGTGGATGTATCGCATGAAGAAGGCGTTATTGAAAAAGATGAAAAGGAAATGATCAATAAAGTATTTGATCTGGGGGATACTAAAGCAAAAGATGTTATGGTACCGCGGGTCCATGTAGTAATGGCAAAACGTGATAGTACCTATCAGGATCTGATTGAATTATTCCGTCAGGAACAGTTTACACGTATTCCAATATATGATGGATCAGTGGATAATATTGTCGGTCTTGTAAATATGAAAGATTTATTATTATATCAGGACCTGAATGATTTTCATATCGATAAGATCCTGCGTAAACCATATTTTACTTATGAAAATAAACCTGTGAGCGATCTTTTATTTGAAATGAAGTATTCTACTTTTAATTTAGCAATTGTAATGGATGAATATGGTGAAATGGTCGGCATCATTACAGTAGAAGATATCGTTGAGGAGATCGTTGGGGATGTACATGATGAGTATGATGCACAAGAAGAAGAAAAAATCAAACAAATCAGTGAATATATTTATGAAGTAAAAGGATATATCAGTTTACATGATCTGAATTCAACATTGCATTTAGATCTAAATAGTGAAAATTTTGACTCGATCGGTGGATTAGTAATTGATCGTTTAGGACGTTTACCAAAATTGAATGACAGCATTACGTTAGACAATGGTATAAAAATTGAAGTAACAGCTTTAGAGAAAAATCGAATTGAAGAAGTGCATTTAACACTTCCAAAAAAGGAAAAAAGTGAATCTCAATAAAACGAGAATTCACTTTTTTTCTTGGAAAATATATTATTCTCTTTCTAATAGCCGCTTGTAAGAAAAGTCAATTCCTATGGCACCTAAAGGTGCTGTGATCAATATTCCTAATACAGCAACAGATAATACAATTGGTCCACAGGATAATCCCATGGCTAATGGAACAGAACCAATCGCTGCTTGTACGGTTGCTTTCGGTAAATAGGCTATTGTACAGAAAAGACGTTCTTTTTTATTTAAAGGGGATCGTAAAAGACAAATCGAAACACCAATAGAGCGAACACACAAGGCAATACAAATCATAGCAATGGCAGCTAGACCAGCTTGCAATGTATAACGAATATCTACTGCTGCACCAACCAATACAAATAAGATCACTTCAGATGCAATCCACAATTTTCCAAACTTTTCAGATAGTCGTTTCGATACAAAAGAGGGACTTTTCTTATTCAGTACACATGCCATTGCAATTACCGCTAATAATCCAGATATAGAAACAGTTCCTTTTAACCAGGATTCAATTGCTATAAAGAAGAATGAGATACCTAAAATAATAATGATCTTTGTACTATTTCTTACATAGTGTTTGTGGTTGTAGGCAGATTCAAA
This sequence comes from Merdibacter massiliensis, assembly GCF_900155395.1. GTDB lineage: Bacteria > Bacillota_I > Bacilli_A > Erysipelotrichales > Erysipelotrichaceae > Merdibacter > Merdibacter massiliensis. The sequence goes on from NZ_LT699726.1 coordinate 248,823, forward strand.
AAATAAGCTTAAAAGATAACCAACAACAGCACCTAATGCAATACCCAGCAAGATAGATACGGGAATAGAGATGAAGTCTGTGATATGTACGCTTCCTCCTTGAGCCATGCTAGAAAAAGTGGAAAATAAGACGATGACAAAGATATCATCACAAGAGGCACCAGCCATGATCAACTGAGGAATACCTTTCTTAGTTCCATATTTCTTTTCCATTAAATAGACCATTCGAGGCACTACGACAGCAGGAGAAACAGCAGCTAAGACGGAACCCATAACTGCAGCTTCAATAACAGAAATATGCAATAGCATAGGTGCAAATAAGATATAACCTATTATTTCAAAAGAGGCAGGAAGAAAAGACATAAGGATAGCAGGACGGCCAACTTTTTTCAAATCTTCTAAGTTCAAAGATAAACCAGCTTTTAATAAAATAATGATCAATGCCATTTGCCGCAACTCGGAAGATATGGATAAGATAGATGGATCTAATAGATTGCATACATAGGGACCTAAAATAATGCCTGTAATAAGCATGCCAATGATCCGTGGTAATCGAAGGGCTTGTACGATGGACGCCATTGCTAATCCAATGATGAAAATAAAGCCAAGTGATGTTAACATGATATTCCTCCTAAAATAAAAAAGCTGACAACCCGTGATAAAAATCACAGAAGTCATCAGCATACATGCGGTTTAGGTTTCCCAAGGGAGAACTTCATTCCCGAAAAGTATTTTACCGGATATTCTTTTTTTGTAAAGACCAATCAGCAGGATGCAGACTAAAAATGCTTGCTTGAGAAACAGAAATAAGAGAATTATAATAAAAGTGATGTTAATGATAAAAATAGACATAGAAAGGGGAAACATATGAATCAAGAATTTTTAAATTTAATTAAAAGTCGTCGCAGCATTCGTAGTTATGAAAATAAGAAAATTGATAAGGAACTGTTAGAGGCGGTATTAGAAGCAGGAACATATGCACCAACAGCAATGGGAAAGCAGTCACCTGTTATTGTAGCTGTTACAAATAAGAAATATCGTGATGAGCTTTCAAAATTGAACGCGGAAGTAATGGGTGCAGAAAATGACCCCTATTATGGAGCACCAGTCATTGTGGTAGTATTGGCTGACGGAACAATGCCGACTTTTATTGAAGATGGAAGCTGTGTATTAGAAAATTTGATGCTAGCAGCGCATGCTGTTGGTTTAGGAAGCGTATGGGTCAATCGTGAACGCCAAATTTTTGATAGTGAACGAGGGAAGCAATTGTTACAAGAGTGGGGTTTACCTGCTACACTTCGAGGTGTGGGAGCAATTGCCTTAGGATATCCAAAGGGAGAGGTACCAAAGCCGAAAGAACGCAAGAAAGATTACATCGTTCATGTGGATTAATTATTAAATATGAAAGAAACAGATTTATACTATTGCCTAAATCTGTTTTTTTTAATTTCATAGTCTAAATTGAATCATGAGGTTGAAAGGAGGAAGCAAAGTGAATTTCAATAAACGGAAATTTGGCTGTGACCCGAATGAATACTGGGATTGTGAATGTAATTGCGATTATGTTCCTTGTGATTGTTGCATTGGGCCAACAGGTCCAAGAGGACCTGAAGGAAAACGTGGTGAAAGAGGACCACAAGGCATACAAGGACCCTATGGACCGCAAGGTCCTCAAGGAAATACTGGAATAACAGGAGCAACTGGTGCAACAGGGCCACAGGGAATGCAAGGCCCAACGGGAGCGATGGGGCCAACTGGAGCCACAGGCCCGCAAGGAGAAGCAGGTGTGACAGGAGCAACCGGTGCAACAGGGCCGCAGGGAATGCAAGGCCCAACAGGAGCGATGGGACCAACTGGCGCAACCGGCCCGCAAGGAGATACAGGTGTGACAGGAGCAACCGGTGCAACAGGGCCGCAGGGAATGCAAGGTCCAACAGGAGCGACGGGTCCAACTGGAGCCACAGGCCCGCAGGGAGATACAGGTGTGACAGGATCAACCGGTGCAACAGGGCCGCAGGGAATACAAGGCCCAACGGGAGCGACAGGTCCAACCGGAGCAACTGGCCCGCAGGGAAATACAGGTGTGACAGGTCCAACTGGAGCTACAGGAGCAACAGGTCCGACCGGACCTCGTGGGGGTACTGGACCTGCAGGGCCAACCGGCCCAAGAGGAGTGACTGGAACCACCGGAGCCACAGGAACGGCAACTGAAAATCTTGCGGCGGTTAACAATAATGACACTCGAGTATCTGGAAATGGTCTGCTTAGTCTATTTCAGAATGTTGCAAATAGCGGTGATTCAATTACCCATATCGCAGGATCACCATTCGTTGAAATTACAAAACCAGGATTGTATGAGGTATATTATCAAACAAAGGTACAAGTAGAATCAGATGCGTATCCTGTGATTGCAGAAACTGTGGTGGTTTATGATGGGGAAACGCTGCCCCATTCTCAAGATCATGCGAAGATTTCCTCTGAAAAGGATGAAGAACTGATGAGCGGTTATGCTATTTTTTATGCAGAACAGCCGTCAACTCTATTCTTAAAAAATACTTTGGAAAATACGCATTTTATCGATACGATCTTATTTGTAAAAAAAGCGTCTTAAAAAGACTGCCGAAAGGCAGTCTTACATAGAGGTGAAAAAGATGGTTACCATTAGCCTATGCATGATCGTTAAAAATGAAGAAAAAGTGATTCGGCGCTGTCTTTCTTGTGCAAAATCTTTTGTGGATGAAATCATCGTTGTTGATACAGGATCTGCAGATCATACAAAAGAAATTGCCCGGGAAATGGGAGCACAAGTATTTTATTTCGAATGGATAGATGATTTTGCAGCTGCTAGAAATTTCTCATTTTCAAAAGCAACGATGGATTATATTCTCTGGTTAGATGCGGATGATATAATTGATCAAGAAAATCAACAAAAATTGAAAGAGTTAAAATATCGATTAGACTCTAGTATCGATGTGATCATGATGCATTATGAAATGAATCATATGAAAGATGAATCTCCAATCATTTTTGACAGAGAACGGATTGTAAAAAGAGAAAAGAATTTTCAATGGAACGGACGAATACATGAAACACTCTCAATTGAAGGGAAGATCATCTATCAAGATATTACGATTCAGCATCAAAAGATGACCGTAAATGATCCAAATCGAAATCTTTCTATTTTTAAAAAAATGGAAAAAGAGAATATGGTGTTTTCACCTCGAGAAATATATTATTATGCGCGTGAATTACAATATCATGGTCTAATTGAAGAAGCGATTCAAAAATATGAAACATTTTTGAAAGAAAATGGATGGGTAGAGGATCTATTGCAAGCCTGTTATGAATTAGGAAACTGTTATATGATCCTAAAACAACGTCAAAAAGCCTTTTTCGCATATATAAAAAGTTTTCAATATGAAGTTCCAACGAGTCAAATATGCAATGCAATCGGTTTTTGGTTTCTAGATGAAAAAGAATATGAACAGGCAGCTTATTGGTATGAACAGTCTATTCGTTCAACGCATCGCGGTGGTTTTGAAAAACAAGATGATCATGACTTTCTGCCGGCATTGCAGCTGGCAATTTGTTATTATTATCTTGATGAAAAAGAAATCGCAAAACATTGGTTTCATTTTGCAGAAAATATCCATCCGACACACAAACTGATTCAAAATAATCGCGTATATTTTTCATAAAAAAATTGCTGTAGAAATATACAGCAATTTTTAAATTTGATAGTTACGAGGTCCAAAAATATCAGAACCGATACGTACCATGTTCGAACCATGTTTTACAGCAATTTTCCAATCAGCGCTCATCCCCATCGATAACCAGCGAATCGAATCTCCATATTGCTTTTTTGCTTCTAAAAATAGCTGATGAACTTGTTCAAAACACTCTGCAATATAAACAGTATCGCTTGTATTAGGACCGACACACATCAAACCTTGTATATCGATATGAGGAAAGGATTCTTTGCATTGTGCGATAAAATCCAGTACATCTTCTTTCGGCAAGCCAGTCTTATTTTCTTCTTGTGAAATATTTACCTCTACTAAAACAGCGATGTTCTTTTCTATTTTAGCCGCTTGTTTTTCTATTTCTTTCGCTAAGGATAGTGAATCTAAACTTTGGATCATATCTACAAGAGGAAGTACTTGTTTTACTTTATTACGTTGCAGATGACCAATCATATGCCAGTGATAATTTTTATCATATTTTGCAATGATCTCCTGTACTTTGTTTTCTCCGAAAATGGTACAGCCGGCTTGATAAGCTTCATCAACTTCTTCTTTTGTCCTTGTTTTGCTTACCGCGACTAATGTAACATCAGCAGGTAATTCCGATTGGATTTGCTTTAATCGTTCAACATTCATAGGGCATCCTTCTTTCCGTATCTATGATACACCAAAAATAGCGCAATGGGCAAACAAAGAAGGGATAATAGAATAAGCTATAATAAATTAATCAACTAGAAAATGAAGTTTAGTAGAATAAAAGATTCGTCTCCAGTTTAAATGGTAGGTCACAAAATACAGAATGAGACTTAGCAGGATACCTGCAATGACATCAATGATGGAATGTTGTTTTAAAAACATCGTTGATAAAATGATGGAAAGTCCGATGAATACAGATCCGATATTAACAAGAATTCGGTGTTTCCATTTTGGACAACGCAATACGACCAGCATGATAGAAAATGTGCTCGCTACATGTATGGAAGGGCAAACATTTGCTGAATCATCTACACCTTGAATAAAGTGTACAAGCCATGCGAAGATATTATCAACTGGAAAATCAACACGTAAATTTATTCCATTTGGAATGACTAGATAAATGAGTAAAGAAATACTCATACCGGTAAACATGAAAAAGCAAAGGTCTTGAAAATATGTTTTATTTTTGAACATAAAATATAAAAGAGAACCAAACATGTATGGAAACCACAACAAGTAAGGAAGAATAAAAAATTCATTAAAAGGGATCATGTCATCAATAGAAGAATGTAGAATAATGATTGGAGACGCAAAATGTTCTAGTAACATAAAACAAATCAAATATGGAATATAATAGAATAGCCAAAAACAATAGGGATGTAATCTGATCCATTCAAATATTTGTTTCATAGCAAACACTCCTTATCTATATCTGTAATATTTTAACATGAAGGTAAAAAAAGAAAAGAAAATTCATTAAATCTAGCAATATTGTATTCACAAGCAATCGAATGATATAAAAATTGAGATGCAAATTGAAATGCGATGTCATGCAAAGAATAAAAAGTGATAAAATAAAAATACAAGCCAAGAGAGGAAGGTGTCCATATGAAACAATATATCATGGCAATCGACCAAGGAACGACAAGTTCACGAGCAATTCTCTTTGATGAAATGAGTAATATTGTTGCAGTGGCACAAAAAGAACTAGAAACATATTACCCGCATCCGGGATGGGTGGAACAAAATGCAAATGATATTTGGGCAAGCGTGGTTGGCGTGATGAATGAAGTGCTTGCCCGATCCGGTATCCATAGTGAACAAATCGCTGGTATCGGAATCACAAATCAAAGGGAGACAACAGTCATTTGGGAAAAAGAAAGTGGACAGCCGATTGATTTTGCTATTGTATGGCAGTCTCGCCAAAGTGACTCTTATTGTCAACAGTTAAAAAAAGAAGGGAAAGAGGAGTGGATCAAAGAAAAAACCGGACTGCTCTTAGATCCGTATTTTTCCGCTAGCAAGATTCGATTCTTATTGGATAAACATCATGCACAGCATCGGGCTGAAAATAATGAACTTTGTTTCGGGACTATCGACAGCTGGTTAGTATGGAAAATGAGTAATGGGAAATGTCATATCACGGATGTTTCCAATGCTTCTAGAACGATGTTAATGAATCTAGAGACATTAGATTATGATGAAGAATTGTTAAAATTATGGAATATACCGCGCTGTATGCTGCCAGAAATCGTTGATACAAGCGGTGAACTTGCTATGTGTGAAAGTGTTTTTTCACATCCTAGATCAATTACATCAATAGTAGGAGATCAACAAGCAGCATTATTTGGGCAAACTTGTTTTCATAAAGGCGATGTAAAAAATACATATGGTACAGGCTGCTTTTTATTGATGAACACAAAAGAGGATATCATACGATCCAAAAACGGATTGGTTACTTGTGCAGGATGGCGCATCAATGGAAAGACAGATTACGTCCTGGAAGGAAGCGTATTTGTTGCAGGGGCTGCTATTCAATGGCTGAGAGATGGGCTGCATCTTATCAATACAAGTAAAGAAAGTGAGGAAAGAGCAAGATCAGTAGAAAGCAGCGATGGAGTGATTGTTGTACCTGCTTTTACTGGATTAGGCGCTCCTTATTGGAAGCCAAGCGTCAAGGGGGCCATATTTGGTTTAACTAGAGGAACGAGTCAAGAACATATTATTCGGGCAACGCTGGAGTCTCTGGCTTTTCAAAGCTATGATGTGATCAATGCAATGCAAGAAGATGCTGGTATCCATATTCAACGTTTACAAGTAGATGGCGGTGCAAGCAGGAATACGTTCTTGATGCAATTTCAAAGCGATCTTATCAATGAACGAGTGGTACGTTCATTGATATCTGAAACGACGGCATTAGGAGCTGCATATTTGAGCGGGTTGGCTGTAGGATATTGGAAGGATCAAGAACAGATACAAGCTCAATTTCAAATAGCAGAAAGTTTTGAGCCAATGATTGATGAAGCCGCAAGAGAAAGTTTATTGAAAGGATGGAAAATGGCAATACAAGCGGCAATTGCCTTTGCATGATATGAAAATTCGTTGTATTCGAGAATTGAGTCCACAGACAATGGAAGAGATAAAAAGCCAATATGAGATTTGTGAGGATACAAGTGCACAGGTGATTATTGGCAATCCAGATCCACTATCCATTCCAAACTATCCACATTTGGAATTGATTCAATTAGATAGTGCAGGATATGATCAATATGATGTAGAAAAATTAAATGAAAATAAGATTCGTTTATGCAATGCATCTGGCTGTTTTGATGATGTGATCAGTGAGTATGTGATCGGTATGATGATCATGATGTATCAGAAACTGGATCAATATGTTTTGCAACAAAAACAACATACATGGAAACGCATGGATCAAGTGCGAATGATCAGCGGATCAACCGTTGTTGTAGTCGGATTAGGCAATATTGGCAGTGCTCTTGCACAGCGACTGCATCATTTAGGAGCACAGGTAATCGGCGTCAGGAAACATCCGGAGAGAAAAGTGCATGGCGTAGAACGCATTGTGACTTTGCAACAGCTGGATGAAGTATTGCCTTGTGCAGATACTGTTATTTTATGTTTGCCTGCAAATGATGAGACAAAGGGCTGTTTCCAGCACCGTTTGTTTACTTTGATGAAAGAAAATGCGGTATTTGTGAATGTCGGAAGGGGTTCGCTGGTTTCATTAAATGATATTCAAAGTGCTTTAGATGCGCATTGTATAGGCGGGGCAATTTTAGATGTTACGGAAATAGAACCATTGCCGAAAGAACATCCTTTATGGGATTATGATAATGTATTGATCACCCCGCATGTAGCCGGCACGTTTGCGAATGCTGACAGTTTTTCTCAATTTGAAGAAATTGTTTTAAACAATTTAAAACGATATCATGAAGGAAAACCATTACTTAATGAGAGACGACATTGACATTAGAATAAAGATGAAGTACGCTTGAAATATATATCTGAATCAAGGAATCAGGAGGGAGAAAATTATGAGGATTGCAATAGCGTGTGATCATGGTGCCTATGAGTACAAGGAAATGATCAAGAAAATGTTGTTAGAACAAGGACATGAGGTAAAAGATTTTGGAACAGATTCTACAGCTTCCATGGATTATCCAGATACAGCATTGCCTTGTGCACAAGCGGTTGCCAGTGGAGAATATGAGAGAGGAATCGTCATGTGTGGTACAGGTATCGGTGTTTCCATGACTGCAAATAAAGTAAAAGGAATTCGCTGTGCACTGTGCAGTGATCCATTGAGCGCTCGTTTGACAAGAGAACACAACGATTCAAATATGCTGGCATTTGGGCAGCGGATCATTGGAAGTGAAATGGCAAAAGAAATCGTCAATGTATGGCTGCAAACACCATTTAGTAATGGAGAACGTCACATCAAGCGAATCAAAAAGTTGATGGACATTGAAAAGTTATAATGAAAAAGACTCAGAAGTGTTTCATGAAAGTCTTAAAAGGCTTAGAATATGTTGTCGCAGTGGCATTAATTATAGCAATGGGGATTTCCATGATCTCATTTATCATTCAGGAAGCAAATGTATTTTCAATTCAAGATTTTCAATTAGAAACATATCTAAGTTTTTCTCTTTCTTTGATCGTAGGCATTGAATTTGTAAAAATGTTGATCTTGCAAACACCAGGTTCTTTAGTGGAAGTTGTTATGTTTGCAGTAGCTCGTCAAATTATTATGAGTCATGATAGTGCTTTTGATAATTTGATCGGTGTTATCGCTGTCTTGTTAATGTTTTTATGCCGAAAGTATTTATTAGGAGAAGGAAGTAAGTTATTTAATAATAAATAAAAAATCATTCCATTAATGTGTGGAATGATTTTTTATAAGATGAAAGCAGGTACCCACTGTATCAAGATAGAAAAAAACAGGCAGACAAATCCTTCTAACAGAAGAAAACGTATGATATGTTTTTTCCAAAACCCTTTTGGTAAAAGAGAAAGGATGGAGGGAGCTGTTGATAAGGGATAGATACACCATGTTTTTTTATGACAATGAGGACATAGTAAACGATATTGAAGAGAAGTCACTTTCCGCAAACCGCCAATTGTTAAAGTTTTTTTCTTTTTAAAAAGAAAAGGATGCTGGATCAGGTGATGGAAAGGAAGTGTGAAGGATGCATTACAGATCGTACAGGTAAATGTGATCATTTCTTCCCAATTTTTGCTTATTTTTCGTATTTCCAAGTAACAGTGAATCAAGCAGATAAATAAAATGCATACGATCAAAATAACAGAAACGATCGTAAGCAGTAATTGTATTTTATATTGTAATTGCAATAATTCCATTCTTTTTCTCCATTTCACTTGTGAAATTATTATAGCATAAAGCAAACAAAGAATAAAAATCATAGAAAAAACGATTGACAGAAACCGCTTACTTCGCTAGAATATAAATGGAAATAGAGTGTTACTGGTAATGCAGGCATGAACTATTAAAGATTTGATCTCGATAGAGATTCTTTAATGTTTGTGCCTTTTCTTTTTGCCGCAGCCAAACGTTAAAGAGTCTTGAGAAGAAAGGAAAAGGAAAATGAAAGACAAAGTATTTGGCGTTCTTCAACGCATCGGCAGAAGCTTCATGCTTCCAATCGCAGTGCTTCCGGTTGCAGGTTTGTTATTAGGTATCGGAAGTTCTTTCACAAATGAAACAATGATCGCTTCTTATGGTTTGCAAAGTATTTTAGGCAATGGGACTGTATTGCATGGTTTGCTGACTGTAATGAGCAAAGCTGGTAGCGCTATTTTTGATAACCTGCCTTTGATTTTTGCAGCTGGTGTTGCAATTGGTATGGCAAAGAAAGAAAAAGAGGTTGCGGCCCTCTCAGCAGTAATTGCTTTCTTTGTTATGCATGTATCTATTAATGCAATGTTGACCATTGACGGACAGATCTTGGCAGACGGCAGTATTTCTCCAGATGTATTAGGAGGAACGATTGCTTCTATGTGCGGCATTCAAACATTGCAGATGGGTGTGTTTGGTGGTATCATCGTTGGTCTTGGTGTAGCAGCACTGCATAATAAATTTTATAAGATCGAATTGCCAAATGCATTATCTTTCTTTGGCGGAAGCCGTTTTGTACCGATCATTTCAACAATCACCTTTGTATTTGTGGGTATTTTGATGTTCTTTGTATGGCCGGTCGTACAGAATGGTATCTATGCGCTTGGTTCGCTGGTAACAGGTACCGGTTATGTTGGAACACTGATCTTTGGTATCATCAAACGTGCATTGATTCCATTTGGCTTGCATCATGTCTTCTATTTGCCATTCTGGCAGACAGCTGTTGGAGGAACGATGGAAGTAGGCGGACATTTGATCCAAGGCGGTCAAAATATCTTCTTTGCACAATTAGCTGATCCAACAGTAACTCACTTTAGTGCAGATGCCACTCGTTATTTCTCTGGAGAATTCATCTTTATGATCTTTGGTCTTCCAGGAGCTGCTCTTGCCATGTATCAATGTGCAAAGCCAGAAAAGAAAAAAGTTGCTGGAGGATTATTATTGTCTGCTGCGTTGACAAGCATGTTCACGGGTATTACTGAACCGATTGAATTCTCATTCTTGTTCGTCGCACCAATGTTGTTTGCGGTTCAGGTCGTACTGGCAGGAGCAGCATACATGATCGCGCATATGCTGAATATCGCAGTTGGTTTGACATTCTCAGGTGGTTTCTTAGATCTGTTGTTGTTTGGAATCCTGCAAGGAAATGATAAGACAAGCTGGTTGTTGATCATTCCAGTAGGTATCGTTTATTTCTTCCTGTACTTCTTTATCTTCAAATTCCTGATCAAAAAATTTAATTTGAAAACACCTGGACGTGAAGATGATGACGAGGAAACAAAACTGTATACAAAAGCGGATGTCAATGCACGTAAAGAAGCGGAGAAAGATGGCGCTGCCGGGCAGCCAAGTGCATTATCTGCCATGATCACAAAAGGTTTAGGCGGTGCAGACAATATTTCGGATGTGGATTGCTGTGCAACACGTCTGCGCGTTACAGTAAAAAATGCAGATCAAGTAGATGAGGCTGTTTTGAAACAAAGCGGTGCTGCTGGCGTCATTAAAAAAGGAAAAGGTGTGCAAGTTATCTATGGTCCGCGTGTATCTGTTATTAAATCAGATCTGGAAGAATATCTTCAAAATCCAGTAGAAGTAGAAGAGACACCGGTGCAGGCGGTAGTTGAAGAACCAGCAAAAGAAGAAAAGAAAGAAATTAAAGAAATCTTTGTTGCTCCAATGAAAGGAGAAGCAAAACTGATCAATGAAACACCAGATCCTACGTTTGCACAAAAAATGATGGGAGACGGTATCGTTATTTTCCCTAGCGATGGAAATGTGTACAGTCCATGTGATGCAACGATTCAGTTTGTGTTTGATACAAAACATGCTATTGGATTGACATCTTCAGAAGGAATCGATATTTTGATTCATGCAGGTATCGATACAGTAAAATTAGGCGGTAAAGGATTCAATGTATTAGTAGAAAATGGACAAAAAGTAGAAAAAGGTGCAAAATTGATGGAAATTGATTTACAATATATTCGAGAGAATGCACCGTCAGATGCAGTTCCGCTGGTATTTACGAATTTAGGTGACCATCACCTAGAACTTTTGAAGCTGGGAAATGTCAATGCCGGTGATGAAATTATTCGTGTTAGATAAAAAATAAGGGAAAGGGAGGAGAACATGGCAAAAATTATTCGCATTTTAAACCATAATGCTGTGTTGATTCACGAAGTAAAGGAAAACCGTGTTCTCCTGCTTTTAGATAAAGGAATTGGTTTTGGACGTAAGATCAATGAGCAAATTGAACCGCCTTATACAGGAAAAGTATATGAATTGCAGAAAGAAACTACAAAAGGTCCTGCAAAAGATGTTTTGAATCATTTAGAACCGGAGTTTCTGGAACTCAGCAGTGAAATTATTGCCATGGCTGAAACGCGTTTTAAAAATATTGATCGAAATATTTTATTGCCGCTGGCTGATCATATTGCTTTTGCCATCGCACGTATCAAAAGTGGATTGAATATTACAAACCCATTTGTAAATGATATTTGCATGCTTTATCCAGAAGAGTATGAAGTAGCTAAAATGGGAAAACAATTGATCTATGAACGTTGCGGGTACGAAATCAATGAAGATGAAGTTGGTTATATTACCCTTCATATCCATAGCGCAATGGGGGAACAGGTCGATGAAGGAATGCTGGTGGCGGTGATCATCAATGAAAGCATTCAGCAAGTTGAAAAAGAATGCGGTGTAGAAATTGATGTGCATACTTTATCTTACAGCCGCTTGTTGACCCATATGAAATATTTATTGGCACGATTAAGAGATGGTGAAATACTCGCATTAGATATGGAGGAGTATACAAAAACGAATTTTCCGTATTCGTATAATGTAGCGCAACATATCATTGAGCGTATCGAACGGACCATTCATAAGGAAATCCCGAAAGTGGAAACTGGTTATTTAGCACTGCATATCGAACGTGTATGCAGAAATGATACAAATTAAGCTGCATCGATGGATGCAGCTTTTATCTTTGTGAAATTAATTATTGTTATCTAGTGATGAGGGAAAAACATACTTAATGATATTTTTGTCTAATGTCATAAAACAACAGTAAGATGGATAGAATAGTGATCAAGAAAATGGGATGAATCGAAAGCTGTTCAAAGAAGGATGGGGCAATGATCAAAAAGAATAAATAAAAGAGATAAAATACAAGATAAGTCAATAATACAAATATTTTTTGTGAAATCCAGCGATCTGCGAATAAGGTTATATTTTGAATCAAAAGAAATGGAAACAGAGTAGAGAAAAAGAGAGACCATATATTATTTTGCGCTAGAGTTTCGAAAAGGAACAAAAGCAAAAATAAGAACAAGTGTACAAATGCGATTGCAGCACATTTGTAGAGAAATAAGCGTCCTTGATTGATATAACAAATACTGATCAGCTCGTCCATACCATAGATTGACTGGCGATAAGTAGTATAGATACCATAACCGCCAAGAAAAAAGAAATAGAAGGCAATGATCAGCATATGATTTTGCTGCAGAAATACAAGCAGCCATAACAAGAGCATAAAAGAAACAACACTGAACAGCAGGAAGTAACGCAGCTCCATGTGAATGAGTCGCCAAATGATGTGTGAGCGGCTATCAACCATTTGTAAAGATAATTGTAATTGTTCAAAGGAAAGAAAGGCGGTTTTTTGAATGGCTTGCGGATCTGGGTCATTCCATTGTTTCATTACTATTGTCCTCCTTCCATAAATTGCGTAAATGAATCAGTGCACGGGCATGTCTGGATTTTAATGTCGATTGGGGGATACCCAGCAATTCGCTGATTTCACGAAAATTCATTTGCTTCAAATAATAAAAATAGATGATATCTTGTTCTTCATTTGGCAATAAGACGATTAATTGATGCAGATGTTCATATTCAAATGACTGCATCATGGCTTCCTGGAATGAGCATCCGTTAGGTAAGAGTTCTTCTTCGATCGGTAAATGCCGATGGCGCTGCTCTTTGCGCAAATGATCGATACAGCAGCTAGAAGCAATCACATAGAGATAGCCTAATAATTTTCCTTGTACACGATAGGTGGGAATCTGTTTCATAAAACGAAGAAAGGTTTCTTGCAAAATGTCTTGTGCATCTGCTTGATTTACTACCTTGGTAGTGACATAGCGGTACAACGGAGGGTAATAATGTTGGACCAGTTGTTGAACGGCAGCTTCATTTCCTTTTCGAAGTGCTTTAATCAAAGTTTTCTCGTTCAAAAATCCCCCTCCTTTTTTGATATAGAACTGTTATTTTGTTGTAATGATATGACGTTTAGCATGAAGAAACATGATAATAGTAGCGAAGATAATAAATAAAAGCCAGATGATCCACACAAAATCTTTAACCCAGATACCATTGCTTAGAATAGGATCATGAAGCTGTGGATTGGGAATAAAAAACAAATACAGATTACCTAGATTGACATAATTTAAAATAGCAAGGCTGGAAACCCATTCAGGGAGATATGGAAAAAATAAAAGCGGAAAGAACAAGATGCACAGTAGTATCAAAATTGTGATAAACCTGTTCTTTGTCAAACAGGAGATAAGGCTAGTACTAAATGAAATTGCTACGATTGCCAAACATTGCAGAGAGAATAAGGAAAAGATCAATTGCCGATAAGATAAGTAGGGAGTATCCAATAACTGTAAAATGAAATTTAACTGTCCAATCACAGGCAAATCGAATCCATGCAAAGAAACGGTGCTGACTGTGAAGAAGAATGCAATGAGATTCATGATGAGATAAAGGGTGAATGCAATCAGTAAATTGGCTGATATTTTAGCAATTGTGATTCTTGTATAACCGGTTTTCGTTGCTACGATCAGCTGATCCATCTTTGTACTTTTCTCAATGGCAAAGGTATTGGAAAATAAAATGGCTAAAATGACGATTGTGTACAACGTATTCGACTGCATGTGACGAATAAAAAGCTGTGCCGGAATCATGCTGCCATACGACTGCGGCTTTGAGAGTTGTTCTTCAGCATAAGTACGCAAATTAGTCTGCTCATTTGATAAGGTACCATTTTCAGTATAGTTTAGACTTAATCGGTTGAAGAGCGTTGTTTGCGGATACAAAAGACTATAGAGAGGATAATTGTTTGGATATTGTTGTGGTGTTTCTTCGTTTAGAAGAGGATCATCATACAAGATATCGGTATTGCCGCGATAGATCAGGTTTAATGTATTTAGACGGCTTTCATCTTTATAAAAGGTTTTTAATAAATAGTGATCAGACTCCTGATCAGAGAATTCTTCATAAGCCAGCGATACATAGTTCGTATTATGACTGCTTAGGCGTTGCAACAGCTGAAGATTTTCTGCTGTCAATTGATGCTGCTCATTGCGTTCAAATAACGCTTTCCAATCCTTTCCATAGAAGTTTTCCATTTTTGCATCGTCAATATTTTCATCTTTCGTAAACGCAGTGTACAGACGATTATAGTCATCCATAAAACGCTGCCATAATTCTTCATTCACGGTACCTTCATACTGTGAATAAATTTGATCTGCATAAGCATATAAGTCTCGATTGGCTTTTAACGGTTCGCCCTCAAAAGTAGAAAACTGCAAGTCAGGGTCATAGGCATTGATTGCTCGATAATCTTCACGTACGATCTGTACGACCATCATTGCGATGATAAAGATCAAAAGAGAGAGATGAAATTTGCTCTTCAGTATTTTTTGGAGCTCACTGATGATCAGTTTCCACATAACAATCACCTTCTTCGCTAAAATGATACAGATAATAGTCATCTAGATCTGGCTGGACAGGCCGCGCATGAGGATATGGCTGATGATCGGCCAATATGCGTAAATAAATCTGATTTCCCTGTTGATGCGTTTTGACAATGACCTGGTTTTGCAGCTGCTTGCCAGTTTCCTGATCGGAAAGAATGACTTCCCATACTTTTCCTTGTATGGTTTCCAGCAAGGCTTCACAAGTATCATGAGCAAAAATACTGCCGTCTTTCATGACCAGGATATCGTCTGCAATTGATTCAATATCACTGACGATGTGTGTAGATAATAAGACCGTACATTCATTTGCTAAAGAGGCAATCAAGTTGCGGAAAGCAATACGCTCTTTCGGATCTAATCCGGCGGTCGGCTCATCCAGCAGCAAGAGTGCAGGTTTTGTCAAAAGAGCTTGTGCTATACCGACACGGCGAAGCATTCCTCCAGAAAGATGTTTCATTTTGTATTTTCGCTCTTTCGAAAGGTGAAGCTGCAGGCATAACTCATCGATTCGTTTTTGAAGCAATGTTTTTGGCATACGTTTCAATAATCCCATGTAAGACAAAAATTGTTCGACCGTATAGTTTGGATAAAAGCCAAAATGTTGCGGCATATAGCCTAAAGATGCACAATAGGTATCATATTGTTTGCTAATGGCAATCTGATCAAAATAAATTTGGCCTTTACTTGGCGGTAATAAGCCGGCAAGCATACGGATCAAAGTGGTTTTTCCAGAACCATTCGCGCCTAAAAGTGCATGAACTCCTGGCTGGATCGAAAAACTGACTTGATCAACCGCCTTTTTTTGATGAAAAGTTCTGGATACGTGTTCACAGGTTAGTATCATTGTGTTGCCTCCTTTCACTCTTTAAACGTAATAAAGATAAAAAAAGACGAAAGTTTTGAGAAATGTAAGCATATTGTAGATACAAACGATAGATTTGTGTAAGAAAAGTAAACATAAGAAAAAAAGAAAGAGAAATGAATAAAAAAACGAGCAATTTTAAAGAAAGGTAAACTAGAGCATGCTATAATCTAACAAAGGATGTGATGAAATGAAAGATTTACAGATTAAAGAGATGATTGAAAAAGAAGCGAAACGGCAGTTAAACAATGTAGAGCTGATTGCTTCTGAAAATTATGTTTCTGACGATGTATTGGAAGCAGCAGGCAGTATCTTAACAAATAAATATGCGGAAGGATATCCGAATAAACGCTATTATGGCGGCTGTTATTGTGTTGATGAAATAGAAGAACTGGCAAGACAGCGGGCCAAAGAATTATTCCATGCAGAACATGCAAATGTGCAGCCGCACAGCGGATCTCAAGCCAATATGGCTGTTTATATGACAGTGTTAAAACCTGGAGATACGGTCTTAGGAATGAATCTGAGCGCTGGCGGACATTTGACACATGGTCATCCGTTGAATTTCAGCGGAACGTTATATCGCTTCGTTGATTATGGAGTGAATCCGCAAACGGAGATGATCGATTACGACGAAGTATTGGAAATAGCCAAGAAAGAAAAACCGAGATTGATCGTTGTAGGAGCAAGTGCTTATCCACGTATTATCGATTTTGCACGTTTTCGCACGATTGCAGATGAAGTAGGCGCATTGTTGATGGTCGACATGGCACATATCGCCGGTTTGGTTGCAGCTGGTGTGCATCCAAGTCCAATACCATATGCAGATTTCGTGACGACAACAACACACAAGACGCTGCGCGGACCGCGCGGAGGCATGATATTCTGTAAAAAAGAGTATGCTGCTCAATTAGACAAAACTGTCTTCCCGGGTATGCAGGGAGGTCCTTTGATGCATATCATCGCAGCAAAAGCAGTTTGTTTATATGAAGCAATGCAGCCAGATTTTGCTGCATACGCCAAACAGATCGTAAAAAATTGCCAAGTGTTGTCAGATACATTGAAAAAACACGGTTTTCGTATTGTAAGTGGAGGTAGTGATAATCACTTATTATTAGTAGATGTAAAAGCGAGCATTGATATGACCGGAAAAAAAGCAGAGGCTTTATTGGATGAAGCAGGCATTACTTGCAATAAGAATACGATCCCATTTGACCAGGAAAAACCATTTATTACGAGCGGTATTCGTTTAGGCAGCGCAGCGATGACAAGCAGAGGTTTTAAAGAAAAAGAATTTGAACAAGTGGGTGAGTGGATCGTTCGTGCATTACAGTTAGAATCGGGAAGCGAAGAAATGCAAGAGCTGCATGAAGAAGTGATTGCTTTGACGTCACAGTTTCCGATTCGTCATAATTGATCATGATTCGTATCATCGCAGTTGGAAAGATCAAAGAAAAAGCGATGCTTGCTTTGATTGATGAGTATCGCAAACGTTTATCTCCCTTTACAAAATTAGAAATCATTGAAGTAAATGATGAACATGCTCCGCAAACAAACAGCGATGCGGAAAATGAATTGGTCAAAGAGAAAGAGGGTAAACGTTTGCTGGCACAAATCAAAGAAAATGATTATGTTATCTTATTGGACCTGTGGGGGAAAATGTTTGACAGCGAAGGATTTGCCAGAAAGATCGATCAATTACAAACACAGGGCAATAGCATGCTTGCTTTTGTGATTGCCGGGTCATTGGGTCCAAGCAAAGAAGTGGTCGATCGCAGCAATTTGCGTTGGAAACTCAGTGATCTTACATTTACGCATCAGATGACAAGAGTTTTGGTGATGGAGCAGATTTACCGTGCATTTATGATCAATCATCATCGTCCATATCATAAATAAGCGACAGTTATTACACTGCCGCTTTTTTAAAGATTTCGTTGTGCAAGCAATACGATATCATTTGTGTTTGATTTCGTTTCTTTGATCGCTTGAAATTTGTTTTTTAACCAAAAATGCTCTGCCTGAGGATTCCCCTTGACCCAGGCAAGTTGTACATATTTATATTTTTCTTCACGTAGATATTCGCACAGCTCAGTTATGATCTCAGTTCCAGTTCCATGTCTCTGTTTTTTGACATCCATCATGAAAAAACCAATAAAAACACTTTTATCAGTAGGATAATGATCAATCAGATCTATAATGGCAATCAGTTCACCATTATCAAAAAAGTATCATCTCTACTTGTTTTTTCAGGAAATGTACGCATTTCCTCCAAAATAAGGTCACGGTTGACGAAGGGAGGACAATATTGATAATAAAGTGTGTTTTGACTGCAGAGTGCAACAATGTCATTTAGATCAAGTACATTGAGAAAGCGAACATTTCTGCTTTTTGAAAATCTATCGATTCTCATATAAAGACCCCTTTTTCTTTAAATGTATTTTAATTATATAGTATGAAAGCAATCATTGCATATCAATTTTCATTTGCCGCTTAGAACAATTTGAAATGTGGAAATGGGAAGAGGTAAAAGCAAAAATAAGACGATAAGAATCGATTGTTTTGCATGAAAAGGTGTTTGTGAAAAAGTGAACAGATACGATGGGAAAAGGCTTTAATTTGAAAATATTCAGTGCTATAATATGTTCAGTCATAATAAGGAGGAATTTGACAATGGCAAAGAGAACTGTGAAAGACCTTGATGTTGCTGGAAAAAAGGTCATCGTTCGCTGTGATTTTAACGTTCCAAGAAAGGACGGAAAGATTACAAATGATAACCGTATCGTTCAAGCGTTACCAACAATCAAATATTTGATTGAAAACAAAGCGAGAATCATTCTGATGTCTCACTTAGGAAAGGTTAAGACAGAAGAAGATAAGGCTAAAAATGATTTACGCTGTGTAGCAGAACGTTTAGCTGAACTGGTGGATACGAAAGTAAGCTTCTGCCCAGTTACTCGTGGAGAAGAACTGGAAAACATGGTTGCTGATCTAAAAGACGGCGAAATCGTTTTGGTACAAAATACACGTTATGAAAAAGGCGAAAGCAAAAACGATCCTGAACTTGCTAAATACTGGGCTAGCTTAGGTGAAGTATTTGTAGAAGATGCATTCGGTTCTGTTCACCGTGCACATGTTTCTACAGTGGGAATCCCAAGTATCATTAAAGATAATGGTTTAGGTTTCTTGGTAGAAAAAGAAGTTACGATGTTAGGAAAGGCAGTGGATACACCAGAACGTCCATTTGTTGCTATCATCGGTGGTGCGAAAGTATCTGATAAGATCGCTGTAATCGATAACTTGCTGAAGAAAGCAGACAAAGTTATCGTTGGTGGCGGAATGGCTTATACATTCATGAAAGCACAAGGATATAAAGTAGGTACTTCTTTGTTAGAAGAAGATAAGATCGAATTAGCTAAAGAATATATCGAAAAAGCTGGTGACAAACTTGTATTGCCTATCGATAATGTAATTGCAGATAAATTCGCTGCTGATGCAAATACACAAGTTTGCGAAGGCGATATCCCTGATGGATGGATGGGTCTTGATATCGGTCCTAAGACAGTAGAACTGTTTAAAAAGACATTAGAAGGTGCTAAGACTGTTGTATGGAATGGTCCTATGGGGGTATTCGAAATGGAACCATTCGCAAAAGGTACATTGGCTGTATGTACAGCTATTTCTGAATTGCCTGGTGCTACAACTGTAATCGGTGGTGGAGACTCTGCTGCTGCAGCAATCCAATTAGGATTTAAAGAGAAATTCTCTCACATTTCAACTGGTGGTGGAGCTTCTTTGGAATACATGGAAGGTAAAGAATTGCCAGGTATCGCAATCATTAGCGAAAAATAATTGAAAAGGGGAGAATAAGGATCATGAGAAAACCAATTATTGTTGGAAACTGGAAAATGAATAAAACGATGAAGGAAACAAAAGAATTCATCGAAGCAGTTGATGGTGCTGCTGCCAGCGAAAATGCTACTTACGGTATCGGAGCTCCATTTACTGCATTATCAACAGCAGTTGCTGCAGCTAAAAATTTAGTAATCGCTGCTGAAAACTGCCACTTTGAAGACAGCGGAGCATTTACTGGAGAAGTATCTGTTCCAATGTTACAAGAAGTTGGTGTTACATACTGCATTATTGGACATTCTGAACGTCGTACGATGTTTGGTGATACAGATGAAACAGTAAACAAAAAAGCAAAACGTTTGATCGAAGCAGGTATTACACCAATTCTTTGCATCGGTGAAACAGAAGCACAATATGATGCTGGTGAATCTGAAAAAGTTATCCGTGATCAGTTAACAGGTTCTTTAGCTGATTTGTGCCCAAAATGTGTTTCAGAAATGGTCATTGCATATGAACCAATCTGGGCTATTGGTACAGGTAAGAGTGCTTCAGTAGAAATCGCTGAAAACTGCTGCCGTATCGTCCGTGATCAGGTAAAAGTAATGTATGGCGAAGAAGCTGCTGAAAAAGTACGTATTCAATATGGAGGATCTGTAAAACCAGGTAACATCGTTGAATACATGGCGCAACCTGATATTGACGGTGCTTTAATCGGTGGAGCAAGCTTAAAAGCAGACAGCTTCATTGAAATTATTGAAAAAACAAAATAGTCAGCAGGTCATAAAGAGGATTGGATGGATACTTCCATCCTCTTTTTTTTAGAAAGATAACTATATAAAAATCAAGTAGTTTAGATGAAAAAGTTTGAAAATGTAAAACTGTTGATACCAGTTAGCTAATTTTGTAGAGATCTTTGAAAATGTGAATAAAAAGGCATGACAAAAACAACCTGAAAAAGGTTCAATTTTTTGATCTTGATGTGCTCGATCTATTTATCTTAAAAGTTCCGAATCAAACCGTTGATTTGTTGTTACCAAATGATAGATGATGCGTAATAACTTTCTTACACAGTGCCCCTGTGCACATCGATGTCCTTTGCCCTGTGACAGTTTATGACGATAGTAGGCATGGAACACGGGATTGAGCTTTATAACCGGAAGGATAACCTGGTAGAGTGTTTTCCTTAAATAGCGCGATCCTTTCTTGGTGATGGCCGTATGTTGTGCTTCATACTGGCTCGATTTGTGCTTGTAGGGAGATACACCGGCAAACTTTATGATTTGAGAAGCCGTGGAATAGTTGTGCAAATCTCCTAATTCCGCTAAAATGGAAGTACCAGAGAAATGAGAAATCCCTGGTATGCTGAGGATAGGAGAGTTTAGTTGCAGGCTGAATTCTTCTATTTTTTTGTCCAGTTCTCTGATTTGCTCATGGATCAGTTCCATCATGGCAATCAGATGTTTCATTTCAATGACTTCCGCCTTGGAGGGGGAAACCAATCGAATTTTTAGCCACTTCTTTCAGCCTTTCCGGTGTCAGTGCAATCTGACGGCCTCTTCCATTCGTCTCAAAACATTTACGGATACTGCGTATATTGGCATGAGCGATAGAATCGGCACTGCCGAATGTTTTCAGCACATTCATATAAACGATTCCGTATTTGGATCTAAACAAAGAATTGAATTCAGGAAACACGATATCGATACATTTCTGTAGCTTGTTGGAGTAGACATTCAGCTGTTCCTTGAGGTCGTGATGTTCGCGGGTCAATCGTTTCTGTTCATAGAGTTCAAAGCTGTTGACTTTTGATATCCGGTAACCCTTTCTTCTTTGATTGGAAGCCAGAATATCACAAATCAGCTGGGCATCCAGATTATCATCTTTGGTGGCACCAAGCTGCATTTTACGGGTCATATCGGTAGTTACTGGATTGATCAGGGCAACGGTATGACCGGCATCGAGTAAGAATTTCAAAAGATTGAAATGGTAATGACCGGTATCTTCCATTCCGATGAGAACATTCTTTTCAGGAAATGATTTGATTTTGTTTATTAAAAGATCGAATCCCTGTTTATTGTTTTTGAACGAAACAGGTTCGACAAGAAATTCACCGGTAGTCGAATCCATGATACAGAAGACATGAGAGAGTTTACCGATATCGATTCCGACAAGAAACATAAAAAAACACGTCCTTTCTGAAAAAACTATGTGAAGTGATGAACCACAGCACTTAAACCACAAAACCTGGTGCGTGATACGAATTCAAAGACTCATCTAACTGATCATTATTTTGGAATAAGGCGTGGTAAGAACCTTTCGAAAGTAGTCAAAGCCACAAGGAGGAATACAAATCCACATTCACATATTTCAATATTCTACAAATGAAACTTACCGTCTTCAACCTACGGTTATAAAAGGTTGATAGAAAGGAAAAGGTATATTGTAGTGACTATTAGATGAGTCTTTTACAATATACCAGGAGGGAAATACATGTCGCAGATGCCAGATAAAATTATTGTAAGAGGAGCAAAAGTTCATAATTTAAAGAATATTGATATCGATATACCTTTACACAAAATTGTGGCAATAGCAGGCGTATCAGGTTCAGGAAAATCTTCTTTAGCTTTAGGTGTTCTTTATGCAGAAGGATCTAGACGTTATCTAGACTCTTTATCTACTTATACCAGACGAAGGATGACAAGTGCAGCTAAAGCACAAGTAGATGAACTGTCTTATATTCCAGCAGCTCTTGCGTTGCGGCAACGCCCGGGACTAGGAAATATACGTTCGACCTTTGGGACCGGCACAGAATTATTGAATAGCCTGCGTTTGATGTTTTCACGATTAGCATCGCATGTATGCCCGAATGGACATAGGGTTTCACCTACTCTGGCGATTGCTGCTGGAAAAGAAATCGTTTGTCCTGTGTGTCATACTTCTTTTTATGCACCATCAGCTGAAGAACTATCATTTAATAGCCAAGGAGCATGTACTCATTGTGGTGGAACAGGGATCATTCGCAGTGTAGATTTCGCAACATTAGTACCAGATGAAACAAAAACAATTGAAGAAGGGGCGGTAGCTCCTTGGAATTCATTGATGTGGTCTTTAATGGTCGATGTATGTCGTGAAATGGGCGTACGTACCAATATTCCTTTCAATAAATTGACAGATACAGAAAAAGAAATTGTCTATCATGGCCCAGCAGTAAAACAACATATCTTGTACAAGGCAAAAAATTCAAATCAAGCAGCAGAAATGGATTTTACTTATTATAATGCTGTATATACAGTTGAAAATGCATTAGCAAAAGTAAAGGATGAAAAAGGCATGAAACGTGTGGAAAAGTTTCTAAAAGAAGAAGAATATCCACATTGTCATGGAAGCCGTTTATCAGAAAAAGCAAGAATGCCAAGAATCAATGGATATGCTTTAGATGAGGTGTGTCGTTTTCCATTAGATCGATTAACAGTTTGGGTAAAACAGGTGCCATCTACACTGCCAAAGGAAATGCGTCCAATGGCGGAAAGTATTTGCAGTTCTTTTTTAACAAATGCAGAAAGATTATTACAGCTTGGATTAGGATATTTATCATTAGATCGAAGTACAGCTACGTTATCTACCGGCGAAAGACAAAGAATGCAGCTTGCAAGAGCAGTACGTAATCGCACAAGCGGTGTTCTCTATGTGCTAGATGAACCAAGTATCGGGCTGCATCCATCAAATATCATTGGATTGACCAATGTAATGCGTGATTTAGTAAAAGATGGCAATTCAGTTGTATTAGTAGATCATGAAACAGAAGTCTTAAAACAGGCAGACTGGATGATTGAAATGGGACCAAAGGCTGGAGCAGATGGTGGTTCAGTGATCGCACAAGGTACGATCGAAGAGATTCAAAATGATGCAAATTCTCTGATTGCTCCTTTTTTGAAGAAAAGAACGGATATATTAAAGAAAGCTTCCTCTGCATTGTTTGCAGAGGGCACACTCACTCTGTCAATGAATAAAATTCATACAGTACAGCCTTTAACAGTAAAATTTCCTAAAGGAAAACTGAGTGCAGTAAGTGGTGTTTCTGGATCGGGTAAGACGACGATGATCCTGGAAAGTTTAGTTCCAGCATTAGAAGCTGCATTTAATGGAAAAAAAGCACCTTCTCATGTCTTACAATTGGAAACAGCAGGTATTCAGAAAGTAAAGCTCATTGATGCTTCGCCTATTGGAATTAATGTAAGATCGACAGTGGCGACTTATGTAAATATTCATGATGAAATACGTAAATTATTTGCGAAAACAAAAGAGGCAAAGGAAAATGGTTTGAAAGCAAGTGCTTTTTCTTATAATACAGGATCTTTACGTTGTGTTAATTGTGATGGAACTGGTGAAATACGGCTGGACGTGCAGTTTTTGCCAGATGTAGATATTCCTTGTCCTGTTTGTCACGGAACTCGTTACGGCAAAAAAGCAGAAGAAATTCACTATACGGATAGGAAGGGTAATCAAATTACATTACCGCAATTAATGCTCATGTACGGTAAAGAAGCAAGCAACCGAAAACAATAGATAGACCGCCAGCACTACACTATTCCGAACCAAAGACCAAAAGATAAGCATTTTGAGAAAATCTAAACTTTTGGATTTTCCTACAATGCCGACTACGGCGGAATCCCTCCCACTCCTTATATATTTCTTTCTGTATACATTGAATTTGTATTTAGTAAAATGCAGACAACACCACGGATCGGCTTTTGGCTGGACAATTCCAACCAAACACCGCAGCAGACAGTAGAAACCATTCTGAACGTTAGGAAGCCGGTATGATTGTTACATATAAGGGGAAGAAAAATTTCTTTTAGATACTTGTTTTCCTAAAACTGATGTGATATAATAATTCAAGTCCAGAAAAGGAGTAAAAAATATGCGGCAAGGTATTCTTAAATAAAACTATAATCAAATAGTGGGAACAAAGGATTATGATAGTCCCTTTTGTAGGGGCTTAGTTTTTTGTACCCAATTTAAGAATACTTTTGCCTTATCAATTTTGACATATCCCCAAAAACAGCACTCACAAACAGGTGTATGCTGTATATGTGTATGTCCGCAAATTATCATCCCCAGTGGTAAAAGTATTTTACTGCTGGGGATTTTTATGCCCTTCGGGGCAGTAAAGGGAGGACAATCACATGAAAATAATCAATATTGGAATTCTTGCCCATGTAGACGCTGGAAAGACGACCTTGACGGAGAGCCTGCTATATGCCAGCGGAGCCATTTCAGAACCGGGGAGCGTCGAAAAAGGGACAACGAGGACGGACACCATGTTTTTGGAGCGGCAGCGTGGGATTACCATTCAAGCGGCAGTCACTTCCTTCCAGTGGCACAGATGTAAAGTCAACATTGTGGATACGCCCGGCCACATGGATTTTTTGGCGGAGGTGTACCGCTCTTTGGCTGTTTTAGATGGGGCCATCTTGGTGATCTCCGCTAAAGATGGCGTGCAGGCCCAGACCCGTATTCTGTTCCATGCCCTGCGGAAAATGAACATTCCCACCGTTATCTTTATCAACAAGATCGACCAGGCTGGCGTTGATTTGCAGAGCGTGGTTCAGTCTGTTCGGGATAAGCTCTCCGCCGATATTATCATCAAGCAGACGGTGTCGCTGTCCCCGGAAATAGTCCTGGAGGAAAATACCGACATAGAAGCATGGGATGCGGTCATCGAAAATAACGATAAATTATTGGAAAAGTATATCGCAGGAGAACCAATCAGCCGGGAAAAACTTGTGCGGGAGGAACAGCGGCGGGTTCAAGACGCCTCCCTGTTCCCGGTCTATTATGGCAGCGCCAAAAAGGGCCTTGGCATTCAACCGTTGATGGATGCGGTGACAGGGCTGTTCCAACCGATTGGGGAACAGGGGAGCGCCGCCCTATGCGGCAGCGTTTTCAAGGTGGAGTATACAGATTGCGGCCAGCGGCGTGTCTATCTACGGCTATACAGCGGAACGCTGCGCCTGCGGGATACGGTGGCCCTGGCCGGGAGAGAAAAGCTGAAAATCACAGAGATGCGTATTCCATCCAAAGGGGAAATTGTTCGGACAGACACCGCTTATCCGGGTGAAATTGTTATCCTTCCCAGCGACAGCGTGAGGTTAAACGATGTATTAGGGGACCCAACCCGGCTCCCTCGTAAAAGGTGGCGTGAGGACCCCCTCCCCATGCTGCGGACGTCGATTGCGCCGAAAACGGCAGCGCAAAGA
Organism: Merdibacter massiliensis; assembly: GCF_900155395.1. Classification (GTDB taxonomy): domain Bacteria; phylum Bacillota_I; class Bacilli_A; order Erysipelotrichales; family Erysipelotrichaceae; genus Merdibacter; species Merdibacter massiliensis. The sequence goes on from NZ_LT699726.1 coordinate 274,925, forward strand.
GAACGGCTGCTGGACGCTCTTACGCAACTTGCGGATACTGACCCGCTTTTGCGCTGCGAGGTGGATTCCATCACCCATGAGATCATTCTTTCTTTTTTGGGCCGGGTGCAGTTGGAGGTTGTTTCCGCTTTGCTGTCGGAAAAATACAAGCTTGAAACAGTGGTAAAGGAACCCTCCGTCATTTATATGGAGCGGCCGCTCAAAGCAGCCAGCCACACCATCCATATCGAGGTGCCGCCCAACCCGTTTTGGGCATCCATAGGACTGTCTGTTACACCACTCTCGCTTGGCTCCGGTGTACAATACGAGAGCCGGGTTTCGCTGGGATACTTGAACCAGAGTTTTCAAAACGCTGTCAGGGATGGTATCCGTTACGGGCTGGAGCAGGGCTTGTTCGGCTGGAACGTAACGGACTGTAAGATTTGCTTTGAATACGGGCTTTATTACAGTCCGGTCAGCACGCCGGCGGACTTCCGCTCATTGGCCCCGATTGTATTGGAACAGGCATTGAAGGAATCGGGGACGCAGCTGCTGGAACCTTATCTCTCCTTCATCCTCTATGCGCCCCAGGAATACCTTTCCAGGGCTTATCATGATGCACCGAAATACTGTGCCACCATCGAAACGGCCCAGGTAAAAAAGGATGAAGTTGTCTTTACTGGCGAGATTCCCGCCCGCTGTATACAGGCATACCGTACTGATCTGGCCTTTTACACCAACGGGCGGAGCGTATGCCTTACAGAGCTGAAAGGATATCAGGCCGCTGTCGGTCAGCCGGTCATCCAGCCCCGCCGTCCAAACAGCCGCCTGGACAAGGTGCGCCATATGTTTCAGAAGGTAATGTAAAGATACATAATCGTCAAGACGGCAACAATCAGAAGTTATGGAGGGTAACAATGGAATATAGTAAGGAAGATTTAATGGAAGCAAAAAAGAAAATTTGGGGAGTGGGAGAGAACATGGGAACAGAGGAAAGTAAAAAAATCTGGGAGGAGAACGCACAATTTTGGGATAATGCAATGGGTGACGAATCTAATGAATTTCACAGAGAGGTAGTGCGTCCCAAAGTAACGGAACTTCTATCTCCTAATCCTGCGGATTACATTTTGGATATTGCGTGTGGCAATGGAAATTATTCTTCGTATCTTGCACAAAGAGGCGCTTCGGTTGTCGCTTTTGATTACAGCAAAAAAATGATAGAATTGGCTAAAAGACGGCAATCACAATATGCAAAACAAATTGAATTTTGTGTGGCGGATGCGACCGATAGAAAAAGTATATTAGAATTAAAAAGAAATCGAGCCTTTACGAAAGCAGTTTCTAATATGGCAATTATGGATATTACGGATATTGAACCACTTCTTATGGCTGTTTATGAACTGTTGCAGGAAAGCGGAATTTTTGTCTTTGCAACGCAACACCCTTGTTTTGTCACGTTGACTGAAAAATATATGACACCGCACAGTTACTATGATATAGCGATTGAAGGGCAACCGAAAGAGCAGATTTATTATCATCGTTCCATACAAGATATTTTTAACCTTTGTTTTAGAGCTGGATTTGTCATTGATGGATTTTATGAAGAATGTTTTAAAACCAACAAAGAAATTCCTATGGTAATGATAGTAAGGCTTAAGAAGGTAAAACGTGATAGCTTAAAATAAATTCAAGTTTGTCGGGTAAATAGCAAACCCAGCCGAGCCAGTCAACGGTCAAGATGAACGGCGCATATGCGCAGCCGTTGACAGCCCCGCCCGCCTTTGCTGGTAGGCAATCAAGGGGCGACAGCAAGAAGTGCCACCGCCCCGCACTATTATTCAGAAAGGGGAATTTCCATGACCGACCAGATAGCCTATCAAGAATATATCCAGCGCAGGTACAACGCCTTTTGCAAGACTGTTATCCGCTGTGCCGCCTTGGACAAGATTTTGAAGCTTAAACGGCAATGGGAACGGCAAGTTTCCCTTGACTATCTGATGAACGAGAAGTTTGTCCAGTTTGCCGCGTCGGAGCCGGACGAGGAATACCCATTTACCGTCTGCGGTCAGACCGTCCTGCTCTGCAACGCCGCCCTTGCCGACGCGATCTCTGTTTTGCCGGAGCAGACGCGGGAAGAAATCCTGCGCTATTACTTTCTGCGCCAGCCGCAGCGCGTGATCGGCGCGTGTATTGGCCGGTCACGCAGCACAGCGGGGCGGCATATCCAGCTTGCCTTGCAGCGGCTACGCGAAGAAATGGGGGTGAGCCGGTATGAGTAGACTTCTCCCCTATGAAACAATCCTCAAAGCCCGTGAGGGCGACCCAGAAGCCGTGAACGCTGTCCTGCTCCACTACGCCGGATATATCCGCTATTTCTCAAAAGTGAACGGGCAGGTCAACGCCGAGGTGGAGGACTATGTAAAGCAGCGGTTAATTGACTGTCAATTCAAGTTCCGGCTTGACGAACCACCGGACAAGTCATAAAAACTGAATACCAGCCGCCACCGACGCGGCCAGCGAAAGCAGTAAGTCTTGAAAAAGATTTACTGCTTTTTTTGTTGTCCGGCTCCGCTCCCGGCCATTTTGCCCCCCTGCCGGTTGTAGTAGTAAGCGAGGAGGGAATTTTTCTGCCCTGGTGTTTGGCATTTGGAGCATTTACCCGTAGTAGAGGGCAAAGAGAAAGGATTTCTCCAACACCGGGTAGAAACCACTGCGTCCGGTGTCATTTTAGCGAAAGCGGGCAGGAATGCCCTTTACAGGATTAGTAGTAGCAGAAAAAGAGAAACAAACTTTTGTGGTTGCAGTTTTCCAAAAAAGTGGCGGACGGAAGTGAGAGAAAGTTTGCAGTCACGGAGAGCAAGTTTCTACCACGGTGCCAAAATCCGCAATTCTGCAGTTTTGCCCCTCGCGGGAAACTTGTTGGGGAGTGCCTTCCCCAAACCCTGCTCATGCGCCCTTACGGGCGAGAAAGGAGGTCACACCATGCGAAAGAAATACAACACGCCCCACCGCAGCCGCGTTGTGAAAACCCGGCTGTCCGAAGATGAGTATGCCGACTTCACAGCGCGGCTTGCGCCCTATGGTATCAGCCAGTCCGAATTTCTCCGGCAGGCGATACGGCGGGCGACCATACGCCCGGTTGTCCATGTGTCGTCGGTCAATGACGAGTTGCTTTCCGCTGTCGGGAAGCTGACAGCCGAGTACGGCAGGATCGGCGGCAACCTCAATCAGATTGCCCGGTATCTGAACGAATACGGCGTACCCTACAACACCCTTTCCGGCGAGGTACGCGCCGCCATATCCGACCTTGCCGTCCTCAAGTATGAAGTCCTCAAGAAAGTAGGTGACGCGGTTGGCAACACTCAAGCATATCAACTCTAAAAACGCCGACTACGGAGCCGCCGAGCAATATCTTCTCTTTGAGCATGACGAGTTTACCATGAAGCCCGTCCTTGATGAAACCGGCAGGCTTATCCCCCGCGAGGACTACCGGCTGTCCACGCTGAACTGCGACGGGGAGGATTTTGCCGTTGCGTGTATGCGGGCCAATCTCCGCTATCAGAAAAACCAGCGGCGGGAAGATGTGAAAAGCCACCACTACATCATCAGCTTTGACCCGCGGGACGGGCCGGACAACGGCCTGACCGTAGACCGGGCGCAGGCGTTGGGGGAACAATTCTGTAAAGAGCATTTTCCCGGCCACCAGGCCCTTGTCTGCACCCACCCGGACGGGCATAACCACAGCGGCAACATTCATGTGCATATCGTCATAAACAGCCTGCGGATTGAGGAAGTGCCGTTCCTGCCCTACATGGACAGGCCGGCCGATACGAAAGTCGGCTGCAAGCACCGATGTACCGACGCTGCCCTGCGCTACTTCAAATCCGAAGTCATGGAGATGTGCCACCGGGAGGGGCTTTATCAAATCGACCTCTTGAACGGCAGCAAGAACCGCGTCACCGACCGGGAGTATTGGGCGCAGAAAAAGGGACAGGCCGCGCTGGACAAGCAGAACGCCCCCATGATTGCCGATAGTATCACGCCCCGGCAGACCAAGTTTGAAACGAACAAGGAGAAGCTGCGGCAGACCCTACGGAAAGCCCTTGCCACCGCCGCCAGCTTTGACGAGTTTTCCTCTCTGTTGCTGCAGGAGGGTGTGACCGTCAAGGAGAGCCGGGGGCGGCTTTCCTACCTCACGCCGGACAGGACAAAGCCAATTACCGCCCGGAAGCTGGGCGACGATTTTGACCGCGCCGCTGTCTTTGCCGTTTTAGAGCAAAACGCCGCCAGAGCAGCCGAAGCGCCAGCCAGATCCCCCGATCCCCCACGCACCATAAAAGACCGCTTGCAGGTTGCCAGAGCCGAGATAGCCGCCCCGAAACAGGACGGAGTGCAGCGGCTTGTGGACATTGAGCAGAAAATGGCCGAGGGCAAAGGCCGGGGCTATGAACGCTGGGCGAAGATACACAATCTGAAGCAGGCCGCCAAAACGCTGTCCGTCTACCAGCAATACGGCTTTACTTCCCCGGAGCAGTTAGAAGCCGCCGTTGACACCGCCTATCAGAAAATGCGCCAGACCAGCGGCGAACTGAAAGCACTGGAAACGAAGCTGCAAGGGAAAAAGAAGTTGCAGCGGCAGGTGTTGGCCTACGCCCAGACCAAGGCCGCCCGCGACGGGCTGCGGGCACAGAAATCCGAGAAAGCCCGCGCCGCATACCGGCAGGCCCATGAGAGCGATTTTATCATAGCCGACGCAGCAGCCCGGTATTTCAAGGCGCATGGCATTACCAAGCTGCCCGCCCGGAAAGCGTTGCAGGCCGAGATCGAGCAGCTTATCTCCGAGAAAGACGGCCTGTATAACACCTATCACGAACAGAAACAGCGGTTCAAGGAGTTGCAGACCGTCAAGCGGAACATCGACCAGATTTTGCGCCGGGACGAGCCGCACCGCAGAAAGGAGCAGAGCCATGAGCGATAACCTGCCCCACATGGACTACCGCCAGCACCGGCGGGCGCGGCGGCTGGTACATGAGTGCTGTAACTACGATGAGGGGAACTGCCTGCTATTGGACGACGGGGAGCCTTGCGTGTGCGTCCAGAGCATTTCCTTTTCCCTCATGTGCCACTGGTTCCGTGTGGCTGTCCTGCCCCTTGACGGGGAGCTGGCCGCAGCCCTCTTGTGCCGGGGAAGCCGGAAACGGTGTGCCGTCTGCGGGGCGGCCTTTGTCCCCAAATCCAACCGGGGAAAATACTGCCCCGACTGCGCCGGGCGCATGAAGAAAATCAAAGCCGCCGAGAGAAAGCGGAAACAAAGGCAGAGATGTCACGCTTTAGAGCCTTTCAAACCCGCATAAATCAAGGCTTTTTTCGTGGGTGTCAAAGGGTACGCGATACATTTATCCTTTTCCCCCGGAAACGGCGTTTTAATGCGTGACAATACGCCAAAATCAACCCGAACACAGGGAGGTGATCCTATCGCTGATTATATCAGGGCAGACACGCGGCTGCCCGCCTATCTGCCGTATCCCCGTTTCCTGCTGAAATGGAGATTTCACAGACCGCCAAGCTGCTGTATTCGCTGCTGTTAGACCGTTCCACCCTCTCCCAGAAAAACAAGTGGCTGGACGACGAGGGCAGGATTTATATTATCTATCCCATCGCGGAGATAGCAGAAATACTGGATAAAGGCAGCACCACCATCAAGGGGGCGCTTAATGAACTGGACACGGCGGGGCTGTTGGAACGGGAACGGGGCGGCTTCTCCGCACCGAACCGGCTTTATGTCAAAGTACCGCCAGTGCCACAGGTACAGTTTTCAGACCAACTGATGGCCGGAAGTCCGCCCCTCATAGAGCCGGAAAACCGTCCTACTGATGGTCAGAAAACCGACCTTATGATGGTCGGAAAACCGTCCCCTAACCAAACTACTATAAACAACCTTACAGAGAGCCAAACAAAGGGAGTGAGTGGGGGGCCGTCCGCGCCCTATGGCCGATATGGAAATATTTTTCTGTCACAGACCGAATACGACGAGTTGCAGGCAGAGTACCCTGACAGGCTGGAACGGTTCATCGAGGAAATGAGCCGCTACCTTGCCGCCAACGGGAAAAGCTACCAGAACTATGCCGCCGCCCTGCGGATATGGGCGGGGAACGACAAAAAGGAAGCCCCTAAAAAGGGCATACCAGACTACTCATGCAAGGAGGGCGAGAGTTTATGAAGAATGAAATCAACGCGGTTTTGGAGAATATGACGACCACCATCCCGGAGCCGGAGGACTACACCGGCGAGGACGGTTTACTGTACTGCGGCAAGTGCCGCAAGCCGAAAGAAGCCTATTTTGCGCCGGATAAGGCCGCTATCTTCGGGCGCGACCGCCACCCGGCAGAGTGCGACTGCCAGAGAACCGCCCGCGAGGAACGGGAAGCCGCCGAAAAGCGGCGCAGACACCTTGACACCGTGGAAGAACTGAAACGCCGGGGCTTTACCGACCCCACCATGCGGGACTGGACTTTCGAGAACGACAACGGCAGGAACCCGCAGACCGGGCTTGCCCGCCGGTATGTGGAGCATTGGGAAGATATGCGGACAGACAATATCGGCTGCCTGTTCTGGGGCGGCGTAGGCACCGGCAAAAGCTACCTTGCAGGCTGTATCGCAAACGCCCTCATGGAGAAAGAAATCCCCGTCCGCATGACGAACTTTGCTCTTATCCTCAATGACCTTGCCGCCAGCTTTGAGGGGCGCAACGAGTACATTTCCCGCCTTTGTCGTTATCCGCTGCTGATCCTTGACGACTTCGGCATGGAACGCGGGACGGAATACGGGCTGGAACAGGTGTTCAATGTGATTGACAGCCGTTACCGCAGCGGCAAGCCGCTGATCGTCACGACCAACCTTACGCTGGACGACCTGCACAACCCGGAGGACACCGCCCATTCCCGGATTTATGACCGCCTGCTTTCCATGTGCGTCCCGGTACGCTTTACCGGCGACAACTTCCGGCAGGAAACCGCCAAGCGGAAAATGGAGAGCATGAAGAAACTGATTACCGACTGAAAGGAGTATTGCCTATGGCAGATAACAAGCAGCACGACACCCGCACCACCCGCCGCCCTGACTGTGTGACGGAAATCCGCATGGGCAATTCCGTCCTTGTCGTGTCCGGCTATTTCAAGAAAGACACCACAACCACAGCCGCCGACAAAATGGCGCGGGTACTGGAAGCGGAAGCCGCTGCTACACAGGAGCCGACTTATCCGGCGTGAACCGGGGCATGGAAAAGCGGCCATGCCAGGGAGCATGACCGCTGGAACGAAAATCGGAAGTGCTTTAGCAATTCTTAATCTCATTCTCTATAAAATAATTTGCAATTTCAAAGGCTTTTATTCTTCTCTTTGCCAATGTGATTTGTGATTTATAACGCTCGGAATTATCCTTTGATTCAAATGTTTTTACTGTTTCTCTTAGCTTGTGCAGAGTTGAATCAATTTGCCTTTTGGCCGCGGTTAATTCATCTATTGTATACTTCATGTTTTCTCCTTTAACTTCTGATTTTTTTGTTAAATCAGAGTATACCACGGAGTTATGAACTTTTCTACTGCAAATATGGGACGACAACCCATACCATAAAAATCGGAAAATTGAAAAGCTGTAAAGAAGCAAATTTAACGCTTTTGCCGCTGTACAGCCCCCGCCGTTCCGTGGTACAATGAAACCACGGAATAGTGGGGCTGGCTGTCGGAAACGGAGGATTTTATGTTAAGACAAGCCACCCAAAACCTCATTACCGCCCTTTATCCGAGATTGTCCCACGAGGATGAATTGCAAGGCGAGAGTAATTCCATATCGAACCAAAAAAGGATACTCGAAACCTACGCAAAACAGAACGGCTTTACCAATCTGCGCTGGTACACCGACGACGGTTTTTCCGGCGCGAACTTCCAGCGGCCCGGATTTCAAGCCATGCTTGCGGACATTGAAGCCGGGAAAGTGGGTACGGTCATCGTCAAGGACATGAGCCGGTTAGGGCGAAACTACTTGCAGGTAGGGTTTTACACGGAAATGCTGTTCCCTCAAAAGGGTGTGCGTTTTATCGCTGTCAACGATAATGTGGACAGTGCCAGCGAGGGCATGGACAACGATTTTACCCCGCTGCGAAATCTGTTCAATGAATGGCTGGTGAGAGATACGAGCAAGAAAATCAAGGCAGTGAAAAAGTCAAAAGGCATGAGCGGCAAGCCTGTTACCAGCAAGCCGGTTTACGGCTATGTGATGGACGAGGACGAGAATTTTATTATAGACGAGGAAGCCGCCCCGGTGGTGCAGCAGATTTACCAGCTTTGCCTTGCCGGGAACGGCCCGACCAAGATTGCCCGTATGCTGACGGAGCAGCAAATCCCCACGCCGGGGACGCTGGAATATCAGCGGACAGGCAGCACCCGCCGTTATCACCCAGGCTATGAGTGCAAATGGGCGACCAACACCGTCGTTCATATCCTCGAAAACCGAGAGT
>NZ_LT699727.1 GCF_900155395.1 Merdibacter massiliensis
GGAAAAATACTCATTAACAAAATGCTGCATATCAGCAAGCGGTTTCCATATAATGTCCGGATCGTTGATAATGTCATGACGCAAGGAATGCTCAACAAGACATAAACTAAAAAACAGTATGCTTTTAAAGGCGCTTTTTCATCTTGCCATATCGTGAGCAGAGGGGTAGCGGTCTTTGCCTTTGTTTGCAGAAAGAGAGCTTGTTTTCCTGCCTGGATCCCTTCTTGTACAATAGCAAAAAAATCATTTACAAAGTCAGGTGCACGCATCACTTTTTCTTCCTGCGGATACAGATAAGTTAAGATGCTTTCCTTTGCAACGATCCCCCCTGGCAATGATGCAACACACTCCCAGCTATCGCCAAATCCTAATGGGGCAAATGCAAATGTTGCTTTTTGTGCTGTCTTTGCTAAAAAGCTGTCTTCCCTTTCTCCATTTGGAAAATAAGAAAAACACCATAATGCAACCGTCACCAGCAATACGACACTACAGGCTTTTTTCATATAGTTTATACATTCTTTGCATGCTTTTTTCCCCAATACGCGAATAGATGGCAGCCGATAAGATGGCAGCTCCATCATATAAATATCGTCTTCGCGAAAATAAGGAAACTTGCTCAATATCCACGCACATAAAAAAGCGATCAATAAACCAATTCCATATAATGAAAAAATGACAGCAGCTTCTTTTCCCCGAAAAAAACTGGCACAAAATAATAAATAAACGGGCAGTCTGGCCCCACAAGAGATAAACGGGACCAAAACGGCAGTCAACATTCGCTGTTTTTGCGTTTCCATCGATTTCGTAGCTAGAATACCCGGCACATTACATCCTGCGCCGAGTATAAAAGCTAAAAAAGCTTTCCCGCTTAGATGAAAATAAGACATGATCCGATCGCATAAAAAAGCAATTCGCGCATAGTATCCGCTTTCTTCTAAAAAAGCGATCCAAAAATACAATGTTGCTATCAGCGGCAGAAAACTCAACAGCGTTGCTATGGTCTGCAAGATTCCCTCTGTAAAAAAATCCAAAAAGAATTGCGGGCAATCTTGCAACCAATAACGTACATAGGGTATGAGATAGTCTTGTGCTAAGAAACGTATAAAATCGCTCCATGGCGTGCTTCCTTGAAATACCATTTGTAAAAACAAATAAAAAAACAGAATGCAGCAAGGATACGCTAACAATGGATGCAACAAAATACGGTCGATCCATGAATACACGCTCTTATGTTTCTTCTCTTTCATGACCGCATGCAGGATCTGATCGACCACTTCATCATAACGTGACCACACATCTTCCTGTTCATATCGCTCCTGCCATTGCTTCTCTACGCTTGATAATCCTTCTGTAACCTCTTTTCGAAAATATGCATACAAAGCAGCGTAACGCTGTCTTTCATCGGGAAATACGGTCTTTAAATGTGTATTGACCATCCGTACATGTTCATCCCAGTTTTGCGCAAACAATGGCGGGTAAACAGGGACAGACGAACGCTTTTTTTCTATCAGATCCCATAATGCCTGCCGGTCTTTTTTTTGATATGCACTCATAAAACAAGTGTCCATGCCTATAATAGCCTGCATGCGGTCACAGTCAATCCAAATTCCTTTCCGTATCGCCACATCATAAAAACTGCAAACAACGATCATCGGCAGCTGCAATTCTCTTAGCTGCATGGTCAAACGAAGACTGCGTCTTAAATGCAAACTGTCACAGACGTTTATGATCAAATCTACTTTTTGATTTTTTAAATAAGCAGCGGCGATCCTTCCTTCATCTCTTTTTTCATGCAAAGAATACGTACCGGGCAGATCAATCAAATGATAACAAGTACCACGATAAACAATCTTTGCCTCTTTTTTTTCGACGGTGACACCAGGCCAGTTGCCAACTTTAAATTGTGCATTGGCCAACAAATTGATCCATGCGCTTTTCCCTACATTCGGATTTCCTACAAATGCGACTACACATTCTTTCATAAAAGTTCCACCTCGATCAGTCTGGCATCTTTTCGACGTATGGCTAGTAATGTTTCATCCACTTCAAATAATAATGGATCACGAAACAACGTAGTGCCGTGGTATCGTATAATTGCATTTTTACAAATTCCCATCACAGTCAGCCGCTCTTTTTTTTCCTTTGAATGCTTTAATAATAAGACTCTGGCTGTTTGTTCATTCTTTAGCTGATCTGCATACATTTCATCACCCTTCTAAATTGTAAATAGTCCTAGATTCAAGAATTGTCAGATTTATTTGCATCAATTTTATTCTAAAATAAAAGCATTTTGCATATATATGCAAAACATGTTCAAACCACTCATATGAAAATATATTTCATTTAGAATGAAAATTATTTGCATTTGTATTTCATTTTAATTTCTTTTGCGATATAATAAAAATGTTTTTATGAGGAGGGAATTTAGATGAACGTTTTACAAAGCACTTTGGATCGTGTCATTGCTCGCAATCCAAACGATACGGAATTCATCCAAGCAGTGACGGAAGTTTTCACTTCCCTGGAGCCGGTGGCTGAAAAACATCCGGAATACATTGAAAATGGAATTTTTGACCGCATCGTTGAACCAGAGCGACAGATCATTTTCCGTGTACCTTGGGTAGATGATAATGGCAAGGTACAGGTCAATCGTGGATACCGTGTAGAATTCAATTCTGCAATCGGTCCTTATAAAGGTGGGCTTCGTTTTCATCCATCTGTAAACATCAGCATCATTAAATTTTTGGGATTTGAGCAGATTTTCAAAAACGCCTTGACCACATTGCCAATGGGCGGCGGAAAAGGCGGAAGCGACTTTGACCCAAAAGGAAAAAGCGATGGAGAAGTCATGCGTTTCTGCCAAAGCTTCATGAGCGAACTAGCACGCCATATCGGTCCTGATACAGATGTTCCTGCAGGCGATATCGGTGTAGGCGGACGTGAAATCGGTTATTTGTTTGGTCAATATAAACGTCTGCGCAATGAATTCAGCGGTACCCTAACTGGAAAAGGATTAAAATGGGGCGGATCTTTGGTTCGTACAGAAGCAACTGGATATGGTCTTTGCTACTTTACAGAAGCAATGTTAAAGGAGCATGGTACTTCTTTTGCAGGAAAAACAGTCGTTATCAGCGGAAGCGGCAATGTTGCCATCTACGCATGTGAAAAAGCAACACAATTAGGTGCAAAAGTAGTTGCTCTTTCTGATTCAAATGGTTATGTATATGATCCCAACGGCATTCAATTAGATATTGTCAAAGATATCAAGGAAGTGAAACGCGGCCGTATCAAAGAATATGCACAGCGTGTGGCAGGAGCTCAATATCACGAAGGAAAAGGCATTTGGAGCATTCCTTGTGACATTGCATTGCCTTGTGCTACACAAAATGAATTAAATGGAGAAGATGCCAAGACATTAGCAGAAAATGGTGTCATCGCTGTTTGTGAAGGTGCCAATATGCCATGTACTCCTGAAGCAATCGAAGTGCTGATGGAAAAAGGTATCTGGTATGCCCCTGGCAAAGCCAGCAACGCAGGCGGTGTAGCAACCAGTGGTCTGGAAATGTCACAAAACTCTTTACGTATCTCCTGGACATTTGAAGAAGTAGATGCTCGTTTAAAAGCAATCATGGAAGAAATCTTCAAAACTTGCAGTGAGACAGCAAAAGAATACGGTATGGAAGGCAACTATATGGCCGGTGCAAACATAGCCGGTTTCATCAAAGTTGCAGACAGCATGCTGGCACAAGGTATCGTATAAAAAATAATTATAAATTAACGTGAATAAATGGATGCTTCCTGACAAATACAGGAAAGCATCCATTTTCTTTTCATTTCATTATCCTGATCTGACATTTGGAAGTCACCTTTTGCGGTCGTGGTCACGGCATGCTTTCATCTAAAAAAACTCTCTGCTGTTTTTGTTCAGCAAAGAGTCTTCATATCATTTGTCTATTTTTATATTTCATTTCCAGCAAAAAAATCGAAACCGTACACTATACATTTTCTTCCACGTACATATGACGGCGAATGATCGAACTGATCAATTCTGCTGCCAACTGCGGGTCTTCATTACATACGATGTATTTATAATTGCTTACCATTTTCATTTCATTCTCAGCTTTCGCTAAACGCTGCTGAACGATTTCCTCTGGTTCGCTCCGCCGGCCGCGTATGCGTTTTTCCAGCTCTTCCATGCTCGGGGGGATAATAAAAATCGTTAACGCATCGGGGCATTTTTTTCTTACTTGATCCGCTCCTTGTACCTCAATTTCCAAAAGTACATTTTTTCCTTCTTCTCTCAATTTTTCTACTTGTGCTAACGGTGTTCCATAATAATTTCCGACGAATTCTGCCCACTCTAATAATTCGCCATTGGCAATTGCTTCCTCAAACTTTTCACGGTTGGTAAAAATATAGTCTACCCCATCTTTTTCTCCCTGCCGCGGTTTTCTTGTAGTCATGGAAATCGAATAAGTAAGCCGAAGCCGATCGTCATTCATAAAATATTGACGTACGGTTCCTTTACCGACTCCGCTGGGACCACTAATGATGATCAGCAAACCTTTTTTCATGCATCCATCCTCCCATTTTATTTACTGCATATTTTACCAGTGCATAAACATTCTGTCAAACTTTTTTTCATCTGTGATATAATCAATAAACAAGGAGTGATTATATGGCATTAGACGGCCTTTTACTATACCAGATACAAAAAGATTTACAAGAGATCTTGCCCTGCCGGATCAATAAAATACAAAATATCTCCGATGTAGAACTGCTTTGGACCTTGCGCTCTGCACATCAGACACATCGTTTGCTTATATCCTTGCATAGCACATACAATCGGATTCATCTGACGCAGGCAAACTACACGACATTAGAATCTCCTACAAATTTTGTCATGTTGTTGCGTAAACAAATTGAAGGCGGATTTATTCGGAAAATAGAACAGATCGGATTAGACCGCGTATTAAAAATAGCAATTGAAGCGCGTGATGAATTAGGTGATCTGCACATGCATGATCTCTACGTGGAGTTGATGGGAAAATATGCAAACTTGATCCTGGTCAACGAAGAAGGCATCATAGTAGATGCTTTAAAACGAATCCCGGTCTTTGAAAACAACCAGCGTTTGATCCATCCGGGCGCATATTATACTTTACCAAAACAAGATGAAAGGAAACAAGATCCATTCAACTGCGATACATCAAAATTGGATGATACTCAACCTTACAGTGCACAGCTGCATGGATGTTCCCCTTTATTATCACGTGAGCTGCAATACCGTTTTAAACACGGAGAATCACTGCATGCGATCATGCAGGAATTAACAGAAAGCCACACGCTCTACCTCTACCGAAGAGAAGGAAAGACCCTCTTTCATTGTCTAGCATTAACGCATTTAGGTGAAGCTGATAACCATTTCCCATTAACGGAAGGAATGGATATGCTCTTTTACGAAAAGGAAGAACAAGTACGAATCAAACAGCAAAGCGGCGATATTGCCCGTGTCATTCGCCGCGAACTGACAAAGAACAAAAATAAGCTGCCAAAACTGCTGCAAGCGCTGGATGAAGCAATGGATTGTGATCATTATCGAGAATACGGCGATCTCTTGTTCGCTTACCACTCGCAGATTCAAAAAGAGCCGATAATCACCCTTCCTTCTTTTGAGCGGGAAGAAAATGTGCAGATTCCTATTGACATGCGCTTTGACATCGCACGCAATGCCAACCGCTATTATCAGAAATATCACAAGCAGCGCCGTGCGCAAACGATCTTACAGGAACAGATTCATCTTTGCGAAGAACAAATTCAATATTTCGAACAATTGGATGCCCAGTTAGCGATTGCTTCTGTACCGGATGCCATCGAAATTCGCGAAGAATTAGTCCGCCAAGGACATATGAAACCGAAAAAAGCCGGGATCCACCGTCGTTCAAAAGGCAAACAGATTCCCCACTATACTACGTTCTCTATAGGTGAAACATTGGTATATCTGGGAAAAAACAATTTACAAAATGAGTATCTGACACGTACATTAGCCCGTAAAAATGATCTATGGTTTCATGCAAAGGGATATCATGGCGCCCACGTGATCTGCTGTAACAGCGAACCGGATGAATCTTTATTGCGCATTTGTGCCATGCTGGCTGCCTATTATTCCCAAGGACGTTATTCCAGCAGTGTTCCTGTCGATTATTGCCAGGTACGTCAGTTAAAAAAAGTACCCGGTTCAAAAAGCGGTATGGTAACGATGCAAAGTTATCGAACGATTTACATCGATCCAGATTCAGAAACAATCAGTCAGATTTACAAACAATACCATAAAAACAAAAGGTGATGAAATTGAAAATTTCATCACCTTTTATATTGACTAGCAGCCTCCGCAACCGCTGTCGCAACCGCCGCCGCAAGAAGAGCATCCGCCTTGCTGTGCAGCCATCTGCTGTTCATACACCATCGTATCGATTACCAGACATTCGATTTCCACTTTTGCACCTGCTGGAATATCAGCAACCGCAATGCAGCTGCGTGCAGGATATTGATCATCGAAATAACCAGCATATACTTCATTGAATGCTTGGAAATCTGCCAGATCTTTCAAGAAAACAGTTGTCTTCATGATATGGTCATAACGAAGACCCAGTTCTTCCAAGATCGCACCGATATTTTTCATGACCTGATGTGTCTGTTCTTCAATGCTGTCTCCAGCCAGTTTGCCTGTTTCCGGATCCAGTGGTACCTGTCCTGAAAGATAAACAAAATCACCTAATTTTGTAGCTTGTGAATAAGGACCGATCGCTTTTGGCGCCTTATCTGTTTGTACTTTTTTTACGAATACATTCATATTGATTCCTCCTGTATTTTCCATGCCCGTAGCACTATGTTATTTATTATAAAACTTTCTTTTGAAAATGCAACGATTCTGCATTAATAATCGCCTTGATTATCATCGTTTCCCTTTGCATACACCTCGCGTGGCTTTGATCCGCGCGAAGGTCCGATGATGCCTCTTTCCTCCAGCACATCGATCAAACGGGCTGCACGAGCATAACCGATACTGAATTTTCGTTGAATCAAAGAAGTGCTTGCTTTTTGCGAACGAATCACAAAATCACGAACTTCCTCATATAATGGATCTTCCTGTACTTCACTGGCGGAAGACTTGAATTGCTGATCCACTTCTTCTAAGCGGAAGAACGCATCTTCATAACGCGGTCGTCCTTGTTTTTTACAAAATTCAGTGATTCGCGCAACTTCATGATCATCGACAAATACGCCTTGGATACGTCTTGCGCTGGTTTCTCCTACCGGAAGATACAGCATATCTCCATAACCAAGCAATTTCTCCGCACCCATTTGATCCAAGATGGTACGGGAATCCACTGCACTGGAAACAGCAAAAGCAATGCGCGATGGAATATTGGCTTTGATCACGCCTGTAATGACATCAACGCTGGGACGCTGCGTTGCTACGATCAAATGGATCCCTGCTGCTCGCGCCAACTGCGTAATTCGCTGAATGCTGGCTTCCACTTCTTTTGCGGCAACCAGCATCAGATCGGCAAGCTCATCAATGATTACCACGATGCTAGGCAGCTTCTCATGGCCTTCCTGGGGATGGGCGTCTACATTTGCATTATATGATTGAATATTGCGCACGCCTGCCATAGCAAACATTTCATAACGGTCATCCATCATCTTTACGATGACTTTCAATGCTCGATTTGCTTCTTCACCATCCGTAATCACTGGTCCGATCAAGTGCGGTACTTCATGATAAGGGGTAAATTCTACTTTCTTAGGATCGATCAGCAGCATTTTCACCTCATCAGGTTTTGCACGCATCAAGATCGTGCAGATGATGGAGTTGATACAAACCGATTTCCCGCTTCCAGTTGCTCCGGCAACCAGCAAATGCGGCATTTTATTCAGTTCCCCATAGACGGCGTTCCCCATCAGGTCCATGCCTAAACAAAACAGCAAACGGCGGTCTGCCATGCTTTGCGGTATCGAACGCATCATATCTTTAAAATGAACGGTCGTCTTTTCTTCATTCGGCACTTCAATACCGACGGCACTTTTCCCCGGAATCGGTGCTTCGATACGAATATCTTTAGCGGCCAAAGCCATCTTTATATCATATTGCAGATTGCTGATCTTATTGACTCGCACCCCTAAATCCGGACGCACTTCGAACTTGGTAATGCTCGGTCCGATGTGGGTGCCCACCAGCGTTGCTTTGACACCGAATTGTTCCAAGATATCGATCAGCTGTTTTCCTTTTAATTTCGCAGCTTGCAGATTGGCTGTTGATTTACCCTTTTTTCCTGGTTCATTTAATAAAGAAATCTTGGGAAGCTTATAGTTGCTGTAATCTATATCAAATTTTGAGACAAAATCATCTTTTTTACCAATGATCTCTTCTACGACAGAACGTACTGGTTCCTGTACTGTATCCTGCTGAGGAGAATGATCTGTGCTCATTAAGATATGCACTCCTTCTCCATCATTTTCTACTTTTGGAACATCCAGATGGTCTGATGTTTCTTCAAACAGCTGCGGCTGTTTGAGACGATCCTGATCACTGCCGATATCTACGTTCATAAATAAGCTAGCACGCTGTTCTTTTTTACTGTGCCCTTCCTCGCTGGTATCGTCCGCCCGAATATCCGCCATCTTCGCTTCTTGTTTTTCTTTATGGCGCTGTTCTTTGACAATCTTACGCTGTTCACGTTTTGTTCGTGCTGCCTGTTGATGACTAGCAAAAGAGGCGCTCATCGCCTCTTTTGCAGACTTCATTCGCATAGAAAGGGTTCCGTGAACCGCTAAGGCTGCAGCCATTAAAAACAAAGCTACGACAACGATCTTTGTTCCGGTATAGTCAAACAAAAAGGTACATAAAGAAGTCACGGCAATGCCGATCAATCCGCCTCCTTGTGCGATTTCACCTCGAAAGATCAATGCTGAATTTTTAAGATAATTTGCGAACAACTCACTTCCTATCAGATCTTCTGTTGGAGGAATGCTTGCTAAGATCCCCCAGCCGATCAAAAACAACACGATTGCCAAGACATACTGCATTGGCAGCTGTTTCCACGATTTTCGAAAAATCGCTAATAAAGAGATAAGAATGACCACACCGTAAAAAACACCATACAGCGTTCCGATCAAATACTGTATGACAGAGGTCAACAGACCTCCGACAAAGCCGATCTTCAAGCAGCCGATCACGGCTATGGCAATTGCTGCCAACGCATAAATATAGACAAGGACATCACTTTGCAGTCCACCTTTTTTCTTTTGTGTTTTTCTGCTTTTTGTCTTTGCCATACACTTCCCCCTTTATCAATTTAGAGATTGATTTCCAAAATGACTGGAAGAACCATTGGACGTTTTCCCAGTTTCTTTACCAAATAACGTGTAATACGGTCACGCGCTTCATTGCGGACATCCATGTTATCATAACGTTTTTCTTTGACAGCATCGCGTATGCACTCTTCTAACATCACACCTGCTTCTTTGACTACATTCTCGGCATCTTTCAAATATACGACACCTCTGGTCTGTACATCTGGTCCATTAATGATCTCTTTCGTTTTTGCATTGATTCCGACCGCAACGATCATGACGCCGTCCGTAGACAAAATTTCTCGATCTTTCAAAACAACACCGGTGACGTCCCAGTTTTCTTTTCCATCGATCATCGTATCGGTCAACGGCAGATGTTCAGCAGTGCTTTTGATCTCGCCGTCTTCAAATTCTGCTACCTGTCCATTATCCAAAACCAAAATATTGTTGCTTGCATTGCCCATATCCATGGCCAAAGTGGCGTTCATATATAAATGACGATATTCTCCTTTGACCGGAATATAATATTTCGGCTTGAACAAATACAACATCATTTTTAGATCTTCCCTGCTTGGATGCATAGAAAGTACCTGACGAGAATCTAATGTAAAAATCTTGCCGCCCTCTTTATAAATTTCATTTTCCATGGAATTTGCTTCCATTTGCGTACCGCTGACGATCGGAGAAGCAATGATGATCGTATCCGTGTTGCGGAATTGAACAACCGGATCTTCTTTGTTGGCAATGTTATTCATCGTACGGAACAAATTCTTTCCTTGTCCGCTGATGATCACCAATACATCTTCCATAGCATTATTAAAGTTCTTTCGATCGATCAATAATTCACGAGGAACACGATAGTATTTCATTTCTTCCATCAACTTTAAAACATGCAACAGCGCATCATCATGAATATAGATCTTTTTATGAAATTTGATGGCAATATCCAATATTTCTTGAATTCGAAACAAGCTTTGGAAATAGGTAGAAATCAAGATTCTTCCCTCTAAATGCGTCTCGATGATCGGTTCGATCAGATTGGTAATACGATGATTAGGTGAAGTATGTCCATTTCTTTCCACGCCCTGTGACTCGCACATCAATGCCAGGACACCTTTTTTTCCAAATTCGCTCAATACGTTAAGATCGCAGTTATATTCATTCTGCATCATATCGTAATCAATGATAAATTCTCCCGTATAAACAATATACCCTTGATCTGTTTCAATAGCGATACCGTAATTATCCGGAAAAGAATGCGTCATCGGAAAAGAATGAATCTTCACACCATCGATGCGAATCGTGTCTTTTCTTTTTATGCGGTGCACTTTGGCATTGCGCACGCCTTCCTTTTTTAATAATTCACGGATCATCAACGCCGTCATCCCGCCGGTATAGACAGGTGCATTGATCTGTTTGAGCAGATATGGCAATGCGGCATCCACATCATCGTGTGCATGCGTAATAAAGATTCCTTTCACCCGCTCTTTATTCTGAATCAAATAGGTAAAATCAGGAATGATAAATTCCACTCCCAATGTTTCGCTGTCAGGATATTTCAGACCCGCTTCAATTACAAAAATTTTATCATCGACTTCCACGACGAGCATATTCTTCCCATCTTCATCGAGTCCGCCCAACGCAAAAATACGAACTTTACTCATAATTATCCTCCATTATCTTATTGTGCATAATTTATCTTGATCGTATCGTCCAGATACTTTCAATTATTATAAAACCTACACACATTATACTTCAAAGCAGAAGAAAAAGCCATCAATCAACGGCTTCTCTTCTAGATTTATTTATTTTCTTCCTTCAGCAGTTCTCCATGCAGGGACCATGTACGTGCCTGCGTAATTTTTACTTTGACGATATCTCCGCTCTGTACGCCCTCTCCCGTAAAATTGACCAGTTTATTCGTATCTGTATAACCGCTGTAAGCAGATTCATTTTTCTTGCTAGGTCCATCTACCAATACATCTACGATCTTGCCTTCATATTTCTTGTTTTTTTCAAGTGCATAGGCATTCCAGCGCTCATTCAATCGCGTTAAGCGTTTCTGTTTTACTTCCATAGGCACATTATCTTCCATCTGTGCTGCCGGCGTGCCTTCTCGCGGAGAATAGATGAAAGTAAAAGCATTGTCAAACTTGCAATAATCCACGATATCCATCGTATGTTCAAACTGTTCATCGCTCTCATTTGGAAAACCGACGATGATATCAGTAGAAACGGCACAATTGGGAATGCGCGCCATGATCTTATCAAACAAAGTTTTATACTCTTCTATCGTGTAACGGCGGCCCATGATCTTCAAGATATCGCTGTCGCCCGACTGCACAGGCAGATGAATGAAAGGCATGATATTATCATAGGTTGCGATCACTTCAATCATTTCATCGCTGAAATCCCAAGGATGTGAGGTCGTAAAACGAATGCGGTCAATGCCGGTTTTAGCCGTTTCTGCCAGCAAACGGGCAAAACCGCCTTCGATGCCTAGATCTTTTCCATATGCATTCACATTTTGTCCAAGCAATGTGATCTCACGATACCCCTCTTGTTTTAATGTGCGCACTTCATCCAGGATATCTTCTATCTGCCGGCTGCGTTCCTTTCCACGCGTATACGGGACAATGCAATACGTACAGAATTTATCACATCCATACATGATATTGACCCAAGCTTTATGTTTTCCAAAACGATGTACTGGAAGATTTTCAATGACATCGCCTTCTTTTGAATAAACTTCCACACATTTTTCATGTCCGATCATGACTTTATAAAGAAGTTCCGGCAAACGATGAAGATTATGGGTACCAAAAATCAAATTGACATGGCGATAAGTCGTTAATAACGTAGATACAATGCTTTCTTCTTGAGCCATACAGCCGCAAACACCGATCACAAGATCTTCTCTATTCTGTGCCAATTGTTTGAAATGACCAATTTCTCCTAAAACTTTATCCTCTGCATTTTTTCGAACAGCACATGTGTTCATCAAGATCAGATCCGCTTTTGCGACATCTTTCGTAGGCGTAAACTGCAGATCTTCCAGAATACCGGCAAGTGTTTCAGAATCACGCTCATTTGCTTGACAGCCGTATGTACGCAAATAATAATATTTTCCTCGTCCAATTCCCTGACATTGAGCTGGAATCGTAAATAACGCTCTTTCTATCTTACTGTCTTGATGTGTACGTTTTTGTGCTTCACGCAAATTTGGAAGTACCCATCCAGGCTGTTGTTTCATCATCTATCTTACCTCCATAAAAGACGGTCCAATAACCTTAAAAAAACCAAGCAGAATGCTCGGTTTACTGAGAAATTGCAGATACTGGGCAAGTTGATACGCAAGTGCCACAGTCGATGCAAGTACCCTCATCGCAAGTTGATTTACCCTCATCATCCATAGATAATGCAGATACCGGGCAAACACCAACGCAAGCACCACATCCGATGCAAGTATCTCTATCAATAGTTACAGCCATCTTTTGTTTCCTCCTTTACAACCGAAATTATTATAGCATTATCGATATGCAAAATCAACCGAAATGTATAGAGGAGTACTGAACTGCAAAATGTACCTTTTCTTACTCATGCTGCATCGGTCTTCTTTTCTGCGTTCATTTCTTGATTCAACCGTTCATTCACATCACGTTTCAATAATGTGTAGATGATCGAGCAAATCGGAATAAATACGATCATACCAATGATTCCCATCAAAGAACCGCCGATGGAAATAGCCACGATCACATAAAGTGCAGGCAGACCGACTGAATTGCCGACTACATGGGGATAAATCAAGTTTCCTTCTACTTGCTGGATGACAATGACCATAATGATGAAGTAAATAGCCTGCATTGGATCCACCATTGCAATAAATAACGCAGAGACCAAGCAGCCGAAAAAAGCGCCAAACATCGGAACCAAAGCAGTGACCCCGACGATCACCCCGCCTAAGAAAGCATACTGGATTTTTAAAATAATACCGCCGATCGTGACCAGAGAACCCAAGATCAGACATTCTGTACAAGAACCGCCGATATAATTCGTAAATGTTGTTTTGGTCAGATCCAGGACATACATCGTCTTCTTGTAGATTCTTTCATTGGTGTATACACGAAGCAGCTTTTTCCCGCCAATGATCAAACGCTCTTTATTAAACAGAGTTAAAATGGCGAATACAAAAGATACAATTGAAGTTACCGCCAAAGAAACGGTCGTAGATATCAGATTGACCGTAGTGGCAAAGATATTACCGGCACCTCCGCTTAATAACCAGCTGGATAAACTAGCTAGCATTTCATCATAATTCAAGTCAGTTAATCCAGCAATGCTGGAGCTTTCGGCAATGGCCTGCAATTTTGGATTATCCTGTGCCATTTTATTGAACCAGTTTACAAAATCATTTGCCGCAGATGGCAATTGCATGATAATGTTTTCAATAGATGCCGAAATATGCGGTATGACGACAAACAGAAAACAAATGATGACGACAAAAAATATCAACAAGGAACCGATTACCGCGATCCAACGTTTGATGCTTGCCCTTAATGAAGTAAACTTCAACAGATCTTCAATCTTGTTCACCAGAATATTCAAGACAAATGCAAATGCACCGCCAATCAGAAAAGGTGTAAAAACGGATAAGATTCGCATGATGATCGCCCATATCAGCGAAATATTTTGCAAACCAAAATAAATGATCAGACCAAATACGATCAAGTTGCGATACATTTTCATTTTTTCTCTATAATTCATGTCGGGTCGCATGGAATCCCTCCTCGCACTAAGGGAATACTAACATATTTTTTTACTTTCTTCAACCAATAACATTTGCTGCATTTTAGCAAGGACACCTTTAACAAACAGAAATGATGGATAATAAAAACCGTCCTGTTCTAAAGAACAAGACGGCAAACTATATGCTTTATCCTTTATCAAGATCTATACCAAATAAGTATTCCATCTCGGCATCAGAAGGATTAGACTTCGATGATCTTCATCGTGTTAGTAGCGCCGCAGCCAGTTGGATAACCGGCAACAACGATGATCGTTTCACCTTTATGAATGCCGTAGCTCATTGCGATATTTCTTGCTAAAGAAGCTTCATTTTCGCGTGTATTTACAGTATCTGAGCAAATAGCAGTTACGCCCCAGTTTGCAGCCAATGAACGTTGTGTGCGCTCATCAAAAGTCACTGCCAGAATCGGTGCCTGCGGACGGAATTTTGCAATGCGGCGAGCAGTTGTACCGCTTTGTGTAAATGCGATGATACCTGCTACATTCAACGCTGCAGATGTATCTGCAACAGAAATTCCGATTGCATCATTTTTCGTGCGTCGGCAAGATTTGATTGCTTTTTTCAAACGATCCTGATACGGAATGATCGGTTCAATTGCTTTTGCAATTTTTACCATAGTAGCCACGGCTTCTACTGGATATAAACCTGCAGCAGATTCGCCTGACAACATGATGGCATCCGTTCCATCCAAAATCGCATTTGCTACGTCGCTGGCTTCTGCACGTGTAGGACGTGGATTTCCTTGCATGCTTTCCAGCATATGCGTTGCTGTTACGACTGGTTTGCCCATTTCATTTGCTACAGCAATAATACGTTTTTGATAAATTGGTACCAATTCTAATGAAACATCGACACCTAAATCACCACGAGCGACCATGACGCCATCCGCAACTTCCAAGATCTCACGTAAGTTATCGAAACCTTCCTGATTTTCAATCTTTGGAAGAATCTGGATGTCTTCGCGGCCTTCTTCGATCAAGATACGGCGAATAGCAAGTACATCTTCTTTACGACGAGTAAAGCTTGCCGCGATATAATCCACACCTTGACGACAACCGAAGCGAATATCTGCATCATCTTTTTCTGAAATGAATGGCATGCTTAATTTGACACCAGGTACATTACATCCTTTGCGGCTCTTCAATGTATGCGGATTTTCCACACGGCATTTTAATACGCCATCGCCTTTTTCCAAAATGGTAACACGCATTTTACCATCATCCATCAGGATAGTACCGCCAACTTCAACATCATCGAACACTTCCGGACATTGAATATGGAATCTATCATGTGTACCTAATACTTTTTCACGCACGATCGTAACGATTTCACCTTTTTCGTACGTTTCCTGTTTATTTTCAAAATCACCTAAACGAATTTCCGGGCCCTTTGTATCCAATAAGATGGCAATGCTCTTGCCAGTTTCTTTTACGACCTCGCGAATTGTTTTGATACGATTGCCTTGTTCTTCATAATCACCATGTGAAAAATTCAGACGAATGATATCCATACCTGTTTCTACCAGTTTCCGCATCATTTCCTTGCTTTCTGAAGCTGGACCAATTGTACAGATGATTTTTGTTTTTCTATCCATATAGCCTTATCCTTTCCAATAACCTTTTTTATACTAATCTTTCGAACAGATTCTGCAACGGCTTGCGTGACGTACGTGGCATGACCAGAGCTTCCTGAATCGGAACAGAAACGATCTGATTCTCACGAATGCTGATACATTGCCCACCAATTCCCTGCATTAAAAGATCGACAGCTTTTTCTCCCATACGGGATGCCAAGATTCGATCGGAAGGAGTTGGTGCACCTCCTCGCTGAACATGACCCAGTATAGTGGCTCTTCCAGAAAAACCAGTATTTAAGCTGACCTTTTTGGCAAACTGGTGCACGTCCGTTATCTTTTCAGAGATTACGACGATCGCATGGCGTTTTTTCTTGATCAGATCCAAGTCACGTAAGCGTTCCAATACTTCGCTTTCTTCAAATCCAGTATCGCTTGTAATTACAATTTCTGCACCGCAAGCAATACCTGACCATAAAGCTAGATCTCCACAACGGTTACCCATGACCTCTACGATTGAGCAACGATGATGTGAATTGGATGTATCGCGCAATTTATCGATTGCTTCTACGATCGTTGTCAATGCTGTATCAAACCCAATGGTATAATCCGTACAAACGATATCATTATCAATCGTACCAGGAAGTCCGATACAATTGATGCCCATTTCTGTTAAAGCTAAAGCTCCACGATAAGAACCATCGCCGCCAATAACGACAACTGCTTCGATTCCTCGTTTTTTCAATTGTGTAACAGCTTTGCTGCGAACTTCAACATCTTTAAATTCTGGCAGTCTGGCAGATCCTAAAATCGTCCCGCCTCGGTCAATGATCTCGCCTACACTGGCTTTTGTCAAAGGTTCGATATAGCCTTCAACCATTCCTTTGTATCCATCATAGATACCAAAGACTTCAATACCGCTGTTCAAAGCAACGCGTGTGACGGCACGGATAGCTGCATTCATTCCCGGAGCATCGCCGCCGGAAGTTAAAACACCAATACGTTTCACCATATAACTTTCCTCCATTCACGAACATAATCATAGCACTATGTTCCGCTTTATTTCAAGAAAAAATTACCTTCTTGAACGCCCTTTTAAATTTTTTTCTTCACTAAGCGCTTTCACTCTTTCAAGCAAGCGTAAAGCAGCAACAGGTTCACTGTTTTTTGTGGCAGAAGCACGATATCGATCTTGTAATTCCTGCATCGTATAGTTGCTTGTAAAATAGGTTAAACGGTGTGCATTCATACGGGCATCCAGCAACGGCAGCAAGATATCATCCCTTGACCATGCAGTGACGCTTTCGCCTCCGATATCATCAAATACAACAACATCGGCATGCACGATCTTAGCCAACAATGATTCCATAGCTTCATTATCCTGAAACAGTCGTTTCAAAGAAGAAACCAGGTGGGCAACATTGACAAAAGCACAGTGTTTCTTTTGTCTTGCAAAATAGTTGGTAATGCCGATGCAGAGATACGTCTTTCCTACTCCCGGAGGACCGCTTAGATAGATTCCTCTGTTGAGATCCTCCTTTTGCAGATGCGAGATCACATGCAATACGACATCGCGGTATTCTTTGGTCTCGCCCTGCAACGGCAGGGTCGTCAGGTCAATCCGCAGGTCCGTACGCGAAAAATCCATTACGTCATAATATTTTTCGTGCCTATTGGCAAGCCGTTCATCTTTATAATATGTACATGGTTTTGATCCATACATCAAAACCCCGTCATATGACAAATCCAAATAATGGCCTGCCGGTTGAAATTGACAAAATGCAAGTCCCGCACAATTTGCACAGATATTTTTTGTTTGGATCCATTGTTGAAAGGTTCCACTATGCTGTTCAACAAACGCAGCATCTAATTGATGCTCTTTTAAAAATGAAAGCACTCTTTCATCTTGTAATAAATTGGTGATCCATGTTTGCTTTTTTGCCTTGGCTTCCTCACTCAATTCAAAGTCAAATGCCAATTTTTCCATTTTATCACCTCATCTCTTTTTTATCGCTCGTTTGTTTTTCTTTTAATTTCTGCTGCAGATCCAATAATGTTTGATCATCAATTTCTTCTACAGCATCATCCTCTACTTGTGCATACCAATCCGGAAGTTCTTTTTCTTTCTTCACTGTGGTCTTTGCCTGTTTATATTCTGACTCTGCCTGCTTTTTCGCCTTTTCAAGTGTGTCGATACCTTTACGAGCCCAGCTGGAGGCTACTTTTTCCACATAAGCACGGGCAAAAGTCTGATTGCTTTGCCTTAATACATATTCGATCAGCACATTGACTACTTCTTTTGGCAAATGATAATCAATCAGTAATGATTCGATCAAACGAGAATCACTCTCACTGACGGGAATATTCGGCTGCAAGTTTTTAAAGAATTGAACAGGCGGAGCCTGATATGGATCTTTGTATTCCATTTCGATATTTCTGCCTTTTGCTCTTACCTTCTTTTTTAACAGTTCGCTGTTAAATTCTTTGGTACGCGGATTCACGCACTGATTGACTAATTTGCGCATATCCATTTCATTGATGCCATGCACGCTAGCCAATTCCCCGATCAATGCCAAATTCTCTTTTGTCTGCAGCTGTACAGGAAAGCGGCGTTCAAACCCTTTCAAAAAACGTCCATAATCAAAATGGATCGCTTGTTTTTCCTGTTCGCTTTGCGTTGGACGAAGTCCGATAAATGCTTCAGAAGATGTCTGCAGCCATTGTGCATCTTCCAATGAAAAAGCAGTGGTCAGTTCTACAAGATCCTGTGTATTGATACGGTCTTTGGCAAAATACAATTTTGCATATTCATAAGCATCTTTCCCATACGCATGCAAATACAGCCGGCCATATACCTCATGGCGTAAAAATGCATTTCCGCTTTTCGGCAGAGCCACGCGGTATAAATACTCGTTTGTTTTTGGATCAAGGTACGATCTTAGCAAAAGATAGCGTTCTAAAGTCTGACGTTCTTTTTCAAAACGTTCGATGCTCATATGCAGCAGCTTACAGATCAAGATATGATTTTTGATCGGACGGCGCGCCTGGGCTAAAGCAGAAAGCAGCAAATACAGCTGTGCCGCCGCTGGACCGATCAATGGAGCATATAACAATTGAAAAGACTGCATGCTTTCTTCATCCAATGATACGCTCATCTCTAAGCGGCAGTTATCTTCGGCTTTCATCCTTTCCCTCACCTACTTTTGCCAATTGCTGAAGAACACTGTTTCTCAGTGCTTCTTTATCAGCATCATTGTATAACACGACATCACATAAAGCAATTTTTTCTTTTTGCGGCAATTGTGCAGAAAGACGCCGCAAAGCTTCTTTCTCATCAACACCTCTGCCTGCTTTCAACCGCTGCAATAATAACTCTTCCTTACAGGCAACGACCCATGTTTCATCAAAAGCAGTTTGCCATCCAATTTCAAACAGCAGCGGCACTTCAGCAACCGCAATAGAAGATGAGCAGGCATCCATTTGTTTCTCTAATTTCTTTTTTATGAGGGGATGCAGGATCTGTTCGATCTGCTGTTTTTCGCCTATTTCAAACATAAGGTCACTCATCGCTTTTTTATCAATTTCTCCATCTGCTTTTAAAATACGATTCCCATATCGTTCAACCAGCGCCTGATATCCTTTATTTCCTTTTTCTAGCAGTGTACGGTTGATCGCATCACAATCAAAGACCGGGATCTGCATCTCTTTTAAGATCTGGATGACGCTGGATTTACCAGCTCCCATCACGCCAGTCAGACCGATCTTCTTCACCTTTTTTTCTGACATTTTGCACAATAATAGGTGCCTCTTCCTCCTACAACGATCTTTCTGATCGGTTGTTGACAAATCGGGCATCTTTCTCCTTTCTTTGCATGGACACGCAACTGCAGCTGAAATCGTCCATCCACTCCCAAAGATGAAGTATAACTTCGAATGGTCGTTCCTCCTGCTCGAATTGCTCCATTTAAAATTCTGCGCATCTCTATGATCCAACGTTCAAAATCTTTCTTCCGCATCCTGCAAACACGGGTCTGCGGATGAAGTCCTAAAGCAAAACAGATTTCATCTGCATAGATATTTCCCACACCGGCAACTACGCTTTGATCCAGCAGCGCCTGTTTTAACGTTATATTTCGATGATGCAGGCGTTGATAAAGCCAGTTTGCTGTCAGTCTTTCATCAAAGGCATCAAAGCCGATTTTTTGAAAGCAGGGATAATCATGCAGATCTTCTTCATGCGCATACACATACATGCGTCCAAATTTTCTTGTATCGTGATAGCGAAGTTCTCTTCCATCATTTAAGTGAAAGATGACATGTACATGTTTTTGATCATACGGTTCCTGCGGCATTTGTAAATAAAATTTACCTTCCATGCGCAAATGGGCGATCCACATCACATCTCCGCAATCAAAACACAGGAATTTTCCTAATCGCCGGTAGCCTTGGATCTGATGATTTCTTAACTGATTTCGAAAGTTTTCCGTATCACCATCGATAATATTTTCCCAAAAGATCTCAATATCTTCTATCACAGGATTCCCCATTTGGTAAGCCAACGTATCCAATACGGTCTGTACTTCAGGCAGTTCTGGCATAGGATCACCTACTTTGCTTCATACCAAGTCTTGCCGAATGTCGCGTTTGCAACCAAAGGAACTTTTAATTGCATGACATTCTGCATGCCCTCTTCTACGATCTGCAGCATTTTTTCTTTTTCCTCCAGCAAGACATCAAAGATCAATTCATCATGGATCTGCAGGATCATTTTAGAACGTACCTGTTCTTCTTTCATGCGGCGCTCGATCTCGATCATCGCTAATTTTATAAGATCTGCCGCACTTCCCTGGATCGGCGCGTTCATTGCGGCCCGTTTGCCAAATTCACGCATCATATAGTTTTTGTCATTGATCTCCGGTATATAGCGGCGGCGTCCAAACATGGTCTTGACATATCCATGTTCTTCGCAGAAAGCAATCGTTCCATTCATAAATGCATGGATCTTTGGATAAGAAGCAAAATATTTTTCAATAAAACTATGTGCCTCTTTCCGCGTAATGCCCAGCTGCTCACTCAAACCATAATCCGATTGTCCATAGACAATACCAAAATTAACGGTTTTGGCACTGCGGCGCATAGAAGCATCTACTTCATCCTGTTTGACATCAAAGATCTGCATTGCTGTTTTTGTATGGATATCGATACCATGATTAAATGCATCGATCATCTGTGTCTCATCTGCCATATGCGCCAACATCCTTAATTCGATCTGCGAATAATCGGCAGAAAGGAAGATATGTCCCTCTTGTGCTACAAATGCTTTACGAATTTCACGTCCTTCTTCATCCCGCACGCTGATATTTTGCAAATTTGGTTCACTGCTTGACAAGCGGCCTGTTTGCGCCAGCGCTTGATTAAAGATCGTATGGATCTTATGATCCGATGTAATATGTTTTTTCAATCCCTGTACATAAGTAGAATACAATTTTGCATATTTTCGATATTCCAACAAGCAAGGGATGATCGGGTGTACATCTTTTAATTTTTCTAACACTTCCACAGCAGTACTGCGCTTTTTGCCTGCTTTTAATCCTAATTCATCAAACAAGATATTGGCCAGCTGCTTAGGTGAATTGATATTGAATTGCATGCCCGCATAAGTATATACTTTTTGAGCATATTCTTCCATTTTTTGACTTGTTACTTCGCCAATCTGATCCAATACGTCTTCACTGATGCATACCCCTTCTTTTTCCATTTCAAACAGGATATGTGATAAAGGCATTTCTAACCGGGTAAACAGTTCCCATAGATCTTGTTCTTGCAGCTGCTGTTTCATCTCTGATAGGATACGTGAATAACCTTGCAACTGTGCTTGCATATGCTGCAACTGCTGATTGAAATCCGGCAAGATGCTTTTCCCTTTTTTTCCATAAACGGCATCGATCGTAAGCGGCATTGCTATTTGATAGTGATCTAAAAAACGTTCATAGCTCGTGATCGAGCTATCTAACAGAAAAGCTCCCAACATCAGATCAAACGCAAATTCACTGCAAGGAATCTCATTTCTAGCACAAATATGATAGAACTCTTTTGCATTGAATGTCGTCTTTGTTTTGTTGGTGGCAAGATAAGACAACAATTGTGTATCCTTTTTAGCATCCTCATAGGAAATATAGACAAGCTGATCTGCATAAGATAATGCAAAACCATACAATTGCTTTTGCGTATAATGCGCATTATCATAATCAGCTAATATGATCGTATTCTCCTGTTCCAGATCTCCCTCAATATGATCCACGCATATGATCTTTTTCTCTTCCTTCACAATGACATCGCTTTGCTGTAAAAATGATTTCATCTCATACTTTTGATAAAATGCATTTACTTTTTCATCCATGCCATGAAAAGCGACATCCTCTAATGTATAAGGAATCGGCTCATCGATACGGATCGTTGCTAAAAATTTAGACATCATGGCACTGTCTTTTCCATCTTCCAGCTTTTCTTTCAGCTTTCCTTTGATCTCATCGACATGTGCATAAACGCCGTCTACACTGTGATAACTGCTTAACAGCTTTAATGCCGTTTTCTCTCCGATTCCTTTTACACCTGGAATATTGTCTGCACTGTCTCCCATCAATGCTTTTAGATCGATGATCTGTTTCGGCTGCAGACCGTACTGTTCCATCAGCGCTTGCCGGTCCATGCGCTGCATCTCGCTGATTCCTTTTTTCATCAGCAGCACATCTGTCGTATCATCGATCAGCTGCAATAAATCACGATCGCTCGTCAAGATCGTCGTATGAACTTCTGGATGTGCTTTAGCAAACGAACCAATGATATCATCAGCTTCAATTCCTTCACACTCATAACGGGCAATTCCGCAAGCATCCAAAAATTCGCGTGCAATCGGAAATTGTACGATCAGCTCCTGATCCAGCTCTTTCCGTGTTCCTTTATAATCTGTAAATGTTTCATGTCGAAAAGTTGGTTTCCCTGCATCCCAGGCCACCATGATGCCATCCGGGGCAATCTCCTGCAGCGCTTTTTGAAACATCGTGACAAAGCCGAAGATCGCATTTGTAGGGATCCCATTGCTTGTCTTCATCATCCGTCCGTATACGGTTGCGTAATATGCCCGAAAAAGCATAGAATTTCCATCTAATAAAAGCAGTTTTTCCATCTATTCAACACCCTGCAAGCATCATTGCAGGTTCTCCTTTCTTTTAGATTCTATTTTAACACATTTCTATCTTCTTTTTTACTAAGAAAGCTCTCCTGTTGTAAAACAAGGTTTTTCCCATCAAAAAAGGCAAGACAGGGCTTGCCTATATTTCTCATTGTCCATCCGCAATGCTTTGCAACACTGCCAGATTTTCCTGCATCATCGATAGATAATCCAGTCCTCTTTGCTTTTGTGCATCAGTCAAGGAAGAAATATTATACAGAGGCACCGGTATCAATCCTAATTCATTGATCAACTGCAAGCGAAGATCGATCATATCCTGGGGCAGGTTGCTTTCAATTGCCATATAACGAACATTATTTTCTATCAATGACTCTTTCATGATGGAAAGCTGTTCTTCATCAGGCAGCACCCCATATCGCGACAAACAGATCGGATAGATATTGATCCCATATGCATCTTGCAAATGACCAAAGTTTGGCGTCATCACCGCAATGGAAACATTGCTTCCTTTCAATTCTTGATATTGTGCATCCAAAGAGGAAAGATTGTATTCCAAATGTGCATAGTTTTTATTAAATTCTTCCTGATAAGCTGGATAACGTTCGCATAAGTAATCAAGGACACAGCTTGCCATCCCATTCATGGTGATCGCGTCCATCCAGAATGTAGGATCTGTATAGTACGTATCGATCGTACGAAAAGCACTTCCCTCATAATAAGAAGATGTCGTCTTTGATTCTACGCCATTATTGATCTTGATCGTTACTCTTTGAAAAGGAAAACTGCCTAATTGATCTGTGATATTCACCTTATCCAACGCTGCTGAACTGATTTCATCCGAATAAATTTCATAATACGATTCTAAAGGTGCAATATAGATCAAAGCATCGCTTTCTTTCAGCAACTGTTTGTAATCCTCTGCGATACCAGCTCGCTGGATGAGGGTATTTTCGCTCAACAACTGGCAGCTGATTCGATTGCCCACAATCTGTTCCACTAAATACTGCAAAGGGTAACAAGTCACTAAAACTTGATACTGTGTTCTTTGGCAGCCAGTTAAAAAAGGAAACATGAGCAATATTGACAGCAATATCTTTCGAAGTTTCATCCAACTCACCTCGCTGCTATTATAGCATACTTCCCTTGCCGTTTTTTATCTCACTTTCTACTTTTCCCTTAATATTTGTTTCAGCCATTCCCGCTCATGAAGCATTCCCTTTGATCCTATCAGATAATTTGTCCGCATTCGATATAGATCTTGTTGATGATGCAGACAAGGACGGCCATCAAACGGATGGTCCAAACGATACTGATAGAAATGCAAACGATCGATCAACCGCTGCATATTTTGTTTTATGATCTGTACCAGCAGGATTGCCAAAGTAAACATGCCCGCAGGATTGCTCATCCATCCCATTGCCAGTACGATTCCAATATCCATGATTGACAAATGATAAGCATATCGCTGTGCTTTTCCGTATGGAAATATCAAATGTAAAAAGCCAAAGAGAATCCGGGCCCCGTCTAATGGATAGATCGGCAGCAAGTTAAACAATACGATCGATTGATTTAACCATTGCAAGTAATCAGAAAATGCAACAGAGATCCAGCCAAGCCGCACCAATGCTGCAAACACAAAGGGATATAGTACATGCATACAAGGACCTGCAAGAAAAATGAATAGCTCCTGATACACATTTCCATAGCCAATGTCCGATATCTGCGCACAAAATCCGAAAGGAAATATATCGATATGTGACAGGGTATAGCCATATTTAAGAGCAGCACAGATATGGGCGCACTCATGCAGAGACATCATCAGGAATATGGAAACAATGATTTTCCAGATCCCTTGATACCAAGTAAAAAAAAGCATGATGACCCAAAAAGGCCACAGCCGCAGGCGAATCATGCTTCTACTTCCTCAAGCTTCACTTCATTTCCATCTAAATAACAATGAATCTCTACATACTCTTGATAAGTACCGATCACACTGCCTTCTTTTATACGTTCTTGTGTTTCTACTTGTACTTCTTGCAGATGCTCGATATTGACCAAAGTTCCATTGTCTAACAGCAAGGAAACACAATAGGTATCATTTTGCATTTCGATATGCCGAATCATCCCGGTAAAAGGGGCAACAGCTTGATTCGTATCATTTTGATAACGATGTTCCCCTATTGCTTGATAAGATGTCATGGTCGTTACGCTTTGCGTTTCTTCATTTTTGAACCAGGATTCAAAAGGCAGAAATGAACTCCACTGCAAGCTTTGTACATAATCCCAGGCATGTACGGCAAAAGGCAGCTGCATCTTATTTCCAATCATCAATGACAAACCAAGCACGCACACCAGCATCAATGCCAATATCAGATGATTAAATACACCGACAATGCGATATTTCGGCTCTTTATTATGATTTTTTTGAATTCGCCGACGAATTCGATCAATATCCCGCATGAATTTCACCTCATTCGTTACATGTTATGTATACCAAAAAGAAACTATGTTATGAAGCGAATAATTTTGCAAATAATCGGCGTTCGCTCAATTTCGGCAATGCAACTTTTTCTTTTAAAAACCGCCGCGTACACACATCGAAACAATGGTATACTTGTGAATCACGCGCAATCGTCAGCGGTAATCCGCGATTATTGCAGGATTGTACCTTCGTATCTTCTACGATATACCCCAATAATGGAATTGCAAGCCATTTTTCGGCATCTTCCATTCGTACACAGATTCCCTTTTCAATAGAGCGAACATTTACTTTATTCAGGATCAGTTCTAAATTGTTGATCCCTTCTTTCAACAATAAACCAATCACACGATCAGCATCCTGCAGTGCACTCACATCCAGATTTGTCACGATCAATGCACGTTGGGCAACACTGCTGGCATAACGAAAACCGCTCTCAACTCCAGCAGGAGTATCAATAAATAAATAATCAAATTGATTTTGCAAGACCCGCATGACACGAATAAATTCCTCTTGTCGGATCTTAGAAAAGTTGACGCCTTTGCATACAGGCAATAAATACAAATTTTTCTCTCGTTTATCCTGCAACAAAGCTCTTTCTAACTGACAGGATTCTTCAATGACATCCTGCATATCAAAAACCACACGGTTATCCAACCCCATCATCAGATCCAGATTCTTTAATCCTAGATCTGCATCAATCAAACACGTCTTATATCCTCGTGCAGCCAGCATCATACCTAAATGGATACAAACACTGCTTTTTCCTACACCGCCCTTGCCTGAAGTAACTGCAATGATCTCTCCCATGAATGTCCCTCCTATACTCTTTCCATGTTCTAATCTTACTGAGATGCAACTGCAAATCTTGTCGAAATTACTCAGAAGCGACGGTTTTCAAACATTGTGAATCATAATATACTTTACAAGGCTGCAAAGAATTTAACACAGCATAGGGTGTATCAGCAATCCGGATCCGTGCATTCTGCAAGGAAGAGGCATACAGAACACAATCCCGATGCAGCAGATCTATGACCCCGCTTACTCTGCCCATGACCGTGACGGAATGAGAACTAGTTACAACAGCACTAGAATGAATAGACCCAAAGAGCAGCAACGGCTGAGAAAAAGTGACTTTTTGTCCACTGCGGACAGTCCCCTCCTCCAGCCTCGTTGCTAAATCTTCCCTTTTTTGCGGATTGATCCCTAATAAAGTAATTTTTTCTGCTTTACAGATATTCAAAAAAACGAGTGCTTCTTTATCGCTCATTTTGGGAAGATAAAAAAAAGCTGACAAAGTGCCTTTGGAAGACAACAATGCCAGTTTTTGCGCAAACTGTTCCTGAAATTCTGCATAAGAATCGTATCTTACATGAATGTGCAACTGCTGTTTTATTTTTTTGACCGTAAGGTATACCATTTGACTTTCTCCTCCTGGCGGACCTTCAGAGCCTGTATACGCTGATAATCATTTTTGATTCGCTGCAGCAATACGACCAAAAATACTAAGACACCGTTTCCAATCAAAGAAAGGAATTCATAGCTGACGATCCATCCTGTAAAACTAAGCTCACTGATCCCGCTCATCCTCATATAGAAGAATATCAATAAGTCCTTGACGAAAATTGTCGCAATACACAAGATAACGGATTCTATAACAGAATCTCCCATATGCTTGGTCCACAAATGCAACAAGAGAGCTATCAAAAGATAGATGATCGCATACAACAAGAACGTATTCATGATCAATACATCCACAAGCAGTCCATACAAGAACGCCACCAAACAGCAATCTAACAGATCATAATCGCGAATGACCAAGATCATCGAACTAAAGCCAAGAGAAGAAACAAAGATCAGATCATTCATGCGAAAACTGCCTGGAAAAAGAACACTGATCGCCAGATCCAGCAAAGTACATAAAGTGAAGAAAAATACATTTGCCATCCTACTTCACCCCGATCACTGTTACATAATCGAAATACTGAAAATTAGAGACCGGCTCCACATAGATCACCTGGCCCAGCTGATTTTCCAATGACTCTGTTTTCTTTACCGTACCGACAAACAATCCGCTTGGATAGACGCCGCCTTTTCCGCTTGTGACCACCTGCATGCCTTCTTTGATTTCCTGTTCATCTAGTAAAGACACCACATATGCCTGCTCATCGCTGTCATAAGATTCTAAGATTCCTTCAACTGAATCCACTTGCTTGGTATCTTTTGCTTTCCCGCTGCTGTCTTTACTTTTTTCTTCGGCAGACGTATCTTCTTCAGTAGTGAAATTGATACGTACTGCTACTTTATTGCTTTTATCTTCACAAGTCAGCAGCTTAACGATACTGGTCGTATCCTGTACCTTGTAGATCTTGCCAACGACACCTTGTGAATTGACAACGATCATATCTTTTTCAATTCCATCATTGCTGCCAACATTCAACGTCAGCTGATCATTCCAATATGAAACATCGCGAGAAATGACTTTTGCAGAAATTTTCGTGTAATCTTCCAGCGTATCATTCATATCTAACAGTTCTTGTAATTCTTTTTTTTCACGCAGTGCATTTTCATACAATGTCTGGTAATTTTCCGTCATTGCCAACTGCTCTTTTAAATAATCATTTTCTTCCTGCACTTTCCATAGATTTGAAAAATCGCTTGCAAAATTTTTTATGGAAGTCAAAGGATAATCGATCAATCCATATTTCAAATAACTCAATGCACTATATCCTATATCACTGATGCTGGCTTGCCGCATACCTTGAAACAACAATCCTAAAGCTAAAAAAAAGCCAATCAGACACATCAGAATTTTTTGCGTTCTTGTAAATTTCGACATTTCCTCACCTTTTCTCGTCTATTCTTTTTTCTATTATAAAGGCTAAAGGAAAATGTTTCAATCTATAAAAGTCCACTTTCACGAAAACTAAACCAGGCATGTTTACAGATGATCAAGTGATCCAAAAGCGGTATACCTACGATTTCCCCGCTTTTCTGTATATGTTTTGTCAATGTTTGATCGGCCAATGATGGTTTGGCGTTCCCGCCGGGATGATTATGCACACAAATGATGCTGGCAGCACTGCAATGCATCGCTTCTTTAAATAT
Organism: Merdibacter massiliensis; assembly: GCF_900155395.1. GTDB lineage: Bacteria > Bacillota_I > Bacilli_A > Erysipelotrichales > Erysipelotrichaceae > Merdibacter > Merdibacter massiliensis. The sequence continues at coordinate 28,517 of NZ_LT699727.1, forward strand.
TTCTCTTGGATGCGCAGTTGAACTGTTCAATGTTCCTAAAAACAGGCGCTGATGACGGAGGATCACATTTTGCTGATTTAAATAAATCACAACAAAATGTTCCTGCAGTTCATATCCATAACATAACTGCAGCCAATGGATCAGATCCTGTACGCAATGCACGCTTCGCTGTTCTGCTTCTTGCGTACAGATCCGTTTAGCTAACTCAATGCCTGCAAACAACTGCATGGCACGGACCTGTTTGATTCCAGAAATCTGCATAAGATCCATCGGCTGCATATACATCAATTTTTCTAAAGTTCCGCAGTATTTTAACACTTCATCTGCTAATTCCAAAACACTTTTCTGTCTCGTACCACTTTGCAGCAAAACAGCAAGCAGTTCCCGGTTGCTGAGTGTGTGCAGTCCTTGTTTCAATGCCTTTTCACGGGGTCGTTCACTCGGATCCAGTTCCTGTATCTTCATTTTCCATTTCCTGCAACACTTGCTCATACTTTTCAGCATCAATTGCTTCTATCATGTCGTTTCCTTCCACGGTGATCTTTTTCATCAGATAATTGATATCCATCTCTTTTAATGTTTCTCCTTCCTTTTTTGTCTCCTCCTCATTCTCATAAATACTGGTCACGACCACAAGCTGATCCTCTTTTTCCAATGTATACGGAACCAGATCTTTTTCACGCAACCGATCACACATCTTTTCTGCATTCGCACTCTCTTCGAAGATGCCCACTTGATTCAAATACAATACTCGAGAAGAAGATTCTTCAGCCCCCAACATCTGAAATAAGACATAATAAAACAAAGAAAATATACATGTAAAAATAACAGCAAAAATAATGATGATCTTACGGTTTCCCATGGATGCCCCTCCTCATCCCACTATATGAAAAAAGGAGCTGTCACTTGTATCAATCATCCTATACGGACAAAAAAAGAAAGAATACTAAAAAAGCTGCCATTTTTTGACAGCTGATCATTAATAATGGATACGGCGGATCCGTCCAAATCCAATTGTTCCTTTTCCCGCATGGGACAAGATAACTGCTCGAAAGACACGCTTGTCTACCGGACGTCCTGTCGCCTTTTCAAGATCTTCTCGCAAAGCGTCGCAAACAGAATCATTCCCGGCATGGATGATCATCCAGTCATATTCGCTTGGATCGATATTTTGCGTAACGTATTCGATTCCCGCTTTGTATGCGCGCTGTGCTGTACGCACCTTGTCCTGCACATCGATTCCTCCATTTTCCACTTTTAACAATGGATGAATTTTTAACATGCCTGCTAACGCAGCAGCTGCAGGTGAAATTCGACCGCCATTTTTTAAAGCTGTTAGATTTTCCGGAATCAGGATGGCAAATAACTCACCCTCTTTTTCGATCTTCTCTTTTATCTCTTCACAGCTGTATCCTTTTTCCAACATGCCTTTTGCTGCTTCCAGCATATATACGACCGGATAGCAAACAAAGGTGGAATCTATCACGATGACTTTTCCCTCATACATTTCTTTAGCTAATTTCATTGCACTGGCACAGGTTCCGCTCAATGCTTTAGAAAGAGGAAGATACAAAATTTGATCGTGGTCCTGTAATAATTCATCCCATTTACGTACCATTTCCCCCATGCTTGGCTGTGTTGTCGTGATCTTTTTTTGTGCCTGCAAAGCTGCAAAAATATCTTCATCAAAGATATCGATGCCCTCTACATATTCCTTCCCATCGACAATCACCGGCATACGTAAAACGTAGATACCTAATTCTTTGGCTTCTGCCTCGCTAATGTCAGCACTAGAATCACATAATAACGCTACTTTTTTGCTCATACTTTTTCTCCTTAATAATGATTTCAACCACATTGTGCCATTGCATGTAATGCAAATGCTTCTGCCTGCTTTTCATCTATTGCATCCGGATGGGTCTTTGCCTGATCAAAATTTTCGATCATCTGCAGGGCCATCGCATGCGTCTCTTCTTTGTCTAACATGGACTCATAACGTGTACGGATAGCCTGCGGCATCTTCCCTTGACAGACGAAACTGGCGATCACTTCATTGTCGGATGGCAATTGTCCTTTCATATGATCAGCAATTTTTCGAAAATATGCACTGTCCATGCCAAAACCACATGTTGCAAAAACAGCAATTTTTTGTTCATGCACATTTGCAATGAGCTCTTTCATCTGATCGCTAAAGCCTCCCTTATCACACCAAGAGCCTAAAAATAAAACATCTACGCTCTCTTTTGGAAGATGACTCCCAAAAGAAACACAACGGTCCTGTTTCAATGTATCATGAATCACTTGGGCAATATGTGCCGTATTTCCAGTTTTAGAATCAAAAACGATGGCGTATTTCATCGTTTCTCCCTCGCTTTCCTCCAGAAATCTATAAACTTGTATATCTAAGATTATACCATGATTTTTCTAAAAGCATTCTTTGAATTTCAAAAAAAACAGACATTTTTTGTGATTGTATATCCTTTAACAAGAAGTCATGATTTCAATGATCTCGCGATCTGTTTCCTGCATTCCTTTTTTTGCCAATAAACCTATATTGCGAATGGTGTTTTCCACGCCTTTGACAACGATTCCCTCGCCATCTTTAAATTGCTGTCCATTTCGAAACATCTCATAGCCCAGCAGTCCAGCTTCGATAGCGTTGGCTATCTTCGCAGCACAACTTGGTTTAGCGCCATCACAAACGGTACCAGATATCATTGCGATTGCATTGACCAAAGTATGCGATACTGCATAAAGATCTCCCCCATCTTGATAACAAATACCGCATGCTGCACCACAGCCGGCACTGACAACACCGCAATAGGCACTTAACTTGCCGATACCATCTTTCAAATGGATCGTTATCAAATTCGAAACGATCAAAGAACGATACAATTTGTCTTTCGATGCTTGATGTTCTCTTCCCCATACTACAAGAGGAATAGATGCTGTCATTCCTTGATTTCCGCTGCCTGAATTGATTACGACCGGAAGTTCGCAACCACTCATTCTTGCGTCACTTCCCGCTGCAGCATACGCTTTGCATCTTGTAAAAATATTATGCTGATCCATCGCTAACAAGACACTGCCAATATTTGCGCCATGATCATTCTTTATTCCTTCATTAGCAATTGCCATATTATAAGAAACCTGTCTGCAGATAATGTCTTCTACATCCTCTAAAAGAACGCTATCCGCAAAATCCAGGATGGATTCAACTGTCAGCAAACTATGATCTCCCTTAAAGCTTTCTTCAGCAGAAGTAACCTGAACTTCTTGCGGTACGCCGTCTTTTTCGATTGCCGTAATGTGATCATGCGCATTTGTGATTCTGACTGATGCGCTATGTTCTTGATGATGAACACACACGATGATATCCAATACTTCTTGCGAATCTAAACGCTGCACCTGGATAGGAACCTCTTCTAAAAAAAATGCCAGCTTTTCTAATTGTTTCACATCAACTTCGGCAATCACTTGTAAAGATCTGGAAGGTTCTCCCGCAATGATGCCAATTGCTGCCGCTGCTGCAATTCCTTTTCTTCCATTCGTATTTGGCACGATGACGCTCTTCACATTCTTTATGATATTCCCGCTCGCATAGACCTCTACTTGGTCGACTTCTGCACCCAAGATCGAACGTGCTGCTGCTGCACAATATGCGATTGCAATAGGCTCTGTGCATCCCATTGCAGGCACGAGCTCTTCTTTTAATATTTGAACAAATTGTTGATAACGTGGGTCTTCTCGATTCATTGATTATTCCTCATTTCTATTACAATCTCATTATACTTATTTCAATCCGTTACTACAAACCACAATTGTTGCATATTTCTAATTCTAAAACAAAAGAATATAATTCTACGTATTTTCATACAAAAGAATATAATTCTACGTATTTTCATTGACAAAGTGTCTGATTCCCAGTAGAATAAATGAGCATGGAGACTTGTCCGAGTGGTTTAAGGTGCGATGTTGGAAGCGTCGTGTGGCTAATACCCACCATGAGTTCGAATCTCATAGTCTCCGCCATATAGTACTGAAAGCCTTTATTTAAAGGTTTTTTTTAATATTTAAAATATTTATAGCGAAAATATAGCGAAAAATGATAATAAACGTTTTTACTATCCCTTTTTTTTATTTTCTTAATATAATTTCAGATAAATTATACTGTTTATACTGTATTTTAAATTCTATTCATCAAAAAATATAAATCTACATGAGTAATCTATTTTTTTCTACTTATGCCATACATACTTCTTTTATGCTTTTTCATAAGAATTATATTAAATAAAATAAAGGAGTTGTTTCTATAAAGAATCTACATTCATATAGACGTAATTTAATCATTTAAAATAAATATTTCCTTTCCTATTAAAATTAGTAAACAAAAAATATCTATTATATTGAATATTAATCTTTCTGAGAAATAAATATTCTCAAAATCTTCTCACATAACAAAAAAAGCCTCTATGCAAGGCTTCCTTTATTCAATGGGGCGACTGATGGGATTCGAACCCACGAGTGACGGAGCCACAATCCGCTGTGTTAACCACTTCACCACAATCGCCATGTGCATGATGTATTATACATGATTGCTATCTGTTTGTAAATAGTTTTTATCAAAAAAATCATACAAATGACTAAAAGCAAAAGTAAAAAGAAATGGGCAGGATCTGCCCATCTCTTTTATAGATTATTCTTCATTCTCATTACATTTATTGGCAAATGCTGCATAAGGATTTGAAGAATCATTTTCTTCTGAACAAGTTTCATCCTCATAACCACAAAGTCCCATACAATTTGCCACTTTTCTTTCAAACTCTTTTTCTGCACGTCGTAAACACGCGTAATCAATGGTTGGCTGTGAAGGTTGTGGCTGACATTGACAACATTTGCAACAATATGCATGACGGCAGCAGCATGGCCCATTGCCCATGACAGTAGATGAACACTGATTGACACGAATATGCTGTGCACGTCCAAACATTCCACAATTACAGCCGTTCCAACGGCGATTTTGATTACAATTACAACTCATTTTAATCCCTTCCTTTCCTGAGATTTCTCATCTCTATCACAGACTATGCTCCCTCTTTTTCAAGCCGTAGACATCTAACTATTTTTATTTTTTAAAACTTTCGTTAGAATCATGTGAAATTTTTCACTTTTTGTTTTACAAATGCTTTCGATATCGGCTATAATAATGACGAGGTGAATAAAAAATGAGAGGAATCTACAATTCAGTAACAGATATTCGTAGAAAGGTCTTTACTGAGATTGCAAGACTCGCCTATGAAGGTGGAGATTACGCAAAAAAAATCGAGGATCTTCCATACAAGATTCTGCCAGGTCACAAAGCAAGCTACCGTAACAGTATCTTTTTGGAACGTGCAATCATCGGTGAACGTCTACGTTTAGGGATTGGTCTTCCTTTACGTACAGTGGAAGAGCAATCTGCATTATCCGAAGGAATCGAAGAAAGTGCAATTGCGGAAAAATACTATGATGATCCATTGATCAACATCATCAAGTTTGCCTGCAATGCTTGTCCAGAAAAGAAAGTAGTCGTTACTGATACATGTCAAGGTTGTTTATCACATCAATGTACAGAAGTTTGTCCTAAAGATGCCATTCACATCGTAAATGGAAAAAGCCTGATCGACCAAGATAAATGTATCAAATGTGGACGATGCATGGATGCTTGTCCATATCATGCAATCAACAAGTTAGAACGTCCATGTGCTGCAAGTTGCGGAATGGATGCCATTCATTCCGATGAAGAAGGATATGCAGAAATCGATTATGATAAATGCGTGTCTTGCGGTATGTGTTTGGTAAACTGTCCATTTGGTGCTATTGTTGATAAAGGTCAGATTTTCCAAACAATCCATGCAATCAAAGGCGGAAATGAAGTGATTGCAGCGATTGCGCCTGCATTCGTAGGACAGTTTGGTCCAAGCGTAACACCAGATAAAGTAAAAGGTGCATTAAAAGAACTAGGCTTCTCTGATGTAGTAGAAGTAGCAATCGGTGCCGATCTCTGTACGATCGAAGAAGCAGAAGACTTCTTGGATAAAGTTCCAGAGAAGCAGCCATTCATGGCTACATCTTGTTGCCCGGCTTGGTCTGTTATGGCAAAGAAGCTTTTCCCAGATTTTAAACCATATATTTCCATGGCTCTTACACCAATGGTATTAACAGGTCGTTTGATCAAGAAAGAAAAACCAAATGCCAAAGTTGTCTTCATTGGTCCATGTGCTGCAAAGAAATTGGAAGCAAGCCGTAAGAGCATTCGTTCCGATATCGACTTTGTACTGACTTTTGAAGAAGTAATGGGTATGTTTGAATCAAAAGGAGTCAACTTAGAACAGTTGACAGTTAGTGATCCATTAACTGAAGGAACAGCTTCCGGTCGTGGATTTGCTGTCAGCGGCGGTGTTGCACAAGCTGTAAAAGATCAGATCTTAAAAACGCACCCAGATATGGAAGTGAAAGTACAGGCAGCAGAAGGCTTGAAAAACTGCAAGACGATGTTGATGATGGCAAAAGCAGGACGTCTTAACGGCTATCTGTTGGAAGGTATGGCTTGTCCAGGCGGATGTGTCGCTGGTGCAGGTACCTTGCAGCCAGTCATGAAATCAAGCGCTGCTGTAAAGAAATATAAAAATGAAGCGGAAAAGAAGATTTCAGGAGAAAGTGCATATAGCGATAATTTAGATCTCTTGACAGAACATAACGCTTAAAATCAAACAGAAAAAGGACGTGCGCGTCCTTTTTTCTGTTGGTAGCTATTTGTTTCAGTTTTAAAGTCTGTTATACTTAATAACAAGAGGGTGAAATTATGATAAATTATGGATATTATCATGTTGCTGCCGCAACGATCAACGTAGAGATTGCTGATGTATGGGCCAATACACAGGCAATCATTGAAAAAGCAAAACAATGTGATAAAAGAACCAACCTGCTGGTATTTCCTGAGCTTTGTCTCAGCGGCTATACATGCGGTGATCTTTTTTTTGAATCCGCTTTGTTAGATGCTTGTGAACAAGCATTAGACATACTTTGCAAAGAACTGCCAAATGAACTGATGGTCATCGTTGGTGTGCCGCTGCGAAAAGATGATCATCTTTACAATTGTGCTGCCGTCATATTTCAAGGAAGCATCTTAGGAATACAAGTAAAGTCGTATATTCCAAATTATAATGAATTTTATGAAAAGCGCTGGTTCAGTGACAGTTTTGAGCTGAAAGAGGAAACAATTTCTCTCAATGGCAATACAATCCCATTTACTTCTCATCTGCTCATTCACGACCAGACGACAAAAGCCGTGATCGGCATCGATGTGTGTGAAGATCTATGGGTTCCCATTCCTCCAAGTACGCTACACGCATTGCATGGTGCCAATGTCATCGTCAATCTTTCAGCATCCAATGAAACCATCGGCAAAACCCCTTATCGCCGCTCACTTGTTTTATCTCAAAGCGCAAAATGTTACTGCGGCTATGTCTATTGCAGTGCAAATCAAGAGGAAAGTACAAGTGATCTGGTCTTTAGCGGCCATCGCATCATCGCCGACAATGGCGTATTGATCAATGAAACGACATTTGAAGATATGGATGACAGCATCCTTTATGGAGAAATTGACATACAACGCTGTACACAGGATCGTTTACGATTTCATACCGCAATGAAATCGCCCACAGAAGCAGTCAATTATACCCATATTTATATAAACAGTACACCGCCAACCGATTCATCTTTACATTTGATTCGTAAGATCGAACCATATCCTTTTGTACCGCAAGATCATGCACATCGTATCAAACGCTGCCATGAGATCCGCCATATGCAGGCAGTCGGCCTGGCACAGCGTTTAAAAAAGATCCATTGTGATCATCTTGTCGTCGGGATCAGCGGCGGTCTAGACTCTACCTTGGCATTGATCATCGCTGTTGAAGCCTTCCAGCTCAACGGATATGACAACAAAAACATCTTTGCTGTTACTATGCCGGGTTTTGGCACCACAAAGCGTACACACACAAATTCAACCTCTTTAATGGAATTATTCGGTACTACCAGTTTAGACATTTCCATCCATGATGCCGTCAATCAACACTTTAAAGACATTCAACAAAACAGCGAAACACATGATATAACTTATGAAAATTCACAGGCACGTGAGAGAACACAGATATTGATGGATCTTGCAAATAAGTACAATGGCATCGTTCTTGGCACCGGTGATCTAAGCGAATTAGCACTTGGCTGGTGCACCTACAATGGAGACCATATGTCCATGTATGCAGTAAATGCATCAATACCAAAGACACTTGTACGTTATATTGTTGAAGGATATGCAAAAGAACAAACAGATAAAGGAAATACTGCATTGGCAGATACCCTTTATGACATCTGCAATACGCCGGTATCTCCGGAATTATTGCCTCCGACAAAGGATGGTAAAATCGCACAAAAAACAGAAGAGACCATTGGTTCCTACGACCTGCATGACTTCTTCTTATACCATTTATTACGTAATCACTTCCCGCCGGCAAAAATTTATGCATTAGCACTCTACGCATTTGGAGAAGAACAAAAAGAAACGATCCTCTCAACATTAAAAACTTTCTATCGTCGTTTCTTTACACAACAGTTTAAGCGGAATTGCATGCCTGACGGCGTAAAAGTTGGAAGTGTCTGCCTGTCTCCTCGTGGCGATTGGCGCATGCCTAGTGATGCTTCTATGCAGCTGTGGATGAAAGAAGTCAATCATCTCTCCTAGCAGTAAATGATTTTCCCTACAAGCAAATCGAAAGATTTGCTTTTTTCATAAAAGAGATTTCCTTTTATTTCATAGTAAAAAAAGGCCGTATGTTTATTACATACGACCTTTTTTCTGTTAAGAATCAAATTAATTCAATTCTTTCTTTTTCTTTAAAACGATAGCGATAGCACCAGACAATATTGCCATACTTGCAAACAATCCAGTTGTAACCATTGCACCTGTTTCAGGAGATTCTGTTTTTTCATCCGTTGCAGGAGTCTAAACAGGTTTTTCTGTAGTTGTTGTTCCATCAGTTGTTGGAGCCTCAACCTTAACCAACGCCATGCGTGCCTCTTTCAAATCAGCCAATACTTGATCAATTTCACCTTGCAATGAATTAGAGTCTGCCAATACTTCTTTTGCCGCATTAAATGCATTTTCAAATTTTTCCCAACTTTCAGCTGTAAAATTATTTTCAATTAATGCGGAATCACTGTTTACTTCTTGTTCCAGATCGCTCTTATCTACAGTTACATAGATACCTTTTTCTTCATCATATGCTATATTAGGATTTTTAGAATAATCAATAGTGATTGTACTGTTTTGTGCTTCTCCCTTAAACAGCAATGCAAACGTTTCAGGAGTTACAATATCTACATTTTCTTCAAATTTAATAGATGTATTGCTTCCCGTTTTAGAAGTCTCTAAATCAATACCATATTCACTATTACCTTCAAATGTCAATTTAGAGTCTTTGGCAACTGTTACAGAAGCATCATCTCCAATTGCATTATCTACATTAACCGCATACCAAGATTTTGCCCCAGTAATAAATTTCATATCACCTGCTAAAGTAACATCTGATGAATTTATTACTAATGGAGCTCCTTTAGCAGCATTTGTATGATCTAATGTCAAATTTTCTAATGTTGTATTTTCTGCCCCATAAACATTCACTACATGTTTATTTTTATCAGTTGCTACTAATGTACCATTTTCAACTGTTACATTTTTACCACTAATATTAATTAAATGAGAATCATTATCAAATGTAGATTTAAACTCATCAGAAGCAGTTATTGTATTTCCATTTAAATCTAATACTACATTATCTGTATTCATCTGTAACATAGAATCAATTGCAATATCATCATATAAGACAACTGTCGTACCTGATTATAATTTATCGTTGAAGATTTGTCCATTCAAATCGATATTGCTGTCAACCAAGATGGTCATGTCCGTATTATTCACTTTTACATTACTGCTTGAATTAAAGATTCCTGGACACCATCCATAACCATATGCTTCATCATAGTAACCAGCATAACTATTATCTCTAAAATCGATCGTTACATTATCTGCTGTTAAAGTTCCTGTTTCTGAATAATTTGTTGAAACCCATGAATATAACGTAACATTTTCCAATACAGCACTTCCGATATCACCAGCAGAATCCTGTGAATTGAAAATAATTGATCCGCTTCCATTTTCATCTACTTTTTTGATTGTGGAGTTTTTCAAAGTGAAATCTTTGCCCATAACTTCGATTGCTTTATTTTGTTCTTTCTTACTTAAAATATCCACATTATCGATAGTTACATTATCGCCCCATACAGAGATGAAATCTTGGCTAGCCCAAACACCATTCTGTGTTTCATAATCAGTCGTAATGGTAACATCACCTTGACCAATGATTGAAATACCATCCTCTATAATTGGGAAATACCAATTTCCTTGTCCACTTGTTCCTGGTTTTATATCAGCATATTTAGATAAATCATCTTTTGTTAGACAATACTCTCCAGCACTGATATACCAAGTTTCTCCTTCAGTTTGAGTAGCGATTGCTTCTGCCAGTTCTTCAGTAGAATCAATATATCGAACTGTCGTATTTGCTGCTTTTACCGGCATTGCCACAAATAGTGATAATACCATCAAAGCAGAAGAAAACATACCAAGTATTTTTTTTCTCATTGTGTTATCCCCTTTCCTTCGTATGTGTAAGAGCGCTTACGTTTTAAATTTACACCCTTCTATTAAAAAATCAATTGTTCGTCAACAAAATTAATAATTTTTTTACAATAGTTCCAACTCGTTTATAATATTGGTTTATAATAAAGATAGTAATAAGAAAGAGAGGAAGCTTTGATATGATACACTTTAGTTATCATGCGCCAACAAAGGTTGTTTTTGGCAAAGACAGCATTCTGCAATGTGCTACTCTTTTAAAAGAACACCATGTACATAAAGTGTTGGTCCATTATGGAGGAAGCAGTGCCTTACGTTCTGGTCTGCTTCATCAAGTATGCCAGATCTTGCAAGATGCAGATATTCCTTATACAACATTAGGAGGAGTAAAACCAAATCCACGTTTGTCAAAAGTGGAAGAAGGTATAGAACTGGTAAAAAAAGAAGAAATTGATTTTATTCTGGCAGTCGGCGGCGGCAGTGTGATCGACTCTTCCAAAGCGATTGCCTATGGCTGTGTCAATGAAGGAAATCTCTGGGATTACTATGAGAGAAAGAAAAAAGTAACAAATGCTTTACCCGTCGGATGTATTGCGACCAATGCCGCTGCAGGAAGCGAAATGAGCAATTCAAGTGTAATCACAAATGAAAACGGCTGGTTGAAAAGAGGATTGTCTTCCGAATTTGGGTATTGTCAGTTTGCCATTTTAGATCCTACCTTTACGTATACATTACCGGCTTATCAAACGATGTCCGGCTGTACAGACATCTTGATGCACACGTTAGAACGCTATTTTACAAAAGAAGATACATTGGAGTTATTCGATCAATTTTCATATGCATTGATGAAAGATGTGATCAAACATTCAAAGATCTTGCTGGATGATCCTGCAAATTATTCATCACGCGCAGAAATTTTATGGGCAAGCGAAGCATCTCACAACGGAATGACTGGCGATCGTACATTGGGGGATTGGGCGTGCCACCAGCTGGAACATGAGTTAAGCGGTATGTTTGATGTGGCACATGGTGCCGGTCTTGCTGCTATTTGGGGCAGCTGGGCGCGTTATGTACTAGACAGTGCTCCGCAGCGTTTTGCTCAATTAGCAATCCATGTATTTGGTATCGAAGCAGGAGCTGATGTGAGTGATACTGCGATCCAAGGAATCGAAGCTATGGAATCCTATTTGAAAGAAATTGGGATGCCGACTTGTTTATCTGAATTAAATATTTGCTTAACAGAAGAACAGATCAATGAATTAGCGGAAAAATGCTGTTTCTTCCATACACGAACGATTGGCGGCATTCAGAAATTGGATTATGAAGACATACGCAATATTTACCTGTTGGCAAACAAAACAAAAGCATAGGGAAATCTGATATAGCCCTATGCTTTTGTTTTATTCTTCCATTTCTGCTTTTGCAGCCGCAATGATCTTGTCTGCCAGATTAGATGGCACCGGATCATATCGGTCAAAGCTTTGGGTATAAATACCCATGCCTTGGGTCATGGCACGCAAATCAATCGGATAACGCATCATTTCTGCCATAGGCACTTGTGCAGAGATGATCTGATAGCCGTCTACCAGATCCATTCCCATGATCGAACCGCGGCGTTTATTGAAATCGCCGATGATCGTTCCTGTATATTCATCCGGTACTTTGACTTCTACATTCATGATCGGCTCCAGCAAGATCGGATTGCATTTTGGCATTCCATCTTTAAATGCCAGACGTGCTGCCATCTTGAATGCCATTTCACTGGAATCGACGTCATGATATTTACCGTCTAATAAAGTTGCTTTGATTTTGACCATCTTATAGCCTGCCAAATACCCGTGTTCACAGCATTCGCGAAGTCCTGTTTCAACTGCAGGGAAGTATTGACGAGGCACCGCACCGCCAAACACCTTTTCTTCAAAACGCATATCTTCGCAGGTCTCATCCGGTTCAAATTCAACAAAGACATGTCCAAATTGTCCATGACCGCCGGACTGTTTCTTGTGGCGTCCTTCTCCGATCGCCTTTTTACGTATCGTTTCGCGATATGGAACTTTTGGATTTGCCAAAGTCACTTCTACTTTAAATTTAGAACGCAGTTTAGCCAGGATCACTTCAATATGCTGATCACCGACACCATACATGACAGTCTGTTTTGTCTCTTTATTATTTACGATCTTTAATGTTTGATCCTCTTCCTCCATTCTTTGCAGCGCATTGCTTAATTTATCCTCATCATTTTTTGATTTAGGGAATACAGCTTGTGCATACATCGGTTCACTGAATACGATCTCCTGTGCTTTGACAGGTTTTGCTTTATCACAAAGCGTATCGTTGGTCTGGGTGCTCTGCAATTTGACAACTGCCCCAATATCGCCGGTAAACAGCTTTCCTGCTGCTGTTTGGTGTTTTCCCTTGATGATGAAGACGCTGGATACCTTTTCTGTTTTTTCTTTGTTGACATTATATACGCTGGAATCACTGCTCAATACACCAGATAAGACTTTCAAATACGAGATTCGTCCAACAAATGGATCGACGATCGTCTTAAATACTTGCGCACTCAAGGATTCTTTTTCGTTTGTTTCCATCTCCACCGGTTCGCCATCTGCACTATAAGCAGTATAGCTTCCGCTTTCTCCATAAGTAGGGAAATATTTTAAGATCAGATCCATCAAACGTTCAATACCGATGCTCTGCAAAGCACTTCCTGAGAACACTGGAGTAATTTCTCCGTTTCTTACGCCTAAACGCACACCGCGTGTCAATTCTGCTTCGCTGAAGCTTTCTCCGCTGAAGAATTTTTCCATCAGTTCATCATCGCCCATAGCCACTGCTTCTGCAATCTGATCTTTGTAACCATTGATTGCATCCAGCATGTTTTCTGGAATCGGCTGTGCCTGATCAGGATCTGCCAAAGGCCCTTTATAATACCAAGCTTTGTCACGCAAGACATTGACTGAACCGATGATTTCCCCATTTTCTACGATCGGGACTTCAAAAGGAATAACGCTCTTGCCAAATGTTTCTCTCAGCTCTTCATACGCTTGATCAAAAGAAGTATGTTCTTCATCCAGTTTATTGATGAAGAAAATCGTAGGCAGCTTTTTCGCCGTTGCTCTCTCCCAAGCAATCTTTGTTCCGGATTGATTCACATCTTTTGCATTGACGACGATCAGCGCATTATCGGCTGCAGCCAGGCCGGCTTCGGCTTCACCGCAGAAATCCAAATAGCCCGGTGTATCGATAAAATTGATCTTGCAGTCTCGCCACTCAATCGGCACCAGCGATGTATAAACAGAGATACCACGACGAATTTCCTCACTATCATAGTCGATCAAAGAACTTCCTTCGCTGGTCTTTCCGAATCGATCTGTAGCTTTCGTATAATACAGCATAGCTTCCAGCACGGCTGTTTTCCCGCTTCCGCTATGTCCTAAGACAGCTACGTTGCGCACCTCATGTGATAAATAATCTCTCATACTTCCATCCCCCTACTTCAAGATCGGCTTTAGCTGATCCAAGCAGTGTTCACGCACATAATGGATGGCCTTATTGCCCTCTTTATCAACCATTTCTTTATCTGCACCATACGAAATCAATTCTTCTACCAAACTTGCATATCCGCCATAGGCAGCTCGCATCAATGCCGTACAGCCGTTATTATCAAATAAATTAACATCTGCCCCGCGTTCCAGCAATATACGGATCGCACCTTTTTTAAATGCAACACAGGCTTCCATCAATGCGCTTCTTCCTGCTTCATCCTGTGCATTGATATCCGCACCGGCATCTAACAGCACTTCGATGCAACGTTCCTGTCCTAAAAAGGCTGCTCGCATCAATGCCGTACGTCCGCGGTCATCTTTTGCATTGACATCGGCTCCTGCTTCGATCAACTTTTTCAAGATCGTACGGTTTCCTTTTTTTGCAGCTCCCATAATTGCTGTTTTTCCTTTATTATCTACTAAATTGACATCTGCTCCATTATCCAAAAGAACACGTACGATATCTTTATAGTCGCGCTTTGCAGCACGCATCAAGCCGGTTCTTCCATCACCGTTTTGATAATTGATATCACATCCTTTTTTGATTTCAGCACATACTGCTCCAAAGTCGCCGCTTGCACAAGCATCCCAAAATACTTGGTTAAATCCCTGATCCATGATGATTTCCTCCTTTTATTTTCTTATACAAGACCAAAAAAACGGACGTAAGCAATATTTTCTTACATCCGTATGTTCCACGATGAAATGCCAGTATTTACTGGTCCTTGCGCGCGTGTCTGAACTGTTCCTTGTACCTTATTCATCTTCACCACGCTCCTTCATCCTTATGACTCTATTTTAATCTATTTTTGTATTTTTGCAAGCGTTTACATTTATTATTTCCAATCTTGCATTTTTTGCCATAATCCCATCCAATTTTACCAAATGCATCATTTTCTGTTGACTCCCTTTCCGCTCTCTTTCTCCTATTTGTGTTATAATGTGCTTGTATTCAGATTTTTTAATCGTAAGATGGATCACACATGCATAGAATACAATGCATGCATCAAATAGAAAGGGTGAATGATATGAAGGAAATAACAATCTCTGCATATGATAGCAATGTTTTTGATGCCATCGGCAAACAATGGATGTTGATCAGCGCGAAGAATGCAACAGGAGTCAACACGATGACGGCTTCCTGGGGAGGATTCGGCGTCTTATGGAAACGCGATGTTGCGACGATCTATGTACGTCCGCAACGCTATACCAAAGAATTTATTGACCAAAGCAACTATTTCTCTCTGTGTTTCTTTGATAAAAGCTGGAAAAAGCAGCTCTCTTATCTGGGAAGCGTTTCCGGAAGAGACGAACCAAAGATCCAGCGTGCCGGATTAACGATCTGCGATCAGGATGTGGCACCTTATTTTGCAGAAGCGAGCTGCGTAATGCTTTGCCGCAAGCTGTATGCACAGGAACTGAAAAAAGAGTGTTTTTTGGATCCTGCTGTGTACGAGCAGAATTATCCTTTGAACGATCTGCATACGATGTATATTGGAGAGATCGTAAAAATGTATGTAAAAGAGTAAAAGAAGGTCATTTCAAGCATTTGCTTGAGATGACCTTTTCTTTGTAATTAATGGTCAAAGGATGGATTGAAAGCATAGTAATTTGCTGGATCCAAACGGGTCTTTACAAATTCCAATGCTTCTCCAAAACGCTGATAATGCACGATTTCCCGCTCGCGTAAAAAACGAATCACCTTTTTGACTTCTTCATTTTCTACCAGCCGCAAGATATTGTCATAAGTCGTTCTTGCTTTTTGCTCAGCAGCCATATCTTCGCTGAGATCCGTGATTGGATCTCCTTTGGACTGAAAATAGCTGGCTGAAAAAGGAACGCCTGCTGCTGATTGGGGATAAATGCCCAATGTATGATCGACAAAATACGCATCCATTCCTTCAGCTTTGATATCCTCAATCGTCAATCCTTGGGTCAATTGATATAAGATTGCAGAAATGATCTCGACATGTGCCATCTCCTCGGTTGCGATATCTGTCAATAATGCCTGTATCTCAACATAAGGCATCGTATAACGCTGCGATAGATAACGCAGCGCAGCTCCCATTTCACCATCCGGACCGCCTAATTGCGATAAGATGACCGTTGCACTTTTTGCATCTGGTCTAGTGATCTCGACTGGATATTGTAATTTTTTCTCATATACCCACATCTTTTATTGCCCCCTTTCCCAAGGAAATGGCTCACAAGCATATTTGCTATAGGCAAAAGCATCTAAGCTGCGATTGCTCAATGGTCCATATTCTCCTTCATATGCACTTTTCTTTTCATCATACAAGCATAAATAGCGTTGATAATAAGCTAAAGCTGCCGGATCTTTGGGACGCAGATCCAAAAACAAGCTGCTGTCTTGCAAAGCAAAATCTAATTTCATGATTTCCAGCAAACATTTTTTTCTTTGTTCATTCATGCGGACACGCTCCCACAAATGGCTTGTTCAATTCACAAAAGATCGTCCCATGATCAAATGCTTCATGAATGGAATATAGATGCTGGAAACACTGTATCCGAATCGAACAGATCGTTAATTGATCCCACATTCTATTCACCTCCTCTCTATGCTACGCAATATAAAAAAAAGGGGTTGGTCATTTACCCCTCACTGATCTTATATTCGCCATCTTCTAATAAAATTGTGATATCGGCAGGCATGCGATGCCCTAAGACACGTCGAACATTCACTAAATCGCTTTGTTCACAAAATGCCACTGCCTCATGCGGAAGAAGTCCTCCCATCAGCTTTCTCTGGATCAAACGAGTGCGTACCTCTTCTTCTTTCACCGAAAGAAAGATCGAAATATCGCAATACTGCTTCAATGTATTCCACGGCGTTTCCTCTAACAATAAATAATTACCTTCTAATAAAACGACAGGAGAAGATACTTCTATCTGATCATCGACCACATCATGTTTCCTTCGATCATAAAGCGGCCACTTCAAATGTTCTTCCTGTTTTAAACGTTTTACAAAAGTCTGTAAACGGTCAAAGTCAAAGCTTTCCGGACAGCCTTTTACTTTCTTCATCGGCAGTATCTTTCCATCTCTTGCAACCGTATGGGTCAATATGTAACGCTGATAGTGATGAAAGCCATCCATTCCTAAAGCCTGGACCCACTTTCCTTTTTCTTTTGATAGTTGTTCAAACAATAATGCCAGTGTGGACTTTCCTGCACCCGGAGGAGCTGCTAAAAACACAACTACCCGCTGACCGCTGTCTTCTGCCTTTGACCACCATACATCGATCAATCGCCTTGCTTGTGCAACAAATGCCTCTGAATAGGACGCTTTTGTCAGATAACCATTTACCATAAATTCAAATGTTTGCATGCAGGACACCTCTCAGATCAAAGACAATTCTTTTTGTACATGATCAAACGCCAGATCATAACGCTCTGGTTTCACTCGATCTAACACGTATTCTAAAAAGCGTTCCAATTCTTCTTTCGTGTATGTTTCTTCCAAAAAACAATCCATTGCCATGTTTACTTCTTCATGATAGCGGACCTCCACCTCATGGATCAGCCAGGCAAACAAACGCTCTACTATTCGTTGATTCATACTTTCACCTCATTATTTGTTCATTGAGATAATATTATCATAAAACCGAATATTTTGTAGAAAAAAGGCATCCTTTATAGATGCCTTATGACCACATAGGGATGATCCTTGCGGTATTGTTCATAAATATTTGTTTGACAGGCGTGACAATGACCGCTGCAGCCATGACATCCATCACCTTTTGGTTTTGTCAAACGATAAATAAAGATCAGTACAACGGTCAAAGTAACGATCACCAATAAATCTATCATAAAAATACACTTCCGATCTGAAAAATCAAGAACGCTACAATATATGCAACCAGCGTTTGAAATAGAACGACCATGATTGCCTGCCGCCACGAACCAAGTTCGCGTTTTGTTGCAGCAAAGGCAGCAACACACGGCATATATAATACAGTAAAGCACAGGAAGGCAAATGCGGAAATCGGTGTAAACATCGACATCAGGGCTGCGCTGAGATTAGCATCCGAACTTGCATTCGTCAAGATTGTCAAAGTTGAAACAACGCTTTCTTTGGCAGTGACACCAGTGATCAAAGCGGTAGAAGCCCGCCAGTCTCCAAAGCCAAGCGGTTTGAACACGATCGAAAGAGTGCTGCCGATATTGGCTAACATAGACTGCGATGCATCACTGACTGCATGAAATGAGAAATCGTAGCTCTGCAAGAACCAGATAATGATCGTTGCAGCAAAGATGATCGTGAAAGCTCGATGCAAGAAATCTTTCGCTTTTTCCCACATATGCAATAATACGCTTTGTGCCGATGGAATGCGATAAGCCGGCAATTCCATGACAAACGGCACCGGATTGCCGGTAAACAGTGTTTTCTTCAAGAGCAATCCGCACACGATTGCTACTACGATTCCCAACAAATACACGCTTAACATGACCAATGCAGAAGAATGTGAGAAGAATGCAGCCGTGATCATGCCATATATCGGCAATTTCGCACTGCAAGACATAAACGGGGTCAAAATGATCGTCATCTTGCGGTCCCGCTCGCTGCTCAATGTGCGGGCAGACATGATTGCAGGCACGCTGCAGCCAAACCCGATGAGCATCGGCACAAAGCTTTTTCCTGATAGTCCTATCTTACGCAATGCTTTGTCCATGATATAAGCAACCCGTGCCATATATCCGCTGTCTTCCAATAAACTTAAGAAGAAAAACAAGATTACGATCAATGGCAGGAAAGACAAAACGCTGCCGACTCCTGCACAGACTCCGTTGATCAGCAGATCATGCAGCCAGGAAGAAACATTTGCCTGAACCAAGGCTCCATCTAACCAGGAAACGCCCATGTCGATCCAGCTCTCCAATAAAGACTGCAAAGTACCGCCAATAGGAACGAAAGTCAAATAAAAGATGATCAGCATGATAACCAGAAAAATAGGAATACCTAAGTATTTATGTGTAAACCAATAATCTAATTTCTGGCTTCGCTGTTGTTCCAATGTCTCCTGTTTTTTGAAGACACATTGTGAAACAAGTTCTTCGATGAAAGAATAGCGCATATCCGCCATTGCCGCTTCGCGATCGGTATCCAGTTCTTCTTCCATTTGTTTTACGATATGCTCAATGATCTCCTGGTCTCCTTCATGAATATTCAGCCGTTTGGTGATCAATTCATCGCCCTCGACCAAACGAGAAGCTGCAAATCGTTTCGGCACATCTTGTTCTTGTGTATGATCTTCAATGATGTGCATGATCGAATGGATCGCACGATGGACCTCTCCCTTGCAAAAATCAAGGTTAGCTGTATATGGTTTGTTTGCTATAGATTTTACTGCATCCAGCAAATCATCCAATCCATCCCGATGAGCAGCACTGATCGGAATGATCGGCAATTTCAACAATTCTGCCATTTTCTTTACATCAATATGATTTCCGCTGCGATTGACTTCATCCATCATATTCAGCGCAATGACCATCGGCCGTTCCAATTCCATCAACTGCAATGACAAATATAAATTTCGTTCAATATTGGTCGCATCCACGATATTGATGATCACATCTGGATGTTCATTCAATATAAAATCACGGGTCACCACTTCTTCGCTCGTATAAGGAGAAAGCGAATAGATTCCCGGCAAGTCAACAACTGTCATTCCTTTCTCATTGCGAATATATCCCTCTTTTTTTTCAACCGTTACGCCTGGAAAATTGCCTACATGCTGATTCGATCCCGTCAATGCATTAAACAAGGTCGTTTTTCCACAATTTTGATTGCCGGCAAGTGCGATCAATAATTTTTTCATTGTTTTTCCACCTCGATCTTATTTGCATCTTCTTTACGCAAAGTTAATCGATAACCTCTCAAGTAGAGTTCCATTGGATCTCCCATTGGAGCCATCCGTTCTACTTTCACTAATGTCTTTGGGGTCAGGCCCATATCCAATAATCGATGACGCAGTGCACCACTGCCGCCAACACGAACGATCACACCGGATTCCCCCGGTACCAAACTGTCTAATGTAATCATATGCATTCCCCCATTTCCGTGAAAATGTTAGCATATGCTGACGAAATAATCAATCCCTTTGCTTATAATTATAAGAAAGAAAAAAGGAATTCGCACTGGAATTCCTTTATGCTTCTTTGTCATGAACAATTTTCACATCATATTCGCCATTCATGACATCTACCATGATGGTATCTTCCTTGCCGGCACCGCCTTCAATGATCTTTTTCGCAATCAAAGTTTCAATGTTGCGCTGGATATAACGTTTCATCGGACGAGCACCGTACACTGGATCCACGCCTTGTGTCGCAATCAACTGATATACTGCATCACTAACCTGTAAATGCATATCGCGATGCGCCAAACGTTCACTTAATTCCATCATGAATTTATGGGCGATCTTCGCTAACATATCGTCTGTCAATGCGTTGAAGACGATGATCTCATCGATACGATTGATAAATTCCGGTTTGAAGTAACGTTTTACTTCGCTCATATATTTCTCTTCACGGCCTTCTTTTTCAAAAGCATATTGGCTTCCTAAATTGCTGGTCATGATCAATAAGGTGTTTTTAAAATCTACTGTTACACCTTTCGAATCCGTGATACGTCCATCATCCAGGATCTGCAACAATACATTGAATACATCCGGATGTGCTTTTTCGACCTCATCGAACAATACGATCGAATATGGATTACGACGTACTGCTTCTGTCAGCTGACCGCCTTCATCATAACCGACATATCCAGGAGGAGCACCAATCAAACGGGCCACGCTGTGTTTCTCCATGTATTCGCTCATATCGATACGAACAATATGCGTCTCACTGTCGAATAACTGTTCTGCCAATGCTTTTGCGACTTCTGTCTTACCAACACCTGTCGGACCTAAGAACAAGAAACTGCCGATTGGCCGATTTTCATCTTGGATCTGTGCTTTACTACGCAATATAGCATCGCTGACTAATTCCAAAGCCTGATCTTGTCCAATGACACGCTTTGCCAAAGCATCTTTTAAATGCAGCAGTTTCTGCCGTTCGCTTTCTACCAGACGAGTGACTTCGATACCGGTCCATTTTGAAACGATTCGCGCGATCGTTTCTTCATTGACTGTCTCTTGGATCAAAGCATCTTCTTTTTGTTTTTCTGCTTCTTTGCGAATTTGTTCCTCTAATTGCGGAATGACGCCATATTGCAGTTTTGCTGCTTCCTCATAACGTGCTTCATTTTGAGCCTGTTCCAATTCCAGACGTGCCTTTTCCAGACGTACCTTTGCATTCTTGCTTTCTTCCAGCTCTGCTTTTTCATCTTCCCATTTTGTATGCAATTCGTCACGCTGCATCTGCAATTCGGCCAATTCTTTATGAATATCTTCACGCCGTTCGATGGCCTTCTTATCTTCTTCCTGTTTCAAAGCGGTCTCTTCGATCTGAAGTTGCATGATCTTTCGCTGTAATTCATCCAGCTCTTGCGGCATGGATTCCATTTCTACCCGAAGAGTAGCACAAGCTTCATCGATCAGATCGATCGCTTTATCTGGTAAGAAACGATCCGTGATATAACGATTCGATAACGTTGCAGCCGCAATGATTGCTTCATCTAAGATTTTCACACCGTGATACGATTCAAAACGATCTTTTAATCCACGCAGAATAGAAATGGTATCTTCTACGGTTGGCTCTTGTACCATGACACGCTGGAAACGACGTTCCAAAGCGGCATCTTTTTCAATGTATTTACGATATTCATCAAATGTAGTGGCACCAATACAGCGCAGTTCACCGCGAGCCAGCATTGGTTTCAATAAGTTTGCTGCATCCATAGAACCTTCTGTCTTTCCTGCACCGACCAAATTGTGAATCTCATCGATAAACAGGATGATGCCGCCGTCTGCATTTTTTACTTCTTCCAATACTGCTTTTAGACGTTCTTCAAATTCACCGCGATATTTCGCACCAGCGATCAAGGCCCCCATGTCTAATTCGATTAATTTCTTTTCTTTTAAAGACTGCGGCACATCGCCTTTCATGATTCGCCATGCGATTCCCTCTACAACGGCTGTTTTACCTACACCAGGTTCACCAATCAAGACCGGATTGTTTTTTGTTTTACGTGATAATATCTGAATGACACGACGAATTTCATCATCACGGCCAATGATTGGATCAATCTTGCCATTTTTGACATCTTCTACTAAATCACGGCCATACTTGCTTAATGCCTCAACATTGTTTTCTGCATTTGGAGTATCCATTTTCATCCCTCCTCGCCGTTTTAATTCTTCTTCCTTGCATTGTTCCTCTTTTAAATGGAATGCTTTTACTAACTGTTTGGATATATAAGAACGATTAAACATCAATGCGATCCACACAGAAGCAACGCTTAGATACGTCTCTTCATGCTCCTTCGCCCATTTCTCTGCTTTATCAAATCCTTGGGCGACTTCTTGGGTAAACTGCGGATTGCTCTGAGAAACACGCGCAACGTGATCCATCTCTTCGTTGATCATCGATAAGGCTTTTCGCTTATCAATATTTAAACGCTGATAGAGTCCGTCCAGCACATCATCCTCAAAAATAGCTTTTAACATGTGAATCGTATCAACATTTGCATGTCCATACGATTTACAAATTTCGATTGCTGACATAATAATCTTTTGCAGCCTTTCTGACATTTGCTCAAAGTTCATAGGTATCCCTCCTTTAGCACTCTATATCTTTAACTGCTAATTGTATTATAGCACTATTTTTAGCACTGTCAACAACAGAGTGCTAAAAATTTATAAAAAAAAAACAATCTGCTGATTGTTTTTAAATTAAACTGGTCGGGATGACAGGATTTGAACCTGCGACCCCTTCGTCCCGAACGAAGTGCACTACCAAGCTGTGCTACATCCCGATGCATCCCTTATTCTATCACTTTATGCTTAAAATGCAAGATACAATCTGCTTTTTCATGCAGTGAACAGACAAATAACACACATTATTTTCATCTTTTCTTCTCAATGATCTGAATATATGGACAAAGGGCTTTATTGCTCATTTGAATACATGCACAATCATAATATTTAGATGGCAGTATTTTGATCCATTGATCAAAATACTGACTTTCCATCTTTCCTTGTGCATGTCCCGGATATAATACCAGCACCAAGATCCCGCCTATTGTCAACAATTCCAACGCATCTTGTACAGCCTGTTTCGAAGTATCGACCATCGTAGTGATCTGATGATCGCCTTTTGGATAAAAACCAAAGTTAAAGATCCCTGCGCTTAATGGTTCCTTTATATATTCTTTCGCATGTTCATGGCCTGCTAAGATAAACGTTACTTTCTCATATCCTTTTTGACCATATAAAAACTGTTTTGCATCCTGAATTGCTTTTTCTTGTACATCAAACGCATATACTTTTTCAACATTGCTTTCTCCCATCAGCATGGCACAATCATGACCGGCGCCTAACGTAAAATCAGCAACCGTTCCATGCAGGCCATATTGGCGAAGTATATCATGAGCGATATCAACTACTTTTTTCATACTCACTCTCTTTTCTCTTAGCTGCATCCATTATATAATAAATATATGAAATTTGTGAATATCCGCTTGCTTCCGCAGGAGGCATTGCAAGTGATCGAGACGCTCAATGCACATCATTTTGATGCTTTTTTCGTTGGCGGCTGTGTACGCGATCTGCTGTTAGGACATGAGGTACACGATTATGACATTACGACCAATGCGCAGCCTGCACAAGTAATTGAAATTTTTTCAAATATATGCAAGGTCCTTTTGACCGGGATCAAACATGGTACCGTAACGCTATGTTTTGCTCCTATGGCAATCGAAGTAACGACCTATCGCATTGAAACAGAGTATCTGGACCATCGTTCCCCAAACAAGATTGCATTTACAAATGAACTGCGTTTGGATCTGGCACGACGTGATTTTACGATCAATGCGATGGCCTTTCACCCTTCATTAGGAATCATTGACCTGTTTGATGGACAAACGGATCTAAAAGAAAAACGGATCCGCTGCGTGGGAGATCCAGAGAAACGACTAGAAGAAGATGCTTTACGCATTTTGCGCGCTGTCCGTTTTTCTGTCACGCTTTGCTTTACGATAGATCCTGCTTTGCAGTTTGCCATACAAAAAAAAGCGGCTTTGCTTACCTATTTATCAAAAGAACGGATACGGGATGAGCTCAATCGGATCTTGAAAAGCAAACAAACACGACTGCTGCGTATGTTGGACCAGCTGTTTATCTTGCCCTATCTTTTTCCGCAGTTAGTTCCTCTTCGCTTGTTAAAGCAAGAAACACCATGGCATCTTTACGATGTCTTTGAACATACCGATCGTGCCCTGGATCACAGCATTGGCGCCCCGCTGCCGCAGCGTCTCGCCCTGCTCTATCATGATTGCGGGAAAGCATATACAAAGACGATGGATGCAAATGGAATTGCCCATTTCAAGGGACATGCATCGATTTCCGCAAATATAGCAGAAAGTGCCTTAAAAGATTTAAGATACGATAAGAAAATGATCCGGCAAGTGACCTCGATCATTTATTATCATGATACTTATGTAAATACCACTGAAGTCGATATCCGTCGTTTTCTTTATGGCATTGCATTTGATTATGCGCTTGCCTATGATATTTTTGCTGTGCAATTTGCCGACAATTGCGCTAAAAATCCACATAAGGCTCAGATCAAAAACGAAAACATCAAGCAAATCCTTTCCATCTTGCATGAGATGGAAAAAAAGAACATACGCTATACGTTGCATGAACTGGCGATCAACGGATCTGATCTGCTTGCTTTGGGATTTCAAGGCAAAGAAATCAAGGCATGTTTAGAGGCTGCTTTGCTTCAGGTCATTGAAGATCCGCAAAAGAATACACGTGAACAATTACTGAATTACATTCAATCCAACAAAAAGGACATCTAGTCCTTTTTTATTTTTGCAGCAGTTCTTGATATACTTCTTCCAATTGTCTGGCAACTACCCGGATATCTCTTGCTTTCGCACATTCTCTTGCCTTTTTCCCTAAGTTAGGCAGACGATCCTGCAAGACTCCTTCTAACAATCGCAGCATTTCCCATGTATCTTTTCCTTTATAACAATGCACACCATGGAGGAGCCATGGATGATACACCGGAATATCTCTAAGAATGACTTGCTGTTCACAAGCCAAAGCCTCCAATACAACAATTCCTTCTGTCTCTTCATGGCTGGGAAAAAAAACGCATCGCTGCCGCTGAGTGCCCCTTTTAATACATCCTGTTCCACATAACCGGGAAACAAAAGATTGTTTGGCGCATGGTGCACACAGCGTTTGACTGCATGCGGAGTCAAGATTCCTGCATCATTTCCAAACCAGACAAACCGTACGTGAGGAAATCGTTTTGCCGCTTCTATAAAATCATAGATGCCTTTTCTTTCAAATAACAGTCCGACCCCGATCACAACTTGTTCATCCTTCTTGAATCCAAAAAATTGACGAAATTTTTCACCTGCTTGCACATCCCGATAAAATTGCTTTGTATCGATTCCATTGCTGATCACATGAATGGGCTGGGTCAAACCATACGATTGTAACAGTCCTTTCGCATATACACTTGGTGTGATCAAATGATCTCCCATACGATACACATGTAATAAACGTTGATAAAAAAGAGGGGAAACAAGATTGCTAAAGCGAAAAGAATGCATAAAATCTTCTTTCGTGCTATGCGCATGCAGGATGACTTTTTTTCCTTTTGCATGCGCCTGTTTCGCTACGCTCACACTTTTAGGTCCAATCGTATTGATATGTGCAATGTCATAGTCATCATCAGGTGACATTGTATAGGATATCCCTATGGATCTTAACGCACATGCCTGATGCTGCAATGCTCTGCCGATCCCGGAATGCGAAATCCATTTTTGTCCTTCAGCGTATAATAATATCTTCATCTCTCTTCATCCTTTCACAAAGAGATTATCATTTCATTTTAAAGAACAGCCTGCAAAAAAATGAAAGAAAATAAAAAGATGATCCAAAATGAATCATCCCGTACTGCCAAAGCCTCCCCTGCGTCTTTCCACAGTATCATCATCGATCGTTATTCCGAAGGGAAGAAATATTCCCTGCACGAAAGCGGTGCCTTTTTTTAACTGTACACATTCCTGTTTTAAGGAACGATTGGTAATCTGAATCAGGATATGACCTTCATTATCGGCATAAAAATAATCCGCATCGATCACCCCAACCGTATTATCCAATTGCAACTGATAACGTGTTCCTAAAGAGCTGCGCGGATACAAAGTCAATACCCAGCCTTCTTCCATTTTACAGCGAATCCCGCTTGGGATACGGATACTTTCATTAAAAGCTAACGACACGTCCATCGGCAAAAAGAAATCATAGCCAGCCGATCCAGCTGTTGCACGTTTCGGCAATTGAATTTCCACATAGGAATCATTTTCTTCTTTCCAGCCGTATTTTTCAAGATCTTTTTGAAACTGCTGTTTTGATACTTTCTTAAACTGTGCAATTTTTTGCATTTCCCTGCTCCTTTTGTCTATGCATGCATATTGTACCAAAACAGGATGTGGTACACAATGCTAATGACTCTTTATTCACTATCTTTTTCAGCATAGCTATGATACAATCGTTTCAGTAAAAAAAGGGAGGAATCTTGCATGATTCGACTCATTATCACCGATATGGATGGTACTTTGCTTCATAACGATAAATCCATGCCGAAAGATATCTTTCGATTGATCGAGCAATTACAACAACGACACATTCATTTCGCTGCGGCCAGCGGCCGGCAGTATGCCTCTTTAAGAGAAAGCTTTCAACAATATGCATCACAAATGCATTTTATTGCAGAAAACGGCGCGGTGATAGCGGATGGTTCAGATAATTCGATCATTGAAACACATCCTCTGCCTCCCTGCGATATTGGCGAAATGATTCGATTGGCGCGTTCTCTTCCCGATACAGAAATCGTCGTATGCTGCCCAACTGTTGCCTACTATGAATCAGACAGCCCCATCTTGCAAGCAAACATTGCCCCTTATTATCACGCACGCAAACGTGTAAAAGATCTAACCGCCATACAGGAAGATATCGCAAAACTTGCCGTGTTGAACATTCGCGGTACCGCGCAATATGTCTATCCGCATTTTTCATCTTTTGCTAAACACCTATCAATTGTTGTCTCTTCCTTTGAATGGATGGATATCATGATGCCAAACGTGCATAAAGGAATTGGTGTAAAAGCACTGCAGCAGCGTCTGCATATCCGTAAAGATGAAACGATGGCATTTGGCGACTTTATGAACGATTATCAATTATTACAAGAAGCGACATACAGTTATGCAATGAAAAACGCATTGCCGCAAATCAAGCAGATTGCCAATTATGAAACAAAATATACCAATGAAGAAGACGGGGTCATTCAAACGATAAAAGAAGTGTTAGATTTATAAATGATCCCTGCCTATATACAATATATGTAATAAAAAGCAAAAAAAGAATGTCATCTCTTTTTGAGAAACATTCTTTTTTTTATCAAGTTCATTGCTTATTTACATAGGTTTGTTTCTTTTTACGAAAAGCCAGTAAGCAAAAACGATGATTCCTATCACGCATAGAATACTGTCCATCATGACCTCCGCTGCCCCTAAAATTCTTTATGTTTCATAATGGAAAGACTTACCTTCAAAGAGATATACAAACAAAACAGTGCAATGAGTGTCAACAATAAGAGCAAGATACCCATATGAATCGATGTCAATCGATCAAGAACAGCGAATACATCTATGTGAAAGAAGAAATCTGCTCCCTTTGTCAACAAGATGCCCAAAACAGCAATTGCGCCAAATACACCGATCATTGCAATACGACCCTTCTCTCCTCCAAATTTCAACTGGAAAGGAAGCATGATCGCTTGCATCAAAATGATCATTGGTACGATCAAAAATGCAATCATGAGCAAATCTGCGATTGGCATCGTGCCTTTTATGCTGGATGCCGCCAATCCCATCAAGACAGCAGCGATCCATGAACCACTGCCTAACAACAGTGCTAGACCATATTTTTCAATCACATATTCTTTACGGGTAATCGGCAAAGTAAATAGAAAAGCATTTCCATTATCAAATTCATCATAACTGATCGTCGTCAGCACAAACAATGACATAACAAAGCTGAGAAAACACAAAGGGAAGATGACATCTTCATTTAAGATCATCATTCCGATGACAACGGCCAAGATCATAAATAAGAAGTTTTTCTGTAACAGCATGATCTTTAGATCTTTGATCATCAATCCTATCATATTGATTTCCCCCTGCTCATCATCATGATCACTTCATCAATCGTTCCTCTTTCGACAACGACCTGCGGATAATTTTCTACATAAAATTGTTTTTGATCCGTTAAACAGCGATAACCAAAACTTTCTTTTTTTATGCGTAGAATATACTGTTTATCCATTTCTTTATACTGTTCCTCTCTCAGTTTTAAAACACCATAATCACTTAGTAAAACATCCGTATCTTCATGCAAGATGATCTTTCCATCATCGATCATATACAGATCATCACAAAGTGTCTCCAGATCACTGGATATATGCGAACTGATCAAGATAGCACGATCTTCCTCTTTTTCCATATATTCTCTTAACATTTCTAAAAGTTCGTCTCTGGCAATCACATCTAGCCCGGAAGTTGGTTCATCCAAGATCAAAAGCTTGGCATCATGCGAAACAGCAATCAATACTTTTAACTTTGCTTTCATCCCGGTTGAGAAATCTTTTATTTTCTTATCTAACGGCAGCTGAAATCTCGCAACCTGTTTCAGAAAAAAATCTTTATCAAACTTCGAATACAATTTTTGTAAGATCAAAACAAGATCTTTGATTCGCAAATAGCCGCTGAATCCAGAGTCTGACAATACGACGCCGATCTTTTCTTTATCTTTTGCGGATAAATGACTGCTGTCTTTTCCTAATACAGTGACATCTCCTCCGTCGATAGAAATCAATCCTAATATTGCTTTAAAGGTCGTGCTCTTGCCAGCCCCATTTTGTCCGATCAAACCGCTGATACAACCGGGACGGACCTCCAGTGAACATGCAAGAGAGAAGTTTTGATAATGTTTCTTTAGATTGGTCATTTTTATCATCGATTATCCCTCCAAGATCAATTCAAATAGATTTCTGATATCTGCATCGCTGATACCGCATCGCCTTCCTTTTTGAATGGCTTTTTCCAAATCCGCTTCGAGTTCCTTTTTTTGTTCTTCTAATAGCAGCTCAGGATTGATTGCGGTCACATATGTTCCTTTTCCATGTATCGTTATCGTAAACCCTTCGCTTTCTAAACTGTCATATGCTTTTTTAACAGTCAGAGCACTGATCTTTAACTGTTTTGCTAATGTGCGAACCGATGGCAAACTATCATTTTCTTGCAATTCGCCATTACGGATCATCGTTTTGATTTGATCAACAATTTGTTCATAAATAGGAATCATCGAAGAAGTATTGATAATTATATTCATTTGACACTCCTCTTTCTGCTTGTAAACAGTGTATAACAGTATTTAACTGTTGTCAAGTGTTATACACTGTTTATTTATATTTTATTAAAAACGATCCGTTACAGCCTCTCGTAATGAAACAGCAAAACTGCAAGCAAAAAAAAACCGAGTCCTTGTTGAAAACAAAGATCTCGGTCTTATCGTTAATTAAAACATTGTCTTTTCTGTCAATAAAGTACTAATGTGCTTGATGCAATCTGCTTTGTTCTGGAGAGTCCACTAATTTTTTGCCTGAAGAGAATGTGATCAACAAACCTAAAGCAACCAACAAGATTGCTACGATCAATTGCAGACCATCTGTCATAAATACAAAACCGCCAGATACAAACAATTTTACACAAATGTTATAGATTGACATTCCTAATGAAGTCATCGTGATCACTAACATGGCAATCATTGGTACATACAGCATGAATCCTTTTCTTCCTGTTACTTTCAAGAATACAGAAAGTACGATCAATACCATGGCAGCCAATAACTGGTTGGCAGAACCGAATAATGGCCAGATATTATTGTATCCACCTAGTGATAACAGATAACCACCTAACAATGTAATGACTGTTGCAACATATTTATTTGTCAAGAAACGAACAACTCCTGTTGCTTCGCTGCCAGTATTTGTCTCAAAGAATTCCTGGAAAGACATACGGCCGATACGTGCAACTGCATCCAAAGATGTCAAAGCCAAAGCTGATACGAACATGGTCATGATGCAAAGTCCCCATTCTTGAGGTAATCCAAGTTGAGAAATCAAACCAGTAACACCAACGGAAAATTTAGTAAACGGCGTAGCTCCATCAGCCATGGCCATAGCACTTAAATTACTGTCTAAAACACCGCTGGCACTTAAACTAGCCAATGATCCGACAACAACGATAACCAATACAGCTAACAATGACTCTAACAGCATGCTGCCATAACCTACTTGCAGCATATCTTTTTCATTACTGATCTGTTTGCTGCTTGTTTCACTTGATACTAATGAATGGAATCCGCTGACTGCACCACACGCAATCGTTACAAACAAAGTTGGGAACAAATAGCTTCCACTGGCAGAAGTAAAGCCAGTATACAGTGGTGTAGAGATCTCAGGATTGCTCATGAATACACCAACGACTGCTGCAACGATCATCGCGATGAACAAGAATGTTGTCAAGTAATCACGCGGCTGTTTCAAGATCCACATTGGTGTAACAGAGGCAAAGAAGATATAAACAAAGACAATATAGATCCAAGATGTCTTGTCAAAATAAACTGGGAACATGATGCCGACAGCAAGCATCGCAATGATCAATACAATTGCAATGACCACTTGCTTCCATCCGCCGATCTTTGTTTTTCTTAAAAACAGTCCAAAAGCAATTGCAACAAATACATACAAGATAGAAATAGAACCCGCAGCTGCATTTGGCTGTAATTGTGCACCTTCAGCAGAGTAGCCATTTAATGTACCTGCTACCATATCAGCAAATGCTGCAATTACCAGCAAAGTAAACAACCATGCAAACAAGAAAAATAAACGACGACCTTTTTTACCGATGTAATCTTCGATCAACTGTCCCATTGATTTTCCATGTGATTTAACAGATGCATATAAAGCACCAAAATCTTGTACAGCACCGAAGAAGATACCACCGACAACGATCCATAAGAATGCAGGCAGCCATCCCCACATCATTGCCATGACAGGTCCTGTTACAGGTCCAGCACCGGCGATAGAAGAAAACTGATGTGCAAAGACTTCCCATTTGCTACTAGGAACAAAATCTGTTCCATCTTCCTTTTCTACTGCAGGCGTTTTTGCTTTTGGATCAATGCCCCATGTTTTCACCAAATAGCGTCCATACAGAAGATAGGCCCCAATCAGTATGACACAAGTAATGCCTAACAAAAGTAAACCATTCATACAAAATTCCTCCCTCTGATTCAATATTTAAAAAAGGTTTCCATCTTTCGCCCAGAATATAGATTCTGCGCTAAGACGAAAACCTGATTTCCGCGGTACCACTCAGCTTGCAATAAATGCCTCTTTTTTCTCGTTCGTTTGCTAAACGAGATCCCTTTAACGCAGGGAATACGATAACGCTTACTAACAATCCTGTGTTCAGCATACAGCTCGCAAGTGATAATTGTTTAATCGTCTCCTGCCATCTTTCAGCTTACGGTGGCTCTCTGTAAGGGGATAGAAGAAAACAATGTTGTCTTGTTCAATGCTTTTAAATATTGAATACTGTATCATTTTATGCACAATGCTTTTATATGTCAATAGTTTTCTGAAAATTTATATGTAAATAAAATGAATTTATTTCAAAATTATTGTAAATCGCTTTCATTTTAAAAAAAACAAATAAAAAGATACATTTGACTTCCAAACATATCTTCTTATCTATTTCATTTGCCGTCATGTATTTTTTCAATTCGCTTTGCAATTTTATTTGCTGAGATCTGGGCATCGTTCATAACCGACATTGCCTGTTCCAATGCGTGTGCACTTTTCTCAAGACGGATAGTCAATCGATTGGCATCTTCTAAAAGATCTATGATCTCTTTTTCGATTTCTTTGATATGTTCTCCGCGTCGCATTTCCCTGGTTGCATGTACAAGGGTAAAGACAACACCAATCAATGTCGTCGGAGAAGTGATCAATACGTGCTGCTGCAGTGCATATTCCAACAGGCTACTGCAATCTGAACATAAAAACATATAGACCGCTTCACTAGGAACGAACATGATCGCCTGTTCACTCGTTTGCGGCGTTATATATTTACGTGCAATATCCTGGATATGTTTTTTGATGTTAGACTTGAATGTAGATAGACTTCGGGCATATGCATCTGGCTGTCCTTCATTCTCTATCACTTTTTGAAAATTTTCCATAGGAAACTTGGAATCAATACACAAAACCTGTGCAGTGCCAGCTAAATGCAATACAAAGTCAGCGATCATTCCATTCTGCAAAGAATACTGTCTTTCATAAACTTCTGTACAATCGCCAGCATAGAGTTCCAACAACATACCAAGCTGGTATTCGCCCCAATTTCCTCTTGCCTTTTTATTGACCATGATGCGATTCATTGCTAATACATGTTCCTGTACCTGGTCAAGCGTAGCGCCGGAAGCTGCCGTATCTTTTCCTAATTGATTCAGTTCTCGAAACAACAGTTGAACCTGTTTATTCATTGCCTCAATTGAAGTTACCGTTTGCTGTGTCTTCATCAATAAATTCTGATCAGTGCTCTGTGATAATGACAACTGCTGGCGTAACAAATCCATTTCTCTTTGTTTTTGCACGATTGAATTTTCCTCATGCAAGCTATGATGACGAAGCTGTAGGATCACCAAGGCAAATCCTAAAATGATGATCAAGATCAAGATAAAAAACATCCCTGTTTCCATCTATGTATTCCTCTCTCTTATTTATTTTTGCAATGTCTGTTTCTGTTCCTCTTTTACTTTTGCGAGCAAAGCAGGATCTTGCAGCAAACGCAAGCCAACCAAAGCCAAGGCGATTCCTCCATCATGGAGTGCGCTTTCGCCCTGTGGAGAAATCGTTGCAGCTGCCATTTCTTTGGAATGACCATTGACACAAGCATCTGCAATCTTGATATAACCGTGCAATGTCGGGCACACATAACTGACCGCACCTATATCACTGGAGCCTGCCGGAATCTCATCTACTGGAAGTACGTTGTTTCTTCCTACTTCTGCATATGCCTCTTTTAGAAGATCACAAAGGGTATAGTTCACGACATTATCTTCATATGGACATTCATATACGCTCATTTGATAGGTACAACCGCTGGCCGCACAAGCACCTTTGACACAATCTTCGGCACGTTGACAAAGCTCTTTGACATACGCCATCGTTTCTCCTCTAAAATAATATTCCATGCACGCATAGGCAGGAATGACATTCGCCGCTTCTCCGCCATTACGGATGATTCCGTGAATATAAGTATTTGCCTTGGTATACTGCCGTAATAAACTGATACCGGTATAGCTCATGATTGCCGCATCTAATGCAGAACGGCCGTTTTGAGGATGGCAGCCATGTGCATTTTTACCAAAGAAATCAAACTTTAATGGATTCAAGGCCAACGTTCTTCCCCCGAGACGGTCTTCCGTAGAAGGATGAATCATCATGGCGACATCAACATCATCAAAGACATGATTGTTTGCCATCGTCACTTTGCCTCCAAAATTTTCTTCTGCCGGAGTTCCGATGACACGCACCTCCCCGCCTGTTTCTTCGACCATTTCTTTTAATGCCGCTCCTGCCGCAATGGAAATAGCGGCAATCAGATTATGACCGCAACCATGTCCGACTTCAGGCAATGCATCATATTCACAAAGATAGGCAATGACTGGTCCTTCTTTTGCAGAGCGATACACGCCTTGAAAACCAGTGGGGCATACATACGCTGATGTTGTCGCAAATCCAAGATCGTTCAATGCATCGCAAAGCAGCGCCATCGTTTGAAATTCTTCATTCCCCAATTCCGGATGCTCGTACATGGATTGTACCAGGCTCATATAATGATCTAAGTGTTCTTCTACATGTTTCTTGATTTTTTCTTCCATCATTTTTCCCTCATTTCTTTTTATTTATAAAAAGCCCTTCCGATGAAAGGCTTTATTTTACTCCATATTCTGCATAGTAAGCATCGATTCGATCTTTTAATTCATCATTGATGACCACTTTCCCATTGCATGGACAATTGTATAAATAAGATACGACTTCCGGCATGCTTACGATTGCAGCTGTATCAAATCCATAAAGATCTTTAATTTCTTCCAACGCTGTCTTCTCACCATTTTTTCCTTTTTCGTTACGATTTAAAGACACGATCAATCCCTTGATATCAACGTCAGCTTGTGCTTTTAAGATCGGATATGTCTCTTCGATGGATTTTCCTGATGTTGTGACATCCTCAATAATCACCACACGGTCTCCATCCTTCAGTTTTGATCCTAACAAAATTCCTGTATCCCCATGATCTTTTACTTCTTTTCGATTGGAACAGTAACGGATTTCTTTCCCATATAACTCACTGATAGCCATCGTCGTTGCGACTGCCAAAGGAATTCCTTTATATGCCGGGCCAAACAATACATCAAAATCCAACCCATAATGATCATGGATCGCTTTTGCATAATATTCTCCTAATCGGCGCAACTGTGTACCATTCACATAAGCACCTGCATTCATGAAGAACGGTGATTTACGACCGCTTTTTAAAGTAAAGTCACCAAATTTCAAGACTTCGCTTTCCACCATAAACTCGATAAATTCACTTTTATATTTCTCCATATAGTATCCTCCAAAAAAGTATTCTTTTATTATATTATCATAAGTATTCCACCGATTCAAACGCTTCTCCATTAAAAAAACACTTCGTTCATTTAGACGAATTTTCTAAATGACAAAAGTGTTTTTTGCTGATCTAATTATTTTGTAATAATTTGCCCGCGATTTACTTTTCCATAATCAATGAAGGAAATGCGTTCTTCTTTATTCACAGGTTCTGTAACCACCAGCATGGTCGTTGTCTCCAGTCCAGCTTTGTGCACAGCTTCTAGATCCACTTCAATGATTGGAT
Source organism: Merdibacter massiliensis (assembly GCF_900155395.1). Taxonomy (GTDB): domain Bacteria; phylum Bacillota_I; class Bacilli_A; order Erysipelotrichales; family Erysipelotrichaceae; genus Merdibacter; species Merdibacter massiliensis. Next base: position 64,037 of record NZ_LT699727.1, read on the forward strand.
CATTTGCATGGACCTCATCCCCCTGTTTCACATAAGAATGAAATCCTTTTCCATTTAAACTTACTGTATCAATACCAATATGAACCAGAAGGCCTGTTCCATTTTTCATACGTACAGCAAACGCATGTTTACTTGGAAATAGTACCTCTATTTTTCCATTCGCTGGCGATACGATCTTGCCATTTGTAATTTGAAAGCCAATGGTCTGCCCCATCAATTCTTTTGCAAATGTCATATCTGAAATATTTTCCGGGCTGATCATTTCACCATCCGCAACTGCAACAATCACATCATCTGCATATACATTTGTCGTTTTTTTCCATTTATCAAATAGTCCCATATTTTTACCTCTAACATTCTCTGCCGTTGGACGCGATTACTGTTTTATACCAGTAGAAACTATCTTTGCGATAACGCATAAAGGATCCATTTCCATAATCATCGCTGTCGACATAGATAAAACCATAACGTTTTGCCATTTCCCCTGTAGAAGCGCTCACGATATCAATTGCTGACCAAGGCGTGTATCCCATTACATCTGCACCATCTTCGATTGCAGCCAACATCGCCTGAATATGCTGACGCAAATAATCAATTCGATAAGGATCATGAACGCTACCATCCGTCTCCAGCTTATCAAATGCGCCCAATCCATTTTCTACGATCATAATTGGCAATTGGTAACGATCATATAATTCTTTTAAGGTATAACGCAAACCATCCGGATCGATCTGCCAGCCCCATTCGCTTGCCTTTAAATATGGATTTGCTACCCCTGCCAACAAATTGCCGCCAATCATAGAATGATCGTCTTCATGTGAAACACAGTTGGTTTGATAATAAGAGATGGCAATATAATCCACCCTTCCCAGCATGAGATCCTGTTGATCTTCTGGAAGGATTTCTAACTGAACATCCATCTCTTTCCACATCTTATCTGCATAAGCGCCATATGCTCCGCGCACCATGACGTCCGTACAGTAATAATTGATCTCTTGCCACTGTTTTTGACATTTTAACAAATCTTTTGGATGACAAGTCAGCGGATATGTCGGCATCATTGCGATCATGCAGCCTACTTGTAAAGAAGGATCGATCGTATGTGCTAATTGGACTGCCTTTGCACTGGCCACCATCTGATGATGCAAAGCTTGATAACGAAGTTGCTTGTCATCGACTTGCTGTGTAAAAGAACGTGTACCTGCATTGACGATACCTAGTGACATATAATTGCCTAATGCCAAAGTACCGCAATTGATTTCATTAAATGTCATCCAATAAGTGACCTTTGTATGAAAACGTTCAAACAATACCTTACAGTAGTTCAAAAACAGGTCGATCACCTTGCGTGATGCCCATCCATTGTAATGATTGACCAAATATATAGGCATTTCATAATGTGAAATCGTAACCATTGGTTCAATACCATTCTTTTTTAACAGATCGAATACCCGATCATAAAAAGCTAATCCTTCTTCGTTTGGCTCCGTTTCTTCACCAGTGGGAAAGATACGTGTCCAAGCGATGGACATACGATAACACTTTAATCCCATTTCAGCCATCAATGCGATATCTTCTTCATAATGGTGATAAAAATCTGAAGCAATACGATTTGGATAATACAATGATTCTTCGGTTGTTTGCGGTGTGATCTGACGAGGATGTTCCTTGGTTCCATTTGAAAGCATATCCGCACAGCTCAGTCCTTTTCCTCCTTCATCAAATCCGCCTTCTACCTGATTAGCAGCAGTTGCTGCTCCCCATAAGAAGTTCTTTCTCATTGTGCATCCTCATCACGATATAGGATAAATGTAGCAATGAATGTGGCGATGATACCAATAAGGATTGCAATGACCATCATGATCACATTATTACCTTCCGGTGAAACAAAACAAGGTAATGCAACGATACTGGATGCACCTGCAAACGCATAAATATAGACATGTACCAGACCGGCAAATGCTCCTGCGATACAGCTGCCGATCATTGCTCCTGCCATTGCCTTTTTATAACGCAAGTTAACACCATACATCGCCGGTTCTGTAACGCCACCGATCACTGCTGTGATTGCACAAGACAAAGCAGTAGATTTTAATGTTTTGTTTTTTGTTTTTAAAGCGACTGCTAAACTAGAGATACCTTGATCGATATTAGAGATTACTAAAGCAGTAAAGAAAATTGGTTCATAACCTACTGTTGCAAACATCTGTAACAAATAAGGAACAAATGCAGAATGCATACCTGTCATGATCAGGAACGGCATAACAGCAGCCAGTACTGCTACCCCAACAAATCCTAATGTATTGTATAACCAAATGACTGCGTTGGAAATATAATTTCCTAAGAATGCTCCAGCAGGTGCCAATAAGCAATAAGCAAGTGGAACCATGATCAGCAAAGTACATACCGGTTCTAGAATAGAACGAAGCATCGTAGGAGAGTATTTTGCAAAGAATTTTTCAATAGGTGCCATCACCCATGCACATAAGATAGCCGGAAAGATCGTGCTAGTGTAAGAAGCATTATATACCGGGATTCCTAAGAAATCCAAACCATTTCCTACTGCAGCGATAAAATCCGGGAAGATCAACATTCCACCAACGACCATCCCCAGTCCTTGATTTGCGCCAAACTTTTTAGCTGCATTTCCACAAACAATTACCGGCAAGAAGTAGAAACCTGCCTGTCCTACATAATATAACAATAAATAAGTGCCGCTTGTTTGATCCATGCCTAAAGATGTTGCTATGATCAGCAATACCTGAATCATACCACAACCGATCAAGGCTGGAATAGAAGGAGATAAAGAGCCGGAGATACCATTTAGTATTCCATTGATCACGCCGCCAAAAGTAACTTTTTTCTTTTCTTTGGTCTGTGTATCTGCACTCACTTCTCCACCTTCATTAAATCCATACGTCTTGCAGATTTCTTGATAAACGTCATTTACCGCTTGCCCAATAATGACTTGCAACTGCCCATTTTGCCATTGTACTCCTAAGACACCGGAAAGTTTCTCAATATCTTCTTTCTTCACCAAACTTTGATCCTTTACATTAAAGCGTAAACGTGTAACACAATGTGTAAAAAAGTCTACATTGTCTTTCCCGCCAACATACTCGCCAATCTTACTGACAAGTTCCTCATATTTCTTTTCCATCGTATTCTTTCCTTTCTTTTCTTTATGCTAATTCATGAGCCGTACGCTCTCATGATACTAGTCTTCTTATTGTATGCTTTCTCTCGAACGCAGACGATTGATATGCAAGATCAAATATAATTGTTCTTCTTCGCTTAACTCCCATCCCATATTTTGTTGCAGAAAACGATCGATCTTCTCTACACATTCATATGTTTCTGGATACTGCTGGCGAATCGAAGAAAATAACGACTGATTTTCACTCGTTATTGCCATTTGATCTTTTTGCCGTCGTAATAGAAACTGCATATGAGAAGCAAAACGTGAATAATTAAATCCTTTTTTATCAATATCAATCTGAAACTGCGATTCTATGATCTGCGTTACTTTATTTAAGATATCAGATTCATCTATACTTTCTTCTTTATTAAAATTTTGTGAATTTACTATATGCAAAGCAATGCTGATTGCCTCTTGTGCCTCTAAATGAATCTTCAGTTGTTGATTGATATATTTGACTGCCCATTCACCTATTTCCATCTCTTTTTCAAATTGCTGCTGAAAATCATAAGAATATGGAGCCTGTACAAATATTCCTTTTTGATAGCGGTCATATGCAAATTTAATATGATCTGCCAAGGTAAAAACGATGTTTGGATTCAGTTCATGTTCGATCTTTTCTTTTGCTTTATCTACTATCACAGAAGATATCGTAAAGATGCGGTCTGGTATTTCATTTAACAAACCATAATATTTTGCATTTACACCATAAAAAGTTTTTCTTATCTTGCTCATATCTTTTAATGTGTATGGCATTTTGGGAAAACCGATTCCGTTTCCTAATGCAATCAATTGATGTCCATTGTCATCGATGCATATAGCGACGTTGTTATTTAATTTCTTGATTACACGCATGAACTGATTCCCTCCTTTCACAAAAAAAGCTCTTCCAACGCACATACACTATGAAAACACACAGGTAATGCCTCAGAAGAGTAACAATCCATCATCTAAACGCTCACTATTCATGATTTCCATGATTATTCTACTTCATCCTTCAATAAAATGCAAGCGTTTTCTGCTTATATTTAAAAAATCTGTTTGCTTGAACAAAAAGAGAGAAAATTGTCTCTTTTACTAACAATTCCTCTCTTTATATTCCAATACAATAAGTACCTATCCTTCCATCGTTGCTTCAATGGCAAGATATGTTTTTAGTGGATCTGCACTTTTGGTAATCGAGCGTCCGACTACGATATGGTCACAGCCTTGTTCTTTTGCATAAGCAGGTGTTGCAACACGTTTTTGATCATCTTTTGAATCATCTGCCAGACGAATGCCTGGTGTGACTGTTAAGAAATCTGTTCCACAAGCTTCGTGGATCGCACGTGCTTCATGAACAGAACAAACGACACCGTCCAATCCTGCTTCTTTCGCATTCTTTGCATATTTGATCACACAATCAATGACTTCTCCCGGTATTCCCAGTTCATTGTTCATCGCTTCTTTAGAAGTCGATGTAAGCTGTGTCACACCAATACACAATGGACGTTTTCCATTGACTGCACCTTCTTCCAGACCTTCTATAGCTGCCTTCATCATAGCAATGCCGCCGGCGCAATGTAAATTTACGATATCGACATCCAGCTTCGCTAAATTTTTCATTGCTTGTTTCACAGTATTAGGAATATCGTGCAGTTTTAGATCCAAAAAGATATGATGACCCATCTTGCGAATTTCGGATACGATGTCTAAACCAAATGCATAGGTCAATTCCATTCCGATCTTTACATAAATCGGTTGTTCAAATTTGGACAAGAACTGGAATAAATCTTCTTTATTAGAAAAATCCAGTGCTACGATCGTCTTATCATTCATTATTTATAGCTCCTTCCGATTGCTTGCGCAATATTTGTTATGTGATATTTTTCAAAAACTTCTGGAAGATCATCAATGATCTTAATACAGCAATATGGATCCACAAAGTTTTGTGCACCTACTTCTACCGCACTTGCTCCAGCATACAAAAACTCTAAAACATCTTCCGCACTGGTAATGCCGCCAACACCGATGATTGGAATCTGTACGGCCTGGGCTACTTGATAAACCATGCGGATCGCAATTGGTTTAATAGCCGGTCCGCTCAACCCGCCTGTGACATTGGCCAAGATCGGCTTGCCGCTGCGTAAATCCAATCGCATACCCATCAATGTATTGATCAATACCAATCCATCTGCACCAGCTGCTTCTACTGCTTTTGCAATCGAAACAATATCAGTGACGTTCGGACTTAATTTAACATAGACCGGTTTGCTTGCCGCTTCCTTTACTAAACGGGTAACATGAGCTGCCAGCTCCGGTGTCGTACCTAAACCGATACCGCCATGTTTTACATTTGGACAGCTGATATTGAGCTCATAGGCTTTTACAACCGAAGATGCATTCAATTTGCGTACAACTTCTACATACTCTTCTTCCGTAGCACCTGCTACATTTGCAATGATCTCTGTATCAAATTGTGCCAGCCAGGGCAGTTCCTTTTCCATGATGACATCCACGCCCGGATTTTGTAAGCCGATTGCATTTAACATTCCCATCGGTGTTTCAGCCACACGTGGTGTTGGATTTCCCAAGCGCTTATGCAACGTAGCGCTCTTGATGGCAATACCGCCTAGACGGCTTAGATCATATAATTCAGCAAACTCTCGCCCAAAGCCAAAGCAGCCGCTTGCCGGAATGATGGGATTTTTTAAATTTAATCCAGGTAATTTTACGCTCAGATCCATTCAAATGCCACCTTTCCAATAGGGAATACAGGTCCCTCTTTACAAATGCGATGATAAAGATCCGCTTCCTTTTTGTCTCTGGCAATACAAGCCATGCATGCTCCAATACCGCAGGCCATGCGGCTTTCAAAGCTGAGATATCCTCTTTGATAACGGGCATCTACTGCTTTTAACATAGGCAGCGGACCGCAGCTGCAGACAAAGTCAATCGAAATGCCGGCTGCATCGATCGCATCGATCACGGTTCCTTTTACACCGTAACTTCCATCCATCGTCGCGATAGATACTTGGCAGCCTAAGTTTTCAAATTCTTTTTCATAAAAAACGGAATCCTGATCATTAAAGCCCAGCACAACTGCGACCTTTGCATTTTTGGCACGATATCGTTTTGCCAGTTCATAGAGAGGAGGAACGCCTACTCCCCCTCCGATCAACAATACTTTCTTTTCCTCTGTAACAGGATAGCCATGTCCTAAAGGACCAAAGACATTCAATGTGTCTTGGGCAGACAACTGGCTTAAACGCTTTGTCCCATCTCCGACCACTTTGTAAATAATGACAAAATGTTGTGAATCCATCACTTCACAGATAGAAATCGGACGGCGCAAAAAGAATGTATCAATGGCAATATTCACAAATTGGCCCGGCTGCATCTGTGCTGCCATTTTTGCTCTTAAGATCATGCGATATGTATCGCTCGCGATCTGTTCATTTTCTAAAATACAAGCTACTTCTGGTTCCATATCAATGCTCCAATTCATTCATGCTGATGGTCGTATAGCTCATGGATTCGACTACACGCAGGATTGCATAGGCAGTATCTAAAGAGGTAAAGCAGCTGATGCTGTTTTCTGCTGAAACGCGGCGAATCAAGAATCCATCATTGGATGTGGTCTTATGTGTACCTTCCATCGTATTGATCACATAATTAATACGTCCCATACGGATCAAATTTAATATATTCTTGTCTGGATTTTCACTGATCTTAATTGCATCATGCACATAAATGCCTTTTTCTCTTAAATAACTAGCCGTACCGCTTGTCGCATAAATGCCATATCCGCAATCAAAGAAACGTTTTGCAATATGATACGCTTCTTCTTTGTCTTGATCTGCTACTGTGATCAGGACATTTCCCTGCATAGGCACTTTGACGCCGCTTGCGATCAATGCCTTATGCAATGCTTTTTCTAAAGTGACATCGCCGCCAAGTGCTTCTCCTGTTGATTTCATTTCCGGACCTAAGGTCGTATCAACGCTGCGCAATTTAGCAAATGAGAATACCGGTGCTTTTACAAAGACACGGTCTTCTTCTTCTTTTACACAATCCAATGGATAACCCTGTTCTTTCAATGAATGCCCTAATACGCATAAAGTAGCAATATGTGACATTGGCACACTGGTGATCTTGCTCAAGAACGGTACTGTACGGGAACTTCTTGGATTGACCTCCAGCACATATACATTATCATCTTTATCGACGATAAACTGAATATTGTATAATCCGATAAAGTGGAATCCTTTTCCAATACGGATTGCATAATCAACGATCGTATCTTTGATCTTTTGCGAAAGCGTCGGTGCCGGATAAACAGAGAAAGAGTCACCAGAATGGACGCCCGCACGTTCAATATGTTCCATGATGCCTGGAATAAAGACATGTTCACCGTCAGCGATCGCATCGATCTCACATTCTTTACCGACAATGTATTTATCGACCAAGATCGGCGCATCATGTGAAATTTCTTTTACTGCGGTTGCCATGTATACACGCAAGTCATCATCATTCTGCACGATTTCCATCGCACGTCCACCCAATACATAAGAAGGGCGTACCAATACCGGATAACCGATGCGGTTGGCAATTTTGACAGCTTCTTCTACTTCAATTGCCGTTTCTCCTTTTGGCTGCGGAATATCCAGCTGATGCAGCATCTCTTCAAATTCATGGCGGTCTTCTGCACGGTCAATGTCCTCTAAGCTCGTACCTAAGATCTTCACGCCGCGATCGACTAATTTATCAGCCAGGTTGATTGCTGTCTGTCCGCCAAATTGTACGATGACACCTAAAGGCTGTTCCAGATCTACGACATGCATGACATCTTCAATCGTCAATGGTTCAAAATACAATTTATCAGAGATAGAGAAATCAGTAGATACTGTTTCCGGGTTATTGTTGATGACAATTGCTTCATAACCTGCTTCACGCAGTGTTTTGACACAATGAACAGTTGCGTAATCAAACTCGACACCCTGTCCGATCCGGATAGGACCGCTGCCCAGTACGATTACTTTTTTATTGTCACTGCGTTTTGATTCGTTTTCCTGTTCATATGTTGAATAATAATATGGTGTTGCACTTTCAAATTCCGCTGCACAAGTATCTACCATCTTGTAGACCGGTATGATTCCATTTTCTTTACGCAGATCATACACTTCCCGTTCGCTCATATTCCATTGACGGGCGATATAAGAATCTGCAAAACCATTGCGTTTGATCGCATATAACACGTTTGGATCTTTTGGATGTTCCATCATCTGTTTTTCCAATGTCAGAATATTTTGGAATTTGTCTAAGAAGAAGTTATCGATCATCGTAATTTCATGGATACGTGCTTTGTCAGCACCTCTTCTTAACAATTCAGAAATAGTGAACATACGCAGATCATCTTTGATTGCTACACGTTCCCATAATTCTTCATCACTCAGAGCTGCGATTTCCTTATTTTCAATATGATCGCACTTCATTTCCAAAGAACGTACGGCTTTTAAGAAACTTTCTTCAAAGTTGCGGCCGATCGACATGACTTCACCGGTTGCTTTCATCTGCGTTCCTAAACGGCGATCTGCACTTGGAAACTTATCAAATGGGAAACGGGCCAGTTTTGTTACGATATAGTCTAATGCAGGTTCAAAACATGCATAGCTTGTTTTCGTGATCGGATTGATGATTTCATCCAATGTCATGCCAACTGCAATTTTTGCAGCCAATTTAGCAATTGGATAACCAGTTGCTTTCGATGCCAGGGCTGAAGAACGCGATACACGCGGATTCACCTCAATGACATAATATTTGAATGAATTTGGATCTAAAGCCAGCTGTACATTACATCCGCCGCAGATTTTTAATGCACGGATGATCTTTAAGCTTGCATTACGCAGCATCTGATGCTCACGATCGCTCAACGTCTGCACTGGCGCAACGACCATTGAGTCGCCGGTATGAATTCCCACCGGATCAATATTTTCCATGTTGCAGACAACGATGGCGTTGTCATTGGCATCACGCATGACCTCATACTCAATTTCTTTAAAACCGGCAATGCTGCGTTCGATCAAACACTGATGTACAGGAGAGATCTTCAATCCATTGGCTGCGATATCGCGGAGTTCTTCCTCATTATCTGCAAATCCACCGCCGGTTCCGCCTAATGTGTAAGCAGGGCGCACAACTACAGGATACCCGATCGAATTTGCAAAATGCACTGCTTCTTCAACTGTATGGACGATGTCGCTTTCCGGTACCGGTTCATGGATCTCATTCATCAAATCGCGGAACAATTCACGATCTTCTGCTTTGTTGATGGCTTTTAAATCAGTACCCAAAATCTCAACACCATATTCTTCTAGAATACCTGAGTTTGCCAATTCTACAACCAGATTTAATCCTGTTTGACCACCTAATGAACCAAGCACAGCATCTGGACGTTCTTTATAAATGATGCGGCTGGCAAAATCCAGTGTCAAAGGTTCAATATAAACACGGTCGGCAATTGCTGTATCCGTCATGATCGTTGCTGGATTGGAGTTGATCAGCACGACCTCATAACCTTCTTCGCGTAAAGACTGACAAGCCTGGCTGCCTGCATAATCGAACTCTGCGGCTTGTCCAATGACGATTGGTCCAGAACCAATCACTAAAATCTTATGTATATCTGTACGTTTTGTCATCTTTTTTCTGCCTCCTTCTCCATCAGCTCCATAAACTGATCAAATAGGTAATTGCTGTCTTCCGGTCCGGGAGAAGCCTCCGGATGATATTGTACGCTGAAAATCGGATATTTTGTATGACGTACACCTTCTACGCTCTTATCATTCAGCGCTTGATGCGTCATTACCAGATCTGTTCCTTCCAAGGAACTTGCCTCTACGGCAAAACCGTGGTTTTGCGAAGTCATCTCTACTTTTCCAGTTTCTAAATTGACGACCGGATGATTGCATCCGCGATGTCCAAATTTCAATTTTACCGTATTTGCACCGCTTGCCAAAGAAATCAGCTGATGTCCCAAGCAAATACCAAAGATGACAACATGACCCATCAATTGACGGATGGTCTCGATTGCAACTGTCATATCTTTAGGATCTCCAGGACCATTGCTCAACATCACGCCATCTGGTTTCATGGCTAAAATCGTCTGTGCATCTGTATCATAAGGTACGACCGTCAGATCACAATTTCGACGGGAAAGTTCACGAATGATTCCGTTTTTCGCTCCAAAATCCATCAAAACGACACGTTTTCCGCGGTTTGGAATCGGGAAAGCATTCTTTGTTGAAACCTGTGCAACCTGATCATGCATCAGTTCGCTCTTTCGTAAAATCGCTACGATTTGTTCAACATCCGCACCTTCATCTGCCATGATTGCTTTCATCGTACCGCTTGTACGGATCTTTCGTGTTATCGCACGTGTATCCACACCTTCGATTCCCGGAATTCCTTTTTGCTTTAAAAATTCATCCAATGTATAGTCACAGCGGAAATTGCTTGGTTCTTTGCAGCATTCTCTGACAACAAATCCAAAAACTGCAGGAGCCAAGCTTTCAAAATCATCGCAATTGATTCCATAATTGCCAATCATTGGATACGTCATCATTACGATCTGACCGCAATAAGACAGATCGCTGAGCACTTCCTGATAACCGCTCATACCTGTATTGAAGACCAATTCTCCCATGCGATATTGGTTGGCTCCAAAGCCTTCACCTTCATAGACGCTGCCATCTTCCAAAATCAGTAAACGCTTCATTCTTTATCCTCCTCATATATGATCGTTCCATCTACGATCGTTTTCTTGATACGGCCTTTTACACGCCAGCCGTGAAATGGCGTATTCTTTCCTTTGGAATAAAAACGATCTCGATTAATAATATATTCTTCATCTAGATCCACCAGGATCATATCGCTTGCATATCCTTCTTGCAAAACACCTTTCTTTTGCATGCCAAAGCGTTTGGCTGGCGCTTCGCTCATCCAGTAAACAAGTTGAGATAACGTGATCTCCCCTGCGCAGACCAGTCGGCTGTATAACAATGGGAAAGCCGTTTCCAAAGAAACGATGCCAAACGGTGCTTTATCCATCGGCCGCTGTTTTTCTTCTTGGCTATGCGGTGCATGATCATTGGCAATCAGTGTCAATGCCCCGCTTTTCAATCCATTGATCAATGCCTGACGATCCTTTTCTCCTCTTAATGGCGGATTCATCTTCCAATTGGGGCCAACCACATCATGTTCATTCAAAAGCAGATGATGCGCAGTAACTTCTCCGCTGACATCGCAGCCCTTCTTTTTATACTCTTCCAGCAACTGTACGCTTTCTTTTGCAGAAACATGACAGCAATGATAGTGTGCGCCTGTCTCTTCTACTAGCTGCAGATCACGTTCCAGCTGTTTCCATTCGCATTCACTTGGAATCCCGATCCAATGGCGGTCATAAGCTTCACTTCCAGCATGCACACAAGCGCCTTCTTTGCGGTATTGCATATCTTCGGTATGGGCAACGATCATGGTGTGCAGATCATGACTTTTTTTCATTGCCTCCCGCATGATGTCATCGTTTTGGACGCCGACCCCATCATCGCTGAATGCATGAATGTCCATCTTTGTGAAAGCTTCCATGTCCACAACTTCTTTTCCGGCTTCCTGACGGGTAATCGTTGCGTAAGGAATGACATGAACGTGTGCATCGTGCTGGATCTTATCCATATATTGTTTCATCGTCTCTACATTGTCCGGATACGGAATGACATTCGGCATTGCCATGATCGTTGTAAAACCACCGGCTGCTGCCGCCATCGTTCCCGTATCGATGGTCTCTTTATACTCATATCCCGGCTCCCGCAGATGGACATGTACATCGATCAATCCAGGTAAAAGTGTATACCCTTTTCCGTCTATGATCTGCGCCTCTTCTGCATCAATATGATCATCTATTTTCAAAATTTGCTGGTCATCGAATAAAATTTCTTTGTCAACCAGCTGCTCATTCTCTAATAGTTTGACATTTTTTAGAAGTTTCATAACCATTCTCCTTAAAATTGTGCTCCAAATGCCCGTTTGACCACCGCTTTGCGCACCAGCACTCCGTTGCTCATCTGTTTGAAGATGCGGCTGTTTGGCGCCTCTACCAAAGATGTATCGATTTCAACATTGCGATTGACAGGTGCAGGATGCATGATGATCGCATGTGGTTTCATTTTCGCTGCTCTTTCTATTGTTAAACCAAATTTCTGTAAATATTCTTCTTTGCTCATCTGCATCATCGATGCATGGCGTTCATGCTGAATTCGAAGCATCATCACAACATCTGCTGTTTCAATGGCTTCATCGATATCCATGTATGGATATCCTTCTCTCTGCCATTCTTTCGGTCCGCTGAAAACGCAGGTTCCTCCCAGCATTTCCATTGCTTCCTTGTTGCTGGAAGCAACTCGTGAATGCGAGATATCGCCGATAATGGCCATACGAATATCTTTAAATGTTCCAAATTCCTGATAGATCGTCAATAGATCCAGCAAGCACTGTGTAGGATGATTTCCTGCCCCGTCACCGGCATTTAAAATTGGAATTGAAATATCGTTTAATTCAGTAAAATATTCATCTTTTGGATGACGAATGACCACAGCTTCATAACCTATGCTTTCAAATGTCTTGACCGTATCATACAGGCTTTCGCCTTTTTCTACGCTGCTGCCCTGGGCGCTGAAGTTTTCGACCATGCATCCAAGTTGATGTTCTGCAGAAGCAAAGGAAAAATGGGTGCGTGTGCTTGGCTCAAAAAAAAGATTAGCAATCAACTTTTTCTGTGGTAATTGCCAATCTTTTTTAGAAACGCCAAAAAGCTGTGCATCCTTTAAAATGCCCATGAGTTCATCTTTCGATAAATCGCGGATCCGTAACAGACTATTTTGGTTCATACTATATCCTCCTATAACCTATTTACGAAAAAAGGCCACTTTTTCTGCACAAAAAAGGACCTTGCTTGATAAGGGATCGGATTTCGCCTTCATAACCTCTCTGGATTATGTTAAAGGACCTTTTTTCTACTCCTATTTTAACATAACGTTAAAATATTACAAGTAATACAGATAAAAATTCATGCTTTTGGTTTCACCTCTGCAAAGAACCATTGATTCAAAAATTGATGTAAAGCTTCCACATTATGGTAACTGCACAATATTTGATATCGAACCTCATGGTCAAAATAGATAAAAGAGAACCAACAGCTTACATATTGATTATTACACAACAAATAGGCACGTACCTGTAACGGACTTTTTTGTTGTCTAAGCGAACGAAGGGCGCTGAAATGCAGCTGTGTGCCTAAATGGATCATAGCATCATAAAAAGGCGTCCATTTTGTTAAAGCCGTGTTTGAGAGATACAGGACCTTTCCCATTTTATCTTCCATACGTTCCTTGCATCTTTGCAATTGATGCTTGCGCCGTTTGATCGCACCTTCTATCTGTCTTTGATGCATGGATCGATAGAGTTCTTCGATGTATTGTTGATCCAGCGCTGTTTCTTCTCGATACGCCTGATGAATATGGTAAAGATCCAAGGCATCGCTTAATGCATTGTGATTTACCTCTCCTTTTACCTGATAAATATGCTTTAATGATTCTAATGAATGTGTTTTTTGAAATACTTTTCCCTGCCAAGTTACACGAGAGGACAACAAGGTCTGCAAATCAATCACCTGTTTGAACACCGCTTCACTTTCATGGTGATAGAAAGCCGCATTGTCAGAAAGCGTACGCCCATCATCAGGCCCGAAACTGTAAATAGACACTTCCTCATTTTGTGCTTGTTGTTTGATCCATTGTTGAAATTGGTCAGCAACAGCAGGAAACTTCTGCGCGCTGCGAATATCTTCATCTCTTAAATGGGTCATTCGACGTACATGCGGAGAAAGACAGCGAAAACCTGCAGGGCGGACAAAAGCATAAAAAGAACTGATGCGATGAAAATGGTCATCACACATCCAAGCACCAATTGCAATGACTTGCTGCATATATTTTCCATGCATGCGCACAGCGTCAAATTCATCATCGATATATACATGTATCATAACATCATCCTTCAAACGCTTCTATGATAACAGAAAAGTAGGCTTCTGCCTACTCCTGTCAAAAAGTTATTTTTTATCAAAACGCGTACGATAACTGCATCGCTGACACAAAGGGGAGCTGATCTTTCCTTGTCTGAAAGCTTCCCGCAATTGAACAGTATGCGGTTTTTCCAATATTTCTTCTAATGTTTCTTCAAAGATATTTCCTAAACACTCGCTTCCCTGCGCATCCAGACAACATGGAACGACACTGCCATCGCTTAAAATAGCTACCATTTCCAATAATCCTTTGCATCGTCCTGTAACAGAGATGACAGGATGCTGCAAAGAGGGCCAAACAAAAGGACGGTCAAAGCTCAAAAAACGGTTGTTTGCCAATGGGAGGCTGTCTTTCCATTTTGGCGGCATTGCAACTGCGTAATGTTTGCAAATAGTCTGTAGCAGTTCTTTTGTATGAAGATCTTCTTCATCCGCCCCTTTGACCTGCCATAATCGATAGGATATATAACTGCTTTGCGAAAGTTGATCTCCACAGGATAAAATATCATCTAAATAGTTTTTTGCCAGCGAATCAGGCTGTTCCCAATAGGAATGAACCGAAATATTGATCTGACGAGGGGGATATCGCAACAATACCGGTAGTTTTTCTTTCAATAAAGTTCCATTTGTCGTCAATTGTACATACAGACCTGCCTCTTTGCAAAGTGATAAGATCGTTTCGATATCCGGATGCATCAAGGGTTCTCCCAACACATGCAGATAAACATACTGCGAATAATGCCGTACCTGTGAAAAAATCTGCTGCAGCTGCTCGACATTCAGTTTTCTGGCTATTGCAGGACGAGAGGTACAAAAAGAACAAGATAAGTTACACGTATTGCATATTTCTACATAAACGCGTTTCAGTTTCATATGATCACCGGATTCATCTTATCATATTTTTTGTTCAGAATGAAACAACTTGGAAAATTCATTGATCACAAGAATACTGGCGCTTAATCCAAAAACAATACACCAGCTTTGTAAATCTAAAGAAACAGTATGCAGCAGCAATTGGAAAAACGGCAGCGAGCATACAAGGATCTGCAAAAGGATGCCAAAGAAAAATGTCAATATCAGCCAATGATTCTCGATCAGATCTTTATGGAAAATCGAATGGGATATTGAATGCAAGTTTAAAACATGAAACAATTGTGCCATTGACAATACCATAAAAGCCATCGTTTGTGCATGAGCAAGATCCTGATCCAGACCAAAACGAAACGCAACCAATGTGATCGTCCCGATGTACATCCCGTTCAAGATCGTAAATATGCCCATTCCATGTGCAAACAGTCCTTCTTTCACCGGTCGGGGAGGGCGTTTCATCACATCTTTTTCTTTTGGATCTACACCGAGGGCTAAAGCTGGAAATGCATCGGTCACCAAATTGATCCATAAGATCTGTACAGCAGCCAAAGGAGAAGAAAGCGATGGCAGCAGCAAGATCGATAAAAATAAAGTCATGATTTCTCCTAGATTACAGCTTAACAAATAGAGCACTGCTTTTTGAATATTCATATACAGATGTCTTCCTTCGCTGATCGCATCAATGATCGTTTGAAAGCGGTCATCTGTCAAAATGATATCGGATGCCTGCCGGCAGACATCACTTCCTTTTTTTCCCATGGCAATACCGATATCTGCACGTTTTAAAGAAGGGGCATCATTCACGCCATCGCCGCTCATGGAAACAATTGCACCGCTTCGTTTGAACGCTTCTACAATCGCCACTTTATGAGCAGGTGTCACACGTGCGAATACACGCACATATTGTACTTTTTCCTGCAGATCCGCTTCACTGAGCATGTCCAGCTGTGCTCCGCTCAAGACCTGTTCTTCCTGCTGCGCTATATCCAGTGCTTTTGCGATGGCAAAGGCAGTCAGCGGATGATCTCCTGTGATCATCACGACTTCTATGCCTGCTTGTTTGGCCACTTCGACACTTTCCTTTACGTCCTCTCGCAAAGGATCGATGAAAGCAACATACCCTAAAAAGGTCATATGCTCCTCTTGAAAAGAACCATCTTCTCTTTTTTCGGCAAATACGAGCAGCCGCTTCGCCTGCTTGGCCAAGATTTCACATGCATGTTGAATTTGCATGCGATGTTTTGCCTCCATACGGACACGCCTATCCTGTTCCCAGCAATAAGTACAGTGCGGCAACACTTGTTCTAAAGCCCCTTTTACATACATGATAGCGCCTTGCGGGGTATGATGAATGCTTGTCATCCGTTTTCGTGTCGAATCAAATGGAGTTTCTTGTATACTGGGACATTCTTTCCTTATATTTTCAATATCCACTCCTTGTTCTTGCGCATATTGCAATAATGCAATTTCCATCGGTTCACCAATCGGCGTATTTCCTAAATGCGCATGATTGCAAAGAATCGCTGCTTGTAACAAATGTCTCCCTATATCTGTATTTCCCTCCCCCAGATACACATCCACTACCTGCATTCGGTTTTGAGTCAATGTTCCTGTCTTATCGCTGCAGATCACATTTACAGACCCTAAAGTTTCCACAGCATGCAAATGACGAACGATTGCATTCTTTTTGCTCATTGCGGTTACCCCAAATGCCAAAACGATCGTAACGACGGCAGGCAATCCTTCCGGTATGGCTGCCACAGCCAAAGAAATAGAGAGCAACAGCATCGCAAAGATATCTCTTCCCTGTAACACTCCGATAAAAAACATCAAAGCACAGATACAAATAGAACCGATACCTAAGATCTTTGATAGAAATGCCAGCCGTTTTTGTAATGGTGTCTTTTCTTCCGGCTCCTGTTTCAGCAGGGAAGCAATTTTTCCGACCTCACTGTCCTTTCCGCAGCGTACAACAATTCCATAACCATGTCCAGCAGCAACCACCGTTGACATAAATGCCATGTTACGCTGATCGGCTACCGGCATTTCATCGGGATACAGGATCGTCGCATCCTTGTCGACGAGATCACTTTCCCCAGTCAGCATGCTTTCTTCACAGCGCATGGATACAGTTTCCAGTAAACGAAGATCAGCAGGAACGATATTTCCTGATTGCAGGAAAACAAGATCCCCTACAACCAGATCTTTTGCATCAATGCTTTGGTATTCACCGTCTCGTAAAACCTGCGCTTTCGGAGATGATAAATTCTTCAAAGCTTGCAATGCCTGCTCACTGCGATACTGCTGGAATACACCGATCAGCGCATTTAATATAACGACGGTAATGATAATGGAAGCATCGATCATTTCTCGCAAAAGAAAAGAGATGATCGCACCAAGCAAAAGGATCAAAATCATCGGATCTTTGATCTGATCCCAAAACAATCGCAAAATCGACCTTTTTTCCCCTTCTTCAAAAACATTGGCACCAAAATGCTGCCGCCTTCTATCTACATCTTCACTTTTTACCCCGACATTCACATCCACTTTTAAATTTTTTAGAATTTTATATGTAGGCGTTTGATATGGCATATCCACCATCCTTTCAACAAACCTTATGCAGGAAAAAAGAAGATATGCTCTTGTTGTCAAAAGCAGACAAAAAAAGTGCCTGTATGTACTATACAGGCACTGGCAAATAACATTTATTATTTTAAAACTTCATTGATCTTGTCGGCAATGGCTTTTGCATCGATCTCATATTTGCGCAACAATTCACTTGGTTTTCCGCTTTCACCAAATGTATCTTTTACACCAACTTTATAGACACGGCAGCCAAGACCCTTATCTGCCAATACATCACATACGGCACTGCCAAGTCCGCCAATGATCGAATGCTCCTCTGCAGTTATGATGATATCATGTGTCTTTGCAGTTTCAACGATCAATTCTTCATCAATTGGTTTGATCGTATGGATATTGATGACTGTTGGATCGATATCCACCATATCGCAGGCTGACAAAGCTTCTTGAACCATCAGTCCCGTAGCGATGATCGCTACTTTGCTTCCTTTACGGATCGTTACGCCTTTTCCCAGCGTAAAGTGATAATTTTCATCAAATACATCTTCCACTTCAGAACGTCCTAAACGAACATAGCAAGGTCCTTCCATTTCAGCAACTGCTCGAATCGCCTGCATCGTTTCTGTTCCATCACATGGTTGTACTACGGTCATTCCTGGAATTGCTCTCATCAAAGCCAGATCCTCGATGCATTGATGGCTGGCTCCATCTTCTCCCACGCTTAATCCTGCATGTGTCGCACAAACTTTCACATTCAAATGCGGATAACCAATCGTATTTCGAATCTGTTCATAAGCTCTTCCGCTTGCAAACATGGCAAAAGTAGAAGCAAACGCAATTTTTCCGCTAGCTGCAAATCCAGCCGCTACATCCATCATGTTCGCTTCTGCGATACCCATATCAAAATGGCGTTCCGGACAAACTTTTTTAGCCTCGGACGTCTTCGTGCTGCCAGCCAAATCTGCATCAAATACAACGATTCGATCATTTTCCTGTATCAATTGTGCCAATGCTTTTCCATAAGCATTTCTCGTTGCGCATTTACTCATGATCAATACCTCCCAACTCTTTCATTGCTTGTTCATATTGCTCATCATTTGGAGCTGTTCCATGCCATCCAGCTTGATTTTCCATGAAGGAAACCCCTTTTCCTTTTGTTGTCATCGCAATGATCGCAGTTGGCATACCCTTCGTTTCACGAGCCTCTTTTAATGCCGCTTTGATTTCATCATAATCATGACCATTGATCTTGATCACATGAAAGTTAAATGCTTTGAATTTATCCTCTAAAGGATCTACGTTCATGACTTTTGCCACTTCTCCATCAATCTGTAATCCATTATGATCCACGATTACACATAGATTGTCCAACTGATAGTGGCCAGCTGCCATGCTGGCTTCCCAAACTTGTCCTTCCTGACATTCGCCATCACCTAACAGTGTATAAACTCGATATGGTTTTTTATCCAGTTTATTGGCCATTGCCATACCAACTGCTGTCGAAACACCTTGTCCAAGTGAACCAGTAGACATATCGACACCTGGTAAGTAATTCATATTTGGATGTCCTTGTAAACGAGAATTTATGTGACGGAAAGTCAGCAATTCTTCCTCTGGAAGGAATCCCTTTTCACATAAAACAGCATAAAGAAGCGGTGAAGCATGACCTTTGCTCAATACGAAACGGTCTCTTTCGATCGAATCGACATTGTCAGCAGTAATGTCCATTTCGTCGAAATACAAAGTTGTTACGATATCTGCAGCTCCAAGGCTTCCTCCTGGATGCCCGCTATGAGCTGCATGAATCTCAGTTAGAATGTTTTTTCTTACATTTGTTGCATGTTCTCTTAATTTTTCGTTTTCCATATACTCTCTCCTTTATTTATTATAATAGTAAAAAAATTGTTTTTTTTCAATTCTCATTCCATAAAAAAGGACAGGCAAAGTAACTATTTTTACCTCATGAAAAGGGCAAAAAAGAGAGTTAAAACTCTCTTTTAGTGATAGATATGCTTTTTTGACCCAAACTTTTTTCGTAAGATATCTTCAATTTGATCCGCAAGATCCATCATGGCATCATTTTCATGATGCATGAAAAAATCTAAATAATACCGTTGCGCCAGCTTATTTTCGGTATTGATTCGATAAAAACTGCCGCTGGCACAATGACAGACAGCGCTCTCTTCCAATATCAGACGATCTGCATACAGATCACAGACTGCATCATCCAAGCGAACCTTGCAAGGGCTTGTCAATATTGTAAATTGTGTACTCATCTTTTCAATAAACTTGCTCAACTGCTCAGATTCTTTTCCTAGAACAGATATCAAGATCAGCGAAGGCGGATCTTTTTTCAAATGTTCTTGTAAACGTATATACATGGTCTTTGAAAATGCCGATTGTTGAAAAAAGGAATCATCGATATAATAAATGATCATATTAACGATTGAAGAAGAAACTAGGAATGCTCTTGTCTAAATCGTCATCGCTGTCATCTTCTTTATTTACTGTAGCTGAAGCTCTAGGAGTAGGTGCAGTACGCACCGCAGCCTTTGGCGCTGCTGCTTCTTCGGTTTGTTCTTTTTGTTCAAAACCAGTAGCGATTACCGTTACGATGATAGCATCGCCCAATTGCTCATTGATGGCAATACCAAAAATCGTATCGATCTCTCCTCCAGCTGCATCCTGAATGACAGCAACAGCACTTTGTGCATCATACAAAGATACTTTATCGCCGCCGGTAATATTGATGATCGCACTTTTCGCACCAGTGATCTGTGCTTCCAGCAACGGTGACTGAATGGCTTTTTCCGCTGCATTGATTGCTTTATCCTCACCATCAGCCATACCGATGCCAATCAAAGCAGCTCCCTGATTTTGCATGACGCTACGTACATCAGCAAAGTCCAAGTTTACCAGAGCCGGCACTGCAATCAAATCTGAAATTGTCTGGACACCTTGACGCAATACATTATCCGCTGCCTGGAATGCTTCTTCAATTGGTTTTCTACCGATTACTTCCAATAAATTGTTATTGGACACAATGATCAAAGAATCCGTATATTTCTGCAGTTCGCTCAATCCGGCAATGGCATTGCGTTCACGGCGTTTTCCCTCAAACATAAATGGTTTCGTAACGATACCAATGGTCAATGCGCCTTCTTCTTTCGCAATCTTTGCAAACAAAGGAGCAGCACCAGTTCCTGTTCCTCCGCCAAGACCTGCAGTCAAGAAGACCATATCGCTTCCTTTGATGGCTTCACGAATTTCGTTCTCTGTCTCTTCAGCTGCTTTCCGGCCAACTTCCGGATTTCCTCCAGCACCTAAACCTTTTGTCGTTTCACGACCCAAAACGATTTTGTTTTCACATTCAGAATTGCGCATTACTTGCACATCCGTATTTGCAATATAAAACGTAACTCCTTTTACTCCGTCTGCAACCATTCGGTTGACCGCATTGCTTCCACCGCCGCCGATTCCAAATACCTTGATATTTGCTACTTGATTAAATTCATTCATACCGCATGTCCCTCTTTCCTATCTATCATTCAACAACATATTTTTTAATTTTCTGGTAAATCCGCCTTCTCCTTCATGAGCGATCTTTCGGATTGCCTCAACGCTTTCTTCCATTTCATTGCGATTGACGCTGATTCTCTCGTCTTTACGGATTTCTTGAATTTCTTTCCAATTATAGATCATACCAATCACGCTCGTGAATGCTCCATCTCTTGCTCCGATCGTCTGTGGTATGTACGCGCTCGCCGGTGCACTAAATTGATCCAACATCTGTTCCAGCACTTGAATGTTCATTCCTTCACCGCTTAATACATAACGTGTGTTTCCGCCTTGTGTAATTGGCTGGCAAGTTTCATTGATTTCTACGATCCAATCCTGGATCTTTTCATAACAAAGTTCATATACATCTTTTGCACTCAGCTGGATCTGCGTATCATGGATACTATCTAAGAAAATGACATTATCACCATTTTCATTTGGATATTTGCTGAAGATATTTTGCAACAAGCGATAACATACACTATCGCTCAGACCATATTTTGCCTTCAAATCCGCATACCATGCCGCATATCCTTCTTTTAATAAAATGCATTTCATTAATTTGCCATGGGCAAATAAAGAAAGACAGGTATTAAAACGGCAAATATCGACTTCTACGATATAGCGATCAATTGCTTGCTCAAAAACAGCTGCCTCTTGTGCCATTGCATAAGAATCCAAACATATATCTAGGATTTCCAGATTTGCCTGTTCTACGCATCTTGCATATGCATAAACTGCTTTTTTCTGTGCAAATAACAGATCCATATCCATTACAAAGCTGTCACAATTTTCACCTAAAGGTATTTTTCGAGATGTGATCCCATTCACCTTGTATTTGATACACCCTACATTGACTAACTCCACGTTTGAGCCGGCCTTGTAACTGATGGCTTTATTAAAACCGCTTTGAATATGAAACAAACGAATGGTGCGGGTCCCATCCTCGATAGAAACTTGTATCTTTTGATTTTGACGTGTTACTTCCAGCGACGGGATTGCTAATAAAACCCGTTCTATACGGTAGCCCAAGGCAATTGTTGCATTCGCTACCGCTTTGCGGATCGCAGACACCACTGCTTTTTCATCTGTGATCTCTTTATTGCTTACACCGCTCACCTGTACTCTCTCAGCACGAAGAATATTCAGCCTTGCTTCGTAAAGTTCTCCAATGACAAGGCGTACTTCGTGATCAGCGATTTCCAAAGCAGCGTAGATTTCCTTTCTGCCCATAGACTTTCCTCACTTCTATATAATACCTCTACTATCATATCATAAAAAACTTTGTTCCTAAATAGGAAATTCTCGCATTTCCATCCCTTTTTTCAACATTTTTTACATTTTTCTACATCCCTCATTCTATTTCATTTTTACAGTGATCTCACTTTCTGCACTGATCGATGTTCCTTTCTTTACACTTTGCGAAGACACTTTCCCATTTCCTTCTATATTGATTGAGATACCGCTCAATTCACAAAAAGCATCAACATCTTTTCTAGTCCAGCCGATCATATTCGGCATGGTATAAGAAGTCCCGTCTGTCAGCAGCAATAACCGGTCATTGGATGTGAGCGGTTCATCTGCATTTGGATATTGTGCAACGATGCTGTTGCCATCGCCGATCATCACTGTTTCCACATCATATTTTTTCAATTTTTCATTGACATAGTTCAAAGAGTGATTAACAAGGGATGGCGTTGCATAGCTTTCCCAGGAATCACTGTTGTCTTTATCCGTTATGTTCTCTGAATCGCCTGTTACGCCAACCGAAACCAACGCTTCTTTGAATACGTTCTTAATTGGTTCATCGTTAAAATTAATAATATCATTGGATACGAATACATAATACAGCATGACTTTCGGATCATCTGCCGGTGCTGCCATCATGACACTGGATGTGTATTTGGAATCTGTATATCCATGTTCACCAGCAATCTGACCTGTACCTGTTTTTGCTATCACATCGATATCATCCAGTTGATAACGATGTCCTGTCCCATAATCTTCAGATACGACCCTGGCCATCTGCTTGCGCATATATTCGCTTGTTTCTGCACTGATTGGCTGCCCTACTTCTTCCGTGGTCCATGATTGGATCGTTTCGTTATTATAACTGTCCACGATACGATCAACAACATAAGGACGCACCATGACACCGTCATTGAATATTGCCGTATAAGCCTGTACCATCTGTAAAGCTGTTACAGAGGATGATTGCCCGAATCCCGTAGACAAGATATCACTTGGATGCGAAAAGTTTTTTACACCTGTCACATTCGAAACAAAAGGAATATCTACAGACTTGAAAAATCCGAACCTTTCCAAATATTCTTCATAAGTTTTTGCCGGAAGATAATCGGCTAGCAAACAGCAGATACCAACATTTGAAGAACGGACAAAACCTTCATCAAACGTCAAAGTACCATAGTCTTTTCCCTGGGCATCCGTAATGGTCGGATAAACGGTTTTTTGCGAAGTACGGGTAATTTTTCCCGTTTCTTCATCATACGTATAATTAAAAGCTTTCGCACGATAAGTCTGATTATACGGGTATGTTCCCGAGTCCACAGACGCGGCATACGTGATTCCTTTCATGACGGAACCTGGTTCGTATGCATTATCGCTGGCCATGTTCAAATACTGTGTAATATCGTGTTTGTTCATATCAAAGGTTGGATAACTTCCCCATCCCAAGATCTTTCCAGTTTCTACTTCTACCACTAAACCCCACGCGCTTTCACATTTACTGCTCTTCATTGTCGTTTGCAAACTTGTTTCCAGCACGGATTGCACATTGGAATCTAACGTAAGATACACATCATTTCCATCAACCGCCTGTGCTCCAACATAACGGGTTCCCGGCAATTCAGTGCCGTCTGCTGCTCGTTGATACTGCATCCATCCATCTTCTCCGGTCAGATAATCATTGAGTGCATATTCTAAACCCATCTTTCCTATGATTTTTTGTTCATCCTCATCATAACTGGCAAACCCGATCAAATGCGATGCAAAGACACCTGTTGGATAATCTCGGTCGCTTGTCTCAAGAAAGTCGATACCCGGCAGGTCTAGTTTTTGGATCTCTTCCATCTTTTCTTTACTTATTCGCTTTGTGCCTGTCCCCAGTTCTGTCTGTGTACGGCCATTTTTCTTGGCTTCTTCCATCGTTGAAACCAGGTTTTCCGCTTTCACGCTGCCTCCCAATACATCCGCTAATTTTTCAGCGGTATCTGCAATATCAACAACATAAGCAGGTTCTCCATTCAGTTCCCGATCTTCATCCAGATAAGCTATGATCGTATAGGCTGTTTTGTCTTGAGCAATAACTTCTCCGTTGCGATCATAAATCGTACCGCGCTGGGCAGTCGTCGTTGTTTTATAGATGTCCGTTCCATTTAATGCTTGCAAAACATTTTCCTGGCTCCATAAATGTTTATGTGTAAACATTGTAAAAAGGACATTCATAACAACCAATGCCCCTGCTATTACTATGATGCACATTAAGTTCAGCAATCTACGATTTGTTCGCTTCAACCGCATGATACGCTCTCCTATTGCTCACTGCTGTCCCCATCGACAACATAAATATTTTCTTGATTCGTATTGATGCCATCATCTTCAACCATGGCTAAAACACGGCTGCGTTCCTGTAATTCGTTGACATCTGCTTTCAAAACATTTACGCTGTTTTGCACATCGCTGAGCTGGGCAGCCGTTTGTTGGCGTTCATTAGACAATACGATATTATAGGATGCCAGACAAATTTTAGACAGCGCATACAAACCTGCTGATATCATCAGCACCAAAACCAATACACCCTCAATGCGAATTCTTCTTCTCCGTTTGATCAGTCTTGCTTTTGCCATATAGGCTCCCTCACTTTCTCTATAATACGCAGTTTTGCAGAATGTGAACGATTATTTTCCTGCAATTCCTCTTCTTTCGCTAAAATCGGCTTTCTGGTAATCAACCGATAATTTAACTGTTCAGCTTCTACCACAGGCAGCCGTTTGTTCACTTTTGCCGGTTTTCCAACCTTTGCAAACGTTTCTTTTACGATACGGTCTTCCAATGAATGGAAACTGATCACACACAGTCTTCCGCCTACATTCAATAATTCCAGTGCTTGTTGCAAAGCATCTTGCAGTTCCTGCAATTCTCCATTCACTTCAATGCGAATGGCCTGAAAGCTTTTTTTCGCTGGATGACCCTTTTTATTCAACACTTTTGCCGGCAAGGCATCTCGTATGACATCCACCAGCTGAAAAGTTGTATCAATGGAATGCACCTGGCGACGGCGTTCAATTGCACGTGCGATTTGCTTAGCAAACGGTTCTTCTCCATAACAATGAAGAACTCTGCACAATTCCTCATAACTATATGTATTGACCACTTTCCATGCATCTAATTCTTGTTGCTGGTCCATGCGCATATCCAATCTTGCGTCATACCGGTAAGAGAAACCTCGCGATGACTCATCCAATTGCGGACTGGACACTCCCAAATCCATCAAGATACCATCCACGCGTTCTACTCCGTATTCCAGCAGTTTCTCTTTCATTTTTGAAAATTGTGAATGAATACAAGTAAAACGATCAGAAATAGCAGCTAAGCGAAGCTGACTTTCTTGAATTGCCTGCATATCTCTGTCAAACGCATACAAGTGACCGGATGAAATTCTTTTTAATACTTCACTGCTGTGTCCGCCTCTTCCTAAAGTGGCATCTACATAAATTCCATCCGACTTTATCTGCAGTCCTTCAATACATTCATTCAACAATACACTGATATGCCCGCTCATAGTTCAAACTCCGTTAAATTTTCTGCTACATCTTCAAAACAAGCATTTTGTTCTTCTTCTAATGCTAACCAAGTTCCTTTATCCCATATTTCGATATGTGTTCCTACACCGACTACTTTGCATTCCTTTTGTAAATTGGCAAGTTTTACCAATCCAGCCGGAATCGTAATTCGTCCTTGTGCATCAAATTCACATTCCGCAGCTTTGCTCAGCATCATACGTGCATACATACGAGCATCTTTGCGTGTACTGGGAAGCGTGGACAGGCGTTGATAAACTTTGGCCCATTGCTCTTTGGTATATACATACAAGCATCCATCTAATCCACGATTGACAACTACACTGTCGCCTAGTTCATCACGAAATTTAGCAGGTAGGATCATTCGTCCTTTTTTATCAATGTTGTGATCAAATTCTCCTATCAGCACCTTTCGTCCCCCACTTTCCACCTTTTTCTGGAACTTTTCACCTCAATTATAAACTTTTTTTATTTTTTTGTATAGTATTGGACTATGTTTTTTTCATTTACATTTTTTCCCAAAATTCCTTTGTTCTCATTGCATTTGTTGAAAAACATACATATTATTCGAAAATTTCCGACTTTTTGATCTTTTCATACAAAAAAAAGAGGCCATGCCTCTTTATGTCTTCTCTATGCCCGCTTCATTCGTTCAAGCAAACTATCATAAATTGGTTGAGATCGGCAAAATTGTGCAGTGAAATATGCTACAAAAGAAACAAAACACAATGACAGCAACTGCGGCATGCCTCCGCTCATTTCCATGATCAGCACCACACCAGTTAATGGTGCACGAACGATAGCGCTGAATAAGGCTGCCATCCCTAAAATGATGAAATTATTTAAAAAAGATGTGTCCAAGTCACTGATCAAAAAAACGGCATTTCCGTAAATGGCGCCTAAATAGCTTCCCAAAACAAGCATAGGAAAGAAGATCCCGCCAGCAGCACCGCTTCCAAAGCTGATCAAAGAAAAGAAAAATTTCATAAGCAGCAGCAAAAGCAATGTTTGAAGCAGCTGTTTGGATTCAAGAAGAGAGACCATCACATGTCCACCGCAAAGCACTTGAGGCAGAAACAGCAAAAAAAGCAAACTGGCAAAAAGTGCTACGAAAACGCTGCGGCGATTTCTCAAACAATACAGCTTTGCAAACAGATCTTGTATATGCAGTGTAGCATAGTTATAAAAGGCTCCTGCCATGCCGCAAACGATTCCCAGCCCAATGATCCATCCATAGGCAGCTAGCGGCAATGAGCGGTCGATCCAAAAAGAGAAAGAAGGAGCGAAACCAAATACCATCCGAGATAGAAAATCACCTGTCATGGCTGCCGCTAATAAGCTTAATAAAGTTGAAGTGCGCAGATCTTTTGTCACTTCTTCAACACAGAACAATACACCAGCCAATGGCGCATTAAAAGCAGCTGCTAAACCTGCTCCCGCACCACAAATGATCAGCTGTTCTTGATCTTGTTCTTTATGCAAGAGCTGTGCAACGCCTTTCCCGCACATTCCTCCCAATTGAATGCTCGGACCTTCTCTTCCTAAGGATAAACCCGCCAAGGAGGCAAGCGTACCGGCAATCATCTTACATGGCAGTACACGTCGCCAATTCTCTTGAAAATCGCCATGCACCTCTCCCTCAATTTGCGGGATCCCGCTTCCGGAAATCATAGGTTCATAACGTAAAAGCCGGATGATCAATACCCCTATCACAAAAAAAAGCAGGGCTATCGGGATCAATAAATAAAGATGTGCATGAATCAGTTGACTAAGCCACATGACCAGATCTTCTGTCCAGGTAAGCAACTGCCGATAAAGTACAGAAATGATGCCCGCACAGCCCCCAACTAGAAACGCTTCTAAAATCAAGCCATATTTTTTTTGACTGTTACCCTCTTTCAATCGCATCTTCTTTCCCCTCTTCTATCTCTTGTAAAAAAATTCTCTGTAATCCTTGCATATCATCTACTTCCATATCGCCGCGAAAAGAAATAGACTGCGGTTGTTCGCTTAAGTAAATATGACTCCATATCGTCTTCCAACCTGCCTGATGTGCTCCTAAAATATCGGATGCATAACTATCTCCGATATAATAGACATGATCTTCCTTTTTTATCTGCAGCTGCTTCTCGACCCAGCGAAACAAGCGAATATCGGGTTTGTCAATTCCGATCATACCAGAAAAAAACTGGTGTTCTCTCCTTATATATGCATCCACCCCTAAAGCAATCGCTTTTTGACGTTGATGATCTTCATCGCCATTACTGATCAGCGCTAATCGTACTTTCCTATTTTTCAGCAGAAGCAGGGCTTTCTGCATCCCTTCTTCCATATATAAATGCTTTTGATAATAGGCATACGCTTCTTGAATATCCTCCAACACCTTTTGCTCTAAAGAAATATGATAATCCAAGAAAGCTGCTTCATTGCGCAGCATGACCAGTTCTTTTTCTTCATAATCCCGTTTTGCACGCAACGCATCACTATGACGCCGGCTTGCCATAAAAATCTGCTGTAGCTGTCTGTCATCTGGAACACGATCTTGCAACACCTGTTTGCACGCTCTTTCAAAAGGCTGATACAAATCATAAAGTGTCCCGTCCATGTCAAATATCACATATGTATGCATTTCATCACCCATATCATTATACACTTCTGAACATGAAAAAAAAGAGCTTTTTCACTGCTCTTTCTTAGAGTGGATCTGTGGTCTTCGTACGAATTTTAAAAAGAAAATAACATACATGAAATACCCATGCACAAAACAGGAGAATACGTGCGATCCATATTTCCCGCATCATGACAAAAGCGAAGAGCATCATGATCGTCGTGATGCTCATCATCGTTGCTTTTTGGCGAATCGTCAATCCTTCCCCGTTAAAAAAAGGAGTCATATGCTTTTGATACAGCGGTTTCGAATGCAGCCAAGCCTGTAATCGAGCAGAGCTTTTAGCAAAGCACCAAGTTGCCAGCAGATAAAACGGCACTGTAGGCAGAACAGGCAAGAATGCCCCTATCGTTCCCAATACAAATGCAATCAATCCCAATGCTGCATAAATCATCTTTTTCATCGTTCTGTCTCCTTCTTCAATCGTCGTTTTTCCTTTATAGATTCAATCATATGCGAGATGACCAGAAACGGATGGTGAAACAACATCCGCATCCCGCTGTAACGCATTACTTTTTGAATTTGTTTTCGATAGTTCGGTTCATAACAATGAACCTTGCAGTTTGAACAAAATGTCTTTTTTTCCATGAACGGACAGTGCTGAGTGCGCATGCGTGCATAGGCGATCAATTCCTCACAAGATGGGCACAATGTTTTCCCGTGGTTGCCTCTGCAATACAATTTGATCATTTCTTCAACGACGCGCATTTCTTTTGCCCGCTTTTTCTCTATATCCCTTTTTTTCATGAATGCTTCCTTCCAAATGAAGCCTGT
The DNA here is from genome assembly GCF_900155395.1 of Merdibacter massiliensis. GTDB lineage: Bacteria > Bacillota_I > Bacilli_A > Erysipelotrichales > Erysipelotrichaceae > Merdibacter > Merdibacter massiliensis. The sequence goes on from NZ_LT699727.1 coordinate 93,622, forward strand.
ATGCAATGGTCACACAACCGCAGAGTAGAAGGTCGATGAGAAACCAGCAAGATCGTTTTTTCTTTTTTCTGCTGATCCAGTGATTTTAGTATGACAGCTTCATTCAACGCATCCAGATTGCTGGTAGGCTCATCCAGCAAAATCAGATCCGCATCATACAGGAAGACACGGGCCAGACCAATACGTTGTTTTTCCCCTCCGGACAATGACTCTCCCAGCTCTGTTACATGACTTTCATACCCGTTTGGCAACTGTATGATAAAATCATGGATACTCGCTTTCTTGCATGCTTCAACTATTTCTTCATGCGTTGCCGCTGGTCTTACAAAGCGGATATTATTTTCGATCGTATCATGGAAAAGGTGTGTTTCTTGTGTCATATAGCTTTCAAGATCACGCAAAGAAGATGTTTTCATTTGCTGAATATTTTGATTATCGATCACTACTTTTCCTTTATCAACATCCCAGAAGCGCATCAGCAACTTTAATAATGTTGATTTCCCGCTGCCGCTCGTACCTAAAATACCTGTCATTTCTCCTTTTTTGATATGCAAAGATACATCTTTTAATATGGCTTCTTTTTCATAAGCAAAAGTGACATCATTAAAATATACATCCCCATTCGTTGCCAGTGTTCCCTCACGGTTTTCTTTCACTATTTCCTCTTCATCAAGTACATCTAATACCCGTTTGCCGCTGGCCAATGTATTCTGCAATGTGGTTCCTAAATTAGCTAAAGCTGTTACCGGTCCAAATGAAGACAGCAAAGAAACAAATGTGACAAGAACCGCTTCTTTTCCAATGAAACCACTGTTCCATAATCCATAAGCAAGAGCCAACATTCCTAAACTGAGCGTCAAAATAGCTGTATTGGTCAGTGCGCTGCCTTTGCCAGATGCAATGCGCAGCTTTCCTTCCACTTCCGAAAGGACGCTGCTTTGTTCATTTAATTGTTGGGCCCTGCTTTCTCCTGCGCCAAATTGCAAAATCACTGACACTCCGCGTAATGATTCCAAAAGAAAACTTGCAAAAGTACCTGCACTGTTCCTGCTTTCAATGCCTAGATCTTTACAATGATGTGAAAGATAAATAGGTAATACAACACCCACAACTATGTAGCTCACACATGCAAAGACACCTAATAACAGATGCCATTGAGCGATCCACAAACTCATGACGATGCTTACGATTGCTGCAATCAAGATGGGTGAGATCGTATGGGCATAAAATACTTCTAACAGTTCTACATCGCTTGTCAGCATATTGATCAAATTTCCTTTATCTCTTCCTTCCAACTTGGCCGGACAAAGCCGCCGCAATGCGCGAAAAACACGATCTCTGATCAATGCCAGTATCTTAAAGGCAATATAATGATTGCTCGCCTGTTCCCCATAACGCAAGATTCCTCTTGCTACGCCAAAAAATCCCATCGCCCCTAACAGAAACATCCAGTTCATCGACACACTGTATCCGAGCACTTTTATGATCCCAATTGCGCCAAACACCGTGATCATGATCGAGCAAAGAAAGCCAAGCACGCCTAAAACAACAGCAGCGATCATCCACATCCATAACGGACGTACCAATCCAATCAAATCGTACATGATTCTAATTCCGCTTTTTTTCATCTTCCTGCTCCTTTCCATAGTTTTCTAACGCTTGTTGCGCATTCCATAATTTGTTGAATATCCCTTTTTGATTGCATAATGTATGAAAATTGCCTTGTTCTGCCACTTGTCCTTTTTCCATCACATAAATTTGATCTGCATGACGTGCATTGGCTAAACGATGTGTAATAAGGATCACAGTTTTCTTTCTTGCAAGTTCTTCAATCAACTGCATGATCAAATTTTCACTTTCTATATCGATATTGCTGGTTGCTTCATCAAAGACATACACATCGCCGTCCTGCAACAAAGCTCTGGCAAGAGCCAAACGCTGACGTTGTCCGCCCGAAAAATTGGAACCTTGCTCTTTCAGGATCGTATCCAACCCATCTTGTTGCTTCAAATATGCAGCTAATTGGACTTTTTCTAAAACATCCCATAATTCCTTATCTGTCGCTGCAGGCTTCGCTAAACATAAATTTTCTTTTACAGTTCCAGCAAATAAATAAGATTGATAAGATACACGTGTGATCCATCGCAAACGATCTGTTTCGATCACATCTCTGGCATCTTGCATTCCAAAACGAATATCTCCGCTGTAATTTGTCAATTCCCCCATCAGCAAAGATGCCGCTGTACTTTTGCCACAGCCGCTTTCACCAATGATGGCGGAAAAGCTTCCTTTATCGAATTTCATATTTAGATCATGGATCACTTCTTTGCCCGGCTCATATGAAAAACCGACATTGGAAAAAACAACAGGGAAAGGTTGCTCTGTCAATGGCTGTGTTCCTTGTTTTGCAGCTGGACTTTCTATCAATGAAAAGATCTTGTCGCTTGCTGCCATACCATTCATCGCAATATGGAAATAAGAACCTAATAATCGCATAGGTATAAAAAATTCTGCAGCCAGCAAGAGTGTCATCAATGCCGCTTGCAACGTAATCGATCCATGTTGAAATTCAATGATCGTGATGCCAATGCCAAGTGCTGCTCCGCCAAAAGCAACTAGATCCATGATCGTGATCGAATTAAGCTGCATCGTTAATACTTTCATCGTGATCTTTCGAAATTTTTCTGCTTCCTCATTCATGATCTGTTGCTGACGTTCATCGGCCTGGTATATTTTCAAAGTGGTCAATCCTTGTAAATTTTCAAGGAAATGGTCGCCTAATTTTGTATATTGTCCCCAATAACGAGACAATAATCTTTTTGCAAAAGTCTGAACAGCAGCAATCGATATCGGAATGAGCGGTACACAGAGAAACAGGACCACAGATGCTTTCCAATTGAAAGGCAATAAAATAACAAACAAGGTCAACGGGGCCATCATACTATAAAAGAACTGCGGTAAATAGCTTGAAAAATATACTTCCAGCTGATCTACTCCCTCTACGCACACCTGGATCAATTCACTCGTTGCGATTTTTTCATGATAACTTCCCCCCATTGCCAATATCTTGTGATATATTTTCTCACGTAACTGCTGTTTTACTTCTCTAGAAGATTTTTCGCTGTATACAGCAGAACGGCAAGCCAAATAATAACGTGTTAAAATAACAGCAATAGCGATTACGATCAGCAGTAAAACAAAACCAGGATCAATGACCCTATCCATAAATAGCGAAGAAAGAAACCATGCGATCATGGTGATCAACAGAATATTCAAAAGTAACATCCCCCACTGACATATCACATTTTTTTTGATATAACGTAACGAAGAATTTACTTCTTTGATTAATTTTTTATTTATCATCTGGAGCTCTCCTTTTTAGTTATCTTAAGCTAACTTATAGGTTAGCAGAAACTAACCTTTCTGTCAACTCTATTTTGTTTGCCAATCTTTACTGTTACCTTCCGTTCACCTTCCCTATCTCCCTTTTCTTGCATTGTAAAACAAACATGTTATAATGGTTTAGATATTAATTTACAGAATGTGGGGTTATAACGTGAAATTCAAACAACTGTTTGCAATACCAAATGTATTGTGTTATATACGGATTGCATTGATTCCTTATTTTATAACAAACTATCTGCATGCTGAAAAAGCGATTGATTATCTATTTTCGGCCTTGATCCTAGCCTTTATGGAAATAACTGATTTTCTTGATGGATACATTGCCAGAAAATATCATATGATTACAGAAATAGGAAAGATCATTGATCCCATAGCGGATAAACTGCTTCAATTAACACTGCTGGTCTTACTGCTCTATCATTATCCGCTTGCCGTTTTCGTATTGATCTTATTTTTAATCAAGGAAACAAGCATGACCATTTGCGGGTTGCTCTCCATCCACAAAAAGTGCCGGTTAGATGGTGCCCTCTGGTGCGGAAAAGTTTCAACAACTGTCTTTTATCTCTGCATGGTCACATTGATTCTCCTGCCAACGATCCAGCGCTCATTCGCGAATGTGTTATTATTGACAACTGCAGCTTTTCTGCTTTATTCGTTCATCATTTATATGCGTACTTATCATCAGATGTTAAAGCGCAGGTAGACTTCGAGCTTAACCATTCATTTATAAAAACGTGCTGATACCGGCACGTTTTTTGTATAGACGAGGGCATGTTCTTCTTAAAATTGCAGACGATAGCAAAGAAAAAGAGCAACATCTGCATGATACAGACGTTGCTCTTTTTATATATTCATTATAACAACTGTATTATGGAATAATGATATTCCCAGTTTGAAAGATCCTTTTATTCAACACTTAAGATGAAAGAGTAGACTGGCTGTTCACCATTATCAATCTCTACTTCTACATTACTGATTTCTTCGATATGTGCTGCAACCTGGTTTGCTTCTTCTTCTGTTGTACCCTCACCGTAAATCAAAGTAACGATTTCACTGTCTTCATCTAGCATCGCATCCGCCAGCTTGCATGCTGCTTCCACCTTGTCTTCCACAGATACGATGATATCTTTTTCCATGATTCCCATGAACTGTCCAGCTTTGATTTCCATTCCTTCAAAAGTTGTATCTTTGATTGCATATGTCACCTGTCCCGTCTTTACAGTGGTGATTGCATCGCTCATCTCCGCAAGATTGCTTTCAAAATCAACATCCGGATTAAACATGATACATGCACACAATCCTTGCGGGATGCTCTTGCTTGGAATAACGTGTACCTGTTCTTCTTCACAAACAGTTGCGGCTTGCTGTGCAGCCATGATGATATTTGAGTTGTTTGGCAGGATGAAAATATGTTCTGCATTCACATGATGAATGGCATCCACAAAATCCTCCGTAGACGGGTTCATCGTTTGTCCTCCGCTGATCACATAATCGCAGCGTAATTCTTTGAACATATTTTTCAAGCCGTCGCCTGCAGCAACCGTAATGATCGCATACTGCTTTCTTTCCTGCTTTTTCATTGTTGCTTTTGCTGCCGGCTCCATTGTTTCATCGTCGATCAAGTTATCATGCTGTTCCTGCATATTTTCTGCTTTCAACTTGATAAAAGTACCATGACGTCTTCCCATTTTTACTGCCTTAGCCGGTTCTAACGTATGTACATGCACTTTAACGATATCGTCATCTTGTACACAGACAATTGAATTTCCTATTGTTGCCAGTTCTTCACGCATGCTGTTTTCATCAAAGTTGCGTGCGCCTACCTCTGACAAGCGAATGATAAATTCTGTACAGAATCCGTATTCTTCACTGTCAAGAGCCGCTCCTGCTTTTTCTTTGCTTGTTTCAACAGCCTGAGGCTGGATCACTTCCCCACGAATGGCAGAAAGAAACCCTTCCAATATCGTACATAAACCACAGCCGCCACTATCTACAACGCCTACTTCAGCAAGCACCGGCAATAGTTCGGGTGTACGCTGTAAAGAAGCATTGGCCTCTTCCAGCATTTTTGCCATTACTTGTTCGCATGTAACATCTTCCAGGTCCATAGCATATGCATAGGTATAATCCGCAGCTTCCCGAACAACGGTTAAGATCGTACCTTCTACCGGGCGCATAACTGCACGATAAGCAACTCGTGAACCATTAACTAAAGCTTTTGCCAACTGTGCTCCATCAATGACATCCATTCCTTCAACGCCTTGATAAATACCGCGAAAGATCTGAGAGGTAATGACACCTGAATTTCCGCGTGCTCCCATCAGCAATCCTTTAGAAAGCACCTTCATGATCTCACTTACACTATTGCTCTGGACATTCAAAGCATCTTTTACACCAGCACTAAATGTCAAAGACATATTTGTTCCTGTATCGCCATCCGGTACAGGAAATACGTTCAATGCATCAATTTCACTGGATTTATTGGAAAGCAGATTCATCCCGCTCTCCAGCATCTGTTTCAACAATGTACCATTGATTGTTTCCATATTCATCATCCTACTTCATCACTTTGACGCCTTGAACATAGACATTGATTGCATTGAATTTTAATTCCAGCGTCTTTTCCATCATATATTTTACTTTCTTTTGAGCCTCATGCACCACTTCACTGATCTTGATTCCATGAGAGACGATAATATATAGGTCGAGCTCCAATCCTTTTTCATCTTGGCGCACAACGACACCCTTTGAGTAGTTTTCCTTTTTCAATAATTCAGCGATGCCATCTTTTACAAACTTTTGACTTGCCATACCAACTACACCATAACATTCTGTAACAACACCACCTGCCAGTGAAGCAACAGCATCTAATGAAATATTGATATTTCCAAATTCGGTACTCTTAGAGATTGACATACGATTACCTCCTCCATATCAGAATAATTATATAACAATTGTTCGCTAAATTGCAATCATTGCCCGCTTTCTAACGAGAAATCGCAATACTTTGCATTCATGAATCTTCATCTTTACTGTCTGACGCTGCAAATTCATCACAAGAAATTTTGGACATAGCCCCATTTTCCTCATCCATATACAAACAAACATTATTTCCTTGCAGTTTTGTTAGAACATTTTCATATATTTGCAATACCCCAACAGAATCATAACTTCCATACAGCGTATTGCCATCACGCATGACAACACGCATCATATTTGCGTTAAAAGATGTTTCATACGGCAAAATTTCAGATATGCGAAATAAAACATTTTTATTTATCTTATCTTTCACCGTATCAAATGCGTTTGTTAATGCATCTAACTGATCATCATTAAAACCGCTGAGCAAAGGATATCTTTTAACAGAAGAAAGATCTTTATCACTGACTTTGATCTGTTTTCCTTCACTATCCAATAAATAATATTGATCATCTTTGATAATATAACCTACGACCAATTTCTCTTTGACCTGGATATGAATCACACCGTCTAGACCTTTTTCCACTTCTGCACTTTCGATCAATTGATTGTTTTGCAATGCATTTTCCATCAAAAAGGCCGGTTTTAGCAAATAACGGGTTTCATAATTCACTCCAGCTATTTCATAAATTTCTTCATCACTATAAAAATAATTTCCTTCAACGCTCAAGGAACGCACTTTAGAAAGGTCACTGAAAAAGTAAAAGCATACCATGGCAAGCAGGGTCAAAAAGATAAAGCGGCGAAAGCGGCGGCGTTTTCGCATTTTGCGTTGACGCTGAGCACGAATTTGGCGTAAACGTTCCGCACGCTCATCATAAAGAAGTTCTTCTTTGCTTATTCCTTCCAATTGAACCTCTCCACCTCAGTAATCATCTCAATGCCATAACGCTCTTTCACTTTATCTTGAATCTCTTGAATCAGCTGATATACATCATTTGCTTTTGCATCGCCGACATTAACGATAAAATTAGCATGTTTGTCACTTACCATGGCACCGCCGATCACCTTTCCGCGATAGCCGATGCTTTCAATCAACTGCCATGCCTGATTGTCTTGCGGATTGCGAAAAACACTTCCGCAATTTGGTTTATCTAACGGCTGAGAAGCCAGACGGCGAGCACGTCTGGAATCCATCAGTGTCCGTATTTCTTTTTGATCGCCTTTTGTAAGCTTTAATTTTGCACCCAGGATGCACCACGTCGGTTTTGATTGAAAAATGGAATGCCGGTAAGAATAATCTAATTCTAGTTTATCGATCCATTCTAAACGTCCTTCACGATAGACAAGGACTTGCTGCACAAAAGAAGCCATTTCGCTTTTATATGCACCGGCGTTCATATATAAAGCTCCGCCTAAAGTCCCTGGGATCCCGCTGGCAAATTCCAGTCCTGTAAAAGAACGGCGCATCGCTTCTTGCGCCAATAAAATGATCGAACATCCAGCTTCTGCCAAAAGAGTCCCATCTTCCTCAAAATAAAAATTATTAAAATAACGATCTAAACAAATGACCACGCCATGAAATGCATCATCACTGCATAAAAGATTACTGCCTTTTCCAAATATCTGATATGGAATCGCCTTTTCTTTCAATATCTGCTGTATACGTAAAAAACAGAGAATATTTTTGGGATATACGAAATAATCACATTCACCACCAATACGGAATGTTGTATGTTTTTTTAATGGCTCATTGCATAGCACATCGCCATATTGCTGTAACTGGTCAAATACATTCATTTGTTCATTCCACCTTCTAATTGTTCGCACCAATCCAGAATATCTTGACATGCTCTTGGTTTTCCTAATCGACGTGAGCATATTTTCATATGTTCCATCCGGATTGGATCATGCAAAATGCCAGAAATAGCATCATGCAGTGTTTTTGCACAGAGATTTTTTTCCTCTATCATAACTGCTGCTTCATTTTCTACCAAAACAGAAGCATTATAAAATTGATGATTGTGTGCAACATAAGGACTAGGAACCAATATGGCAGGTACTCCTAACGCCGTTATTTCAGCCAATGTAGTTGCTCCGGCACGGCACACGATCAAATCGATATGCGATAAAATCGCTAATTGATCCACATAGTCAACCACATGGATCGATGGATATTCTTTAAATACACTTGGATCCATGGAATTATTTTGTCCACAGACATACAAGAACTGACAATCTTCCTGAACTTTTCCCAATGCATCCTTCATCAGTTCATTAATAGAACTTGAACCTAATGATCCCATTACGATCAATACGGTCTTCTGCTGAGGATCCAGGCCTAATGAGCGGAAATACGCTTCATCAAAGGATGTTTGTGCTGCAAATGTAGCACGGGGATTTCCTAAAAGCCTAGTTTTATTTCGATCAAATTGTGAAAGGCATTTCTCATAGCAGCAAACGATGGCATCTGCTTTTTTCATCACCAGCTGATTTGCCTTTCCAATAATTGAATTTTGTTCATGAATCATGGTTGGAATACCGAGATGATGTGCCGCCAGAATAACCGGTGCGCTCACATATCCGCCAAAACCGATGACGATATCTGGATGAAAAGAACGTATATATTTTTTTGCTTTTTGATAAGCACGTAACAATAGAGCAACCGCCTTTGCCTTATCAATTGCATTTCCCACAAATCCGCTCGTATGCAACGCATAAAATGGATATCCTTTTTCTGGAATCAATTTTGCTTCCATACGATCATCATTCCCTACAAAGACGATCTCTGCCTGTTTTCCATATCGCTGTTTTGCTCCTTGTGCCAAAGCTAACGCTGGATAAATGTGCCCACCGGTCCCTCCGGTAACGATCATCATTTTCATAGTTTCTCTCCTCATACCAGTCTATTCTTCAAACGATAAAATGATCTTTTTTTCACTCTTATCGTGCTTATGCGAAAGATTGCACTCGTATTATACCACAGAACATTTCGAATGACATTGAAATATTCAAAAATAGAGGATCCCTGATCCTCATTTTTTCTTTTCTTTGTTATTTGCAATGCTCATTAACAGTCCCATGCTAGACATCATAACGATCAGCGAACTGCCGCCATAAGAAAGAAACGGCAATGTGATCCCTGTCACCGGAAACAAACCGACTACAACGCCCAGATTGATCATCACCTGAATGGCGAATAAAGCGGTAATCCCAATCGCCGTATAGCAAAAAAAAGGCTCTTCCTGGGATATGGCAATTTTGACTCCTTGATAGATGAGCGCTAAATATAAAGCAACCAGTGCAACACATCCTAAAAAGCCAAATTCTTCTGCAAATATAGCAAATATAAAATCGGTTTGCGGTTCCGGCAGATAAAAATGCTTTTGCATCGACTGATCAAAACCCACACCTAAGATTCCTCCAGGGGCAATAGCAAACAAAGATTGGATGATCTGGAATCCACTGCCAAGGGGATCTTTCCACGGATCCAAAAATGATATGATTCGCGCCATGCGATAAGGCGCAGATACGATCAACGCAATCAATGCGGCAATTGCAACGATAGCCAAACGAATAAAATAAGAAATGGGCGCATCTGCAGCCAACAAAATAACGACAACTGCGCACGCCATCACGATACCGCTGCCAAAATCCGGTTGTAACAAAATGAGTCCAAAACCGATGCCAATCAAAAGAAAGGGAAAGAATAAATCCTGCCAAAAATGTTTGATTCGATATTTTTTTGACAAAAAATCAGAAACATACAATATGATCGCAATCTTAAAAAACTCGCTAGGCTGGATCAGAAAACTGCCAATGCCGAACCAGCTGCGGCTGCCGTTGCGCAAAACGCCAATTCCCGGAATCAAAACCAAGATCAAGGTAATGACACTCACCCAGAAGATCTTTCGTGTATTCTTTTGCAAAAACGAAAAAGAAATACGCGAGCAAATATTCATTGCAATAAAACCGATAATTGCAAATAATCCCTGACGCCATGCATAGTAAAACGGATCTTCAAATTTATAAGCTGCCCAAACACGCGAACTGCTGGCAACCATCACGATTCCAATCACGACCAATGCAATGACCTCTATTGTCAATAAACGACATTTTCGTGTCCACATCTTATCACCTACATTTTATTTTATGCAGGCATGACTTTCCCTCATGTCAAAAAAAACCAGGTACTACCTGGTTCATCTCTATTCAACATAAGTAATCGTACCCTCCCACGGAACAAGTCTAGCATGCAGAAGAATACGTTTATCCGAATCCAATCCATAATCCAGATCACATGTGCTCAGCATTATCAATGAATCTTGCGTACTGACATCCTCAACTTCCCTAGATAAATCTGCCTGTGCATACATACGATTGAAATAGTCTGTTTTTTGGGCATCGCTCCCAAACCAGGTTTGATATAAATCCGATTTAGAGTCTGTCTTTGTCAATGCCAGTATATCACAACGATACGTCTCCTTCGGTGTCAGCAAATACAGATACGGATGTGCTTCAAAAAAAGAAGAATCCGCAAATGAGGCAATTTGTGTAAACATCACGGAGCTGTTCATTACGCTGTGTCCATAAATGATAGATTGAAAATTGGAAAAATCCGATGCTGCATTTGCATCCAAGAAGATGGCACCAATCGTATTCGACGCTTTTAAAGAAGAATGATCCAAATAGAAATCATTATCGCTGCCTTGAACGATCGGATAATTGATTTCCGTGTCCGGCACATAGATCCAACCAATGATATCCGGATTCGAACTCTGCAAGGCATCCCAATCCGGCTGCAAGGTTACGATCTTTTTCTCATCTTTGTCATCTTCGACCAATACCATTTGTTCCATCTGCTTTTGTGTCTCATTATCTTCGTGTTCCTGCAGAAGCAGCGGAATCAAATGCCACAAAGAAAAAAGCATGACGCCTAAAAAAAATACGATAGCAATATTATATATCCAATTTTTTGTTTTTCTCTTTTTATTCATATACGATCCCTCGTATCATTTATATCACAAAAAAAGTCATAACTCCACTAAAAAGTACAGTCATGACTTTCTAAAAATCCTTTTATTTTGTTAATTTGCTAGCTGCTGCTTCATCTACAATGACCACGACATCTTTATGGTTCTGCAAAACGGAAGCAGGGCATTGTGTCGTCACATCGCCTTCGACCATCGCTTTGATTGCATCTGCTTTATTTTCACCTGTAGCAACCAGCAAGATCTTTTTTGCTTTCATGATCGTTGCGATTCCCATCGTAATAGCATGTGTTGGCACTTTGTTAATGTCGCCTTCAAAGAAACGCGCATTATCTTTTCTCGTTTTTTCTGTCAATGTCACGATATGTGTTTCTTCGTCAAATGGCGTACCTGGTTCATTAAATCCGATATGTCCATTTGCTCCGATACCTAGTACCTGAATGTCCACACTGACATCTTCCATTGCCTTTTCATACGCTTCACAATCTGCTTTCGTATTTCCGTATGGCACATGCACATTTTCTTCTTTTACATCAATCCCGGAAAACAAATTCTCATGCATGAATGTCCAATAAGACTGCGCATGATCTCGCGGGATACCTACATACTCATCCAAATTAAATGTACGAACATCTGCATAACTTGTACCATTTTCTTTATGATCTTTGATCATATTTTGGTACAGACCAATCGGGCTGGATCCGGTTGCAAGTCCAAGCACAGGTGCTTTTTTGCTTGTAACGACCTCCTTCATGACCTCAAACGCTTTTTGGCTGACTGCGTCATAGTCTTTCACAATAATTACTTCCATGTGATAATCCTCCTATTTCCCGCATTTATTATAACACATGCAAATAAGGAAAACCGCCTTTTTTTGTTGATTTACTACATCTGAATCAAAAGAATTCTACTGTATATGCGCAAGTAAAAGTTTTTCCTTCAGAAAGAAGCATAGTGCCCTCTCGATGATAAAAATCTTCTTTTACTTCAGAAAAATCACCGTGTCCAAACCAAGGCTCTAAGCAAACAAACGGTGCTCTTGCCTTAGGTGTCCAAACAGCGAATAATGGATATCCGCTAAATGAAATCTTCACGCCATGTCCTTTTGGACCTGACAACGTCGCATAGGCACTTTTTACGCCTTTATAAATCAATGTCGGATCTTTTTCAAACAAAGCATAATCTAGATGGATCTGCTGCAAGCTGACCTCTTTTTCACGATATGGCTGTTTCCCTTCTTTGTCTGGAATAACTTGTATCAATGTTTCAGGATTTGCAAATCGGATCGTATAGTCTTCAAATTTTTCATCTTCACATAACGGACATAGAAAGCCCGGATGCAAACCAAAAGTAAACGGCATCTCTTTATTGCCGGTATTCGTAATCCGATAACGGATCGTTAACGTTGCATCTTGTAATGCATAATGAATCTCATAATGAAAATCAAAAGGATACTGCTTTTTCGTTTCCTCGTCGCTATCCATTCCCATGACAACTTCGCCTGCATCAGATGGCAGTTCTTTCAAATCCATGTAACGAATCAAACCATGATTTTTCATCTTATATGTCTTACCTTCGATTGTATACTCTTTGTTAAAAGTACTGCCGACCATCGGAAACAATGTTGGATTTTTCCCGCTCCAATATGGTGTATCGCCTTGATACATATATTGAATACCTGTCACTTTATCCGTAAAAGAGGCAATTTCACCTCCTTTTGTCGTAAAAGTCGCTACATAACGTTCATTCTCTAGTTTCATATCTCGCTGCTCCTTTATTTCTTGCTTTCATTATACATCATTCTTGATTCATAAAAAGAACAAAACAAAAAAAAGAAAACCACAGAATTTGTAAAGCCCCAGTTATAATAGACATGTATAATAAAACCACACATGACTCTAATAGAAAGGGGCTTTTATCATGGCTAAAAAGAGTACAAAATTTAATAAATATACTCCAGAGTTAAAAACTAAAGCAGTAGAAGATTATCTAAGTGATGAATATGGTGGATTACGCAGCATATGCAAAATATATGGTATCAAAGATAATAGAACCTTAAGAAATTGGATAAGACTATATAAACAAAATCCAGAATTACTTAAAGATGATGGCAGACGCTTAGGTAAAAAAGATGGAGTAAATAAAGGTAGATCTAAGAAAATAGATCTTGATTATATGACCAAAGATGAACAGCTAGAATATCTTAAGATGGAGAACGAAATATTAAAAAAAGCGAAGGCTCTCCGCAAAATATACGGAGAGCACTAAGATATTCGATAGTTTATGATTTAAAAGATAAATATCCAGTTAGAAGATTATGTAATTATCTTAAAGTATCAAGTAGTGGATATTATCGTTGGTTAAATATAGGCAGGCCTATAAGGTATTCATTTGATGATTTCTTAGCCGATCAGATAGAAATGATATTTTATGAATCTTATAAAGGATATCGTTATATAACAATGAAAATAGCTTTAGATACTGGTGTCATTTATAATGAAAAGACTGTTTATCGTTATATGAAGATATTAGGTTTATCCTCACCTATCAGGAAGAAAAAGTTTAAATGCTGTACGATTCAAGAAAAAGACAAAAAAGCAAGAACAGTTTGTGATAATGTCCTCGCTAGAAACTTTAAAGCTTCACGTCCTTTAGAAAAGTTAGTTACTGACGTAAGCTATATCTATTGTCAAAAAGGTCGTATGTATATTTCCGTTATTAAAGATCTTTATGACAATTCTATTTTAGCATATAAAATATCTAAATTTAACGATATGAATATCGTTATGAACAATATAAAAGAGATCATCAATGATAAGATATGGAATCCAACAATTGAATGCATCATCCATAGCGATCAAGGTTTCCAGTATACAAATATCATATATATCAAATATCTTGATAGTTATGGAGTTACAATATCACATTCAAGAAAAGCGAATTGTTATGATAATGCCTGTTGTGAAAATTTCTTTTCTCATCTTAAATCTGAATGCTTAGAACTTAATAACAATATCCCAAATACCTTTGATGATCTTATTAAGAAAGTTGATGATTATATCTACTTCTATAATCATCAAAGACCACAAAAGAAATTAAAAGGTATGCCTCCTATGAAATACAGAGAATCCTACCTATAGTGTGGTTATTTATAAGTGTCCCATTTTATTGGAGCTTTACAATTTCTGTGGTTCGTTATTACTTTGGATCTTTCACAAATATCAACAAGATGCCGCCGATCAGCATCATTGGAATCAATCCTAAAATACCGATATTGGTCTCGCCTGTGATCATGATGATCAAAGAGATTGCCATCGGACCAAGGATCGATGAAAATTTAGAAAATACTGAAAAGAAACCAAAGTATTCATTGCTGTCTTCTTTATCAGGAATCAAACGCGTAAAATAAGAACGTGAAGTGGCTTGAATTCCGCCTTGAAACATACCAATCAAGATACCCACGATCCAGATGAAATTTACATTGACCGGGATCAAAGAACCGTAAATGATGATAGCTATGTAGCCTAAAATACTGACAAACAGCATTGGACGGGAACCGAAACGCTTGACCAGCTTTCCAAAATATATAGCACAAGGAAAACAGAATAAATTGATCACGATGACTAATACTAAACTCATCACATCACTGACACCCATATCAGTAGCTAAAGATACTGCCATCTTAATAACGGTATTCACACAATCTATGAAGAAAAAATAAGACAGACAGAATATAAAAATATTACGATTTCTGCGTACATTGCGGAAAGTTGACCATAACCGCACAAAAGATTCTCTCACGACATGTTCGACTGGTTCATGATATTGACGCTGACGAACATTTTTTAACATAGGACGCGAATAGATCAGCCACCACAAGACAGCCATCGCCATCGTCAAGCCGCATCCCCATCGATAGGTCAAAGTAAAAGGCCCAATCTGAACATCACCTAACAGTGTCACAACGGCAAATGGAATCACAAAGATCAAAAAAGGCAATGTAGATCCGATATATCCCCACGCATACCCGGCAGCAGAGACTTTATCCACACGTTCATCATTCTCGCAGACATCTACGATAAACGCATCATAAAAAATAATTGATCCATTATAACCGACCATGGCAATTACGAAGATGATCAGCGCCATCCGATAGTCGATAAATGGAAGTGCCAATGCAAAACCGCCGACAATACCAATATAAAGGAAAAAACGAAACATCTTCATCTTCATTCCTTTATAATCAGCGACAGTTCCTAAAATAGGCGACATCAAAGCTAATAACAAACCATATACGGTATTTGCCCAACCCACATAAACACTGGAATCGCCCGGTGTGATATAGGCGATCAATAATGGAAATATCACGGTACAAGTAGTTAAAACTTGTGCAGAATTACCTACATCATACAAGATCCAGCTGGCTTCTTCTTTTGTATAGCCGATTTTTTCAAGAAATCTTGTGAACATACATATCCCTCGCTTTTTAACGAGATTAATTATAAAACATTTTGTTAAAAGAAACATCATAGAAATGTCAAATTATCATGATTTTCTCATCTTTTTACTCTTTTTCAACAGTGAAACTACTAGAAAACAAGCTTTGCAAATGTGCGATAAAGCGTTTGGTAATCGGCGTGAACACTTGATGGCGGCGCCACAATAAATACATCTCATTCTTCAGTTGCGGAAAAAGCGGACGAAAAACAAGACCGCTGTCTGCGCTCGTATCGATCAAGTGTTCAAATGTTAAAAGATAACCTAAACCTTCTTTTACAAAAACAGATCCGTTATAAGACAATCGAAAAGATCCTTCCAGTATTAACTGTTCTCGTCGATCTCCGCACCACCTAGGAATATCCGCATCCCAGCTCTGCTTGGAACAGAAAAGCGGTAATCCTAACAGATCCTCATAAGCGATTTCTTTCTTTTGCGCCAAATCACAATGAGCACTCATTACGACTCCCCATCGATCATATCCCGGCATTTTCAATACATGATATTTTGCATAATCAGGTCTTTCCACAATCAGGGCGAGATCCAGCAGCCCGCGATCCAATCGTTCCAATACTTGTTGTGTATCTCCGCTCGTCATGTGATAGTGAAAATCGGGATATTGTTGTTTGAAACTGCGGATAACTTTTGCAAGATGGCGAATCTGATAAGATTCTGCACACCCTAGATATACATTTCCGCCGATGATATCATCCATCGACAAAAACTCTTGCGTGATCTTATCGCTCATCGCAACCAGATCTTCGGCTCGTTTTCTTAACAACATGCCCTCTTCTGTCAATTCGATAGAAAAACTATGCCGTATAAATAAGCGTTTTCCCAGCTCTTCCTCTAAGTTTTTTAATTGTTTGGATAAAGTGGATTGTGATACATGCAGCCTCTGTGCTGCTTTTGTCATATTTTCTTCTCTGGCTGTTTCTAAAAAATAACGCAATGTACGAATTTCCATTCTCCCACCTCTATAGTATCCTATCATATTATGACATTTATTCATATCACGATATGAGAAAATACTATTTTTAATTTCATTGTATTACGATTATAATAAAGGAGAAAAGGAGAAGGTACATGACACATTTTACGCAAAAAGAACTAGTGAAAGATCTAATACAGTTAAATTGTGATATGGACTTGATCCAAGCAATCTGTGATGCGTTGCAAGCAAGGCACTATGATGAGGTACAGCATCTATTGATTCATCATAAGTGCCGTCTTTTAGAGCATTTGCATCAATCACAGGCAAATGTGGATCTAATTGATTTTCTCCTTTACAAATTAAAAAAAGAAAGAAAGGCGGTAGAATATGAAACTTGAACAATTACAGTTGGATCCCTCTTGGGACAAGACCTTCCCTAAAAGCGAAAAAGTGGACCATAAAAAGATTTCCTTTCATAATCGATATGGTATTTCCCTGGCAGGTGACTTGTATGTACCTAAAGATTTACAAGGAAAGACTGCCGGGATTGCCGTTTGCGGACCGTTTGGCGCCGTAAAAGAACAAGCAAGCGGTTTATATGCGCAAACGCTTGCTGAAAGAGGCTTTGTCACCGTAGCATTCGATCCTTCTTTCACAGGAGAAAGTGGCGGCAACGTAAGAAATGTAGCTTCTCCTGATATCAATACGGAAGATTTCTGTGCTGCTGTCGATTACCTATCCACATTAGAAAATGTCGATTCCAATCGAATTGGAATACTTGGTATCTGCGGATGGGGCGGCATGGCATTGAACGCTGCTTCTATGGACACCAGGATCAAAGCGACTGTTACTTCTACGATGTATGATATGTGTCGGGTAAGCACTTATGGTTATTTTGATGCCATGAACGAAGAAGAACGTTATCAATCAAAAGAAGCGCTGAATCTTCAGCGAACAAAAGATTACAAAGAAGCTAGCTATCAACGAGCAGGCGGCGTAGTGGATCCACTGCCGGAAGATGCACCATTCTTTGTAAAAGATTACTACGATTACTATAAAACTAGCCGCGGCTATCACAAACGTTCTCTTAATTCAAATGAAGGATGGAATACCACTTCCGCCCTTTCATTTATGAACATGAAGCTATTAAGCTATAGCAGCGAAATAAAGAATGCCGTACTTATGATTCATGGTGAAAAAGCTCATTCCTGCTATTTTAGCAAAGATGCTTTTAAAAATTTGAAAGGCAACAACAAAGAATTGTTCATCATTCCGGATGCTGTCCATACAGATTTATATGATCAAACAAACATCATCCCATTTGATAAGATCTGCACCTTCTATCATACGTATTTAAAGTAATCATGACAAAAGGAACTTTCAGCCTGCCGAAGTTCCTTTTTTATCCTATAATAAAAAAACCGTTCTGTTCAAGAACGGCTTACTGACAAATGGTGCGGGCGACAGGACTCGAACCTGCACACACGAAGGCACCAGATCCTAAATCTGGCGTGTCTGCCAATTTCACCACGCCCGCAATTACATTGCACAATGCTATATCATTATAGCATATTTTCTTTTGGTTGCAAGCTTTTTTTAATTCAATCATTCTATAAATTAAAAAAGCGATGAATTGCTTCATCACTTTCTTTTCTTCATGGTGGTCTCGGTCGGAATCGAACCAACGACACAAGGATTTTCAGTCCTTTGCTCTACCGACTGAGCTACGAGACCATCTTGGTTGCGGGAGAAGGATTTGAACCAACGACCTTCGGGTTATGAGCCCGACGAGCTACCAGACTGCTCCATCCCGCGATGTCTTTTTCCTTACTGGCGGAGGAACTGGGATTCGAACCCAGGCGCCGCTTTCACGACCTACCGGTTTTCAAGACCGGACCCTTCAACCACTTGGGTATTCCTCCATCTCTTTTTTTTGGTGGACCCTGTAGGACTCGAACCTACGACCCACCGGTTATGAGCCGGATGCTCTGACCAACTGAGCTAAGGGTCCTTTTCTTATCTCATTTGGTGGCTGGAGTGAGACTCGAACTCACGACCTTCCGGGTATGAACCGGATGCTCTAGCCAACTAAGCTATCCAGCCATTTTTTTCATGGTCGGGATGACAGGATTTGAACCTGCGACCCCTTGATCCCAAATCAAGTGCACTACCAAGCTGTGCTACATCCCGTTCTCTTACAAAAAAATGGCGCGCCCAGCAGGAATCGAACCCACAACCTTTTGATCCGTAGTCAAACGCTCTATCCAGTTGAGCTATGGGCGCATATCTCTGATGTCTTCACATCAGTGCTCGTATATAATAGCAAACTATTTCCTTTTTTGCAAGTATTTTCTTGCTTTTCTATCACCTTTCTTTATATTTATCTTAAAAACAGACTTTTTTAATAAAAATCTGTCCGCACAAAACGGACACGTCCGATGACTTTTACCGGCAGTTCTTCAATCTCTTTTGCATTGAAATATCTTGACTCTATTTTTGGATTGCTGGCTTCCAGGATCATCCATCCGTCTTTATAAATCACTTTTTTGATCGTAACTTCTTCTCCGATCATGACAACTGCAATTTTTCCGTTTTCTATTGTTTCGCATTGCTGCACATAGATCAGATCACCGTCATAAATATGAGATCCTTCCATTGAATCTCCACAAACACGTAAAAAATAATCACCATGTTTTGCATCCTGATCGCTCACTTCAATATATCCTTCGATCATTTCTTGCGCATATTGATCATACCCTGCTTTTGCACTTCCCAACAGCGGCTTTACATTTCCATCCTTGGCTAGCAGCAAAGAAAGATCACAGCCCATTACTCTTGATAATCGCTGCATCGTTTCATTTTGCAAATGCACATCTTCCTCACTGATCCAGCGATAGTAAGTAGAACGCGATACACCGATCAGCCGTGCCATCGTTTCATGATTCAGATTATTCTTGTTTTTAAAATTAATCAAAATATCTTTTAATTTCATCTGTTTTTCTCCATCATTATTGTATCGTAATCATAATCAATATGCAACAAATTTACAAAAAATGCAAAAAAATGTCCCGAAAAATTATTGATTATCGGACATAAGCATTATACAATGTGATCGTAAGGAGAAATCTCTCATGAGTGAACAAAGAATCTATTTATGCATTGATCTTAAATCTTTTTATGCTTCAGTCGAATGTGCCGAAAGAGGTCTGGATCCTTTTCAGTTCAATTTGGTTGTCGCTGATCCAGCCAGAGGAAAAGGTGCCATCACCCTGGCAGCAACACCGGCAATCAAACGCCATGGCGTCAAAAGCAGAGGCCGTCTTTTCGAAATTCCGGACACGCTCGAATATATGATCGCCCCTCCCCGTATGCAATTATACATGCAATATTCAGCCCGTATTTATGGAATCCTTTTGCGCTATGTCGCTGCTGAAGACATTCATGTGTATTCCATCGACGAGGCCTTCCTCGATATTACGCCCTATCTTCGTCTTTACCATCTTCGCGCAAAAGAATTGGCAAAACGAATCATGGAGGACATTTATCAGCAGACGCATATTACTTCAACAGTCGGTATCGGGACCAATCTTTTCCTGGCAAAAGTAGCTTTAGATATCACCGCAAAGCATTCTCCTTCGAATATCGGCATGCTGAATGAATCGATCTTCCGCCAGACATTGTGGCATCATCAGCCATTGCAGGATTTTTGGATGATCGGCAATGGCAGCGTGCAGCGCTTGCATCGATTAGGAATCTATGATTTATATGACCTAGCACACTATCCAGCAGAACCGCTTTATCAAATGTTCGGTATCCATGCACGCTATTTGATCGATCATGCATGGGGGATGGAGCCAACGACGATCCAGCAGATCAAGAACTATGTACCTAAGACAAACTCGATCTCTAACTCGCAAATATTATTCCGCGATTATACGTATCCAGAAGCTCGTCTTATCCTGAAAGAAATGGTCGATGCCAATGTGCTCTCGCTTTGTGAAAAAGAACTGGTCACAAATCATATCGCATTGACCATCCATTATTCAAAAGAGAAAAAAAAGAAAGCACACGCATCGCGAAAACTGTCTAATTTTACAGGTTCCTGCAAGATATTGACTGCCGCATTTCTGCGGCTGTATGAACAAATCGTAGATCCGCAACAGCCTATTCGTCAAATTGCCATTTCTTTTGGCAATGTTCAAAAAGAAAGCTTTGCCCAATATTCCTTATTTGCCGATGAGCAGAGCATCGAAAAAGAACGACAGCTGCAGCAAACTTTGGTTCATATTCGAAAGCGTTATGGAAAGAATGCCATTTTAAAAGGAATGAATACATGCGAAGCTTCTACACAAAGATATCGAAATCAAACAATTGGCGGGCATAAAGCTTTTTAGGAGGAATCATATATGAAATCATTTGAAGAACGCGCACAGATCTTTCAACCGTTTGATTCATTGAAAGGATTTCGTCAACTGCTGAAGCAGCAAGAACACATTACTGTCAAAAAGCCTTTTTTCAGTGAAGATGAATTGCAGGAGCTCAATACGAAACTCACTTTGATCAGAAGAGGGATGCTCCTAAGCGTTTGTTATTTAGAAAATGACGAATGTTTAGAGATACAAGGGATGGTCGCAAATATAAACATGGATACAAAAGTATTGCAGATAGTGAAAAAAAAGATCCCTTTCCATCATATCCTTTCCTTGCAGGGGGATGAGATTGAAAGCGATCCTTTTGCACTGCCATGATCCTATCGCATTAAGATATAAGCCATATAACCAACATATGTACAGATCATCAAGATGCCGATCTTGCGATCCAAGGTATGTATTCTGCAAAGCAGCCAGTAAACTACCGTGATCACCAGCAAGAACAACGTATCATATAATGCCGTTGTTTCTACAGTGATGGGACGCAAAACTGCAGAAATTCCTAAGATACATAACACATTAAATAAATTTGAACCGATGACATTGCCCATAGCAATGTCATTTTCGCCTTTACGGGCTGCGACAATAGACGTAACAAGTTCAGGCAGACTTGTACCGACAGCGACAATGGTCAAACCGATCAAAGTTTCGCTCCAGCCAAGGATCCGTGCAAGAGAAGTAGCTCCTTCCACTGTGATCTGACCGCCAATGGCAATTGCCACGATACCGATCAACAAGAATAACAACAATCGTATCATGGAACGCTCTTCCGGGGCTACATTTTCTTCTTGTTTCGCATTTTTCAATTGCAGCAGCAAGGTACAGACAAACAATACAAGCAGTACACCGGCTTCCAATCGCGAAATGTGCAGATCCTGAAACAAAAACAAAACCAGCAGCAGTTCTGCGATTGCCGATAACGGCCAATCTCTTTTCAGCAAGATGCGATCACAGATCAAAGGAAAAATACAGGCACTCCCACCAGCAACGATCAATAAATTAAAAATATTCGAACCAACGACATTTCCAACAGCAATTTCATTTGCCCCTTCCAAAGCAGCAGTGACGCTGACTGCCAGCTCCGGCAAAGAAGTACCAAAGGCAACGATCGTCAAACCGATGATCACAGGTGAAATCCCTAGTTTTTTAGCAATTCCCGAAGCATTGTCTACAAATGCATCGGCGCCTTTTACCAAAAAAACAAATCCGATGACGATCAATAAAATGGAATATAAAAAATTCATATAAAGTCTATCCTCCGCAATATGTCTATCATATTAAAAAATTACCATATTTATTTTAAACTTTTATAAATAAAAAAAGAAGTAGATTTTTTACCAATGGTATAAAATCCGCTTCATTCTCTTATAAACTATTGTATTCGCTATCGCTTACCGGTTCGCACCATTCATTTGATCCATGTTCACTAGGTACTTCAACAGCAAGATGTGCAAACCAGCTGTCTTTCGCGGCGCCATGCCAATGTTTCACCTCCGCAGGAATATTGACTACATCACCGGCCTTCAATGGGCGAGCTTCTTTTCCCCATTCTTGATACCATCCGCGCCCTCCGGTTACTAACAAGATCTGTCCGCCTCCGTGATGAATATGCCAATGATTGCGACAGCCTGGTTCAAATGTAACATTTCCAATGGCAACACCCTCTGTTGTCAGCATATTCAAATAACTGGTACCGACAAAATATTGTGCATAGGCACTATTTTCCTGACCTATTGCAAACAACTCCCCATTCAGATCCTTCAACATTTGCTCGTTTTTCATCATTTCGCTCCTTTCAGACAACCTTTTATCTGGTCATTTCACTTTCTTTATTTCGCAGTTGATCGATTAAATGATCCACTATATCTAAACGCTGATTTTCTTTATGCACTCGCTTTATGATCTCACAGCGCCGATGACGAAGACTGAATAATAGTTCCGATCGATGATTCTCTGCATCCAAATAATAAAACAACATTTTTGTTATATCCTTTTTCATGTAACCTAACTTTTTGAGTGTTAGCGCCATAGATATTTGCTGTATGACCTGCTGTTCATCGTCATGCGCAAATACACCAATTTCTTTTAACCATTGTATTTGCTGATTGGAAAGGACAAAGCGCTTTTGCATCTCTTCTATCATCAATGACCTCCAAAAAAAAGCTGTCTTTTGACAGCTACATTGTATCGCTAGTGTGTTTATATGTCGAATACTTATTTTACATCATTTATCATGCATTTATGTAATGATATACTTGTTCCAAAAAACGACCTAACAGAGGAGAATACATCTGATGTTTTTTCCAGACAAAGACCGTTCCTGTTAATAATTTTGGTGAAAAAGGAATAAATTTTACCCTCTGATCCACATGTGTTCCATAAGCCCCTCTTGTCGTAATCACCACTGCTGTATTATTTGCCGCATAGGCAACTGCATTCGATAATAAATCATAAGTAGCTACGACCGTAAGATTTTTTTCATCCTCTTGCAACCAGCTGGTGATCTCATTTTGAACGATCGAGCGTTTGGCCAGAAACAAGGGAATTCCATGTAAATCCGCAGGCAGCAAAACATCTTTTTTTGACAACTGGTAAGAAACAGAAACCAAAGCCCCCCATTGTTCAAAAAATGGAAGACGCACAAAATCATAGCGTTGCAAATCGACCGGTTCCATCAAGACACCAAAGTCCAGGATCCCGCTGTCTAATTGATCACGAATCAAATCCGCTGTACCAGAAGAGAAAGAATAGGTTACTTGCGGATAACGCTGATTAAAAAATTGAATGATCTCTGGCAAAAATACTTGAGCAGCCTCACATTCAGCTGCACCAATAGCGATCGTTCCAGTAAAGGAATCACTTTGATCTAATAGTTCTTTTTCTGTTTTATCAACCAAAGCGAGGATTTCCTCCGCCCTGCGTCGTAACAATAAACCTGCTTCTGTCAATTGAATATGGCGTTTTCCACGAATGAGCAGCTGTGTCTGCATTTCTTCTTCCAGCGATGCTAACTGACGGCTCAACGCCGGCTGGCTCAAATGCAGTTTTTCTGCAGCTTTTGTGATATTCCCTTCTCTTGCAACAAACAGAAAAGAATGCAGTGTACGAATTTCCATCTACTCACCTCTCTTTCTTTCATTGTACATATGGATCATGAACAACACAACCAAAAATCTCCCTGCTTCAACAGCAGAGAGATTATAATGATCCATCAGTTACCTTGTGTACGTAAATAACGGCTTAAAAATTCTTTGGTACGCTCTTGTTGCGGATGTTCAAAGATTTGCTGCGGTGTTCCCTGTTCTGTGATCACGCCGCCATCCATAAATACAACACGCGTAGAAACATCTTTCGCAAATGCCATCTCATGTGTGACGATGATCATTGTCATATTTTCTTTTGCCAATTCTTTGATGACATCCAGGATCTCGCCTACCATCTCCGGATCCAAAGCGCTGGTCGGCTCATCAAACAGCAAGACCTCCGGCTGCATACATAATGCACGGGCTATCGCTACACGCTGTTTTTGTCCCCCGGAAAGCTGAACGCTGCCAGCATGAGCAAATTGTTCCATGTCAACTTTCTTTAAGTATTTCATTGCCGTTTCACGCGCTTCTTCTTTGCTTTTCTTTAAAACTTTCATTTGTCCGATCATACAGTTTTGCAGGACGCTCTTGTTAGCAAAAAGATTAAAGTTTTGAAATACCATTCCGACACGGGAACGATATTGATTCACATTCATTCCCTTTTCAGCAATATTTTTCCCATGGAATAAAATTTCACCGCCGCTTGGTGTTTCCAGCATGTTTACACAGCGCAACATTGTTGACTTTCCTGAACCGCTCGATCCGATGATCGTGACAACTTCACCTTTCTCAATGTTAAAATCCACATCATGAAGTACTTGCAAAGAGCCAAAATGTTTTTTTAGATGACGTATTTCAATAATTGGTTCCATATTTCCATTACTCCTTTTTATGCACAATAATCATGATAGGATGATTGCAAATTCAAACGCTTTTCAATCTGATTTAATACAAATGTTGCAACCGTCGTTAAGATCAAATACAAGATTGCTGCTACAAAATATGTTTCGATCATCAACAAATTGCTTCCTGCAATCGATTGACTTTGAAAGAACAAATCTGTGACTGACAATACATTCAGCATACAGCTGTCTTTGATATTAACGATCAATTGATTTCCAATAGATGGGAAGGCATTTCGTATTGCCTGCGGGAAAATGATCGAAATCAGGGTCTGGACTGTTGTCATACCTAAGCTTTTTGCTGCCTCTGTCTGTCCTTTATCCACCGATTGCAATCCGGAACGGATGATCTCCGCCATATAAGCACCGGTATTGATCGATATGATAAACATACCAGCAACCGCCATGTTCCATCCGATGATATTTTTCAAAAAGTAATAGAAGAATAACGCTTGCACCATCATCGGCGTACCACGAAATACCCAAACATAAAATGCTGTAATAAGATGCCCTGCTTTTTTCAATACTTTGGTAAATGTAGAATCCGATTCGTTAATTTCTAATCCACGAATACCTCCCAAGATCAGACCAATCAAAAAACCTGCAAGGGTACCAATGATTGCATACAATAATGTAATGCGAATGCCATAAAAGAACATATCGGCATTTTGTGTAAATATTTCCCAACATTTTATTAAATCAAGACTCATAATTTTCTCACTCTATCGCCTTTCTTATTCTTGAGCAGGTTGATTCTGAACAGCTTTTTCCATATAAGCCAAACGCGTTTCTTCATCAATGTTATCCAATGCTTTTTGAACCGCCTCAAAGTCTTCGCTTCCGCGGCTGCCTTCTTTCATCGCAATGGATACAGTCGTATCTGCTTCAAATCCTTTTCCTTCATCAAATGTGATATAAGTTAGATCCGGATTTGCCGCAATGACACCTTTTGCGACTGCAACTTCTGCAGTGATGCCATCGACATCTCCAGCACGCAAAGCAACAACCATTTCCGGATATGTTTTCTTAGGCGTTACATGATTGACCCCTTTAATTTGATCGATCACATCATCATAGCTCGTTCCCAATTGTCCAACAACATTTTGACCGCTGAACTGCTGAATATCCGTATAAGATGCTTGCTCACTGTCTTTACGAACAATCATGATCATTCCTTTTGAATCATAGTACGGTGTCGTAAAATCTGCACCTTTCTCACGTTTATCACTGGCAGTCATACCGGCAATGATCGCATCCGTATCTCCTGATGTCAGTGACGGGATCAAACTATCCCAAGCAATTTTTTTGATCACTAATTTTTTTCCTAATTGATCTGCAATATTTTGAGCGATCATGACATCGTATCCATCTGCATAACCGGCTCCATCCAGAGAAACCGAAGTATCTGTCTCTTCATTTGTCTGCCAGTTGAAAGGAGCATAACCTACTTCCATACCAACGACAAACTGATCTTCTCGATCATCTCCGCTTCCACAACCGCTCAGCATCGTAAGCATCATGGCAGACGCGCACACAATAGCACCAAATCTTCTTTTCATAAACATTTCCTCCCTCTGATTTTATGCTTACAAAATAAGAGTCATGCTATTAGCACGACTCTTGATTCGATCTGGTCCTCTAATAGCGCCTCTTCATAAGATTCTTATGAAGGAGTGATGCAAGTATTTCCTGCAACCCCAGGATCGTATCTGCCGATACTTCACCTTCGGCAATGATTACCTTTCCAGTTGTTCTTCGCCCGCCGGCTCCCAGCTGTACTCTGATGCATTGCTGCCTCTAAACTCTTATTTGTATGTCAATCATTATACAGTGTTTCTCTATTTTGTCAATGAATATCAATTCTTTTTTGAACAATAAGTGAAAAATAGGGTTTTTTAAAAATGATGATGCTGTTGAATATATCGGATTCCTGTATAAATAAGCAGACACAAGATCAATCCATCTAATATTGCAATCAAAGCGGCAAACGGATTTGCACATTGCAGTTGATCTTGCAAATATTGCAGATCGTTGGGCGCATATCCTTTTTCATAAGGATGGATCGCACGACAACAAAAAAAGATCATATTTACCAGATATACTGTAAATGCACCTGTTGTTATCATGCTTTTTTTAATTTGCGGCTCATTGAGCAGTTTCTTCCATTGCATCTTCATATTTTCAGTATGAACCGCATGCTTCCTTTCTATGAAGAGAACCACTGCAAAAAATGTCGAAAAGACAAAAAAACTATTCGAATACGATCTGGCATCGATCTGTATCCGAATAGTTTTGTTTTATTGTGCAGCTTTGACCATGAAGTCACATACCTTACGTGAATATTCCATTGGATCTTCTACCGGGAATCCTTCGATCAGCATTGCCTGTGTATATAAAACATCGGCATACTCTTTAACTGCTTCTTTATCTTTTGCATATACCTTTTGCAAAGCGGCAAAGATTGGATGTTTTGGATTGATCTCTAAGATACGTGTTGCTTTCATACCATATGGATTTCCTTCCGGCATTGCAGACAATACCTTTTCCATCTCAAAAGACATTCCTTCATCACTTGACATGCAAACCGGATCATCTACTAATCGAGTAGAAATTTTTACATCCTGTACTTTATCTTTCAAAGCTTCTTTGATATCAGCTAAAAGATCTTTGTTATCCTCTGCTGTTTGTTCTACTTCTTTTTTCTCTTCTTCACTTGCCAGGTCTAAATCGCCTTGTGAAATATTTTTGAATTGTTTTTCCTTGTAGCTGCCCAATGCCTGCAAAGCAAACTCATCTACATTATCTGTTAAGTACAAGATTTCATAATCTTTTGCTTTGACAGACTGTACCATCGGCATACGGTCGATCTTTTCAACATCTTCGCCGGATACAAAGTAAATATATTTTTGATCTTCCGGCATACGAGCAATGTATTCGTCCAATGTCACTAACTTCTTCTCATGAGAAGAATAGAACAACAATAAGTCTTGCAGCAATTCTTTATGCATACCGTAATTGTTATAAACACCAAACTTGATCTGCAAGCCAAAATTGCTCCAGAACTTCTCATATTCTTCACGTTCATTGCGCAGCATCAACAGCAATTCAGATTTGATCTTCTTTTCGATACGATTTGCGATCACTTTCAATTGACGATCATGCTGCAGCATCTCTCGGGAAATATTCAAAGAAAGATCCTGCGAATCGACCAAACCTTTTACAAAACGGAAATGTTCTGGAATCAGGTCTTCTGCCTTGTCCATGATAAATACGCCGCGGCTGTACAGCTGCAGACCTTTCTTATAGTCTTGTGAATAATAATTCATAGGCGCTTTGCCTGGTATGAACAACAAAGCTGTAAAGCTGACATTTCCTTCTACGCTAAAATGAATTACTTTCTGCGGATCCGTATAATCCATAAATTTATCTTTATAGAAATTGTTATACTCTTCCTGTGTAATATCATTTTTATTACGTTTCCATAAAGGAATCATCGAATTTAATGTCTTCGTTTCTACGACTGTTTCATACTTCGGTTCTGCTTTTTCATCCGCATTTTCTTCCTCAACGCGTTTTTGTTCCTCAACTTCCATGCGAATTGGATAACGGATATAGTCTGAATACTTTTTGATCAAACGTTCAATTTCATATTGGGCTAAGAATTCATCATAGTTTTCATCTTCTGTATTCTCTTTCAGGTATAAGGTGATCTCACTTCCCCATCCTTCTTTTTCACATGGTTCAATGGTATATCCATCACTGGCATTGCTTTCCCAACGATAGGCTTCCTCTTCCCCGTATTTACGAGAAACGACAACGACCTTTTGGGCAACCATGAATGCAGAATAGAAACC
Organism: Merdibacter massiliensis; assembly: GCF_900155395.1. Taxonomy (GTDB): domain Bacteria; phylum Bacillota_I; class Bacilli_A; order Erysipelotrichales; family Erysipelotrichaceae; genus Merdibacter; species Merdibacter massiliensis. The sequence goes on from NZ_LT699727.1 coordinate 122,640, forward strand.
GACACCAAACTGGCCAATGATGTCAACATCGCTTTCTTTGCCATCTTCTAATTTTTGTTTGAAAGCTAAAGAACCGCTTTTTGCAATCGTTCCCAGATTTTCTTCTAATTCCTCTTTATTCATACCTAGACCGTTATCACGAATCGTAATCGTACGTGCATCACGATTGACATCCAAATGAATCTCAAACGCATCACGATCAACATCCTGATAATTTTCAGTGAGTGATAAATAATACAATTTATCGATTGCATCACTTGCGTTAGAAATTAATTCACGTAAAAAAATCTCTTTATGTGTATAAATAGAGTTAATCATTAGATCCAACAATCGTTTGGATTCCGCCTTGAACTGTTTTTTTCTGCTCATCGAACATTCCTCCTTGTTAGCACTCATTATTTAAGTCTGCTAAAAGTATAACGCACATTCTTAGCACAGTCAACACCTGAGTGCTAAAAATCAATGTTTTTTTTTCAAAACTTTATGATCAAAAAAACTGCAAATAGTTTTTTGAAGTATCATATGCTCTTCAATGTGAGATTCAAAAAAAGTTGCTGATTTTGCTACCAATCTTAGATCAATGAGCGTATTATCCTGTAAACACAAATCTTATCATGAAACGTTCAATGTTACATCCTGGTGACAAAGTCTTAAAATTTATGCTGATTGATATATAAAATCAGATGAACAAGATAGAAGATCTTAATCAAAAAATAGAAAAACGATTGCTCCCCAAAGGAGTAACCGCTTCACATAAAATATTATCTTTTTTCAAGAAGTACTAGTAATCTTTTATGCAGTGAATTTAATTCACGTCTAAAATTCCTGCACTCTTGATCAACTTGTTTAATTTTTGATATCTAAATATCTTTATTGAATTTTCCAATCTATTAAATTCATTTTGCATCCATAAACTTCTCCATGATAAATTTAGATTTTTCTATAAAAATACTCCTTTCCTATTGATAATTTAGAAATTTTCAAATCGTGGATTTACCTTTTCAAATTGTTTAAAGCTGACGAATTACTTTCTAAGATTGCCCCAACAGCAGAGCAGCTTTCCAAATCTGAACAGTCACCACAAGTAGCAACCCCTTTTCTCATTGCACATTGACGGATACCACACATACTGTTGCAGAACACCGTTTTAATCCCCTCGCCACGACAGCCTTGACAGTTAATATGTTCAGGAAGAATAGGTGCATTGTTTAATTCTGCCCATAGTTTTGCCGTTTTTTCTCGCAGTTTTTGGTCGTCGTTGATTGTTGCGATATATGCGTCGCATTTTTCACAATCCAGTCCACAATATGCAATCATTTCTTTCATGAATATATGCCCCCTTATATCTATTAAGTCTGATTATCTTTTTCAATGATGTAAGACTGCAGGCTCTTTTTACACCCATTCTTTTCATAAAATTCTTCTATCCCTTGTTGTGAGCCAAAATAAAGCATGGTTGGTGTATGTTCTTTAGCAAGTTCAAGCAGCTTGCTTCCAATTCCCATTTTTTGATACTCTGGCAGGACAAGCAGCTCTGTGATTGTTCCAAAATAATAACCGTCTGTAAGTATTCGTAAACACCCGACAAGTTTATCTTTATCATAGGCAGTTATATTCAAGGTCTTTGATAGAGCATAACTCGTTTTTTCTAAATCATAATTTCCTTTCCAGACTTGATTTACAAAAGAGATAAATTGTGAAGCAGACAGGTTTTTATCGCTGATTTTATATTCTATCATCTTACATATTCCTAACCTTTATCAGAGATCATCGCATACAGGCATTTACAAATTTCATGGGAACATTCATACGCTCTGCAACCTGTTCTGGCGTCATTCCACTATCCAAGAAACGCTTGCAGACCACTTTCATGTTTTCGCCCACTTCAATTATGTGCTTGTCTGGGTCATAGAAACGCACGACACGCTGTCCCCATGAATGTTCTATAACAGGGTGAACATACTCGATTTGATATTCTTTTAGCTTATCGGTAAATTTATCGAAATTATCCTCTTCAAAGTAGATTTCGAAATTATTTCCTCCAAAAGAAATGTCGTCTGTCCCTATAAATTTACGGTATGTTTCCAGTGTCTGCAACGCTAATCCGCCAGTTAAAGTCTTATTGGCTCCAAAATCCATGATGACATGCAGTCCAAATACTTTTTTATAAAATTCAACGGACTTCTCTATATCAGATACTACCAGCATAGGATTTTTTAATTTCATTTTTTACAGCCTCCTTTAACTATTTTTATATTCAAATTATACCAGTTATAATTAAGCCATTCAACGAATTCACAGTATGACTATTTTTCTTTCACTCTAATCTGAAATTTAAGTATAGAAAAAGCGGTTGATCTCCAAGGGAGTAACCGCCTTTCATATGAAGCATGAAATTGTAGTAAGATTTACACCTCCAAATCAAAAAGAAATTTTTCGTAGTCCTTTACATAATATCGTATGTTTTTACGTCCTTTTTGAATAATAGTGTGTCCCTCTGCTTCCAATTTTTCTTTCTGTGCTTCAATACCATTTGGATATTTAACATTTAGTTCCCCGTTTGCTTTCAATGTTCTCCAATAAGGTGTTTCATTTTCTGAACGTTGATAACTTGCCCACGCTGCAATAGAAACAAAAATCCCTGCTGTAATCGGTTCTGTAAAATCTGCACCGCTCAATTTTGCAAAGTATTCTCGTATTTTTCCAACAGTAATTACTTTACCATACGGAATTTTTTTCATTACTGTATCATAGTCGATAGGTGGAGCAAGGTACATTTTACTTCCGCCATATTTTTCAATGCTTTTCTGGTCTGTAATAGTCTGAAATTTTGGCATATCCTTATTATCGTGCAACATAGCATTGAAATCCTTTTTATCTTCATTTGCCATTTTGCCACCTCCTGCTTTAAGGATAATCAGATTATCTTGACTATGCAATGAGACTGTTTGAAAAATGTCAACAATTTCAAATTTTGTATAGATCCGCACAATAATGATTGCTTTTTATTTGGCTATCTCTAAACACCGAGTAATTTAATAAAGTCTTGACACTTCTATATCAATTGGTTCAACCATACTCCATTTACCGCCTCAGCAATACTTGTAATTACAACACCTGGGTGCTAATTTTTTAAATATTTTTCTAATATTAAATAACGACTGCACCTTTTCTAATTTTAAAAGTACAGACGTTATCCTTTTACTTTTTCATTTGTCCTGATTTAAATTTATATTTGCCTTTCCCATATCCAGACACCGGTTCTATGATTTCTGCCTCCACTAAATTTGCAAGAAATTTAGATGCCCCCGATTCCTTCAATTCAAGAAGTTCCATAACAACACTTCTGCCAAATATTTGGTCAAAACCAAATTCATCGAAGAGTTTCCTGATATGAGACATAGTTTTAGCAGAAAAATGATTTTCTCTTCCAGAAATCACACTATCAATATCCACTTTTCTATTTCCAATATCTACTTTTCCATCTTGAATATCCACTTTTTGAGTTTCAACGTGTATTTTCATATCATTTAATATCCCGCTTATATGCAGATTTCTATTGTGAAGTTCATGTTTCTCGTTTAGAAGCAGATTTCTAAGAAACATCTCAAGATATTCTGTAGTTTCGAAAATACCTTTTTGTAGATTTGTATAGTTAGCACGGACAAGTGCATTTCTGAAATACCATGCATTTTCCGCAAATATATCATTCGTCGCCGAAAACCCAAGTGTTCTTAAATATTTAATGAAAAATACTGCTGTTGTTCTTGTATTGCCCTCACCAAATATATGAATTTGCCACAATCTTGAAATAAAAACGGCAAGATGATGAATAATTTCATCTATTGTAAGACCTTTATAGCTAAAACCTTTCTCCAAAGACAAGTCATATTCAAGTGTAGCCCTCAATTCTGAGGCACTACCATACATAACTGTTTCACCATCGAGCACCCATTCTTTTTTCGTAATATTATAATCTCTGATTTCCCCGGCATGTGCATATATTCCCTGAAAGAGTTTGCGATGAATCGAAATATACTCATTTGGAGTCAGTGAAAACGCTGTTTCTGAAAGTATCTCCACAATACGGGAAGATACCTTATCTGCTTCTTCAGTACGCTCCTCATCTGACAGATGTACAGGTTTTTCCTCATAATAGCTGTCAATGAGAATTTGTGCTTCTTTCAGAGTAATTTTACCCTCAATATTCTGAATAGCAGTATCAATCAGATATTTTGACGGTTTAAGACCATCTACGTCCTGAAGTCCGATTGCTGTGCTCCATGCATAACTCTTTCTTACTCTGTCCGGTTCAGATTCTTTCAAATATTCCTTAAACGGATCCTTTTCCACCTCTGTTACCTCATTTCATAATAATACATTTTTTCTTTTATCTTTTCAATCAATTCCACGTCTGACGGAAGCCATTCTACACTATGCAACTTCTCTTTTGTCAGCCATTTAGCTGCTTCATGCTCTTTCAACTCCAATCCACCTTTCACAATCTCACACCAAAAGCAATCCATAGACAGGTGAAAATTGGGATAATCGTATTCGATTGTATCAATCAGATCTCCTACATTGATATCGGTATCCAATTCTTCTTTGATTTCTCTGGCAAGGGCCTGTTCAGGTGATTCCCCATCTTCAATCTTACCTCCAGGAAATTCCCATCCATCCTTGAATTCTCCATATCCTCTTTGCGTAGCAAAAATTTTATCATCTTTTCTAATCACCGCTGCTACTACACGTACAGTCTTCATCACATTTCTCCATTCTGATTCTTTTAGTTATTTTTACGTTTTTTACCATTAATCACTCACAATATAATCATAGATATCACTTCTTACCGGCACGTCTAATCGATAGTCTATCTCAAAGGCATTATCCTTTGTTTTTTCCATATAAATTTGTCTCGGATTTCCCTCCGCAAAGATTTCTCCCAAAAAATAGAATTCTTTTGCCTCATCTTTTCGACTACAGAAAATTAGCCCTTTTACTCGATCTCCGCTAAATCCATAGTAATTTGCTTTCTCGATTACATAATTGACTCGGTCATCAAAAATCAGATTCGAAAAATTCTTTACACCTGCATTGTCATCGAATACTTCTCCATTTATTTCCAGATCTGTAATTCCAAAATAATGGAAAGGACATAATAAATCTTCCTCAAGAGCCTGCTGAAGACGTATTTCATAGGCAATATGATGTTCAAAAATCGAATAGATATCATACTGATTGGTATCTGGACTGGCTGTCATTCCCAGCCAGAACTTTGGTTTGAAATACCGCATAATCTTCTGGTAACTCTCAGCACCAGCATGATGACACTCATCGAGAATAATCACGTCAAAATCCGTGGGGCTATAATGGGACAGAATATCTTCTTTCGAGAGCATTTGCATAGTAGCAAACAAGAAATTTGCCTCAAACTCTCTGCTGTTTCCGCGTACGAAACTTTTTTTCATTCAGATACTCTTGACGATAAGTATCAATAAAATCTTCAAAAGCCAAGGAATGCTCATCTTGCCATAGATCATCGAATTCCCATAAAACTGCCTGAGTCAGCTCACCCTGTTCTGTAGAGACAATTTTGGTATTCCACTCTTTGTTTTTTGTGATGGCACTGAGTGTCATATTGGAACTTCCGATGATAATCCGATAAATTTCTTCTTCACGAAAAATATATCCTTTTGTATGAAATCCACCAGTTTCTAAACTTGCAACAAACATTTTCAATTCAATGTTTTTTAATCCAGCCAACTTTTCCAAAGCCTCTGGCTCACTGAACATAAGATAATTTGTCGTCAAGATTTTCCCTGGAATATTTTTTTGTTCCAAATCTTTTAAAGTCTGAAGAAGCGGTGTAATTCCGCTTTTGGTAATAAAAGCGACACTGATACAGAATTCTTCACATCTCTGTAATTCCTCTTCAATTGAAACAAGAACTTTTTTTCCAAGCTTATAGTTATTTGAAATAAATTCTGGTCGATATGCCAGATTAGAATTTGCAGTATGATCCAGATATGCTGTCTGAATTGCTGTCTGCAATGTTTTTATTTTGTCATTGTATAACTGCATTACCACTAACCTCCCTGAGGTTTTAAGTTGTATATATTGTATCACAATTTCCCTTTTCTCACTAATGATAGATATTTTGTTCCTACATAACTTGTCAATGTTTGTTCCAATATTGTTCTTCATTATAATACTTCTCAAAAAGAATCACTTTTAAAATGTCGCTTTCTATTTTATATAATTGCATAGACTTTAATTCTTTATGATGGGTATGGATCTAACCTATTATGTTTTTTCTCTGAATAAAAATCGGAACAAATCCATATATTATTCTCCTTTGAAATCCGTATACTTACATTACTCTGTAAATCATTACATTTTAATTTACTTTTTAAATTTTCAAATATTATTTCTTCCACTTCTCTTTGACACTTTGAATCTGACAAGTACCTTTTTCCATAAATATCCACTATACCTCTGTGTACCATCAACAACAGATTACCAAAATAACAATTTCGCCCATTCTTCATAAAATTAATTTTCTATTAAAACGATCTCCTTCCTGATTCTGACATAATAGATACCTTCATCAATACTTTTCACAGAATTCTTTCGATTGCTTTCGATGTTATCAGTATCATATACTTTGCAATATTTCCAGGTCGCTTTTGATTTTCCAGGCATCGTCAGCACACGTTTTTTATCATACAGAAATGTGCCTGCACCCGGCATTTCGGGAGCAAGGGAAAGTTGTTTGCTTGCTGTAAAAATCACATTATTCTTCTCTTCATAAATACGTTTATCACAGGCATGTGGAGCCAGAACAATTTCTTTTGCTCGTCAGGATCAGTGATAATGCCCCCCAACCTGTAAATATCCCCATACGACCTGCAGCGGCATTCCCAGATAAGTATCCTCTGTTTTATCCGTTCTTCGAACATATTCATACTTTCCATGATTCTGCTTTATATGGCGAAAATTGCCAAAGAAAAGAAATAGATCTCCTTCAGAAATATGTTGATTCTTTAGATAAGTTGCAGCTTGATTAATCTGTCCAAAAGCCGGTGTCACTCACGAATTGATTCCCGCCTTCTGTCTTTCACCAGATCGGGATCCAAATGGCAATGTTCTGCTCCCCGATACCCAAGCGCATTCAAAATTGTTTTCATGCAAATTCCATCACAAAACAATTCGTCATATCGAATGTTGTCCTTCTCCACATCTTTACTTGGGATAGGGAATGAAACCATTGTCCCATCTTCAAAAATAGGACTCATGATACCGCCATTAGCGCTATCAAATCCTTTACGACTTAAAACTACTTTCATTGCTCTCACCGCTTATCATTAAGAGTTATTTCTTCTCAATCTTAAAACCGCATTCAGCCACCGAAATCCCCGTCTCCCTCTTACATCTTCGGTATACCACAGCTGCTCCAGCTTCAATTGTTTATTTACCGTCAGGATTTTCTCTACCAGCTGTTCAGTAAACTCAAGAAAAAAACGTCCATCCTCCACTTTTCCCGTGGGAATTCCATTTTTCCCAGAAATGTATATAATTCCATTGTCATCCAGATACTGATCGATCTTTTCAAAAAACTGCAGTACTTCTTCTTCCTGCAGATGAATCAATGATGCACACGCCCAGATCCCATCGTACCGTTCCGTCGGCCGATAGTTTTGGATATCTGAACATATAATTTTTCCTGAGAAAACTTTCCGGATTTCTCTGCCTAGATTCTTCGACGGTTCCAATGCAGTCACCTGATATCCCTGTTTCTGGAAATAACATGCATCACGTCCGCTACCGCTTCCCACATCCAGAATCTTGACCCCATTTTTTAACAGGGGAAGGAATCTTTGATACTGTTTTGACATATCAGCGGAAAATGTTTCTGCCACATAGCGTTCTGCATTGCTTTCGTAATAGTTACTCATCATCTTATGTCCTCAAGCTCCAACTGGAAAATCCCATACTTTTTGCCGACTGATAGACCGGAAACATAATCTCTTCCAAACGCCCGGAAAACTCCGTTTCCGTCAGACCTCTCTGATAAAGTCTATGCCTGATCTCCTGATTGTTCAGATGCTCCTTCGCACATTTTTCAAAGGCTTTATGTACTTCCGGATATTCCCACATCAATTCATAGGACAAATATTCCATTTTACATAATAATGGGAAATACATATTCCAGTCTGGAAGGCTGTTGCTTTTACTGCTGTTGATACTCCGGGTTGTAGGCGTCAGATTCCACAATTCATCATGTGCCACATACGACCAGGGTACAAAATGATCAATGGATAAATTGTTTTCACTGAGTCGATTTTCCCCATAGATTTCACAAATAGGTTTTATGGAGACAAGCATTTTCCAATATTTTTTTACCTTTTCCAGATTCCGTTCTTTTGGCGGATAAAGCTTGTCCACAATTCCCGGAACACTGGGATTCCTTTTCTGAAGATACTGGATCAGATTCAATTCCACCCATCCCTGTATGATTTCATAATTGCGGTCAATATAATCCGCCCATTCTTCCTGTATCTGGATTTGGGTATTTAGGCCACTGAATTGCAGGAAATAATACATCAGTCTTTGTTCCTGGTTGATTCTTTTCGCAAGATTTTCCCCGGATCTGTTCCATTCTTTTCCTTTCATAGATTCCATAAAAGGCGCCTGTAAACGATAGGGAACATTATAAGATAACGTCCGTTTCATGGCTAAAACTTCTTTATCTTTACATGTCTTCACATACTCCAGAACAACGTCTTTCTTCTCACAGGATTTCATATTACTGATCTCACCCAGCCGGTGAACCAACCGTTCCAGTGCATCATTAGGGCCAAGATTCAACCGGTACTCCAAAACCATATACCAGGCATCTGCGATCATTTCATCAATCAACGTTTCAAATGTAATTGTTTTCTGTCCTTCTTTTATTTTCCGTGCGATTGCCTGAAACCAAAATAATTTGTAACACTCGCTTTTGTTATCAAACAATCTGGAAAAATGGGCAATATCCAATATATCAGAATGTGGCAGCTGCATGTCATTCTCCCAGTTCCGTATATTTCTCTTTATGTCCGTATGCTTTTTCTACCGGATATTTTTCTGCATTCCGCTTTACCTTTTCCTGAATGATTTCATCTAAGTCCAATCCGCAGGTATCTGCCATTAAAATACAGTAATTCAGTACATCCGCCAGTTCTTCCCTGACCTTGTCTTTTTTCTCCTCGCACCAGACATCATCTGCACTCCACTGAAATATTTCCAGCAATTCCGCCGCCTCCAGGCTGATGGAAATAGCCAGATCTTTCGGGTTATGGAACTGTTTCCAGTTCCTATCATCTCTAAACTTCAATACTTCATCTATTGTCTCCTGTTTCATATAGACCTCCCCTTTTTTCTTACTGTACATCTATATACTGTGAAAAATATTCTCTCAAATCAGGATCACATATATAAAGATATGTGCCTTGAATTCCTCTGGTCATCAGTACATAATAAATATGTTGAATATACTCTAATAGTTCTCCATAATCTGCTGTTTTTTTACCGTTTTGATCAAAATACTCTTGTGGTCGAATGATGATACGTTTTTTATCTGTATCATAGCCTATTTCATTTCCCATAATTATAAAGCCATAATTCAAATCGTATCCCTGAGTAGAATGTATACAGCCCACTTCATCAACGGCTTCTTTCGAAAGGACCCATCCCTCTGTACAATGATTCCATTGTTTTTTTATTCCCTGAATTTCAATATCGTATAATGACTTATTTTTTTTACTGATCCAATCCCAGGCATATCCTGCCGCCATTCTTACTAACTGAACTTCTTTTTCTTTCTGATACATCAGCTGATTAAATTTTTTAAAGTCTGTCACTATTTTCAGATCATAATTTGAGAAATTCTTCTTCTCTTTCACAGTTCCAGATAATAATTCTTTGACATAAGAAATATAGTCATTTCCACCTCTTACTCTCATCTGGGTAAGGAGATTAAAATACGTTAAAATACGTTTTGATTGATCATTCTTCATCTTCCTACGAAATCTTTGTACATCAATTCCCGATGGTCCTACCACTTGCATTTCGTCATAAAATAGTATGGGACATTTGCATTGGTGCAGAATCCAGTCTAATTCGTCACTTTCTGTAGTTAATCCTATACGCTCACAACATGCCTTAAAGGGGCCCATATATGAAATATTCTTATATTGATGAAGCCTATGCGCTTCATCCACAAGCAAAATATCGTAATACTGTTTTGTTACATCCGATGGAGATAAAATATCTGATGCTTTTAATCCATAAATACTTTTAAAAATCCCTTTCAGTGTTTTTCTTAATGAAGTCTGAGGAACTACAAAACCAATTTTCTTTTCTCTGAATTCTTCACTGTCTTTCAGATATTTCATTAAAAAAATTGCAACGATTGTCTTTCCACTTCCAGGCATCCCATTTACAACAATTGTTTGGTTATCTTCCTTTTTTAAGGATTCCATAATTTTGTCCACCGCTGCTCTCTGATCATTATTCAGCTCCTTGAACGGTGAATATTTAAACAAATCAGAATTTTCAAGTTCTTCCAAAGAATGCTTAACTAATTTTGATCTCTGGAGACTTCGCCACAAAACATGGAATTTTTCATCATATTCTTTTTTCCCGTAATATTCTTTATCAGCCATCCCAGCATTTTTATTACGAACCTCATATAGTTCATCCGCAACAATATACTGAATGAGTTTCGATTCATAATCGAACGTAACTGATTGATTAAATTTGGAAGAATAGATGAAATGTACTTTATCAAAAATGCGCTTATCTATAGAATGATAATGTTGAGACATACGATTTATCACATGATTAGATTGCCCGATATATGCCTGTTTGCCATTTTCTAATATGTAAAGCATTGGCCAGTTTGACAGATAACTTTCGTCTCCATATTTTTGCTTTTTAAAATCACCTTCTGTTATCTTAAACATCCTTACCACCTTGATTCATCATTTTTCGGTTAAAAAATATCAGCCCACCTGTAATAATTTCCCTGAATGCCCTTCTCGATGAACATATATTTTAAATTTTATCATAATACCCATTATTTTTCTATATAACTAAATGCTATATTATCCCCCTCCTATTGCCCATATTATTCTTCACCCTTATGCTCCTTAGATTGTGAACCCCATTCAATATATACAGTAAACCACATACATATTTAACACTTCCAAGGAAAACTCAAAAGCCCGTAAAGCCTTGTAAAATAAGGCTCTACGAGCTTTAACAACGCAGAAAAAATCATACAAAACGAGCTAAAATTTAACACCAGATGTTTCTAAGCTCCATGAATTCATTCGGATCTTCCCCATTTTTTCCAATGCAAAACTGCCTCATTCGCGCTTGCTTTATTCACGAAATGGGGCACTATGAATTTTTTATTTCTAACATACAAATATTCTAATCTGATTAGCAATACGAAAATATTCTATACTAAAGCACTTTTTGAATAACTTATCCATATATTTCTTCCTTTACATTAAACGATTGTCCTACTTGATTATATTTATAAAATTTATATAAAATATAGTTCTCTTTATCTATTTCGTGTGTCGATAAGATTATTTGTTTATCCGAAAAATCGTTTCGAAGCACTTCTAATAAAGAAGAAATATTTATATCATCCATAGTTTGTACTGGATCATCAATAAGAATAAATCCAATGTCATCCGAAGACGCTTTAATATACTGTTTGTTCATAGCAAAAAGGAACGCTAAGACAAAACCAGAAAGCTGACCCGAGCTAAAAGTGTTTAATATATCATGTTTAGCATCCCCCTTTGAGACAAATCTCATTTCATCCTTACTTACAAATACACCTAGTCCACTTTGATAATCTTGAAGTATTTTTCCTGTATATATCAATAAAGGTACTCTTAATTGCTTTAAAGTAAAATTTTTATATTCTTCCGCCGCTTTTTCATATGCTTTACCTAATTTATGTAGCTGTTGACGAATTTTTGTTACTTTTGCTTTCCTGATAATTAATTCCTGCATTTCTTTCCTAATTGTATATTTTTCGATGTTCTCCTTTTCCAAAACAATTCCTTCAAGATATTTGCATTTCTTTTTTACGAGATCTATCGGGAGCAATTTCTTCATCTCAGCAACATCTATACCATAAAGTTTTTCTATATTATCATATTTATATTCATCATATAAACTTTCAAATTCCGTATTCTGAATATTTTTAATCAGTCCAGATAATACTCTTTGTATATCTACCACCATTTTATTCCTGTCTGTTTGCGGCACATAATCTGTATTAGCTAAGTATTTTGCAACTTTCTCAACATTTGCTATCCTCCCTAAATCACTGATAAACCCTTTTAATGATGTTTTGCTTTGAGCAATTAGGTTAATTGTATTTTTGTCTAATCCATCCATGTATGGATGAATTATTTTCTTTACCCGTTCAACTTCACTATCCAGCTCATTTCTTTTTAGTGCAATCCTTTCCCCTGTACTTCCACTTTCATTTTGCAATAATTTTTCTACTTCCTCAAAGCCATCATTTAAAAAAGTTACATTTGTAAATTTTGTATTACAAAACGGACATGATGTTCCCTGTTTATCATACTCATCTTTCGCATTTTTCAACGCATTTCGAGCACTTGATAGTCTATCTATTATTTTTTGACTAGTAGAAAGTGTATTTCTTAAGCTAAGTATTTCATTGGATATATTTTTAATTAATGAAAAGTCATATTCCTTCAATTCTGGAATTAATTTTTTTAGCACAACAACATCTTCGTCTTTGTAATTAGACGCATCTGGAGTGGCCTGTCTAAACATCAAGGTACTATTATATATCTGTATCATAGAATCCCACTTTTCCAGTTGTTGCTCTGCTTTTTGCCTTGAAACAAGATTGTCAATTATATACTCTCTATTATCTACATAATCTCTTATCGAATTCCCTTTAAGTATTTTCAAGATATCTTTATTCCATCTATAATTTCTATAATCACTTTCATTCTCCCAAAAAGAAATTATACCATCTAATATATGCAGGCCCCTTTTAATCTCAGAAATATTTGCTTGCGCAATATCCTCTCTATCCCAAAAATATAAATTTGAATCTTTCTTGTAAAGACCCAAATCCACGTACTGGGACTTTTCTGTCTCGTCTTCCGAGTTATTATTTAACAAAACTTTTAGTTTTATTGCCTTATTTTTCAATTCATTTTCCAAATTCCTAATCTCATCATTAACCAAATGCCCGCTTGTTCCATTTTTATTTCCAATAAGATCTGTTACAACATTTTTTCTCCCATCTATAAAATCCGTTTTTAGCAAAACATTCATTGCATTTTTCCTATCAGTAATAGTTCTTTTTAAAAAATGCACCGATTCCGCCTGTGAAACATAATAATATACATTAAAATTGTCTGCTCTATATTTTAATGATGTTTTATTATCTAAAGTATCGTTCCAATTATCGTAACTATGAAGAAACTGATCCAATTCTTCTGTAAAAATAAATTTGTTAATATTTCCATAATATATTGAATTTTCAATCTCTAATTTATGAGAATTATTTGATATTTTTGCAAATAGTGTAAGGAACTCATTTTCTTCTCTTTTTAAAGTTAAAACTACATATCCGTCCACATCTGCTTTATTAAGCAATATATTTTTCCCCAGATTCGTTTTCTTATTCTCAATTGCTTTATCAAGACGTGTAATATTCTTGGAAAATATTAATTCGATTGCATCAAAAAAAGTAGTTTTTCCAAAACCATTTGGCCCAGATAAAATAATAGGATTTTTTTCATAATCAATACAGAATTCATAAAACTTTGCATTATCAAAACACTTAAAGTTTTTCACACGTAAATTAACAATTTTATATTGCATCATTCCACCTCCTTTATTAATTGATTTATAATTTCATCAATCTCTTTTTCGCTAATGTTCTCTTCTTCTAAAGATATTAATTCTTCCAATGCAATTCTATTTTCTTTAATCGCTTCGTCATACTTTACTAAATCATCGGTCAAAGACTCTTTGACTATTTTTTCCAATGAAATATCATCAGATGTTGCTTTAAATCGGTATTGTAAAAAAGGTATCTTTGAAAACAGCCTAATTACAAACTCATAGACGCTATTATTATTTGTTCCATTCATAAGAGAATAATAATTCTCCTCTACATCTGCCAACTGAGAAAGTATCTCAACAATATTTTTATCACTATAATCAGCTAAAACATTTTTCAATCCAGCAACTTGCTTTTTTGTATATGGGAGAATATATCTTTTGAAATAATCCGGAGATTCTTCAATTGAATAAATCAGATTCCTATATTTAGACAAAATATTTATTTCCGAAAATTCAACAAGATATATTGCGGATGTATTTTTATCAATCTGCGACACCTCCTGCTTATTTTCAAAGGAGTTAATTATGGAATACTTGATTCCTTTGTTTTCATTCCTACCATTAACATATTCCTCCTCCAATTTACTTAATTCTTTTCTTATCAACTCTTCATCATCTGAGATATTAGTACAGTCAATGAAATTTAAAATAAAATAGCTTACAATGTTTTTGTCTGCATTAATAAAAAACATTTTGTTATTTTCTTCCCAGGTTTTTATAAAGTTGTATTCTCCAAAAAGCTTAATCATTATATCTTTCATTACTTCAATTCTCCTAATGCCGTCTTTCTATCTACAAGTCTGATAACTTTAGGTCTATTACAGTCCTTTTTCATCTTCTCAACTGTAGAAGAAGTTATTCCACTTATCTCCCTTAATTCGCTTCCTCTTAACACATTTATATCTCCCCCATTAAAGAATAGATTTTCCTCACATAGACGATCTGTAATCAAAACATCACATTCATATAATAATGATCTATCTGTTTCTTTTTCTAATTCCTTTCTCAAATTTCTCTGAAATTCATCTATGTCATAACTACTATCTAATGTTAACCTGTATGTCTTATTTCCATCTTTTATCGTTTCATAGGCATTATTTCTACTAAGCCCTAACGTTTTAATCTCATCCAAAAGATTCAGAAACAAATGAGAAACTAAACTATCTTGTGGTAAATTGTTATTTTTACCTATTTGCGGGGTTCTTAATAATAAATTATGTATTATCAAGTTTTTATCAGATTCTGGTTTACCATTCAAAATACTAATCTGTTTAAATAAATTGCAGACATCAGAATCTGCACAATCACCACAATTACTTTCAACACAATTATTCCACGGTTCACTTGGATACTCTGCATAAGCATCCCGAATACTTCTCAATACTTGAAAATACTGATATTCAATTGTGTCTATTCTTTCATGATAGTCTATCACTACCTTTTTTACTATCTCATCAAATGTTAATATACATTTCCCTCTTCGATTTCCCTTAATATAAAAGTCTGTTATTATTTCTTTCATATACAGAAATATGCTGTCATATACTAATGCAGCATAACCGACATCAACAAATGTATAGTGAAGGCATTTTATTTTTAATATATCAATTATGATATCATATGCTTTTAGACGAATCTCTTTTGTATTATCATATTTTTCTTTATATACACACAAATATGCTTCATCTTCAGACAAAGATGGATTGTCCTTTTTAAACGTTGCTATCTTTTTCTCTATGATTTCTTTATATGTTTTTAAAGCATTATCAATCTCACTAACTGCCCATTCTATTTTTGCTATATCTTTTACATTTCCAGACACAAACTTTATTATGCTGTAAATATCTGCCTTTTTATGGTTGCCAGACACTTTATCGCAAATAATATAATCGTCTTCTTTATCCATCGGCGGAATATCTTTTTTTAAAATAACCTTTTGCCTCAACTTTTGCTGTAGCGTATTAATATAAGCCAGTGTTGTTGAAACAAAATCTGATGGGATTTTCTTACTTTTTGATATATGAAAATACCCATATTCTGCTTTATTCTGAAGAATCCCTATTATAAATGAAAATTTATCACTCGCATCTACATTTACTGCTCCTGCCTTAACTTGATGTAAGGAAACGTATTTATCGTTTTTTCTTATAGAAAAATCTTCTTCTCCCTCAATTTGCAAGTCATATTCAGAAATACTTTTTCCACTCTGTAATAAATCATATATATTTTTTAAAGCAATGTACAACGCTATATGCCCTTGATATTCATAGTTCTCCCATGAAGTAATTGCGTTAAAAGGCTCAACTAATATCATCTATATTCTTTTTAACAAATTGCTTGTTAAAAAATCCTCCTCCCTGTTTCTCATAAAAAATTTAATACTTCCACATTATAAATCATAAAGACAAATATCTCCAAAATCAACATTTTACTATACCATTTTCATAAAATGTGACTATTGGAGACATGCCAGATAAAAAGTAAGAACTCGCAAAATCCTTATTTTATAAGGATTTTGCGAGCACAAACATCTGCCCTACGAGCTACCGAAATCCCGGAAATGATCAATATCATCTGGACTTCCGTTTCCTGTTCTGTAATAAAAGGCAACATTCTAGTCGGTTAATACGTGAACAATAACTAGGAAGTAGCTGTCGTAACATAACCATTAAATTCCTTTATGAACAACAAAATAATTTCACCCTGTTTATATGTGCAAAGTAAAACTGCTAAATCTAAAAAAGATAATCTCAATTTATTTTCCATCACTTACTTTTTTTAAATAAATACTTTAACCATACATCATCTGTATATATTTCAACATCCTTGTAAAACGGTCTCTTTTCTCCAGATGAAAAACCTTCATCGATTAATTTTACAATCTGACGGCGTTCCCAATTATCTGCTCTATAAAAATACTCTCGTATTTCTAACAATTCTCCTCTGCTAAGCTTGCCTTCTAATGCCTCTAGCAAGGCTCTCCCTATATAATCACCTGAATTTCTTTTAAGATTTCTAAACAAATTTAATAAAATCTCTTTATTATTAAACATTTTCGAAGCAAATAATCTTACTAAATACACTTGAATATATTCTGGTGTATCTTCAATAAACCATTTTTCAAACTCTTCTTGTATAATTTTTCTATCTTGTTCAACAATATTTTCTCCTGTCTTTAGCATCACATCTACAAAATAGGGAATAAATTGTGGGAATTTCTTTAATATCAATGGTAACTTTACTAAATGCTCATATTTTTCTTGTGCTACTATAGTTTTAATTAATTCTGTTACCTCTTCAGGTTCTATTAGCAAACTATTTTGTGCTTTAGTAATCAGTTCATCTATATTATTTTGTAATAATTTTTGTTTTTGACTTTCTGATAACTTTCGAAATTTTGTGGGTATCAGACCCGAATATCCCCTTATAATTTTAGCTCGCTCTTTTTGAAACTCATCCTTCCTTTCATCGAACACATCAGAATTTTTTTGAGCAGTTGTATCTTTAGCACTTTCATTTTTATGATTTATACGAATTTTATCGGAAATATCCTTAATTTTGGTTTTTTGCGTATTTAAACAAATGCCCTCTCTGCTCAAACAATGAACTAAAATGGCTAAATGGCTATGTGCCGTATATGCATCCTTTGCAAAAATCCGATAATCATCTACGAAACGACAAAAATCAATTTTTTTAGAAATCAAATAATTATCTACTTCTATCAATGAAGCTTCTGCCAAAATTCTGGATGCATTAGATCCCACTGGCAAACCATATGAATCTCGATTTGCCCAAAATAATAAAACTTCATTGATTAATCTTACAATATCCTCATCTATACTATTCGAAGATAACAGAATTGATTCAACTCTATGTATATTTAAGCGATCATAAAAATTGGCAAAATCACATTCAACCATTACTTTATTTTTATTTATTTCACTTTTCTTGACGATTTCATCACGAAAAGCTGAATAATTATACTGATTATCAAATAACCTGCCATTATCTTGTGGTTTAAATCGATAAGAGAAAACTCTTTGTTTACTTTTATTAATACGCAAACATTCAACTTCGGCAGCAACAATTAGGGTCAGTGTTAAAAAAACTATTTCATCATAAATTTCCGTCAAGGCACACTTACGATAATCAGACAAACTTTTTTTAGGAATCAGCACATGTCCTAATTTATGTAATTTTAATTCTGATAATTTTCCAGTTAGAATAGATCTCGTAATATTACTACATAGCTCATTTGCAAGTTTTTCATGTTTTAATAAATCTATTTCAAAAGGTCTATTAAACAACTCTACATCTGTAGTTCCTTCATATAGTATATTTTTGATTGCCATACGACAATATTTCTTCACAATCTCTTTTTTAACCATAAATCTCCTCTAAATTCATTAAATTTTCCTTCACCACAACCAATTTTTTCTTCTATTATAACTACCCATACTGATTCTAAAATACGTTTGCATTTCCAACAAAATAAAGTGTACAAGAGAAGTAACTTTAACACTTTAATTTTTTAATGTCCTCTTCTTTATGCATATATTTTATCAAATGAGATAGAAATTATCACTTTTTAGAAAGCAAGTTTTTATTTATTACCTCCAGTGTGTTTCTTGCACTCCGCCGGAATTTCTTGTTTAATGATAAAAATCCACCTGCTCCTAGAATACAGAGAACTATTCCCGTAATCTTTCTAGTGGAAGATTCTCTTTCAGAACTCAGAAACTCGTTATTTTTTCAATTGCTTTCTCCATGATACAATCCAATTCTTCAAGTCGCTTATATGCTCCATTAATTTTTTCCGCATCATCGCTTGTTTTAATTATTTCGTAAAGCTCCATACGCTTAGATTTTTGAGAATCCGATACAATTTTTGCATATTCATTTGAAGCTTTCACTGTTTGTACATGAATTCTTCCTATAGAATCCATCCCTTTTTCCGCCCTTTCTTTAACAGTGGCCAGCTTATCCATAAATTTTAGATGGGCCTTATCACCTCGTGTTAGTTTAGTATTATTTGTAAATTATTTTGCCATAAATAATCCTCCCCTATTTTGTTTGGTTATAAAAACTCAATCCTAAAAATCAGCTCTATTATTTTGAATGTCATTATATTCTTTTATTCAATTATACCATCACTAATTAAATTACAAAGATTTCCTTTTTAGGTTCACATCGTTATTTTAATGTAAATCTATTAAAATAATTTTACCAGATTTCCGTACTTTCTCCAATTTCTATTTTTAATTACTTATTCTGAGTTTTATATCTTTCCCACTACACCATTTACTACACCATTTTCTTTCAAAATGACGATTTTTGACGCTCTCAGACAAAAAGTAAGAACCCGCAAAAACCTTATAAAATAAGGCTTTACGGGCTCTGACACCACAGGACAAAACCACCCCAAACGAGCCAAGAGGTGAGTGCTAAATTTCTCGCTTTATTTTGTTGATTATTTATCATTCATGATATACTGATTCAAAGGAGGAATGATCGATGTTAAAAGAAAAAGCAGAAAGCTATTATTTATCAGGATACAACTGTGCAGAATGTATTCTCCGCGCGGCTAATGATCTCTACGTATTAGGTCTTGATGAAAATGCACTTCATTTAGTATCTGGATTTGGCGGCGGTATGCAAGTTGGCGATGCTTGTGGTGCGCTTTGTGGTTCAATCAGTGTAATTTCCCGGCAGCTTGTCAAAACGAAGGCACATGATACCGCTTCATTACAACCAATGATCCAAAAAATGGTTTCCGATTTTGAAACCCAATTTCATACCATTCGCTGCAGAGAGATAAAACCGCAATGTTTTGACCCGGACACTCGATGCTTGAAGACCGTACACATAGCTGCCGATATACTTGAGAAAATCATCACACAGTGAAAAGAAAAGAATCTATAAAAAATGTGACAGCCCGATTGATCAGCCGTCACATTTTTTAGTGTTTTTATAAAATACCAAAGAACGCACAAATACAAGATAGAATGATCAAAAATACAAGAATGGTAGTCGTTTTAATGTTTTTTCCTAACAGCCAGTACATAATGCCAAATG
Source organism: Merdibacter massiliensis (assembly GCF_900155395.1). GTDB lineage: Bacteria > Bacillota_I > Bacilli_A > Erysipelotrichales > Erysipelotrichaceae > Merdibacter > Merdibacter massiliensis. The sequence continues at coordinate 142,677 of NZ_LT699727.1, forward strand.
TAAGCAATGGCAATAAACAAGGCATGATCTGATCAATGTACTTTTGCAATGGTTCACTTGCTCCCGATACACCAATTTCTAAAGGGATAGTAATGTTCACTGTCGAAGCAATCATTGCCCCAATGACCATAAGGCCTAAAATGGACGCTGCTTTTGTTAAATTTTCAACAATTCCAGATTGACTCATGTCGCCAAAAAACTTGACCCCATAACGCATCCCTGCTTTCAAGCAATAGAATCTAGCTAAAAATCCAGGGATATTGATAATTAGCAAAAATGCAATTGGACCAATGATGCTTCCTTGTTGTGCAAACGATACGCCAACACCAATAGCGATAGTTAATAAGGTTCCCCAAAAAAACGAATCGCCAATCCCTGCCATCGGCCCCATCAAGGAAGTTTTCACAGCACTGATGCTGGAAGCATCAAAATTTTCATCTTTTGCATTTTCTTCTTCCATAGCCGCTGTGATTCCAGCTAACAGTGAAACAATATGTGGAGTACAGGACATAAATTCCAAATGTCGCTGTAAGGCTGCTGCCATCTGCTCCTTATCATCTTTGTACAATTTTTTTAATACTGGAATCATCATATAACAATACATCAAATTTTGTTGTCGTTCATAATTCCATCCTGCATCCAAAGTACAGGAACGAGTAAAGACTTTACGAAGCTCTTTATTCGTGATCAATGATGTCTGGTTAAAATTCGTTGTCATCGATTAAAACCTCCTTCTGTTTCTTGTTATCAGAGAAAAATCCCAAAGCTGCAATGACCAAGCCTGCCAACGCAACGCCAAATACAGGAATCTGTAGATAAGCAGCTAACAAGAAACCTGCTAACAAATACGGAGACAGTTCTTTTGTCACGATCATTTTTGCCAACATTGCAAAACCAACTGCCGGCAAGATACCTGCAGCTACATCCATGCCATGGGTAATAAATTGTGGAATCATAGCTAACACATCTTCAATGACAGGGACTCCTAAATAGAAAGCGATACCTACCACAACCGACAATACGATCTTATTGCCGATACCAGCAAACCGTGCGATCCATTCTACTTTTTTATAATCTCCTAAAGCTGCATATTTATCTGCTAAATGTGTTGCCCAGGTTAGTAAAAACATCATCTGCAGATTATCAAACAGAAGAACCAAAGTTGCTACCGGTACCGCCAATGCTACCGCTGCACCTACTTCTTGGCCGGTCAAAATCACAAAAGATGTACCAATAATCGCACCGGAAGTAATATCAGGAGGATTGCTCGCACCGATAGGGACCGCACCTAAGAAAATCAATTCCAAAGAAGCACCAACCATGATACCTGTTTTTAGATCCCCCAGTACGAGACCCACTAAGGTGGCTACTACAATAGGGCGATTATTCATCGTTGATCCCCAATAACTATGCATGTAACCAACAAATGCTACCAATGTGATCAATAATGACTGCATCAATAAATTTTCATTCATATATTTCTTGTATGATACAAATGTACCTTGTCGTAGCATTCATATCACTTTTCCTTTCCAACCTTTTATATAATGTAGATAGAACCTTAGTACTCTTATATATTTATGTGGTTTATCTACTCAAAGGAGAGTGAATCTATAGGATCTTATTACATCTGTTTATAGCTGGATAGGTTTTGATATCTTCATGTCACGCAAGTTTACACTAGTAAGACCACTATAGAATGACAAGGTTCTAGAAAGGTGGTCTTTTTATGTCTAAACTGTTTTGTGGTATCGACGTTGCTAAATTTGAACACGTCGCAAGTATCTATGATCCTTCTACTGGTGAAATGATTCTTGATTCACTTCATTTTGATAATAACGATAAAGGTTTTAAAACATTATTATCTTCTCTTTCTAAATTGAACAAACGTTGCGAAATACTGATTGGTTTTGAATCAACCGGTCACTATCATCAGGTCTTATTCAATTTTCTAACTTCCAAGAAATATAAGTGTTTTTTAATCAACCCTTATATGACCAGTAAGTTTAGATCTATTTCTTTGCGTGATGCCAAGAATGACGATATCGATTCCAGAGCCATCGCAAAGTTCTTATCGTTTGAATATAAATCTTTGATTGAACAAGAATTCTTAAGCAGCGAATTGAAAGAGCTGGTTAATCAAAGACATTTCTTAATAATCGAGTCTTCAAAAATGAAAATCAAGCTAAAATCATATCTCGATAGAACATTTCCTGAACTTGAATCCATTGTTGATATCAACACAGCTGCTATTCGAGCTATTTTAAAGGAGTATCCAACCGCTAATTCTATATCTGAAGCTAGAATAGATAAACTAAAGAATCTAGCTAAAAAGGCTTCTAAAGGTAAATATTCTCTATCAAAAGTTGAAGCTGTTAAAGAAGCAGCTAAGACTTCAATCGGAATTCACTCTTTAAGCATTGGTTTGAATATCATTCAATGTATTGAAACTTTAGAACTAAAAGAAAGGCAGATTGATAGAATCGAAAAAGAAATCAAAGAACATCCTACTGTGCTTGATTCTCCTTTACATCAGTTAATTGGGATTAACGATATAGAAATCGGTTATATCATGTCTGCCATTATTAGTATAACTCGTTTTAGCTCTCCAGAAAAGATAGTAGCTTATGCAGGTTTAGATCCAAAGGTTAGACAATCCGGTACATGGAAGGCAAATACGACTAGAATGTCCAAAAGAGGAAACAAACTATTAAGATATGCTTTGATATGGACAGCTTTCAATATGACCAGAAGACCTGGACCTATGAAAAACTATTTTGCGCTAAAGAAGTCTCAAGGAAAGTCTCACTACAACGCCTTAGGACACTGTGCAACAAAACTTTGTCGTTACATTTTCTGGATACTTAATCATCCTGATTCAAACTTTGAATACCAATAATTTCAAACAATATTTTCATAAAACAAACTTTTTTATATAAATATATCATTTATAGCTATTCGTTATTTAAGACTACTTATATAACTGAGCTTTCGTATACCCTAAATATACTTTATTGAATTTTGACAATTCTTATCTTTTTTTACTTGACAGATTCATAGCTGGTCTCCTTTTCCTATAGCAGATCCATAACATCTTGTTTGGAATCACCTGGAACCAAACGTACTTCTAACTCAATTCCCTGCTCTCTTATCGCTCGTAATTTTTGTTCATCTTCTTTACTGATGAACACGGCCTTTGCAATTTGTCTTCTGCCTTCCATCTGTTTCATACCACCGATATTGATCGTATCGATGCATTTTGTTTCTTTGCTTAATCGATAAGCATCCTCTACACTACCGACGATAATAAATAATTTATACTTATCTGTTACATTGCTATTCAACGCCTTGATGGAATCATCGATGGATTTCATCACTAATTTGACTCCAGTCGGTTTCGCCATCCGCATGGCGCTCATCTTTAATTCATCTTCCATCAATTCATCATTGGCAATCAAGATACAATCCGCATCTAGAAATTTTGTCCAAGAAAATGCAACCTGTCCATGCAGCAATCGATGATCGATTCTCATAAGTTTTATCATGCTTCTCTCCTCCTGATTCTTTCTGCGGCCTCCACAATGGCCTTAACATGCTCACCGCTGACTTCCCCATCATCTTTATAAGTATCTTTAAAATAACTTCCTACAATTGCTCCATCTGCATAGGCAAATTGTTTTTCCATGTTTTCTGGCGTAATTCCTGCTCCAACGATCAATGGGAAATTTCCGATTCCTTTTCGAAATTGTTGAATTTTTTCTAAAGATGTTTCTTGTCCTGTGGCATCTTGTGTCACGCAAATTGCATCACAACGCTGCATTGCAATCTTCAAATCTTCTTCTAAAGTATTGGCTGATAAAACCGGCTGATATTTAAATCGGACTCCACCTAGAATCTTTCCTGTATATTTACTTCTGCATAGTTTGAAAAAAGCATCCAAGGTATCTTCATCCCGAGGTTTTACATGTCCAACCACGGAATCCAATTGTACAAATGAAGCTTGATATTTTTCTGCCAAATAAAATCCCATTGCATCCACATTCAAACAATTTACACCGTAAGGAATGCTGAGATTCAAGTTTTTCACATATTGCAATGCTTTTTCCATATTGTGATACTGACCAAAGTAATTTTCTATAATGATGCAATCTACTCCATTTTCTACATATAGATCAATTTCTTTTTTCATCCTTTCTTCAATATCTGCATCCGTATCACCTTTTAGATGCAGCATTGCTAATATAGGTTTTTTCTTGCGAAAAATAGATAAAAAATCTCTTTTGTCATCCATAAATACTCTCCTCAAAAATCTTCTTCCTCTAATTTTGTAATACCAACAGATTTTATACCTTGTTGTGCATCAGATTGGATCTGCATTACTGCTCTTTCATCCAAAGCATTTGGATATTCCAGACATAACGACAGCAACATATTGATATTCATTCCTGTAAATAACCAAACATTTTTCAAAGCGGACAGTGGATACATGGCTGAAAACACGCTTGCTCCATATAAATCTGTTAAGATTACGAATTCTCTTTGCGGATGTGCTATAATTTCTTGTGACAATTCTCTGCTAAAATCTTCTGCTAATCTTCCGGGCTGCAATTCATATGTAACAGCCTCATAAGCAATTTCACCAATGATCATCTTTGCTGTATCAAGCAATCCTTCCGCTAACTTTCCATGAGATGCCAATACAATAGTTCTTTCCATCAATTTCCTCCTAACTTGTATTAACTTGTATTTTCTAAATACATCTTAACATGTTATGTAACCGCTGTCAATTCTTGCAAGTACATTTTTTTTTACTATAATTATTACTATAGAATATAGGAGCTGAACGATGAAACCATTAAAGCAATTCTGTGCTGTTACACTACAAGAACAGCTGCATGATGAATTATTTGAACAAATCCAAAGTGGAAAATATCAACCAGGAGAACGTATCCCTTCTGAAATGCAATTAAGCCAAATGTATAATATAAGCCGGGTAACTGTTCGCAATGCCATTCAACAATTAGTAGATGAGAACATTTTGGTCAAACGGCATGGCAAAGGTACATTTGTAAAAGTAGAAGTACATACCGAAGGCGTTTTCACTGGCGGCAGCTTTACCGATACTTGTTTGCGAATGAATGCCACACCTTCCACAACGATCATCGAATGCAAGATCAATAAGATAGAAAAAGAGGTTGCTTCTTATTTTCAAGACCATCCTTCTCACTGTATCGAAATCAAACGTGTTCGTTTTGTAGACAAAGACCCCTGCATCATTGAACTGGACTATTTTCCAACTAAATATGATTTTCTATTAACAAATGATTTAAAAGAGCTCTCTCTTTTAAAATTCGTCTCTACACAGACAGGTCTAAAGCCGTCAAATTTTGAAGATCATTTTACAATTGTTTATGCGAATAAAGAATTTGCTGAATTATTAAATTGTACAATAGGTACACCTTTGCTCGAAGTACAGCAAAGAGTCTTGACATTGGATGATACAACTATCTATGTTAATAAACAATATATTTTAACCAGCAAATATATTTATGCCGTTCGTTCATCTAAATAATTATTTAAACATAAAAAAGGATGATTCCTGCATGTAGAGAAACCATCCTTTTTTCGCACTTATTATTTTTCTACCTGGATATACATCACTGCATATCCATTAATGAATCCACAGGATGCGCCTTGTCCTTTCTAATACATTTTTCAATTTGCATCACCTTCCTTGTGTTATGCTTTCTGCTTATATTATGTCACATATTGCTATCTATACAAGCATTGTGGAAAATTTGGATACATTCCTGGTAAAATGGGCAAATCTGACTATCCAAATTATTCACATTATGCGAAATTATGTGAATAAGTGCAAAAAGCGTGCAACCTTTCCTGATTTCTGTATAATAATATTATCAAAGAAAGGTAAGGTGACCACATGTATCTGTTATACTTTTTTGCAATCATTTCCATCCTGCAGTTGGTTATGTTCCGCATGCCAATGCTCTTGCTGTTCCTTGTGGTCGCATATGCCGTTTATTCCCTGATTCAATCACGAAAGGCACATCAAAGTGCAGGCCCCGCTTATACGCAGCAAACATCGTCCTCTCGATCCTCGAAAAAAGATGTCATTGATGTAGAATATACAGAGCATGAACTTTAGAAGCAGAATACTGCTTCTTTTTTTATGAAAAAGATCCCGCTTTTAACTGTGTAATGAATCGTTTCACAGTACCTCTTTGCGGGATCTTATTTGTTTTATTCGCTGCGAAGTGCTTCCACCGGATCTTTCTTTGAAGCGATACGAGAAGGAATCAGACCAGCAATCGTTGTCAGCAATAATGAAATCAAGATCAAGACAATTCCACCGGCAAGCGGCAATGATGCGATATTCGGCACATCTGTTAAATTCTCAACGATGATGGAAATCGGAAGATTTAACAATACTGTCACACCAATACCTAACAGACCGGAAATGAGACCAATGATGAAAGCCTCTGCATTGAATACATGCGAAATATCCTTTTTGCTTGCACCAATCGCACGCAGGATACCGATTTCTTTCGTTCTTTCCAACACAGAAATGTACGTGATGATACCGATCATGATGCTGGAAACGATCAAGGAAACACTGACAAACGCCATCAATACATAACTGATCATGTCAATGATCGATGTGATGGATTCCATCATGGTTCCTACCATATCATTGTAAGTGATGACATTGGCATCATTTCCGCTTTCCTGTTGTTGTAAATTATAGTCATCGATCAAATTAGAAATCGTTTCTTTATCTTCAAATGAATTTGCATAAATGCTGATCGTATTAGGAGAATCTAAATCAATTGCTCCTAATTTATTCAAATTGCTCTCATATGTTGCATTTTTATTTTCGCTGTAGTCAGCCATATATTGTGCAAGCTCTTGCTGGCTCATCGTAGCAAACTGCATTTGCTGCTGCGGAGAAAGAGAAGTGATGTCAAATTCACCATCATCGCCAAATTTTGTTTGAGTGAACACATTGATGTCTGGATCTGCTTTTTGCTGTTTAACGATTTCTGAATCTTCCACCTGATCGATCACATACTGCTGCAGATCCTTTGTGTAATAAATGCCTCCAGTTTCTCTTTTAGAAGAATTTTCACTTGGCATAATGATACCAACGACACGAATGGTCTCTCCCTGATCAACCGCCTTTTCAAGAAAATCTTCATCTTCGCTCATATCGATCCACAAACCGTTCACATTTTCATAAAGGTCGCTATTTAATACTAATTGAAATTCCATCCCTAAAAGATCTTTTGGCTCATAGCTCACGCTTTCTCCTAATTCTACTTTTCCGCCGTCTTGCAAAGCCTGAAACCCGTCAATGACTTCCTGCTGATCCAACAGACCTAACGAATAAAGAGCAAAGTCGGTAATTTCACGATTTTCATCCACTGCCAACACGACTTCATTATATGCTGTCGGCCATTTTCCTTCGACCAGTTCATACTCTTCATCCCGCAGCGTTTCACTGTCTGGAAGCTTGTTCCAAACTTCATTTTGTGCAGTCGATATGCTGCCCATGAAAGATTCACTCAATTGGGTCATCGTAGAAAAACCGATTTTATCTAACAATGTATTGGGAGAAACTTGTACCAATCCGGCATCACTATTCTTATTGTAAACATTTAACTGCAGATCATATCCATATTCGATAGCCTTTGCATAGGTATCAAAAGTGGAAGCATCACTGTCTAGGAATTCTTTAAATGCAGCTAGATTATTTTTTTCCATCTTGTCAGACATCGTTTCCAAGATATCCTTGATCATGGCTTTTGAATAAATTTTGTCATCTTTATGTGTTTTGCTTTCCTCATTCAATCCCATCATGGTCTGCATCATCACGCTCATATCCATTGAACTGTCTTCTATGGTGAGCGGATAAGAAGACAAGGTATCTTTTTCCACACTGTTAATATAAGACTGCACTCCATTTGAAAGCGATAAGATCAAAGCGATTCCAATGATACCGATACTTCCGGCAAACGCCGTTAAAAAAGTTCTGGCTTTTTTGGTCATCAAATTATTTAAGCTCAAAGAAAGAGCAGTGACAAACGACATAGAAGGTCTGCGCTTGTTTTCTTTCTTTTTTATCTCTTTTTGTTCATCGATCATAAACGGATCGCTGTCATCTACGACATTGCCATCTAATAAACGGATGATCCTAGTGGAATATGTATCCGCGAGCTGTGGATTATGGGTAACCATGATCACCAGTTTATCTTTTGCAATCTCTTTCAACAGATCCATGATCTGTACGCTGGTGGCGGAATCTAGCGCTCCTGTTGGTTCATCAGCGAGCAGTATATCCGGATCATTGACCAATGCACGCGCTATGGCAACACGCTGCATTTGCCCGCCGCTCATTTGGCTTGGCTTTTTATGCAGCTGATCTGCCAATCCTACTTTTTCCAGGGCTTCTTTTGCCCTTGCTCGCCGTTCTTCCTTTGAAACTCCCGATAATGTCAATGCCAGCTCAACATTGGATAACACATTTTGATGCGGAATCAAATTATAACTTTGAAAAACGAATCCAATCGAATGATTACGGTATTCATCCCAATCGCGATCTGTAAAATCTTTCGTGGATTTTCCATTGATGATCAGATCTCCTGTTGTATAGTGGTCCAAACCACCAATAATATTTAATAATGTCGTTTTCCCGCAACCGCTTTGTCCTAAAATGGAAACAAATTCACTTTCACGAAATGATAAAGAAATTCCTTTTAATGCATGCACCACTTCATTTCCGCTGCTATAATCTTTTGTTATTTGTTTTAACTCAAGCATAAATTCGTTCTCCTTTTTATCTACATCTTATGATACCATTTTTTGCTATGAAAAAATGGTATCATTGTCCTATCAAAAAAACAATAGCGCCCTTTCCTGCATTTTTCCCTTTTCAATCGAATTTTAAAACATCTTTCTCATAGAAAGTTTACAGATGTCAAAAAATATGTTTATCTATGTTATGGAAAACAAGTTAAAAACAATGAAGGATCCAAAACCCTTGTTTTCCAACAGAAAGGAGATTTCTACCATGCAGAATAAAAATAAATTATGGGGATTCTTATTTCTTTTTGCCGCAGTCCTCGTTTTATTAAACCAGTTTTCTATTTTTCAAGATATTTCTATTTGGCGTATTTTATTTACCATAGCTTTGATCATCTGGCTGCTGCAATCCATTTTTTATCGTTCGATGACCGGTATCTTATTTTCCATTGCTTTTCTATATCTTCTTTATGATGAATGGATCCCGCTTCCGCCGATACGCCCGTTTCCTTTGTTGTTTGCAGCCATGCTGGGCAGCTTAGGATTTCATTTTCTCTTTCCTAAAAAGCAGCCTGTGATCGATAAAGATCCAGCTGGCGGAGAAACAGTATATGGTTCTTATATACAGATAAAAACAACGATGTCCAGGCAGACAAAACATATTTATACAGATGATTTCAAACAGGCAAATATCGATTGTTCCATGGGTTCATTAAAAGTCTACTTTGATCATGCCACAATGTTGAACACAGATGCTTATCTGCATATTTTGGCAAACATGTGCAGCATAGAATTGTATGTTCCTAAAGAGTGGAAAATCCAGACAAATTGCCAGCATACTTTCAGTTCTATTCAAGAAACAGGAAATCCGCTAAACACTGAAAAATGGATTCGGATCGAAGGAAATCTATCCTTCAGCAGCATCAAAATATACTATCTGTAAAAAGAGTTCATTCAGCTTAAAACTGAATGAACCTTTTTTAATCATACGGCTTATATTCCACTTCTTCTTTGTCAAAATCAAGAAATAACTGGAATGCATTGCGGTTTTCATCTTCATCCCAAATTTCAACAAACTTTGGTGTTACTTCGATCAAGATCTCACTGTCTACATGAGAATAGGCATTATAGCTCTGCCATAGATATTCTTTGTATTTTTTTTCAAACACGCGTCCTTCTTCCTCAATGACCAATCCTTTGTTTTTTGCAATGCCTTCCACTTGTACTCCGTTAAAACACATGGCTACCCGATTATTCTCAAACAGCTGCTGCGTCTTACGGAAGTTTTTATCTGTCTTAAAATAGATCTTGTCATTGTAAAAAATACAGCTTACATTACGCACCATGGGATAATCATGAACACAGCTGGCAAGTGCCATGATCTTATATGCACCTAATTTTTGATCCATGATCTTTTTTGCTTCTTCAAATGTCATCTTCTTACCTCCCTAAATGATCCCTTGAAATCCAAGCACAAAACAAACAGCAGTGATAAATAAGAACAAACCGATAATGGCCATTGTTTTTCCATTGGAAACGATTTGCTGGCTGTGGCTTTGCTCAACCAAATTGCCGTTTCGAAACAAAGTAACCAATGGTTTGTAAAGAAATAATGTAACACCCGCATTCATTGCACACTTTAACAAATTAAAAGGTACGATTCCCGGTACCAGAATAGCTACGACAGCTTCTCTAGGCATTCCAAAGTAAATCGGCGTTACGATATAATTCCATAATACCATGCTGCACACACAGCAAACAGTTCCAAGTCCCAGGCCGATCAAAGCACCATTGCGTGTATGTCTCTTTTTATAGATCCATGCCGCAACACACGCAAATGTACAAGTAGAAATCACATTCATCAGCACATCTAACAATGTTCCTCCGCGATACATGATCTCCAAAAAAGAAGTGATCACGCTCATGATAAAAGCGGTCATTCCTCCATATATGAACCCGCCGATCACGATGATGATATCTTTTGGATCATAGCTCAGGAAACTGACAGCAGGAACCATCGGGAAATGGATGAGAAGATTAACGATCACCGAAAGCGCACAAAGCATTCCGACCGTTGTGATTTTCTTTGTATTTGTATTCATCTTCACCACATCCTTTCAAAACAAAGAAAACGTGCCTAAAATATACTTCTAGACACGTTTTTTCCGATGGACACATAACGAATATTCCAATAAGAAAAACAACTTCTTCCATCCAGACTTTCACTGTTGCTATCGGAATTTCACCGATTCGGCCCGAAGGTTCGCGGAGTTTACCGCCAGTCGAGAATTGCACTCTGCCCCGAAGTTATATTTTATGCGTTTTCATCATATACCTCATCGGCTCAATTGTAAAGACCTTCATTGCAACTGTTACAGACTTCTAGTATAATCATGAATATGAAAAACGAAAAAAAGAGAACTTATTCCAATCATTATTTTCTGCTGTGGATCCGCAATACGATCCGCTTTGAATGTATGTATCGTCTGATCATGATCATCATTGTGTATCCCCTGACCAATGCATTGCTCAACTATTATATCAGTCAGGTAAATTATCAATCTTCTTTGACCAATTATACGATCTTTTCCGCTTTTCTTACTCCCTTTGGAATCTTTGTATTATTGATCATTGCCTTGACCGCTGTGTTATCCATTGTATTTGAATTATTGACAATGCTCGCCATGACTTATTGTATGCTGCACAAAATAGAATATACGACATCTTCGCTTTATTCGACCACTTTTGCCATGCTGCGATCATTGCGTCATCCTTCCTCTTTTTTTGCACCCATTTATTTTGCCGGATTGCTGCCGTTTACCCATATCGGTTATCTATCCACATACTTAACAACCTTGCGCATTCCGAATTTTATTACAAATGAACTGTCTATGACGACTTCTGGAAAAGTATCGGTGCTGTTCTTTTTCATCTTAGCTTTTATTCTATATGGACTCTTCGTCTTTGTACCCGTGCATTTTTTCAAACAGGAAACTTCTTTTTGGAAAGCATGTAAAAAAAGCATTTGCGAAGTACTTCATTCTTCCATCCGCACAAAGATCAAATTATCCTTTCTCCTTTTAGTAGGCTTTATAAGCAACATCATCGTATTGCGCTGGCTACAGGTACCTGTGTTAAAAAACAGCGATTTCAACATCTACCTCTTTCGTTATCTTTTTCATTCGTATCATTTTCGGATACAATTCATCTGTACGATTTTCTTTTGGATCTTCCTGTATGTCCTTTCACTGTTCTTCCTTGTATGTATCTTAAAAATGTATGAACAGGATCAAGAAACAATCAACTTTACATTGAAAAAAGAAGACCGTCCTTTTTTTGCCTATCGAATATCTTCTTTATTTAAACATTCAGCCAAACATGTTCGCCGCTATTTTTTAGAATATTATACGCATGCCCCTCACCGGAAGATCGTGATCCTCATTTTATGTCCGCTCATGCTGTTGGTCATGTTTCAATATTTAAATCAAAAACCGCTTTTGCATTCACCTTGGATCATTGGGCATCGAGGAGATAACAGTGCTCCTGAGAACTCTTTGCTCGCCATACAAAGAGCACAGCAGCACGGTGCCAATTACGCCGAAATCGATATTCAATTAACAGCAGATGGGCAGCTGGTTGTCTTTCATGACAGTTCGACCAAACGCCTGGCAGCACAAGATCTTTCGATCCATGATCATACTCTTCAAGAACTGCAGAAAGTACAATTATCCTCTCATGGACAATCCTATTATATGCCTTCTTTGCAAGAAGCCATTCAAACAGCAAAGCAGACAGATCCGTCATTTGGGTTATTGATCGAATTAAAGCCAAAAAAAGGAGAAGAGCAAAAAATGGTCAATCAATTGATTGAACTGATTGAAAAAAATCATTTTGAAGAAAGAGCGATTTTTATGTCCATTGACTATGAGGCTGTGACCTTATTACAGCATCTTCGGCCAGAATGGTGGATCGGATATTGTGTCTTTGGTTCTCTGGGAAAGATCGATTATCATCTGGATGTCGACTTTTTAGCAGTGGAGGAAGAACAGATCAACACCAGATTTTTGGAACAGGCAAGAAAAAATGGTATTCCTGTCTATATATGGACCGTCAATAATTATTATGATGTTTTGAATTATCTTCGCATGGGCGTCAGCGGTATCATCGGCGATGATGTCAAAGAGATGCATCGGGCAATGGAAGATTATCAACGATACGATGAACAAACATATTTTTATGAAGGAGAAGGATATCCTCACTGATTCATCATTGTTTCCATTGATCAACCGCAAGATCTACGCATCCATTCCTTTGAAACTGTACGCCTTCTTCTTCTAACAAAAGACGCTGTTCTTCCCAATTCGGTGCAGTCCTTCCTTTGCTGTTGACCACACGATGACATGGATAATTACCATATCGATTGGCATTTGCCAAAATACGGGCAACTAATCGCGCATTCTTGTCTCTGCCCGCCAATCGGGCAATCTGTTGATAAGTAGCCACTTTCCCATAAGGTATTTCTTCCACAATGGAAAGAACCAGATAAACAAAATGTTCTTCCATATTTCTCACATCCTATAAACAGTATAAATCAGAAAGGAGATCTTGCGATGAGCGAAAAAGAAAAAATGCAAAAAGGTGTATGGTATGATGCCAATAATGATGAAGAGTTATGCAAAGAAAGAGCACAGGCAGAAGAGCTTTGCTTCTTATTGAATCATCTGCATCCAGGCAACTGTGAAGAAAAAGCGCGCTGTATCTCAAAACTGCTGCCAAATGCAGATTCTGATATAACGATCTTATCCCCTTTTTATACCGATTACGGGTATAATTGTTTTATTGGAAAACATACATTTATCAATCGCAATGCGTATCTGATGGATGGCGCCAAGATCACGATTGGCGAACATTGTTTCATCGGACCCAATTGCGGCCTTTATACAGCAAACCATCCTCTGTGCTGGCAAGACCGCAACAAAGGATATGAGAAAGCTGAACCAATCACGATTGAAAAAAATGTATGGATCGGTGCGGATGTAACCATCCTGCCAGGAGTGACGATCCGTGAAGGCGCCGTGATTGGCGCAAAAAGTGTTGTTGCCGAAGATATTCCTGCACATGTTATTGCTTTTGGAAATCCCTGTAAAATAATTCGGACAATTACAGAAAAGGATGCGATCAAGTATGATTGAATAAAGCATCCCTTCATAAAATAAAAGAAAAATATAGACTTTTTTTTATGTTGTAGTAAAATGTAGGCGCATATATCAACATTTAGAAAGATGGGGACAGGATGAAAATCGTAATTATCGGGGATGGAAAAGTCGGTTTTGCAATTGCTAAACAATTGAGTCATGAAGGTTATGATATCACGATCATAGAAAATAAACCGCAGGTATTGAATTTAACAATGAATTTATTAGATGTTGTCGGTATTCAGGGAAATGGCGGCAATTACGATGTATTAAAAGAAGCAAAAGTCCATCAGGCAGATCTGGTGATTGCTGTTACCTCCAGTGATGAAATCAATATCATCAGCTGCTTATTAGCTAAAAAACTAGGAGCAGATCATACGATTGCCCGTATTCGCAATCCCGAATATGTCCATGGCATGCGCATGCTGAAGGAAGACCTTGGTTTAAGCATGCAGATCAATCCTGAACTGACTGCAGCAAGAGAGATCCTGCGCTCTTTGAGTTTTTCCAACGGCATCAAAGTCAGCTCTTTTGCAAAAGGAAGGATGGAATTAGCGGAAATCAAGATTTTTGAAGAAAGCCCTTTGTGCAATCAAACCATCCATCATATCGACAGTGCTTTAAAATCTTCTATCCAATTTGTAGCCGTCCAACGCGGAGAAGAAGTAGTCATTCCTGAAGGCAATACCACATTGCAAAAAAATGATAAAGTTACGCTGACTGCCACTGCCAAACAGTTAGAAAAGTTCTTATGCGAAGTAGGTATCATAGAACATAGAGCTATTCATGAGGCAATGATCATCGGAGGTGGAAAGATTACCTTTTATCTTGCACCGATGCTGATGGAAATGGGAATCGATGTAAAAGTAATTGAAATCAAACGGGAACGGTGTGAAGATCTGGTAGAACGGTTCCCTAAACTGACCGTCATCCATGGAGACGGAACGGATCATGAACTCTTATTATCCGAAAATTTAGAGGAGATGGATGCATTTATCGCGCTCACCGATAATGATGAAGAAAATGTCATCATTTCCATGTTTGCTTCCAATCATGGCGTACCGCGCGTCTTGCCAAAAGTAAACCGTATGGCGCTTGGTTTCCTGTTAGAAAAACTAGGTTTGGAAAATACGATCACACCTAAAAATCTGACTGCCAATCAGATTGTACAGTACGTACGCGCCATGCAAAATACGCTAGGCAGCAGCGTAGAGTCTTTAACAAAAATTGTGGATGATCAAATCGAAGTCTTAGAGTTTCGCGTACGTGAAAATTGTCGGTTCATCAATAAGCCGATCAAAGAAATCCAGTTCAAAAAAGGAATATTGCTCAGCAATATCTTACATAAAGGAAAAGCTTCTATCGCAAGCGGCAGCTCTCGAGTTGAATTAGGCGATACAGTGATCATCATCAGCCAGTTACAAGGCTTAAGGGAGATCAATGATGTTCTCGCTTAAGCGTCATCTCCATAAATTGAACTGGAAAATCATTGGAAGCATCATTGGCTATGCTTTGATCATTGAAGGCTGTTTGCTCTTTCTTCCTGTAATCGTCGACTTTTTATATAAAGAAGGTCATGCCTCTGCTTATCTTTTTACCATCGTGCTCTGTTTCCTATTTGGCTTTGCTTTAGCCTCTTTAAAAACGAAGCATTCTTATTTTGCTAAAGACGGCATGTTCGCAGTCGGACTGACCTGGATCACCATCTCTATATTCGGAGGTCTTCCTTTCTTTTTCACCAGAGAAATTCCTTCTTTTGTAGATTGTTTTTTTGAAACCGTATCTGGCTTTACTACCACCGGATCCAGTATCCTTACAGATGTAGAAGCACTGTCTCATGCGTCCTTGTTTTGGCGAAGCTTTACTCATTGGATCGGCGGAATGGGCATCCTCGTCTTTTTATTGGCAGTTGTTCCACGCTCCAATGGACGTATGATGCATATCATGCGCGCAGAAGCACCTGGCCCTGTCATTGGAAAGCTGGTTCCCCGGATACGGGAAAGTGCAGCGATCCTTTACAAGATTTATTTAGCGCTGAGCGCTTTGATGCTGCTTTTCCTGCTTCTTGGCGGCATGCCTTTATTTGATGCATTATGCACGACATTTGGCACCGCTGGAACAGGCGGCTTTGGAATCAAAAACAACAGTATTGCTTTTTACGACAGTGTCTATCTCGAGATGGTCATTTCATTCTTCATGTTGTTATTTGGCATAAACTTCAACTTATTCTATTTTATGCTGATCAAAAATGCACATTCTGTTTTACACAATGAGGAAGTGCGCATGTATCTACTGGTAGTAACATTCAGTATAGTAACTATTTCACTCAACATTCAGTCTATGATGGATGGTTCGCTGTTATTATCGCTGCGCTATGCGATCTTTCAAGTCGCGTCGATCATCTCTACGACCGGCTTCACAACTGCAGACTTTAGTCAGTGGCCCTTGTATTCAAAAACGATCCTGTTGATCCTCATGCTGATCGGTGCCTGTGCCGGCAGTACTGCAGGAGGTTTGAAAATCAGCCGGCTTTTGATTTTGTTAAAACAAACCAAACTGGACCTGCAGCGGCTGATTCATCCGCAAAAAGTAGATGTGATCACCATGGATGGAAAAAAGGTAGACCATAACATTGTTCATCAGATCTGCAGCTATTTCTTTTGTTATCTTCTCATCCTGGTCATTGTCGTATTGATCGTTTCTTTAGACAATTTCGATTTAGAATCGACCATTGGTGCATGCTTTGCTTGTTTAGGAAATGTTGGCCCCGGTTTAGGCATAGCGGGTCCATTAGGCAATTTTGCGTTATTTTCCGATCTTTCCAAGATCACCTTGTCTTTTGCCATGTTGATCGGGCGGCTGGAAATTTACCCAATATTGATCTTTATAGCTGCATTTTTTCAACAAGACAAGAGGAAATATGCCATGAAAAAATAAGTTTTATCACTCCTTCGCCAAGGAGTTTTTTTATAAAGAAAAAGTGGACCTTCGTCCACTAATGAAACATATCTTTCTTGATAAAGATCCAAGTTGCAATTCCCATTGCAATCAAAGCCACGATCATTGGAGCAAGCCATGTTTGCGCCAACGGCAGCCCGTTTACATTCATTCCATAAAAACCAAATACGATATTCGGAATAGCCATAACGATCGTGATGACCGTTAACACCTTCATGACGATATTCAGGTTATTCGAAATAACGGAGGCAAAAGCATCCATCGTACCGGATAAGATATTGGAGTAAATATTACACATCTCTATCGCCTGATGAATCTCGATCAATACATCGTCCAACAGATCTTGATCCTCTTCATACAATTTGATCAACTTTCCGCGCATGATCTTGTTCAGAACGATCTCATCGCTTTTTAATGACGTCGAAAAATAAACTAACGATTTTTCCAAACCAAGCATCTGGATCAATTCTTCATTCTTCATCGACTGATGCAATTTCTGTTCCGTACGAGATGACAGGCGGTCGATCTGGCGCAGATAAATCAAATAACGTTGTGAGATGCGCAAAAACAACAGCAATAAAAACCTTGTTTTCATATCCGTGCGTACACCGCGCACAACCCCGCTGGCCATGTCCTCAATATTCAAATTTTCATGTAGGCTGATCGTGATGACATACCCCTTCATGATAACGATACCTAATGGCAATGTCGTATATTGCAAGGTATTTTCATCATATTTATCCTCTCGCTCTTCCGCACTAGGATAATCAACGATGATCAATGTCTGATTTTCATCATCGTCATAATCGATATGGGAACTTTCTTCTTCATCTAACGAAGACTTTACAAACTCTGGCAAAACACCCACTTTGTGAACCAAAAAATCAACTTCTTCATCACTTGGAGATACGGCATTGATCCAGCAGCCTGGTTCTGGCTGCACAATGTGTTTGGTTTCGTTGTCCAATGTCTTGTAAAACTCAAGCATTATTCTTCCTCCTTATTGACAGGAGGATTATTTTGCATATACCTCCTGATACTCATTTTTACTTTTATTCTTACGGTAATTCGCTTCGGGCTCAGGAGCCATATACAACACCTTCTTTCATTCCTTGGCTATTATAACACAAATATAGGAAGCAATGTCTATGAGAAAATAAAATTTGAGTAAAAAACATCATTTTTCTTTATCCTGCCATTTTCGCAAATCCGCCAACGGCTGAGACAATCCATTTCCTTGGTAATCCAGCGCTCGCTGTGTCCCTTTGCCGTGTTCCCGCATCACTTCTTCATGAAAGCCGCGGGCAGAAATACGGATGGCACCATGACCGCCGGCTATCAATTGTTCCAAGCCATCCGATGTTGCTACCGTAACGCGATATTCTTTTGCTAAATGGTGTGTTGCTTGTTCAATATAACTGTCTGCCGTTTGTGCTGTCTTTGTATAAACCACATAAATATTATCTATTTTTTGTACGCTGCCGTTTTGATCTTTGACCTTATACGCATCAAAAACAAGAATCAATGTACATTTGCGATATCCTTGGTAATTGCACATTAGATTGATCAACGCATGACGTGCCGCATCCAGATCTTGATGAGCGGTCTCCCGCAGTTCTTCCCAATCATGGATGATATTATAACCATCGACCAATACACATTCGGGCAGGAACGATACCGTTTCCATTTTTCTTTGCTGTTCATGTCTTTCATAGGTTTCACGGTCTTGTATCTTTTTCTTCTTTGACTTTGACCCATATGTTTTCTCAAAAATAGCTTGCAATTGTGCATCTTCTTTGTCCGAATCTTGTTTTTCTTTCAAAACACGTGGAAGCGAAACAACTGTCTGTTCTTCCTTTTTCTCATTGAGCTGGTAAGGAAGATGCATATATTTTTCTACTTCGTCCCAAGGTACATAAAAACCTGCTCCATGCGTACAGAAAATAGACCCGCATGGATGTTGCAAGTCACGGTCACAATCATATGCCTTTTCTTCTAAAACGGTTTCTGCATGCTGGCAGGGATGATAATTTTCAAATGTATAGTAGATTCTTCCCTTGCCTTTCGTATAAGAAGGCAGTTCCTTTGCACATTGTTGAATGCCGCACAGAGGCGCATTGCCTATGACTTGACTCATTCCCTCTTGCGCATCCTTTAATTGAAATGTCCCGTTGATCTTTTCGATATCATAGATCACTCGTCCGATATTTTCTTGCGGTACTTCTATTCGAAAATTTCCATATGGTTCCAATAAGATGCTTTTTCCACGACGCAATCCATGGCGGATCGCACGATAAACGGCTTCGCGAAAATCACCGCCTTCCGTATGTTTTAAATGTGCTTTCCCATTTAATAACGTGATTCGGATGTCAGTTACAGGAAAACCGCCAAGCACGCCGACAGGCTCTTCTTCCTGAATATGGGATAAGATCAAACGCTGCCAAGAGGGAGCCAAGTCCTCTTGTGCACATTGATTGGCAATCTGAATGCCGCTGCCCGCTGGCAAAGGTTCCAACATGAGATGTACTTCCGCATAATGACGCAATGGTTCAAAATGTCCGACACCTTCAATTGCTTCCGCCAAAGTCTCTTTATATAGAACACCGCCTTCATCTAAATCAACTTCCAGAGCAAAGCGTCTGACTAACTCTTGTTGCAATATTTCTCCTTGAATTTCCCCCATCAGTTGAACATGCAGCTGTTGCGTGCTGGAATCAAACTGCAGATGTAATTGAGGATCCTCTTGCGCCAACTGTTTACAGGCTGTATATAGCTGAGTGATATCACCTCCTGCAACAGGATGCAGCTGATAGGTCATAAAAGGAGCCAGTGCAGGCTCAATTTTTTTCTTTTCAAACCCCAGTCCCTCTCCTGGATATAATGTCTGCACCCCTTTGATTGCACAAACCATTCCAGCAGAAGCAACATTGAGCAATTCAAAATGTTTTCCACAATAGCGGCGGATCTGGTCTGCCTTCTCATCCTTCCCTATTTTTTCTTTGACTTTGAGCATTCCCCCAGTGATCTTTACAAATGTTAACCGATTTCCCTGTTCATCTTGATTCACCTTAAAGACACGTGCACCAAAATCATCCGGATACGCAGGCATTTTGGTATACTGGTCGATCGTATCCATCAATAAATCAATACCTTGCATTTTTAAAGCAGATCCGAAAAGGACAGGAAACACTTTCCGTTCTTGAATCATCTGCATGATCCTGTCTTCTGATACATGTCCGCAAGATACATATTGTTCCAAAGCTTCTTCATCGCACAAAGCAATTTCTTCATCCCTGCGTGCAGGATCAAGATGAAAACAGATACAATGCGGATCCAGTTCTTTTTGAACCTGCAGTAAAAGCTCTTCTTGAGTCATATGCGTCAGATCCATCTTATTGATGAATAAAAAAGTAGGTACCTTGTATCGTTCTAATAAACGCCATATCGTTTGGGTATGCGACTGTACACCATCCAATGCACTGACAACGACCAGTGCATAATCCAATATTGCGAGCGTGCGTTCCATTTCTGAAGAAAAATCCACATGTCCCGGTGTATCCAACAAAGTATAGCCATTTTCATGATACGTGATATAGGCTTGTTTAGAAAAGATCGTAATTCCACGATCCGTTTCCTGTTGGTAAAAATCTAAAGCGGCATCTCCATGATCCACTCTTCCGCGTTTTCGAATAGCACCGGCAAGATACAATAAGTCTTCGCTCAATGTCGTTTTTCCAGCATCAACATGAGCAAGCAGACCTAATGTTATTTGTTTATTGCTTCCTATTTTCATTTTTGACTCCGGCATGGTGAATCTACCCTTTCTATCTTTTTATACATGCATTATGATAGCACAGACTCGCTTTTCCGTCGATAAAGATGCAGAGCTCTTTTCTTCATTCAAAATAAAAAGACCGAAAACGGCCTTTTTATCTGGTTGTAAAGTTTGCAAGCTGTAAAGTGTTATCCAAGTGCTGTATGGGAGGAAGTTTCGTATATGTAATCATTTGGTTGAGGTTATTGAGAGGATTTCATCATACGAATAATGGCTGTAATCTCCAATACATCAGTTACCCTTGTCTAACTGATTATAGGATAACATACTTTATTGCAAAAAGCCAGTATTTTTATGAAAAAAAGTTAGTTATTGCTAATAAATGTCATGAATTCCGAAATTCTTGATAATCTGCTGTATGCAATATGGCATTGGCATGATCGATCAATTCCTGAGAAGGAGGATCGATTCCTTCTAACGGATAAGGAATGCCCAGCTCTTTCCATTTATAGACCCCTAACGTATGATATGGAAGTACCTCAAATCGTTTTACATTGTGCAAGGAACGCACAAAGGTGTCTAATTGATACAGATCTTCATCTTGATCATTTCTTTGCGGTACTAATACATGACGGATCCAGACTGGTTTATTGATATCCGATAGAAAACGTGCACATTCCAAAATATTAGCATTGGATTTTCCTGTTAATTGGATATGTTTTTCATTGTCCATTACTTTAATATCCAGCAAAACAAGATCTGTTACTTGCATCAGCTGTTGAAATTTAGAAAAAAATGGTTCGTCTTTGGTAAATGGTTGACCACAGGTGTCGATCACCGTATGCACGCCTTCTTTTTTTGCCAATGTAAACAATTCTAACAAAAAATCGATCTGCAGCAGAGGTTCGCCGCCGCTCACGGTGATGCCTCCTTTATCGCGCCAGTAACTTTTATAGCGTAAAGCCTTCTTTAATACTGTCTGTGCACTCTCCGTTCCTTCTTTTCTCTGCCAAGTATCCGCATTATGACAGAACTGACAACGCATCTGACATCCTTGCAAAAAGATCACATAGCGTATGCCCGGTCCATCCACCGATCCAAAAGTTTCAATTGAATGCAAGGCGCCTTTCTTGTTTTCCATATAAATCCTTGTATGATACAAATGTACCTTGTCGTAGCATTCATATCACTTTTCCTTTCCAACCTTTTATATAATGTAGATAGAACCTTAGTACTCTTATATATTTATGTGGTTTATCTACTCAAAGGAGAGTGAATCTATAGGATCTTATTACATCTGTTTATAGCTGGATAGGTTTTGATATCTTCATGTCACGCAAGTTTACACTAGTAAGACCACTATAGAATGACAAGGTTCTAGAAAGGTGGTCTTTTTATGTCTAAACTGTTTTGTGGTATCGACGTTGCTAAATTTGAACACGTCGCAAGTATCTATGATCCTTCTACTGGTGAAATGATTCTTGATTCACTTCATTTTGATAATAACGATAAAGGTTTTAAAACATTATTATCTTCTCTTTCTAAATTGAACAAACGTTGCGAAATACTGATTGGTTTTGAATCAACCGGTCACTATCATCAGGTCTTATTCAATTTTCTAACTTCCAAGAAATATAAGTGTTTTTTAATCAACCCTTATATGACCAGTAAGTTTAGATCTATTTCTTTGCGTGATGCCAAGAATGACGATATCGATTCCAGAGCCATCGCAAAGTTCTTATCGTTTGAATATAAATCTTTGATTGAACAAGAATTCTTAAGCAGCGAATTGAAAGAGCTGGTTAATCAAAGACATTTCTTAATAATCGAGTCTTCAAAAATGAAAATCAAGCTAAAATCATATCTCGATAGAACATTTCCTGAACTTGAATCCATTGTTGATATCAACACAGCTGCTATTCGAGCTATTTTAAAGGAGTATCCAACCGCTAATTCTATATCTGAAGCTAGAATAGATAAACTAAAGAATCTAGCTAAAAAGGCTTCTAAAGGTAAATATTCTCTATCAAAAGTTGAAGCTGTTAAAGAAGCAGCTAAGACTTCAATCGGAATTCACTCTTTAAGCATTGGTTTGAATATCATTCAATGTATTGAAACTTTAGAACTAAAAGAAAGGCAGATTGATAGAATCGAAAAAGAAATCAAAGAACATCCTACTGTGCTTGATTCTCCTTTACATCAGTTAATTGGGATTAACGATATAGAAATCGGTTATATCATGTCTGCCATTATTAGTATAACTCGTTTTAGCTCTCCAGAAAAGATAGTAGCTTATGCAGGTTTAGATCCAAAGGTTAGACAATCCGGTACATGGAAGGCAAATACGACTAGAATGTCCAAAAGAGGAAACAAACTATTAAGATATGCTTTGATATGGACAGCTTTCAATATGACCAGAAGACCTGGACCTATGAAAAACTATTTTGCGCTAAAGAAGTCTCAAGGAAAGTCTCACTACAACGCCTTAGGACACTGTGCAACAAAACTTTGTCGTTACATTTTCTGGATACTTAATCATCCTGATTCAAACTTTGAATACCAATAATTTCAAACAATATTTTCATAAAACAAACTTTTTTATATAAATATATCATTTATAGCTATTCGTTATTTAAGACTACTTATATAACTGAGCTTTCGTATACCCTAAATATACTTTATTGAATTTTGACAATTCTTATCTTTTTTTACTTGACAGATTCATAGCTGGTCTCCTTTGGATAAAAAGGTCTGTTCCACAAAACAGACCTTTTATGATTATTTTTTTATAGATGATCGTGGCACGTACGTGCGATAACATCTAATTGTTGTTCGCGTGTTAAATCAATAAATTTGACAGCATAACCGGAAACACGAATCGTAAAGTTTGCATACTCTTCTTTTTCTGGATGTTCCATCGCATCTTTTAATTTTTCAACGCCAAATACATTGACATTCAAATGGTGTGCTCCTTGATCAAAGTAGCCATCCATTGCTCTTACCAGATTTTCTACACGCTCTGCTTCATCATGACCCAAAGCACCCGGGTTGATCGTCTGCGTATTAGAAATTCCATCCAATGCATACTCATAAGGAAGTTTTGCTACCGAGTTCAAAGATGCCAGCAATCCGTTTTGTTCTGCTCCGTAAGAAGGATTTGCTCCTGGAGACAACGGTTCTCCTGCTTTACGGCCATCAGGCATAGCACCTGTTGCCTTTCCATATACCACATTGGATGTAATCGTCAAAATAGAAGTCGTCGGTTCTGAATTACGATATGTATGACGTTTTTCAATTTTTCCCATGAAGGTCTTCAACAGCCATACGGCAATATCATCCGCACGATCATCATCATTACCATAGCGTGGGAAATCTCCTTCCACTTCATAATCCACTACCAAACCATCTTCGTCACGAATTGTTTTTACTTTCGCATATTTGATTGCGCTTAAAGAATCAACTACGTGAGAGAAGCCTGCGATACCTGTCGCAAACGTACGTCGAACATCTGTATCGATCAGTGCCATCTGCGTTGCTTCATAATAATACTTATCGTGCATGTACTGGATCAAATTCAAGATATTGACATAAAGATCCGCCAGCCATTCCATCATGACATCATAACGATGCATGACTTCATCATAATCCAAGTATTCACTTGTAATTGCTTTGTATTCTGGACCAACCTGTGTCTTGGTTCTTTCATCCACGCCGCCATTGATCGCATATAATAAACATTTTGCCAAGTTTGCACGTGCTCCAAAGAATTGCATTTCTTTTCCTGTCTGTGTAGCAGACACACAGCAGCATACAGAATAGTCGTCGCCCCATACCGGACGCATCACATCATCATTTTCATACTGCACAGAACTTGTCGCAATAGAAATCTTCGCTGCATATTTTTTAAATGTTTCCGGCAAACGGGATGAATAAAGAACTGTCAGGTTCGGCTCAGGTGAAGGCCCCATATTTTCTAATGTATGCAAGAAACGGAAACATGTTTTTGTAACTTGATGACGTCCATCCATTCCTAAACCTGCAACATCCAAAGTTGCCCATACAGGATCTCCAGAGAACAATTGATTATAAGAAGGAATACGGGCAAACTTCACCATACGGAATTTCATTGTCATATGATCGACCAATTCCTGTGCTTCTGCCTCAGTCAAGATTCCTTTCTCCATATCTCTTTCAATATAGATATCCAGGAAAGTAGACACACGTCCAACGGACATTGCTGCGCCGTTTTGTGTTTTGATTGCTGCTAGATAAGCAAAATATAACCACTGGAATGCTTCATGGGCATTTTTTGCCGGCTGCGAAATGTCATAACCGTAGATGGCTGCCATTTCCTTCATTCCATGCAATGCTTTGATCTGCTCTGCCAGCTCTTCACGCTGACGAATGATATCATCGCTCATCGTTCCGCAGCCGCAATTTGCTTTATCTTTTTCTTTTTCCTGAATCAAGAAATCGATACCATAAAGAGCTACACGGCGATAATCACCAACGATACGCCCGCGTCCATATGTATCTGGTAATCCGGTGACGATCTTGTTGCGTCTTGCCAAACGCATTTCAGGTGTATATGCATCAAATACTGCCTGGTTATGTGTTTTATGATATTTTGTAAAGATCTCGTGTAGTTTTTCACTCGGTGTATAACCATACGTCGTACAAGCTTCTTCCGCCATCTTGATACCGCCATATGGCATAAATGCACGTTTCAATGGCTTATCTGTCTGAAGACCAACAACTTTTTCCAAGTCTTTTAATTCTTCTTTGATATAGCCTGGACCATAAGATGTTAAAGAAGAAACAACTTCCGTTTCCATATCCAGAACGCCGCCTTTGGCACGTTCTTCTTTCTGCAATTTCTGCAATTCACTCCAAAGCGTATTTGTTGCCTCTGTAGGTCCAGCTAAAAAGCTTTCATCCCCATCGTAAGGTTTGTAGTTATGTTGAATAAAATCGCGGACATTGACCTCTTCTTTCCAGATTCGTCCACTGAATCCTTCCCATTCTTTACGTTCAATATTCATTTGCTTGAAGCACCTCCTGATTGATATTATAAGGAAAAATTTCGACAGAATCAACTAATTCAACCAGAACTTCGCAAAACGAAGTTAGTATAAGCTAACTATTGTTGAGGAATCACTTCTTTTCAATGAGATCCTTTTTTAATTCCAGACAGCTCTGATATCTATTTTGCGGACGATATTGTGTACATCGATCCAAAATATCCCATAATCTGCCATCTCTTTCTTTATCCCATAACCGATACATAAGTACTCCTAAAGAATAAATATCGCATCTTAAATCACTTTGTCCCATACCTCCATATAATTCAGGTGCTGCGTATCCTTTACTGCCTAATAAAAATGTATCCTCCTTTTTATCTGGCTGATATCTTCGAACAGCTCCAAAATCAATCAAAACCAAAGTATCCTGTTTTGTTACCATGATATTTTGCGGTTTTAGATCTCGATAAACAAGCGGCTGTTCCTGAGAGTGCAAATAATGCAATACTTCGCACAAGGAGATTCCCCAGCTTCTTATCAGCGAAAATGGAAAAGGACCTTCCTTTCGCCATTTTTTGTCTAAGGTCTCTCCATGTATATATTCCATTCGAAAGGAAGTTTTTCGCTGATCGAATCCCTTACAAGCCGGAATCATCGAATGTGACAGCATAGAGAGTAATGCACATTCCTTTCGAAGCAAATAAACAGAGAGCGGATCCTGCTTGTATGCGCGTTTTACAACAAAAAATTCCTTTTGCTGCGTATCCCAAAACAATTTTGTCGTTGCAAATGGATTTTTTCCCAAGATGCGAATCAATTGATGGTGCTTTTTTCTATACATCAAAAATCCCCTTTTTTTAATGTATACGCCCAAATATCCGTTTTGCGCTAAATTATCACGAACCTGCTTTCGTTTTGAATGGATCTGTGTTATCATTTTCTACGGTGGTATTCCCATATATAGGAAACTGCACAGAAAAAGAAAAAACGATAAAGGCTGTATTCAGGAGAAACAGTACTTTGCTCAAGATGCAATGATTCCTTTTTGGAATGCTTTTTCTGTGCTGCTCATGCAGCTTTTTTATTTACCATTCGAATGGAGGGAAAGATATGAAAGAAATTACCATCTCTCAGATGCGCCATGTGCAGGTAGGACAAGCACAAGATGAGGTAAATGCAACCGGTTGTACAGTCATTCTTTGTAAAAGAGGTGCAACTGCCGGAGTAGATGTCCGCGGAGGCGGTCCAGCTACACGCGAAACAGACTTATTGAATCCGAAGAACATGGTGCAGCAAATACATGGTGTCATTCTTTCAGGCGGCAGTGCATTTGGCTTGGATGCTGCTGGCGGTGTCATGCGCTATTTAGAAGAAAAAGAATGCGGATTTGCCATTGCCGGCCAACATGTCCCTATTGTTTGCGGAGCATCTCTGTTTGATCTTTGCGTCGGTAATGGAAAGATCCGTCCAGATGCTGCCATGGGGTATGCGGCATGTCAAGCCAGTGAACAAAACCTTTTCCTGAATGGAAATTATGGAGCCGGTACAGGTGCAAGCGTCGGAAAACTGTTAGGCAGTGACTATGCGATGAAATCTGGTCAAGGCATGTTTGGGGTGCAGTGTAACGATCTGCAAGTGTGTGCAATTGTAGCAGTCAATGCATGCGGCAATGTAAGGGATGTTGCAACCAGACAATACATTGCTGGAGTCTATAAAGATGAACAGCTATTGGATTCTCTCTCCGTGATGGAACACATGCAGGCAGCAGATCAGTTGCCGCAAGGCAATACGACCATTGGCTGTATCCTGACAAATGCCAAATTGGATAAAGCACAATGCAACAAGATTGCCAGTATTGCACACAACGGCTATGCCGATGCCATCTTTCCTGTACACACGATGAGCGATGGTGATACGATCTTCACGTTGGCTTTGGATGAAGTAGATGCCATGCCAGATGTCGTCGGTACACTTGCTGTTTATGCGATGGGAAAAGCTATCAATCGTGCCGTTTTGTCCGCCCAAAGCGCTTATGGGCTGCCATCGGCCACATCCATACGCCGTATCCGTTAGGAACGACAGTAGAAAGGAATTTATATGAAAAACACAAAAACAAAAAAAATGGTCTTATTTTCTATGCTGTTAGCAATCGAGGTAGTACTTTCTTTCACACCCCTTGGGTTTTTACGTGTTGGTTTTCTAAGCATTACCATGCTGCATATCCCAGTCATCATATGTGCCATGGCATTAGGAAAACGATATGGGGCAGCACTGGGCTTTGTCATGGGATTTTGTTCCTTTTACAATGCAACCTTTTCACCGACGATCACCAGCTTCTGCTTTACACCATTCTTCTCTATGGGAGGGGTACAGGGCAGCTGGACATCACTGCTCATCGCATTTGTCCCTCGTATTGCTTTGGGTTATGGCAGCGGCTGGTTCTATGAGAAACTATCTGCCAAAAATGAAAAAGCTGCACCGATAGTAAGCGGCCTATCCGGTGCTTTGATCAATACGATCGGTGTTCTGGGAGGCATCTGGATCTTCTTTAAAGAACCCTATGAAACCGTATTAGGAAATACGATCGTTACTTTATTATTAACGACGGTAGGAATCAACTCAATTGCAGAAGCAATCGTTGGTATGATCGTCGCTATTGCTATACATGCCGTCTTAAAACACAAGACATTATAATGGATCGTTAACAGGGGCTTACATGCTCCTGTTTCTTTTTTTTTGTTTTGTTTGATTTTCAAACTTTCTTTTGCTATAATCACTTCAACACAAAAAAAGGAGTACTTTATGCAAACAAAAGAATTGACCTGCTGCGCATTTTCAGCAGCATGCATCACATTATGCTCATGGATCTCGATACCCCTGACTATCCCCTTTACATTGCAAACATTGGCAATTTTCTTTATCTGCGGTGCACTGGGAGGAAGAATTGCTACTTTCAGCATCATTCTATATTTATTGTTAGGCTGTATTGGAATCCCTGTATTTTCAGGCTTTCGCCAGGGGTTTTCGACACTGTTTTCGATGACCGGCGGTTATATATTTGGATTCTTGCTTAGTTCCTTGTTATTGTGGAGCTTGGAAAAATGGTGGAAAGATCACACGGTCCGTTTCTTTTTTTCATGCCTTTTTGCGCTGATGATCTGTTACTTATGCGGCACTCTGTGGTTTGCCTTTCTCAATATGCAAACCACAGAGCCTCTTGGGATCCTGTCGATCATAGCTCTATGCGTATTGCCGTATCTCTTGCCTGATCTCTTAAAGATCCTGATTGCCATCTATTTGATCAAACGTCTTCGCATCTTTTTCATCACAAAATAAATATTATATTGGATATTTCTGGATCGAAGCAGTTCTATCTATGCCGATTGATTTGCTGTGTTTTCCCTGCTTCAAATATAAAAAAGCGATTCCTCTTTATTTGTACGGTATCCACACTTAGATACTCGGCAACATTTTTATAGAATCGCTTTTTTCATCATCTGGTTTCCATCTTTTTCGGACGTCCCCGTTTATGTTCGATCACAGTATTGCCATTTCTTATATAGTCCTTTATCCATTTTGTTAAAGCGGTCTTGCTGGATAAACCGTATTTGATAGCAGTGCTCCCGATGCTTTTGTTCTCGTTTAAGACCTCGCGTATGGCCTGCTCTTTTAACTCTACAGGATAATGGCGGCTCCTGCCATTTCTTAAGATGTCGTAACCATGCACATCAATTAATCGAATCAGGTATTTTACTCCTTCTTTGCGCAATCCATATTCTTTTGCCAGTGCATTGATCGTTGTTCCATCTTGCCGCTTTTCATAGAGCTCTATTTTCTGCTCTCTAGACAATTTTCTCAATATATCCTCCTCCTATATGACAAATAAAGGCAGCTAGGATCAGCTGCCTTTTGAACATTCGTATTATTTATTCAGTCTACGCTTTGTCAATGTTGCAGCAAATCCAACCAGCGACACAGATGCAAGCAGCATCCATAAAGAGGTCACGCTGGAAGAAGAGGTATGTACATCTTCTTCCTCTGCTGCATCTTTGTTCGGTGATGTATGATCTTCCTCCTGTTCTTCTCCCGTCGAAACAGGAATATACGTATTGGTAATGATGAAACCTTTATCCATATTGCCTGTAATCTCTGTCGTATAACCGCTTACTGCATCTTCCGTGATCGTGTATGAAATGGGCTGTCCATTTTTATAGGCAGGAAGTGCATCAAACACCCAGGTCCAATCGTTTTGTGCACTGAGCACTGCTTGTTTTGCTTCGGTTCCATCCGCGTAAAGATGAACAGTCACTGTTTCAGGACGAATTCCATTTTTATCATTTTCATCCTTCCATATTTTCTCCACTGTTACGTTCACTGGCAGCATCTCATTTGTCACTTGCACCTGGTAAGTTGCCGTCTCTTCATTCAATGTTGTTTCACTGACAATGGATTGCATGTCATCTGGAACATTCAGTTCTTTGACAGTGTAATTTCCTTTCGGCAATCCTGTAAAAGCGGCTGTCCAGTTATTCTCTTTGTTTAAAGTAACACTGTCCAGCGTATATCCGTCACAAACTAAAGCTGCTTCAATTTCCTGTTTTGCTGATGCAGGAACGTCGGCAGACCATTTTTTTGTTACTTCTAATGTATATTCTGTAGTCTCTTCTCCTGTATTTGGCGCATCCCCGATAATGACACTGCCATTTGCACCGATGCCAGCACCGCGATTTGCCTTATTTTGCGTAATGAGCAGCTGTGCTTTTTCTTTTGATAAAGATTTAGCATTTTCAGAAATCACAGATTTCAGTGCATAGCTGCCAGAAAGCAGATCAATGCTGCTGATTGCTTTTCCCGGCTGATCCGCATCATAGCGGGCACTTCCATCTGCTGTTCCTAAATAATAGGCACTTGTTCCGTCCGTACCTTCTCCGCCGTTATCTTCTTCTACATACACACCGCCATCTTCGTAGTAATGGACCTGTCCTCCGCCAAGTGCACGCTGTGCGAGGAAAAAATCCGGTTCACTATCTTTATGCTGAACAAATGCCAAATCATCCCCAGCGGATCCATCCTCTGCGCCGGCAGCCATATTATCAAAAACAGCACCGCCATTGGTAATATACATTTTTAGATTGCCGGTTGAACAAGTCCAAATACCGCCGCCAATGATCGAAGCCGCATTTTCATAAATGGCCGCATTTCGCAATTGCACTTCTTGTCCTTTGACGACATAGATGCCGCCGCCTTGTCTGCTCACCTCATTTTCAGCAATCAATCCTGCATTTAACTGCACATCTGCTTTCCAATCCTTGCCTTGAATACTGCTAACAAAAATACCTGCACCATACATCGACTGATTTTGAATGATCGAACCGCCATTCATGATCAATACAGCTTCTGGATTAGA
The DNA here is from genome assembly GCF_900155395.1 of Merdibacter massiliensis. Taxonomy (GTDB): domain Bacteria; phylum Bacillota_I; class Bacilli_A; order Erysipelotrichales; family Erysipelotrichaceae; genus Merdibacter; species Merdibacter massiliensis. Next base: position 173,853 of record NZ_LT699727.1, read on the forward strand.
AACCAAAGCAATGCCGCCGCCATAATACTTCCCTGTATTGCCTTTAATTGTACCGCCATTCATCGTGACTTCGCCATCCACGATATAGATACCCCCTGCATAAAATGATTCTCCACTATCATTGTTGCGAATCATGCCGTCATTCAGTGTCATGATGCCTTTTCCATCGACAGATGCATTGCCGGAATTACTGCCTACATATACAGCACAGCTCAAATTTTCTGCAATTTCTCCGCCTTCCATTATGAAAGTGTTTTCCCCGCCATTATTCGATACATACACAACTCCTGAGGCACCCTGAGGATCTGCCACTTGATTTTTACTGATCATTCCGCCATTCATCGTGAATGTTCCACCATTTTCTAAAAAGACGATTCCATGATAATATCCTGTTTTTAATACATTCTCTGAAATGGTGCCTCCATTCATCACAAAAGAGCCTCCGTCTATTAATAATAGATGACTATGGCTGCTTGTACTGGTGCTGATGAAATTTTGGATATTTCCATCCATAAAAATAAATGTTCCTTCTACATCTAAGAAAGCTGCAGAATTTTTACCATATGCCAATGTTGCCTGCTTTCCATCAAAACAAACACTGTCTAATGTGAATGTCGCATTTTTCTTCACTGTGATTGGCGAAGCAGCAGTTTCGTTCCACGCAGACGATAGCTGAATAGTAGCACTGCCGGTTAATGTTACATCTTTTTCGATTACCAAAGGTTCTTCTAAAGTTATGTCAGAAATAACATTTACCGTACCTCCTTTTGCAATTGCATCTGCTAATTCTTGGTAAGTTTTAACATTTTGTTCACCAGAAGCAAAGATCGTCACTGGCAATAATATAAGAACCAACAAAAAAAACAGCAGACATGCAATCATTTTTTTTATTCTCACAATTTCACTATCCTTTCTCTTAAAATGTGTAGGTTTTGACAGTGAAAATAGTAAGTGAAAAAAACTGCAAAATCTGTCATATAATATCGATTTTCTATGTATTTTTTGTCTTGAAAGTAAAAAAATATGGTGTAAAATAAAAATGAAGTGATACTCAAATAGTACACTTTTTTTAGTATGCATTATCTTCCTTTAAATCTCTACATTCCTTTAATTTTCGGTAAAATGTTGCTTCGCTCATATTGCAGATCGATAGTACATCTGCAATCGATAACTGCTTGTTTTCCCATCTGGAAACAATTTGATCAAATTCTTTGGGCAGTTCTATCTTAGGTCTTCCAAACTTCACCCCTTTTGCTTTGGCTGCCGCAATTCCTTGCGCCTGCCTTTTTTTTATGTTTTCCCGCTCATTCTGCGCAGTAAAAGATAGAATTTGCAATACAAGATCCGCAATAAAAGTTCCTAACAAATCTTTGCCAAAGCGCGTATCTAACAATGGCATATCGATGATACATACATCAATACCGATATCCTTGGTCAATATGCGCCACTGTTCTTGTATTTCTTCATAATTTCGTCCTAACCGATCAATGCTCATCACATAAAGAAGATCACCTTTCTTTAACTGAATTAACATTTTTTTATATTGCGGCCGATCAAAATCTTTTCCAGACTGCTTATCTAAAAAAATATGATGTTTGGCAATATCATAAGATAATAAAGCACGCATTTGTCTGTCCTCATGTTGGTCTGCAGTTGATACTCTTGCATATCCATATACTGTTGTCATTTTTTCCTCCTTTAACTGTATTTTACTAAAGGGTAGTGCATCATATTTTCAAAAAAATGTCGAAAATATGATCAAATATATAAGAAAAATGAAAAACTACCTACTGTCCTTTATATTTGAAGAAGTACAGCAAGTCAAGCAATTATATTTTCACCCCCCCTTTCACGCCCACTTTTTTATAACAGGAGGAATATATAGAAAAAAACTAATGACTGAGATCATTAGTTTCTATAAAAAAGCCCTGCAGGTAAAATGAAGTGAACCCCAAAGTTTGGACACCAGAAAAACATATGAATTCGTTTCAAAAGTTATTGCGTGTAATTCTAAAACGAATGTGGCGCTAAAAGCTGTTATTAGTACTCAGTACCAAAATGTTATATCAATGGTTTCGCAAATATAAGATCTATGGATATAATGACCTTATAGATAAGAAGAAAGGTCGTAAGTATAAGAATTTGGATATGAAAAAGATTATTCGCCCTTTGAAAAGTTTTCAATAGCACTTGAAGAATATATAGATTACTGCAATAATGAGAGAATTCAGGTAAAAACAAAAATGGATGCCTCCTATAAAATACAGAATAGCATCCATATGCTCTGTTTAGTTCATAAATATGTGCCCAGGATTCTAGGTACATATCATCGAACAATTACTTTTTTCTTTTTTTTATATCATGTACAATCCATCTTTATGATCCGATTTGTGTATATCCCATCAAGTAATGATCTATCTCACGAGCACATTCTTTTCCTTCTGCAATGGCCCAAACGACCAAAGATTGTCCGCGTCGGGCATCTCCTGCAACGAATAAATTGCTATCCTCGATTTGATGACCATTAGCTTTTGCAGCGATCGTATGACGTTTGGTCAATGGCAATTTACCTGCATCACTAACATAGGATTCACAACCTACAAAACCAGCCGCAATCAGCACCATATCTGCTTCCAGCACTTGTTCGCTGCCGGCAACTTCGACCATCTGACCATCTTTTCTTTCCAAACGGACGGTTTCAACAGCACTTAATTTTCCATCTTTCTGAATGAAACGTTTTACCGTTGTTTCATAAATACGAGGATCTTTTCCAAACACAGCTGCACATTCTATTTGTCCATAATCCGTTTTGCAGACACGCGGCCATTGAGGCCAAGGATTGCCTGGTGTTCTCTGCAGCGGCGGTTGCGGCATCATTTCCAATTGGATGACAGATGTGCATCCTTGACGTATACAGGTAGCTACACAATCATTTCCAGTGTCTCCCCCGCCAACCACAATTACTTTCTTGCCTTTTGCCTGAAAAGCATCTTCTTTAATCTCTGTATGATTTAATAAAGCTTTTGTTACCGTGCTTAAATAATCCACTGCGAAATGAATATAAGGATTGTCTCTGCCTTCTACAGCAAGATCACGCGGCTGTTTGGAACCGCAGCAGATCGCTATTGCATCATATTCCTTTTCTAATGCTGCAAATTTGATATTTTTGCCTACATCACTGTTGAAGTGAAAGACGATGCCTTCTTCCTGCATTAATGCAATACGGCGTTCCACAATTTCTTTATCCAGCTTCATATTCGGAATGCCATACATCAAAAGTCCGCCTGCACGCTCTTCTCGCTCATATACATGGACTTCATGTCCTCTTTGATTCAAAGTATATGCTACGCTCAAGCCGCTGGGCCCGCTTCCGATCACTGCTACTTTTTTTCCGCGGTGACCCGTATTTTTATGCGGCTGCATCCAGCCGTTGGCAAATCCTTCCTCAATGATAAAACGCTCATTGTCATGAATCGTAACCGGTTCATCATTCATGCCGCACACACAGGCTTTCTCGCACAAGGAAGGACAAACCCGACCTGTAAATTCAGGAAAGGGATTTGTCTTTAATAAGCGAATGAGTGCATCCTGCATATGACCATGATACAGTTCGTCATTCCATTCTGGAATCAAATTATGCAATGGGCACCCAGTGACCATTCCCGCTAATTCCATAGCAGACTGGCACAAAGGTACGCCACAATTCATACAGCGTGCTGCTTGCTGTTTTCTTTGCTCTCTTTGAAAAGGTTCATACAATTCTTCAAAATCAGCAATACGTTTTGCTGCCGGGCGCGGTGTCATATCCACACGTGCATATTCTAAAAATCCACTTGGCTTACCCATGATCATCGCACTCCTTTCTTTTTCTCAAAAGCTCGTAATTTTGCTTCTTCTTCATTAAATCCATGCTGCTGCAGCTGATGGATCGTGTGCAGCATCCAACGATAGTCCCTAGGTATGATCTTTTTGAAGTTTTCTTTCACATCTTCAAAATGATCCAGTATCCATTGACCATGTTCGCTTTGAGTCGCATCTACATAATCCACGATCATTTCCTTCAAACGTTGGAAGTCGCTTTCCTCATGGATTTCTTCCAAATCCACAAGATCTTTATTTACCCGCAAATAAAGGTCATGATGCTCATCTAAGATATACGCAATACCGCCGCTCATTCCGGCAGCGACATTCTTTCCTGTAGGTCCTAAGATCACGACACAGCCACCGGTCATATATTCCAAGGCATGATCGCCGCATCCTTCTACAACGGCGATTGCCCCGGAGTTTCTTACCGCAAAACGTTCTCCGGCCACACCATTGATATAGGCACTGCCGCTTGTTGCTCCATACAGTGCAACATTTCCAATGATGATATTTTCATTTGCACGGTAATTTGCTTCCTTTGGAATCGTAATGCTTAACTTGCCTCCTGAAAGTCCTTTGCCAAAATAATCGTTGGCATCCCCTTGCAAGTGGATCGAGATCCCTTTTGGCAAGAATGCGCCAAATGACTGTCCGCCGCTTCCGCTGCAAGCAATCTGACAAGTATCATCTTTTAATGTTTTGCCATAATGCGAAGTAACATAAGATCCCAATAAAGTACCAAAGGTACGATCTGTATTATCTAGACGCAATGTACAGTGATAGGTCTCTTTATTTTCCATCGCCTTTTTAAATCCAGGAATCAAAATCTTTGCATCTTTTGTTTGATCCAAATGGAAATCATAAACATCCTTTTGGTCAAAATGCTTCTTCTCTTCACTTGGATGCAGCTGCAGTAAATTATCGATTTTTAAACGATGTTCTTTTGCTTCATCGCTTACTTTCAAACACTCTTTATGTCCAATCATCTCTTCCAATGTATGGAACCCCAACTGTGCCATGATCTCACGCAACTGCTGTGCAACAAACATCATAAAATTAATGACATGTTCTGGTTTTCCCTGGAAACGACGACGTAAGCATTCATTCTGCGTAGCAATACCGACCGGGCAAGTGTCCAGATTGCAAACACGCATCATCATGCAGCCCATCGCTACCAACGGTCCGCTTGCAAAGCCAAATTCTTCAGCTCCTAATAATGCTGCAACTGCTACATCTCTGCCGCTCATCAGCTTTCCATCCGTTTCCAGACATACACGGCTGCGCAATCCGTTTTGAACTAATTGTTCATGTGTCTGAATAACGCCAAGTTCCCACGGCAAACCTGCATGATGGATCGAACTTTGCGGTGCAGCCCCGGTACCGCCGTCAAATCCTGAGATCAAGATGACTTGTGCACCCGCCTTGGCAACACCACAGGCAATCGTGCCGACACCATCTTCACTTACCAGTTTGACTGAGATGCGTGCTCTTGGATTTGCATTTTTCAGATCATAGATCAACTGTGCCAGATCTTCGATCGAATAAATATCATGATGCGGCGGCGGGGAAATCAGTGTCACACCCGGTGTTGAATAACGCGTGGTAGCAATCCAAGGATATACTTTGGTACCAGGCAGATGTCCGCCTTCTCCCGGTTTCGCACCTTGTGCCATTTTGATCTGGATCTCTTGTGCACTATTCAAATACTCGCTCGTAACGCCAAAACGCCCGCTTGCCACCTGCTTGATGGCACTGTTTCTTTCCGTACCTAAACGTTCTGGTTTTTCTCCGCCTTCTCCGCTGTTGCTCTTTCCATGCAAACGGTTCATGGCGATTGCCAAACAAGTATGCGCCTCTTCTGAAATGGAACCATATGACATAGCGCCTGTCTTAAAGCGGCGAACGATATTTTCTGCACTCTCTACTTCCTCTAACGGAATCGGTTTTCGTTTACTATCATCAAATTCCAACAATGAACGAATCGTAAACGGCTGATGCTCTTGATGAATCAAATCTGTATAGCGTTTAAATTCCTCATAATCACCGTTACGTACTGCATTTTGCAAAGTAACGATGGTTTTTGGACTATACAGATGGCGTTCTTTTCCTTCTCCGCTGCGCAAGCGATGGAAACCGATCGTATCAAGAGAATAATCGACACCCATTCCTAGCGGATCGAAGGCACGGTCATGATACCAGCGAACATCCCGTTCGATATCTTCCAGACATACACCGCCGACTTGAGAACGTGTATTAGTAAAATAACGATCGATGACGCTGCGATCCAAGCCGATTGCTTCAAAGATTTGCGCAGACTGATAAGACTGCAAAGTCGAAATGCCCATCTTAGCTGCTATCTTTACGACGCCATGCAGAATAGCATCATTATAGTCGCGTATAGCTGCGCTGCTTTCTTTATCCAGTACATCTTTTTCGATCATCTCTCGAATGCTTTCATGTGCTAAATATGGATAGATCGCACCTACCCCATAACCTAATAATGTCGCAAACTGATGTACATCGCGCGGTTCTCCGCTTTCTAAGACGATCGATACCGTGCTCTTCTTTTTCGTCTGTACAAAATGCTGTTCCAAAGCTGCTACTGCAAGCAAGGAAGGAATTGCTAAGTGTTCTTCATCCATTCCGCGATCGCTTAAAATCAAGATATTTGCTCCATGCTGGCAGGCATGATCACAAGTGACAAATAAAGTCTCTAAAGCCTCCTCCAGACTCATCCCCTGATAAAATAACAATGAGATTTCTTCTACATGGAATTTTGGATGCTGCAGTGAACGGATCTTATCCATATCGCGACCATCCAAAATTGGATTATGTACTTCCAATACCGTACAATTATGATCTTGATCTTCTAACAGATTCCCCTGCGAACCTAAATATACAGAAGTATCCGTAACTACTTTTTCTCTTAGTGAATCGATCGGCGGATTAGTAACCTGTGCAAACTGTTGTTTGAAATAATGAAACAATAACGGATGACAGTCACTTAAAGAAGCCAATGGAATGTCACTGCCCATAGAAGCTGTCGGCTCAACACCGTTTTTGGCCATCGGCAAGATCTGTTCACGCAGATCTTCATATGTGTAACCAAACACTTTGTATAACAGGTTGCGCTCCTCTTGCTTCATGATAACAGTCTTCTTTTCCGGAGCAGGCAAATTCTTTAATTTTAATAAACAGCGGTCCAACCATTCTCCATACGGATGACTATTGACATAATACTTTTTGCATTCTTCATCACTGATCAAACGTTTTTCTTTCGTGTCCACCAGCAGCATTCTGCCTGGATGCAAACGGTCTTTTTGTACGACATGCGCTTCATCGATCTCTAACACACCAACTTCGGATGACAAGGTCAATGTATTATCGTCGGTTAACCACCAACGCAGCGGGCGCAAACCATTTCGATCCAAGACAGCGCCTAATTTCACACCATCAGAGAATAAAATAGCAGCTGGACCATCCCATGGTTCCATCATAGTTGCATAATAATGGTAAAAATCTTTTTTATCCCTCTCCATAAAGTCATTGCGCCAAGGTTGCGGAATCGTGATCATCACTGCTTTTTCCATCGGCACGCCATTCATGCGCAAAAACTCTAATGTATTGTCTAACATAGCAGAATCGGAACCAGATGGATCAATAACCGGAAGGATCTTTCTTCCGTATTGTTCCATAAACGGAGAATGCATATTCTCTTCTCTGGTCAGCATCCGGTTGCAGTTTCCGCGAATCGTATTGATCTCCCCGTTATGAGCGATCATATGATTCGGCTGCGCTCTTTCCCAGCTTGGCTGTGTATTGGTAGAAAAACGCGAATGCACGATTGCCAAAGCACTCTCATATTTATCGCTATGCAGATCTTCATAGAAAGCGCGAAGCTGATTGACCAGAAACATTCCTTTATACACGATCGTTCGCGATGACAAAGAGACCACATAAGTATCTGGACAACTCTTTTCATATTGTCTGCGAATGACATACAACCGTTGTTCAAAGGCATCTCCTGCCTCTACATCTTTTGGACGGGAAAGAAAACATTGACGGATCATCGGCATGCATTCTCTCGCTTTTTCCCCTAATATTTCTGGTCGACAAGGTACATCGCGCCAGCCAAGAACGGTTGCCCCTTCATGTACGCTTATCGTTTCAAATAACTGTTCGCTTTTGCGGCGAGCAAATGTTTGTGTAGGCAAAAAGAGCATAGCAATGCCGTAATCCCCTTCTTTCGGCAAAGCAAAGCCCTCTTTTTTTACTGCTTTTGTGAAAAAACGATGAGCAATCTGCAACAAGATTCCCACACCATCTCCAACTTTTCCACTGGCATCTTTTCCTGCACGATGCTCCAGACGCTCTACGATAGAAAGAGCTTGGTCAACGATTCGATATTCCTTTCGGCCGTCGATATTTACCAAGGCTCCGATACCGCAGGCATCATGTTCTAAGACCATGTCTGTTTTTCTTCGTACTTCCTTGCACATTCCATATTCCTCCCTCTAACAGCCGCTATCGCCATAATTTGAGAGGACGCGAGCACTTGGATCGTTTACATCACAGCCTTCCCATTCGCGATTCGGCATCCAGAAACCAGCGACCATTTGTGCTTGGTTTGGATAAAATGATTCAAATAATTCTCGATATAACAGCGATTCCTTGCTGAAAGGTTTCGCAAAATCATACTTTTCACTTTTCTCTTTGAATTCTTGATCTGTGTAATACTTTTCAGCATACAGTTGCAATTCATCACGCAGTGAATGCCCCACAGCATCTGAAAAAGCTGCTTTCTCTCTCATCAAGATATTCTGCGGCAAATAGTCTCCTTCAAATGCATGACGCAATAAATATTTTCCTTTTCCATAACGGTTCAATTTTTTTTCTGGATCGATGCTCATAACGTATTCAACAAAAGCGAGATCTCCAAAAGGCACCCTGGCTTCCATCGAATTCACGCTGATACAACGATCGGCGCGCAGGACATCATACATATGCAATTCACGAATGCGCTTTTCACTTTCTTTTTGAAATGCCTCCGCATTTGGTGCAAAATCCGTATACTTATAACCAAATAACTCATCCGAGATCTCTCCGGTCATCAACACACGGATATCGGTATTTTCATGAATCCATTTGCATAACAAATACATACCGATCGAAGCACGGATCGTTGTGATGTCATAAGTTGCTAAGGTCTTGACAACTTCCGGCAATGCATGAATGACATCTTCCTTCGTAATGATCACTTCATGATGATCACTGTGCAGATATTCTGCAACTTCTCTTGCATATTTGAGATCAATTGCATCTGTTGCCATTCCAATTGCAAACGTGGGAATTGGCTTTTTCAATAATTTTGCTGAAATTGCACAGACCAATGAAGAATCCAGCCCGCCGCTTAACAAAAAACCTAAAGGGGCGTCTGCATCCAAACGTTTCGCTACACCGTCAACCAAGCGGGCATGGATTTCTTCACAGACTGTATCCAGATCTTCCTTATGCACCCGGCTTACCTTTGTCATATCACGATAACAATGAAATTCTCCATCTGCATAGTAGTGACCTGGTGGAAAAGGGTAGACCTTTTCACACAGTGAAGTCAAATTCTTTGGTTCACTGGCAAAAACGATCGACCCTTTTTGATCATATCCATAATACAAAGGACGTATACCAATCGGATCACGGGCAGCAATAAACTGATACTTTTTCCCATCGTAGAGGATCAAAGCAAATTCTGCATCCAATTGTGCAAACATCGCTGTTCCTAATTCCTCATATAATGGCAATAATATTTCACAATCACTATCGCTTATAAAAGAATATCCCTTTTCTTCTAACTGTTTGCGCAATGAACGAAATCCATAGATTTCTCCATTGCAGACGACCATGGAATCATCCTTTATAAAAGGCTGCATTCCGCGCTCATCCAATCCCATGATTGCAAGACGATGAAATCCCAGGATCCCCTCCCCAGTATCTAAGATCCTTGTATCGTCTGGTCCTCTTGATTTTGTTTTTGCAAAAGCTTCCTCAAATGCTTTCAAAGAAGCTTCTTTGCGACAATACCCCATGATCGAACACATGGTACATCCCTCCTCGTATTTATTCCTATCGACGTTCCTTATTGATTATAAAATTCCAAATAAAAGCTTTCCATAAGTTGGGAATGGCCAGTATTCTGGTGATGTCATCGTTTCTAATTCATCACAAGAACTACGCAGCGCATCCATAGCAGCCAAGATCACATCACGATAGTAAGCTGCTACTTCTTCGTAATCCATTTTTTCTGCAGCTTTGACTGCATCTTCTAATTTCTCCAAGCTTTCAGCCGCCTGTGCTTGCAACTCGCTCGCACGGGCAACCACTTTTTCTTCATAAGTGGTATTGATAGAAGTACTTACCTGGCGTTTGCTGCAAACCGTATCGCTCCATGCTTTGATCTGTGCACTTGTTGCAGGCAAGATCAATTTATGTGCCATATCGATCATCGTTCGAGCTTCGATGTGAATTGTCTTCACATATTCTTCCATCAAGATCTCATAACGCGAACGCATTTCTTCTTCGCTGAATACACCATGACGCTCAAACAATGCAATATTTTCATCATGAATGAAATAAGGCAAAGCGTCCGGTGTCGTACGCAGATTCAATAAACCGCGTTTTTCTGCTTCTTCGATCCATGCATCATCATAACCATTGCCATTGAAGATAATACGTTTATGCTGATGGATCGTATCTTTGATAATAGCATGCAATGCACTTGGCAGATCTGGCGCAACTTCCAATACATCTGCAAATTGTTTTAATTCATCCGCAACTACTGTATTCAATACAATATTGGCACCTGCAATGGAAGAAGAACTTCCCGGCATACGGAATTCAAATTTATTTCCGGTAAATGCAAATGGTGAAGTACGGTTACGATCAGTCGTATCTTTAGGGAATTTCGGCAATACATGGGCACCGATCTTCATCAATTCTTTTTCTTTGCCGCTGTATGCGCGATCTTCTTCAATTGCATCCAGAATTTCTGTCAGCTCGTCTCCTAAGAACATGCTCAAGATAGCCGGCGGAGCTTCATTTGCACCCAAACGGTGGTCATTTCCGGCTGTTGCAACGCTTAAACGCAATAAATCCTGATGTTCATCTACTGCTTTGATTACTGCACATAAGAACAATAAGAATTGTGCATTTTCATATGGAGTATCCCCTGGCTCTAGTAAGTTTACTCCCGTATCTGTAGAAATGGACCAGTTATTATGTTTTCCACTACCGTTGATGCCTTCAAATGGTTTTTCATGCAATAATGCAACCAGATCATGTTTTTTAGCTATACGCTGGATCAATTCCATGGTTAACTGGTTATGATCTGTCGCAATATTTGTTGTTGAGAATACAGGTGCGATCTCATATTGTGCAGGCGCAACCTCATTATGTTCCGTTTTTGCTGCGACACCTAATTTCCACAATTCTTCATTCAATTCATTCATGAAAGACTGTACTCTGGATTTGATCGTTCCAAAATAATGATCTTCCATTTCTTGACCTTTTGGAGTAGGAGCACCAAACAATGTACGTCCTGCATAGATCAAATCTTTTCTTTGACGATAATATTCTTTATCTACCAAGAAATATTCTTGTTCACTGCCGACTGTTGTTTTTACTGAACGTACATCTTCATTGCCGAACAGCTTCAAGATACGCATCGCTTGCTTATTAATTGCTTCCATACTGCGAAGCAATGGTGTTTTTTTATCTAGTGCATGTCCGCTGTAAGAGCAAAATGCTGTTGGAATGCACAAAACGTGATTCTTTATGAAAGCATAGGATGTTGGGTCCCAGGCAGTATACCCTCTTGCTTCAAAAGTAGCGCGCAATCCGCCACTTGGAAAAGATGATGCATCTGGTTCACCTTTGATCAGCTCTTTACCAGAAAATTCCATCATCACTTTGCCATGTCCGTCTGGATTGATGAAACTATCATGTTTTTCTGCTGTAACGCCTGTCATTGGCTGGAACCAATGTGTATAATGGGTAGCTCCTCTTTCTACTGCCCAGTCTTTCATCGCATTCGCAACTGCATTGGCAATTTTGATGTTAAGTGGTCGTCCATCTAAAATGGTTTTCTGTAATTCTCGATATGTGTCTTTTGGCAGACGTTCACGCATAACGCCTTCATCAAAAACCATAGAGCCGAACAGCTCTGTAACCTGTGTTTTCATAAAATTTCACTCTCCTTAACAAAAAAAGAACGGCAGAGGCGAACAGTATCTAAAAAGATACACGACGCCTTTGCCGTTTCTAGATGCATTTCGAGGAAGGAATTCATGGAATGCGGCGGGGATGTCCACGCGTACATGATCGCCTCCATCGTTCATGCTATGCATTATGAAACAAAACAAGAAAAATGTCAAGTGTTTTGTTGAAAATAATTTCAAATGATGAAACTTTTTTTCTTTAATCTTTTAACTTTTCAGCATAATCATAAAGTTTCGTGACATATTTTCCGTCAAAACAAGCTGTACACAGACCGCCTTTACAAATCGTGGTCATATCTTCAATGCTCAAAAAGCGCAAAGAATCTGCCTGGATATAGGTGCACAATTCTTCACAGCTCTTATGTGCGGCAATCAATTCCTCCCGCGTGGAAGTATCTACACCATAAAAACAAGGATATTTGATCATAGGGGAAGCAATGCGCATATGAATTTCTTTTGCACCTGCTTCTTTCAACAATTGAACGATCCGTTTGGATGTGGTACCGCGAACGATGGAATCATCGATCAATATGATTCGTTTGCCCTCCACGATGCTGCGGATAGCAGACAGTTTCATACGTACACCGCGATCACGCAATTGTTGTGTTGGCTGGATAAACGTACGTGCAACATAACGGTTTTTGATCAAACCCATTTCATAAGGGATACCGCTCGCTTCCGCATATCCGCTTGCGGCACTGATAGAAGAATCCGGTACACCGATAACGATATCTGCTTCTATGCCTTTGTCTTTTTTTGCCAGTAATGCACCGCTTGCTTTTCGGAACAAATGCACATTGATACCGTCCAATGTACTGTCTGGACGAGAAAAATAAATATATTCCATCGCGCACATGGCATGTTGTTTCGCCGGGGCAAAGCGATAATGCTCGACACGGTCGTCACAGAATTTAACGATTTCGCCAGGTTTTACATCTATAATATCGCTACCGCTGATGACATCATATGTACAAGTCTCCGAACTGATGCAATAGCCATCTTGAACCTTTGCATATGACAAAGGACGAAGTCCATAGCAATCACGTACTGCGTAAATACTGTTGCCGCTCATGATCAAAAAAGCAAATGAACCTTCCAATTGTATCGCTGTCTTTTTGATTTTCTCTAACAAAGAGCCTTTTTCTCTTTGAATGAGATGAAGGATGATCTCGCTGTCACTAGTTCCTTGAAAGATGCTTCCTGCATCTTCCAAAGCATTACGTAATTGTGTTGCATTTACGATCTGACCATTATGGACCATGGCCAAAGTTCCCTGATGAGAAACAGATAACATGGGCTGCACATTTTCCAGGATGTTCCCCCCTGCAGTTGAATACCGCACATGCCCTACTGCTATATTTCCTTTTAAGGATTGCAACTGTTCTTCTCCAAATACTTCAGCGATCAAACCGCGCCCCTTATAACTTTTCACCTGTGTCCCATCACTGACAGCAATACCGCACCCTTCCTGTCCGCGATGTTGTAATGCATGTAAACCATAGTATGTCAAAGACGCCGCTTCTTCCACATGGTAGACGCCAAAGACACCACATTCTTCATGCAATTCATCCCACATCAAAACCCCTCCATTTCTTAATGCATGCATATTACATCACCTCGCCCTTTTCTGTCAATGCTCAATTGTGATGATTTCCCGAAATCAAGCGCATTTTTCTTGCTTATTGTCATTTCTTTCATGCCCCCTGTAAAAATACAAAATGTTCATTGACTTTTCATTTCATATTTTGTATAAATATTATGTTAATTCATGAGATTTGAGCAATGGCGTTCATCTAAAGGAAGGAGTGTCTTTTCTTATACGATGAGCGTTTTCATTTTAGACAGGAGGGTTATACATGTATTCACAGGAAGATGTTCTTACATTTGTTGAAGAAGAAAATGTGAAATTTATCAAACTCGCTTTCTTTGACGTATTCGGTGTACAGAAAAACATCTCTATTCTTCCTCAAGAACTTCCTCGTGCTTTTGACGAAGGTATTTCTTTCGATGCAAGTGCAATTGCTGGATTTGGCAACGAAGGTAAAAGTGATCTTTTCCTACATCCTGATCCAAGCACATTATGTATCTTGCCTTGGCGACCAATGGATGGCCGTGTGATCCGTTTGTATTGTGATGTTCGCTATCCGGATGGAAGCATTTTCCAAGATGACAGCCGCTGGATATTAAAACAAGCAGTCGCCTACGCACAAAAAAATGATATTGAGATCAATTTAGGAGCAGAAGTCGAATTTTACTTATTTCAAAGAGATGAAGAAAATAAAGATCTGCGCATCCCGTTTGATCAAGCCGGTTATATGGACGTTGCGCCGAAAGATCAAGGAGAAGATATCCGCAGAGAAATCTGCTTTACCTTGATTGAAATGGGCATTCAGCCGGAAGCCAGCCATCATGAAGAAGGACCGGGACAAAATGAAATTGATTTCCATTATAGTGACGCATTGACTGCCGCAGATCATACCTCTACTTTTAAATGGGTAGTTGAAATGGTAGCATCTGGAAATGGATTAGAAGCAGATTTCTCGCCAAAACCATTAGCAGATCACGCAGGAAATGGAATGCATATTAATCTTTCTTTACCAAAGAACCCTGAATTACAAGAGGCTTTTCTGGCAGGGATCTTAGACCATATCTGTGAAATGACGGTTTTTTTCAATCCGCATAAAGACAGTTTTCTTCGTTTAGGAGAGAAAAAAGCACCTCGTTTCGTAAGCTGGTCAAAAGAGAATCGTTCTACATTAATCCGCATTCCTGCTGTCAAAGGGGGACAGCAGCGAATTGAGCTAAGATCTCCTGATCCAATGGCCAATCCTTATCTTTGTTATGCACTTTTGATTTATGCAGGAATCGATGGTATCCAAAAGCATCGAAAAGCACCTCAAGCAATTGATGTAAATCTCTATACAGCACAACGATCTGTAACCGATCTGTTGCAAAAATTACCTACTACCCATGCAGAAGCATGGAATCGTGCGGCAGCAAGCGATTTTATCAAACAATTTATTCCTGCTGCATATCTGCACGCATATCGATAAGAATAAGAAAGGGGAGGAGGAAAAGCATGCCTAATTACAGCATTCTGGTCGTTTCTAAAAGTGAAATTCCTATGCAAATTTTAAAAGAACTTTTACCGAAAGATCAATATAACATCCTTTTCTCCTCCACCATTGCACAGACACAGCGTTTGCTCATCGGACGCAAGATCGATTTGCTGATCATTGATATGCCGTTAAAAGAAGAAAGCGGCCTTCGTTTTGCGCAATCGATTGCACAACGCAGTATTCCTGGTCTGTTATTATTGATGAATGCGACATTATATCATACATTGGCAGCACGCATGGAAGAAGTAGGAATTCCAGTCCTTGCCAAGCCCCTTTCACATCAAGCGCTCTATCAAAGCGTTCGTTTGATGTGTACCCTGCAAAAGCGTATCGAGCGCTATGAAAAAGAGACGCTTGTTTTACAAGATAAAATGAAAGAAATTCAAGCAATCAATCAGGCAAAATGGTTATTGGTCGAACATTTTGGTTACAGTGAAGATAAAGCACATCACTTCATATTAAAAAAAGCGATGGACCAGTGTTGTACCAAATATGAAATTGCAAGACAGATATTAAAGAAACTAGGAGGCAGTTAGTTTATGACAAAATATATTTTTGTAACCGGCGGTGTTGTTTCTGGACTAGGTAAAGGAATCACAGCCGCATCTTTAGGCAGATTATTAAAAGCGCGCGGATTGAAAGTGGCAGCACAAAAATTAGATCCTTATATCAATGTTGATCCGGGAACCATGAGTCCTTTTCAACACGGTGAAGTATTCGTAACCGAAGATGGAGCCGAGACCGATTTAGATTTAGGCCATTATGAACGCTTTATCGATGAAAACCTAAACCAGTACTCTAACTTAACCACAGGAAAGGTATACTGGAATGTATTAAATAAAGAACGCAGCGGTGAATATTTAGGAGAAACCGTTCAGGTCATCCCTCATATCACTAATGAAATCAAGACATTTATCTATCAAGTAGGTAAAAAAACGGATGCCGATATCGTCATCACTGAAATCGGCGGTACAACTGGCGATATCGAAAGTCAGCCATTCCTGGAAGCGATTCGTCAAGTCGGTTTAGAAGTGGGAGAAGAAAACGCCCTGTTTATCCACGTAACGCTGGTTCCTTATTTAAGCGGCAGTTATGAACACAAAACAAAGCCGACCCAGCATTCTGTCAAGGAATTACAGGGAATGGGAATCCATCCAGATATCGTCGTCTTGCGTTGTGATCGTCCTTTGGATGATTCCGTCTTTAAGAAAATTGCCCTTTTCTGCAATGTAAAAGAAGATTGTGTAATTGAGAATCTGACTGTTCCACAGTTATATGAAGCACCGATCATGTTGGAACGGAATCATTTTTCAGATATTGTCTGCCGCGAATTACATTTAACGACTGCTCCATGTGATTTACAGGAATGGAATGCAATGTTGGAAAAGGTACACAACTGCCATAAACGGACTACGATCGGTCTCGTTGGAAAGTATGTTCAATTGCATGATGCTTACTTATCTGTCGCAGAAGCCTTGCGCCATGGAGGGTATGCTTCCGACTGCAGCGTATCCATCGAATGGATCGATTCTGAATTATTAAATGAACAAAATGTAGATGAATGCTTGAAAAATTGCGATGCAATCATCGTACCTGGCGGTTTTGGAGAACGCGGTATCGAAGGAATGGTCGCTGCTGCCAATCATTGCCGCCGTACAAAGAAACCATATTTAGGCATCTGCTTAGGCATGCAGATTGCTGTCATTGAATTTGCCCGCCATGTACTAGGTTGGGAAGATGCGGATTCTAGAGAATTCCATCCCGATTCTACACACAAAGTCATAGACTTCCTTCCAGATCAAAATGATTCCATCAACAAAGGCGGAACACTTCGTTTAGGTGCCTATCCTTGTGTCATCGCTGAAGGAACACAGATGATGAATTGTTATCAGACAAAAGAAATCCAAGAACGCCATCGTCATCGTTATGAATTTAATAATGACTACCGCAAAGAACTAGAAGAAGCCGGATTAGTGATCAGCGGCACCTCACCTGACGGTCACATCGTTGAAACCATTGAAATCAAGGATCATCCATTCTTTATCGGAGTACAATTCCATCCTGAATTCAAAAGCCGTCCAAATCGTCCGCATCCATTATTCTTAGGCTTTGTACGTGCTTCCTTGCAACAGGCAAAAAACAACTTAAAATAAGAGGCTGTAACGAAATAGAAGATTTTAATTAAACGAATCTGTCTATTGAGGTTACGACCTCTTTTTTCTTTTCTTTACTTTGAAATTGTTTCAATTCTCCCAATTATCCCTGTTTTTTGGCATTATGAAAACACCTATTGTGGAAAACCCATCAACATTATTTATGCTTGTGCTTTTTTTCTTGTTTTTTTGTTATGATATTTCATCAGATTAAAGCCTACGCACACCAACAGGAACTCCATTTCTACATTTTTGATGCTTCTCCTATGTAATCTGTCATAAGCATAATCTTCTTTTATCACTCCAAATGCTCCTTCGCTTTGTATGGATCTTTGCACTCGATGATGGATTCCTTCTTCGCTATTTAGTTTTTTTCTCGCTGTTCTTTCAAACTCCTCAAGTATCGGATTCACGCTTATCGTTCGATCTCCCTTGGCTTTCGTACATTGAGATTTGAGTGGGCAATCCGTGCATTTGCCACAACTGTGCGTTTGATTGATTCGATAATATTTGCTTCTCTTATCAACCGTTTCATTGATACAGCCAAATTCATGTCCTGCCGGGCAGATATATCTTCCATTTCCATTTCTGTTCCAGTTTGATTTGATGAATGTTTTTTTCTTGTAGCTCGTTTCTTTTTCTTTTGAATACATCATATATTTGATATAGGCTTCCATATCATTTTCTAAACAGAAGAAATAATTATCATAGGATCCATATCCTGCATCCGCTACTACTGTTTTAGGCATCCTGTTATAAAGTGCTCTGAATGTTTCAAGAAATTTGATAAATGTCTTTTGATCGGTTCTATCCTGATAGATACAAGCCAATTGGATATATTCACTGCTTACTGCTATCTGTGCATTGTATCCTGCCTTGAAGATTCCTGTCTTCATGTAATGGTCCTCTTTCATGTGCATCATCGTTGCATCGTGGTCTGTTTTCGAACAGCTGTTTCTGTCAGGTCCGCATAGTTCAATTCTTTCCAAACAGTTTTGCAGTGTTTCTTTGTATTTCATCAATTCATCATAATAACGCTGAATCTGGCTTTTTCGCTTACCTTTTCCATAAATGAAAGTGATTCCCTCTTGTTCAACGATATGAAAAATTTGGTTAGCCATATTCTCTATGTCTTTTATTGTCCACTCCTCTTTTTGAGATGCTTCAATACGATCACCCAGTTTCTTGACCCATTCGTTTAATCGAGTGAATATTTTATCTCTTGTTTTGATTGCGGTCTTTTTCCAGATGAAAGTAAACTTGTTGGCATTGGCCTCAAGCTTGGTTCCATCAATATAAACCGTATCATGATCAATTGACGGATCTAATATCTCAATTGATTCAAATATATCTCTAAAAATGAATTGGATGTCATATTTTAAATACTTTTGGATGAAACGATGAAATGCCATGTGACTTGGCGTTTCCTCCTGCATCAAGAACATGAAACGGATGTCCGTTCTACAGCTTTTTTCAATATCTCTTAGACTATAAATATGATTCATGAACGCAAACAGGATGACTTTGATCATCTTGAAGGGATTATATTCTTCACGCCCTCTGTGAGCAGGGTGATCAAGATATTTGTTCCAGTTGACTCCTTCCATCACTTCAAGAAAACTGTACACCGGATCAGAAGAATCGATCTTTTTTTCACAATCCAGTGGTAAAATCATCTGAAATGCGGTATAATTCCTATTGCTCAAATAGGAATGATTTAGCTCTAACACTTCGATGTTTTTCATAGCTAAATTATACCAAAAAATGCATCCTTTCTCTTTCGAGATTAGATGCATTTTTTATTTTTGGCTATTCCTTATTCGTTACAGCCTCTTTTTATATGCTTTCTTGAGCAATGCTCATGATAATGCCCTTTGCTACTGCCTGGGCTAATTCTTCCGGATTGGAAAGAATAAAATTCATATCTTGCGCATTGCTCATAAATCCTAATTCTAATAATAAAGACGGAATCGAATTCTTACAGATCACATAAAGCGAACTATCATACGCATCTTTTAATCCTCGATCTATGCTGTAATCCAAATCAGACAGCTGTGAATGAATATTTTCTGCCATGCTTACCGTTGACGCTTCGTTTAGATCTACATACGTCTCATAACCGCGAATGTCATTTCCATCTTCACTGGAATTTAAATGAATAGAGATAAAATAATCCGCTTGCGCATCTTCCGCAATTTGTACACGAGATTGCAAATCAATCAAATTATCGCTTTCCCACTCCACATCGTCGCTTGTTCGTGTATAAACGACATTAATTCCTTCCTCTTCCAAATAGTCTCCTATTAACAGCACCAGACCTAATGTGATGTTTTTTTCATATACTCCCTCCAAGCTGACACTGCCGCTGTCGTAACCGCCATGACCAGCATCCAGAACGATTGTCAAAGAATCATCTTGCTCCGTGTTTGAAATCAAAATGGTACTTGCATTCTCATATGAAAATAAAGGAAAAAATAATTTAACAACAACCATAATCATGATAACCGATAAAATGATCAGGATTTTGTTCTGCTTTCGTTTCTTTCTATTCTGCTGCATATCTATACTCCTCTTTCACTTAAGAAGAGTATAGTAAACAAATATGAATATTATTTGAATGAATACTGTTTCTACAATGAAGAAACAGACTATCGATCTTTAGAAGCATGAATCAGACGAAATAACTGATATGCACTCTCTTCCAGATACTCTGCTGTATGGGCGATTGCTTCTTTCAACGGATATACCCCTTGCTGTATAGAGAAGATACCATCAAAACAGGCTGACAGCTCATCGATGTTGCCTGTTTTCTGCCCGCAAAGTGCAATAACCGGTTTTCGATATTGCTGTGCTAGTCTTGCAATACAGAATGGTAACTTTCCCTGTAAAGTCTGTTCATTCATGCCGCCTTCTCCTGTAACGATCCAGTCAGCATCTTGTATTTTCTTTTCCAATTCCAATGAGCGGCTGATTACTTCAAAACCTGAAGTCAGGGTACCGCCTAACAAAAGCATGCCTGCTCCACAACCGCCGCCGGCACCGCAACCTGGTTGAGTCAGATCTTCTTTTACATAGTCTTGTAAATAATGCAATTGACGTTCCAATAACACTTGCTGTCTTAAATTGGCTCCCTTTTGCGGAGCATAAAGCAAAGCACATCCTGACTTTCCAAACAAAGGTGCATTTACATCACAGCCGATGACGATCTCTATTTTTGAACAAATTTCTTTTGCCTGTTGAAAAGTAGAAACATCCCAATGATGGAAAGAAAATAAGGGATTGATCGTAGAAGAAATCAGATGGTTTTTCGCATCAAACAGCTGTACCCCTAATCCCTGCAATAAACCTAAGCCGGCGTCTGTCGTGATCGTCCCTCCTAGAAAAAACAATAGTTTTTGGACATGGGCGTCCACCAAGGCTTTGATCAATTCACCAACGCCAAATGTATTGGTCTCCTCTACGGTCTGATAAGAAACCGCATGACCATGCAAGCCGAAAATAGAGGCTGCTTCTACTCCTGCACATAATATGCCGTTTTCCTCGAATAAGAAAACATCGACATCAATTGGATGATGAAAAGCATCTCTGCAAGTAAAAGCACGAAACTGTCCAGTCTTGTGTGTAGCCAAAGCTTCTACGCTTCCTTCTCCTCCATCTGCTACTGCATAGACTTCACTTGAAGCTATTTTTGTCCTTTCGATACCACGTGCAACTGCCATTCCTGCCTCAAACGAAGATAAGGATCCTTTAAAAGAGTCAACCGCAACTAATACTTTCATATTTTCTTCCACCTGGTATATTGTAAAAGACTCATCTAATAGTCACTACAATATACCTTTTCCTTTCTATCAACCTTTTATAACCGTAGGTTGAAGACGGTAAGTTTCATTTGTAGAATATTGAAATATGTGAATGTGGATTTGTATTCCTCCTTGTGGCTTTGACTACTTTGGAAAGGTTCTTACCACGCCTTATTCCAAAACAATGATTAGTTAGATGAGTCTTTGAATTCATATCGCGCACCAGGATTTGTGGTTTAAGTGCTGTGGTTCTTCACTTCACATAGTTTTTAGAAAGGACGTGTTTTTTTTATGTTTCTTGTCGGAATCGATATCGGTAAACTCTCTCATGTCTTCTGTATCATGGATTCGACTACCGGTGAATTTCTTGTCGAACCTGTTTCGTTCAAAAACAATAAACAGGGATTCGATCTTTTAATAAACAAAATCAAATCATTTCCTGAAAAGAATGTTCTCATCGGAATGGAAGATACCGGTCATTACCATTTCAATCTTTTGAAATTCTTACTCGATGCCGGTCATACCGTTGCCCTGATCAATCCAGTAACTACCGATATGACCCGTAAAATGCAGCTTGGTGCCACCAAAGATGATAATCTGGATGCCCAGCTGATTTGTGATATTCTGGCTTCCAATCAAAGAAGAAAGGGTTACCGGATATCAAAAGTCAACAGCTTTGAACTCTATGAACAGAAACGATTGACCCGCGAACATCACGACCTCAAGGAACAGCTGAATGTCTACTCCAACAAGCTACAGAAATGTATCGATATCGTGTTTCCTGAATTTAATTCTTTGTTTAGATCCAAATACGGAATCGTTTATATGAATGTGCTGAAAACATTCGGCAGTGCCGATTCTATCGCTCATGCCAATATACGCAGTATCCGTAAATGTTTTGAGACGAATGGAAGAGGCCGTCAGATTGCACTGACACCGGAAAGGCTGAAGAAGTGGCTAAAAATTCGATTGGTTTCCCCTCCAAGGCGGAAGTCATTGAAATGAAACATCTGATTGCCATGATGGAACTGATCCATGAGCAAATCAGAGAACTGGACAAAAAAATAGAAGAATTCAGCCTGCAACTAAACTCTCCTATCCTCAGCATACCAGGGATTTCTCATTTCTCTGGTACTTCCATTTTAGCGGAATTAGGAGATTTGCACAACTATTCCACGGCTTCTCAAATCATAAAGTTTGCCGGTGTATCTCCCTACAAGCACAAATCGAGCCAGTATGAAGCACAACATACGGCCATCACCAAGAAAGGATCGCGCTATTTAAGGAAAACACTCTACCAGGTTATCCTTCCGGTTATAAACTTCAATCCCGTGTTCCATGCCTACTATCGTCATAAACTGTCACAGGGCAAAGGACATCGATGTGCACAGGGGCACTGTGTAAGAAAGTTATTACGCATCATCTATCATTTGGTAACAACAAATCAACAGTTTGATTCGGAACTTTTAAGATAAATAGATCGAGCAC
The DNA here is from genome assembly GCF_900155395.1 of Merdibacter massiliensis. Lineage (GTDB taxonomy): Bacteria > Bacillota_I > Bacilli_A > Erysipelotrichales > Erysipelotrichaceae > Merdibacter > Merdibacter massiliensis. Next base: position 196,547 of record NZ_LT699727.1, read on the forward strand.
ATCAAGATCAAAAAATTGAACCTTTTTCAGGTTGTTTTTGTCATGCCTTTTTATTCACATTTTCAAAGATCTCTACAAAATTAGCTAACTGGTATCAACAGTTTTACATTTTCAAACTTTTTCATCTAAACTACTTGATTTTTATATAGTTAGCTTTCATAAGGGATTATATCGCTCTTCTGCCTATTTAAATATATTTTATAGACCAAAAAATGATATAATTAATAAGTAAATATATGGTACAAAAGACAAAGGAGGATGCTGAAGTGAAATTATCACCTGTTTTGGCACAACAAATCGTTCACGATATTCATGATGTGCTGCATCAAGAAATAAATTTTATGGATGAAAACGGGCTGATCATTGCCAGCACAGATTTCAATCGTATCAACCAGATACATGAAGGTGCACAGATTGTCATACAGAGCAAAAAACAGCTGACGATTCATAGTGATCATCAATATGAAGGTACTAGAAAAGGAATTAATATGCCCGTTTTTTTTGATCATGAAGTCATTGGCGTCATAGGAATCACTGGTGATGAAAAAGATGTACTGTATTATGGACAGATTTTGCAAAAAATGACACAGATATTGATTCGTGACGCCTATGATCGGGATATTCGCAATCAAAAGCGAACAAATGATCGGTTATGGATCGAGCAGCTGATCCAAGCACGTGATGATCCTCATCTGCATCCATCTTTTCACACGATTCAAAATCATGCTTTTCAGTTTCTTTATGCAATTCCTTCCCGCCCCATGAATGCTGGACAAATAGAACAGGTGCATCGACTGACAGAATCTCCTACTTATGCAGAAATGATACAGAAAAAAGCAATTTATTCATCTGAAATGATCTTGCTCATCAATAAAACTCCATTACAAAAAATAGATTCATTGATAGATGCAGCAAAGAAAATTGCTGATGAAATCTACTGGGGCATAGGAAATACATATGAAGAGAAAAAAGCGTTATACACTGCTTATCAACAAGCGAAACAGTCTGCCATCTGGGGGAAAAGAATCCTGCATATACCATTGATTGCCTATGAAAAAAGTGAATTAGGCATGCTGGTGCCATGGCTGACGCAACAGGATAACACTCCATTTTTACAATCTGTTTTTCATTCCCTTCCGCAAGAAAAAATCATGAGTATCCTTTCTTTTTTAGATCTTTATGAACAGGCAAACGGTTCTTTGAAAAAAGCCGCAGAAATAGGGAATATGCATAAAAACACAATACAATACAAGATCTTGCAGATCATCCAAGAAACAGGATATGATCCTCGTCAATATCATGATTTCACTATTTTGAAAACAGCTGCATTGCTGTACCGTTATAAATATGAGCTGAATTTGCAAAAAAATAGTGCATATCATTGGACAATATGAAAAAAATGGATATAATAATACCGATTGAAGAAAAGGCAAGAAAGAAAAGAGGTTATATGATGTACTGTACTCGTAAAATCACAGATTCTATCGTATGGGTCGGTGGCAGTGATCGCCGGTTAGCTTTATTTGAAAATTTATTTCCGATCCCACGTGGTGTCTCATACAATTCTTATCTGATATTAGATGAAAAAACTTGTTTACTAGATACGGCAGATGCTTCCATCCGTCAACAGTTTATTGAAAATGTGTTGGCAACATTAAACGGACGCTCATTAGACTATTTGGTCGTGAATCATATGGAACCCGACCATTGTGCAAATATTGAAGAATTGGCACTGCGTTTTCCTGATATGAAAATTGTAGGAAATGCAAAAACATTAAGTTTCATCGGACAATTCTACGATATGGATCTCCATGATCGCACTATTACAGTAACAGAAAAAGATACGCTTTCTCTTGGAACACATGAACTGCATTTCGTATTCGCACCAATGGTTCATTGGCCGGAAGTCATGATGACTTATGAAGCCAGCGAAAAGATTTTGTTCTCTGCAGATGCATTTGGCAGCTTTGGTGCTTTAAACGGCACCCTGTTTGATGATGAAATCGATCTGGACAGCGAATGGTTAAATGATGCACGCCGCTATTATACAAATATCGTTGGAAAATATGGCGTTCAAGTACAGACGGCATTGAAAAAGGCAGGGGCTGTCGATATTCAAATGATCGCACCTCTTCACGGCATCGTCTGGAGAAAGAACATTAGCTATATTTTAGAGAAATATCAATTGTGGAGCACCTATACTCCGGAAGAAAAAGGTGTTGTCATTCTTTATGGTTCCATGTATGGAAATACAGAAAATGCAGCGAATATCTTAGCAGGCATGCTTGCTGACAAAGGAATTCATAAAATAGCAGTATATGATGTCTCCAATACGCATGTATCGACGTTGATTGCCGAATCATTCCGTTACAGTCACCTTGTACTGGCTGCACCTACTTACAATAATGAGATCTATCCAGCTATGTACAACTATCTCCATGATCTGAAGGCGCTCAATTTACAAAAACGCTGTGTAGCATTGATTGAAAATGGAACATGGGGACCACTGAGCGGCAAATTGATGAATGAATTTTTGCAAGGAATAAAAGATATGCAAATTCTGGAACCAAAAGTTACCGTTCGTTCATCCTTAAAGGAGGATAGCCGTCAGCAACTAGAAACGCTGGCTCAATGCATCGTTGATTCATTGGCATAAACATATATGCATCGATCAAGGCTGATTCTATATCGGCCTTTTTCTTTTTGACTAAGGGGGATTTATATGAATAAAAATACTGTTTATCGTTTTTTTCTTTTACACGTTGGGATTATTGATCTTGTCCATGGGTTTGACGCTAAATACAAAAGCGGGATTAGGGGTCTCCCCGATCATTTCTGTGCCTTACAGTATTTCAAATATCTTCTATTTCAATTTTGGAAATGCGACACTGATTTATTATTGTTTTTTTGTTATTCTGCAACTCCTATTGCATAGCTTTTACATCAAAAAAGCGGCAATAAAAACGACAACAAACTAATCTTGTTGATGGATGTTTTACAAATACCGCTCAGTATCATATTTACTCGATTTTTAAATATCTTTGCTTTTTTGCTGCCAGCTTTTTCATCCGATGCGAATGAGCAATTACCGATTCGTCTTCTCGTCCTTTTTTTCGCAATCGTATTTACAGGTGTAGGAGCAGCTATGTCGCTTTCGATGCGATTAGTTCCAAATCCAGGAGATGGCATCGTACAAGCAATCGCCGATGCGATACATAAAAGTGTTGGATTTACAAAAAATTGTTTTGATCTGTTAAATATTTCGATCACGATTTGTTTGAGTCTTTTGATTGCCAATCAAATTGTAGGAATCGGCATTGGTACACTGATCGCAATGATCGGTGTCGGGCGGATCATGGCTCTCTATCATCATTTTACGCAGAAAAAGATCAGTAAACTGACGAATCTAGTTTATTGATTTAATAAGTTTGGACAGCAAAATGGAAATTGGTTTCTTTCATCAGCTCTAAAAACGGCATCGGATCAAATGCTTCTAATGAGTAGACGCCTGCCTGATGATAAATATCTCTTGCATACAATTCAATGGCAATGGCAGCTCCAAATCCTGTTTGAGCAACAACTGCCTGCAAGCCAAACTGCTGCATTGCTTCTTCCTGTGAAAATTTCTGATACATCATCACTTTTTTCTCTTTTCCATCTTTTTGTCCAATGGCATAGACGCCGACAATCATATTGCCGGCCATTTTTGTTTGCTCGCTCGGCTGAGGTGCGCAGGCTGCAATAACATCTCTTGGTACGACCATCGTATCTTTTACCTGAACAGGTTCGATTGAGTTTAAATGGAGCTTATCCAATACCTTTAGTGCCTGAATCAAGTTTTCATCTAGTGCAATCTTAAAACTGCAGCGCTTCAAACCATACTGTGACAAATATCTCGGCATCGTTACTGTTTCTTCATGTTCTACCTTCACCAAAGTATTCATGCCTGCTTCCGGCATGCAAAACTGCTCTTCACCGGCAAATGCTTTTTCTACGATATATCTCCCATCTATATATTCAACATTGGGATTCATCACTTCATCTAATACGGTCCAGACATTAAAACCAAATACGATATCCTCCGGATCAGATTGCAAAGCATGAAGATCTCCTCCATCTTTTACATGCAGTTCCTGTACCCGGTCAAATTCATATGCGCATAAGTATTTGGCAAATACATTTACGACACCTGGATCAATGCCTAGACAGATCAAAGCCATGTTTCCTTGTTTTTTCCATTGTTCATGACGGTCAAAATGATAAGCAGTCATGACTTCATCATAACTATTTTCGATTCCCTCTCCATAAGCCGGTACTTTCTTAGGTACAGACCAAGTACCTAAATTTGCATAATCTGCCTTTGCCTCAAATGCTGCATCAAAAATATAGTTTGCACAAAAAGGACTAGCCGCATCCAAAACAAACGTGATCTGGTGTTCCTTCATCAAATCAACCATTGCTTGCTTGTCTGTCGCATCTAGTTTTGCGCATGCAATACGCGTGTCGCTGCAATCTGCCTGAATCTTTTCTGCATGTCTGATATCAATATCACATAACAATGCGTAAGCAAACCACTCTTTCTTGGGATCGCGTTTTAACAGCTGTTTGACGATACAGTGTGCGACGGCACCGGATCCTACGACCATCATTCTCATTTTCATCTTCCTACCTCCTGGCATTTGAATACAAAAAAAGAAGAAAAATGCTGCTGCATTTTATCTTCTTTGTCCCTTTACCAGTTGGTTATATCCACGTAGGTGATACATATTCGTATTCTCTCCAAAGAGCTGTCAGCCAACCTTCCTTTTGCCTGCTAGTTTCCGCTTTTGATCCAAATGCAGATATCAAACAGCTTGCTGCTTCGGCCCTATATCCAGTGTCTAAAGTTGGCGTCATCCAATTCAATTTTTGTATGTTCAATGTAACAAAAAATAATCAAAATGTCAATTCATAATCGATCCTAAAAAAAGCAGCATCCGCTGCTTTTTATTTACTCTTCTTCGCTGTCAAATTGAGAATTATACAATTGTGTATAGAAACCATTCGCCTTCATCAATTCTTCATGATTGCCTGCTTCAATGATATCGCCATCTTTCATGACCAAGATCAAATCCGCATCACGAATCGTCGATAAACGATGAGCAATGACAAAGCTGGTACGATTCTCCATTAATTTATCCATACCTTTTTGGATCAATACCTCCGTACGCGTATCGACACTGCTCGTTGCTTCATCCAAGATCAAGATCTTTGGATCCGCAAGAAAGGCACGGGCAATGGTCAACAACTGTTTTTGTCCTTGTGAGATATTGCTGCTTTCTTCATTGATGATCGTATCATATCCATGATCCAGCGTACGGATAAAATGATCAACATAGGCTGCATCTGCTGCTTTGATCACTTCTTCATCACTGGCATCTAATTTTCCATACCGCAGGTTTTCCATGATCGTTCCATTAAACAGCCAGGCATCTTGTAACACCATACCAAACAAAGCACGCAAATCTTTTCTTCGCATCTGTGTTGTTTGAATGCCATCGATATAAATGGCACCGCTGTTTAATTCGTAAAAACGCATCAGCAGTTTGATGATCGTTGTCTTTCCAGCACCGGTTGGACCAACGATTGCAATCTTCTTGCCTGGTTTGATATACATCGAGAAATCATGAATGATGATCTTATCCGGTGTATAACCAAAGTGTACATTTTCAAATGTAACCTGACCTTGAATCTTTGTATTGCCTTGTGCATCAAAGATTTCTACTGGATCTTTGCATTCTTCTACTTCTTCCTCTTCGCTTAAGAATTCAAATACACGTTCTGCAGCTGCCGCAGTTGACTGCAAGATATTCATATTCTGCGCAATCATTGAAATCGGCTGATTAAAGCTGCGGACATAAGTGATGAAGGATTGAATATCACCAATCGTGATCGATCCCTGCATCGCTAAATAACCGCCAAGAATAGCCACGCCTACATAGCCTAGATTGCCGACAAATACACTGATCGGCTGCATCAATCCACTTAGAAATTGCGATTTCCATGCCGACTCATACAATTCATCATTCAAGCGGTCAAAGGTTTCCATGCTCTCCTCTTCCCCGTTGAATGCTTTCATGATGATATGCGCCCCATACATCTCTTCAATATGACCGTTGACATTTCCTAAAGAACGTTGCTGTGCCGCAAAGAATCGCTGCGAGTGTTTAACAACGGTCGTGATCAAAAGCAGTGAAAGCGGAACAACGATCAAAGCAATCAATGTCATCGGCAATGAAATGCTCAACATCATTACCAGATAACCAACCACTTGTACAAAACTGTTCAACAATTGTGATAAAGATTGATTCATGGTCTGTTGGATCATATCCACATCGTTTGAAAAACGAGAAAGTACCTCTCCATGTGACTGTCTATCAAAATAAGCAAACGGCAGCCGATTTACTTTTTGAGCCATCTCATTGCGCAGATTGTAAGCAACTTTTTGAGAGACCCCGGCCATCAGCCAACTTTGGATGAAACCGCAAAGAGTCGAAATCAGATATAAGCCGATCAATTGCAATAAGATGACCTCAATTGCGCCAAAATCAATATCACCAGTGCCATAGATCTTGGCCATAAAACCTTTTGTCAATTCGGTCGTTGCATTTCCCAAGATCTTTGGTCCCACGACCATAAAGATCACTGAACAAATAGAGAATAGAAAGGATATAAGAATATTGATACGGTACGGTTTCAGATATCGAATCAGACGTATCATCGTACCTTTGAAATTTTTTGCTTTTTCAGCAGGACCGTGTCCTCCATGCATGCCGCCCATTGGACCTCTTCTCACTGGTCTTGAAGAATTATTCGATTGTTTGCTCATCTTCCAATTCCTCCTTTGATAACTGACTGTAGGCGATCTCGCGATAAACATCGCAATCGTTCATCAATTCCTGATGGGTGCCGATTCCTACGATTCTTCCTTTATCCAATACAATGATCTGATCTGCATGCAAAATAGACGAAATACGCTGTGCTACCATCAAAACGGTACTGCCCTTTTCTTTGCACATTTTAGTCAACGCTTTTCGTAAACGAGCATCGGTCTTAAAATCCAATGCAGAAAAAGTATCGTCAAAGATAAATATTTCTGGTTGTTTCATCAATGCGCGTGCAATGGATAATCGTTGACGCTGACCGCCGGATACATTGCTTCCCCCTTGTGCGATCGGTGTATCAAAACCTTCCGGCTTTTCCTCGATAAATTCCATTGCCTGCGCAATGCTGCTGGCTTCTTCCATCTCTTTTCTGTCTGCATCTTTTTTCGCATACTGCAAGTTTGTGGCAATCGTTCCTGTGAACAGATACCCTTTTTGTGGAACATATCCGATACGTTCCCGCAAATCATGCTGGGAAACATCCTTCACATCGACACCATCGACCAGTACCGTTCCTTCGCTTGCGTCAAAAAATCTAGGAACCAAATTGATCAATGTTGATTTGCCGCTGCCAGTGCTTCCGATAAATGCAGTCGTTTGACCGGGCTGTGCGGTGAAACTCAAATGATGCAGAATGGGTTCTTCTGCTCCAGGATATCGAAAAGAAACATCTTGGAATTGTACACAGCCTTTCTTTGTTTCATCAAATGATTTTACCTGCACAGGATCTTTGATCTGCGGCTGAGTCTTTAAGACTTCATCGATTCGTCCGGCAGCTACTGATGCACGTGGGATCATGATTGACAACATTGTGATCATCATAAAAGCCATGATGATCTGCATCGCATACTGCATGAATGCCATCATATCTCCAACCTGCATGACACCGTCACCCACTTGATGTGCCCCGACCCAAACGATCAAAATGGAGGTGCAGTTCATCACCAGCATGATCAACGGCATCAACAAGCCCATTGAACGGCCGACAAACAACAAGTTTTTCATGATGCGGCGGTTGGCTTCTTCAAATTTTTTCTCTTCCACTTTCTGATTGTTAAATGCACGAATCACAGACATACCGTCTAAAAATTCACGAACAACTGCATTCAAGTGGTCCATCAATTTTTGTGTGATGCGGAATTTTGGTAATACGACCAGGAACGCACTGCCCATGATTCCCAAGATGACAATGATGACCAGGGCAATGATCCAGGTCATGCTGACATCGGATGTCAACACTTTGATCAAAGCTCCGATACCGATGATCGGCGCATAAATGACCATTCGCAGCATCATGACCAAAACCATCTGTACCTGTTGAATATCGTTGGTCGTTCTTGTCAATAACGTATTTGTTGAAAAACGTCCAAATTCTATGAGGGAAAAACTTTCTACTTTTTCAAAAACATCATGTCGAACATGCTTTCCCAATCCAGCTGCAATACGGCTGGCCAAGAATCCAACACAGACCGCACAGGTTGCTGATCCCAGTGCCAGCAACAACATGAGCCCGCCATTGCTAAACAAATATGCATATTGAATAGAATCGGTATCCATACCGATTGCCTTATATTCTTCCAAGACAAATTGTGCATTTGCAGTATCGATCGTGCTTTGTCCCATTGCATCCCCCAATACATTCATTTGCGATATCATCGCATCTAACTGTTCTTGCGGCAGCATCGACAAAAGATCATACAGATCCTTTCCTTCTGGCAGCTGTTCGTACATAGCCAGCATTTGTTTTTGTTCATCCGTTAAAGAAGCTCTCGTATCTGCATCTTGCATTGCCTTTTTCAACGTACCTTCTTGCTGATCCACTCCCATCACGCAAGTTTCTGCTTGTGACAATGCCATTTTGATTTCTTCATGCGAATAAGGGGCATTTTCCTTTAAAACAAAAAGATCTTCCTTTTTCACTGCAGGATACGCATCCTGATCTGCCTGTGTCGCATCTTGAACTGTGATCAGTTCATAGCTGTCCGCAAAGACCTTCTTTTGTTCATCACTCATAAATACAGCCATTTTTTCATACTCTTGTGAACGAACAGCCTGTAACACCCCATCTTCAATGCCATGTGCATTGATACCGGTATTGACGATATTGGACATATAGTCTGGCATGGTCAATTCGCACATCGCCTGTCCAAAAAGCAAAACGATGATGACAAGTATGGATCCGATAAATGGTTTCAGATACTTTCTCAGTTTTAACATGCAGTTTCTCCTCTCTTAGATTCCACGTTGCTGTCTTGTTCCTGATAATAGGCTACAGCTTTATCTAATATACGTACAAGTGCATTTGCATCCTCTTCTCCAAGTGACAAAAGAAACGAATGCAGGTTTCTTTGGACTTGTTGATAACATCTTGACATCTGCAACTGTGCCTCAGACGTTGCATGCAGATAGGTCGTTCGCCGATCATTTGCAGGAATGACCCGTTCCACCCATCCTTTTTCTTCAAATGTCTTTACTACCTGCGATACCGCTGCCGGCGTCACTTTAAAATGACCGCTGATATCATTCATCTTTACCGGGGCACCTCGCCGTTGACATTGTAAAATGGAATGCAAGATCATCAAATCACGAAATTTCATCCCGCTGTGCACCTTTTTATTCTTTTTTTGAAATATATAGAATAAAGTCAGTAATTGATGCATAATCTCTTTTTCATCCATCGAATCGCCTCCAAAAAAACTTAAGTTACTTAACAATTAACTTACTAAAGTATTATATGCAAAAAATGTTTCTTGTCAATCATTATCGTTCACAAAATTTCCCATAATTTTATAAGGACATTACAATAGAAAAGGATAGGTGTCACGATCACCTATCCTTTTCTATTACAACGCTCTTTGGTCAAAAGAAGAACACCATTAAAAAAGAATCCCCCAATCACGGATTCCTCTACGGCTCATTCAGCTCAACAATCTTCCGATGTCCCCGCTGATTCCGCTTCAGCCATTTGCTGGCTGCTTGCTCGTCTTTCAGCCGTACAATGATTGCGTTAGGACAAGAGGCAAGAATCCGCTGAACATCTGCGGTCGTGCCTCTTATCAGTCGAATCTCACGTCGCAGTTTGATGCCATAGATGCATTCTCGTCCATGCTGCATATCATCACTCCTTATACATATTGTAATACATTATTTCTATTTTTACAAAATGAATATACAGCTTTTATCTACATTCTGTGACGTGTTTCGACTTTTCAATCAGCGATTGTATGCTTCTCATTGAATAGAAACAGCTTTTCAATGAAAGCGATTTCTTTTCATTGTTTACAATCTCTTACACGCTTTTTGTATTGATTGCATATGCGCCGTTTGCGCTGGCAATGACATTCCCCTCTTGATCATAAGCAACTGCTCTGGTCATTGCCATGCGGCTTCCTGCATGATCACATGTAGCTTCAATACGCAATATATCCCCTGCCGTAGATCCTTTCACAAAATTTACGGCTAATTGGATCGTGGGCGTAAAAACTGCTTGTGAAAAAACATAGGCAGCTCCGCCCATGGCCACATCCAGCATAGCAGACAGAATACCGCCATGCGTATGATTCACCGGATTCATTTCCCAAGATTGCAGCGGAAACTGAACTACCAGTGTCTGGCTATCTTTTTTCAGTTCTATCAACTGCATCTCCAACATTGCGTTGATCGTGTCTTTCTTCTCGTTTCGCAGATTCACAAAGTGATGAATTCTTTCGTCCAAGTTCATCTCCCATTCCTCCTATTCACATTTTTTTATTCTACCCTTTTCTACCCAATAACGCAAATCAAGTTACAATGAACCATGTTATAATAGTAAAAGAAAATGGAGGGATCTTCATGAATAGAATGAATTGGAATCAATTGCTCAGTGAAGAACGAATTCCGCAAAGCAAGAAAAATAACAATCTGACATCTTTGCGCAGCGAAGTGGAAAGTGATTATTATCGAATCATCAACAGTGCTTCTTTTCGCCGCCTGCAGGACAAGACACAAGTGTTTCCTTTAGACCGCGGGGATTTCGTACGGACACGGCTGACACATTCACTGGAGGTATCAGCGGTTGCAAAATTTATTGGAAAACAGGTTTGTTCACAGATCATTGAACAAGGATTGGAAAAAGAAGATATCAATACCCATGATATGGTAGAAACATTGGCGTGTGCTTCGCTGATCCACGATATCGGCAATCCGCCTTTCGGGCATTTTGGAGAATCTGCCATCCAAAACTGGTTTCAGCAGCACTTAAAACAAATACCTTACAACGAGCAGGAAAGCATCCATGATGTATTAAATGAACAACAGCGAAATGATCTATATTATTATGAAGGAAATGCACAAAGCCTGCGGATCATCACCAGACTGCACCGTCTCAACAGCAAATACGGATTGCATTTAACAAGCGGGGTTTTGGATACGATCATCAAGTATCCTTGCGATTCTACAGCCAAAAAAATGGAAAGTGACAAACCAAAAGATCAACGCTCTTTATTACGAAAAAAACACGGATATTTTTACAGTGAAGAAGCAATCTACAGACAGATCAAAGAAAATACCGGTACAGCGCAGACAAGGCATCCTTTGACATTCATCCTGGAAGCAGCTGATGACTTAGCCTATATATTCTCTGATCTAGAAGATGGCTACAATAAAGGATCTTACAGTTATGATGAATTGCGGCAGCAACTCATTGACGGAAAGGATGAAGGCGGTTTACGCCGATTGGAAAACTTATATAAAAAATTTCAGGAAGATCACACACTGCAAAATAACTCGACCCGCACCGCTATATTTAACTGGTTGACCGCAAAACAGCTCTTTTGCATTTCAGAAGTATCAAAAGCATTTATCGAGCATTATGAAGAAATCATGCACGGGACATTTGAAAAAGAGCTTTTGGCTGTATGCAGTCAAGCTTCCGTGATTTCCAGATTGAAAAAATTTGCTTTTGACCGCGTATATCAAACACGGCCGATCATCAAATTAGAACTGATGGGAAATGAGATCATCTCCTTTCTGCTTGCACAATTTGTAGATGCAGCGTTACACCTAGATCGTCCTGAACCGATGAATGACATCCAAGAAAAATATTATCGGTTATTATCAAAAAACTATATTGAAAATTATTACGATTCCGTTCAAGGGTTACAGGATGATCGTGAGAAGGTCTACTATCGTTTGCTGTTAGCTGCAGACTTTGTTGCCGGGATGAGCGATTCTTATGCAAAGACCCTCTATCAAGAAATCAAAGGAATTGCTGCATTAAGTTAAAAAGGAGACCATTTTGGTCTCCTTTACAGGCAGTAAAAATCAATCAGATATGGGATATATTGTATCAACCATCTTGCCGCAGAAGACAAGATGGTTTTTTAATTACTTGCATATCTCTAGTTCCCTTCTTCCTGCATGCTCTTATTCGCTCTGTGAAAGGAAAGACTGGATTTGCTCGCTTTTTGAAGAAAAATCATAGGTCAAAGGATATAGTTCCGATAATAATTGTTTTACAGATATGACATACGTATCTTCTGATGTATAGGGAATGATGATTTGTGTAGGTGGAGGAGCATCCCCTGTTTTGTAATAGAAGCACAAGCCTTCTTTACAAAGTACATATTCAGTATCTTCCTTTAGTATTTCTAGCTCTGTATCTGTTGGCGTGCCTAATGACTTTTCAAAATAATATCTTAGAATTCTATCAATTTCCTCATCTGTTCCCTCTAAAATATCCGAGTACGTCAGTTCCCTTCCCGTAATCAGATCATAATTCAAACCGAACACATTTTGATAGGGATGTACCCCTCCTGTCCACATCGAGTGATTTTCTTTAATGGAAAAAGCACCTAAATCATTATAAACTACTTGACATATGACATCCTCATAGTAAGGCAGGACAAAGGTATTTGATCCCTGCTCTACAAACATTTGATACCACTCCTCAAAATCTCGATCATTTCTTTTACAGTCCAAGATCATATCGGCGTATCGCTGGTTTAAAGTCGTTCCTACCACAGAAGTATTGTTAAAAGAAGGATATTCAATGATATTTCTATAAAAGCATGTGCCATCTGAAACAGGAAATTCAATTGTTTCTTTCTGCATCACATAATTCAATTGCATTTCATTTGCTGTTTGATCTTTAACAGTAAAAGAAGTGATATCTAAAGGAAGATAATTATAATATCCATCATCCTGAAGTACGCTCAATTGATACAGCGATACTGCCAGCCTATCTATTTTAGATTCAAACTGATGTACCCGCTCATCTTGATCCTGTCCAAATTGATCTCCCATTGTGATCAAGTTTTCGTACATGGCAATCGAAGTTTGATCATAAAGCTGCAAGGCTTGGATATATTTGGCATAGACCTCACGATCGCCCCATTGTCCCTGCATTCGCTGGTGCATGCGCACAGCTGCCTCATGCACATTTTGCTGCAATTCAGATAAATACAAGACTCTTTTATCTGTGCTGATTTCTGTCAGCAAAGATTCATCCAAAGGAAAATGATCTTTCAGCTGCTGTGCAAAATCTTGACTATATTCCCAAGAACTTTCATTGACAGCTGATGCATCTGTTACATCTGCGCCGATTAACGTTTCCCAGCTAAGCTTGTTCATAAAGAGCTGAATAGCTTTTGTTTCCATCTGCGGTGCTGACATTTTCCATATGTTCCGGTATTGGTCAGCGATACTCGACCATTTATTGTCCACTGTTGTCATTTCCAAGGAATCCAGATTTTCCTTCCCCATTACATTGTAAATCAAATTATCAGTGGTATTGATATGCTTCATTTGCTGTGCAGCGTCTGCGGCTGCAGAAACAAACAGCAAGAGATAGTCGGTATCATCAAAATACGTTTCTGCTGTTTCCTTTGTTTTATATTTCTGAATGAACGCTTCATAAAATTTCTCTCCATGATGTTTGGTATCGGTTTTCTTACCTGTTTCCAAAGCATCATATGCACGGCGAACAAATGAATTCTCAACTGCATTATTGTAATACTGGATATACCACTGCGTTGGCTCAGCTGTATCAGACAAAATACTTCTGATTACTTGCAAAAATTCGTTTCCTTTTTTTGAATAAAGGTCCAAATACAAATCGCTTTGACTAGATTCTTTATACTTTTGGACAGAGGAATAATCGTATGGATCCACACGCAAAGCAGCAAGATAAGCATCGTGCAAATACGCATCCTCTGCAGAGCTGGCATTTGATGTGGAAGAAAAGATCTTATTTCCTTCATCATCACATAACGTATGGATGTCTGTCAAAGTATCCGAGTCATCCGTATAAAGTGCCTCCCAGGCAGTATACAGAGTACCATTTTCAATACAGGCGCTCGCCTTGAAATAGTTCAAAAACAGCAAAGCAGGGACAGCATATTTATTCTCGGATAGTTTTAGGATCGTTGTGGGTGCCGATTGATAACCATCATCGAATTGTTGTTTTCCAATATCAAAGGTAACGCTCCAGCTTCCCTGTGTAACAGAAATGATATCTCCATCTGTCTGCTGTGTACACCGTGTCAATTGGCACAAGTCCTCCAAGGTGATATAGTGTATTGAATCAAATAAATACAGATCAATCGAGGAATCATCACTGACAGCAGTATTTAGCGAAAGACTCACTTTTTCAACATCATTTTTCGTGGAATGTTGTGAACGTACAATCAATGTTAACAGCAAAGCACAGACAGTGGCAATCATCAGCAATTGTTTTCCACCAACATGGACTTGAGTTCTCATTTCCAATCCCCCTAACACTTAAATGAATCTTTCCTCTCTATTCCTAAACTAACCTTTCTCAATTACTTGCTTCTTAATCTTTTTCTGTTCTTTTCTATATCCATTTCAGCCATGTGCTCTAAAACAGAAAAATGTTTTTCTTTTGCACATTCTGGCGCATCATCTAGCAGGCAACGCTGGGATAGACATATCTTCATCCCGCCTTCCCACCTATTGCATATCGTCCATCTGTTTATTCCTGCAAAGAGGACTTTTTACAAACCTTCTGAATGCCGATTGCTTCTTTGGTAAGCAAAGCAACATTTTCTATCGAATGGGTTTGCGGAAACATATCAACAGGCTGTACCATTTCACAATGGTATCCCAGATCTTCTAAGATTCGCAGATCACGTGCTAATGTACCTGGATCGCAAGATACGTAAACGATGCGCTTTGGCTGCATGCTGACGATATCTTCTAATACGCTTTTTGCACATCCTTTTCTTGGCGGATCTACACAGACAACATCTGGATGCAATTTCTCTTGTGCCAGTTTTTTTGCATAAGCGGTGGCATCGCTGC
Source organism: Merdibacter massiliensis (assembly GCF_900155395.1). GTDB lineage: Bacteria > Bacillota_I > Bacilli_A > Erysipelotrichales > Erysipelotrichaceae > Merdibacter > Merdibacter massiliensis. Next base: position 211,771 of record NZ_LT699727.1, read on the forward strand.
AGACAAATTCAATATTATGGATCCCGTTTCTTTTTGCATTTGCCTTTGCATTGCGGATTGCCGATGGGACGATCTCGATACCGATCACCTTTTTGGCATGTTTTGCAAGAAACATAGAAATTGTCCCCACTCCGCAATAAAGATCGATCACGATCTCTTGTCCGCTCAATTGACACGCCTGCAAAGCTGTGTCATACAACACTTTTGTTTGTACAGGGTTGACCTGATAAAAAGATTTTGCGGAAATATGAAATAAAAAATCCGCCATTTGATCGACAATATAGTCACGTCCATACAAGCATATTTCTTTCTCCCCTAAAATCACATTATCCTTTCGATCATTGATATTCAACATGACACTTTGGATCTTTGAATGTAATGAAACCATTTCTCTTGCTAATGCATTCCAATCCTGACTATCATTGGGACGGCTGATAAAAACAAGCATGATCTCATCTTTATACACTGCATGTTTGATCAGCACATGACGCAGGGAAGATGCTAAATGAGGATAGCGCAATAAAACTTGACGCACATCTGCATATATTTGATTGATTTCCTTGCTTTGAATGCAGCATGTATCCATATCGATTATTGTATTGCTGTTGATGCGATAAAATCCGCTGTGTAAATGACCATCTGTATAACAAAATGGTATTTGGGCTTTATTGCGATAAAAATATGGTTCTTCCATCCCTTTTACCGGAAGGACCTCTAGATTCAAATGTGCAATTCGTTTGATTACGTCCTGCACCTTTTGTCTTTTAAAGCGAAGCTGTTCATCATAAGACATATGCTGCAGCTGACAGCCGCCGCATGCTTTCGCTATCGGACAAGCAGGCACTTTTCTTGCATCCGATGAATCCAATAATTCAATGATGCGGGCATAGCCGTAGGTCTTCTTTAACTTAGTAACACCGATCAATGCTTTTTCATTTACTAGCAATCCTTTGACGAACAAAGGAAAACCATCTGCTTTTACTACGCCCATTCCATCATATGTATAATTTTCACAGGTACCAATCAGGGTATCGTTTTTCTTCATCTCTATTCCTCTTTTCACTTGCCAACATTATACCGCATGTTCCTTCTTCCTGCTATAAAAAAAAGAAATGGATCATTTCCATTTCTTTCTTACTATTCCACGGTCGTTCCGTTCATCACCGCTTCTGCTGTTTCCGGATCTCTTGCTTCACTAACAACATCTAGCACACTGTCTTCTGACGCAGAATTTTTAATCAAGCAAATATAGATCCATTGATCTTCTGGATGTGTATCATCAAAGTTGGAATAATTATACACATTGATGGAGAGATCATACATCTTTCCATCTTCTTTTTGCTGGAAGTACGTATCTACTGGCAATATTTTATTAATGGCACTGTAGGCACTCTTTGCAATACTTTTCACAGTATCTTTATCGCTTGCTGTCAGATTATCCGCCAAATTGATATTTACGCGAAGCGTAGCACTTTTTAAATTCACCTCTACGCTTTCTACAGAATCAAGACCTTCCATTGCTTCTTTTACTTGTGCAATCTGATCATCGCTAATAGCAGGATTTAAATCACTTTCGGAAAAACGATTTCCCACAACCGGCTGTCCAGAATTTTCGGTCGAAGTCATAACGACTATTCCTATCAACAACATTGGTATCAAAATGACAGCACAAGCGATCCAGACAAGGATGTGACTTTGCTTTTCTTTATTTTTTTTCATCCCCTGTTTTTTATTTGTAACTTTCTTCATCGTTATCACTCCTGATCAACTCTATTCTACTAGAAATCTGTAAAGAATGCTATCTTTTCTTTAATTCTTGCTGGATCAGCTGATTGGTCATTGCAGGATTTGCCTGTCCTTTGCTGGCTTTCATCACTTGTCCTACCAAATAGCCGACAGCGCGATCTTTTCCATTTTTAAAATCTGCAATCGACTGCGGATTGGCATCTAATACGCTTTGGATCATCGCTAACAGTTCCCCTGTATCGCTCATCTGTTTCATGCCTTTTTCTTCGACGACTTTCTTCGGATCTTTTCCTTTTAGTATTTCTTCAAAGACAACTTTTGCTTGTTTGCCGCTGATATCTCCCTTTTCGACCATATTGATCATATCAGCTAAATAAGTTGGATCGCATGGATTATCTTTCACTTTCAAATTTGCTTTGTTTAAAGCGGCTGTCAACTCAACGATGACCCAGTTAGCTGCTTTTTTATATGCTTTTGTATGCTGGCATACACTTTCGAAGAAATCAGCCAGTTCGCGTGTTGCTACCAATACGCCGGCATCATAATCATTCAAACCAAAATCGTGCATGTAACGCTCTTTTCGCTGATCTGGCAGTTCCTCCAAATGATCTTGGATCTCTTTGATCCATGCATCATCTAACCTTATAGGGAAGATATTCGGTTCCGGGAAATATTTATAATCTACATTTCCTTCCTTTTTACGCATCAAGATCGTCGTCTTTTGCGTTTCATCATAACGACGTGTCGCTTGTTCAACTTCGCCGCCTGCCTCTAAGATCTGGCGCTGACGTTCAACTTCGGCATCGATTGCTTTTTGAACATTAGAAATAGAGTTTAGATTCTTAATTTCGGTTTTGACGCCAAAGGTATCACTGCCTTGCGGACGAAGGGATATATTGACATCGCAGCGCATGCTGCCCTCTTCCATCTTTACATCACTGACACCAAGATATAACAAGATCATACGCAGTTTTTCTACATAAGCTGCTGCTTGCGCACCATTGCGCATATCTGGCTCACTGACGATTTCCACTAACGGCGTTCCAGCACGGTTAAAATCGATCAGAGTTCCCGCATCGCTGTGAAACTGTTTTGCCGTATCCTCTTCCATATGCATACGGTTCAAACGAATTTTTTTCTTGCCCTCTTCTGTCTCGATTTCCACATAGCCTCCGCTTCCAATCGGGTGAAACTGCTGGGTAATCTGGAAACCTTTTGGAAGGTCTGAATAATAATAGTTTTTACGATCAAAGCGAATCAGCGGATCGATCGTACAATGCAAAGCGGTTGCTGCTTTGATAGCTAAACGAACTGCTTCTTTATTTACACATGGCAAAATACCAGGATGCCCTAAATCAATTTCATTGACACATGTATTTGCCACTTCTCCAAAGCGAACAGGAGCACTGGAAAACATTTTTGTATTCGTTTTCAGTTCGCAGTGGATCTCAATTCCGATGACTGTTTCGTAATTCATGCTTTCACCTCCACTGTATGATCGGCTAGTCCTGTTTCTTCTTCGATTGCTTTGCCGATATTGAACATCGTCTGTTCTTCAAATGGCCGACAAGTAATATTGACACCGATCGGCATGCCGTCGATAGACCCGCTTGGCAATGTCATGCTTGGATAACCAGAAAAGTTTCCCAACTGCATATGGTTATCTGCAACCAAGCGTTCCAATCCCAGTGCTTCATCCATTGCCTCATCCTCATATGGCGCAATCGTCGGTGCTGCACTTGCGATGATGCAGTCGCATTCTTCAAACAAGGCACGATAGTGGTCAACGATCAGACGGCGGATCTTTTGCGCTTTGCGGAATAATTTATCTTGATTTTCAACAAACAAAGAATAACTTCCGATGATGAAACGCTTGCGTACATAAGCAGAGAATCCTTTGGTACGGGAATGTTTCATCACTTCTTCTACGCTCTCCCCATCTTCGCGCATTCCAAATCGAATGCCGTCCAAATTGGAATGATTCGCTGTTGCTTCCGCATTTGCAATGGTCAGATAAACTGGCAAGATCGTCTCCATCAGTTCTTGCGGCATTTGTACATGACGGATCTGTGCTCCCCGTGCTGCTAATTTTGCACAAAGCTCTTCAACATTGGTTTTAATGCGTTCTTCTTTGATCGTATCTTGTACACTGTCCAAGATGCCGATGACCTTTCCTTTTAGATCACTGTTCAAATGCTCACGATAAGCTTCCACTTCACGATAGGAACTTGTCATATCACGGTCATCTCTGCCTGCAAGCACTTCTAACATCGTACATGCATCTTCAACGTTAGTTGTGAAATAACCAACATGGTCCAAAGAAGAAGCATACGGTATGATTCCATAACGGCTGATACGGCCATACGTTGGTTTGACACCAATAATTCCATTGTAAGCTGCTGGTTTGCGCACACTGTCGCCTGTATCCGTACCAATTGCAACAGCAACCCCGCCTGCCGCAACTAATACGGCACTGCCTCCGCTGCTTCCCCCGGATATACGTTTCAGATCATATGGATTATTGACTTTTCCTGTATAGGCATTCTTATTCGTACCTCCCATACCAAGCTCATCCATACTGGCTTTGGCAATGATGATCGCACCTTGTTCTTTCAAACGTTCGACGATATTTGCATCATATACCGGCACATAGTTGTCTAAGATGCGGCTGGACGCCGTTGTACGAATGCCTTTTGTACTGACATTGTCTTTCAAAACAATCGGCATTCCATATAGTTTTCCTTTTGGATCTCTGTCTTTTAAAGCTTCTAACTGTTCATCAATATCACAAAACGTAACTACTGCATTTAATTGGGGCTGCAGTGTACGCAGTTTCTCCAGCGCCTGTTCACAACGTTCTCTGATTCCCTGTTTTTCATAATCACATAAACGCATCTTACTTCACCACCTTTGGCACATGAACATGTCCTGCTTTTACGCTCTTTGCATTTTTCAACGCATCTTCCTGTGAAAGCACATGCTCTACGACATCTTCCCGCAAAAATGTCGTCGGTTCTTCAAATGGATAGACCATTGGTTCGACCCCTTCTGTATCTACCTTGTCAAACAGATGAATCTGCTTCGTCAAGACTTCAAATTCTTTTTGCAGATCCGCAATTTCCTCGTCATTGACATCCAGCATGATCCCATTGGCGAGCTTTTGAAAATACTCTTTGTCAAATGTTTCCATCAAATCCTCCTGCTTTCTATATCAACATGATCGTCTGTGCATCCGATGATCCTTGAGACCTTCGAATGACAGCTACATGTTCATTATCGCTTGATATATCGATCGTTAATTCGTAATTTGTGCTTGTAAACAAAGACGTCTGTCCGCTGATATACTGAGAAAGCGCAATCGCTTCTGCAGCAGTTTTCGCATGCAGATTGACCGTGATATTCAGTTCGACCAACGCTCCATCCTTAAATCTGCCCTGTCCGATCAAATAAACGTCATCCGGCGTAAAACCGGACAATCCGTTTTTCAGTTCGCTGAACTGTGTTGCAACATCCCCGTCTTTTTCCGTAAATGATGTACTAGGCAATAATACCCACTCCTCATTTACATCCGAAAAAGATGCTGAATTCGAGGTGCAGTATGCCTGCATGACATAATGCCCCGGCAATACTTCATCTTCGCTCAATACATACACAGCAATCAAGATCGGCGTATTGCTGCTGATTTCTGGAAAATTATCACGCATATAGCTGTTTAATTTCTTTCCCTGTGAATCCGCAAATACTTTCAATTGATCTTCACTGATCGTCACGCTGTTATTGTTCGCATCTTTGGTAGATGCGCTCAATACCATCGATAGCGAAATACCTTTTAACTCGCTGCCGGAATACCAGTCCAATTCATAAATATCAATCAAAGGGGCAACTCCCTTGGCTGTTTTTCCTTTACCTGTGTCAAAATCTTCATCTGCGCTTTGATTTAAGCCATCTGGATTAGAATCGCTCGCACGTCCTAATAAGCCTGTCGTATAGTCTGATGCATCCAATACATCATAAGTTAAAAATTGACTTTCTTTAAAAGCAACATTATTTGTTTTAAAATAATTTTCAGATAATTCCATCAAACCGGTCGTAATATTGTATCGTTCTCCTTGGTCGGACGTCACGGAAGTATGTTTTTGTCGAGCATCCGATGTAGAAAAAGGCAAGATAGCAGCATAATCCCCTTCAGTCGCAACGGTTTGTGTTTCCTGTCTGTTTTTTTGATCGCCGTTGCATGCGCTCAAAAAGAATGCGCCTGTAATGACTGCTAACAATAATTTATTGGCTTTCATATGCTTTCACCTCCTGAACAAAGGCTTCTTCATTCATCATTTCCACACCCAACTCTTGTGCTTTGGTTAATTTTGAACCAGCATTTTCTCCATAGATGACCAGATCGGTTTTCTTGGAAACACTTCCAGCAACATTGGCCCCTAATGACAACAAGATGGCTTTTGCTTCGTTGCGAGTGTAATAAGACAAAGTTCCTGTCAATACGATCGTCTTATTTGTAAATATGCTTTCTTTGATCTCCTCTTTTTCACTGTCCATGCGAAGTCCAAAAGAGCGAAGCTGATCGATCATGTGCTGGTTTTTTTCTTCAGCAAAGAACGCTACGATGCTTTTTGCCGTGATTTCACCGATATCGCGGATCATCGTTAACTGTTCTTCATCGGCTGCCATCAATGCATCCATGCTTAAAAACTGTTTTGCCAAGATCCTGGCTGCCTTTTTTCCTACCTGACGAATTCCCAAACCAAACAGCAGATCTTCCAATGGATTTTCTTTGCTTTTTTCGATCGCATCCAATAATTTCTGCACGGATTTTGCTTGATAGCCTTCTTTTGCGAGCAATTCTTGACGATGTTCCTTTAATCGATAAATATCCTCGATCGAATCCAGCATGCCCCATTCATGAAGCTGTTCCACACGCTTATCTCCTAATGTATCGATATCCATCGCATCCCGGGATGCAAAATGAATGATGCTTTCTACGACTCTTGCCGGACAGTCTTGATTGATGCAATAATGTGCAGCTTCCTGAGGCAGTCTTAACAAATGTCCTCCGCAAATAGGACACGTAGATGGAAATACATAAGGCTGCTGAGAGCCGTCTCTGCGTTCGATATCCGGTCCAACCACTTCTGGAATGATGTCCCCCGCTTTTCGTACGATCACGATATCATGAATACGAATATCTTTTTCTTTGATCATATCTTCATTATGCAATTGTGCAGCACTGACTGTTGTACCTGCCACTCGTACTGGTTCCAATACGGCATTTGGCGTGATTCGTCCCGTTCTTCCCACGCTCAAGACAATATCCAACAAACGTGTCTTCACCTCTTCAGCAGGAAATTTATATGCTGTTGCCCAACGCGGTACTTTCACCGTCGTACCTAAACGGGTCCAGGCATTCAGATCGTCCACTTTGATAACAATTCCATCAATTTCATAAGGAAGGTCATGACGCTGCTCACTGATTTCCTGAATAAACTGCCAGATTTCATCTACTGTATCACAACAGCGGCGCAGCGGATTCACACGCAGATGCATCTGTGACATCGTCTCTAATGCTTCCTCTTGCGAATGAATGCCATATTCCTGGGCATTGACAAAATAATACCAAAAAGCATCCAGACCGCGTTTTGCACAAATGCTGCTGTCAAGCTGACGAACGCTTCCAGCGGCAGCATTTCGCGGATTGGCAAACAGTTCTTCTCCATTTGCTTCTCTTTCACTATTCAGACGGCGAAAACTTGCCTTCGGCATATACACCTCGCCACGGACTTCTACCTCTCCCATCAAATCGATATGCATCGGAATGCTTTGAATCGTTTTGATATTATTTGTGACATCTTCACCGATATTTCCATCTCCGCGTGTTACGGCTTGTACAAAATTTCCGTCTTGATAAATCAAAGACATAGCCAAACCATCAATTTTTAACTCTACGACATAACGCACTTGCGATTCACTCGCCCTCACACGTTCATCAAAGGCTGCCAGCTCTTCATAATTGAACACATTTCCCAACGATAACATCATGCGTTTATGTTCCACTTTTTCAAATCCATCCAATACGGCACCGCCAACACGCTGTGTCGGTGAATTGGGATCATATTCTTCCGGATGCTTTTCTTCCAAGGCGATCAATTCCTGCATATAACGGTCATATTCTTGATCACTGCGACTTGGATGATCCAGTACATAATATTCATAAGAAAGCTGTTCAAGCAATGCGCGCAGCTCCCTTATTCGTTTTATTTCGTCCATGGTTGTTCCCTCCATTTATTTTCTGCTTAACGAAGGATGATCGATCAAGATCTTACGCACGCCAAATTTTTGTTCAAATGCAATGGTAGCTAAACCATCTTCTATCTGAATGATCACTCCATCTCCAAAAGAATCATGATGCACAAGATCTCCCTTGCGCATGCGGCCATCCCGTTTACGGCGTTTCTCTTTTTTCTTATCTTCTGTTGCAGGTTTTCCATGACCAGCCACCTGGCGCGTGGCTCCAAAACCACCTTGCTGATATAAATCAATATCATCACTGAATCGATTCCGTGGTTTTGCTCCTACATCTTCCATCAGTTCACTTGGTATTTCCATAACAAAGCGCGATGGGGTCTTGATCTTGTCCAATACAAAGCTGTATCCCATCGAGTCTGAAATAAACAACTGCTTTTTCGCACGTGTCATCGCTACGTAGATGAGCCTTCTCTCTTCTTCTAAAGCAGCGCTTCCACCCTCGCTGATACTTCTTTCGCTTGGGAAAATACCTTCACACAGATTATAGATGAATACACAGTCAAATTCCAATCCTTTTGCTGCATGGACCGTCATCAGCTGTACGACATCATTTCCTTCATAAAGATCATTATCTGTATACAACGCAATTTCCTGCAAATAATCATTGAGATCCGCTTCGGGATTCCATTCGATATATTGCTGCATGTCATTCAACAATTCTTTGATATTTTCCATCCGATCGCTTTCATTGTCTTCCTGCAGCATTTGCAGATAGCCGCTATCTTCCAATACCTTTTTCATTAACAGATCGATACTTAATGTAGATGCACATGCGCGGCATTCTTCGATCACATGTACAAACGAGGCAATACCGCTTTTGGCTTTCGACTGTGAAAGCGCCGGATGCTTTAATACCTCATATAAATTTGTATCTTCTGCTTTTGCCTGTGTTTCCAATTGTTCTATGCTTTTTGCACCGATTCCCCGCTTTGGTACATTTAATACACGTCGAACGGCCAAGCTTTTCCACAATTCTTTTGTATCTCCTTCTATCTTAGGAGCTAACAGGCGTAGATAAGAGAGCGCATCTTTGATCTCGGCACGCTCATAGAAACGGATGCCCCCATAGATACGATATGGAATGTGTGCATCTAAAAACGCTTTTTCCAATGCTCTCGACAAATAATTGGAACGATACAATACTGCCATATCCCGATACGAAACACCGCTGTGGTGTAATGTCTTAATTTTTGCCGCCACCCAAACCGGCTCATTCTGTTCATCAGAAGCAGAGAAATGGATGATTTTTTGATCGCTGTGCTGACTGGTAAATAAATCCTTTTCAATACGATTCTTGTTATTTTTGATTACCGCGTTTGCTCCTTTGAGGATATGTTCCTGACTACGGTAATTTTCATTTAAGATAACTGTCTTGCAATCAGGAAAATCTTTTTCAAAATGCAAGATGATATCCACTTGCGCCCCACGCCATGTATAGATCGTTTGATCTGGATCTCCTACTACGCATAATTTTGTATGTTCTCCGCAAAGCAATCGGATGATATTATATTGCAAGTCATCTACATCCTGAAATTCATCCACATGAATATAAGAAAAGCGGCGCTGCCATTTTGCTCGCAGCTCCTCACTTTTTGCTAATAAATGATAAGCATCCAATAAAAGATCATCAAAATCTAAGGCGTACATATCTTTCAATCTTTTTTCATAAGTTTCATAAACATCGGCTTTGATGCGCTGTCCTTCTAACTGGGCCATCTCTTTTGCCTGCACTGGTGAAACAAAAGCACTTTTGCATGCAGAGATATAGCCTAGCATTGATGGATATGAATAAACCTTGGAATCAACGGACTTCTCTTTATATAGTTCTTTTAAGATGCTTTTTTGATCTTCGCTGTCTAATATCGTAAAATTACGAGGATAACCAAGTTCACGAATATCTTCCCTTAATAAACGGACACAAAAAGAATGGATCGTCGATATTTGCACGCTGTGAGCCATCGGCCCCAGCATGTTCTCTACCCGCTCCTTCATTTCCCTTGCAGCTTTATTGGTAAATGTGATCGCCAAGATTTTATTGGGATACACATGACATTCCTCTATCAAATATGCGATTCGTGTAGTAACGACTCTTGTTTTTCCACTGCCTGCTCCTGCAATGATTCGAACATGCCGATCTACACAAGCAGCAGCTTCTCTTTGTTTGGCATTCAATCGTTCTAGAACGGACACAAGACCACCTCTGCACTATTATACACTAAAATCCATTAAAAACATCTGTTTGTTTTTGAAAAATACGATGAATAGTGAAATATAACAAAATAGATACATCCTTAAAAATCAATAGCTTTTTCACTATCTCTATATTATAATAAGGGACGTATTGAGGTGTCACAATGAAGAAAAAAAGAAGAAATTATTCACGCACCATTGATTTGCTGTTTCTATTGGTGTTACTGATTTCGATCATTTACAGTTTTTATACTTTATTTGCAATGAACTTATTACCTACTCTTTGGTTGGTTCTTGCATTGATCGTAACAGTTATGATCTATATTTTATTGTTTTATTCTATCACGAAACGATGGGCCAAATGGTTCGTCTATGCAAAACGTGTTTTTATTTGCCTTCTATGCGCCGCATTTATGATTGCCGGCCATTTCAGCGGCCGCATCAACCGCTTGCTGAATGATATTTCTACTGCAGAAGATGAACAAATTCAAGTATATGTCTTAAGCAGAAATGAAAGTGATCTCTCCGGTATCCAAAGTCTTGACGATGTTGCGACAATTGGTGTTCAAAACGGAAGCGATGCCGAAGTCGGTACCTATATGAAAGAACAATTAGCAAAAGATGCCCCTGCTGCACAGATCAGTGATGATACCTATTATTCCAATCTGATCACCAATCTGTCTTTAGGCAATTTGGATGCTGTTGCCATCAGCGCCAACTATTATGATATGATGATCCAGAATAAAGAGATTCAGCAAGATGATTTTCGAACCATAGCAACATATTCTTATACAAAGACATGGCAAGATGACAGCAATAAGAATCTGGCTACCGATGGATTTGTCGTTTATATCAGCGGAATCGATGAGATGGGTTCACCTGATCAGCAGTTACGAAGTGATGTCAACATTTTGCTGTTCATCAATCCGATCGCTCATCATGTTACGATGATCTCATTGCCAAGAGATGCCTATATTCCTAACGCAGCCTATGAAGGCAGTGAATTTACTTTAGATAAACTCACGCATACCGGTTTGTATGGAGCAGACATTACTGTAAAAAGCGTGGAAGACTATTTCAACATCGATATCGATTACTATGCGCGCATTTCTTTTTCCAGCGTCATTGAAATTGTAGATGCGTTGGGGGGAATCGATGTTGACGTCGAAATCGATTTCTGTGAGCAAGATGAAAATCGAAACAAAGATGCAGAACATCAGATTTGTTTAAGTGCCGGAAAACAGCATTTAGATGGGCAACAAGCATTGGCATATGCACGCCATCGCAAGACAGTTGGTTATGATACTGCTGGTAGAGAACGTGCACAGCAGCGAATCTTAAAGGCAATCATTGACCGTTTGATATCGGTGCAAGGTGTTTCTTCCATCGAAACATTGATGGATATCATTCCTTCCTATGTTGAAACGAACATGCCGACATCAAAAATGACAGAATTTGCAAAGCAGCAACTCTCTAACATGCAACCTTGGACAATCGAGAGCCTGTCATTAGACAATGGCGTCAATGCACATTATCTCTATCAAGCATCTTTAAACGATCTTTCCGATGCCTATGTTTTTAGCAAAACCGATGTACAGTATGTAGAATATGCTTACGAATCCAACGCCACGAATCCAAAGATGAAAGATTTCTATTTTGACTTGAATGACCTTTCAAAAGGCAGAAAGCAATTCCAAGACAAGGAAGAATATGTGTGGAGCAACGAAGTAGAAGCTTACTAAAATTTGTGAAAAGTATGTGAATATCCTCATTCACATACTTTTTTTATTTCTTTTCCTTCACACTTCCTCTATAATAAAAAAAGGTGATATTTATGAAGAAAGAAAAAAAAGCAATAAAAAAAGATACACGCCTGCTGTCTCCTAAGATAGACTGGGCCGTTTTCGTTATTTTTGCCATCGTGGCACTCATTTCCTTTTATTACTTCTTCCACTTGTATACATTGCTGCCAAGCAATCGTGTCTTGTGGATCTTACTTGCAGTATCCGCTGTCATACTCATCATCGGCGTAGTCAGTTTTCTGCTGATCTTCTTTAAAAAAAGAAATGCAGTCGCTACTTGGATCCACCGCATATTTCTGCTTTTGCTTTGCGGTGTCTTATGTTTTTCCAGTTATACGATCCAGCACTCCAGCAATACATTAGCAATCGTTACACAAGGTGATCAATCAGTCATCAAAATTTCAGTTATCACGCCTTCAGATTCATCTATCCGCTCCATTGCAGATTTAAGCGGGCATAGTGTCGGCATACAAAGCGGACTGGATTCAGACAATGCACAATATGCCAAGGAACAATTAGACGAAGAAGTCAATGATATAAATTATACAGAGCTTCTGGATTATACTTCCATGTATGAACAGATGCAAAATGGCGAGTTAGATGCCATGATCATTTCCAACACCAGTATTTCATTATTAGAAGAACAATATGAAAATATGCAAAGTGAGATACGGGTATTAACCACTTATGAACGCGAAAGTTCTTCTGTCAACACAGCAACGACAGATAAAGATCTGCGCACGGAACCATTTGTTGTTTATTTAGGAGGAATGGATGAAGGAGATGATCCGAGCATCAACGGACGATGCGATGTCAACATTTTATTGATGATCAATCCAAAAACAAACAAAATCACTACCATTTCAATTCCACGCGACTCTTACGTTCCTAATCCGGCATTAGGCAATGCAAGCGACAAATTGACCCATTTAGGAAATAACGGGCCGGAAAACAGCATTGCCGGTCTGGAAGAATTTACAGGTATCGATATTGACTATTATGCCAAAGTAAACTTCTTCTCCGTAATTGAGATCGTTGATGCGATCGGCGGCGTTGATGTTGATGTTAAATTAGATTTTTGTGAACAGGACGAATACCGAAATAAAGACAGTGAACATCAAATCTGTTTAACAGCAGGTCAGCAGCACTTGAATGGAAAACAAGCATTGGCATACTCCAGACATCGCAAAACAGAAACTTGGGGTACACAGGGCCGTGAATTTGCACAAACCCAAATCATTGAAGCCATCATCAAAAAACTGACAACTGTAGAAGGTGCATCCAATGTCAATAAAGTGATGAGCATTGCACAAAAATATGTTTCTACCAATATTCCAATGACGCAGCTTTCTTCTTTTCTTTCTTACCAATTGGATCATTTATCTCCTTGGAGCGTAGAAAGCATTACGCTGACAGACGGCTATGATATGCAGTTATCTACAGCGAGCATGCCTGGAACACCGCTGTCTTGCCATTTATTGACAAAAGAAGATGCGCAGCTGATCAATCTTGCATATAATAGCATGTTCGAAACTCCTTCTATGTCCGCATTTACGTTCAATGTGAATGATTTAAATTTCAATGACGTGGAATTTAAAGAAAGCAGTTATATGGTTTGGGCTGATGAAGCCGCAAACCTGAACCCATACAGTGTCTATTCTGGATCGGATAACAGCGTTTCATATGAAACTCCTTCTGTTGAAACACCGCCGCAGACCACACCTTCTACCCAAACACCGGCAACACCAGAAACCACACCTCCTGTTACTGAAGAAACTCCAACACAGCCAACAGAACCGGAAGTACCGCAGGAACAGCCAACTACTCCGCCGCAGGAAACAACGCCTAGTGAAGGTACACAGGTACAAGATCCTTCTCAATCACAAACAGCACCTGCTCAATAAACAGGGTACTAAAAAAGTCATTCTATCATAGGATAGGATGACTTTTTTTACTCAGCTGTTATAGGATGTAAATGATATTGACAACGGCGGATACAAGTTTTTAAATATGGAATATCTTTTTCATCTCGAATTACGATCTCAATATACAATGGATGTTCTCCGTATAAAATGGCCTGCAGATGATCATATTCATCTTTATTAGAAACCAGATACTGGCCATTGACTGTTTCGTTCTGCCATTTTTCACCATTTTCTTTCACCGTTGTCCAATGAGACGGTTCCTGCAGATGAGTGGAGATCTTCCACATCCATTCCCATCCGCTTTCCGCATTTTCATAAGGAGCCATCAAATACAGCTCATCATGAATGACATCATAGCTTCTTTCACAGCATCCAGGTGCATAAATGCTCCATTCGTGAAATAAATGATATACTTCTTGCAAACGATATTGCGAAACTTCTTCATCCATCATCACACCATCCTGGATCTGCTCTTCTCTATGCAGTAATTGACATAATTCATGATAGGCTTGAAGAGGCAACGTGATAGCAGGATCCTTCGAATAAGCAATTTCAATATAATCGACAATTGCAGAAGCATATTTTTCACTTTGCTCATTCATGCACGCATACATGCCATACCCTTCTTTTGCCAACAGGTGCAATGCACAATTTTTATAAAATAGCGCATCTCTCTCTTCATTGATCCACAGAAAAAAATAAGGGGCCAATCGCTCTGTATCCATTTCTTCAAATTCTTTACGATCTAAGAATCCGCAAGGCGTAATGATCACATCTTCGCGATGGATGGGCAAATAATGTGTTGTATCAAAATAATAATTGTGATGCTGCATTGTCCCTTCCAAGATCAAGCGTTTCAAATCGCTTAACCAAGGAAAAAAGACTTCATATTTCAAATGTTCAAAATTTGGATTTTCCATATATCCACAATCATCTTGTACATGACATTGTGCATCGCATTCTTCATCGACCCATTCCATCAGATTGACACAAAAAGCATGAAAGCCAGGACCGCCGTGGCTGGTATGAGCTTCCATATGGATCACATTGCCATTCTCCAAGCATTCGATCGCCCCTTGTGGACAAACGTCAATTACAACTCGCTCTCCGCGCTCCTCAATTTGTAATTTTTCTTGATCGCAGATTAATTTTAAAACTTCATAAAATTCATTTTTTTGTTTCTCATCTTTACATATTGCCCGTAAAGTTACTTGCATAGATACCCTCCTCGTTCAAAAAAGAACTGATAGAATCAGTTCTTCATTTTTTTACTCTAATGCAATGACACGCATCAATGTTTTTGGTGACGGCGTTTCGCTCAGCTCGCCATTATTGATAGAAACCAAAGTATCATAGTCATAATCATCCATCTTGATGATCGACAGTGTTGCTGATGTTTTCAAATCAGAGGCTTTTGTATCATCATAAGCAATATCTACACTGACTTGATATCCATCATAATTGGTATTTCCATAAGTAATCTGTGCTGGTGTTGTCTCTTTTACAGTGACCTCTTTGACCGTCGGCAGTTCTTCTTTGCCTAACTCAGCAACAATCGATGAATAGTTATTGTAAAAGTAAAAACGTGCATACGTTTCCATATCCTCATATGTCTCACTCGGAACATAATTTAATCCGCCGATATCGGTATCTGAATCCTTATTTGATAATGTAAAGAAATCTGCTACAAACAATTTTGCGACTGCCTGCGCTTCTGCCTCTGCATCTGATTGCCGCAAAGCATCGCTTACTTCATCATAAGCCGTTTTCATATAAGAAGTTGGTTCATCCGGTACCAGATAAACAGCATTTTCCGTAATCTCGATCTTTTCTTCTTTCGTTGTTTCTTCATCCTGTTTGTTGCTGCAGCCGCCTAATAACAAAGCACCTGCGCAAAGCACAACAAATATCCGCTTCAAATACTGAGCCATCAGTATACCTCCTAGTCAAAATAACAAATAAAGTATACCATATTCTTTTTAGAAAATCATGGGATTGCTGTGTTTTCTATACGAACATTTTATTCTTTTGGAAGATACCATGTAATCAGCTGCTGTGTTCCGCTGTCTGCAAATCCTTTTTTTGCTAAATCCTCAAAATTGGAAAGGACGAGTTCTAGAACATTCAGCGCAAGCGCATCTTCTCTTGCCTCTTCTTTTGCCAGTCGCATATCTTTGATAAAATGTTTGATAAAAAAACCAGGTGCAAAATCTTCATTTACCATCTTCGGACCTAATAATTGCAATTGTCTTGATCCGGCAGCCCCATCTTGTAAATATGAAATGACCATGGATGGATCGATTTCCTGTTTTTTTGCATAAGCGAGTGCTTCACAGACCCCGCTTAATGTTCCGGCAATCATGATTTGATTGGCCAGCTTCATATGCTGTCCTTTACCGGCTGCTCCACAGTAGTAAATATGCGTTCCCATAGCTGTAAATAATGGATATGCACGTTCGAATATCTGCTTTTCTCCACCGACCAAGATCGTTAAAGTTCCTTCTTTTGCTCCAACATCACCTCCAGTGACAGGAGCATCCAACACATCTAAAGATCGTGCTTTTCCATGTGCATACAGCATGTCTGCCAGTTTTGGGGAGGAAGTCGTCATGTCGATCAGCAAGCTTCCAGCGGACGCCGCTGCAAAGATGCCATTTTCTCCTAAATATACTTCTTCTACATCGCTTGGATAGCCTAACATCGTGATGATTGCTTCACTTGCTCGCACACAATCAGCAATCGTATCATGCAGAACGGCTCCTTCTTTCACGATGGATTCTACTTTTTTTGGGTGACGTGCATAAATGTGCACTTCATATTGATTTTTCATCAAATTGCGAACCATGGAGCTGCCCATGATACCAACGCCGATAAATCCGATTTTCTTCATATTCCTTGCCTACTTTTCCTTGTCTGCAAAAAAATGCAGATAAGCTTGTGCACTTCGATTCATCTCATTTGAGAATGCACTCTCATATTTTCTTTTCCAAAAAGCCTCAACTTGTGCATGAAAATCAACGATTGGCGCTCCGTTGCGTTGTGCTCTTTCTTCATAAAAAGCGCGATGTTTCTCATCATTCATCAATTCGTATTGATCAATGTGTACAATATAGTCTTTATGGAAACGAGCAGGTTTTTTCCTATCGATCTGCTGCTGTGTTGGATAACCAAATACCAACATGCAGGCCGGGAATACTTCATCTGGTAAACAAAGTGCATTTTTAACCGTTTCATACTGCTCAATGATATCACCGATATAGCAGCTTCCAATACCCAAAGATTCAGCTGCAACAACCATATTCTGCGCAGCAATATTGGCATCGCTCATCGCTAGCCAGGCATCGCCTAATCCCGGTTTTCTTGGTGTACAATCTGCTGCTTTATACAAATCGCACCAACGTCGGTGGTCTGCTACAAAAACAACGATCAATGGAGCTTTTAATATCCAATCTTGATGATCGCATGTTTCTGCCAAAAGCTTTCTCTTTTCTTCACTTTGGATCTCAATGATGCTATACAGCATTTGATTGCCAGCGGTCGGTGCTTCAAATGCTGCTGTGTATAATTTTTCCTTCGTTTCATCATCTATCGGCCGTTCCTCAAATACACGGACACTTTTTCTCTTTTTTAATTCATCTAATACGCTCATCTTTCTTTCCTCCTTAAATTATCTTTCTTTTAGTATTGCACCCTTTTGCTCCTTCAGCGTTGTAACTTCTTGAATCGGGCAAATAGGTTTTGGCTCACATGGTTCATACAGCATTTTTTCCATCCAAACCACATCATGCCATTCGCCAAATTTATAACCGCTTTTGCTCAAACATCCTGCTTTGTGAAAGGACATCCGTTCATGAAATCGAATACTCTTCTCATTTCCCTCGGTAATGATGGCATAAACGATACGGATATGTTGGCGTAATAACAATTCCATCAATGTTTCGTATAGCAGACGGGCTCCTCCATGATGCGGATGATCCATCTTAAAATAAATAGCAAGATCTACACACCAGTCATACGCTGCTCTTTCAAATGCTCTTGATGCATACGCATATCCCAGAATCTCCCCGTTTTCTTCGGCAACTAACCATGGATAGAAGCAGGAAATCGCAAGAAATCGTTTTTGAAAC
The DNA here is from genome assembly GCF_900155395.1 of Merdibacter massiliensis. GTDB lineage: Bacteria > Bacillota_I > Bacilli_A > Erysipelotrichales > Erysipelotrichaceae > Merdibacter > Merdibacter massiliensis. Next base: position 229,876 of record NZ_LT699727.1, read on the forward strand.
TGATCAAAGGCTGGTACTTCTGTTTCAAAGGTAATTGCTGTTTTTAAGATATAAGGACAATAGATATCATAAATTGCTTGCACATCATTGATCTGGGCAAAACGAATTTGCATATAGCCCCCTCCTTAAATATAACACTGTATATTCTATCATAACTTCTATTTCGTGTATAATTTTCTTTTCCAAGATCTGCTTTGCGGATCAAATAGAGTAGAGGGAAGAAATTAATCTTCGCCCCTCTCATTGCACCGTACGTACGGGTCTCGTATACGGCGCTACATTTATATGTTAATACAACCTATCTTAGATAGTATGCTAGAGGATTGACCAATCCAGGTCTTTCCTCTTTTCTTATGGCTAGAATATCCGCATTAAGTAAGAAATTAATTACATTCCCATTTGCTTGTTTATATAGGCCAAGCCTTGTATTCGCTACCGAGTAGAGTTGTTCATCACTGAAGTGATATGGCAATTTCTCATTCAACTTTTGTAGATTTTTATATATCCTCGGTGGTACTTTCCACTGTTTTAAGATGATGACCCTTATTTTGTGCCTTAACCATTGTCCAAATTCATCGATGAAGTTCTTCATCCTTCCGATTCGAAAGTAGTTTATCCATCCTTTGACGATTTGGTTTATCCTGGTGAATGTTTTAGCGTTGGTCTGTGCTACACATTTCTTTCGAATGAGTTCCTTTCGACATTTATCATACAGGCTTTTCTTACTCTTCTTTGTAGGAATACATTCCCATTTTGATGAGTTCTTCCAGTATGTAAAACCTAGAAAATTACTATTCGTTGGTCGTACTACCTTTGTTTTGGTTGCACTGACTTTTAGGAATAATTTTCTCTCCAGCCATGATGTGACGGACTTCATCACTCGATTTGCTGCCATCTCGCTTTTAACGAAGATATTACTATCATCTGCATATCTCACAAAGCATAGTCCCCTTTCTTCCAGTTCCTTATCAAATTTATCTAAGTAAATATTTGATAGAATTGGACTTAGAGGTCCTCCTTGTGGCATTCCTATGGCATTTGCTTTGACAAAACCATTTTCCATGATTCCTGCCTGCAGGAATTTACGAATCAAATGCAATGTTGTCGAATCATTCACATGCTCTCTAAGTATTGAAATTAATTTATCGTGATTTACTGTATCGAAGTATGCTTCTATATCTAAATCGATGACCCATTCGTATCCTTCATTTAAGTAGTCCAGTGTTCGCAGGATGGCATCATGTGCACTCCTGTTTGGTCGAAATCCAAAACTATTCTCACTGAATTTACTATCATAAATATCTGATAACACTTGAGCTATCGCCTGTTGGATGACCCTGTCTACTACTGTTGGAATTCCCAGGGGTCTTTTCTTTCCATTTGATTTAGGAATATAGACTCTTCTTACAGGTTGAGGTTTGTATTTCTTCGCCAGTATCTGTTTCTTTATCTGTTCCCTATAGGCCTTGAAATACTCGTCAATTTCATCCACTGTCATCTTATCAATGCCAGGTACACCTTTATTACTTTTGACTCTTTTGATTGCCTCTTCGAGATTTTCATCTCTTAAGATCACTTCGATCAATTTCATGTTGTTGCTTCTCCTTCCTTTTGTAAATATATTTGGAACCATTCCCTCTACCTTCATTCCCATGGGATTACGATTCCCACTTATGGAACTATCCTCGATTTCGAACTATCCAAACATTGCGCATGGTGAGCTGCACCATATAAACATTAGGTCCTTGGGTATAGATGTCTCTACCTACTACGACCTCAGCTGACTTCTTGTGGTAAACCTTTTTCGACCGATGTTACCATCACTGATTTTAAAGATATTGGATTTCATCGTCCACAAGACCTCCCGGGGTAATTCACGAATCCTGTTTCTTTCACAACGTCCTGATTTACTGTCTTGGTTTTACGTTTACCTTTTGGACTTCGGTTTGATATGCAACCTTATCCACCATTTAGCCTTATATCCGGTTTCTGTTCGTACGCTCGAAAGAATCGCTACACCACTTCCTCCATCCTCAACATCACTGTTAACGACTTGTGGTTCGCTACACTTGGCGGTAACTACCTGTGGTTGGCTTATCTCCAACTGAATTCGTGCCATGCCCGGCACACATAAAATGGATGTCTCCTGTAACAGATACAGAAAACATCCATAGAATAAAACATCGCATGATCAATAAATCTGCAGACACCTCTCTCTAAAAGCGTCGGACAGATGCATAATAGAAAAGCTCTTTGATTGAAACGTTATTTATTGTTTGATTTTCTCTCTTTTCCATTTATGAAGGATCTTTCGCATAGAATTTTTCATCGTTTGATGCATCATCGGTGTATCTAAATATCGATTGACCAGCTTGGAAATAAGCGTTACCAATAAGATGCCGCAGATGACCGCAACCGCAATGTACGTTGCCAGTTCATAATTCATCGGTGCCAGTTCCAGCCAATTCCAGAAGAATAAAGATGCAATGAAGAAACCGGCAATATCTAAGATCAATACCATTCCTCGATACCAATTGAGCGGTGCATAGATTCGATAGATCATATGAATGGAAATAATGGAAGCAGAGAAATATAAAATTGTAAACATTTCCTCTTGTGTTAACTGCATTTGAATGCTGAGCAGACGTATCAGACAAACGATCAAGACGATTGCCAGTGCATTCGGCAGCGAATAACGCAGCGCATGGCGGCCAATCGACTCTTTCTGGCGCTCGATATTTCTTTCAAACAAGATCATAAAGGAAGGAAACCCGGCAACAAAATTGTCCAGCAGTGTCATTTGGAAAGGAATAAATGGATATGGCATATTCAAGAAAAGGATGATGATGGAAATCAAGATCGTATAAATCGTTTTCAAATAATACATCGATGCGGAACGTGTCACATTATTTGTATCCAGTCGGCCTTCTCTGACCACTTCAGCCAATGTGCTGAGATCGCCATTGATCACTACGAATTGAGATATCTGTTTCGCTGCGTCAGACCCGCTTCCCATGGCAATGGAAACATCCGCATCTTTCAACGCTAAAACATCATTTACGCCATCTCCTGTCATAGCTACGGTTCTGCCGTGACGCTGCAAAGCCAGGATCATTTTATGTTTTTGTTGCGGTGTTGCCCGTCCAATAGTGGAATGTGTCAAGATCGCCTGTTCGATCTCCTCATCGCTTTGTAGTGTAGTTGCATCTACACAATTCTGTGCATCTTTCACACCGGCTTTCTTTGCTAATGCAGCCACAGTCGTCGGAGAATCCCCGGATATGATCTTGATGTCCACTTCATTTTCTTGAAAGAATTGAATCGTTTCCTGCGCATCTTCACGCAAAGGATCCTGAATGATGATCACCGCAAACGGCTCGGCATCGCTCATCGTCTCTTGAAAAGTAGCAAAATCAGGATGGATAGCAGCTAATAAGACTCGTGCCCCACCATGTTTTGCTTCTTCGATCGAAGCTTCAAATGAATAATTTGGCAAGATAAACTCAGGTGCACCTAATATGACCGTGCCTATGCCATCCAATTCCAAAGCGCTCCATTTTCTTGCTGAAGAAAAAGAAACACGGCGCTGAGGAGCATAAACTGCTTCTCCTTGAAAATGCTGTGCCAATGTTTGTGAAGTTGCATTGCTGTCCAGACTTCCTCTCACAAAAGAAGTCAAAACTTTTTCAACTGCTTCCATCGAATGTTCCTGTAACGGAAGCACTTTTTCTACACGCATCTTTCCCTGCGTCAAGGTGCCCGTTTTATCCAGACACAATGTATCTGCGTACGACAATGTTTCAATACTGAACATCTCCTGCACAACTACCTTTTTTTTGCCTAATCGTACAACGCTCGCCATCATAGAAATGCTGGCAAGCAATACAAGACCGATCGGCAGCATGCCCAGCAGCGCCGTAGAAGTATTGACGACCGTGCTGGTGATTGGCTGCTTACGCAATACCAGTGCTTCAAAAAACAGCAAAGCACTCAACGGTACTACCAGACAACTGGTTAATCTGGTAACTTTGCTGAAAACCTTGACCATTTCTGAAGATACCGGCTTTCTTTTTCGCGTTTCATCCGCTATTTTAGTAGCGTAATTGTCTAGTCCAACATGCTCAACCTGCGCATAACACGCTCCGGACAATAAGAAGCTTCCAGAAAGAAGATGATCTCCTGGTCCCTTTAAGATTGGTTCTGCCTCTCCAGACAGCATCGATTCATCCACTTCTACCTGTGTATCTAAAATAATACAGTCAGCCGCAATCTGCATACCGCTTTTTAAATGGATGACATCATCCATGACGATTTCTTCATTGTCGATTTCCTGCTCAATGCCGTCACGAATAACTTTTGTTTTTGGGGAGATGATCAAATTTAGTTTTGCGACCATATTACGTGATTTGATTTCTTGATAAATACGTAAAAATGTATTCGAACTTACAATGACAACAAAGAACAGACTGGTCCAAGCTTTCACCAGCACCAGTGCGAGCGCGATACAAAAATTATACGCATTAAACAAATTAAATGTATGTTCACATATAATTTGCCGATAGCTTTTTACTGCCGGTTTAGGAGAAATATTCACCTGTCCTTTTCGAATCCGTTCTTTTACTTCTGTACTGTTTAAACCAAATCGCTTATCCATGCTTTTATTCACCCCGCGCTTGTTAATCATAATAACATATGAAATTGCTTGAATGTCAGATTCTTACAGAATTTTAACATTCAAGCAATTTATTTATTCCCATTCACTTTTGATTCTATCATTTATTCTGTAACAAGTTCCATTCCCGGTTTTGCACCGATATCAAAAGCAGAGCGGCGGCCGTGCTGATAAGCAATCGTTCCTGCTACAGCGATCATGGCTGCATTATCTGTACAGCAAGAAAGCGGCGGAATCGTAAATTCAATTTCTGGATACCGCGGTGCAATTTCTTCACTGATCAATGTACGCAGTCTAGAATTAGCTGCTACACCTCCAGCTACGACAAAATGGCGAATACCGCTCACATGGTCCAAAGCATATACCACTCTAGATAAAAGTGCATCTAATGCAGTTTCTTGAAAACTGCATGCAAGATCAGCCGGTACAAATGTCTCATGTTTTCTTTCGCAGCGAGCCTGAAATTGCAATACACTGCTTTTCAACCCGCTAAAGGAAAAATCCATCGGTTGTTCCGTTTTGGGTTTTGCCAATGTATAGACAGGATGTCCTTCTTTCGCTAAGCGGTCAATCTGCGGTCCGCCTGGATATGGAAGTCCCATTACACGTGCCACTTTATCAAAAGCCTCGCCAATGGCGTCATCCTGTGTTTCTCCTAATACTTGAAAACTATTCTCATCTTTCAGATAAACCAGTTCTGTATGTCCGCCGGAAACAACCAATGCCAATAAAGGATACTGCAGATCTGTCACTAATTCATTGGCAAATATATGACCAGCAATATGATGAACGCCGATCAGCGGTTTATGAAATGCCCATGCCAACGTTTTCGCTGACTGCAGGCCAATATGCAGACAACCAACTAGTCCTGGTCCTTGCGTCACCGCTACTGCATCAATATCTTCCATCGTGCAGTTGGCCTTTTTCAAAGCCTGATCGATCACCATCGAGATATTTTCAACATGAATACGGCTGGCCACTTCTGGCACAACGCCGCCAAACTCTTTATGTACATCAATTTGTGTCGCTACGACACTGGAAAGTACTTCTTTTTTATTACGAACGACCGCCGCTGCCGTTTCATCACAACTGCTCTCTATTCCTAGTATCAATGTATCTTTCATTCTACGATCCCTCCAATCGAACATGCATAAACATATGCATCTTCTCCATTATCTTGATAATATGATTTGCGTATTCCAACCTGTTCAAAACCAAATTTTTTATATAAAGCTATAGCCGGCTGGTTGCTGACACGAACTTCCAGCGTTATGAATTCACATTGCGCCTGCTTTGTATCCTTTAGTAACTGTTGCATCAAAACAGCGGCAATTCCTTTTTTCCGATGCTGCGGTGCAACTGCAATCTTACATAACTGGGCAGTTTCAAAGGTGATCCAATAAATCATATACGCAAGGATCTTCCCTTCTTCTTTCACGACATAAGCATGTGAAAATGCATTTTCCTCTAATTCATATCGAAACTGTTCTTCGCTCCAGCAGGATGTGAAACATTCTTCTTCCAAACAGGCGACCTCCTTGAGATCCTCTGTCTGCAATAAAGATATCATTTGACCTCCAGATGATATGCACTTTGATCCTTCAGATAACGCGGTGTCAACGTATGTATATTATCCACTGATCGATAAAATGGACGAAGCGCAATAAAATTATCTAAGAGATCATACGGACAGGATATCATGCCTAACAAAGCAGCATCTCCATATACTTGATAATCATTTTCTTTTACCAGCCGCTGGATTTCATCCAAATCTAGAATCGTCTCCGGTTCAACCAGTTTTCCTTGATCGACGATTCCCACATAAGCGCGATGACTGCGTGCATCCATCAGCACCAATGCATTGGCAGCTAAACCTGCATACAACTGCAGAGAGCTGACTGTATACAATGGCAGATGTTTTTGCGTACAGAAAACTTTGGCAACAGACATCGCAATACGCACACCGGTATAGCTTCCAGGTCCATCTGTGATGACCACTTCATCAATATCATCACTGTCCCATCCAGCCTCTTCCATGCATTCGATCAACATGGGAAACAAAGTCTCGCTTTGTCTCTTCCATGACTCTTTCATCGTACCGCTGATCAACCGATCATCTTCATATAAACCAATCACTAAATAGCGATTGGTCGTATCCATACACAATGTTTTCATTTTAGTTCCTCCACGATCTGCTCATATACTTTTCCTGTTGCATTGATTATAAATACCCTCTGTTCGTCTACTCCATTTTGAATTTGGATATCTAATCGTTCTTTCGGCAATGCATGTGCAATATAATCAGGCCATTCTATGACACAAACACCTTCATCAAAACATTCTTCTATGCCTAATTCCTGTACGATTCCTTCCAAACGATATGCATCTACATGATGCAACATCCAGCCATCTCCCATTTCATAGCTCTTTAAGATCGTAAAGGTGGGCGAGTTGATCGTTCCTTTTACGCCTAATGCTTTTCCCAAAGATTTCGTAAATGTTGTTTTTCCCGCACCTAGATCGCCGCTCAATGTGATCAATGCCGGTCTTGGCAACAATTCTGCAATTTTTTCAGCAAATTCTTTTGTCTCTTTCAATGAATGAATCTGGATCTCCTTCATTTCTGCTGCTCCTTTCTTCTTTTATTTCTTACGTTATCCACGTATTTTTATTTATGAAAATTACGCCTTTATAGTATATCACATTTTATCTCTATCTGCTTTAGAGATAACAATTAAAAAGAACTGTTTCTGCTCATTTGAAACAGTTCTTTTGATCATTCTTCGATTCGATATAACAAATAGCGAGTCATGCACAGTGCCAGGATTCCGATCATGAGTAACGGCAGCATCATTTCCAAAGACAAAACAGCCGTTTTCATCATCTCATATCCCCAATAAGCCGGGAAAAACTTTCCTGCTGTCAATAATACAGCAGGCAACAAATGAGCAGGAAATAAAATAGAGGAAAGCAAGATCGACGGAAGAAAAAATAAAATCGACACCATGGAAACTTTTGCCGGATCTCGGACAAGCAGACCGATCACATCAGCTACAATGATCGTGGCAAGGACAAATAACAGGAATGCGCATGCATAAGACACGCCATTCACTGGCAGTGCCGCATCAAAGATCAAAGGGGCAGATACCCCTATTGCGATACCCAGGATCGATAAATGCAAAAAGGCAGAAAGATCACACAGGATGATTCCCATGCTCAATGGTACTCCATTTGCCTGGTATACCTTCTTTAGATCACTATGATATATTTCCATTATTGTCGGCGGCAAACCAATCAAAGCTCCCATGGAAATTCCAAATATATGCATGGATGCAATCAATGTTTCTTTTGCATTAGGCATGATCATCGTGAAAATGCCGCCCATCACCAGATAAAAAGTCAAAGGAACTAAGTAACAGGTAAGTAATAAGGTCTTGCTGCGTATATCTAATTTCCATTGTAAACAAATTGCATAACACCAGGCTTTCATTCTTGCTCTCCTTTCATCAGATTCAAAAAATGCTGTTCCAACGTTCCTCTTGTAACTCGCATATCTTTGATTTCAATTTTTTTTGTTTTGTACTTTTGCAATGAGGCAAGCAAAGAATCAACGACATTTTCACATTGATATTCCTCTTTCCCCAGCCTGCTTTGAATGACGACCTGATATTGCCTGCCTACTCGCTCATGCAATTGATTGATCGTTCCCGCAAATACTATTTTTCCTTGTGACAGGATTACTATTCGATCACATAAGGTCTCCACCTCTGCCATATCATGACTGGCCAAGACGATCGTCTTTCCTTTTTCACGCAATAAACGAATCTGTTCATGAAAGGAAACACGACCCTCTACATCCAATCCCGCACTCGGTTCATCTAAAAACAAGATATCTGGTTCTCGAAGCAAAGCCAGGGCCAAATGTACCCTCCGTTTTTGTCCCGTTGATAATTTGCCATAATACTGCTCAGAAAGATGGGAAACACCTAAAGCATGCAATTGTGCTTTATCTTCTGTTGTATGATTCCAATTGGCGAATAAATGAATTGCTTCTTTTACTTTGATGTATTCCGGTAAAGAAGCAGTCTGCAATTGAATACCAATTTTACCTCTTATCTCGATTTTTCCAGCATCATACTTGCGCAATCCTTCAAGACATTCGAAAGTGGTTGTCTTTCCCGCTCCGTTGACTCCTAACAAGCCGAAAATTTCACCTGCATGTACATTGAAATTGACACCATGCAGCACTTCATTTTTCCCATAACGCTTTATTAAACCTTTGACTGTGATCATCTCTTTCATTTTTTCCTCCATTTCCCCGCGCCTAAAGTCGCGCGGACACAAATATTTCATCAATAAATCCCACATGCTTTATTTTCGTGTTACCCTATAAGAGAGGTGGTATACTACAGAGCACGTGGAGGTGAGTAGGAATTCTACTCAATTGAATATCCTGTATTTTTATAAGTTGCCGTCATCATATCAAGCACAAATAAGTAGGACTTTGAGCCTGGACACTTATGATTGTTCAATCAACTGTTGTCGATTCGCTTTGATGACAGTCAATGCCACCTCTCCTTTTGTATGAAAGGAGCTTTTTTATATGGCAATGAAAATCGTTCGTTTCAACTGCTGTGGCATGGATGTTCACAAAGATCTGGTCGTCGCTACTATTGGTATCACCGATAGACAGTCGAACATCACAGAATATTTCCAACAATCTTTTTCCACTTTAAACTCGGACCTATATCGTTTAAAGGATTGGCTGAATTCTTATCACTGTTGTGATGTCTGCATGGAATCTACCGGTAAATACTGGATCCCTATCTTCAACATTCTTGAAGGTGAGATCAATGTCCATTTAACTCATCCCAAGTATGTCAAAGCCATCAAAGGCAAAAAAACTGATAAGAAAGATTCCAAATGGATCTGTGATCTCTTCAAACATGATCTGATCAAATTCTCGTTTATCCCTCCAAAAGAAATCCGAGAACTGCGTGAGATCGCCCGTTACCGATACAAGCTGGTCTGCATGCGTTCTTCAGAACGGAATCGTTATCAGAACTGTATGACCGTTTCCAATATCGGATTAGCTTCTGTTGTCTCCGATCCTTTTGGCAAGACAGCTTCCAATATCATGAAAGAAGTCATGAAGCCAAACGTGATTGATGATGACAAGATCTTAAAACTCATTCACAAAAATTGTAAGAACAAAGATAAGATACTAGACTCCCTTCACGGCTATCACATCGAAGCGGATCAACGATTCAAGATGGAAAAATCATTGAATCATATGGAGTACTTGGATCAACTCATCAATTCATGTGAAGCAGAATTGGTCAAGCGGGCTTATCCTTTACGCGAATCTTTCCAGCATATCACACAAATAAAAGGAATTAGTTCCTTATCGGCCATTCTGATCATCTCTGAAATAGGAATCGATATGTCTCAGTTTGAATCCGACAAACAACTTGTCAGTTGGGCTGGACTTTCTCCTGCCAACAACGAAAGTGCCGGCAAGAAAAAGTCAGTTCGTATCTCCAAAGCTGGACAATATCTCAAACCACTGCTTGTCCAATGTGCTTTATCGACCATCAAAGATAAGACATCTTATTTTGGAAGAAAGTATTCCAATATCAAGAAACGACGTGGTCACAAGAAAGCCATCATTGCGATCGCACGCATGATGTTGGTCAGTATCTATCACATGATCCTAACAGGCGAAGTATTTCAACCAACGGATTATGAATCCTTCATGAATCCACGATCCGATACCAAACAATCACTAACAGTTGAAGAAGCATTAAACTTTTTGAAACAATCCGGCATTGATATATCTTCTATTCAAATCAACTTATAAATTTTTTCGATATTTTTACTACTTATTTTTAAGTCGGCTTTTTTTTTACAGTTTTATTCACACTTCACTCTCCTGAAACGGATTATCCTTTCTTTTCGAAAAATAAGCATTCAAAGCTTGTTCAACATAACTATTTGCTTCCTGCTGCTTTTGCTGCCACTGTTGATCCAGGTTCTCTGATTGTCCAAAAGCAACAAGTTTCGATAAGATCTGCAGATCTCCTCCTGTAAAATGCATAATCATTTTCCAATACTCTTGTGCAAATATTTGTCCCTCTGCGCTGTCAGCGGGTATATTTTGTTTTTTCAAAGTAATCGCCCGTTCTTGCAGAGACAGAAATCTTTTCATAAAAGCCCTTCCGCTTTGCTTATCAAAATGATTTCGGATATGTTCCAACATTTGATCATCGAAATGTTTGATCAAATAATAAAATTCATTGTGCATCTGCAAATTAACGATGATATCTGCATATTTTTTAAAGTCCACTGTACGCATTTGCAAGACTTCTTCTCGAAGAAGCTCCAGCTCCTGTAAAGATTGTGTCAGCTTGTCTATCTTTTCACGAACTGCCGTTGCCTGCTCCTGCAAAACGTTTGCGACTTCTTGCGGAGTATCTAAAGAAATCAAGCGATTCTTAATATCACTTAAAGAAAAGCCTAAGTGTTTTAACGATAAGATCTGATGGAGACGGATGACATCTTTGTCTGTATATAAACGACGTCCGCCGTCACTTATGGCAGTAGGATTCAGTAATCCTGCATGATCATAATGCTGTAATGTACGTACGCTGACATCCATTTTTTTTGCTATTTCTCCGATAGTCATATATCGTTTGGCACGAGTTGTTTCTTTCATTCTCTCATCTCCTCTATTCATACTATAAAACATGACGTTACGTCATAAGCAAGCACATTTTATTTCTTTCAAAAAAAAGAACAAATAGCAGGATTCATCTGTTTTATTTGTTCTTCTCTTATAATTTGTCTTTACAAAACGATTGAAAGGCCATCAAACAGTTTCTCTGCTTTGTTCGCTTCTTCCAGGTTCCATAAATTTTCCATTGATAATTTTCTTTAAAAGGAATGGCTTTCAGATGATGGAAAGAAGGATTGGGAAAAGCCGGACAAAGTGCAAGTCCAACTTTTTGTTCACAGAGGTGATAAAGCGTTTCACCATCCATTGTTTTGGCACAGATGTTCGGCAGAAAGCCGTGCATCTGACATGAGCGCATAAAATCATAATAAATATGGTATTGTTCATTCATCACGATCATATCTTCCTTCTGCAGCATATCCATGCTCACTTCATTTTCCTTCCAGAAAGGATGTCCTTCATAGACTAGCAGCAGGATCGGCAAACGAATCAGCTCCATTTGCTGAAACAGAGAATCCTCTATTTTAGATGTGACAAATCCATAGTCGATCGTATCTTCCTTGATACCTCTTAATACTATTTCATTCTCATTTTCACCCCAGATGATACGCTGTTCTGGGTATAATTTCTGATAATCAAATATCCGCTGTAGTGAAATTGCTTTTAAAGTACCCGCAGAAAAACCGATACGCAACTCATTTTTCTCCCGGTTCATCATCGCAATTTCCCTTTTCATCTCCTGTATCTCTTTTGTGAACTGTTTGCTTTTCTCATAAAAAATTTTTCCGCTCTCAGTTGCAACTACCCCTTTCTTTGTTCGAGTTAAAAGGGCAGCACCCATTTCTTCTTCCAAGGCCTTTATGATCTTTCCCAGCCCTTGCGGAGAGATATACAGTTTTTTTGCTGCTGTATGGATATTTTGTTCTTCGTACACTGTTTGAAAATAATAAAACACTTTGATATCCATGCGTCTCGCCTCCAAACAAAAGAAAAGTAGCATACTGAAGTCTATCCGTATACTACTTTTTAGTTTAGCATAGATCTCTGTTTACAACAACAAAGCCTTCGATCATGTATGTTTTATGCAATATGGTTGGCTACTTCAAAGGCATCCCAAATCGCATACATGATGTTCGATACTTTCTTGGCATCACCTAATACATAAAGCTGTGGAACTTCAAATTCGAGTTCTTGGTACAATTGATTTTCTTCTCTGTATCCCACTGCCAATATTACACTGTCACATGCAATTTCTTTCTTTTCTCCATTTTGATCAGCAACTAATTTACCATCTTTGAAATGTTCCACTTTAGCACTTGTCATTACTTCAATGCCGTTAAACGGTATCAAAGCTTCCAACATTTCATGATTTGCTTCGCAAAGAGGACCATTCACTGCCATCAATTTATCCAATGCTTCTACGATTGTCACCTTTTTACCTTGTTGTGCCAACCACAAAGCTGTTTCGCAGCCGACTAATCCTCCGCCGATCACAACTGTCTTTTCACCGCAGTCTTTTTCTTTCAACAATACTTGTGCAGCTGTATAAACATGTGCATCATCGCCTAAAGAGAATACTTTTGGTTTGGATCCTGTAGCGATGATCACTGTATCACAGCCGGAAGCGAGTACCATCTCACTTGTTACTTTCGTTTGCAAATGCACTTCTACATCTAAACGTTGTAATTCATTTGTATACCATTTTGCCAATGCCAGATCATCTTCTTTAAAATCAGGGGCACCGCCAGCTAACAGGTTGCCTCCCAACTGATCGCTCATTTCATATAAAACCGGTTCGTGTCCGCGAATCGCCAGTACCCGTGCAGCTTCGCAGCCTGCTACACCGCCGCCGACAATCAGCACTTTTTTCTTTTTTAAGACTGGTTCATATGCCGTCACGCGTTCTCTTGCGGCCTGCGGATTAACAGCACAGTTAATCAAAGAGAATGCTGCAACACGACCCATGCATCCTTCCTGACAGGAAATACATGGACGAATTTCTGCTAATCGGCCACTGCGCAGCTTGTTACAATAATCCGGATCTGCCAATAATGGTCTGCCTAGGTCAATGACATCACATTCTCCGTTTTCAATTGCCTCTAAAGCCATGTCCGGATCATCCATACGTCCTGCACAGAACACAGGAATATTTACAACTTCTTTTACCATCTTGCAATATTCTCTGTATAATCCTTTCTTTTGATACATCGGCGGATGATTCCACCACCAAGCATCATAAGTTCCAACATCCGTATCTAGCGCATCATAACCATAAGATTCAAGAAGTTTAGCCGCTTGCAGCCCTTCTTCTACATCACGGCCTTTCTCTTCAAATTCTTCTCCTGGCAATGCACCTACGCGCCAATCTTTGATCATGCTCTTCACACTGAAGCGCAATGTTACAGGGAAATCTTTTCCGCAGCGTTTTTTGATTTCTTCAACGACTTCTTTAGCAAAACGCAAGCGATTTTCCAAAGAACCTCCATATTCATCTGTACGTTGATTGAACATGGAAATAGCAAATTGATCCAACAGATAACCTTCATGCACCGCATGGATCTGCACACCATCAAATCCGGCACGTTGTGCATGATAAGCAGCATCACCAAATTGTTTTACGATCATATGGATTTCGTCTACTGTGATTGCACGGCAAATTTTATCTAACCAACGATGGGGGATCGCAGAAGGTGCAATTGGCGGAATATCTCCTACATTGGTTGGAATCGTAACACGTCCAAATCCGGCAGATAATTGTAAAAATATTTTGCTGCCATAGGCATGCACTCTTTCCGTCATCTCTCTGCTTGTTTTTACAAACTGCACTGGTTTATACAATGGATTAGGTACCGTTGAAGGATCTTGTTTCTCTACAAACTGATCAAAAAAAGTAACACCGGTAATGATCAGACCAGTTCCTCCTTTGGCACGTTCTGTATAATAGTCGATTCCTCTTTGATTCCATCCGCCATTAGCATCTGCTAAACCTAAAGGCCCCATCGGTGCCATAGCAAAACGGTTCTTTAAAGTAACGCTTCCGACCTTGATCGGGGTAAACAATGTTTTGTACTTCATATTGTCCTCCTTATGTTGTAAAAATTATAACATTGTATGAAGTTCTGCCTTATCAACCAATTGTTTCTCTGTATAAATAAATCATTTCCAAAAATTATAAATAATGCACCAAAAATTATAAATAATGCATTTTTTTATTGACATAACATAAACACAGTGATATTATAAATGAGCAATTCGATGGAAACGGGCCTGTAGCTCAGGTGGTTAGAGCGCACCCCTGATAAGGGTGAGGTCGTTGGTTCAAGTCCATTCAGGCCCACCATTGAATTTTTATATACAGATGGGGTGTTAGCTCAGCTGGGAGAGCACCTGCTTTGCACGCAGGGGGTCAGGAGTTCGATCCTCCTACGCTCCACCATGGAAAATAAAACGTTGAGAAATCAACGTTTTTTTATTTTTATTAGCCTATCGTCAACGCTTGGGCCAAACAAAGACAGATTCCTTTGCTTTATAGAAACGCTATTTTTTAACTCCTCTCTGATACAAAGATCTGCCATAACTTCTTAAAGAATCAAAATAATTAATTACGAAATGCATGATTGTTCTTCATTCAGAAACTGGATATATATCTTTGTTGTTCAACTTGTCAGATCTGCATTTTTTTATTCATAAATACATATTAAATACATATTTTTTCTGCATCTCTTTAGTCGTAGCAATAAAAAAACCATAACACATATTCAGCTGTTATGGTCATGGATTTCAATTTAAAATTCATTTTCTATTTACGTATTTATTCATAATTTGTCTGCAAAGTTCAGCGCAGGAATCAATGCCGTTTTCAAAATACTATTTTGATGGTACGATTTCTAACCAATATCCGTCTGGATCTTCAATAAAATAAATACCCATTTCTTTATTTTCAAAACAAATGCAGCCCATTTCCTCATGTTTTTTATGTGCAGCCGCAAAATCATCTGTTTCAAATGCCAAATGGAATTCACACTCTCCAAGGTCATATGCTTGTGGATGATCCTTTAACCAGGTGAGTTCTAATTCAAAATCGCTCTCTTCGTTCTTGACGTAAACGATCGTAAAACTGTCATTTGTGATCCTTCTGCTTTCCTTTAATCCCAGTGCTTCTTCATAAAATTTTAAAGAAGCTGATAAATCACTGACATTATAATTTTCATGAATCATTTTAAAACGCATCAATTATTCTCCTCTCTCTATTTGTTGAATTAATAAAAACCACGCCAAAATTGTAAAGCTCCAATAAAATGGGACACTTATAAATAACCACACTATAGGTAGGATTCTCTGTATTTCATAGGAGGCATACCTTTTAATTTCTTTTGTGGTCTTTGATGATTATAGAAGTAGATATAATCATCAACTTTCTTAATAAGATCATCAAAGGTATTTGGGATATTGTTATTAAGTTCTAAGCATTCAGATTTAAGATGAGAAAAGAAATTTTCACAACAGGCATTATCATAACAATTCGCTTTTCTTGAATGTGATATTGTAACTCCATAACTATCAAGATATTTGATATATATGATATTTGTATACTGGAAACCTTGATCGCTATGGATGATGCATTCAATTGTTGGATTCCATATCTTATCATTGATGATCTCTTTTATATTGTTCATAACGATATTCATATCGTTAAATTTAGATATTTTATATGCTAAAATAGAATTGTCATAAAGATCTTTAATAACGGAAATATACATACGACCTTTTTGACAATAGATATAGCTTACGTCAGTAACTAACTTTTCTAAAGGACGTGAAGCTTTAAAGTTTCTAGCGAGGACATTATCACAAACTGTTCTTGCTTTTTTGTCTTTTTCTTGAATCGTACAGCATTTAAACTTTTTCTTCCTGATAGGTGAGGATAAACCTAATATCTTCATATAACGATAAACAGTCTTTTCATTATAAATGACACCAGTATCTAAAGCTATTTTCATTGTTATATAACGATATCCTTTATAAGATTCATAAAATATCATTTCTATCTGATCGGCTAAGAAATCATCAAATGAATACCTTATAGGCCTGCCTATATTTAACCAACGATAATATCCACTACTTGATACTTTAAGATAATTACATAATCTTCTAACTGGATATTTATCTTTTAAATCATAAACTATCGAATATCTTAGTGCTCTCCGTATATTTTGCGGAGAGCCTTCGCTTTTTTTAATATTTCGTTCTCCATCTTAAGATATTCTAGCTGTTCATCTTTGGTCATATAATCAAGATTTATTTTCTTAGATCTACCTTTATATACTCCATCTTTTTTACCTAAGCGTCTGCCATCATCTTTAAGTAATTCTGGATTTTGTTTATATAGTCTTATCCAATTTCTTAAGGTTCTATTATCTTTGATACCATATATTTTGCATATGCTGCGTAATCCACCATATTCATCACTTAGATAATCTTCTACTGCTTTAGTTTTTAACTCTGGAGTATATTTATTAAATTTTGTACTCTTTTTAGCCATGATAAAAGCCCCTTTCTATTAGAGTCATGTGTGGTTTTATTATACATGTCTATTATAACTGGGGCTTTACATAGCACGTGGTTTTTTATTTCGCATCTTCGATGCTCAACTGACTGAAGTCATCTATTCATATTTCTATGAATAGTACAATAAAAAACTCGAACATAGTTCGAGTTTAGAAACTAAATGGTGGAACGCTTTCCTCAATGGTCGAACCCTCGGTATTATTATCTCTTTTTAATGCTTTATTGATTGATTTAATAGGTATATCATTAATGCTTAATTGTTTATTGCTGCCGTTTAGGATGATATTGAAATGATCATCATATAAATATACTGAATGAACGAAGATATTGATCAAAGATCTTTTCTTATTCAGATCATCGATCGGTTTACCGGAAATATGTCTTAAAAAGGCATAGATCTGATCCTCGCTTAAGTTGATCTTTTTACTTTCTTCGATAACCAATTGCTTTTCTATTTCGTCTTTTTCGCTCTGGCGATCATTTAGACGGTTCAATATGAGTTCAGTTGCTGTTCCTGATTCAATAGCTTTAAAAAGATTATTGATAGCTATGTCGATATCTTTAAGCTTTTTCTTTAGATCTTTGATGATATAGCTTTCTTTAGTATTACTACATTCTTGAGTGATCCTTTGAGCGATATAGGAAATACTTTCTTTATCTAAGAGTTTCAGACATTCTTTAACTACTAAGTTTTCAATATAGTCTTTATTGATGACTTTTTTATCGCATTCTTTTTTACGAGCTTTCTTGCAGATATAATAGCGATAAGTCTTACCAAGTTTACCTGTGCCGCCATACCCAATCATCATTTCCTTACAATGGCCACAAAATAACTTTGTGGTTAAGATATATTCTTCTTTAGCCCGATTATGAGCCCTTGCATTTTTGTTTTTATTCATTCTATCTTGCACCTTATAAAATAAATCATCATCTAATATTCTTGGCATGCCATCTTTGGTTTCTTGATCCTTATATAAGTAATAACCAATATAGCGCTTATTGCTCAAAATACGATTCAAGCTGTTTTTAGAAAAGGCATTGCCTTTTGAAGTTTTGATTTGCCGTCTTTGAAGATCATCAACGATCTCATTTTTCGTTTCGCCTCTGGCATATCTTTCGTAGATCTCTTTTACGATCTTTGCTTCATCTTCATCGACATAAAACTTACGATCTTTATCAACTTTATAACCAAGCCCGGGATTAGGTCCTGTTGATAGGCATTTCTCGGCGTTGATATTCATACCTCTTCTTATCTTTTGTGATAATTCGGCTGAATAATATTCAGCCATTGATTCGAGTACACCTTCCATCAAAACACCAGAGGCATCATCAGAGATATTTTCTTTAGCTGATATGACCTTAACACCGTTCTTTTTAAGTCTTGATTTATAGATGGCACTATCAATACGATTTCTGGCAAAACGATCTAATTGATAAACAAGCACCCCATCAAAGATATGTTTATCGCTGTCGCTGATCATTTTTTGAAATTCGATTCGCTGTGTTGTCTTAGCACTTTGGGCTCTATCAATGTATTCGCCTATGACGATATAGTCATGGGCTTTGGCATATTCATAGCAGACCTTTAATTGTCCTTCGATGGATTGTTCACTCTGGCTATGACTGGAAAAACGGGCATAGATAACTACACGCATAGGCCTCCTCCTTTCTTTAAATCATTATTAGATGAAAATATCTAGTTTGTCATTTGTGTCATTTACAGCCTTGAAAACTATTTGATGATTTATCTTTATCATCTTGGTATTTATCAAAGTATTCTTGACCCTCTTTAGAGTTATAAAAGGCAATGATCTCATCTTTAAGACATAAAGCTAAGGCATCCAAGATCTCTTGGGGCAAGGTAATCTTTTCTTGTTTAGTATCATTCATTACCTATCCCTGCCTTTTTGTCTTTCTAAATACCTTTGATAATAAGCACAAGCTTTAATGATGAAGTCTTCAAGTTCTTTATGAGAACTGGCTTTAGGACGATATGCTTTGATCTTATCAACAGGTAGCTTTAAAACTTCTTTTTGATTGCCTTTTGCTTCGCTTAATATTTCATAGATCTTATCTCTATCAAGTAAGCCGTCTTTAGAATAAGTTTTCAATCTTTGAGCTTGTGATAATGAAGGTGATGAATCTTCATAATAGATCTCTTCATAGACTATGAATTGTTCGTCCTCTTTTAGATAAGATAATTCGACCGCCGGTGTGATAGCGATCCTTTTATCATCGACCATTTTTAATAATTCAGGAATAAGATAAGTTAAGCGGATATAGCGGTGTAGGGTTTCTTTACCTATGCCAAGTTGATTGGCTACAAAGGAATCATTTCTTTGTGTCCCAAGTTGGGACAAAGTTAATTCATCTTTATTTTGTTTTCTAAAAGCTTTCAGTTTCATCTTGTAGGCATAAGCCTTTTCGCTTGGTAAGATGTTCTCTCTTTTTAGGTTTGAATCAACCATCATAATGATCGCCTCTTCATCGCTTAAGTTTTTAACAATCACCGGCACTTCATTTATTCCTAATCCTTTTAAGGCATCAAGCCTTCTGTGTCCTGAGATAACTTCATATTTACCACCCGAAAGAACAGGTCTTACAATCAGCGGTTCAATAATCTGATTGGATTTGATACTAGTCATAAGTTCTTCTTTTTCTTCGCCATCTCTTAACTTAAAGGGATGATCTTTAAAGGGAATTAGATCCTTGATATTGACGCTTTGGATTATTTCACTCATATTTACCTATATCTATAATTATTACTTAATACACATTTTTTCGACTGGTAAAGTGCAGTATTACTCTATCGTTATTAGTAGGTTCTAAATGCACGATATTTAAAGATCTGAAACTTAGACTTCTAATCTTTTGATATAGATGATACTGGGTTTACCTTGGCCTTGTCTTTTACGCTTGATAAGATGAGCCTTTTCTAGTTCTTTAAATAATCTGATTGCCTTATCATGACCAATATTCAATCTTTGCATGACTTCTTTAATGGTGAAGTAGATATATAAGCGATAACCATGATCATACCAGCCGTTCTTATTAGACAGGCTAAGACGATCATATAAAAGCGTATAAAGCAGTTTTGACTCATTTGATATATCTTTATACCTTTCATTAAATAAAGCTTTAGGGAACTTATAAAAGCTAAATTCATCTTTATCATTCAAGCGATAATAATCATTCATCATTTTTGATGGATCTTATAATTATAAGTGCGGTCAATATCTTCGATTACTTGGTTTACATTCTTAAATAATTCAGATGTCGCATCTAAATCTTTTAAACGATGATAATAGGGTATTTCAAAAATATCAGCAAGTTTTTTAGCTACATCCTCAAGTGGTTTCATAATTTCATAGAATCTATCATCTGGCTTCTCACAAGGGCGATAACCTAAGATAAGTTCTCTGATTAAAACCGATTCCTTTAGACCCGTTTTTTGGGCATCGCTTTTTAGCTTTTGATCTTCTTCTTTACTTAGCCATACTCTTTTAGGTACATTTCTTTTACGCATTTTAAATTCCTCCTATTCTTAGAAGAGGCAATCTCTTCACATAAACGGACAAAACATAAAGAAATGCACACCTTATCCCTTAGCTTGTCCACTATTTGGAAGAAATAAAAATAAGCCCCTTCACTTGTATGGACAGAAAGAGGGCAAAACGTAAGGTGATTTTTGAAAAAGGTTTTAAATTATTAGTTATCTATGGTTTAACAGATTGATTAATATGACACAAAATGATATCATTATATCTAGATATAATGATATCATTTAAAGGAAAAATACATATGATGAAAGAAGATAAATCCAAACGAACACAACAAATACAATTCCGTATGAATCCTTGTAAATTAAAAGAATTAAAAGCATTGATAGCTTATGACGATGAAACACATAGTATGGCTGATTTATTTAACAAAGCCGCAGATGAGTATATTAAAAAACGTAATAAAAAAATAAAAAACAGAGGAGAGAAAGAAAATGGATAGACACGAGATGATAGAAAGAGTTGGAAAAGAATATTTTACATACAACATTGAGAATGGAGAATTTAGTTACGTTCAAGAAGCTGGCTCTAGATATCTTTTAGATAGTGCTGTAGGTTTTCGTCCTCTTCACTTCAAACTTGATTTGCGATTTGAAAAAGATGATGTAGTTGTTTTGATAGAAACAAAGCAACAATTTACCGAGAAGGATGAAAAACAACTTAATGATTATTTAAAAGCCGAAAAGGCTCTGCATAAGAATAAAAAGATTATTGCTATACTAGCTAATACTAGCAATGACAAAATAAAGGTCTGGAAAGACTATGTTGATGATGATCATTTGCTGCCGAACGAAACTGTTCTAGATAAAATGGATCATTACATAAATCTTTTTAAAATCAATAAGCAAAATGACAGAGAAAAAGTATTAAAGAATACATATGATCTTAATGAATTGCTTCATAAAATGGATATTGATGAACGTTTGCGGAGCCAGTTTGTCGGCACTTCTTTGCTATATTTAAAAGAATTGATTAAGAAATTAGGTGCCACGAAAATAGACGGTGATTTAAAACAAACTTTAGATGATATATGGAAAGTTATGGATGGCAAACAATTACGTGCTGCTATAGAATCCACGTTGGATAGTTTACTAGATGGTTCGGATAATAAAGCTAAGAAAATTGAATTGCTTCAGAAAAACGTATTAAATGATCAGAAAGTTAGAAAACTAGACATTAACAATTGGATTAAGATTCTCGATACAATATTAATGGACATTTATCAATATATTGATACAAACAGTTCGGAAGGCCAAGATATTCTAAATTTATTCTTTATTGCATTCAATAAATACACAGGTAAAGCTGATAAAAATCAAGCTTTTACTCCAGATCATATAACAGAATTTATGTGTCGGTTAACAGAAGTTGATAGGAACAAACGTGTTTTAGATATTACTTGTGGAAGTGGATCTTTCCTTGTTCAAGCTATGGTTAAAGAGTTAGCGGACTGTAGTAGAGACACAACAGAAGATGAGGCTAGAAAATTACAAGAAATTGTCAAAAAGGAGCATATTTTTGGAGTTGAAGTCGAAGAAAAAGCTTATGGTCTTTCTACCACAAATATGCTTATTCACGGTGATGGCAACTCAAATATTAAGTTTGGAAGCTGTTTTGATTGCGAAGAATTTATTAAAAGTGCTGATCCAGATATCGTATTAATGAATCCGCCTTATAACGCAAAACCGATTGGCATTCCTGAAAATTACAAAAGAAATTGGGGCAAAGCAAAAGAAGGAAAAGAAGATCCAACAAAAGGATTAGTTTTTATCCATTATTTGTCGGATGTAGTTGAAGATATTAATAAAGAAAGAGAAAAAACAAATAAGCCAAGGAAAACTGTTAAACTTGCAGTATTATTACCTGTCTCTGCTGCGATTGGAACAAGTGCTATTATCGAAAATGAAAAATCGGAAATGTTGTCAAAAAATACTCTTGAAGCAGTGTTTACACTTCCCAACGAAATATTCTATCCAGGAGCATCTGCTTGTGCGTGTTGTATGTTATTTACACTAGGCAAACCCCACACAAAAATTGACGGAACTGTAAATGAAACATTCTTTGGCTATTGTAAAGATGATGGATTTAAAAAGAAAAAGAATCTTGGAAGAATAGAACAATTTGATGAAAACAATAATTCCATATGGAAAACAATTGAGGAAGAGTGGCTATATTTGTTTAATAACAAAAAGGCTATAGATGGCAAATCAGCAACTGCTGTTGTTGATGGCAAATCCGAATGGTTATGTGAAGCGTATATGAAAACTGATTATTCAAAATTAACAGAAAAAGACTTTCAGCAGACCATAAATGATTATCTTTCATATCTTGTGAAGGAGGGACATATTTATGAATCTTAATACTGAAAACTGGAAAGAGTTTTTATTAGCTGACTATTTTGATATAGTGGCTGGAAAATATCATTATCCTAGCGAATATGATACAGGCGATACGCCATATATTTCTGCGTCAAACGAAAACAACGGTGTTGCTCAAAAAATAGACTTGGTGGCAGATTTTCGCGGTAATTGTATAGTCACCGGCAAGGTAGGTTGTACCGCTTTTTATCAACCGAATGACTTTTGCGCAACAAGTGATGTTAATGTTTTTTATCCTAAGTTTGAATTAAATGAAAAAATCGGTTTATTTATCGTTACTGTCATAAATTTCAATGAAAATTATAAATGGGGTTATGGCCGTCAATGTAGAGTTGGAGATAGCAAAGAGATAGTTATAAAACTGCCTGCAACTGCCGATAACACCCCTGATTGGGTATTTATGGAGGAATACATAAAATCACTAAACCATAAGCCGTTATCAACAAGCAACCGGGGGGGGTGCGCATCACCTATACTTGGTGTTGAAGCTTGGAAGTCATTTAGACTTAACGAATTATTTGATATTAAATATGGTATTAATATGGAATTAAACACCTGTGTAGAAACAGACTTTGATGACCCGGAAGGAATTAATTTTGTTTCGCGAACAGAATCTAATAACGGAATTAGTGCACGAGTAAAGATAGTTGAAGGAAAAACACCGCAACCTGCAGGAATAATTACTTGCGCAGGTGGTGGTAGTGTTCTTTCTACATTTCTTCAAGAAGAACCGTTCTATAGTGGAAGAGATTTATACTTGCTTATCCCATTGAAACCAATGAGCAGACTTTCAAAATTATTTTGCATAACTGTAATTAAAGCTAACAAATATCGCTATAGTTACGGAAGACAGGCAAATACTACATTACCTTTTTTAGAATTAAAATTACCAGCAACAGAAGACGGTCATCCGGATTTTAGTTTTATGGAAAACTATATGAAGTCTTTACCATACGGAGACAGAATATTTTAATAGGGTTTTAGGGATTATCCCTAACGAGTACCGTTTATACGATCTAGGAGTATAATCGGTCTGCTCGCTAAGATAAGGGAATGTTACCCCCATAATAAAAAAGTGGCATACAATGATATGTTTTCTAAATAAACTTACATATCATGACTGTCGCTTTTCTTTTAAATATTAGCGATAGATCACTTCATTTAAGACAATTTCTATAACTCTTTCTTTGATATTATTCATTAGTTTTATCCATTTTATTGGATCATTTGTTTTAAGATTTTCATTGATATTTTCTTGCTTAGATAATGATTCAATTAGCGATTCATATCTCTGTTTGGCTTCATCTTCTACCAGTTTTATCTGATGAATGAGTCTTTGAGATGTTAGTAAACGATAGTAATAAGCTTTATGATTTTCTTTAAGATATGCTTTATGTCTTCTTCCAAAGAATCCTATATCATAGTTTTTTTCTTGTCTTAATCTTAATAAAGGAAGATCATAATCACCTATTCTTTTGTATTCAATAGCTTTCATTTTTTCCTCCATTTCCCCGCGCCTAAAGTCGCGCGGACACAAATATTTCATCAATAAATCCCACATGCTTTATTTTCGTGTTACCCTATAAGAGAGGTGGTATACTACAGAGCACGTGGAGGTGAGTAGGAATTCTACTCAATTGAATATCCTGTATTTTTATAAGTTGCCGTCATCATATCAAGCACAAATAAGTAGGACTTTGAGCCTGGACACTTATGATTGTTCAATCAACTGTTGTCGATTCGCTTTGATGACAGTCAATGCCACCTCTCCTTTTGTATGAAAGGAGCTTTTTTATATGGCAATGAAAATCGTTCGTTTCAACTGCTGTGGCATGGATGTTCACAAAGATCTGGTCGTCGCTACTATTGGTATCACCGATAGACAGTCGAACATCACAGAATATTTCCAACAATCTTTTTCCACTTTAAACTCGGACCTATATCGTTTAAAGGATTGGCTGAATTCTTATCACTGTTGTGATGTCTGCATGGAATCTACCGGTAAATACTGGATCCCTATCTTCAACATTCTTGAAGGTGAGATCAATGTCCATTTAACTCATCCCAAGTATGTCAAAGCCATCAAAGGCAAAAAAACTGATAAGAAAGATTCCAAATGGATCTGTGATCTCTTCAAACATGATCTGATCAAATTCTCGTTTATCCCTCCAAAAGAAATCCGAGAACTGCGTGAGATCGCCCGTTACCGATACAAGCTGGTCTGCATGCGTTCTTCAGAACGGAATCGTTATCAGAACTGTATGACCGTTTCCAATATCGGATTAGCTTCTGTTGTCTCCGATCCTTTTGGCAAGACAGCTTCCAATATCATGAAAGAAGTCATGAAGCCAAACGTGATTGATGATGACAAGATCTTAAAACTCATTCACAAAAATTGTAAGAACAAAGATAAGATACTAGACTCCCTTCACGGCTATCACATCGAAGCGGATCAACGATTCAAGATGGAAAAATCATTGAATCATATGGAGTACTTGGATCAACTCATCAATTCATGTGAAGCAGAATTGGTCAAGCGGGCTTATCCTTTACGCGAATCTTTCCAGCATATCACACAAATAAAAGGAATTAGTTCCTTATCGGCCATTCTGATCATCTCTGAAATAGGAATCGATATGTCTCAGTTTGAATCCGACAAACAACTTGTCAGTTGGGCTGGACTTTCTCCTGCCAACAACGAAAGTGCCGGCAAGAAAAAGTCAGTTCGTATCTCCAAAGCTGGACAATATCTCAAACCACTGCTTGTCCAATGTGCTTTATCGACCATCAAAGATAAGACATCTTATTTTGGAAGAAAGTATTCCAATATCAAGAAACGACGTGGTCACAAGAAAGCCATCATTGCGATCGCACGCATGATGTTGGTCAGTATCTATCACATGATCCTAACAGGCGAAGTATTTCAACCAACGGATTATGAATCCTTCATGAATCCACGATCCGATACCAAACAATCACTAACAGTTGAAGAAGCATTAAACTTTTTGAAACAATCCGGCATTGATATATCTTCTATTCAAATCAACTTATAAATTTTTTCGATATTTTTACTACTTATTTTTAAGTCGGCTTTTTTTTACAGTTTTATTCACACTTGCTTACCTCCTAGCCTTACTATAGATAAAATTAAGGAAATAAGCGAGGGTGTAAATGACAGCATCAAAAATATTTATCAAAAATAGTACGAACTTTATTGATAGCTATTTCATAATCTTCGTAGGTAGTTACTCCAGATTGTTCGCCATTAACATTTTCGACTGGAGCTTCAAATCTATATGCAAAGGATAGTTTACCAATATAACAATCTTGTAGGCCGTTTTCAGAGTATAAAAGATTTTCTATCTCACCATAAATAGGATGATTTTTTAAAATGATATATTCTTTTTCGTAGGCAAGTATTATTTTGCGATATTTTTTATCTACGAAGCTTTCTAATTTTTCTAGCACGGAATCACTATCGTAGTCATTGCCATATTTATTTTTAAGTTTATCAGAGATTTCGAACCAGTAATTATTAAAACCATCTGTATGTAAAAATTCATGCAAAAAGTTTATTATTTCGCCAAATATTCTTCTTGCTGCTTCAATTTGCAATGTATCAAAATATCCTTTATTTTCCATTTTTATATCCTCCCTCATTAATAACATATAGTTTTTGATAGATAAGCAAGACGCTATTGACCTGATCTGTTCTAAAGTTGATGGACCATTAGAAGCAAATCTCCAATTGTGCACACTCTCTTTTGACACACCGGTTTTGTCGGCAATTATTTCTTCGAGATCTTGAACTTTTAGTTTCTGCTCACTTTTAAAACTGTCAAATGCCTTTTTAAATTTAGTTGAACTAAAAATATAATTTCCACCTTTTATCTCGAATATAGTAAAGTTCTTGCTTTTCATGGCTTCTCCTTTCATCTATACTTTATCAACGAGAAAGATGATTCACAAGTTAGAGTTAGAATCTAACTAAATAAAAAATCGCTATCTCTAGCGATCTATGTAAAGTTGAACCCTTACTGCAAACCCTCCAGGGAAGAAGTAAGTGTTCGACCAATACCCGTATGGTGGAGCGTAGGAGGATCGAACTCCTGACCCCCTGCGTGCAAAGCAGGTGCTCTCCCAGCTGAGCTAACACCCCATCAGCAGTATTAATAATAACTGATGGTTTTCTACTTTGTCAAGCAAAATTTAAAGTAGTTCTACTTTCTACGATAAATAAAAGGTACGTTCTTTAGTTCGATCCCTATCATCTGCTCTCCTTGGTTAGTTTTGTTAATGAACCAAAGCACTTCATTTTCCAAACTGTCAAAACGTATCTGTGTTGCTGGATAACGATCATGTAATTTTTCTTTTAATGACATGATCTGTGACGGATAAAGCAACTGATCCAAAATATGAAGATATTCAACAAAATCCTCACTGGTATGCACTTGTTCACATAGGATATCTGGTTGGAAAGATGTTTCCTGTCGATGTTCATTGAGCAGCAGAACAAAACGTTTTGCGGCATCATAATATAACATCGGATGCGCATAAATACTATCGCTCTTACATTTAGGACAATGAAATCGAAAATAACTGCCTTCATACAGCTTTTCTTTCAACCGGTCATCAAAGGAAGCAACCACATACGTTTCTTTTTTCAATATGGTCGTATAACCACAAAAAGGACAACGAACAGGTACTAACCTACTTTTCATTTGTTGCTATGCAAGTGCTCGTGTAGCGTTCTTTAACCATGCTTTTTCTTCTTCATTTAGATATGGTGATACTTTGGCATAGACCTCTGCATGATAGTCATTCAGCCATTTCTTCTCATATTGTGTCAGCAGGCTTCCTTCTACACCATCCAGATCGATCGGTACGAAGGTGATCGTCTCTAAATACATGAACTGTCCGTATTCATTCTTTTCTCCTTTGCGTACCACTGTCTCGTTTTCATGCCGGATTCCGTATTTCCCTTCCAGATATACGCCTGGTTCATCGCTCTGCACCATTCCTTCTTCCAGTACACAGCTGTCATTTCTCTCCGGCACGATCTTCCATCTGAAGCCGTTCGGTGCTTCATGCACATTCAATACATGGCCGATGCCATGCCCCGTTCCGCATTGATAATCCAGATCCATATCCCAGATCGGTCCTCGCGCCAGGATATCCAGATTCATTCCTCGACATCCATACAGAAAACGCGCTTTTGCCAATGCGATCATGGACCGCAGCGCACTCGTAAAGTGATAACGGCATTCCTCGCTGATCTCTCCTAATACAAATGTACGCGTGATATCGGTCGTTCCTTCGTAATACTGTCCTCCGCTGTCTACCAACAGCATGCCTTCCGGCTGCAGCTCTGCATCTGTTTGCGGCGTAGCACTATAGTGCATCATCGCTGCATGTTCTTTATAAGCTGCAATTGTATTAAAGCTAGGCTCAATGAACAGATCCTGTTCCTGACGGAACTTCAATAATTTGTCTGCAGCTGACATCTCTGTGATTTTTTCTTTTCCTACCCGTGTCTTCAGCCAGTACATAAATTTTGTCATCGCCACTGCATCCCGGATATGACAACGGCGGATGTTCTCCAATTCGATCGGATTCTTCTTCGCCTTCATCAACACGATCGGATTTGCGGCATTGATGATCTTCGTCCCTGCCGGCAATGAGGATACGATCTTATAGTTCGTATTTGCTTTATCTAGCAATACCGTGCTCTCTTTCGACAGCTTCTTTACATCTTCATAGATTTCTTCATACCCTTTGACCTCGACCCCGATCTTCGCAAAGCTCTCCTTCAGATCTTCGCTCAGCCGTTCTCCATTCATGTACAGGCATGCTTTCTCTTCCTGGATGATCGCATAGCTCAATGCGACCGGGAAACATGGTATATCATTTGCACGCATGTTCAACAGCCATGCAATATCATCCACTCTGGTGATGATATGCGTATCGGCTCCTGCTTCTTTCATCGCCCGGCGCACTTCCGCCAATTTCTCTTCTGCGCTTTTTCCGCTGTATTTCTCTGCCAGTTCGAAGGTCTTGCTGGCCGGCAATGCCGGACGATCTTCCCAGATCTCTCCTACCAGATCCACATCACAGCTGATCGTGACATCTTTTTCTTTCAGCACGCTTTGCAATTTTTCCACCATGGCTGTATTCATCACACGGCCGTCAAATCCCAATACAGCATGTGCAGGCAGCACTTCTTTTAAGTATTCTTCGATCGTAGGCACACCTTCATTGCCCATCTTCATCAGATCGATCCCGCTGCCTTCCAGCTGCTTTGCGGCCTGGATGAAGTATCGTCCATCTGTCCACAGTTTTCCCTGATCTGCTGTAAAAACACAGGTTCCCGCAGATCCGCTGAATCCGCTCATGAATGCCCGTGCTTTAAAATAATCACACACATATTCTGTTTCGTGAAAATCTGCTGTCGGTACGATATACGCATCGATATGATGCTGTTCCATCTGTTCGCGAAGCAGCTCCACTCTTTTTGTTATTTCGCTCACAATGATTGCCCCTCTTTCTCTGTTTTTATTATTATACATCGAACTGGGCAAAATACAATCTCTATCATTCGGATATGAAATGTTTTAAAGAGTGTTTATTTTGGTTCTCTTTTCCTTTTACACAGCATGATGATGAACAAACTGCTGATGATGCCAAGACCGCTATAGACGAAAACCGTCTCTTTTTTAGCACCGGTTTTGATACGCTTGATGATCGGCTGATTTTCAAAAGTAACGGTATACACATTCCCTGTTTTCGCATCAGGACCTTCCACAACTATTTTTTTGATTTCATTGCTCAATAAATAGCCATCCGGCTCTTTCGTTTCTTTTATGTAATACGTACCATAAGATAAATCAGAAAAAGTAACATTTCCTGTTTGCACATCTGCATGTTCTCGCTGCAAGACTTGTGTACAATTCGCATCTGCATACAGCGTAAATTCAAAATCTTTATCTTTGATACGTGTCTGGTGAACTGCATCTATTTTTTCAACAATGATCTTTGCAAGCGGCTGATTTTGCATCGTAATCAGCAACGGTTCATTCTGTACTTCCGGTACCTGAAAAGTCATATCTTTTGCCAGCATATAACCCTCAGCTGCTTTCAGCTCTTTCAGAATATATGTTTTTCCTCCTGTCAATCCTTCGATCTTATGTGGTTTTGTTCCAGATGTCCATTCTTCGATGACCTTTCCGTCTTGATTGCACACTGCCAATGTATTTCCGCTCAGGGCGTCTTCTTTTTCATCTACTTTTTGAATATACACTTGTGTCAATGCATCCTTCATTTGCACTTTTTGTATCTCTTCTTTATCCTCTACGACAAATGTTACTTTTTCAGATAAAGCATAGCCCTCTGGAGCCAGGGTCTCAATCAATGTATAGGTTTCTCCCGCATGCAGACCTTCCATAATATATGGTTGTCCATCCGAGATCCATCGTTCAACACATTGTCCATTCTGATCGTTGATCTGTAAATGTGCTCCTGATAATTCTTTTTCTCCTGTTATATCTGTTTTTGAAACCTGTATTTTCGTTTTTTCATTTGGCAGTTCGAACTGGACAGTATACATCTCATTTTGATTTTCCTTATAAGGCGTATCAAACAAATAATGTGTTGTTGTTCCGCTGATATAGCCTTTAGGGGCTTTGATCTCCTGTATATACCACAAAGCATTTTTATTGCCGACCTGATGGATTCCGTTTGCATCCAACTGATCGATATATTCTTCCTCCTCTTCTTGATATGTCAAATGCAATGGCAAATCAATTTCAAAAACAGCACGTCCGTCTTTGTCTGTCACCATAGTCGCAATCACTTGATCAGGCCATAAGATCACCTCACCATCGTAATTATAAATTTTTTGATTTGTATTCAAAGATATTTCGGCACCTGGCAATTTTTCTTTTGTATCTGCATCAACCTTGACAGCAGCTGCTTCCACCTTTTGACGCTCGTTAAATAAAGTAATGGAATCAGATAATACGACAGAATTTTCTTGTCCTTGATAAGTCAACGACACATTTATTTTTTCTTCATTTCGTATATATCCTTTAGGTACGCTTTTTTCATATATTTCATATTCTCCCAAAGGGAGCTCTTTGGAAATTCCTTTTCCATCTTGATCTGTCGTGATCGTATCTGCCACACTTCCTTTAGGATATAACACTGTGCCGTCATGACTAGGATCCATGATATCTTCTTTTGCAACGACTTCCGCACACATGCCTTCCAATCCTCTTTCTTCATATAGAAAGCGGCCGTCTGCAAATCCGGTTAATACTTCTCCGCGTTTTTCGATCTGAATCTGTCCTTTCACTGGTTGATCGCTCATCTTTACCGTGATCACAGGAGTGGAACCATCCGGCAAAGTTTCATAAGCTGTATTGCTAGATACTTTGAATTTTACCGGCTCTGGATTCAACACATAGCCATTGGGTGCTTTGATTTCTTCAATCTGGTATTCTCCCGCCTGCAATACATCACCAGTCATTACCGTTCCATCTTCTGTTGTCGACCATTCCGTCACATAGCTTGGCAATGGATTCCATGACCAGTATCCTACATATTCATTTGTCGACAAATTGCGTATCTTAAAAGCAGCTCCTTTTATTTTGATCGTTTTCCCTGTTTCTGCATCCACTTTGATTATTTGAATTGCTGCTTGAAAACGTTCATCATCAAATATGCGCCATGGCTGCGGTTGTCTGTTATCTTCATTGATCACCACCGTAAAATCATCCACTGCGTAATGCTCATCTGGTATTTTCGTTTCTCGCACAACATATGTTCCATAAGGTAATTCATCCGATACGGCATATCCTTTTTCATCTGTTACAAGTATACTGGCTTCTTTGCCTTCTGCGTTTTTAGCAATTGGTGCATCTTCCCAGCTTCCATATTGATCGATATCTTTTTGTGCTTTGATCGTAAACTCGACACCCTCTAGAGGATCTGCTTCTCCATTTCCATCATCAGAAACTTTGATGATCTGAAATGCCTGTGCTTTTACTCTTTCTTTCACGATCTGATTGACCGTTACAGTTGATGTTGTTTGTCCTTGATAATCTAAAACGACATCATACTCCGTTTCATCAAGTGTATAACCTTCGCTGGCTTTTATTTCTTTTAAATAATATTTTCCTAAGTATAGATCTGAAATACTTGCTTTGCGTTGATCGTTGATCGTCAATTCAGAAATGAGTTCATCTGCATGATAGATAATGGACTGATCCGCAGGATCTACGATATTCTCTCTGGCATATAGTCCATACTTTGCGCCAACAAGCGTAGCTTCTCCCTGCGCAGTTTCACCTGTTGCGCTGTCCTGTTTTTCCAAGCGGATCGTACCTCGTACTCGTTCATCGACACCGGTAATTTCGATTTTTTGTTCATTTTCACTGATCGTTACCGGATATTTTGTGTCATTTAAGATATAGCTATCTGGTGCAATGACTTCTTTTACATAATAGTCACCAAAACGAAGATAATCGCTGGATGCATACCCATTAGCTAAAGTAGTGATTCTGGCAACCTCTTGATTCGTATTTGCATCGTAAACGGCATACACTGCACCAGCTACTCGTTTTCCAGAATCTGCATCCGTTTTACGGATCAATACTTTTCCCTTTTTCCAATTGTTCTGTGCGGTATAAGCAGCCGTTTGATTTGCCTGCACGGTTACTTGATGTATAGCAGAATCCAGCACTAAATGATCAGGAACAGCTGTTTCCTGTACATAATAGGTTGCCGGCGGCAGATCATTGATCGTTACCGTGCCATCCTTTCCTGTGGTATACGTACCGATCGGATCGCTCATATCGCTGTTTGCAGAAACCTTAAAAGAAGTATTCGAAACAAATGTTCCATCTTCATCCTGTTTCGTGATTTTCAATGTACCGTATTGGTTGATTTTCAAATGCAGGCAAAAAGATCGTGGATCTGATTGTTTCAATACTACCACATTTTGCGAATCGGCAGAGGTATACAACATGGAAGTTCCTGTATACTCTTTTGGTATCAACTGGTAATATAGATCCACTTCTTCCGGTGCATCTTTGGTTGCTGTCACACGTAAGGTATTTCCCGATTTTGTCAGTTGCAGTCCTTGATCATCCGATGCCAAATGATAATATTGAAAAACTCCATTCGTATCTTTTAACGTGATCGTTTCTCCGACATCCATCTCTGCGCTCTGTTCTTGAAAAGATGGCAAAGCAGAGTAAAGCTGCTTGATTTTATTTTGAATTTCTTTTTTCTTCACCTCATAATCCTTTAATGAAGTGGAATGGATGGTTGTCCCTAGCAGCTCCCATATCATAAATTGAGCAGTCACATAATCCATCTCCGTTTGCTTCGATAACACCCATCCAACATATGCGATATGTTCCATTTCTTTCTTCTGTGCATTCGTGAATTTTTTAGCAGCATAACTGGCTTCCTCATTTACGATCAACTCTGGCTGCACGCAGAACGCTATTGCGCCGTCTGCAGAAAGAATGCCCATTTTGTTCCATGTGCCCGTTATTCCATTTGCACTTGTAAAATGTATAGTAGTATCAAACAATTTTTCACAGGTTACTTTGGATGATGCATGGATCGTTGGAATTTGCAACATAGTAGAAAAAAGTAAACAGACAAGTGCAATGACAGATATTTTTTTTCGATACTTTCTTTTCATTCTGACCTCCTTTTTCATCTTTCTTAACTCATTTGTCAAACTTCTTACTTTCATTTATTCCTCCATTCAATCGAATCAATCGTTCTACTCTTCCCTTATACGAAAAAAAGACAGGATGCCCTGTCTTTTTAAAATGAATTATAAAAAAACCGTCCTACAAGACGGTTTGCTATTTTTTATGGCTGGGGTACTTGGATTCGAACCAAGGAAATGCCAGATTCAGAGTCTGGTGCCTTACCGCTTGGCTATACCCCAATGACTAACGGAACGTGTATAATTTTATACGAAAAGAAGCCCGTTTGTCAATAGTTTTTGTAAAAATCACGTTTTTATATTAAAAAATAAACAAATCCAATTCCTTGCAGGACAGCAGCCATCGCAACGAATATATGCCAGACGACATGTGCATATGGAAACGGCTTTTTAGCATAAATGAATGCACCTATACTGTAAGCAACCCCTCCTGCAGCAACCAGCACCAAAAATGTAACAGAAACTTTCTGCAATAATTCGGGCAGCAAAAGAAGAACGCTCCATCCCATGCCCAGATATAATAACAGCGACAAGCGTGAATTTTTCTTTTTTGCAAAAATCTTATAAAAGATTCCAATCACTACCATGCCCCACTGAAACAACAGCAAAGCGATCTGCCAAAATCCCTGCATGACACATAAAACAGCGGGCGTATAACTTCCTGCGATAGCTAAATAAATACAGATATGATCTAAAACATGAAAAATCTGTTTTCCTTTTGTCTCCGGCAGCATTGCATGATAAAACGTGGATGCTGCAAACATCAAGATCATGCAGCAAAAAAAGATCAAGATACCGATACCAAATACCTCGTTTTCCTGCCAGGCATTTGGAACAGCAACAAACATCCAGCATAGAAAGACCAAGATCATACATCCATGCGTGATCACATTCCATCGTTCTTCTTTATTCAACTGTTGATTTTCTTTAATCATCATATACATTATGCTGAATTTCGTCATGCAGACGGACTAACAGCTCCTCCTGTTTGATGGATCGATAATCTTCATACGGAATAGGTTTTCCATAAATCACCTTGATCGTCCGCAAAGTATTGTCAGGCTCATCTAATACATAACAATGTTGTAAAGTTATCGGCACGATAGCTGCTTTTCCCATATAAGCAGGCTGCAAGGAGCCCATTTTAAACGTATGCATCTTGTCGCCTTTGGAACGTGTTCCCTCTGGAAAAATCAATAAATTTTGTCCCTTTTTTAAGCGTCTTGCACTTTCCCGAAGCATATGTACATTGCCTTCTCTTGTTTCTCTATCAAAATGGATCGTACCGATCATCAAAGCTAAACGTCCCAATAAAGGAATTTTTTCATTCTCTTTTTTGGAAATAAAAGCGAAAGGCAAAGGACAGGTAGCAACGATAGGTGCCGGATCCAATGTTCCTTGATGATTGGATACAAAGAAAATCGGCCCCTGTTTCGGCAAGTTTTCTATACCATCGCAAAGCAGTTCATAGCCTAAAGCACGAATTGCTTTTCTTGCATACTTTTGCAAGACCGCATAATTTTTATTCCAATCTTCCAGATGGCAGCGACGTGCATACAGCCACGCACCCGGTAAAAGGTATGCTACTTTTCCTATTTGTAATGGTGTCACTAAAATCACATTCCTTCTTTATTGCTTGGCATCGACCAGTGCACACATGATCTCGCCGCGAGCTGCTACTTCGCCTTCTACTGTTGCGCAGACATCAGCGAAATAGATACCAGCACGCTGTTTGCTGAAAATCACTTCTAAGCGCAGCACATCTCCGGGAATGACCGTACGGCGAAAACGCATTTTATTGATTCCTGCAAATACCGCCAGTTTCCCTTTATTTTCTTCTTTTGACAACAGCAGTACACATCCGGTTTGCGCCAAGGCTTCTACGATCAATACGCCGGGCATCAGATGTTGTTGAGGAAAATGACCTAAAAACTGCATTTCATTTGCACTGACGCATTTACGTCCAACTATCTGAGTCCCTTCTTCATTGATGCTTTCAATTGCATCCACCAGAAGAAACGGATAACGATGCGGAATGATCTGCTGGATCTCATTGGAATTATATAACATGTTATCGTTCTCCTTTCGCAAAGATCAGGGATGCATTATGACCGCCAAAACCTAAAGAATTGCTCATGGCATAACGCAATTGTGCATTTCTTCCTTCATTGGCTACGATATCCAGATCACATTCTTCATCTGGATGAACATAATGAATCGTTGCAGGAATATACCCTTCTTGCAATGCTTTGATCGTAATGATGGCTTCAATTGCTCCGCTTGCACCTAACAAATGTCCCGTATTTGATTTTGTAGAAGACATTGCCAGTTTTTTTGCATGTTCTTGAAATGCCAGTTTAACGGCTGCAGTCTCTGTACGGTCATTTAACGGGGTACTTGTTCCATGAGCATTGATGTAATCGATATCTTCCTTTTGGATATTGGCATCTTGAATGGCCTGCACCATTGCTTTGGCACCTCCGCTGCCATCTGGTGATGGAGCCGTGATATGATAGGCATCACAAGTCGCACCATATCCAACGATTTCTCCATAAATATGTGCATTTCGTGCTTTTGCATGTGCATATTCCTCCAGGATCAAAATACCCGCACCTTCGCCCATGACGAATCCATGACGATCTTTATCAAATGGAATGCTGGCACGCTGCTTGTCATTTCCTTCACATAAAGCACGCATGGACATGAAACCGGCAATTGCCAACGGTGTAATCGCCGCTTCGCTTCCGCCGGCAAGAATGATATCCTCATAACCGTCCCGGATCTTATGAAATGCTTCTCCAATCGCATTGCTTGCTGCTGCACAGGCAGTGACGACGCAAGAACAGTGACCTTTTGCTCCGATATCGATGGCAACTGTTCCGGCAGCCAAATTTGCCAGTGTCATAGGAATAAAGAAAGGAGAAACACGGCCGGCACCGCGCGTTTCCAAATTGACCTGGGCTTGTTCAATGGTTGCGATTCCGCCAATTCCTGAACCGATCATCACACCAAACCGATCCATATTTTCTGCTGCCGTATCGATCTGGCTGTCCATCATTGCCTGTTTAGCGGCAATGCGCGCAAACTGTGTAAAACGATCATTGAACTTCAACTCGCGTTTCGTAAAATATTGTTCCATATCCAAATTTTTTACTTCTGCTGCAAGTTTCACCTTGTAGTCGCTCGTATCAAAATGTGTGATTTCATCAATGCCGCAACGTTGTGTGCGGATCCCTTCCCACATTTCTTCTACAGTGTTGCCGATAGGAGAAACAGCTCCCATTCCTGTGATCACTACTCTGCGTTTCATACATGTACCTCCTACATTGCCATGCCGCCATCGATCGAAATCGTCTGACCGGTGATATAACTGCTTTTATCTGTTCCTAAGAAAACTGCTAAGTTTGCGATGTCTTGTGCACTGGCAAAGCGTTTTAAAGCAATGACTTCCATAGCAGCACGACGCGCTTCTTCACTCAGTGCATCCGTCATTTCTGTTTCCACAAATCCCGGTGCGATCGCGTTCACCCGGATATTCCGTGGTGCCAACTCTTTCGCCGCAGACTTCGTAAGTCCAATGACTCCTGCCTTGCTTGCCGCATAATTCATCTGTCCAATATTGCCGCGGATACCAACGACACTGGACATATTAACGATGGCACCATGGCGTTGTTTCATCATGATCCTTGCGACATGTCGAATACAATTAAAGCTACCTTTCAAGTTTACCTGGATGACGCGATCAAAATCTTCTTCTTTCATCCGCAGCAACAGCCCGTCCTTGGTTATCCCCGAATTATTGACTAATACATCGATACTGCCAAAATCAGTCAAAACAGCTTTCATCATCTCTTCCACTGCATGAAAGTCTGCAACATTGCAGCGGTAGATCTTTGCCTTTACACCTTCTTTTTCACATAAAGCAGCAGTTTCTTTTGCAGCTTCTTCACTGCCGTTATAATTGATTGCCACCTGATATCCTTCTTTTGCATAGGCAATGGCAATGGCTTTTCCAATTCCTCTTCCAGCGCCAGTGACCAAAACACATTTAGTTTCCACTGTTTTTTACCTCCTTCAAGAGTTTTTCTAAATCCTCTACAGTATCAATGCTGTAAGTTTTTACATCTCTGTTTGTCTTTCTTACAAAACCGCTCAATGTATGACCTGGACCAATTTCGATAAAGGTATCGATCCCCATATCCAGCATCGTTTGTATGCTTTGTGTAAAATGGACGCTATGACAGATCTGTTCCCGCAAAACATCTTTTACGTCACGTTGTTCCACTTGTCCGCTCACATTGGCTATGACAGGCAATTGTGGTTGTGCAAACGTATAGGTATCCAAGACTTTTTTCAGTTCAACAGATGCATCCTGCAATAAAGATGTATGGAACGCGCCGCTCACCGCTAGCGGAATCACACGACGGGCGCCTCTCTCTTTTAATTTGGCACTTGCTGCTTCCACAGCCGCTTTCTCTCCGCTGATCACGATCTGACCGGGACAGTTATAATTTGCTATCTCGCAAACACCGGTTTCTTTTACTTCTTCACATACTTCCTGGATGATAGAAGCATCCATATTGAGCACGGCTGCCATTCCGCTGGTTCCTTTCGGCAGGGCTGCCGCCATGATCTTTCCGCGTTCACATACCAAAGCTGCACCTTGTTCAGGAGAAAATACACCTGCATAAGACAAAGCTGAATATTCTCCCAGACTCAATCCGGCAACTGCTTCCCCCTGGATTCCCTCACTGCGCAAGACAGCTGCTATCGCAGTGGAAGTCGTAAAAATACAAGGCTGTGCAACGGCCGTATCATTGAGTTCCTCCTGAGTTCCTTCAAAACAGCATTTTTTGACATCTAAATCAATCTGCACCTGATCAAATACTGCTTTTGCCTGAGGATATCGTTCGTAAAAATCTTTTCCCATTCCTACATGTTGACTCCCCTGACCGGCAAATAAGATTCCTATCTTCATATCAGTTCTCCTTTAAACAAGCATTTGCTTCTTTTATTAAATCTTGTATCAATTCCTGTACATGCATCATACGGTGAACACGCCATGCATTGCTGCCAACAAATACAACACCATCTTCAGGATCTTTGCTCACAGCCGTGATCAAAGCTTCGCTGATACAATAGGGCGTATGACTTGGATCACATGGCTTCATGCAGTGCAGACAGTTTTCCATACAGATCATCTTTCCTTCTACGCGTTTGATGAACGCATTATTCAAAGCTCTTCCGGGAAGTCCGGCCGGGCTTTTGATCAAACGGATATCCTCTTTCTTACAGCGGATGACAGCCTGTTTAAAAGCCTCGCTTGCATCACATTCAAAAGTTGCAATAAAACGAGTAGCCATCTGTACACCGCTGGCACCTAAGGCAAGCATGCGCGCAATATCTTTTCCATCGTAAATGCCGCCTGCGGCAAATACAGGAATCTTTTTTTGATATTTTTCCTCATAAGAAGGTAGTAAAGATAAAACTTCAGTTACTATTTCTTCCAATGGCTGACAGGTATTGGAAAGAAGCTCTTCTTTTCGAAATCCAAGGTGACCCCCGGCTTCACAACCTTCGATCACGATAAAATCCGGACATGTTTGGTAATGTTTGTCCCAGCTGCGTAAAATCAGTTGAGCCGCTCTTTTGCTTGAGACGATCGGAGCCAGTAAGACACCGCTATCTTTTGCCAACGCCGGCAAATG
The DNA here is from genome assembly GCF_900155395.1 of Merdibacter massiliensis. Classification (GTDB taxonomy): domain Bacteria; phylum Bacillota_I; class Bacilli_A; order Erysipelotrichales; family Erysipelotrichaceae; genus Merdibacter; species Merdibacter massiliensis. The sequence goes on from NZ_LT699727.1 coordinate 269,239, forward strand.
CAACGGCAGTCCCGCACCGCTGATAATTGCATCTGCGCCTGCTTCAATGGCAGCTTGAACATATCGATCATAGTCTGTCGAAGCGACCATGATATTGACGCCTAACATTCCTTTTCCTTGTGCGATCTTACGCGCTTTTGCACATTCATCAATGATGGATTTGCAATTGGCTGCAACACTGTCCGATCGAAAATCAGCACGGGCATATCCGGGATGTGCTGCACTGATGACCCCCATGCCTCCTTCTTTCATTACATGACCGGCCAAAGAAGAAAGAGAGATGCCGACTCCCATTCCTCCTTGAATGATAGGGATCGTTAAGGTCTTATCAGGAAAGAAGACTGCTTTTAACATGCAGCTTCCTCCACCATTTTGTTTAATCTTGCGCTGACATTTTTTGTATCTTTCATCAATCCCTGCAAGATTTCTTGAATAGGACGGATTTCATGACATAAACCGGCAATTTGTCCCATCATGACTGAACCGGTTTTCATATCTCCATCAAATACTGCACGGCGAAGTCCGCCTAATGTCAGTTTCTCCAGTTCCTCGCGATTGGCAGCTTGTTCTTCCAATTTGATATATTGTCGTGCCATTGGATTCTTTAAGATGCGTACTGGAGAATGCAGGCTTCTTCCGGTTACGACCGTATCTGTATCTTTTGCCTTGATTACCGCCTGTTTATAATTTTCATGAATAGGACATTCTTGAGATACCAATAAACAAGTACCAACTTGTACACCGATTGCTCCTAGACAAAAAGCAGCACAAACGCCGCGGCTATCACCGATACCGCCTGCCGCAACGATCGGGATCTGCACTGCATCTGCCACTTGCGGCAATAATGCCATCGTTGTTTGTTCACCAACATGTCCTCCAGCTTCTCCACCTTCAACGATCAAGCCGTCTGCACCGCTGCGTTCCATACGTATTGCCATGGCAACGCTTGGAACGACTGGAAATACCTTTGCACCACTTTCTTTCAACATCTGCATATACACGCCAGGATTTCCTGCACCCGTAGTGATCAACGCAACTTTTTCTTCTGCGATCATCTCCATCAATTCTTTTGTATATGGATTCATCATCATGACGTTGACGCCAAATGGCTGGTCTGTCAAAGAACGACAGCGACGAATCGCTTCCCTTGCCTGTTCAACATTCATTGCCCCGGTACCAATGACGCCGATGCCCCCTGCATTGGATACAGCAGCTGCAAATTCTGCAGTTGCAATATTTGCCATTGCCCCTTGAATAATTGGATATTTTACATGAAACATTTCATTTAACAACATATAACTAATCTCCTTATAATTCCAACAAGGATGCGGCATAGGTCAAACCTCCGCCAAATCCTACCAGAATGATCTTCATTCCTTTTTGTAATCGTCCTTCTTCTTTTGCTTGTGAAAGGGCAATCGGAACACTTGCCGCCGAAGTATTTCCAAAACGGTCTAAATTAACATAAAAGCGGTTCATTTCTACTTTCATATGCCGCGCTACGCTCATCAATATTCGTATATTTGCTTGATGGGGAATGATCAGATCGATGTCTTCTAAAGTATAGCCGCTTTGTTTCATAACCTGTTGAATCGCTTCTTCCATTGCACCGACAGCAAAACGAAAAACTTCTTTTCCATCCATATGCAAGTAACGATAAGATTCTTCTACATTGACACATGGAATCGTACTCAATGATTTGCCAGGAATATCTAAGACCCGTTTTGGATCTCCCTTGCTTTGGGCAAAATGCCAAATGGGTTTTCCTTCTGAGCTCTTTTTGATAACAGCAGCTCCTGCGCCGTCGCCAAACAAAATGCATGTCGATCGATCTTGCCAGTCGATGATCTTTGATAAGTTTTCTGCACCGATGACTAATGCACATTCATTTTCTTTCAAAAGTCCGCAGGCACATTGCAATGCAAATAAAAACCCGCTGCATGCCGCATTGAGATCAAACGCCATCAATGGCTGATCCATCATCTTCAGCTGTTCTTGAACCAGGCAGGCAGTGCTCGGCATCGGTTGATCTGCCGTTAATGTCGCAACGATCAAGACCTTGATCTCTTTTTGATCGATCTTTGCATCTTTGATTGCCGCCTGTGCTGCCTGAGCTGCTAAATAACTCGTCGTTTCTTTTGTTGCTACATAACGAGCATGTATTCCTGTACGTTGCACGATCCACTCATCGCTTGTATCAATCAGTGTCTCTAAGTGCTGATTCGTGATTTTTTGTTTTGGACAAGCATATCCGCATCCTAATAATTGTATTTGATCCATGATCAGATCACTCCGATCTTTCTATATTTTTCATAACGATTTTTCAATAACTGATTCATTTTGGTCTTTGTCAGATCTGCCAATGCACTGCGGATCGCGTCACGTAAACGGTCACACACCGCTTCCAGATCATTTTGCGCACCGCCTAAAGGTTCGCGGATGATCGCATCAATGATTTCTTTGTCTTTTAAATCTGCAGCTGTGAGCTTCATCACTTCTGCAGCTTCCTTTGCCCGGCTGCCGTCTTTCCACAAGATCGACGCAAAACCTTCAGGTGATAAAATCGAATAAATAGCATTTTCTAACATGATCAAACGATCCCCCACACTGAATGCCAATGCTCCGCCGCTTCCACCTTCAGACAGCACGATGCAAATAATTGGTGTTTTCAAGTTGGAAAATGTAAATAAACATTGTGCGATTGCTTCCGCTTGTCCTCGTTCTTCTGCACCTTTTCCAGGATAAGCGCCGGATGTATCAACAAAGGTAATGATCGGACGATGAAATTTTTCAGCTTCCTTTGCCAATCGCAGTGCTTTTCGATACCCTTCTGGATTTGGCATACCGAAATTGCGTATCAGATTTTCTTGCAAATCTTTCCCTTTTGCTTGTGCGATCACTGTAACAGGGGTTTGTTCAAACATCGCGATACCGCCGATGATCGAACGATCATCTCCATAATGACGATCTCCATGCATTTCATAAAAGGTGTGAAACAGCGATTGCAGATAATCCTGTGCTTTGGGACGATGTGGATGACGTGCCAAATATACTCGATCCCAGGCATCCAGATCATGATACATCTTCATGCTTAGATCTTGGATCTGCATTTCTAATTGCATCTTCTTAACTGGATCTTCGCATAATTCCAATTGTTTCTGAAGATCTTCCAACTGCCCTTCTTTTTCTAATAAGCTCATATTCGTTTTCCTCCATGCAATAAGATCAGATCAGCAATGGTCCTTTTCAGATCCTTACGTTCGACGATACGATCAATAAATCCTTTTTCCATCACAAACTCCGCATGTTGAAATTGGGGCGGCAACACTTCATTTACCGTTTTTTCAATGACACGACGGCCTGCAAAACCAACCAATGCATCTGGTTCTGCCAAAATGACATCACCTAACATTGCAAAGCTGGCAGATACCCCGCCTGTTGTTGGATGGGTCAATAAACTGATATAAAAATTCCCATGATCACTAAATCGTTTTAAAGCCGCAGAAGTCTTAGCCATTTGCATCAAGGACAGGATTCCCTCCTGCATGCGCGCGCCTCCGCTGGTACAGCTGATCAATAAAGGAAGTGAGTGTTTGTCTGCCCATTCGATCAAACGGGTGATTTTATCACCTACGACATGTCCCATGCTTCCCATCATAAAACGGGAATCCATCACGGCGATCGCTAATGGAAAGCCTTTGATCAAACCATGTCCGCAAATGACTGCTTCATGCATGCCGGTCGCTTGTTTTGCCTTTTCCAGCTTTTCATCATAACCTGCAAAATGTTCCTCATTCTTGCTTTCGACCAGTGCATCGTGTTCATGAAAGCTTCCATCGTCGATCAATTGACGAATACGCTCTCGAGCAGAGATCTTTAAGTGATGTCCGCAACGCGGACATACATAATATGTTCGCTGCAGCTCCATATAAGGAATACTTTCTCCACAATGCTCACAGTTTTTAAATACATAATCCGGAATTTCTTTCGGTTGGTTGTTTTCTATATTCGTGTGTCGAAAATTTTCAAATAAATGCAGACGATTTTGCCGTTTTTTAAATAAATTCTCCATTTTCCTTCAGCTCCTCAATGAATGTCTGCGCATACCCTGTATCGTATGTTCCTTCAATGAATGATCGCTGATGCAGCGCCAGATAATGAAATTCCACATTTGTTTCAACTCCATCGATGATCAGCTCTTCTAAAGCAATACGCATTTTTTTGATGCATTCTAATCGGGTAGGTGCAAATGTGATGATCTTGGCGATCATGGAATCATAGTAGGGCGGAATGCTGTATCCATTATAAACTGCCGTTTCTACTCGTACACCGCGGCCGCTTGGCAGATTCAAAAAGGTGATCTTCCCTGGGGAAGGGGCAAAATCCCGATGAATGTCTTCTGCATTGATGCGGCATTCCAATGCATAACCATGCGCATGGATATCGCTTTGTTTCAGCTTTAAATGCTGATGATCCGCAATGCGGATCTGTTGTTTGACGATATCGATCCCGCAAATCTGCTCAGTGATGGGGTGTTCTACTTGAATACGCGTATTCATTTCCATGAAATAATATTTTCCATCATTCGCTAACAAGAATTCGATCGTTCCTGCCGATGTATAACCTACATAGCGGCATGCCTTGATTGCATCTTCAAACATCTTTTCGCGTATATCTTCTTTTAATACATGGCAAGGTGCTTCTTCGATCATTTTTTGATTGCGGCGCTGGAAACTGCAATCACGCTCATACAGATGCAGACAGTTTCCAAACTCATCACACAACACCTGTACTTCGACATGTTTTGGATGTTCAATATATTTTTCCATATAGACATCCTCATCGCCGAAACAAGCCTTTGCTTCGCTTTTCGCACTATAATAAGCATGTTCAAACTCGTCTTCACTATGAACAATACGCATCCCGCGGCCGCCTCCGCCATTTGCAGCTTTGATGATCAAAGGGTATGTGATCTCTTTTGCATATTTCTTTCCCTCTTCTACATCTTGTATGATCTGTTTGCTGCCTGGGATAACAGGGACCCCTGCTTCGATCATCATCTGACGAGCTGTTGCTTTGTTTCCAAGCTTTTCAATTACCTCTGGTCGTGGTCCGATAAAAATCAGCCCGCATTGCTGTGTCAACATTGCAAACTGGGAATTTTCACTTAAAAAGCCAAAACCAGGATGGATCGCATCACACCCCGTACTACAAGCAGCCTGAAGGATGGCATTCATATTCAGGTAGCTCTCTGCAGGTCTAGGACCGCCGATACAGACAGCTTCATGTGCCAGTTGTACATGCAGCGCGTCTTTATCTGCAGTCGAATAGATGGCAACTGTCCGGATTCCCATTTCTTTACAAGTTCGAATGATCCGAATAGCGATCTCGCCGCGATTGGCTATCAATATCTTCCTGATCATTTACTCACCAATGACCATCAGTTCTTCATCAAACTGTACCATATCGCCATCCTTGATATAGATTTCTTTTACTACGCCGCTTGTCGGAGCATGTATCTCGTTCATGACCTTCATTGCTTCAATGATGCACAAGATATCACCTTTCTCTACCTTTGTTCCAATTTCAACAAATGGCTTTGCCTGTTCGCCTGCTGCTGCATAAAAGGTACCTACAAGCGGAGATCGCACGACTTCTCCATTCACAACTTCTTCCTGTTTTGACAATGGAATATCCTTCTCCTGCGACGGTCGAGAGATCTGCTGTATCCTGCTTTCGCTTTCGATTGGCATTTCTTTATTCAGTTTGAGTTTTAGATCATCTACTTCCAGTTCCATGCCTGTTAATGCAGATCCTTCAAAAATGGAAATGATTTCTTTGATCTTTGCAGTGTCCATATTCCTCACTCCTTTTAAAATGAGCTAAGATTCCTTAGCTCACATGATTTCATTTATTTTTGTTTTTCTTCAATGATATTGATGATATCTTGCACAGTTTCTAATTTTGCCAGTTCATCATCTTCAATACGGATATCGAATTCTGTCTCCAGCTCTAAAGCCAGTTCAACAGCTGCCAAAGAATCAATTCCTAAATCATCTTTCAGATTTGCTTCTGGCGTAATGGATTCTTCATCCAAATTCAATGCATCTACTAATACTTTTTTGATTTGTTCGATCATGTTTTATCCTCCTAAAAAACTTTGATATTCAAAGATTACAGATATGACTATACACCTTTTGACAATCAAAGTAAATACTTTGAAAATAAAAATATAATTTTTTTTGTGATTTTCGGCTGTAAGCGTTATTTTATTTGTAAAATAAATTCTTTTTTCTCCTCATCTTCTATATCTTTGTCAAAAAAACGCGAAATTTCATAAAAAAAGATATGCATTTTGCATATCCATTCTTAAATTCCTGCTTGTGAGCGATATTCATCACGGAAATAAGCTAACAGATTTTCCAAAGTTTCATTTAACAATTCATTGTCTTCCAATCCCAGTTTTCCAATTGCCTGGTCGATCATTTCTTCGTGAAATTGTTCATGAATTGCTAAAACGGGCAAGGCTTTCTCTGTGATGCGAAGACGTTTGATCCGTTTATCTTTCTCATCTTGATAACGTTCTACATAGCCTTTCGCAATCAATTTATTTACATTTGTTGTTAAAGTACCCTGTGTGACCATGATCCTTGCCGCAATATGAGACATACTATTATCGCTTGCTTTTTGTATGCTTTCCAATATATGCACATCATTCATCGATAACTCAATGCCTCTTTTTTTTAAATTTCTTTCTTCGATATATAAAATATAGTTAAATAAGCCGACCAGCAGCTCATTTGTCGTATGCCGCAAATTTCCCATAGAATTCCTCTCTTCTTTTTTGTTATTATAGCACGAGTTTTCACAAATACAAGAATTTTTGCTTTTCATTACGAATTTATATCAAAATAAAAAAGAGAGTATCTGTTTTTTAATAACAGGTACTCTTTTAATCAAAATCAAACTCTTTCTTTCCACATTTTCATCAATTGAATACAGATCGTCGGCAGGATTGCCAAGCCAGCGATCATTGCTAACTGTGTCCCGCTCAAGATCGTAACGGAGAACAAATTGTGCAATCCCGGTACCAATAAGATGATGGACAGCAAGGCGCCTCCAGCAATAAATGCGGCTATGGAATAGCGATTGGAAAAGAATCCGATATGCCGTAAAGAATATTTGCTGCGGCAATTAAAGCCATGGAACAAACGAGCCAGGCACAGCACTGCAAACGCCATGGTCGTTGCTTCTGCCCACGAATGAGACAATCCGATAAAGTAAGCGGCAATCGTAACAATGGCAATCAGCGCTCCCTGCACACCCAATGTCTTCAATGTTTCTTTGTCTAAAATACCTTGCGAAGGATCTCGTGGAGCTTGTTTCAACACATCCTGCGCAGACTTTTCCATACCGATTGCTAATGCAGGCAGTGAGTCCGTAATCAAATTGATAAACAGCAGATGCACCGGCAAGAAAGGTACTGGCAAGGCAAATAAAGAAGCACAAAGCACGGTGATGATACCGGAAAGATTTCCTCCCAATAAGTAAATGATCGCATTGCGAATGTTGGCATACACATTTCGTCCTGCAGCAACCGCTTTGATGATTGTCGCAAAATTATCATCTGTTAAGATCATGCTCGCTGCATCTTTGCTTACTTCTGTACCTGTAATGCCCATTGCAATACCGATATCCGCTTGTTTTAATGCCGGTGCATCATTCACGCCGTCTCCTGTCATAGCAACTAATTTACCTTTACGCTGCCAAGCATCCACAATTCGAATCTTATGTTCTGGAGCAACACGTGCATAAACACGCACTTTTTCCAAACATGCATCCAAAGCTGCATCATCCAATGCATTGAGTTCCATACCATCTAAGCAAAGATCTCCATCTTGATAGATGCCGATCTTGCATGCAATGCTGCAGGCAGTTACCTTGTGATCCCCGGTGATCATGACCGGAATCATACCTGCCTGTTTGCAGTCAGCAACTGCCTGTGCACTTTCTTCACGCGGCGGATCCATCAGTGAGGCAATACCGATAAAGGTTAAATGATCTTCATCCTCAAGCGATACTTCATTTCTTCCATCCATGATTCGATAAGCCAAGCCTAAAACACGCAGACCATTTTCGGCAAATGTCTCATTTTGCGCTAGAACACTTTTCTTATCCGCCTCTTTTATTTCGCGTGTTCCATCGATCATCTCGATTTTTTCGCAGCGCTTCAACAATTCATCACAAGCTCCTTTGACAAATAAGATCTGTCGGCCATCCATCTCATGCAAAGTAGACATCATTTTTCGTTGGGAATCAAATGGATTTTCAGCAATTCGCGGATAACGTTTGCGCAACTCTAGCTCATCTTTTCCAAAATGATGTGCAAGATCTACAAAAGCTAATTCTGTTGGATCTCCGATACGTTGTCCTCCTGTTGTTTGCGAGTCATTGCATAAAACATACCCAATTTGCAACAGCTGGTCGATCTTGGAACTGCCCAGATCATTTGCTTCGATCTGCTCATTGTTACGGAAAAATTGCTGTGTGCTCATGCGATTTTGCGTCAAGGTACCTGTTTTATCTGAACAGATGACAGAAACACAGCCTAAGCTTTCTACAGAATTGATATTTTTGATAATGGCATGTTCTCTTGCCATTTGTGAGGTTCCCATTGCTAAAACGATCGTAACGATACTAGACAGTGCTTCCGGAATCGCTGCAACTGCCAATGCCACTGCAAACATCAAAGCATCCAACACTTGGTTGCCTTGTAATACGTTTAATGCAAAGACGATGATACAAATGATGATGATGCCTAAACTCAGTTTTTTTCCAAAATCATCCAATGTCTTCTGCAAAGGTGTTTTACGCTCTTTTGTCTGGTTCATCAAGGTTGCAATTTTACCGATTTCCGTCTGCATGCCGGTTGCACATACCACCGCAACGCCGCGTCCATAAGTAACCAAGCCACTCGAAAATACCATATTCTTCTGATCCCCTAACGGACACTCTTCTGGAATACATTCTACCTGCTTTTCTACGCTTTCCGCCTCACCTGTCAATGAACTTTCATTCACTTGTAAAGAATACGATTCGATGACACGCGCATCCGCACTCACTACATCTCCAGCTTCCAGCAATAGGATATCACCGACAACCAACTCGGGACTAGGAATTTCCATCTTCATTCCATCCCGAATGACCCTGGCGCTCGGTGTAGACAATTGACGAAGTGCATCCAATGACTTTTGTGCTTTGATCGTTTGAATCGTTCCTAAAATGGAATTCATCGTAATGACCGCTAAAATGACGATCGTGCTTTCCACCTCGCCGGAAATCATGGAAATAATTGCTGCAATGATCAAAATAATTACCAGAAGATCTTTAAACTGTGAGAAAAAGATCATCAATGGATGTGGTGGTTTGCTCTCTTCCAGTTCATTTTTTCCATCTCTTTCCAGGCGTTGAGCAGCCTCCTGCTTATTCAACCCTTGTAAAGAAGTCTGTACTTCATCCATTACTTGTTGTACTTCTTTTTGATAAAAATATCTTTCCATATCGTTCATCCTTTCTGATTTTTCTATGTCATCACATAAAAAAACGAGACCATAGAAAAACCCCTTTTCTATAAGTCTCGTCATTTATGAATCCGGCCAGAATCGAAATTCGGGAATGTTGAACCTGATTCGCACATTGTGCAGACTACTCCCTTATGGCTTTTTATTTTAACACTCCACCTATATTTTGTAAATCACTAAATGGGAAATTTACAATTATTTTACATTACTTTCCTCTTGTTTTGTTTTCTGTTTTTGAGCATTGTGAATGTCGATGATACGTAATCGCGTACGATAATACATATTTAGATAAATCAGGAATACAAAGCCGCAAATGGCAGCTAAAACAATACAGATCGCAATCATCCAAGGAAATCCATGCAATGCAATTTGCATACAGATCGCCACAATACTGAATACAGTACATAACGCAACAATAGAAAGAATTCCCTGCCAGTTTTTCGTCAAACGTTCAAAAAGTTCCAAACGTGATGCATTGTTTTCATTATACTCAAACATGTCGCCTTCACTTAATTCACGGCGGAAGAAATACCAGCTTCCCTCATAATTCACAGGCGCATGAAAAATATCTTCCCATCCATCTTGATGCCATTGATTCATTTCTTCTTGTGAAGGATCAACTTTATAATAGTCTAATAAATAGAAGTAATTCTTTGGTTCTCCTTTGATAAAATCAAAACTAAAACCATCATTTCGGATAAAATGATATCCTTTTAATGACATATCACGTAAATAAGCTGCTTCTTTTTCATAATCGGAGATATAAAAGAGCTTACGTGTACGTAAACCGTCTTTCGTTTCTTTTTCTTTTATTTCACGTACAAAAGTTACAACTTTCTCTTTGATCCATAAAACACTCTTTACAACAGCATTCTTTATTTTATTGTAAACGGATTTTACTGCCTGCTTATTCTTCTCACAGGTCAGTTTTGCCCATGCCTGTTTCATTTTATTCAACACGAATAAAACATAGGATTTTGCTTTTTCATAAATTGGCTGCAGTCTTTTTACAAAAGCATTCCACTTGTCTTTCATTGCTTTGCGACGTTCTTCTGTGAAAATTTGAAACCAAACCGCAATACACTTATTTTTCACTTTTTGACAAACTGATGCAATTTTTACACAAACTGCTTTGCTTTTTGCTTTGCAGCTGTTCCAAACTTTTGCGCAAGCTTCCTGGCGCTGAGGAGTCCAAACTTTACTCCATGCATTCTTGCACATCTTGATACAGGAATGCCACACGGATTGAATGCCTGTTTTTATTTTCTGTACCTTATTCATAAAAGCATTCCATTTTGCTAAAAGAGCTTCCTTTCGCTCTTGGGTAAATATTTTATTCCATGCATTTTGAATATTTTGTTTTCGCTTTGCACAAAAATTTTTCCCCTGTCTGCCCCATTGTTTGACCGTATCGCAAATTGATTTACCTTTTTGCTTTATTTTGGCACGGTTTTCCTTTGAAAAAAAATCATGCATTTTCATTAATACTGTTTTCTCTTCATTTTGTATCTTTGTTTCTTTATCTTTTCCCTGTTCGATGACAGTCATCTTGCTTTGCTGATTCATTTCCGTCACGGTGTTGTTTGAATGATCTGATCCTGTTTTCTTATCCATCTGATCCATGATTCGTCCCTCCTGACTTCATGCACTTTCCCAATGGTCTCCATTAGGAAAATCTCATTTATCATACCATTGCCTTCTTCTATTTGTCAAACCGCCATCTTGTTATCTCTATAAAATTCAGAAAACCTTCACAAGCGCTTTTCATATAAAAAACAAAGAGGATATGCCCTCTTTGTTTTTGCTATCACAAAATGTTCATATGAAACGTAAGATATTTTCTTGTTTTTCTTTTAACAAAGGATCTCCTTGTGTATAACCAATTGCACATGATTCCAAGCATTCATAATTTTCCAATCCCCATATACGTTTATGTTCTTTTCCTTGCAGGGTCTTAAAATACTGAATGGATGCTGTATGGATCCAACAAGAGCCTAATCCTAATTCTGTAGCGGCCAGCAGCATATTTTCAACAGCAGCTGCTGCATCTTGTAAAGGAGTACTTGCTTTCTCCATATCGGCAAATACAAAAACGATCGCATTTGCACCGTAATATGGAGATTCCTCTCGTTTTAACACATGTTTACAGTATTTTACAAAACGTTCCATCTCTTCTTCTTTTTGCAAAACGACAAAGCGCAATGCCTGTGTATTTCGTCCAGTAGGTGCTTGGATCGCACAGTGAACGATTTGTTCCAATTTTTCTTTTTCGACCCTGCGATCACTAAACTGACGTGTGCTGTGGCGCTTTTCAATACATTCGATCACATTCATAGGAAAACCTCCGTTTCTTTACCTTTGCTTCTATACTTTTATTTTAACGAAATTTCCTTTCTTCCTCAACTGTTTCCACAGAATAAAAAAAAGTCCGTCAAACGGACCTTTATTCAATTTAAGCTGCTAAAGCTTTTTTAGCTGCATCACAAAGTGCTGTAAAACCAACAGCATCATGAATAGCCATTTCAGAAAGCATCTTGCGGTTTACTTCGATGTTGGCTAATTTTAAACCATGCATTAATTTTGAATATGACAAATCATTTGTACGAGCAGCTGCATTGATACGAGCAATCCACAATTTACGCATATTGCTCTTTAACTTACGACGATCGTTGTAAGCATATTTGAATGAATGCATTACCTGCTCATGTGCTGTCTTATATAAAATATGTTTTGAACCAAAGTATCCTTTTGCCAGTTTTAGGACACGTTTTCTTCTACTGCGTGATACAGTTCCACCTTTAACTCTTGCCATGTTTATTTCCTCCTAATCTACAAAATTACTTCACTAACATTTCTTTAATACGTTTAAAGTCAGTTGGATGCACCGTAGCTGGTTTAGCCAGATGACGACGCTGTTTCTTTGTCTTACCGTGGAAACGGTGAGAAGTATACGCATGACTTCTTTTCAATTTTCCTGAACCTGTTAATTTAACACGTTTTGCAAGTCCTCTGTGGGATTTCATTTTTGGCATGATCATTACCTCCTACTATTTATTCTTTTTCGGTGCCAGAACCGTTGACATTGTGTTTCCTTCCAAAAGCGGTTTCTTTTCTACAGAAGAAATGTCTGAACACTCTTCAATAAAACTATCCATGATCTTTCTTCCTACTTCCAAACGAGTCATCATACGGCCACGAAAGCGCATATCGATTTTCACCTTCATGCCATCTTCCAGCCAATTCCGTGCATGACGCAATTTTGTTTCGAAATCATGCTTATCGATGACCGGTGAAAGACGCAACGGTTTTACCTCCGTTACATGTTGTTTTTTCTTCGCTTCTTTGGCTTTCTTCTGCTGTTCAAAACGATACTTTCCATAATCAAGCACCTTACATACCGGCGGCTGTGCTTTTGGTGCTACACAAAGCAGATCCAGTCCCTGGTCGAACGCAATATCCAAAGCTTCACGACGCATTTTAATTCCCAGCTGTTCGCCATCTGAATTGATGACCAGCACTTCCTTGAAACGAATTTTTTCGTTTACTAAGTCGTCGTTTACATTGTTAGGAATCACTTTTCTATTGATAACAGACACCTCCCATATTTCTTGCCGAAAGAAAAGTGGGTACATACATACCCACTTCATTCATCCGCATAAATCTTTTTGTTTATGTGATGGCGTTGACCCATGTCCTTGGGACATCAGGTGAGAAGGGGTACTTCTAACTTTCCACTCGCTTTTCTGCTCAGTTATAGTATCATGCCCTTCTCATTTTGTAAAGAGATTTTTCTTAAAATCGCCTTTCTTTTTCAGTTTTTTCATTAATCTTGACTCATGATCTTCGGATACAGCATCAAAAGATATAGTCCGCTTAATCCTACCAATATGTAGATCAAACGGCTAAGCCAGCTGTCTACGCCAAATAGCGTATCTACCAGGTTCCATTGAAAAGCACCGATCAATCCCCAGTTAACTGCACCAATAATGGCAATCGTCCATGCTGTCACATTTAAAAATTTCATATGCACCCTCCTGCTGTATAATTTACCCGGTATCTGCATTTTTATACAAGAAGTCAAGTCTTTTCTTTTTCATATTTTTGACCATAATAGATTTAGAAGGTGAAAACGATGAGACTAGAACCATTCTTTCAAGCAAAGACAATGTTATTAAATGCAGTTCCCCTTACGATTCAGGAACCGGGAATAGCCTATCTAAACGATATTCATTTATGGGTGATCACATTAAATAAAAATGATCCTTCTTTTGATCCGACACAGGTGACACTGCAACAGATCATTGAACTGATGGAACATCATTCCAGTTGTTACCCGAATCAGCTTGCTACATTCGATAAAGAGCGAGAAGCAATCATCCAACGCCTGAAAAAGGAAGATGGCAATAAGACCATTGATGGCTTTCAGCTTTGATCAGCAAGTGCTGCATTGCACAATAATTGTTTACTTTTTTATTGACATTATCGCCAGTTATTGATAATATATATGAGCAATCAGCATGGACCCTTAGCTCAGTTGGCAGAGCAACTGACTCTTAATCAGTGGGTCTAGGGTTCGAATCCCTAAGGGTCCACCATTGAGAACAGAAACCTGAGAAATCAGGTTTTTTTTATTATATTCTTTGAAATCTGAAGAATATATATAATTGTTAAAAAAATATCATTTCTTAGTGAATCAATGAAAAGATCATTAAATGACATTTTACTGTTCCGTAAGTGTAAGATCATAAATGATGATGCTTATTGAATCGAAATCTTGATCTTGTATTGCCTGATAATCAACCGAATCCTCTTGATATGAAATCCACTCATCGATATAATGTCGATTGATCGATGCAATCTGGATCTCATAAGGCCTTTTTTTTAAAACAACGGTTTCCCAGACAGTTGCAGAATAATTTTCTGCTTTAAAGCCGTTTTTTTCCATATCATGAATATAGTCATCGAGAACAGCAGATGTATCTTCCGGAAAGCAGACGATAAAACGATCTTTCTCTTTTGATACATATCGGCAGTCCTCTTTAGAAACCTCTAAATAATCAAGAACATCAATTACTCCAGGATAATCAGCAAAATAGGTCAAATCTGAATCAAGCGTTGTTCTTACGGCACACGCGTTTAAGAAGAGCAGTGAACATAAAGCAGTATACAGTATTCTTTTCATAAAAACATTTCTCCTTAAGATATTACAGATATCAAATCAATCAATCGACCCTTGAACTATGCAGCACAAATGCTACAGGCATCATCAATATCTTTGTTTTAGTTGTCTAAAAAGCATAAACAGCGATACTACAAGGAAGGTCTGCATCATTGCACGATCCCGGCATTAGTGATCCATATAAGCTTATCGATATGCTTATATGGATCAACAGACATATCCAAGCACTCAAAGAAATAAAATGCTCGTCTAAAACAAAATGGTTTCATAAGCTTCTTGGTCAAGTTCTGCACAGAGACAAAAATGAAGGATAAAGTAATTGTTTGTTGCGCCCTTGCAATAAACAATGTATCATTTTGCGATAAAAGGCGTTTACTCAATCAAGCCGGAAACAGATATAGTTTTTGGCAGTACAGATGTGGCTGTTTTGCTGCTGATATTTGAGTGCTGCACCTTCTTCACTGTCAAACAACTAATGCAGGATATTTCATTGCGACATGAAACTTATTACGGCCATCTTTTTGTTTTGTCTCTGCAATTGATTTGCCATCTGATTCTCTTCACTATATATGCCGACAATCAGTTTAAAAAGTTGCATAAATATTATTTTTTGCCTTTTTCGATACGTACGTGATACAAGACATATCGACCCATGACAACATTTGATGAAAATAATCATTCGTTGCATTCTTAATCGTAATGCAATCGATTTTGATATTGAAAACAAAATCCGAATTATCGGATTTTTTTATTATATCTGATTTATAACTGAAAAAAGGACATATTCTGCATAGAAGAATACGCCCTGATGTAAATAAATATATCTTTTCGATTGTTTCTATAGATCCAGCTGCACCTTTCTTTCAAAAAGGAAGTTCAATTGTTCCTGCAGCCATTCTTTCGTGAAATTATTTGCATACTGTCTTTGACAATGCTCTTGTGCTAATTTTTCTGTATATTCAGAAAACGGGATCAATTGAAAATGCGAATAATTAACATCAAAATGATTGATATAAGGAGTAAGATGAACCTGTTCTATTCGTATCTTGCCACTCTCTCCATCTTTAACTACATTTAAATGAACGATTGCTCCCATTTCATACAAGTTTGCAAAATCCACACTTGCCCGATCCACCATCGCTGCCGCAGAAACAAGATTTCCTAATGAGTAGAAAACCATCGTTTCTTTTCCTTCCTGATTCACCAGGCGCTGCATTGTCTGTAAACAATGCGGATGATTACCAATGATCAAATCGACTCCTAAATCATTCAAATAGGCGGCCGCTTGCTTCTGGGCTTCATTCAGTTCAAAAGTAAATTCCCTTCCCCAATGCATGGAAACAACGATCGCATCTGTTTGAGAACGTGCTTTTTCCACATCTTCTTTCAACATTTGCTGATGTTCTTTGTCAAATTGTCCTGCATCATTTAAAAAAGTTTTTGTCACAAATGCATATTTTTGTTCAATAGGAATATTGGTATCATATGTATAAGCGAGAAAAGCAATACGAATACCGTTTTTTTCAATAACAGTAACATCCTCTGCACTTTTCTCATCCGGATAGAGTCCCACAGCCGTTATTCCGCTATTTTCCAAATTTTCCAATGTCTGGTATACACCTTCATAACCTCTGTCATATACATGATTATTTGACATGGTCAGCACATCAAATCCAACATCGGCTAATTGCGGCGCAATCCAGTCAGGTGCATTAAAAGAGTAAGCTACTCCACTAATTCCTAAATCTTCTCCAGCAATCGGAACTTCTTGATTTCCAACAACGATGTCGCCTTGCAAATACGGCTTGATACGATCAAAATAATCACCGAATTGGTCATTCTCCCAAGAATCATATAAACTTTGTTCAAATAACAGATCCCCGGTAAATGTAAGTGAAACCTTTTGGTCTTGTTTGATCTCTGGTTCTTTTTTTTCATCCGTATGTTGCATTTGACATCCTGACAATACCAAAATACCGCTCAGGATCGTTAAAGCAATTTTACACTTTTTCATCATTTTCCTCTTATGTCCCTTTTTATTTCAACAATGTATGCAATGCCGTGATCCACTTTTCAAAAAGAAGCGGTTCACGGATCGTACGATTTGCATTACTGGTACTTGGCAGATAGATCTCTCGTAAAGGCAGATCAGAAAAGTAGCGTTGGTACAGTGCTTCACTCTTCTTCCCATTGCAAATAACGGTATGCAGAGAAGGATACTGCTTTACAATTTGATCAATAGGATTGACAACTTCATTATGTATCTTTGCATCTAATGAACCTTCTCTTTCACAACTATGGATCACATCCCACAGAAGCAGATGATTTTGTAAGATGATTTCTTTTTTCTTCTCATAGGTATCGATTGGCATGGAAAAACAGGCTGATAGGATCTTCCAAAAACGATTATGCCGATATCCATAATACTGCTGCAATTCTAAAGAGGTCACACTGGGCATAGAGCCTAAGATCATGACCTTTGGTTCTGGAGCAATGATCGGATCAAAACCAACTAACACACTTCGACTCCGATCACATCATAAGGCAAGACTTCCGTGATCTTTACTTTTACAAATGAACCAAGTGTAATTTCACGATCACTGCGGAAGATGACCATTCCATCCACATCATCTGGAGCATCCCACGCACTGCGGCCACGATAACGGTTTGTTAATCCATCTTTATCTTCTACTAATACTTCGATCACTCTGCCTATTTTCTTCTGCTGGTTTTCTAAAGCAATCTTTTCCTGCAGCTGCATCAATTCATCCAAATACTGTTTTTTTAATGATTCCTCACACACAGGTTTCATGCTGTAGCCAGGCGTATCTTCTTCCGGCGAATATGTAAAGGCACCCATACGATCCCAATGCACATCTTTTACAAACTGTAACAATTCATCCATGGTTTCCCTTGTTTCTCCTGGAAAACCTACGATGAAAGTCGTACGTAATGTTGGAGAATCAAATACTGTACGGATCTTTTGTACCAGTGCTAACACATCTTCTTTGGTTCCCCTGCGATTCATTTTTGCTAACATTGCATTATTTGCATGCTGCATCGGTATATCAAAATATGGTAATACTTTTGGCAGCTTTGCCATGCCTTCGATCAATTCATCATCAATCTCATCTGGATACATATATAAGATACGGATCCAATGAAAACCATCTATTTCGTGTAATCGCTGCAAAAGAGGCAGCAGGCTGCGCTGTCCATAAAGATCGACCCCGTATTTCGTCGTATCTTGCGCATTGAGCACTAATTCTTTGACACCCCTTTTTGCCAATTCTTTTGCTTCTTCGATCAACTGTTCCATTGGAACGGACACATTATCCCCGCGAATAAGCGGAATTGCACAATACGTGCAATGATTGGAGCACCCTTCAGCAATCTTCAAATAAGCCGTCCATGGTTTGCTGGTCAATAAACGCTGTGCATTTGCAAAAGTCACTTTTCCTTCATCTTGCAGTTCTTTTGCAAGTATCTCATGCAATGTATCATAATCCTGAATGCGGATGACTGCATCAATTTCCGGAATTTCTTTTTCTAATTGTTCTTTATAACGCTGTGCCAAACATCCCACAACGATTAATTTTTTTAAATTTTCTTTCTTATAAGCCGCCATTTCAAAAATAGTCGAGATTGCTTCCTCTTTTGCACTAGTAATGAAACCGCAAGTATTGATGATAATGGCCTCCGCTTGTGATGGCTGAGCAACAAGCGTATGTCCATTGGCTTGTAGCATTCCCATCATTTTTTCACTATCTACTAAATTTTTGCTGCATCCCAGCGAAATAAATCCAACTTTCATTTCTAATCACCGTAATCATTTTATCATGAAGCTTCTGAATCATAAAGAAAAACAACTGCTCCTTTTCAATATAAAAGAAAGGATGGGCTGCCATCCTTTCCATACAATTAATAATTCTTTGCTTCCTGCGCAAAATGTGCTCCGTCATATCCGCAAACCGGGCAAGCTTTAGGAGCTTTTTCTGCTTCTACGCAATATCCGCAGATATCACATACCCAAACTGTCTTTTCTGGTTTTTCAAACACTGTATTATTTTTTACATTATCTAATAATTTTAAATAACGCTCTTCATGACGTTTTTCAATTTCTCCGACTTTTTCCATTTGGAATGCAATCTTCAGGAAACCTTCTTCACGGGCAGTTTCAGCCATATGTTTGTACATATCCGTCCACTCATAGTTCTCTCCGGCTGCCGCATCTTCTAAGTTTGCATCTGTTGATGGAATAGAATCTTCATGTAACGCCTTAAACCATAATTTTGCATGTTCTTGTTCATTACGAGCAGTTTCTTCAAAGAAGCGAGCAATTTGTTCCATTCCTTCTTCACGTGCTTTCTGCGCATAATATGTATACTTATTACGCGCCTGACTTTCTCCAGCAAATGCAGCCATTAAATTTTGTTCTGTCTTTGATCCTTTTAATTCCATTGTTTTGTCTCCTTCTGAACATCCTGTTCTTTTAAACAATGCGGGCAGACTCCCTCGACAACGATCGTATGAGAATATACGACGGCACCTGTTTGCTGTGCAATTGCTTCATTGAAACGAGCATCATAAGGCAATTGTATATCATAAAGCTTATGACATTTTACACAGTGCAGATGATGATGAGGAACGATCGTTTTATCATAACAGTATCCTTCTTGCGGATGGGCAATACGCCGAATCTGATGCAATTCCTCCAGTATTCCCAAATTGCGATAAATCGTTGCTAATGAAATCTGTTCACCTTGTTCATTCATATTCTTGTAGATTTCTTCAGCTGTCAAATGACCATCTACTGACATTAGATAATCAAGAATCATATCTCTTTGTTTTGATGCTTTTCTTCTCATAACAGCCTCCAATCTTAAGAACTATTCTTAGTTTAATTCTTATTTATGAATTTGTCAAGCATAAAACTGTATTTTAAAAAAATCGGCCATGCAGCCGATTATTTTTTTATTTTTGATTTGTAGAAGCTCCTATTCTCCAATGCAAAGATCCTAGGTGTAAACGCTCCTTCTTCTGTAGCTTTTATCGCTTTTTCCATCGTATTCATACGTGCATCCAGGTTATCGATCAAGCTGAGCACTTCTGCTTCCGGAATCATCGGAAGCACTGGAGAACCAAATTCATATGCCCCATGATGAGAAAGGATCATATGTCGCAATAAGGTCACTTCCTCGCTGTCTTCTAGATGCAGATCCGCTGCTATTTTAGCAACCTCAGCCTGAAACATGGAGATATGTCCTAACAATCGTCCCTGCGTCGTATAGCTAGGCACGATAGGACCGCTCAGTTCCTGCAGTTTGCCCAGATCATGCAGAAATACACCGCTAATTAAAAGATCCCGATTTAGTAAAGCGTATTGATCACAGATCTTTTCAGCTAATTGCATCATGCCTAATACATGGGTTGCTAATCCTCCCACAAAATCATGATGATTTTTTGTGGCTGCAGGATATTCATAAAATGCATTTTGATAACGCTCATAGATGGTCCAAATCAATGACTGCAATGTCGTATTAGTCATTTTCTGCAGTCGCTCTTCAATTTCTGTTCGTAGCTCTTGTACTGCTAATGGACCTTCCTGTGCAAAATCGCGGGCATCCACATTTTCATCAACAATTGTCAACTGTTTAATGCGAAACTGCAATTGATGATTATGACTCAACACATCTCCGCTTGCATCTACGATCATACCAGCCTGATAGAGGTCCAATGCATCTGCCGGCACATTCCAATATTTTGCATCCATCGTTCCGCTTTTGTCTTGCAGCACAAAAGAAAGATAGGGAGCACCTTTTGCCGTCACGCCGCGATTGCGGCTGCTTAATAGGACACGCAACGTTGCTCGATCTCCATCTACTAATTCACGTAACAATTTATTCATCGTCATTCCACTCCTGTTCTTGCAACTTCTTTCGGATAGCATCCAGACCAAATCCTTTACGTACACCATATTCCATGATTTTCTGTTGCAAACGGCCCCCGCTATATTTAGAAGCATATAATCGCATTGCTTTTGCAATCATTTTTTCTAAAGCGCCATTCTCTTCTTCTTCATCCAGATCAATCTGATCTACAGCCTTTCTTGCAATTTCACCACTGTAGCCTTGTGCAATCAGTTTTGATACGATCATTTGACGTTTCATCTTTCGCGAACGATCCTTGATCGTCAATTTAAGGCGCTGTGCCATAGCGACAGCTCGCTCTTCTTCTTGCTCGTCTTTAAAATCAGCAACTGCAGATAAGGCTGTTTCTCGATCGATTCCCTTTTTTTGAAGTGTTCGCAGAATTTTTTCACGCCCATATCCTAGAGACGCATAATACTGTGCTTTCTCTTCAGCATATCGTTCATCATTTAAAAACCCACGTTCTTTTAGATCTTCGATGATCGCATCCGCCGTTTGTGTATCCAGCTCTTTATTATGGACCAAATACTTGCGCATTTCCTGACAGGTATAATCTTTGCCCGCCACTTTTCGAATTGCGCTCCGTGTTGCCTTGATCTTCTTCTGCTGTTCCTGCAAAGAGAGGACATAACCTGCATCCAGATAACGATGCAAAGTGATCTGATAATTGAAATAGTCCTCCATCGTCATGTAAAGGCGCAGGGGTTCCCTTTGGGAATCATTTTCCAAAGTAACTTTTACGACATCGTCCAAGATACGGATCTTGGTCACTTCATAATCTTCTCGATATTCATCGATCACATTTTGGTAAACGACCTCTACATTATGGGCAAAAGCATGGATATCATACTGTTTGCTGCGGCGGATAGCTTCTTCCCTCATTGCTGTTTTCTGTGCTTCAGCAAGGGAAAAATAAAAATCTGCTTTCTTTGCAAATTCTTCTGGAGAAGTAAAGTAATAACCGGAAACCCCTTCTTCAATCAGTTTTTCCAAAACTTCATCCGGTCTGGCTAATAAAGGAAGACCGCTGGCTAATGCCTCGATAAACGTCATTCCCTGTGTTTCCGATGTAGATGCGCTGGCAAATAACTGACTGATCTGATAATAAGCAGGAACTTCGGTTGCTGCAACAGGGCCAGTAAATATGATGCGATCGGCTACTCCTTCCGCTTCTGCTTGTTTCTTCAGATCTTCTAATGAAGGGCCTCCACCGACAATCATGACCTTTGCATGCGGTGTTTGCAAATATTTTGCTCCGCTAATGATCAAATCAATACTTTTCTCTGCCGCAATGCGGCCCAAATAAATGATCAAAGGTGTTTGTGCATCGATGCCATAGCGCTTACGAATCTCTTCCCTTTTGCTTTCCTCCACATTCGCATAGTCAAAACTGTCCAGATCTAATCCGGTCGGAATGACGTAAATCGGCTTCTGCACGCCGTAAGTTAATAATTTTTCTTTTGTTTTCTCGCTGGGCGCGATGATTCCCGATACCGAATTACACAACATGCGTGATAAAGAATAGATAGCTTTCTTACTGATTTTTTCTACGCTGTTCAGATCGAACACATTCACATAATGAGTATAGTCTTCATACAATGTATGATAGGTATACACTACCGGGATATGCAGCGTATGTGCCAGGATCCTGCCAAAAATACCTACCGTAAATTCTTGCTGCACATGAATGACATCCAGGTGCAGGGCTTCTATCTCACGCTTTACTTCAAAATGATACGGCGTACTTAAAGTATATCCATATAATTTTTTCAGCTCCACACCCGGCAAGCGCAAAACATTCCCCTCCCAATGTGCATGTAGTGAGTTTTTCTGGCCTGTTATGATATATACTTCATGACCTGCTGCCTGCAAACCATGTTCTAAAGTCACGACTGAGGAAACGACGCCATTGATATCAGGTGTATATGTATCCGTAAAAATACCGATCCTCATAGGATATCCTCCTTTGGTAAAATATCTTCTTTTGCTTGTTTTTTATCATAATACCGTTTGCTGATAATGAATACAACAGCACCAAAAATCATGACCAGATGATAAGTAGAAAAGCGCCACAAGATCATGATGGCTCCGGTACTGGATGAAAACAGTGTCCCAAACAATAAAGCAAATACCATCTCTGTGCCGCCGCTGGCACCAGGAATGGGAATAAAACTATTTGCCATCATGACAAAGCTCGACAAAGCAATTACATCGATCAATTGTGCGATTTCCAAATGAATTCCCATCATCAATGCAATGAAAAATGGCAATGAGAACTGCAATGTCATTCGTATCACGTTGATTCCCGCTGTCTCCAGTATCAATTTTTTATCTTTAGTCAATTTTTTGATTTCGGTTGTAAAACTGGTTAACTGCAAGTTCCAGCTGGCCAATGTTTCCTTTCGGTTTTTTACGATATGCAGATGTGCCAGTAAATTTACGACAAAACCGCTTAACCGTACATATACTTTTGGAAACAATGCCATTGTATATAATGCACAGATAACGATCGCATTGATCAGATAACCTAATAAGATCAGATTAAACCATGCATTTTGCGCGCTATATTGCGTAAAACGTAACAAAAACAAAATGGTGACATAAATCATCATCGTCGTCTGGTAAACGATAAAATCAGCCCATAAGATCGATGCTCCGTCGCTTACCTTGATGCCCTGTTTTTTCATGATATATGCCTGTGCGAATTGTCCTCCGGTTGCACTGGGTGTGATACCCGAAAAAAATGTACCTACAAAAGCGACGACAGCACCATGGATAAAGCGATATCCTTTCCGATATCGTTTGCCAAATACTTGGTAGATCCAGCCAATTACCAGAGTATAGATGATGCCCCATACCATGATGATCAGCAAGTAATACCATTTGATATTTGCAATCAAATGCAAAACTTCCTCATAATTATCTTTTACGGCAAACCATACCGCACCGACGGTGATCACAAGGATCAAAAGCAAATTTAATGCATATTTTTTTCCTTGCTTCATAGCATCACCTGCTCCCTCTTTGTTTACTTTTTCTTTGGTTGATGTTCCTTATATACCTTTGTATAAAAATCCCGCCAAATTTGCAGTACATGTTCTTTACTATAAAACTGCGCAATTTTCTTTGACTCCTGCTGCCATTTTTTATACTCTTGCGGATCCGCTTTTAACGTTCGTAAAGCACGAACAAACTGGGCATTGTCTTTTCCTTTCACATAATGATGGAATAAGATGTCTTCATATAATTCTAAATCTCGCAAAACCAATGGCCGCCCTACATTGACTGCTTCTAGAATAGACATAGGAAACAGTTCATTGTAAGAAGGCATGAATAAAACATCCGCAATGTTAAAAATATCATTCATCTGTGAACGTGGAATGATATCCAAAAATTTTACATTTGCGGGTGGATTTTCCATGACTTGTGTTAATTCACGATATCCATCCGTAATAACTCCAAATGAAAAACCTCCAGCCCACAAAAACGTAATATCCGGCATTTGTTTTGCTACTTCAACAAAATCTAAAACACCTTTGCGTGTCTGCACCTGTCCCACTCCAAGTACGACAAAAGCATCTTCTGCAATTCCATACTGTCTTCGCAGAGCCGCCTGATCTTCCTTATTTTTTTCAAAAAACTGTTCATTGCTGACATAATTGGGAATGTACACCATCTTATTTTTATCAATATGGTAACGTTCCAATTCTTTCATAAAAATTGGATTTACAACGATCAAATAATCCGCGCTGCGGTAAAACGATGTTACATATTTCTTAAACACGCCAAAAAAAGCCTTTGGTATCTTGATGCTGCCATCTAAAGTATCCGGCAGAAAATGACAATATGCCACATTAGCTGCTTTCGATGTTTTCATTTTTACAAAAAAATTAGGATTGATCGTATGAAAATGATTGATATCGGCTTTACAGTGTGCATTGATACGCACATCAAATAAATCCGAAGCGCCTTCTTTCACTAACTGTACTTGTTCTTCATAAGCGCTACCAACACCTTGCCCGGCTACTTTATCAGCAGTGGACAACATATTGATGATAATTCGATTATCCAATTTAAATTCCTCCCTATGCTGATCCATACTAGATCGAACATCTTGACTCTTATTCATTATAACAATTCCTTTCTATTATAGCAATTCATCCCTATGAAATCACCCTTTGTGACAAAAAGGAAAGGATACATAAAAAAAACAGTGGTCTATGACTCACTGTTACGAAATGTAATTTCACCTGTTTCAGGATTCATGCTTTCTACGATAGCCAATGATTCCACTCGATAACCTTTTGAGCGTAAACGGTCGCCGCCTTCCTGAAATCCTTTTTCAACTGCAATTCCGATTCCTTCTACTGTTCCTTTTGCTTGATTTACTAAATCAATCAATCCTTCCAATGCACAACCATTTGCCAAAAAATCATCAATGATCATGACATGATCTTCTGCATTGAGATATTGTTTGGACACAACCACATTGTTATCACAATTATGTGTATAAGAATGAATGACTGTACTATATACATCATCTGAAATATTACTAGATTTCGATTTTTTTGCAAATACCACCGGTACATTTAAATGCAGTCCGGCAATGATTGCAATTCCGATACCGCTTGCTTCAATCGTCAAGATCTTATTGATCGGTGTTCCTTCATATAGACGCTTGAACTCTTTTCCCATTTCATAAAAGAACGGAACATCCATTTGATGATTCAAAAAACTGTCGACCTTTAAAACATTGCCTTCTTTTACTACACCATCCTTACGGATACGATCTTCCAATAACTTCATACACTCTTCTCCTTTATGTAACAGATATTATAGCAGATTAAAATATATTTTCTATCAAAAATTCAAACATTTTAATTTATTTCAGAATCAGTGAAAGATAGCATTCATCCAAATATCTGTATTACTTCTTATCATCTCATAACACAACCCCGCTTCTGTTCATTATCTCTCTTTATCAAGCACATTTAATAGCTGTCATCCAAAATTATCTTATACTATTGCAGGATATGAACAAAAAATATCTTCTAATGCAAAGAGTAAATAGTTTCTTCTTGCACAATTAATGTTTTTTATGTAGCTTTTCAAATTCCCCTTTTATACTAAGTATTTCTTTTTTATTAATAAGATAGTACCTTACAAACAGAAACGTACAGTAAGATAATAAGCAATCCATAAATTTAAGAATTTCTCTTTTAATAACACTTTCAAATTTATCAAAAAAAGATGTCTTTTTAATAACACAGAAAACATCTGTACATACATATCACGCGATAATATTAATTAACAAAGTATCTTAATTACAATGATGATATAATTATTTTTCTAAAAATGTCAGCAATGCTTGACATCCTTGCATGATCTGCTCATAAGTGATATCAAAATCTCCAGTATACCAAGGATCATCGATCTCTTTGGGGAACTCTGTAAAATCGAGTATACGACGTATCTTTTGTTTTGGATCCCCTCCAGCAATACGCAGCATATTGCGTATGTTGACACTTTCCATCCCAATCAACAAGTCATAGTTTTCATAATCTTGTTTTGTCATCTGTCTCGCACGATGATCATCAAACGGTATCCCCATCTCTCTTAGTTTTTTCTTTGTACCATAATGTATACTATTACCAATTTCTTCCCGGCTGGTTGCGGCAGAATCCACCGTTATTTTATCCGAAAGACCTGCTTCATTTATTAAATATTGCATCACATATTGAGCCATTGGGCTCCTGCAGATATTGCCGTGGCAAACGAAAAGTATCTTTATCATATCCAAAATCTCCTTTAAAAAACTCACTTTATTTAATGTAATCCATACTCTGGAATACCTCAATAGAGGTATTTATACTGATGATTCTATAACTATACATAACTCTGCTTATTTTATCAACCGTTTATGGCGCACCCGAAGGATTTATGATAGACAGTTTGAATGATACAACGTATTTTCTCGTATGGAACTCTAACAGGGTCTCTCTTTCATCCTCAAATAAAAATATGCCTCTCACTCAAAACATCCATGCTCATCATAAAACAAAAGGATTGCTTTATTTGTAATCCGTCTATTTTGCAGCGCATCTCCTGTATCTCTATTTATTCTTGCAAGATGTTTGGTCTGCACGTACCTGTATACGATCATTCGATAAAAATAGGATACTTTATCTGTCGTGTCAAAAGAGACAATTATGAAAATAAAAGGCTAAATGACATCTCATTCTGTACTGGCATATACTTCAAAAAATTTTTAAAATTACTTTAACAAAATCGCTCTTACGATCATCTTGATGATTGACACCTGAATGAACTGATATTTCTATCCTTCACGATAGGATTCAAGTTATATATACAAATCCTTCTTGCAAAATGCCGCTGTACCGATGGAATAAAATACAAAAGCAGCCATCAGTAAAAATATAATTTTCAACAAGACATTGCTTTCAAACGCAATCAGTTCATTTGGATCAAAAAGGGTAAAAATAGATAGATATT
Organism: Merdibacter massiliensis; assembly: GCF_900155395.1. Taxonomy (GTDB): domain Bacteria; phylum Bacillota_I; class Bacilli_A; order Erysipelotrichales; family Erysipelotrichaceae; genus Merdibacter; species Merdibacter massiliensis. The sequence continues at coordinate 296,442 of NZ_LT699727.1, forward strand.
TCATATATCCTATACCGCTACCTGCACTTGCAAGCATTTGAAACACATACATGATGGTTGGTATGCCCGCACCAAACAGCACGCTAAATTTCGTTTCTGAAAAAATACAAGAAGCACCAAAGCAAATTCCTCCAATTGAGAAATGCAAAAAAAGCAGGCCCAAATTTAGGATCATCAATTCAGAAAATTGCAGCTGTCCTGGAAATAATATTTGTGCAACGACAATTTCCACTACTGTAGTGTAAGCAATTAAGATTATGATTCCGCTAACGAGAACCGACAATTGTGTCATTGCAATTGTACGCCGCTTGATCGGTGCACCAACCAAATATACCATCGAACCTGTATCGATATATTTTGCCACTAATCCATGTCCTCGCAAAATGCTGAATAACATAGGAAATATGAGCAAAATAAAACCATAGAGATAAGAAACCATAAATCCTAACAGATCTGCAGCTCCAGATGTCATCCCAACTGCTGCCATTATTTCCGGCATTGCTTCTATAAAGCTGTCTAGCATCTCCATTGTTGCAGGATTATAAAGACTTATGATGCAGGAGACATACATTGTTATGATTGCACCAAAAATAAGAAGAAGTTTGATGCTGACTTTCATTTCTCTTTTATATAATGCCCAATTAATCATCCTTATCCCCTCCATAGTAACTCATAAAGATGTCTTCTAAGTTCAGTTTAGCCGATACAGTAACACACAGGCCATCCTGAATACCATCAAAATCTTTTGCAAAATCTTTTGCTAACTGTTCTGTTTGGAGGTTCACGCTATAGGAACGAAGATGTTGTTTCCGCAATGATTCTACTGTGTCCACTGTGACCATCCGTCCATGGCGAATCATCCCTATCCGATCACAAGTGCGTTCTACTTCCTCAAAGATATGGCTGGATAAAATAATCGTTTTTCCGCGTTTCTTCTCTTCTTTTATGAGATCCACAAATTTATTTTGCATCAAAGGATCTAATCCGCTAGTAGGTTCATCAAGAATAAGAACTTGGGGATCATGCATAAATGCAGCAACGATTGCTAATTTTTGTTTTGTACCTTTGCTCATTTTCTTGATTTTCATATTCGGATTCAGTTCAAATCGTTTTAACAGCTCCTGCTGGCGGCTTTTCTTAGCAATGCTGCGATACTGCTCGATAAATCTCAAAAAGTCTGTCCCGCTCATATCTTCAAAAAATGATGTTTCCCCGGGGACATAGCCAATCTTTTTTTGTACTTGATCTCTTTTATCCCAACAATCCAGATTTTCAATTTCACACGCACCGGTTTGCGGTTTAAGAAATCCCATAAGATGACGAATAACAGTCGTTTTCCCAGCTCCATTAGGTCCAAGAAACCCAAATGCTTCTCCTTGTTCGATCGAAAAGGAAACATCAAAGACCCCCTTATCATTGCCATAATCTCGAGTCAATTTTTTAACCACAATCATGCTCATGCGTGATCCTCCTTTTATCATTCCTATCCAAAACAGCTCTTCTTCTCATATTCCCTATTGAAACGATCAGTATCCCAAATCTTCTTTCACTAATATGATTTCATATTCACCAGACATCGGTTTTTCCCATAACACTGCCAAACCTCTGCAGATACGCTGCGGACTTTTACAATCATAACAGCGGTCCGCCTTGATCGCACAAGGGGTATCCACGCCTAAACGTTTTGCATTTTTCGGAGCAGCAATATTTCTAGCACGATACAATGCATGTTCATAGTCTGCTTCGATCTTATTCATTCCAATGACCAGATACACTTTTTTGTGCCCATAAAATATAGATGCAACCCGATTGCAGGTTCCATCGATGTTTACAATTTCCCCGTTTTGTGAAACAGCATTGACAGAAGAAAGATAAATGTCAGCCGTAGAAGCTTTTTTTCTCAGTTCATCTATTGACATTCCTTTTCCTGCACGATGATGCCAATAGACTTTATTATGTTTGATCAAACGATCATAGATCCCTATTTGATCCAATGTCACAGAGCCAGCAAAGCCTACGCTTTGTTGATCGATCACAGAATCCAAATAATCTGCTGCCTCGCTCCCTGTATCAAAACAATGTACCTCATAACCTAATGCATGCAAGTTGTGTTCTAACCTTATCATGTCTATCATATACGAATTCCCGCCCTTTCTTCTTTTAGTATAACATGCATGATTAAAAAACCGCTGAATCTTTCAGCGGTCACATCTACTATTTGTCATGATCAATCTTCTTCTGGCAATATCAAACGGGAGATAGATAAGGCAATATCCATATATCCTTTTCTTTTTCCTTGAGGAATCTGGCGATACGCATCAATCAATTTTGATTCATCTTTATTCAGATAAATAGCAGCTTGATCTTCTTTTAAACAGAACACTTGATCTAAACTGATTTCTAAGATGACTGCCATCCGTGCCATCACATCATACGATGGTGCAATCTTGCCGCTTGCATAATCGGAAATTGTTCGCTGAGATACACCAATTGCACTTCCTAATTGTTCTTGTGTAATCCCTTTTCTGCGCATCTGTGTTGCTATTGCATTTGCTAAACGCTTGCCGTAATCTTTCTTATCCATAATACCTCTCATTTACGAGTATTATAAGACAGCTTTCCTCTAGAAATTATTTATTAGTGGTGCATCCACTAAATCAGTAAAATAGTGGTTATTCTGTCCTGTTATTTTTTTGATATATGCTATAATAGACAAAAATATAAAGGAGGCGACGAAATATGATCGATGGTCATGTTCATTTAGAAAATGGAGATCTCAGTGTAGAATATGCGATGCAGTTCGTACATGCAGCAGTGGAAAAAGGTATTGATACCCTGCAAATATTAGATCACACTCACCGTTTTATCGAATTTTCACCTATGTATGATGGAGTACGTCATAGTTCTGCTTTACAAGCAGAGTGGCTGATGAAAAAAATAAAAGATCCCATTTCAAAATATCATCAACTCATCGAAGAGATGAAACAAATGGATCTTCCGATTCAAGTGCGTTTTGGTTTAGAAGTATGCTATACACCTCAATCAGAAGATTTTTTAAGAGAAATCCTGTCCCAATATCCTTATGACTTTTTAGTCGGCAGTGTACACTCCATTGATGGAATTCTTTATGATATGCCTTTTTCAAAAGAATTGCTTTGGGACGTGCAAGATCCAGATCAAATTTACAAACGATATTACACGTTAGTGGAACAGGCTATGCAAAGTTCTCTCTTTACACAGATTGGTCATCCGGATACCATCAAGCTGTTCGATATCTATCCATCTTATGATCTCATGCCTACATATACACATTTAGCAAAACTCGCGGCACAAAAAGGGATCCAGATGGAAAATAATACCGGTTGTTATTATCGTTACCACACAAAAGATATAGGGTTAAGTGATGATTTCATACGGGCTTTGATCAAGGAAAAAGCAAACATCATTACCGCATCCGATGCGCATTATCCCGATCATGTTGGCAATTATATAAAAGAAGCTACTCAACATATACAGGAAATAAAAAATCAATATTCATTTATTTCATAATGCTGAAATTGCAGACGGCGCTCTACAGGAATTTTTCCTTGCAGATAAATGCCATCTGCTTTTTCTTTACGATCATAGACAGCAACATAATGATAAAAGGATGAAAGCAGCTGCTGTTGATCATATGGGAATTTCCATTGCAAAGATAAACTATCTTGCCACTGTTTTTGATCTAAAGCTTCTAATAACAATTCCATCCCTTCATTCTGTAATGCACTAAGAAATAACTTATCCTCTTTTTGTTCGATCACAAGATCCTTGCAGCGATCTATTTTATTATAAATTTCCAAAGAAGGAACATCTCCACAGTGAATACGGCGCAGCGTTTCGATCGTCACTTTTCTTTTTTCTGCAAACTGCGGATCACTGGCATCGATGACGTGCAACAGTAAATCTGCATCCATTGCTTCTTTTAAGGTCGCATCAAATGCATCTAATAAAGCATCCGGCATCTGTTCTAAAAAACCGACCGTATCGCTTAATAAAAAAGGAGTATGTCCTTTCACATGGATCAAACGCACATTCGTATCTAAAGTAGCGAACAGCATATCCTTTTCCAATACCTTTTTTTCTGTTTTTTGATTGCTCATTTCTAATAAACGATTGAGGATCGTAGATTTTCCCGCATTCGTATAGCCAATCAGAGCTATTTTTTTCAATATGCTTTGTTGTCGTGAGCGCCGCTGTGTTTGTTTTTTGGATTGGATCTGTTTCAATTCCTGACGCAAAGAGCGAATCTGTTTCTGCAACAGTCGTTTATCCAGCGCAAGTTGCTGTTCCCCTTTTCCTTTATTTCTGCCGCCTGCTTGCCGGCTCCAATGATCAGAGGAATGAATCAAACGTGGAAGTGCATATTGACATAGTGCCATCTGCACTTGAATCCTCGCTTCCTTCGTTCTTGCCCGGCGCTCAAATATCTGCAAGATCAGTTCGGTTCGGTCAATGACCGTGCAAGAAAGCGCCTTTTCTAAATGGTGCAATTGAGAGGGAGTGCATTCATGCAATAAAACAACTGCTTGTACATTCATCTCTTCTATTCGTTCTTTGATTTCCAGCAAACGTCCGCTTCCAAAATAAGTAGCAGGATGCCTTGTTGTCATTTTTTGCGATATCCGATCCACCACTTCCATATCACAAGCGTTTGACAACCCTTCTAATTCTTCCATCTGTCGTTGAAAATCCATATTATTCTGTTCCCAGACACCTGCAATCAATACACGTTGTTTCATTCCGCATACCTCTCATTTCTTATTTTATTATATCGAATCTGATGATAATGTCTATACACAACTATTTTTATACATAGAATGAAATGAGGTGAAACCCATGGCAATTAAAATATTTATAGACGCAGGCCATAATCCCGGATCGATCAATGCAGGTGCAGTTGTAAACGGCATTGAAGAACAATCCATTAATTATACAGTAACTGCAATGTTAGCAGAACTATTAGAAAGTGATTGTCGATTCGCTGTTCGTATATCCAGAATGTTTCCGCAACAAGTAATTGGAACTGATACAGCTTCTTCTCTTTCTCAACGAGTGGAAATGGCAAATGCATGGAAAGCAGACTACTTCTTTTCCATTCATTGCAACTACAATAATGATCCAAATATAAATGGCAGTGAAATTTACGTTTATGCACAAAATTCAATTGCGTGGCAAATGGCAAACACGATATTGCCCATCTTATGTTTGAATGCAGGTACCAAAGATCATCGCGTACGAACGAATCCTGCTCTTTATGTATTACGGAAGACCACAATGCCAGCTTTGTTGTTTGAACTTGGCTATATGACAAATACAGAGGATCTAGACAAATTAGTTTCTGATCCCTTTGCATTTGCTTATGGTATATATAATGGTCTCTTATATTATTTTTTACATGTCAATACGATCAATTACTCATGTTTTTGACCATGTAAAGAATTTCTCAAAATCTTCTCATAAAACAAAAAAAGCCTTTATCCAAGGCTTAATTTATTTATTGGTGACGCGTACGGGATTCGAACCCGTGAATGCATGCGTGAAAGGCATGTGAGTTAACCGTTTCTCCAACGCGCCGTGTATATTAAACTCGGTTACTTCCCGAGTGCTGTTATATATTAACATAAGCATATATCTTTGGCAAGCATTTTTTTAAACTTTTTTAATTTTTTTCACTTTTTTTAAGGCAGGCAGAAAATCAAAGGTTTTCTGCCTGTCTTATTGTTTAATAGCATAAGCGATCGCATACGCTCTTTCATGTGCAATCGATACTTCTATTCCCTGCAGAGAACATACGGGTGCTCCCTGGCTGTCTTGTAACACTTCTACATCTAATAAAGTAAGCTCTTTGACACCATGCATTGCTTTGATGATCGCTTCTTTTGCCGCAAAACGCCCAGCCAACCATTCGGCGCGGCGTTTTCCTTTCAGCTGCAAGAAGATTGCCTGTTCATTCTCAGTCAAAAAATTAGGAAAACCTTTTGACCTTTCTAACGCTCGCTGGACACGGGCAATCTCTACGATATCACATCCGATTTTCATGTGATCTCTCCTAGTCAGCCAGGTCAGCTGCACTTTCCAATGCCAGAAGAATCATCGCATCAAAAGACTGCTCTCTTTGTTTTGCAGTAGTTTCTTCTCCATTGACCAGGGAATCCGATATTGTCAGTATGCATGCTGCTTGTTTTCCTAATACTTTTGCATTATGGAACAATGCAAAGCTTTCCATCTCTACACATACACATCCATGCTCGCGATAAAAATCGGCATAGGTCGGCATGTTCGCTTCTGCATAAAAGATATCGCTGGAATGGATCCGTGCCAATCGTATTTCTTTATTTAATTTTTTTGCCGCTGTTTGAATCGTCTCATTCAATTCCTTGCTCGGCTCCATGATGTCCGTCTTGATCCCTGCCTGTGCCAATGGGAAAGTGGATTCGCTCCATGCACTGTCGGCCAATACCAAATCGAACAGATGCAGATCATCTACATAAGCTCCTGCGCTACCGATCCGTATGATCTTCTCTACATCATAAAATTTAAACAGCTCATAAGAATAGATACCGATGCTGGCCATTCCCATACCGCTGCCCATCACCGACACTCTCTTGCCTTTGTATGTGCCTGTATAACCAAACATGTTTCGTACACTGTTGAATTGTACTGGATTCTCCAAATATGTTTCTGCGATATGTTTGGCGCGCAATGGATCGCCCGGCATCAATACGATCTTTGCGATCTCTCCTTTTTCTGCTTGATTATGTGCTGTGCTCATAGCATTCATCCTTTCTATGCATAATCATATTCTTCGATATGATCAACAACTCCAAAATCATTAAATAAACTAACGATACGCTGACATTCCTTTTTATCTTTGGCCTTCTTCATCAAATACCAATGTCCATTTTCTTCTTCTATTTCTATATGAAGCACGATTTCTCCTTCGATCCACTTTACACGCAAAGATCGAACAGCACTGCATTTTCCTAATTGTGTCAACTTCATAAAGGAGAGCTGCTGGTTCCATACTTCATCCAAACAAGTCATCACTGTATTTTTTGAAGGATCCAGCCATTGATGATTGGCAGTGTTCAACTGCATCTTGGCATTTTTTACTTTCAGATCTTTTGTTTGGAATAAACCCATGATTCCTTTGCTCAATAAATTCATTTTAATCTCTCCTCCCTACAGAATCATTTTACCACATTCTTTCTTTCCTTTTTCTGTTTTTTGTACTTCTTAGGATACGTAAGTTTTCTTTGCTTTGTGCTATACTATAGCTTAGATGAAAGTGAGGGACATTTATGAATAGAAATGAAGCAGATAAAAAATATACTTGGGATCTTTCCAGTTTATTCAAAGACCAGTCCTCTTTTGATGCACAATTAGAAAGATCCAAACAGCAATTACAAGAACTTTGTCAAAGGAAAGGCCACATTGCCGACTCAGTTGATACTTATGCAGCTTTTTTAAATGACCAGGAAACATTTGAACGAGGTTTAGAAAACCTTTATGTATATGCAAAGATGTCCACAGATGTGGAACCAAAAGATATGCAGAACCAGCAAAATTTTGCGCAGGCAGCCAATTTACTGCAGCAGGCGCAGTTAGATCTGACCTTTGTCTCATTAGAACTGATCCATCATGAAAAAGAAATCAAAGAATATTTAAAAGAGGATTGCTGTAAAGATTTTCGCTATCCAATGGAAGAATTATTCCGCACGATCCCGCATCGATTGGATGACCAGATGGAAAGTTTTCTAAGCGAAGTAAATGAAATAGCTTCTATACCAAACGAGACATATCAAAGCATCCGCCTTACTTTTGATGATGTAGAAGTAAATGGAAAGAAAGAATTTCTAAACGGAGCTACGTATCATGATTTCTTGCGCAATCCCGATGTACAAGTACGCAAGCAGGCTTTTGAACATTATTTTAAAGAATATGGAAATTTAGAAAACGCCTTTGCTAATTTGTTGATCGGAAATGCAAAAGGGCAGGTCCTCAACGCAAAGACACGTCATTTTGACAGTGCCTTGCAGGCATCGCTGTTTCAAGACGGTGTAGATGAAACGCTGTATAATAAGATCTTAATGATGGCAAATGAAAAATATATTGATTACCTGCATGCTTTCTTTGCCATGAAAAAAAGAGTATTAGGCATAGAAGAATTCCACGAATATGATATTGCTTTAGATTTAGAACCTGCTTGTGATGTACATTATTCCATCGAAGAATGCCGTTCGATATTAAAACAGGCACTTTCTGTATTAGGAGATGATTATGTCAGTTTGCTCGATCAGGCATTTACACAACGCTGGATCGATTTCTATCCTTCAAAAGACAAACGAACAGGTGCATATTCATGGGGAACGTATGATTCCAATCCATATATCCTGACTAATTTTACTGGCAGTTATGATTCATTAAGCACGTTGGCACACGAATTGGGCCATTCAATGCATTCTTACTACTCCAACCACCATAACCGTCCGATGTTAGCCGGCTATCAGATATTTGTTGCCGAAGTGGCCTCTACGGTCAATGAGATCTTATTGAATACATATTTGTTAAAAACAAATAACGATCCTAGTTACCGTCGTTATATCCTGAGCAACCTGATGGAAGAATTCGTAGGTACCTGCTATCGTCAGCCGATGTTTGCTCAGTTTGAAAAAGATCTGCATGCCTGGATCGAGGAACGAAAACCAATTTCATCGAAAACGATCACAGATCGCTGTCTGGAGCTCAATAAAGCTTATTTTGGAGATGCCGTCATCGTAGATGATTTGCAGAAGTATGGATTCTATTATGTACCGCATTTTTACTACAACTTTTATGTATACAAATATACACTGGGCATGTCGGTTGCAATCTCTTTTGTAAAAGATATTTTAGATGGCCATCCGGAAGCATACCGGCAATTTTTAACCAAAGGAGGAAGCGAATCTCCTGTTGATGAATTAAAAAATGCTGGCATCGATCCATTAAAAGATGAAGTCTATGATAATGCCTTCACATTCTTTAAAGAAATCATGGATGAATTTGAGAGTTTAACAGAACAAAAACAGAAGCAGCAATAAAACTGCTTCTGTTTTTACTCTGGTCTTTTCTTGCCGCAATTGCTGCAGAAATTCCCTGTATTTTGGGTGCCGCAAGTACAGGTCCACGGACCATTTGGATTTGGTTTGCCGCAGTTGCTGCAAAAATTGCCTGTATTCTGCGTGCCGCAGCTGCATGTCCAGGCGGCATTTTTTGCAGGATGTCCTGGCACAGCTGCGTTTTGAAAGAGTGGATTGTTATCTTGCGGCGGAAGATGTTGAAACAATGCGGATGCATTCATGCCGCCCGCTTGCTGTGCAAATCCCATACCGATGAATCCATTCATTGCACCGGCTTCATTGCTCGCTGCATTTTCCATAGCTGTTGCTTGTGCATCTGCCAAACGGCCTGCAGCTACACGCTGATCGCCCATCATGATCGCATCATCGATCTTTTCAATACGTTTTCGGCTTTCATCATCTGGCGTCACTTTTTGAATAGCAACGACTTCAATGACCATACCACGTCTTTCGCTCCAGGATGCATCCAATGCATCATTCATGTAGGTTGCAATTTCTACTTGCTTTTTTGGCAAATCACTAAACTGATATCCTTCATCGCTGCATTTTGCAAGTGCCGTATCCAGAGCATTGACAAACTCTGCATCACATTGTTCCATCAGCTGCGTCTTCGTATAAGAATCTCGTACATTTCCGCTCAGATTGGAATAAAAACGAATCGGATCTTGAATGCGGAATGTATATTGCCCAAAATAGCGAATATAAATATTGCGGTATGTCGGATCATGATATGGCATCGGTGTAGCACTGCCAAATTTGTTATCAATGATCTCTTTCAGATTCACATAATAAACACGTTGATCTTTTCCCGGTGTACCACCCATTGTAAAACGTTTTCCAAAGATCTTAAAAGAGTCTTTCAAGCCCTGCCATCCATTATCAAACAAGCTCGGCTCGCTAGAAGAATCCCAGGTAAAACGGCCAGGTTCCGCTGAAAATTCTATGATCTTGCCATCTTCAACGATCAATAATGCCTGTCCTTCATTGACAGCAAAGCCGCTGCCGTTCGTAATGATATTTTCACTTGCTTTTGTATTGCTGCCGCTGGTGACAACCTTTGTTCCTTTTTGGATCAAAACATCATTGCTTAATGAATCACAATAATAATACTCTAACCATTGATCAGCTAGTGTTGTTCTGGCTGAATCAAATGCTGCACGAATCAAACCCATCAGATAACCTCCTTACCATGCCATATATTTATTTAAGACCCATCCATAATCACCATTGGTAATGATGGAGTGGCAGTATTCACATTCGCCGCTGCTCGTCACCTGCGTCGGAGCGCCGCAATTAGGACAGTTCGTCACATTCAATTGCGTATCAACAGCAGTCTGCACGCCTGCCCTGCGGATAAACTCTAAATAATAGAAACGATGCTGATACTGCGTCTTGCTTCCTTCCAGCACTTTTCCACTTTCATCATCTGTCACATAATCTAGCAAACTTGCTTCTAATTTTACGCTCAATACTTCTTGTGCCCCATCTACACGAAATTGTGCAAGCGTAATATTACGGACATTTTGCATATCCAAATGATTGGTTTTCCGCTGTTCGATGTATTCATTCAATTGACGATTATGGACATTGAACAGCGTATTGCTTTCAAACGGACGCACTTTTTTCCAATCACGGTCTTCCCACGCTTCTTGCAATGTCAAATATACTTCCGATGCAAATGTTTTAAAACTTTCTGCAGAGAAATTTGGATCCCTCGCTTGAATTTCTTCAATTGTCGTTTCCTCATTGCACACGCGATAAGTACCGCTGCTTTGGTATGGCATAGGACGTACATTTCCACCACTTCCCTGTCTGGAACGCATATAGGAGTATAGTGCAAGGACCGCCAAAGCAATGATAAGAGTCGATATACTGCCTCCGCCGCCCAGGAAAATGATACCGCCTAAACCTGAACCTCCGCCGCTGTAACTTGATCCTCCGCTGTATCCGCCCCCGGAAGAACCTCCGGAAAAGGAATTTCCCACATCTGCCTGTACAAGGATCGGTAAAAATAATATGATCGCAACTAGCGCGAAAATGAAAAGCAACTGCCTTTTTTTCATTGCGTTATCCTCCCTCTATATGGTTATTGTACGATGAAAGTAGCAAATAGAACAAGAATGTTTTAATTTTTCTTCAATTCGTAAAGTATGATCATGCTAATTTTCACAAAATAAAAAACTACTCAGACTTCATTTTAAGTAGTTTTCATCGTAATATGCTCTTTCTTATATTTGATGATCATATAGTGTACTATATTTTTCTTCTCCAAGAATGTCATGGATATTCACTTCGTCAATCACTTCAAAATAATCTCTCCTTATGCTATACGTATTGTGAAGTGAAAGTTTATCTTCACTTTCAATAGTGAGAAGTAGATTTTAGTCTTTCACTTTTCTTGTCTGATTGCTAGTAATTCCGACGGTTATCTCAATGCTGCTATCGCCATGATAATCGGCAAGAACAAATCTGCCATAAAAAAGGAAACAAGTTCACATATAAGTCAAACTGTCTCTTGACTGTTTTCGCTATATCTCTTAATGAATCAGTAAAACTATTTCTATCATGAAAAGCATCCTCTCTCTGAATAAAACAAAATTTTTGATATATGTAATTTCGTTATCTTTTAGCCGAAAAAGTATGCAAAAGCGGCATCAATTGCCGCCTTTAGAAAACATCTAACAGGATTCTATCCGCTTATTTCCTTTAGTCCTATGTGTGTTTTATATAACATTTAAAAATTAGAGTTATCTGTTGAATTTTTTTACTTCATGCTGTTACATGATCTGCATCTATTTCCAATCCATTATAAATTCTATATGCATTGACTGAATATCTATTAGTATATAACAACACTTTGATTTGCTCTTCTTTTTGCTTTATATAAACACTTTTATCAAATATACAATTACTGATTTTTATGTAATCATTAATCTAATATTTATGATTATCACCCAACAAAGAAGACCAACCATCAATAACCATAATATCCAAAATAAAGGTTTTGGAAGATATGTAGGATAAGCGTTGTTTTTTACTGTTTTATACGCAATATAAATAATGTAAAGAATCCAACAAAAATGTAATAGAATATTAAACCACATTTGCTTTTACCTCTTAAAAAGATCAGTTGCTTAAAGCTTCGTTTATTCTTTTCCTTAATCAAGTTCTATCTTCAAATTAATCATAATTTATTTTGTTAAAAATAACAATCAAAATCAGCAACTATTCCTGTAGTTAATTTTTACTTTTAGTTGTATATTCAGCATTCACATTAGATTTTTTTAAATTCTATAAATTTAGAATCTGTATGGAAAGGTTTTTATTTCTTTATATTTGGATTTGCATTAATTATATTTGATATATACAAATCATTTAAATCAAAAAAGTAATAACAAAGTCAAAAAAAAGCCGCTATATACTTAGCCCTTTTATTTGTGAAGAATTTATTTTATATACTTTACGAATTGCAGAATTTAAAAAAACAGAGATCCTTTTTATACAAAACGATCTCTGTTTTCATATGCATCAACGCAAGAAGCCATCTACGATAACTTGTTCTGCTTCTTCCTCGTTTAAGCCAAAAGTCTGTAACTTGATCAGCTGATCACTATTGATTTTCCCAATGGCCGCTTCATGAATGACTTGTGCATCCACATGGTTTGCTGCAATTTCCGGAATAGATGAAATCTTGGCATTGCCCATCAAGATCGAATCACATTGCACATGTGCACGACACTTCGTATTCCCTCTTGCGATTGGATGAAAAACTTGGATGGAATCATCTTTCCCTACAGAACGAGAAATGATCTGCAATACACTGTTTTCACCATTGAGATCTACTTCTACATCTGAATGTGCCACTTGCTTTCCATGTGTCATCAGTTTTTCATTGATGACTAATTTTGCATCTTTTCCCAAACGAGCATACGTTACACGTTTTGTAGAATCTACTCCTTTGATCTGACTCATATCCATTTGGGCAAAGCTTCCTTCTTCCATATAAATTTGAGTAGTTGGATTTAAGATTCGACCGCCTTCGCCGTTTCCTTCTCCATAATGTTTCTCCGTATAAGTGATAGATGCATGTTTGCCGATATGGAAAGTATGAATCCCATCATGCTGCGATGTATCACATCCATCATTATGGATGCCGCATCCGGCAATGATGTCGACCTGTGCCCCTTCTCCAATATAAAAATCATTATACACCAGATCCTGTACGCCGCTGTTGGTAATGATTACCGGAATATGGATCTGTTCTCCTATTGTATGCGGGGCAACGATGATATCGATTCCCGGCTTGTCTTGTTTGCTGCGAATCGTTACATTTGTTGTAGAATGCCGTTCTACTCCGCTTCCGTTTTCTCTTAAGTTAAAAGCAGACCCCGGTTGAAAACCAGTGATTCCTGCAATTTGCTGCAAGAGCGCTTTTTCTGTATTATTCAGCATGTTGTTCACCTGCTTTCCGATTGATTCCACATGGTTCAAATTCCATTAGCAAAGTAGGCAGGATCGCATCTTTGCTGCCGCGGGCAGCTACTTTTCCATTTTCGATGACGATCATCTCATCTGCTAGCTGCATGATGCGCTCTTGATGCGAAATCAGGATGATATCTTGTTTTTTACGGTTTTGCAGCTCACGAAATGTCTCTACTAATTTCGTAAAGCTCCATAAATCGATTCCTGCTTCTGGTTCATCAAAAATACTGAGTTTGAGATCTCTTGCCAATAAAGTTGCAATCTCGATGCGTTTGACTTCTCCGCCGGAGAGGGAATTATCCACATCACGATCCAAATAATCTTTCGAGCACAAACCTACATCACTTAAATAAGAAATACAATGTTCCTCTTCCAATTCTTTTCCATGGGCCAACTCTAATAAACGCCGAACACTCATTCCCTTGAAACGAGGAGGTTGCTGAAAGGCGTAGCCAATACCTCTTTTCGCACGCTCATCTATGGATAGAGACGTAATATCTTCTCCATCAAAGAAAATCTGTCCGCTTGTAGGCTGTTCGATCCCCATGATCAATTTTGCTAATGTCGATTTCCCGCCGCCGTTGGGGCCAGTAATCACCGTAAATGCATGTTTCGTAAATTGTAAAGAAAGATCGTCAATTATTTTTTTGCCATCTGCTTCAAAAGTTAGATTTTTTAACTCTAGCATGAACTCACATCCTTTTTAACTTAATTATTTTAGCATATACTGTTAAAAAATAAAGCAAGAAGCGTTCTTTTGCTGAAAAAAAGAAGGTTCTCTGCTCGAAACAGTTTCCCTTCTTCTCATCATTGATTAGTTTTTCAAGCTTTGCAATGGGGCTGGAATTCGTCCGCCACGCTGGATCATGACACTATTGTCGCTTGGATTCATATGCATCACCGGACCGGCTCCTAACAAACCGCCAAAATTCAGTTCTTCTCCCTCTTTATGACCAACCGCCGGAATGACACGAACAGCAGTTGTTTTAGAGTTCACCATGCCGATAGCAGCTTCATCCGCAATCATTCCTGAAATCAAAGAAGCACTCACATCGCCTGGTACGACCACCATATCCAATCCGACACTGCAAACAGCGGTCATCGCTTCTAGTTTTTCTAATGTCAATACGCCCGCTCTAGCAGCATGGATCATACCTGCATCTTCTGAAACGGGAATGAACGCTCCGCTCAATCCGCCGACAGATGAGCTTGCCATCACGCCACCTTTTTTCACTGCATCATTGAGCATGGCCAAACAAGCGGTCGTACCATATGCACCGCAGGTTTCTAACCCCATCTCTTCTAAGATATAGGCAACAGAATCGCCAATGGCAGGTGTTGGTGCTAAAGAAAGATCAACGATGCCAAACGGGACATGCAAACGTTCACTGGCAACACTTCCGACCAGCTGTCCCATTCGTGTAATTTTGAAAGCTGTTCGTTTGATCAAATCGGCAATTTCATTCATAGGCAGATCTTTAGGCGCCTTTTCCAAGACAGCACGAACTACGCCCGGCCCGCTAACGCCTACATTGATCACACAGTCTGCTTCTCCTACGCCGTGAAATGCCCCTGCCATAAACGGATTATCTTCTGGTGCATTACAGAAAACAACGATTTTTGCAGCTGCGATACAATCCCGATCAGCCGTGATTTCAGCAGCTTCTTTCACTACTTCTCCCATCATCTTCACAGCATCCATATTGATGCCGGCTTTGGTTGAGCCAACATTGACCGAAGCACATAGATGTTCTGTCTGAGCAAGTGCCTGCGGAATTGCTTGGATCAATTCACGATCGCCTGCAGAAAAACCTTTTTGCACCAATGCACTGAAACCGCCAATAAAATCAACTCCGGTTTCTAAAGCACAGCGTTCTAAAGTCAATGCATAGCGGATCGGATCTCCCCCGCTGACACCGACCAGCATAGCGATCGGCGTCACTGAAATTCGTTTATTGATAATCGGAATCCCATATTCCCGTCCGATATCATCTCCTACTTTGACCAGATCTTTTGCCAAGGTTGTGATCTTGCGATAAATCTTTTCACAAGATTTATCAATATCTGCATCTGCACAATCCAATAAGGAAATCCCCATCGTGATCGTACGCACATCTAAATATTCTTCATCGATCATCTTGATCGTTTCTAATATATCTTTGGAATTGATCATTGTCTCTTACCCCTGAATCTTATGCATAGAATTAAAGATATCTTCATGCATGACATGAATCACTAATCCCATTTCTTTTCCTACATTATCCATATGCTGGGCAAATTCGCTTAATTTCATTGAAATTTCATCAATATTGACCAGCATCGTCATTGCAAATGTATCCTGCAACAACGTCTGTGTTACTTCCACTACATTGATATTGGCATTTGCGCATTCTGTTGCCACACGCGCCAAGATTCCGACACGATCTTTTCCAATCACACTAACTACTGCATTCATCGCAATTTCCTCCGTTCTTTTCTATACAGTATAAAGCATGGACCATAAAATTACAACGATTGTCGATCCACCATTATTTTTCAAAGACTGCTTTTACTATGGCATATTGCTGCATCTCAAACGGTTCCAACGCACTCATCAGTCCTTGCATATTCACATCGTATTCGCCTTCGTGAAAAACAACCTCATTTTGTTTAGCTAATGCCGAGCGGATCTGATCAGAGTCTTCTTTTGACAGTGTTGCATTCCTTTTGAAACATACCATATTATTTTCGTCTAACAATACCAGCGTACATTGCAAACAATCTGTTCCCGACAGCAACGCCTCACGCCAATCATTTTCCTGCACATTGAAATAAAAATCGCTTGTATCAATGTCGCCTACGCTCAATAAGAAGACCGCCACATCATAACGGTAAACAAAATCAATTTCAAATGGTGTTGTCTTTGCCATCTGCAGTTCTACATCATTCCAAAACTGATCTTTGATGACAAAGATGAAACGATCTTCCACATAGTCCATCACTGTACCCAGCTCTTCAATTTCTGCTTCAAACTTCATTCCTGTCTCTATTTTCATCCTCATCTCTCCTTATGCTGTTTTTTGTATCGGTACCATAGAAAGCTGCACTTTTTGACGCTGTTCATCTACTTTATAGACCCATACTGTAACAATATCTCCCACAGATACTACATCACTTACACGATTGACCCGATACGAGCGCAGTTTTGAAATATGTACTAAACCATCTTCATGCAAGCCTATATCAACAAAGGCACCAAAGTCAACGACATTCCGTACCGTGCCCTGCAATTCATCTCCCACATGGAGATCGGAAAGTTCCAAGACATTGCTTTTTAACAATACCGGATCAAATTGGTCGCGATAATCCTGTAACGGTGTTTGAATACTTTGCAGGATATCACGAATCGTATATTGATCACTATGCAGCTGCTGACTCAAAACGGCCACATCTGCTTTTTCCACCGCCTGTTTTGCCTCTTCACTGCCCATCTGCTCTTTATCCAGTTGCAGATATTCCAATACTTGTTTGGCCAACGCATAACTTTCCGGATGAATTCCTGTTCGATCAAAATATTCTTTTCCATCAACAATCCGTAAAAAACCTGCTGCCTGTTCAAACGACTTTGCCCCGATCTTTGGTACTTCTTTCAGTTGTGAGCGCAGCATGATCGCCCCATGTTCTTCACGGTATTGAATGATATTTTGTGCAGTTGTTGCATTCAAGCCGGAAACATGTTTCAACAGTTCGATCGATGCGGTATTCACATTGACACCAATTCGGTTGACCGCCTTGCTGACAACAAAGTCCAATCGTTCTTTTAATCTTGCAGTTGGAAGATCATGCTGATACTGTCCAACGCCTAACGATTGAGGATCGATCTTGATCAATTCCGCAAGCGGATCAATGATTCGACGCGCAATGGAAATTGCCGAGCGTTGTTCCACCTGCAGATCTGGAAACTCTTTTCTAGCCAATTCACTTGCCGAATAAACGCTGGCTCCCGCTTCGCTTACCAAAGCAAAATGAACGGAAAGATGTTCTTCTTGGATCAAATGCGCGACAAATGC
This sequence comes from Merdibacter massiliensis, assembly GCF_900155395.1. GTDB lineage: Bacteria > Bacillota_I > Bacilli_A > Erysipelotrichales > Erysipelotrichaceae > Merdibacter > Merdibacter massiliensis. The sequence goes on from NZ_LT699727.1 coordinate 314,131, forward strand.
TTCACTCTCTCTTGATGCAGTTCCGTTTCCGATAGCGATGATCGAAACAGGATAAGCCTGCAGCAAACGCAACATTTCTTCCTTCGCCTCTTTCACCTTTGCTTTTGGCGGATGCGGGTAAATGACGCTGATTTCTTTCAATGTTCCCAATGGATCGATCACAGCGAGCTTGCAGCCGGTGCGAAATGCCGGATCAAACCCTAATACCCAGCGATCTTTGATCGGAGGCTGGGTCAATAATCTTTCCACATTCATCGAGAACACTTCTATACTGGCTTCCTGTGCCTTCTCACTTAACATAGAGCGCACTTCTCGTTCCACACTTGGGTAAGTCAAACGCTTCAAGCCATCTAAAATTGCTTCCTGCAAAATATCTTTTACGATCGTATTCCCATTTTTCAAATAATGGCGAAGCACCCATTGTTCCACATACTCTTCGTTAAAAGTAACGGATACCTGCAATACTTTTTCTTTTTCTCCGCGGTCGATTGCCATGATTCGATGCGGCTGGATAGTTCCTACTCGTTCACTATAGTCATAATACATTTGGTAAACACGCATCGTATCATCATGCTGCTTTTTCTCTTTGGTCACGATCCTTCCATATTTCAACATCGAAGTACGCAAGACATCGCGAACTTTTGCATCATCGCTGACCATCTCTGCTATGATATCTTTCGCTCCCGTGATTGCCTCTTGTACATTGGCAACCTGGTCATTTACATATTGCTGGGCTTCTTTCTCCACATCGCCATAAAAAGGCAATTTTAATATCCACAAAGCAAAGGGGCGCAGCCCTTTTGCTGCAGCCATGGTCGCCTTTGTTTTTCTTTTTTGTTGATAAGGCCGATAAAGATCCTCTACTTGCGATAACTTCTCACATGCAAGAATATCGTTCTTTAATTCCTCTGTCAGCATCCCTTGCTGATCGATCAAACGAAGGACATCTTCTTTTCGCTTTTCTAAATGCGTTTGATACGCATATGCTTCTTCAATTTGGCGAATCTGTTCTTCATCCAATCCTTTTGTTCTTTCTTTTCGATAACGAGCAATAAATGCAACTGTACAACCTTCTTGTAACAGTGTCATAACTGCTTCCACTTGGGAAGCAGCAATATGCATTGATCGAGCAATTGCTTCATACAACTGTTCCATACTTATGATCTCCTTTTCTGCGTACGTTCATTATACTATACTTCTTCTTTTCCACACAAACTCTTTCCTGCTCCTTTTCAAAATTCGTTCTGTGATTATAATAAAAGCAATAGGAGGCAAACGAAATGACCCAAAAAACGAAAAATATTCGCTCACTAAGATGTACATCAAATGAAGAAAAATCGCTGATTTCTGCGATGCAAGAAGACATCTATCAATATGACGCATATTTTCAAAATGAAGAGATCATTGCTCCGACTTATGACCACTACCATTTCAGCGGATGCCGTTTTCAAGACATCACTTGTTCAATTGATGATTTTTTCGAAAATGAATATCTAGATTGCATCTTTACCCATTGTGATTTGTCTGCTGCTGATCTGCAGCGCAGCCATTTTTATCGTTGTCATTTTGAAAATTGCCGTTTGACAGGTACTCGTTTTTATGATTGTGTCTGGAAAGATGTCACATGGAATAACTGCATGTGTCAATATGCTAATTTTGGCGGAAGTCATTTTGAACGCTGTGCGTTTACCCGCTGCACGATCAAAGAAGGCGGCTTCATTCAATGTCAACAAAAAAGCCTTGCATTTCAACAGTGTGATCTGCAAAGCTGTTCTTTTGTCAACACATCCTTAAAGGAAGTACATTTAGAAAATAATAAGATTGACGGTCTGCTTGTAAATGAAGATAGTTTAAAAGGGGTCTACGTTTCTCCACAGCAAGCCATCCTCTTAGCTTCTTTATTAGGCATTCATATCGTTGAGGAATAAAAAAGATCAATATGATCTTTTTTATTTATTTTTCATTTCTTCATTGACTTGTTTTGCCATTGTCAATACATTTGTGATAATTTCAACCATTTTGCTCATCGCTTGTACGGAAGCAAATTCATAACGCCCATGATGATTATAGCTGCCGGTGCCAAAGTTTGGACAAGGCAGACCCATATAGGTCAAAGCAGCCCCATCGGTCCCCCCGCGAACCGGTGTAGATACCGGTTCAAGACCTGCTGCAGAAATTGCACGATTAGCTAATTCGACAACACGCATATCCTTTTCAATCAAATTGCGCATATTTTGATATTGATCTTTGATCTCTAATTCAAATGTTCCTTCACCGTAACGTTTATTCAAGTAAGCACAAGCATCAATGAACATCCGCTTTTGCTTTGCGAATTTTTCGGCATCATGATTTCGAATCAAATACGTCATCGTTGCCAGCTCACATTCACCTTTGATATGCAATAAATGATTAAATCCCTCATATCCTTCCGTATAAGCCGGATTCATTTCTACCGGCAGCAAACTATGCAGCTGCATTGCCAATAAAGATGCATTGATCATTTTATTTTTAGCCGCTCCCGTGTGAATGCTTTTACCGTGGATCGTGATCAATGCCTGTGCAGCATTAAAGTTTTCATAATCAATTTCATTGATTTCGCCCCCATCTACCGTGTAGGCAAATTCTGCTTTAAATGTATTTAAATCAAAATGTTCTGTTCCTCTGCCGACTTCTTCATCCGGTGTGAAGGCAACATATACATCTCCATGCGGAATATTCTGCTGGATCAGTTGTTCGACTGCAGTCATGATGATAGCAATCCCTGCTTTATCATCACCGCCTAATAAAGTATTTCCATCCGTTACGATCAGATCTTCACCCACATGTTTTGCTAAGATTGGAAATTGTTTTGGATCCATCTGAATATTTTCATTCAGTTTAATGACACCGCCGTCATATGCAGGGATCATTCTAGGCTTTACATTTGCTCCTGTCAGGTCTGTAGCAGTATCCATATGAGCATTCAAACCAATTGCCGGATACCCTTGTGCATTTGCAGGCAATTTTGCATAAACAACACCAAATTCATCCACATGCGGATTTTCCAATCCCAACTCTTGCAGTTCTTCTGCTAGCATATTCGCCAATACCAACTGTTTTTCTGTACTAGGCGATGTAGCTGCGTATTCATCGGATTGTGTATCCACAACAACATATTTTAACAAACGTTCTTCTACGCGCATATTTTCCCCTCCTGTATCTTTCATGTCTTTTTATTATACATCACTCATCATAAAAAATACAGTCGTCATCATCCGCCAAAAAAGAGGCAGTCACCATTCTCAGACCACCTCCTATCCAATTTACTGTCTAGTATGCAACAATCCGTATTGATGAAAAGAATGATAGATGATCTGATAATCATCTCGCATATAGTACAGACTGCGCTGTACCATTGGCTCTAGAATATATTGTTTTTGTTCAAACTTATTCAGTGCCTGTAACGCATATTCCATATATTTGACACATTCCTTCGCCAGTTCCGCATCTTCCACCATCGGCAGTGTATGGATCATTTCCATAAATTCGCTGATTCCTTGAAAAAAACCGCCGTCCTCTGCAGGCTCTTCATCCATCATACGAACATGTTTTGATAATAATTCTTCATGTTTGCGAAGACGCTTCAAACAGTCATCGATCAATTGTTTTAATTTGGGATCGTTTACCTTATAACGCAGATCCTCAAATAAAGATGCACCCATATGCGTTCCTTTTAATAATTGATTCAGTTCCTGCACACATCTCTTTTCCATTTTTGATTCTGCTCCTTTCACTCATTCCTATCATGCTCACGCCTTCACAAATTATTCAAAAAATCATAAAAAAGGCAGGATACACAGATGTCCACGTTTATGTTATGATTATTTCGAGGTGAGTTTTCATGAAATTGTTATGGCTGAGTGTCAATGGGGAATACGCCTTCCAGCTGTCCCAAGATTTGATAAAAGAAGGATATTCGGCAACAGAAATCGCCAGTACCGGTGATTTTCTAAATTATGGAAGCACAATTATATTGTTATGTATCGAATCAGAAAAAGTACAAACGCTGATCTCTTTTATAAAAAACAAGATGAATGAATATCGAAATCTGACAAGCGAAGACATGCATGGTATGCATACGAGCGATTTTTCATTATTCAGCATCCCGCTTGCTGCTTATAAGAAAATCAAAGGGCAATCGAAATAAAACCAGTTGAATATAAACATTTTCCAGTTCCCGCACTGATTTTAATTTTTTTCATTTTTTTGTTGACAATTCTTCCGCTTACTGATATTATAAGTGAGCACTAAGCGATGGAGGTTTAGCTCAGTTGGGAGAGCGTCTGCCTTACAAGCAGAGGGTCGGGGGTTCGAGTCCCTCAACCTCCACCATTTTAAAAAATGCCGACTTAGCTCAATTGGTAGAGCAACTGACTTGTAATCAGTAGGTTGTGGGTTCAATTCCTATAGTCGGCACCATTTTTAAAACCCTTATAAATGGAGGAGTAGCGAAGTGGCTAAACGCGGCAGACTGTAAATCTGTTCCTTCGGGTTCGGCAGTTCGAATCTGTCCTCCTCCACCATTTTATTGGGGTATAGCCAAGCGGTAAGGCACAGGACTTTGACTCCTGCATTCCACTGGTTCGAATCCAGTTACCCCAGCCATTTTATTTATTCAACTGACCCGTTAGCTCAGTTGGTAGAGCATTTGACTTTTAATCAAAGGGTCTGGCGTTCGAATCGCCAACGGGTCACCATTCAATATTTGCGGGTGTAGTTCAATGGTAGAACTTCAGCCTTCCAAGCTGACTACGTGAGTTCGATTCTCATCACCCGCTCCATGAATGATTGAAAAGATGTCGAAAGACATCTTTTTTTATATTGAATAGAATCGTGTATTTTTAACCAATGCTCAGCTTTATTCTATTATTAAATCCATTACAAATGTAAATATTTTAATTTTTTGTTGACATTTACGCCACTTACTGATAATATAAATAAGCACTAAGCGATGGAGGTTTAGCTCAGTTGGGAGAGCGTCTGCCTTACAAGCAGAGGGTCGGGGGTTCGAGTCCCTCAACCTCCACCATTTTAAAAAATGCCGACTTAGCTCAATTGGTAGAGCAACTGACTTGTAATCAGTAGGTTGTGGGTTCAATTCCTATAGTCGGCACCATTCTTGACCCGTTAGCTCAGTTGGTAGAGCATTTGACTTTTAATCAAAGGGTCTGGCGTTCGAATCGCCAACGGGTCACCATCAAAACAATGAAGCGGATATCCGCTTTTTTTATGCTATATGGCCATTAAAAAAGAAGCATCAAAACAATGCTTCCCCTATTTAGATATGTTCAATGACTTCTACATCTACAGTATTCTCACTTGGGCTGTAATCAAATGTAATTTTAGCGAAATCATCCAAATTTGTCGTTAATAACTCTGTTACTTTATCAAATACTTTTTCTACTTCTTCTGTATCTTCACAGAAATATTCGATCTTTGTCGTCACATGTTTTTTCACTTTTGCAGTTTCGATCAAAGACGACACCATATCATTTTTCTTATTCATTCTTTCACTCCTCGAGTATATATCATATTGTATCACCTTTTCTTTGAATTGCAAAGCTTCCAGCAGGCTTTTCATTCAAATATAAAAATAAATTTTAATTTTGTATTTACAAATTCAAAATTTATGATACCTGACTTTAGAGGTTGAATAGTAAAAAATGGTGCAACACTCGATATTTGATTATCGAGTATGCATCATTTTTATTTGTTTATCTGTTAGATAATAATTTGTTATTGGTTGATTTAATTTTTTGGATAGATCTGTTACGAATTCTTTGCTGGTTAATAGATTTATGAATCTTGTTGAGTTGATTCTTACAACTCGAAATTTTCTCATGAAATCGTATATTGTACTTGCTGAGTATTTATTTTCCAGAATCTTGAATTGAAGGATTCGTGATAATAACACGGCTGTGTAACAGATGAAGAAATGACCTTTGATCCGATTTTCTTTTTGTAGATAGACCGGACGTGTATCAAGTTCGGACTTCATGATGCGGAAGGATTCTTCGATTTGCCAAAGCTGATGATAAGCATTGTATATGTCTTTTGATGACATATTGATTTCAGATGTTACGAGCATATTATATCCGGCTAGTTCTTTGTCTTTGTCTATAGCTTTTTGATTTAGCTGGGGTTTTATACTTTTCCCCTGATCATCTAGAAACTGCATATATTTTGATGATTCACCATATTCTTCTTTTTTGGCCTGGCATGCACGGTGTGCCTTGGCTTTTTCAATCATTCTATTGATTTCCATCAGTTTCTTCTTTGCGAGACTGAAGTTATAGGTAACTGTTCTTTTTTCTTTTATATTACGAGTTATTACATTCCCATATTCATCCTTGTATGAATAAGTAAACGTATCGATGCATTCCTTGATTTTATAAACGGGTTCTCCGTTCTGATCAAACACTGTTTCGAATCCGTCATCAAGAAGAACCCATTGTCTTTCTCTTTCAGGAAGGGTTTTTACAGATTTCGAAAACAGATAGCCATCTCCATTATCAATAGCTTCAATAATATTTTTAGCACAGTTAAGGCCTTTATCAGCTATTTGGATGGTACGGCCCTTGATATTGTTTCTTGATTTCAAATCGTGGATTAGATCACGCATGACCGGCTTTTCAGATTCATTGCCTGGGAATATCTTCATGCCGATTGGTAACATCTGTGCGTCTAAAAGAAGGCCCATTCCCACAATAGGGTCTCTTCGATTTTCTTTGGAAGGCCCTCTTTTTTGAAGAGTAGATTCCTTATCGATTTCAAAATAATAGTTTGTACAATCAAAATAAGAACGGCTGGAATCCAGAATAAAATTGTCATCAGTCGCAACGGTCAGTATTTCAACCAGTTTCTCATATTCTTCGCCCATGAATTCCAAGCCCTCTAGGAGTTGATCATAACTGAAATTTTTTTGAACATATAGCTTTGGAAAAATATCATGAAAAGTCTGATGTTTAGATAAAGGCGCAACAACACGAGCATATACAAGAGCGGAAAAGACATCATATACATCGAACTCGAATTTCCTTGAAGAACTTAAATACCCAAAATGTTCTTTTACATCCAGCATGTTCAAGATTTTCGCAATTGGCACATAACCCAGACACAGTTCTGGTGAAATGTCGGAAATCTGTTGAAAGTTGATGCGACACTTTTCTGTCTCCCGTTTAGAATTCAGTTCATTGACTTCTTTCTGAAAATGAGAAATTGGATCATCTATACCCTGTTCGATAAGAGCATCAACGAAACCGATTTTACGAAAACTTTTATGTCGAGTGTTTTTAGTTTCTGGAGAATAAAAACTCTCATAGATGGAAAGATAAAGTCTGTCATTTCGTTTTGTTTTTTTAAGAAAATAGGCCATAGAAAGTGTCCTCCAAGCATTACACATTTACACCATAATTATATTAAATAAATAAAAAAAATAAAATAAATTTAAAGTACAAAAAACAACGATAAATACTGGATAATCTCGACTTTTTCTCAGAATAGCCTCTAAACATTCATGGTGCAAACCTCTAAAGACGGGGCTTTTCATTCAAATATAAAAATAAATTTTAATTTTGTATTTACAAATTCAAAATTTATGATAGAATAATTAATGCACATGCGGGTGTAGTTCAATGGTAGAACTTCAGCCTTCCAAGCTGACTACGTGAGTTCGATTCTCATCACCCGCTCCATTTATTTTTAGGGGTATAGTACAATGGTAGTATAACGGTCTCCAAAACCGCTGATGGGAGTTCGATCCTCTCTACCCCTGCCAGTTAAATTGTTTGATCAGCATCTGTCGATGCTTTTTTTATCCATATATAAAAACAGGGAGAGCTTCATGCTCTCCCTTTCCTATTACTGTTGAGATAATGTTTGATCAATATCTGCTACTTCTGCTTCCAGCTTTTCGATGAATTCTTCTTTTTCTTCGATACGATCCTGCATATCATCAATAGCTCTTTGCCCTAATAATCCGACGATGTCCTCTTTCATACGCTGAATCTGACGTTTTTGATTTTGAATCAATTCTAACTTGCGTGCACGGGCATCCTGCATCCGTTGACGCCATTGCAGATGTCTTTGTTCATTCCATTGTTTCAAGCCGTCAAAATATGTATCCATAACTGAACGGAATTCTTTCCAAATTTGATCTTCATGTTCTTTTCCACAAGAACCGATCTGCTTCCATTCAGCACCAAGATCTTTCATTGCTTGTGTATTTTCTCTTGTATAAGATTGACTGCTTTCTATTTCTTTTGCCTTTTCTACCAGCTTTTTCTTTTGTTCGTAACGTTCTCCCTGTACAGCATGTAATTCATCATAATGTGCATTGCGCTGTTCATAGAACTTTTGACGGCTTGCATTGAATTTTTCCCACAAAGCATCTTCATGCTCACGTCCGGCACTGCCAACAGCTTTCCATTCATCCATCAGCTGACGGAATTTTTCACTTGTTTTCTGCCATTCCTGTGAATCTGCCAAAGCAGCTGCTTGCGCGATCAAGTTTTCTTTCACTTGACGTGCATTTTCAAATTTGCCCTGCAATTCTTCCCAGTGTGCATGTTTCCGATCAAAGAACTGTTGTCTGGCTTCATTGAACTGTTCCCAAAGCGCATCATCTTTTTCTTTACCGGCACTTCCGCTTGCTTTCCACTGTTGCATCAGTGCATTCATTTCTTCTGTTGCTTGATTCCATTCCTCAGACAAAGCCGTTTTCTTCGCTTGTGCAATCAGATCTTCTTTTAGCTTCTGGGCACTTTGATAAATCTCATTACGTTTTGCATAGAAAGCATCAATATACTGATCAAATTCTTCTGCTAATTTTTCTTCGTATGCAGAGTCCCAATAGTGAATTCGACGCCAGCGTCTACGAAGATCATTGATCTGGTGCATGACCTCATTCCAATCAGCAGAGGCCGGAATGCTTTTCGCCTCTTCGATCAATGCTTCACGGCGATGAATATCTTCATCAAAATCACTTACTTCTAACATATCATCATTTTCCTGATACATACGACGTTCCTCCATTCAAAATGATTCTCCATTTTTCTACAAATGTCTTGCCAATATAAATTGTATCTCATATCAGCAAAAATAGCATTCAAAAAATGCATTTTTTAATAAACAAACAGCTGTTTCCATTCCTAATCAGTCAAAAAGCCTCACTTTTCATGCCCTGCTTCATGGATCGTCAGCTATTTTGTCCTTTATTTAGAATCCTCCTTTATTAACCATTATAGCATATTCTTGTTTATTTTTTCACAAGAAGTGCAAAGGAAAGCTATTACATTTTTTTAGAAAAGATAGGCGCAGGCTCCATAATTCGTTATAATAGAAAATGAATATAAAAAAGCAGAAAAGGAGCAAGACATGATCAAAAATATTATTTTTGATATTGGAAATGTATTAGTGTCTTTTCAACCACAAATATACTTTCAATCTTTACTACAAGAAAAATGTGAAGAGATCTGCCACATTGTTTTTTACTCAAAATGGTGGAAACAATATGACAACGGATGGATCTCCCTCAAAGAAGTTCAGCAAGCCTTATTGCAGGAATATCCAAACTATAAGAATGAGATCTTATCCGTAAGCGATCATTGGTTCACCTTGATGCAGCCTATTGATGAAATGCTGCAGTTTCTAGATGAATGTAAACAAAACGGATATCATATCTATATGATTTCAAACTTAAGTGAAGACAGTTATGATTACTTACAGGAACAATATCATCTTTTTGATCAAGCGGACGGAATGGTCCTGTCTTTTCAAGAGAAATTTGGAAAACCGGATTCACGGATGTATCAATTTTTATGCGAACGGTATGCTCTTGCGCCTTCCACCTGTTTATTTTTGGATGATCGAAAAGAAAATATCGATGCGGCAGTTCAATGCGGCATACGATCAATTGAAGTAAAAGACATCAAAACGGCAATAAAGGAGGCAAAAAAACAATTATGCTAAAACTGCAGCAAATTGTACATGGTACAATACAAAAACTGGATGAAAACGGAAACGGGATCCTGTTCTGTCGGAAAAACAAAGTATTGGTACGTCATGCCTTGCTTCATGAAGAATTAGATGCCCGCATAATAAAAGAAAGCAAACAAGGCTATATAGCGGAAATCGTGCATATACAGCAGCCAAGCCATCTGCGCGTAAAGCCTCCATGTCCTCATGCGGCTATATGCGGAGGATGTCAACTGCAGCACATGGCCTACCCTGCCCAGTTGGAATGGAAAAAGCAGCAGATCATCCATGCATTAAAAAAAGAGCGTCTTTCTCTCCACATCCATGATGTGATGCCTAGTGATAGAGAGGGATATCGCAACAAGATGATCATCGGTTTTTCAAAAGATAGCAAAGGCAAGATCATTGCCGGTCTTTATGAAGAATATTCACATCGCATCGTTCCCTATCAGAATTGTTTATTACATCCAAAAGAATGTGATGAAATCATTCCCAGTATTGTCTCATTGATCCAGCGTTTGCGCATAGAACCCTTTGACCGAAAAAAAAGAAGGGGAATCCTTCGTCATGTTCAGATTCGCTATGGGAAAGAGACGAAACAGATCCTGCTTACTTTTGTTGTATCGCAAAAACAATTTCCGGGACAAAAACAGCTTGTTCAACAGATAGCAAGACTGCATCCCGATATTCGCAGCATCGTATTTAACGTCAATACAAGGGATACCAGCGTCGTGTTAGGAAAAGAAGAATGGACTGCTTATGGAAAAGGATGGATCGAAGATCGGCTGTTAGGAAAGACATTTCGGATTTCTTCCACTTCCTTTTATCAGATCAACCATGATCAATGTGAACGATTATATCAAAAAGCCTATGAATTACTGCAGCCTAGACCTTCTGATCGCATCTTAGATGCATATTGTGGAATCGGTACGATCGGGCTATGCATTGCCTCAAAAGTAAAACAAGTGATCGGTGTGGAAGTGAACCAGCAGGCGGTCATGGATGCCGGTATCAACGCAAAAAACAATCAGATCCATAATGCCAGATTCATTGCACAGGATGCCAGCCGTTTTATGTTGCAAGAAGCCAAACACAAACAGCACTATGACGCGATCATCTTGGATCCTCCTAGAGAAGGAAGCACACCTGTTTTTCTGGATGCCTGTGTTCAGTTAAAAACAAAAAAGATCGTATATATCTCTTGCAATCCTTTTACCCAATTACGCGATATCGCTTACTTGGCAAAAAAAGGATACGCTTGTAAAGAAATGTTTTTATATGATATGTTCCCAATGAGTGCACATGTAGAAAGTGTTGTTTTATTAGAAAGAATGTAACCGCATTGCAAATAGAAAAAAACAATCCCAACGGATTGTTTTAATTTGCATGAAATCTGCGCAGACGTAGTGCATTGGTTACGACACAGACACTTGAGAAAGCCATGGCTGCACCGGCAAATACCGGTGATAAGAGCGGTCCGCCAAAGGCATATAACAAACCGGCAGCTACCGGGATACCAACCGTATTATAGAAGAAGGCCCAGAATAAATTTTGGTGAATATTGCGAATTACTGCTTTTGATAATTGAATGGCAGTTACGACATCTTGAATACTGTCTTTCATCAAGATGACATCTGCACTTTCGACAGCAACATCGCTTCCACTTCCAATAGCGATTCCTACTTCCGCCTGTGTCAAAGCAACTGCATCATTGATGCCATCCCCTACCATTGCCACACGATGATCCTTCTGATAACGTTTGACCACTTCACCTTTTTCTTGCGGTAGCACATTTGCGATCACTTCATCGATCCCTGCTTGATGCGCAATCGCATGCGCGCTCAACGGATGATCGCCAGTGACCATTACCGGAGTAATTCCTAATTGTTTTAATTCTGTGATCGCTGTTTTCGTATCTGGTTTCAGCTGGTCAGCAATGACGAAGAATGCAATAAATTGTTGATCCATTCCTAATGCAATGACACTGTATCCCAGTTTGGCCTGCTGTTCCATTTCAGATAGATGATGATCATCGATCTTGCAGCCGCTTTGTTCCATCAATTTTTGATTTCCCAAAACGATCGTGTGTTCCTGTAATTGTGCACGCAGTCCAAGACCGCTTAATGTTTCGATATGAGCAAGTGAATCAAACGCGATTCCCTCTTCTTTGCATTTTTCTAATATGGCATGTGCTAAAGGATGTTTGCTGCCTTGTTCCAACATTCCGGCAAGACGCAATGCCTCCTTTTTATCGTCACTGACAATCTGGATAACCTGTGGTTTTCCAACCGTCAATGTGCCTGTCTTGTCCAACAAGATCGTATCGATCTCTCCAGCATTTTCCAATGCCTCGCCGCTTTTCAAGAAAATGCCCAGCTGCGCAGCTTTTCCACTGCCTACCATGATCGCTGTTGGTGTAGCCAAACCGAGAGCACATGGACATGCGATGACCAAGACACTGACGAAAATTTGAATGGATAATCCAATATCTCCCCGTAAGAAATACCATACAAGTCCAGCAACGACCGCTATCGTCATGACTGTTGGTACAAATACGAGCGAAATACGGTCAGCTATCCGCGCAATAGGTGCTTTTTTTCCTTGAGCATCTTCTACTAACTGAATGATATGCGACAAGGTCGTATCCGCCATTTCTTTCGTACAGCGAACAAGCAATCGGCCATCCAGATCGATCGTTCCACCAATGATTTCTTCTCCAGTATGCTTTTTTACCGGCATACTTTCTCCGCTCAGCATGCTTTCATCAATATTTGCATTTCCTTCGGCAATGATCCCATCAATAGGGACATGATCCCCTGGACGCACCAATAACAAATCCCCTACGCTTACTTCCTCAACCTGAATTTCTATTTCTTTTCCATCTTTATATAAAATTGCCGTATCCGGACGCAGCTGCAAGAGCGCCGAGATAGCACCCATGGATTTTTTCTTCGATATCGCTTCCAGATGCTTGCCAAAACGGACCAAGGCCACGACCACACCGGCACCTTCAAAATACAGGGCATGCACCGCATGAATGTTCCCGGAAGCAATCTGAATCAGAGAAAAAACAGAATATGCATACGCACTCAATGTACCGACAGATACTAAAGTATCCATGTTAGGAACACCATGCAGCAATGCCGGTATACCGCGTATATAGAAATCTCTACCTAATAACAAGATGATGGTTGTTAGGACCCATTGAATCAAAGCAAAATTTAACGGATGTGTATTATAATGAATGATATCCGGCAACGGCAATGGAATCGGCAACATGTGCGACATGCCAATATACAATAACAATGCCGCTAAAACCAGCATCGTGATCAACCAAATATTGCTTTCTTTTTTTTCCTCTGCCTGGTTTTGTTTCTGAAGGATTTCTCCATGATATCCGCCTTTTTCAATTGCCGCAAACATCTCGCTTTGTTTTACTTTATGCGGATCGTAGACGACATGCGCCTGCTCATTTACCAAATTGACATTCGCTTCTTTTACGCCATCTAATTTTGACAACATTCTTTCACAAGCAGATGAGCAGCTGGCACAATGCATGCCGTCAATATGAAAGGTCGTTTCTTTCCACTGCGGCACTTGTCTCTCTTTCAAGTGAAATCCGCCTTTTTCAACTGCTTTTTCCCATTCGGAGAAATTCCGGGATCCCAAATAGCGTATGACGACTTGTTCACTCACTAAATTTACTTGTGCATCAACTACACCCTCCTGTTTTTTCAAGATCCGTTCGACGGCTGCACTGCAGGCTGCACAATGCATTCCTTCTACCATAAAAGTTTCCTCTTGCGGATCCTGGATACGTTCAATTGCAAAACCCGCCTTTTCCAAGGCTTTCTTTGCCGGATCCAAAGTCAGGTATCTGGAAGAGGTGATCATAACCTGTTCATTAACCAAATTGACCTGTGCATCCTCCACATCATCTTGTTTTTTTAAGATATTTTCTACTGCACTTGCACATGCGGCACAGTGCATCCCTTTCACACGAAATGTCTCAACCATAGAATACCTCCTATCGTACCAATTTATGGATCAATTGCTCAATTTCCTCCAGTTTTTTATCGTAATCGCTATGATTTTCAATGCTCTCTTTTACACAAGTTTCTAAATGATTCGTCAACACTTGCGCATTTGCTTTTCGCAACAATGCTTCAGTTGCTAAAATCTGATTTGATATATCAATGCAATAACGTCCTTCTTCCATCATCTTGATGATTCCGTCCACTTGTCCTCTTGCTGTTTTTAATAACCGCAATGTATTTTTTCTATTCACATCATTCATGATTGCCTCCTACCCATCCCCCTAGTGGGGTATTAACATATAATAGTATATGTACTTTTTGTTCTTTTGTCAAAGCTTTCGCATCAAAAAACTCGAAGTCAACTGACTTCGAGCATTCGTGATCTCTATTGTTCTGTTCTTTCGTTCTTCACCATTTCCATCTTCATCCGTTTATAATATTTTTTTAAAGCAATGCGTTCATAACATAGAGTAACCAAATTGCTGATTCCATCAAAACATAATAATAATGACAACAAGATACGCTGCATACCATAATCTAATGTAGCCAGCAATAAAATAGCTGATATCAAAATTGCAAACAAAGCACTGGCAAAGATCCAGATCCACCCTGTATCCTTGATGCGAAACAAATTCATGGAATACTGCAAACGAATTGAACTGTCGATGGCAACACATCCTGCGAACACCATTGGATAATTCGATACGATCAATTCCGGTTTTAACCAGACGATCAACCCTGCCATGATGTACAGAGAACCAAAAGCAACCTGCAAATTATGCTTTTCCAAATAATCTTTTCGCAAGAAATAGATAAAAATTGAGAATGCGCCGATCAAGACAATGATCATTCCTAAAATATTGAAAAAAGTCAAAAATTCTTCTCTGGCGACCAGACCGGAAATGATTCCAAACACAATGTAAAATACGGATAAAACAATCAGCTGCCACTTTTCAATACGCATCTTTTTCATAAGCATCCTCCTCTCATTTATTACATCGTATCATAAAAAAGACAGTTCTGCCAATTTTCGATATTATTTCTATGTTTTTTGTGCAGCACGACGATTCATTAGGATCAAAAAAGTAACAGCTCCTAAAATCAAGATACTGCCGAGAACTTTAATGAGCGTCAGTTCTTCATGTAAAAACAAAATACCGCTCACAAAAGATGTCAGTGGCTCAAACATGCATAAGATTGCAGCATCCCCTGCTCCCAGACTGCGAATGCCAATCTGCAACAATCCCATTGCCGTAACCGAAGTAAACAATGCAAACAATGCCATTTTTAAATAGGGCAGCATCTCTGATGGCAACGTAAATTGATTGGTCCCCCAATTATACAGCAAAAGAGACAGTGATACGACAATGGAAAAGTAGAAAGTGATCACAAATGGATGCAATTGATTCAGTCCCGATTTTTCAACCGCCACCATATAGTAAGCAAAGGTAAATCCTGAAGAAAGTGCCAAACTGAAACCAATCATATTGTCTCCGCTTCCGCCTTCCACAAAGCAAGCCACACCGCAGGTAGCACTAATCAAAGCAATTAATTTAATCATCGTCAGATGATCATGAAAAAAGATCACACAGATCAAAGTGATGAAGATCGGATAGAAAAAATGCAAAGTAGTCGCCGTCGCAATCGGAATATAATTGTAGCTTGTATATAACATGACTGCCGTAATGCTTTGTCCTATGATACCTGCTAGTATTAAATGAATCCCTTGACGCAGTGTAATTCGAAATCGGCAGTGCTGTACACGGCATAAGAAAAACAGCGGTATGATTGCAAATAGATTGCGAAAAAAGACCAATGTCGATGAATTGATTCCATCTGCATAAATCAGTTTTGCAAAAGCCGGTGTCACGCCGAATAAAACTGCAGATACGATCGTAAAAAAAGCCCCTTTTGCCCGCATGTATGTCATCCCCTTATATTTTTATTTTAACAGTTTCTTCTTAGATTCTCCAGTTTTGTCTATATTTATAGAACTACTTTATTCTTATTCTGCCAAATTTTGCTATAATATAACCTGAAATGAGGTAAAAGTGTGAATAAAACTGTAAAAAAAAAGCCGACTTAAAAATAAGTAGTAAAAATATCGAAAAAATTTATAAGTTGATTTGAATAGAAGATATATCAATGCCGGATTGTTTCAAAAAGTTTAATGCTTCTTCAACTGTTAGTGATTGTTTGGTATCGGATCGTGGATTCATGAAGGATTCATAATCCGTTGGTTGAAATACTTCGCCTGTTAGGATCATGTGATAGATACTGACCAACATCATGCGTGCGATCGCAATGATGGCTTTCTTGTGACCACGTCGTTTCTTGATATTGGAATACTTTCTTCCAAAATAAGATGTCTTATCTTTGATGGTCGATAAAGCACATTGGACAAGCAGTGGTTTGAGATATTGTCCAGCTTTGGAGATACGAACTGACTTTTTCTTGCCGGCACTTTCGTTGTTGGCAGGAGAAAGTCCAGCCCAACTGACAAGTTGTTTGTCGGATTCAAACTGAGACATATCGATTCCTATTTCAGAGATGATCAGAATGGCCGATAAGGAACTAATTCCTTTTATTTGTGTGATATGCTGGAAAGATTCGCGTAAAGGATAAGCCCGCTTGACCAATTCTGCTTCACATGAATTGATGAGTTGATCCAAGTACTCCATATGATTCAATGATTTTTCCATCTTGAATCGTTGATCCGCTTCGATGTGATAGCCGTGAAGGGAGTCTAGTATCTTATCTTTGTTCTTACAATTTTTGTGAATGAGTTTTAAGATCTTGTCATCATCAATCACGTTTGGCTTCATGACTTCTTTCATGATATTGGAAGCTGTCTTGCCAAAAGGATCGGAGACAACAGAAGCTAATCCGATATTGGAAACGGTCATACAGTTCTGATAACGATTCCGTTCTGAAGAACGCATGCAGACCAGCTTGTATCGGTAACGGGCGATCTCACGCAGTTCTCGGATTTCTTTTGGAGGGATAAACGAGAATTTGATCAGATCATGTTTGAAGAGATCACAGATCCATTTGGAATCTTTCTTATCAGTTTTTTTGCCTTTGATGGCTTTGACATACTTGGGATGAGTTAAATGGACATTGATCTCACCTTCAAGAATGTTGAAGATAGGGATCCAGTATTTACCGGTAGATTCCATGCAGACATCACAACAGTGATAAGAATTCAGCCAATCCTTTAAACGATATAGGTCCGAGTTTAAAGTGGAAAAAGATTGTTGGAAATATTCTGTGATGTTCGACTGTCTATCGGTGATACCAATAGTAGCGACGACCAGATCTTTGTGAACATCCATGCCACAGCAGTTGAAACGAACGATTTTCATTGCCATATAAAAAAGCTCCTTTCATACAAAAGGAGAGGTGGCATTGACTGTCATCAAAGCGAATCGACAACAGTTGATTGAACAATCATAAGTGTCCAGGCTCAAAGTCCTACTTATTTGTGCTTGATATGATGACGGCAACTTATAAAAATACAGGATATTCAATTGAGTAGAATTCCTACTCACCTCCACGTGCTCTGTAGTATACCACCTCTCTTATAGGGTAACACGAAAATAAAGCATGTGGGATTTATTGATGAAATATTTGTGTCCGCGCGACTTTAGGCGCGGGGAAATGGAGGAAAAAATGGAAAAAGAAACAATGGAACAATTACGTGACCGCTTGAACAGCTCTTCTCAATTTCTGCAAAGCAACGATATGCGGGTAATCGAAGTAAGAGAAGGACATGCAAAAGTGGAAATGATCATTGATGAACAGATATTGAATGTGCATGGTTTTGTGCATGGCGGAGCTTTATTTTCGTTAGCGGATACTGCCGCAGGTGCTGCCAGTTTTGCGACCGGAAGAGACAGCGTCACTTTGTCTGCTTCTATCAACTATATCAAGCCCGGTACCGGAGGCAAATTAATCGGTATTGCCCAAGAAATATCGCGCGGCAGAACAACCGGTGTATATGAAGTTTTTATTTTTAATGATCATGAAACATTGCTCTCACGTGCTACCTTTACCATGTTTTTCTTAGATGGCGAACGTCATAAAAAATAATGGTATTATTTTGCTTTGATCATAAAAAACAGCGCAATTATTATATGCGCTGTTTTTTCAATTAAGATTTGAAGGCCCGCTTAAAACGGTCAAAAGGAGATTCATATCCTTTCTTGCTGCGGATGCGTTCATACAATTCTTTTTCTTCATGTGAAAGTTTTGTTGGTATTTCAACACGTACTTCTACATATTCATCACCCTGTGTACCGCGAGGGGACTTGACACCTTTTCCTTTCAAACGGAATTTTGTGCCATGCTGTGTACCAGCCGGGATCGTTAAAGAAACATCTCCATAAACTGTCGGCACATCTACTTTGCAGCCTAGCGTTGCATCAATGGCGCTTACAGGAACACTGATAGAAATATCATAGCCTTCACGCTGGAATACTTTATGCGGAGTGACTAAAATTTCAATATACAGATCACCATTCGGTCCTCCATTGATACCGCGTTCTCCTTTACCGGCTACACGTACCTGCTGTCCGCTTTGAATACCTGCCGGAATCTTGATATCTAGTTTCACACGCTTATGTTCGTAACCTTTTCCATTGCATTTTGTACATTTTCTTGTAATCTTTTTACCTGTACCATGACACTCTGGACAAACGCTTTGCTGTTGTACCACACCAAACATCGTTCTGGATTGTGTCGTTACATAGCCGCTTCCGTTGCAGCGTGAACAAGTATGGATATCGCTTGAGCTGTAAGCTCCCGTTCCATTACATTCTTTGCACTGCTCATCAACTTCGATATTGATCGTCTCTGTCTTGCCAAAGATTGCGTCCATGAAATCAATACGCATCTGCATGAAGCGATCGTTTCCTTTACGCGGTCCGTTGTTGGCCCGGCGATTGCTTTGACCAAATCCGCCGCCAAAGAAAGATCCAAAAATATCTTCAAAGCCGCCAAAGCCAGAGAAGTCTGCACCACCCTGATTGAATCCGCCAAAGCCGGCACCGTCCATACCTGCATGGCCAAATTGATCGTAAGTAGCTCTCTTCTGCGGATCGCTAAGTACTTCATATGCCTCATTGATCTCTTTAAATTTCTCTTCCGCACCCGGTTCCTTATTAATGTCCGGGTGATATTTTTTCGCCATTTTGCGGTATGCTTTTTTGATTTCCTCTTCACTGGCACCTTTGCTTAGACCAAGGACCTCATAATAATCTCTTTTTTCGCTCATCATGGCTCACCTCTCTTACTGTCGATCACAAACCATGTGATCCTTTGCGTTCCTAAGGATACCAGTTCACAGACTATTTTGCAAGCTCTTTTGAACCTTTCTCCTCTTTGTTCTCCATATTACAAAACCTAGCGCAAGCACTAGGATCTGTAATTTCATTGATTTTTATTTCTTTTCTTCGAATTCAGCATCTACATAGTCATCTTTACCGCCGTTGTTATTTGCATCATTGGCTGTATTCTGACCGCCTGCCTGCTGATACATCTGCTGACTTGCTGCCTGCATAGCCTGCTCCAATACTTGCAGCTTGCTTTTGACTTCATCCATGTTATTTTCATCCAAAGCCTTCTGCAGTTCATCGCGCAGTTTCTGTACTTCTTCTTTTTGTTTTGCATCGATCTTATCGCCATTATCAGCTAATGTTGAATCAATCTGTGCAATGAAGCTTTCTGCACGGTTACGTGTTTCGATATCCTCTTTACGTTTCTCGTCTTCAGCTTTATGTTCTTCAGCCTCACGAACCATACGGTCGATCTCTTCATCACTCAATCCGCTTGAATTTTGAATGGTAATGGACTGCTCTTTACCTGTGCCTTTGTCTTTTGCACTAACATGGACGATGCCGTTGACATCGATATCAAATGTTACCTCGATTTGCGGAACACCACGACGTGCTGGCGCAATTCCATCCAATTTGAACATACCCAATTCTTTGTTATCGGCAGCCATTGGACGTTCACCTTGCAATACACGGATATCAACAGCCGGCTGATTATCTGCAGCAGTAGAGAAAATCTGTGATTTGCTTGTTGGAATAGTAGTGTTACGCGGAATCAAGACAGTCATGACACCGCCCATTGTCTCAATACCTAAGCTCAATGGTGTAACATCCAGCAACAATACATCTTTGACATCACCAGAGATAACACCGCCCTGGATCGCAGCACCCATCGCAACAACTTCATCAGGGTTTACAGAATGGTTAGGCTCTTTGCCTAATGCATTCTTTACAGCTTCCTGTACAGCTGGAATACGAGTAGATCCACCTACCAACAATACTTGGTGAATATCATTCTTTGTCAAGCCGGCATCACGCAAAGCGTTGCGAACTGGTTCCATCGTACGATCTACTAGATGTTTTGTCATTTCATCAAATTTTGCACGCGTCAAGCTTGCTTCAAAATGCAATGGTCCGCTTGGTCCAGCAGAGATGAATGGCAGGGAAATCTGTGTCTGCATCATAGATGACAGATCTTTCTTTGCTTTTTCGCCAGCTTCTTTTAAACGCTGCATAGCCATCTTATCACTACGTAAATCAATACCGTTTTCTTTCTTGAATGTATCTACCATCCAGTCAACCAAGACGTTATCAAAATCGTCTCCGCCTAAATGTGTATCACCGTTTGTTGACAATACTTCAAATGTACCGTCTGCCAATTCCAAGATAGAGACATCGAATGTACCTCCACCTAAGTCATAAACCAATACTTTTTGTTCAGCTTCTGTTTTATCGATACCATATGCCAACGCAGCCGCAGTTGGTTCGTTGATGATACGTTCTACTTCCAAACCAGCAATCTTACCTGCATCTTTTGTTGCTTGACGCTGTGCATCATTGAAGTAAGCTGGTACAGTGATGACTGCTTTATCTACTTTTTCTCCCAGATAATCTTCTGCATATGCTTTCAGATACTGCAGGATCATCGCACTGATTTCCTGCGGTGTATACTGCTTTCCTTCCATTTCAACTTTTTCATTTGTACCCATCAAACGTTTGATGGAAGAAATGGTATTCTTATTTGTCACTGCCTGACGTTTTGCGGCATCACCGACAATACGTTCTCCATTTTTATATGCTACAACAGATGGTGTTGTCCGGTTTCCTTCCGGATTTGTGATTACCTTGCACTCTTTACCTTCCATGACTGCTACACAAGAGTTTGTTGTACCTAAGTCAATACCAATAATCTTACTCATAATGATTCCTCCTTGCTTATTCGCTCACTTTGACCAATGCAGCTCTTAATACACGGTCTTTCAACATATATCCCTTTTGAAGCACCTCTACGACCATGCCGCTTTCCACACCTTCTACAGGTTCCTGCATCAATGCTTGATGCACATTGTGATCAAACGGCTTGTTGAGAGCTTCAATTTCCTTCACGCCTTCTTTTTCCAAAACATTGACCAGCTGATCATGGATCATCTGGAAACCTTTTACATAATTTTGAATATTTTCATCATCGCTTTGCACAGCCAATGCACGTTCCATCGAATCCAAGATCGGCAGCAGTTCCAAAGCTATGCTTTGAATTCGATATTTACGTGTCGTCTCTGCTTCGCTCTGCAGACGTTTACGCAGATTTTCTGTATCTGCATATGCTTTGTAATATGCATTTTTTTGTTTGGCAACCTCTTCTTCCAATTCGCTGATCTTCTTTTCTAATTCAGCAACCTTGTCTTTCTTGAAGAGTTTCTTTTCTTTCTTGTTATCTTTTGCGGATGTTTCTGACGTCTCTTTTGTTTCTGCTGTTTCTGTATTCTCTTCCACGTTCACATCTTCTGTCGATGTTTCCGTTTCCTTATTCATTTCTTTTTCTTCCTGCACGCGAATCCCTCCTATTCTTCTTTTTTGTAAAGATCCTCGATCACTTTGCTCATATATTCCATCAAAGCAACGACTCGATTGTACTGCATGCGCGTTGGTCCAATGATCATCAGCTGTCCCTCTTCATCTTTTGACAAGTGGAACTTGCTGGAGACAACTGCCATATCATCTACCTGAATCAGCTCATTATCACCGCCGATTTCAATGGCCACATTTCCTTCATGATTGGCCAGCTGGCGAAACAGCGAACTGTCTTCCAAGACCTTCATCACTTCCCGCAGTTTATTGATATCTGCAAATTCCGGCTGATAAAGCATATTGCTTTGTCCGCTGCAATACACCTTGTCACTGGCAAACTTCATAAAGGCTGATACAAAAGCTTCAAACAATACTTCATGACGTGTAACCTGAGCCGCCAGCAGCGGTTCAAGCTCTTTCATCTTTTCAACGACATCTTTGATCGGCGTACCGCTCAATTTATCATTGAGCAGATCCGTACAGGTCTTCAGATCTTTCAAGCTTACATCTGTTTCAAAATGGAACGTCTTGTTCTCAGTGTGCCCATGATCGGTAATAAAGATGGCAACTGCACTTCGACTGGAAATAGGAACCAGTTGAATGTGCTGCAATGTTTGATACTTGCTTTCCGGACCCAAGACGACTGATGTCAGATGGGTCATCTGCGACAGAATATCACAGCTTTTCTTGACAATCTCGTCCATGGAATAATGGCGTTCGCTGAACACCTGCTGTAAAGAATATTTGACATTGCTGTCCAACTCTTTTTCCATCAAATGTTCAACATAGAACCGATACCCTTTTCTGCTAGGGATACGTCCACTGGAGGTATGTGTCTTTTCCAGCAGACCGACGTCTTCCAGGACTGCCATTTCATTACGAATGGTTGCACTGGAACATTGAAAGTCCAGAAGGTTCATCAACGTCTTTGAGCCGACCGGCTCTGCCGTTCTTGTAAACTCATCAACGATTGCTTTAAAGATGGCAATCTGCCGTTGTGTCAGCATCACGCTCACTCCCTTCTCTAGCACTCATCCCTTACGTCTGCTAACAGTATATTCCTAATTTTTAGCACTGTCAACACTTTAGTGCTAAAAATTGAAATTTTCTCCTTTTTTTTAAAATTCATGCAAGAAAATCCCCTCTTATTTTGTATATAAGATGAAGGAGGATAAAGTTATGAAAAAGCAAATGATTCTTTGGTTATGTGCCTGCGTTCTCATCCTATTTGGTTGTCAGGCAGACGACTCGACAACCATCTCTTTAAAAAGTGCCGTTCTATCTTGTGACCAGGAAGAAATCACGACGACAGAATCAGCAGAAATCACTTATAAAATCGATCCGGAAAGTGTACGATTAGATGAAGACTGTTTTTATGCAAATGGCGGAGAAATTACATTACAAGACAACTCCATTCTTTTTCAAAGCAAAGAACCTGGAACTTATGAAATCTTTTTGAGCAAAGACGATATCAAAAGCAATACCATCACTATTCAAGTAATAGAAAAAGACTCTGCAGCTGATTTGACAAAGCCGTCAATAAGCGATGAGGCAAAAGATGTGGAAGCGCAAGAAGTTGTGCCCCAAAATGCACCAAGCAACCTTGATTATTTTTTCGAAAATGCACAAGCTTATCTAGATACTTCTGTCCCGGTATGGGTACAGGGCGATTTGCCGCAAGCACAAATAGCAGATGAGGATGGAACGATGCAAACGATTTTGTACAATGATGATCATACTCGTTATGTCATTTTAAAAGGGGAAGTCGACATTGGCAGCTGCAGAGCAGCAGTAAGCGGTTTATTAAGCAAAGATGCGAACGGCCATTACGTGATCGATGTTGACACCATCCAGCAAATCAAATAAAGTAAGCCTTGAAAGAAGGGGAGATTTGTGATTCCACAACAGGAAATAGAAAGAGTCGTAAAACAATACAGCGACTCTTTGCTGCGTTTAGCACTCCATCATGTTCATGAAACGGCACAGGCGCAGGATATCGTACAAGATGTATTTCTTCAATATATCAAGCATAATGAATCTTTCGCCAATATGCAGCATGAAAAAGCTTGGCTGTTTCGTGTAACGATCAATCAATGCAAGAAATACCATCTCCATTGGTGGCAGAAAAAAAGAAGTGAATTTCCCATATCTGCGGCGATAGATAAAAAAGAAATTGAGTACAGCTTGTTAGCGGAGATACGCAAACTGCCTGGCAAGCAAAGCAATGCAATCTATTTCTATTATTATGAAGAAATGAGCATTAAAGAAATCGCCGGTATGCTTCATACAAAAGAAGGCACGGTTGCTTCTTGGTTATCGCGCGGCAGAAAAAATTTAAAACAGCGTTTGGAGAAAGGAGGAAAGCTTGAATGATCGAACAATATAAAAAAGAGGTATCTCAAATTGTTGCCAGTGAAACATTTCAACAGCAGCTGATCCATGCAATGGCAGAAAAGCAGCAAACAAAGCATGATGTAAATTGGAGACCGGTCATTATTTATCTATGCATTTTCTTCTTATGTCTTTCATCCATCTTTCTATATCAATTTATTTATCCACATCCGGCACAGCTGCAAGTGCTCGATCTTAGCCCTCCGACAAATGACACACCTGCTTTCTCCTATCCGCTCGGAGGATTTGGCACCATCGGTACATTAGGCAATGATCCAAATCTATTTCATCATAATCATCCATACCCAATCAAAGAAAATGAGACATTGCCTGTCTATGCAAACCTTTATGCAAACGATGACCCTTACCTTAGCAACTATCCAGATGATGAAATGCTTCCTGTCTTAGAAGAGATGGCAAAACGTCTGCATATCCAGAATTACACGATTCAACACTTTGATGATCCAAATGTCAATCGTTTTTTAATAAATTCAAATGTATATCTGCAATGTGATCAAGGAAAACTGATCTTATTCACCAAAAATACTGCCTACTTCATGATTGATGAAGATATCAGTATCGATCTTGGAGGAGATACACAAGAAGAAGTTCTTGCAAAGGTCCAATCATTTTTGAAACAACAAGCTTTTATTCAGATTGAGGATCCATGGATCGACGTCACTTTATTGAATCAACTTGGAGAGGATAAACAATGGAATATCTATGTCAGTGAAAAGAAAAAGCAGGCAAAGGATACTTTTATTGAACAGCAGTTTCACAGCTTTGTTCTTACAACCGATCATCAAGGCCGTTTGCAACATATCGCTTGTTATGATATTGATACATCTTCCCCTATCGGCTCATATCCAGTCAAAACAGAACAAGAAGCTATCAATGATCTAAAGGCGGGGATGTACTACCCTTCTTATCAGCCTGAAGTAGAACAAAACGCAGCTATAGCCTATAGCGAGATCGTCTATGATACCATTGCCGGCAATGCCTATTATCTGCCCTATTACAAGTTTTATGTATTGCAGAACGCCGGTGATGAACAATATTATTCTGCCTACTATGTAATCGCCATTCAAAACAAATATATCCAAACTACAAAAGCTGAAGGATGACCTCCAGCTTTTTTAATGTTTTTGAAAAGTTGCATGTGCAATCAATCGATACAATACAACACTGATCAATAATGCAAAAAGGAATGCCGACGGGAACTGGGAAGGTACCTGCGCCAATTGCGTAAGATGCAGCAAAGACGGGAACACGATGACGGCAAAGAAGAAGCCGGCAGCCATGCAGATACAGACAAAGATACGTAATGGATTCATCGGGATCAGCGAACGGATGACCGCAAGCATCGATAAGACAGCCACCACAAAATAAAGTGTATTCTGCCAGTTATCTGCTCTATTTTGCACCATCAGCAGGAACAATGTACATACGACAGCAGCAGCAAACGGGAATGCACGTCGCATCACTGTTGACAAGAAGCGTCCATGTACTTTGTTTGGATCAGGTTCCAGCATCGTTAAGAAAGATGGAACTGCCTCAATCATCAAATCGATCAATGTAACCTGGATCGGAATGAATGGAAACGGCATATTCATCAAGACACAAATGATCGATACTGCAATGGAATACAATGTCTTGATGAAGAAGATGCCGGCAACACGCGTTACATTATTAACCACGCGTCTGCCCTCCAGCAATACAGAAGGCAGTTCGCCAAAATCAGATTCCAGCAAAACGACCTGCGACATCTGTTTGACGGCGTCGCTTCCTGCTGCAACCGCAATGGAACAATCTGCCTGCTGCAAAGCTAACATGTCATTGACACCGTCGCCGGTCATGGCAACCGTATGACCGCCTTTTTGCAACATGCTTACGATCTGTTTTTTCTGTTTTGGCGTCACTCTGCCGAATACAGAATGCCGGTTTACAAAGTCCTCGTTCAATTCTTCCTCTGTGACATTGCTCATATCTACACAGCGTTGATAATCGACAAAGCCTGCTTTTCTGGCAATAGCAGACACCGCTTTGACATGGTCACCGGAGATGATCTTGATGTCTACTCCTTCTTTGCGGAAATAATCCAAAGTCTTATTGACATCTTTACGCAGAACATCGCTTAAAACGAAAGCCATTAAAGGTGTTGCATGAACTTCCTGCTCTTTTGACGGCTTTTGATCACTCTTGGCCAAGATCAAGATACGGCTACCGGTTTCCATTTCTTGCTCTAATTCGGATGGCAACTCTTTCATCAGACGATCCGGCGCTCCTAAAAATAAAGTCCCATAGCCTTCAAAGTGCATCGCTCCCCACTTGCGAACCGAAGAAAAAGCAATTTTCTGCTGCGGACGATATGCAGCAGATGGAACAAACGCCCTGCACAGCGCCTGATAAGTTTCATTGTTATCATCACTATAATGCAAATAAGATGCAAAATAAGCTTGATCCTGCTCGGTAATTTCCCCTAAATCAAGGATCCGCTCCACTTTCATCTTACCGGTCGTGATCGTACCGGTCTTATCCAAACAAAGGGTATCCACATAAGCAAGAGATTCCAAAGAGTACAGGTTTTGGATCAGTACTTTTCGTTTTGCTAATTTTGTTGTTCCGGCAGCTAAACTGACGCTGATCAGCAATACCAATCCTTTGGGCAGCATACCTAATAACCCGGCTGCACTTCCCACGATCGCATTGTATAAATCATTATGGCGCAGCAGCAAAGCTTCAACAAATAACAAGATTCCTAACGGAATGATCATCAAAGTCGTCACTCTGGTAACTTTGCGCATCGCATCCAGCAATTGAGAATGCAATCCCTTTCCAGAGCGGATTTCCGCCGTGACCTTCGACACATAATTTTGAGCACCGACATGCTCTACACAAGCCAGACATTTTCCGCTGATGATGCTGCTGCCGGATAAAAGATGATCACCTGTCTGCTTATTAATCGGATCAGACTCTCCAGTTAACAAAGATTCATTTACTTCACTTTCACCTTCAACGATAAGCGCATCACAGCAAATCTGCTGTCCGCTTTCCAACACCATCACATCATCCTGCACGACCTGTTCAATTGGTATCTGTATTTCTTTTCCATCACGAATAACCGTTGCTTTGGGCACGATCAACAACGAGAGCTCATCCACCATCTTTTTCGCACGCAGCTCTTGTACGATACCGATGATCAGATTTAACAAAATGATTGCTATAAAAACCATATTGGACCAAGCTCCAACAAAAGCCAAGGCAATTGCAATCAGAAAATTCAACAAATTGAACAATGTACAAATATTTTCTCTGAATATCTGTGACGTTGTTTTCGAGGCAGAAGGCGGCAATGTATTTTGTTGTCCTTTGGCGATGCGCTCCTCTACTTGTTGTTTCGTCAACCCATATTGGCTCATGGTTTCCGCTCCTTTCACAATCATTCTATCTATAACTTCCACACCTTATCATATCCGCTTTTAACAGTCAACAAACATCCCGTGAATTTATTTGATTTTCCTTCTTTTTCCCTTCTTTTTCCCGCAGCAGGCAATTTACGATATAATAAGAGAAACGAGGTGAAACAATGAAACAAGTGATTTTTCAGGAAAGCCATACATTTTGTACTGGCTGTACATTACGAGATCCTTCTTTACCGCTTGAGGGGTCGATGGCACTTCATACAACTACCCAAACAGAGATGATCTTGCAAAACAGAGCAGCATGCAGCAAAGCTCTTCATATACCAATGGAACATTGGTGCTTAGCACAACAGACACACAGTGCACATGCGCAAGAAGTTTTTGAAACAGATAAAGGAAAAGGGGCATATTCGATGCAGGATGCTTTCCCTTGCTGCGATGCCCTTTATACAAAAGAAAAGCAGATCCTTATTGGCGTATTTACTGCAGATTGTGTTCCCATCATCCTCTATGATCCATCCTCTCATTATATTGCAGCGATCCATAGCGGCTGGCCTGGCACTGTAAAACAAATCACTGCCCATACGCTGAAGCAATTAATAAAAAAAGGACTGGACCCTAAAACTACCCGTGTCTGGATCGGACCTTGCATCCATCAGTCCTCTTTTCAAATACGGCAGGATGTTATCGAGCAAATACGATCGCTCCCTTTTGATACGACTCCCTATCTGCAATTCCAAGCGGATGGAAGCGCCTTGTGTGACAATGTCGGACTGAATATCCATATGCTAAAATCCTTTCAAATCCCGCAAGAAAATATCTGGGTTTCTCCAACAGATACTTTTATCGAAAAAAACGATTGCTTTTCATATCGAAGAGATCATACGACCTGCCGCCATTTTTCTTATATTTATTTCAAATAATAAAGTGAGCCGGATCTTTATGATAGATTGCCTTTTGCTGTTGTTCAGCCATAACGGCATCTATCCGATCCTGCTCACTTTTTATATATTTTTTACAAACAAGGCACGAATCGCATTCAATACGGCCAGGATCATGACCCCGACATCGGCAAAGATGGCCAGCCACATATTAGCGATGCCGACTGCTCCCAGCAGCAAACAGATAACTTTGACACCGATGGCAAATATGATATTTTGATAAACGATTCGTAAACATTTACGCGATATTTTAATTGCTTTGACGATCTTTAACGGATCATCATCCATCAATACGACATCTGCTGCTTCAATAGCAGCATCAGAACCCATGGCTCCCATGGCAATGCCTATATCCGCACGTCCTAAGACAGGCGCGTCGTTGATTCCATCCCCTACAAAGGCTAGCTTCTCTTTTTCTGCCTTATTCTTTAATAACTGTTCCACCTTTTGTACTTTATCACCAGGCAAGAGCTCGCTGTATACTTCATCGATTCCCAATTGTTTTCCTACCTGCTGTGCAACTTTGCCAGCATCGCCGGTCAGCATGACACTTTTTTTGATTCCACAGGCACGCAATCCTTGTATAGCTTTCTTAGCATTTGCCTTGATAACATCAGAAATGACAATATGTCCTGCATATTCACCGTTGACTGCCATATGAATGATCGTACCGACATGATGACAAGGAATTGCTTTGATTCCTAAACGGGTCATCAATTTTTCATTGCCCGCAGCTACTTGTATTCCATCTACTTTTGCAATTACTCCATTGCCGCTGATTTCCTGTACATCGCTGACACGTGTACGGTCAACTGTCTTTCCATAAGCTTTCTGCAAACTTTTGGAAATTGGATGTGAAGACGAACTTTCTGCATAAGCCGCATACTCGATCAACTGTTCATCAGAAATCGTACCATGATGCACTCCAATGACCTCAAAGACGCCTTGCGTCAATGTTCCTGTCTTATCAAAAACAACGATCTTAGTTTTTGATAAGGTTTCCAGATAGTTGCTGCCTTTGACAAGGACACCTGCATTGCTTGCACCGCCGATGCCTGCAAAAAAGGTAAGCGGGATACTGATGACCAATGCGCATGGACAGCTGATGACCAGAAATGTTAAAGCACGATAGACCCAAACTTCCCATTGAGGTGCCATTTGCAAAAGCAAAGAGAACAGCGGCGGTAAAAATGCCAGCAGGATTGCAGCTATACAAACAACCGGTGTATAGATCCGCGCAAATTTAGATATGAAGTTTTCTGAATGTGATTTACGGGAACTTGCATTTTCCACCAGATCCAAAATTTTAGATACTGTAGATTCTCCAAATTCTTTTGTCGTTTGAATTTTCAATACTCCGCTCAAATTGATGCAGCCACTGATGATCTCATCATTCACTTGAACATCACGCGGCAGGCTCTCTCCGGTCAAAGCACTTGTATTCAGACTGCTGTTTCCTTCTATAACAATTCCATCAATCGCCACTTTTTCACCAGGAAGGACCGTGATGATCGAACCGATTGCCACTTCATCCGGATCCACTTTTTCCAATTTACCGCCTTTTTCCACGTTCGCATAATCCGGGCGGATATCCATCAATTCACTAATATTGCGGCGGCTTTTTCCTACTGCATAACTTTGGAACCACTCCCCGATCTGATAGAACAACATAACCGCAATGGCCTCGGTATAATCACCACTTTGTTCATAAATGGCTAAAGCAAATGCCCCAACCGTAGCTATCGCCATCAAAAAGCTTTCATCAAAGACCTGATGATTGCGGATTCCCTTCCATGCTTTGATCAAGATGTCGGATCCAATGACTAGATAATCAATCAGATAATAAAGAAAAAGCCCAACAGAACCGATATACTGTTCCATTTTCTCTCCCAACAGCTGACCGATAAGCAACAAGATCGATGCAGCCCAGATGCGAACCAGCATTTTTCTTTGTTTTTTTGTCAAAGAACGTTTATTTGTCACACCTTTGCCCAAAAAATATGTTGCTAATAAAATGACAAGGATCAATAAACCATCCACGATCCATTCTTGCATAGAATTGCCCCCTTTTTATTTTATAGATAGATCTCGCATTCATCTTCTACTTTTTTACAATTTTTTAGAACTTCTTTCATGACATCTTTTGCATTGACACCTTCTTCAAATTCCACATTCATCTTTAATGTCATGAAATTGACCACGGCATCTTTGACTCCGGCAGTATTCTTTGCTGCCTGCTCCATCTTGTTTGCACAATTTGCACAATCCACTTCGATCTGATAACTTTTTTTCATAAATTCTCCTCCTATAACGATTTAACGATTACTTAATTGTTTACTTGTAGTATAATGGGAGAGTAGAAAACGGTCAACTATTTTACTACCGTTTTTTCTAATTGGGACAAAACAATTTCCAAATGGACAAAAAGGAGGTATTTTTTATGTTACATGCCCTTCCGCATGACCATGGACAATCCATAGAGCAGAATCTCGAACAAATGCCAAGCAGCGCAGATTTTGAAGTTGCTGCCGATATCTTCAAACAACTTTGCGACCCTAACCGCATCCGCATATTTTGGTTATTATGTCATTGTGAAGAATGCGTCATCAATATTGCGGCATTGGTCAATATGAGCTCTCCTGCAGTTTCCCATCATTTACGACAATTAAAAGCAAGCAATTTAATTGTCAGCCGCAGAGAAGGAAAAGAAGTGTATTATCGCTGTGCTGACAACAAGACTGCGCAAATGCTGCATCCGATCATTGAAAAAATTGTAGAAATCAATTGCCCTAATGAAGCGATCCGAGGTTGATATGATGAAGAACAATGCGTATTCAAAAATAAAGGATGCATTGCAAAATGTAGCGGAAAATCAATTTTTCATACACGAATATGGAAAGGAACACGCCTCTTCTTTACATCCGCAACACGTTTCTGTTCCGATTTGCGGAAAAGGCAGCATTACGATCTATCCAATATTTCCAGGGATCGAGTTATCATTTCACCGTTACTTGACGCAACAAGCAAATTTTCACCACTCTCCAAACGATCATATTTTAGAGATCAATTACTGCCATCAAGGGCGTATCGGCTGGGATATGAAAAACAATGCCAGCGTGTATTTAGGTGAAGGCGATGTCTGCTTACACACTTTATCTAGTTGTGCAGATTCAACGATCAGCCTTCCATTAGGATATTATGAAGGGATTGCCTGCACATTTGATTTGCAGCGAATCCAAAAACAAGATTTGCCTCTATTAAAAAATATCGATTTTGATCCGCAAATGCTCTATACTCATTTCTGTGCAAAGAAAGAGGTACTCGGTATCTTAAGCAATGATTGGACAAGATCTGTATTTTCTCAAATGTGGAACATTCCAACTTCCATTCAACTCACTTATTACAAACTGAAGGTAATCGAACTGCTGCTTTATCTTATGAAAATAGAAAATAATCAAAATCAGCCGTTAACTGCATACGAAAATACACAGATTGAACTCATAAGAGAAGTTCACAAATTTCTGATCACACACATCGAACAGCGTTTTACCATCGAAGAATTATCAAAACAATTTTTGATCAACACTTCCTCTTTGAAAGCAATTTTTAAAGCTGTCTATGGTCAGCCGATTGCTGCCTATATGAAGGAATACCGTCTGCAGTATGCTGCAAAACAATTAAAGGAAAGTGATCGATCCATTTTAGAAATTGCAAAAGAAATAGGATACGGTACACAAGGAAAGTTTAGCAAAGCTTTTAAAGAACATATGCAGCTGTCCCCTTCTCAATATCGTAAAACAAATAAATAGGCATCGATCAACGATGCCTATTTTCGTATGCTTCCTTTTCCATATACTTGATATTTATAAGTCGTCAATTCACGCAGGCCCATTGGTCCCCGTGCATGTAATTTCTGCGTAGAAATACCAATCTCTGCACCAAATCCAAACTCAAAGCCATCAGAGAAACGTGTAGAGGCGTTTGCATATACCACAGCCGCATCCACTTGGTTTAAAAATGTTTCAACAGCAACCGGGTCACTGCTCAAGATCGCATCCGAGTGCATTGTATGATGAGTATTGATATGCAGGATTGCTTCTTCCAGAGTGTCCACACATTTCACAGATATCGCATAATCCAAATATTCTTTCGCATAATCTTCCTCTGTAGCCGGAATCACTTCCGGATCAAAGAGGCAAATCGTTTCATCACCATGAATCACAACACCATTTGCTTTTAATGCAGCAAGGATGGATGGCAACAGATCCAGGCGGTCGCGATGGATCAACAAACTTTCTGCAGCATTGCATACGCTCACCCGCTGACATTTGGCATTCAATATAATAGGAATGACTTCTTGTTCATCCACTTGTCGATCAACATATAAAATACAGTTGCCGCTGCCGGTCTCAATAATCGGAACGCTGGCATTCTCTACACAATGTTTGATCAACCGTGCACTGCCGCGCGGAATAAGAAGATCCAGATACGTACGCATCTTCATAAAAGCATCTACTGCTGCATGTCCGCTTTCCTGCAGCAAAGCTATGCAGTTTTCATCAATATTACATTGTCGTAAAGCAGCCCGCATCCATTTACACAACATTTGATTACTGGCCATGGTTTCACTGCTGCCTCTTAAAAAGCAAACATTCCCGCTTTTCAGGCAAAGCGACGCGGCATCCACGCTGACATTGGGACGCGCTTCATAAATAATGCCGATTACGCCAAAAGGAACACTGCGTTTGACCAAATGCAGTTCCCCGCGATCCCATTCTTCCAGAATATGTCCGCAAGGATCCGGTAAAGAAGCGACCTGGCGTACGCCTTCACAAATAGCCGCCAAACGTTGTTCATCCAATGAGAGACGATCAATAAAAGATTCACTTCTTCCCGATAAACGGGCTGCCTCTACATCTTTTTTATTTGCTTCCAAAATACTTTCCCTTTTTTCCCAAAGCAAGCTTGCCATGCATTGTAAAGCTTCATTCTTTTTTTCTGTAGGCAATTGTGCTAATTGATAGCTTGCTTGTTTACAAAGTCTTCCTTGTTCTTCCATTGTTACCATATCATTCACCTTTTAGCGCAAAATAGCGTTCCTCTATTTTTTTCCTCAACTAAATCATATAAGATATTCGGATCTTCTCCATTTGCAATCACCATATTGCATCCTGCACTTGTTGCAATTTGTGCTGCGTGCAGCTTTGTGATCATACCGCCAGTTCCCACGTTTGAATTGCTGTCTCCTGCCATGGCCAGCACATGCTCATCGATCGTGTCAACGACATCGATCTTTTTTGCATCTGGATTCTTAGAAGGATCTTGATCATACAATCCTTCGATATCGCTTAAAAGCACCAGTAAATCTGCTTGAATCAATTGTGCGGTAATGGCACTCAATGTATCATTGTCACCATAGACAATCTCTTCGGTAGCTATGCTGTCATTTTCATTGATGATAGGAATCGTTCCATAAGACAACAGCACCTGCAGTGTATTCAACGCATTTTCTTTCAGCTGTTCTTCTTCCAGATCACGTTTGGTCAACAGCAACTGTGCCACTTTTCTGGAATACTGTGCAAACATCTGATCATAGATATACATCAATTCACATTGGCCAATTGCTGCCATCGCCTGTTTTTCTTTTAATTCTTTCGGACGATGATGCAGCTGCATCTTCCCACATCCTGCTGCAATAGCACCGCTGCTCACTAAAACCACTTCATGCCCGGCATTATTGAGATCGCTTAATACTCTAGCCAATAAATCTAGCTTTCTTAAATTTAATCGTCCGCTTTCATGTGTGATCGTAGACGATCCCACTTTTACAACGATTCTTTTTTTCTTCATAAACTGTCTCCTGATCTTTTTGTATAACTATAGCATAACCCTTTTGCAAATACAAAAAAAACCGGCAGCTGCCGGTTTCTATTTCCCACGATGTTTTTCTATGAAAGCTTTTAACCGCTGATAGCTGGCTTCGCTGATCACATGTTCCATACGACAGGCATCATTTTCTGCGGTTTCCGCGTCAACCCCTAATTCTTGCAAAAACTGCTGTAAGTATTGATGACGATCATAAATGGTCGAAGCGATCTTTTTTCCTTCTTCGGTCAACGTAATTTCTCTTTCTTCCATCTCGATCAATCCGCGTTCTTTCAAAATACTCATTGCACGCGATACGCTTGGTTTAGAATAATTCAATTCTTTTGCGATATCAATGGAACGTACTTTTCCATGTTCTCCTTGTAATTTAAGGATCGTTTCCAAATAATCTTCCCCTGATTCATGAATCTGCATGATTGTTCACTCCTAATTTTTTATAAATTCTAGTTTAAGTATAGCATAGGACAACAAAAGAAGCGAATAGAATGCGCAAAACCAACCCTTGTATCTCTGCAACCTGCACGATCATCAGCTATACAGAGAATAAAGGAGAATTATTTTTATTTTTTTTCATTTTTTTGTTGACATTATGTCTAGTTATTGGTAATATAAATGAGCAATCACGAGTTGCCTGAATAGCTCAGTAGGTAGAGCATCCGGCTGTTAACCGGCAGGTCACAGGTTCGAGTCCTGTTTCAGGCGCCATTTATCAATGACACTTTACAAATTTCCTTTATGAAAGGATATACGTAAAGTGTTTTTTATATATATATGGATCAGATTGGTTCTTCCATATCCAATGCTGCTTGTGCAGCAATCTCCAGCAGAAGCAAAAACTGTTCTTTTTGTTCTTTTGTCATCTTTTGTGTCATTTGATCAAAACAGTGTTCCATCTGCTGTTTTAAAAAAGGGTATACTTCCCATGCTTTTTCTGTTGGAGAAATATCGTACGTTCTTTTATCTTTTTTATTTGTCGTACGCTTCAAAAAATTCCGATGTACTAATTTTGTCACCGTTTTTGCTATTACGCTTTTATCCAGATTTAAGCGTTTTGTAATTTCATCCTGAGTCAGCATTTCATGATCACAAACGATCAAAAGGACCATTGCCTGCGGAGATGTCAAATCATGGCCGGCACAAACACCGTTCATCCACATATGCGTCTTTCTGTAAATGATAGAAATGGCCTTAAAAGCGCCATTCTTTTTTTTCTGCATAACATACACATCCTTTTCTTTTATCATAGCAAAAACAAGTGGCAACTGCAACCAGTTATTGACTGTGCAGCACAGCTGCGTTATAGTAATATAGTTGCAATTGCCACTATATTACAGTAAAGGAGCAAAGATAAATGGAAACTGTCAAAAAAATATGGAACAAAAAATTCATTCTTCTTTTTATTACAAACTTGCTTGTACTGGCAGCTTTTTATGCCTCTATTCCCATCATCCCGGTATATTGTCAGGAAATTGGGATCACTGGTTCAAAGGTTGGCATCGTATTAACCGCAATGTCCATTGCTACCATTATATTTCGGCCAGTTGCCGGTTACTTGCTGGATAATTTTAATCGTTATCGAGTATATTTGCTTTTTTTAGCCCTGTTTTGTCTTTCTTTTCCCAGTTTTATCTTATTCCCTATCTTCGGCGCATTGATCTTGATTCGATTGTATATGGGTGCTGTCTACTCGGTATGCGGTTCTGCTACGATGACACTAGCAAGCGATGTGCTTCCATCCTCCAAGATTACAGAAGGTATCAGCCGTTTTGCCTTTACCATTTCTATCGGAATGGCGCTCGGTCCTTATGTGGGTATACAAGTTCAGAATCACATGAGTTCTAAAGCATCTTTTCTTACGATCTTTGCGATCACTCTCCTCGCATTGTTATGTGTTTCTCTTTGCAAGATCAAATACCCGAAGATCAAACGGAAGAAATTTGTATTAAAGGAAACAATTTACAGACCTTCCTTGCCATTTATGTGGAACATGATGTTTTTGATGATTCCTTATGGAGCTGTTATCGCTTATTCTTCTATTCTTGCGCAAGAGAAAAATCTAACTTCTGTCATTCCTTATTTCTATATTTTTCTCGTTGCCGGAATGCTCCTGTCTAAACTTTCTACGCAAAAATTGATCGATGCAGGAAAACATCGCATACTGGTTTACATCAGTTTGCTGATCTTGATTATCACAATGTTTAGTTACATGTTTTTATCCACCGGCATCCATCTTCTATTAGCTGGTTTCTTTTTCGGCATCGGTTATGGAATCTTGCAACCTTTATTTCAATCTTTTGTTACCGGTACGACACCAGCTCCTAAACGCGGCGTTGCAAATGCAACTTATTTATTATCTTATGATATAGGTATCGGATTTGGCTCGCTACTTATGGGTTTTTTACAAGAGCCTTTAGGCCTTTCCAAGGGATTTGCTTTAACAGCACTTGCCTATATCATTGGAGGAATTATGTATTGTATATACGTGGAACATTATTATCAAAAGAAAAAAGTATCTATGGAACAAGCTGTCTTATCTACAGACAATTTAGAAACCCATATGGAAAAAGAGGTTTACAGCGTTTCTTCTCACAATACCGTCAAAGAAACCATTACTTATTTTACTGAAAAACGCATCAGCAGCGCACCGATCATTAATGAGGAGCACAAGGTCATTGGTTTTATCAGTGACGGTGACATCATGCGCTTTTTACGTGAAAAAGAACTGCCGGCTCCTGCCGATAGTTCACTGTTATTTTTAAATTATTTGTGGGATCCTGATTCTGAATTCGAACAGAAGTTAGATTCTATACTGGATCTCAACGTGCTGGAAGTCGGTACCACCAAACCAATCACCATCTCCGTGCATTCATCATTAGAAACTGCTTGCAAATTGCTCAGTGATGCAGGCATCAAAAAAGTCCCAGTCATGAAAGAAGAAAAGATGATCGGTATCCTGTCCCGATCTGCCATCACACATTATTTAATCAAGCGTTATCTTAAAAAAAGCAACAAATAGACAACCCTGTTTCTAAAAGCAGAAAAGCTGGCTCATAAAAAGACCAGCTTTTTTGATTACTATATCTGCACACGATCGCTTTCATTCACTTTACGAATAACTTTGCATGGATTTCCAGCAGCAACCACACCTTTCGGGATATCATGCAATACGACACTGCCTGCTCCGATCACGCTGCCAGCCCCAATCGTAACACCTCCACAAATAGTTGCATTTGCGCCGATCCATACATCATCTTCTATCGTAATTGGTTTTGACAGCAGGATGCCTTGCGCACGCTGTAATGCATCAACAGGATGAGCTGCACAGGAAATACACACACCTGGCGCAATAAAAGCGTTTTTTCCGATCAGAACTTTCGAGGTATCTAATATCACACAATTGTAATTGATGATCGTCAATCCCTGCGTATGAATATTAAACCCGTAATCGCAATGAAAGGACGGTTCAATAAAGGTAAGAGGATGACAATGACCAAATAATTTTTGTAAGATCTCTTTCCTCTCTTTTCCTTGTTCCGGGGATGTCTGATTATATTTCCAACATAACATCTTTGCCTTCTGCTGCAGTTGCAAAGGCATCTCCTGGTTATTAGCAGCAAAACTTCCTTCCATTTTTTCTTTTTCGATCATATTGTTACTCCTTTTTCGATTCTATCAAATGTTGGATGCAAGCAGCCATTGTTTTTTCACCTATAGAAGCATCGATACACATATCGTAGTTGTCTGCACTGCCCCATATTTGCTTTGTATAATAATGATAATTTTCTTTACGCATATGATCCATCTTATGAATCAATGCAGAAGCTTCCTTTTCATTTAAATTTTCTCGTTTCTTGACTGTTTGCACTCGATAAGAAAGCGGAGCATGCAAAAATATTTTGATACATTTTTTCTTATCACGCAATACCCAATCTGAACAACGCCCTACAATTACAGAATTTTCTTTTGCTAGAGAACGAATGACATCTGACTCTGCCTCAAAGATTGCGTCTTTCATCGGTTTGTATTCATCTGAATATGCATATCCCTCATGCACAAGGTCATAAATCAAGGAACTGTTCATACGCTCTTCATGATCCATGATGTATTTTTGATCAAAACCAGTTGATTTTGCTGTCAGTGTGATAATTTGTTCATCATAGAACGCAAATTGCAGCTGCTGTGCCAACTGTTTGGCAAAATCATGTCCGCCACTGCCATATTCGCGACTGATGACAATACAAACTGAATCCTCCTGCAGCGGTGTCAGTTCTGTCTGTTCCTTGACAAATAGCCGTTCAGGAAGGAACGATAATCTTCTGGCGATCCAGCGGGCAATAGCCCCAACGAAAAAAGCCGCAATGATCGTACCTTCTCTCACCCCCTGTAATTGTGAGAAAAAGAAAAAAGAAAGTACGCCGGCAATGATCGTCATAGCCGCATCAAAGCATACTTTTGTTATACCGAAATCTGTATGCCAGCGAAGAACGATGGATTTGACAAAGGATTCTCCCGGCAACATGATCACATCTGCCAAAACTTCCATATACACACCAATTCCCAAAATCAGGCAGCCAATGAAAAGAAATAAGATTGCCTGCCAATATGCTTCAGGCTGCACAAAAAAAAAGAAGCTGCATCGTTAAATCAATAAAATAGCCAAAAAAAACAGATACCGGAATCTGCCATAAATTATGCCATTGAAACTTTCGCCCAAGTATAAGCAGCTGCAAAAGTACTAATAAAATACTGAATAAAATCGTAAATACCCCTAAAGAAAGCGGAAAATATAAGCTAAGGACATACGGGATCGATGAGATCGGTGAAGTACCCAGGCTTGCTTTCGTGATCAAGCTAACTCCTAATGAATTAACAAATAAGCCAATAAAAAAAATAAGATATCGTTTTACTTTTTCATGATGCATGGACATACCCCCTTTTACCATAAAAAGTGTAGCATCCAACAAAAAACATGTCAATATTGACATGTTTATTATCTTTCTTGCGCCATGACCATTGCCATACATTTTGTCAACCATTCACAAATTGCTTTTTCACGGTAAATAGCGCCTAATAAGACCATATAATCAGATAACTGCTCTTTATCGCTCGGCGGTACACATGCAAAACCTTGCATTTTATGCGTAAGTTCCTGCAAATATTGTTCATGATAACATTGTTGTTCTTTCAACAAATCAAACTGCTCCTCTTTTTTTAACAAATCGGAAAAGAATAATTGTAAACGAAACGCATCTTTTGTAATCACTTTTTCAGGATGTGCCTGTTTTTCCCAAGCAAACCAAGCTTCTCTTCCACTCTCCGTAATACGATATTT
Source organism: Merdibacter massiliensis (assembly GCF_900155395.1). Lineage (GTDB taxonomy): Bacteria > Bacillota_I > Bacilli_A > Erysipelotrichales > Erysipelotrichaceae > Merdibacter > Merdibacter massiliensis. The sequence goes on from NZ_LT699727.1 coordinate 354,055, forward strand.
TTTCTTCTCCAGCACATTTCCTGTAATTTCGATCGAATATTCGATCCATCCTTTTTCGGTCAAATTTTTTAATTCAGGATATATCTGGCTGTGTTTTGCAGGCCAAAATTCAAACAAAGTAGATTCAAACTGCTTTTTCAATTCATATCCTGTCATGCTCTGTCTTTCAAGCATGCCTAAGATTGCGTATTGTAACACGCTTATCTCTCCTCCTGTTCATTGTTTTTCGTATATTTTGGTACTGTCATATGGCAATATTTTTCTATCATCAGAATCGCTGCACATCATGTGCAAAAGAAAATATTTGATTCCAAATCTTTTTAAAACGTCCATGTGTTCATTATAAGAAGAAATTAATCTGCTTTCAATAGAACCAAGAAAAGATGATTTGCATAATAATCATGAAATCATCTTTTCTTATCTTAGCATTCGAAGAAAAGCTTTATTCTTCTTTGCGTTTACAGTAAACTGCCACAATTCCCCATAATGAAAGAAGACCCGTTGCTGCTAATGGTAATGCAGCTGTCTGCACACTGCCTGTAGGAACAGATTCTTTGACAGGCTTTGTCGTCTTATCCTCTGAAGAAAGATTTGTTTCTGTTTTCTCTTTCACTTTCTCTAAATTCATTGCTGCTTTTTCAAGCGTGCTGTATGCGCTCATGATATCTTCTTTTGTCGCACTTTCATTTTGATATACAGCGCAGGCATCGTCATAAGCTTTCTTAAATGGCATCCAGCTTTCTTTTGTATGATCTTCGGCATGCAATCCATCATATCTATTCAGCAATGCATACAATTCACTCTTATCTTCCTTCACAGGTGCCTGTATTTCAACTAATGCATGAATTGCCTCATTCAGTGCGTCCGCTGCAGCATCAATTGCCTTTTGATCAACGGTATCCTCCTTTAACAAAGTTTCTGCAATCTTCAATTTTTCTTGCAAATTCGCCCAGCTGTCAGCTGTATAGTTTGACGCAGAATATGCATCGGCTTTCTCAATTGCGGCTTTAAGAGCATCCTTATGAATTGGCTGCGCATCATGTAAACGCAAGCGTGCCTTCATCAAATCCAGATCATAGATACATTGTGCTACCTTGTTTGCATCTGGATCACTTTGTTCGAGAAGTTCTTTGGCCTCCTCGATCTTCGCTGTATACGCCTGCCAACTTTCCTCTGTAAGATCGTCCTTATGTAAACGAGCCGCTAGTTTTTCTGCTTCAGCAACTGCCACATGCAATCCTTTTGTGTTTACCTCTATATTAGCCAGCTTTACTCGTATTTCTGCAGCAGATCCATTGTTATTCACTGCTTCCACATATTCCAAGCGAATGTGTTTCGCCATCACTGCATCAAAAGAGATCGTTTTTACAGAGGCGTCATTTTTTAAAGAACCAGTTTTGATTTCTTTATAATCTTTTCCATTCTCGCTTATCAAAATGCGATATTTTGTCACATTGCCATTGCTCCCGCTTTGTCTAGGTGTATACAACAGTGCATTCACTTTTGCAGGCTTATCCATCTCTAAATCAATCCAATGCGGCATCTTCTTTTGATTCCAGTCTGTATGCCAAATCGTATTGGTCTTGCCATCCAATACATTGGCAGGATCAGATCCATCTGCTTGATAACTGGAAGCAGTTGCTTTCATCGTAGCAGAATCAACATAATATAGATTGCTCAATGCTTTTGTCTGCAAGGCATCCATCGCTTTTACAAGTGCTGTTTCATAGGCATCCACGACATATTGTAATTTTTTCGGCAAATCGTAACGAATGCTGTCCAATGCCTTTTGTACAGCAGAAGCTGTTTCTTTTGTAAAAGAATCCAATTGATCGATCAGTGTCTTATATGTTTCAACACGATCATAATTTGCTTTCTGGTACTTGCTTTCTTTCATGGCCGCATTTATTTTTTCTGTCAACTGATCAATTGCTGCCGCATCAGGATCATATTGTGCAAGGATATCCCGTGCTTCTTTCATCAACGGATCTAAAACAGAACGATTCTCATCGTTGATAATAGAAGATGCGTTCCATAATGCCTGATCCAGCGGCATCGTAGTGGCAAAATCAGCATTTTTACCAATACGGACATCATCCACGTAACCAATAAACGCCTGTGATTCACTTCCGATCTTTGCCATTGGGAACATCATCGTCGCTAACAACGGCCGTCCTTCAACTTTTTCATCGTCGCCAATGGTATCTGTCCATTTTCCATTTACATACAGTTGGATCTTGTTTTGCTCATTTTTAAATTCTAACTCTACCCACTCATTTACAGGAAGTGTATAGTCAAAGGAATAATCACGTGATTCTCTAGAGAAGCCTACTTTCCCGGTCTCTTTTTGAACTGCTTTGATACTGCCATATGGACTTTCAAACAAAATCTGTTCATCTGTATTCTCTGTCGTTCGTTTTACTTTTACACGAAGATCACTGTTCAGACCTGCAGTTTCAAGTCCGGTTTGGATATAACTTTTCCCGCCTTCTAACCGTAACGCTTTTTTTCCATCGACTTCCACGATTTCTGCCTTTTCACCTGGGCTGACAGCAAATGCATTTTCGGATGTATCTTTCAGCGCATCCATCGGCAGATGCATATAAACATCTGATTTTGAATGGACTTCATAACCGAAATTTGTTCTTGGAGCATCTCCTAACTGTTTCGACCTGGATTTTGCATCTGTTAAGGAAAGATCCTCTTTCCCCCATAATTTTGCGCCAAACAAAGGCATATTGCTGATACGATGATAGACATCATACTCCGTTACTCCGTTTTCTTTATAATCTGTCATATCATTCCATACCGCAAAAGCACCGCCGACCATCTGATCGTCACCGGCAGGGATCGTCACACCACTAATCGTATTGATCGCAGTATTATACATCGTATTGTCACTTAAATAATCATAGTAATAGCCGGCATTCGGTACAATATAATAATTTCCATCATTACAATTGATCAAATCAAAACCTTCATCATACATTTCATTCATTTTTGCATATCCGAAGTTCCATAAATTAATCTGTACACCTTTTGCGTCGATATCTTCTCCCTTTGCACATTGCGTAAAGCTTCCCCACACACGTGCTTTTCTTCCGCTGCCTTCCACATAATGCAGCATATCATTCACAAATTTGCGATATGCCTGTGAGGAAGCATTGTATTCATCCGCACCTATGTGTACGATCGTATCTTTATCAAATACCGGATCGTTTCCATTTAAATACTCAGAAAATATGGTCTGTACAAAAGCTACGCTCTGGTCATATGAATTCACCAGATCTAAATGGTCTGTAGCCCGGCCTGTCGTACCATAGCGAAGCTGCGGCAATACTTTTGTTAAAGCCAAAGCATGTGCCGGCGTATCAATTTCAGGCACAATATTCACTCCCAAGGTCCGGGATTCTTTTATAAATTTTCTAAATTCTTCCTTTGTATACCATACATCTGTACTTGTCAGATCTTGTTGATATCGTAATACCTGGTCACCTACTGTTAAAGGCTGTCCCTCTTTTCCCGTCAGCACATTGCCTTTTTTTACCAGATCACTTTCTAAGCGAAATGCCGAATAAGCGCTCATTGGATCTTGTTTATTCTCTAAGAAGATCAAATTATCATTTAGATGCACTTGGAAGTCATTCAGCTTATACCATGACATTTCTTTTACGATCTGTTTTAAATAATCCATGGTAAATGTCTTTCTTCCAACATCCAGGATAAAACCGCGCACTTCATATAATGGATAATCCCGCGCGATACCTTGCGGAATACGCTCAAATGAATTTTGTTTGAGCGCCTGCAGGATCGTTCTTGTGCTCCAATACGCACCGGTAGTCGTTTCCGCATATACAGTGAGCTTATCAGTGATCTCCATTTGATAGCCTTCTTTCATCAATCCTAAAGAAGTATCGGAAGTGAGAGCAAAATAAAAATCTCCCGGATTTACATTTGCTTCGTCACCTTTCATCACTGTAATATCTTTTCCAGTCAAAGCTGTATAATCTGCTTTCATCTCTTCAGCGACTGCTTTTAGATCATCACTGGCATATACGATCTTGCTGCTGTCCCGCAGAGTAAATTGTCCTGTCTTTCCTTTCCACTCCTGCAGTTGCGGCAATATAGCCGGTGCAGCATTATCTGACGAAGAAGTTTCATATTGGCCGGGGATCAAAACTGGAATTTCCTTAAACGCATACGCTTTTGTTTGATCATTGACAATTTTAAATGATACATTGACCGTCTTATCTACAATAGGATGATAAATGGTCAGATCATCATCTACTACCTGTTCCAAGTCTGTTCCGTTATACGTAACTGTATATCCTTCCGCTTTTGGAAGATGAACGACAAGCTTATTTGCTTCTTTGGACGGTGCATCCACTGTGATGCTTTGCTTGATATCTTCCATGGACATAGCAGGCGTACCGCCATACACTTCCATTTCATAAAGTGAGATGGTGTTCCATGTAATATTGCTATCTGGATCCTTTGCATCAAGCGCATGAATATAAATCCGTACATAACGAGCCTGTTTCACCTCATCCAAAGTGATCGTTTCTGTTTTGCTGGATGGACGTGATTTCATTTGTTTGACTGGTGTCCATTGTTCTTTATTATCGCTGATTTCAATTTGATAATCCGTCGCTTTTCGTGTTTCCCAAAACAAACGAATCGTTTTTATATCTCGTTGTTCACCTAAATCCACATAAAGCCAATGCGGTGCATTTCCCACTTGACTGGACCATCGAGATTTTGAATTTGCCGTATCTCCGTCAAATGCTTTATCTGCATTCAGTTCCTTTGTTTCATCTGAGCTGGAATATCCTTTTTTATGCAACGCGACATTCTTGCCAGGATCTTGCGGCGTTACTTTTGAACCATCTGCATCATAAATTTCAAATTCGCGAAGCGACACGCTTGGATAGCCGTCCACTGTGATCGTAATTTTCACATACCGGTAGTTTTGCTTATCAGGCAGCGTAACTTGTTCAAATGCATTTTCTATTTGCAGATGATCTGGTGCTTTATACAGTTGAACAAATCCTTTATCCGGATCATTGCTGCCCTCGATCACATAGTCTTTTACAGTGACTTCTTTGGTATCTTCAAAGTAAATCTTAAACTGATTAAAATCGGTTGCTTTGCCCAAATCTACCATAAACGATGCCGTATGTTTTTGATCACCTTCAGATGCCCAACGTGTTTTTAGATCGCCGTCTACAGCATTTTTTGCTGCAAAAGTTGTTTCATTATACGAATGACTCGCCGTTGCTTTTTTATGCAACGCTAAATTATCTTCATTCGCATGCACCACTTGTGCAAATCCACCATTTGGTAAACATGAAAAGGTCATAAATGCAGCCAACGCAACCTTAGGGGCTGCATTTCTTTTTCTCTTTTTCACCTATTTCCCTCCCGGTATATCTATCTTCTCATTTACAGGAGAATACTATATATACCTTTTCCTTTCTATGTTCCTGCATGAATCAAAGATAAGCGTTCAAACCATTTATCTTGGATGGAAAAATAAAAACCAACATGCATCAGTTTTTATTGAATACCTCCTTCATATTGCTGTTATCCGCATAATTTATGTAATGTTTTTATTTCATGCACGCACATTATGCCATTGTGAATTTCAGTTTTGCAAGCGTTTTCAGTTTCGTTTTTTGCGATTGCTAATTAATACAAAGAAATTGCTAAAAAGTACAAAGCAATCTTATTGTTCGTTATGTAACCTCTTACATGTTGCTCTTTTTATCATTTTGTCCTTTGTCACCCTGTCCCTTGAACTTCTGGATCAGCATTATCTTCAATTTTTTGATCCTGTCTATTTTTTTTCTGAGTCTCCTTATCAAAAAAGTGAAATACTTGTTCAAAAACAAATATTTCACTTGATTGGATCAACCTATACTGCAGCTATTAAAATCTATGCTTTCTTCAACTATCTTTTCAAATATTCTTCTAAGCGATAGCGTTTTCTGTCTTGTGTATGTTTGCCGTAATTGATTGCTGTTTGCGGACAGCCGTTTAAACAACGCAGGCATTGATAACAATGTTCATTCCAAGTCGGTTTACCATCCACCATTTGAATAGTAGCAGCCGGACAATGGGCGGCACACCATCCGCACCCATTACAACGGTCCAGATCAATTGTAAAGGGTCGAGTCGTTGTCGCAAATCTTTCAAACAGCGGATGGATCATCTTGGTCTTCATCCAGGGAAAAGAACCTTCATGAACATGCATGATCGTTCTATGTTCCAATATTTCTCTTGCCATATTTTCGATCTGTTGCTTTGCCGCAGCAATTTTTTTCTCGATTACATCTGCAGGTTCTAAATCTTCGCCGATGATGTAATTGCTGGGCATTTCGATACTATAACAACTGTCGATGCGATACACTTTTTTTAATTCTTTCATTGCGTTCCCGCTGTCGGCTCCACATGTACAAATCGCAAAAGTAAAAGCAGAGGTCGGCGGCAATTGTTTTACAAATTCCATCATTGGCTTGCAAACACCCCAGGCATAAATAGGAAAGACAAATCCAATAAACTTTTCTTCTTGCAGATCATGCTGAGAGCTCTTTGGTATAATGTCACGCATCTGCTCGTTCATTTGCGCAGCCATCTGTTGAGCGACCCATTTAGAATTCCCTGTACCTGAAAAATAATAGATCATCGATTCCTTCCTCCTTTATTTTCGTGTCTTATTATACGCTATTTTCAGGCAAAAAAGAAAGGAGGCAATCCTTTCTCTATTCTTTTTGCTGCTTTTCCATCGTTCGTGAAGCAAGTATACGAATTTTGGTATCAGCTACATCTTCCATGATCACATCATACATGTGTACCGGTGCCTGAACTTGTATTTCATTGAGTTCTTTCATTGCTGCTTGTATCTTGTCCTTTGAAATCGCCCTTTCGCTGATTACAGGCAGCAAAGGATGAATCGCTCCTTGAATACGTACAGTAGAAATTAACACTCTTTCTGGAGCTGTACATTCTTTTCGTGCATACACTTCTCCTCTAGGACAAGTATTCCCGTCTACCTGAACCACCATCTGTTGTTCATTCAATGTAACTTGCAAATGACAACTCATCGGGCAAACAATACATACCATTTCTTTCTTCATAGATCCCTCACTCTGATTCTTACATTAGCATGAATTTTCTGCAGCTGTTCTGGACGCAATGTCAATCGCTGCATCTCTGCAGGCAAGGCATAGCGCATCTGTTGTGTACAGATCACTTCATCCTGGTCCAAACATTCGATTACACATCGTTTATGCGGCTGTCGTACGCGGAAAGAGAAAACCACAGGTTCCCTGCTTTTTATATTCAGTCTCTGTGGAAGGACATATTGCAAGCCTTCTGCCGCGACGACCTTGATCATCTCCTGTTCACAGGATGTTTCTTGAAGATCTTGAGCCGCGAAACGACCAGCCTGCTTTGCTTCCAGCGTTACAAAATCCACCAGATCATGCACATGAAGTCCATTTCCACAAGCATAAATTCCTTTGACCGTTGTCTCTAAATGATCATTGACAATGGCTCCTTTTGTAAAAGGATCTATTTGAATGCCTGCACCTTTTGCCAAGTTTACATCTGGAATTAAACCGACAGACAATAATACCGTATCAACTGCAAATGCTTTTTCTGTTCCTTTGATGACTTGTCGATCTGCATCCACTTTTGCAATGACTACTTTTTCAACCTGTTCTTTTCCTTGGATATCAATGATCGTATGCGACAAATATAGAGGAATGGAAAAATCTTCTAAACATTGCACGATATTACGCATCAAACCATTAGAATAAGGCATGATTTCTGCCACTCCCAATACCTCTGCCCCTTCCAAGGTCATCCTTCTCGCCATGATCAAGCCGATATCTCCGCTTCCTAAGATAAATACCCGTTTTCCTACCAGCACATTTTCCATATTCAGATATCTTTGTGCAGTTCCAGCAGTATAAATTCCTTTTGGCCGTGTACCTGGTATGGAAATAGCCCCCCTGCTTCTTTCAAAACAGCCGCAGGCTAAAATAATTGCACGTGCCTGTATCGTCACATAACCTTCTTTGGGATTCACATAGGTCACTGTTTTATCAGCTCCAATGGATAAAACGGTCGTCTGTAAACGATAAGCAATATCTTTGGCTTTCATTTCATCGATCAACCGCTGGGCAAAAGTCGGCCCGCTTAATTCTTCATGAAAAACCTGTAAACCAAATCCATTGTGAATACATTGCTGCAGAATACCGCCTAATTCCACATCCCGTTCTAACAGCAAGAGTGAATCGATTCCCTGTTCTTTTGCAGAAAGTGCAGCAGCCATTCCGGCACTGCCTCCTCCAATGACGATGATATCTACCGTTTGCATCGTTTTGCCTCCGTTCCTAATTCTGATCCAGGAGCATCATAAAGCACATCAGCCAAAGGAATCTGTAATTCCTTAGCCAGTATCTTAGCGACGGCACTTTCACAAATGCCTCCCTGACATTTTCCCATCCCTGCCCTTACACGTTTTTTGACCGCTTTGATCGTTTTAGCTCCACAAGGTCCATGAATGGCATCCACAATTTCCTGATAAGAAATATTCTCACATTTACATATGATCTGCCCATAGGCAGGGTTCTGCCGGATAAACCGATTTTTTTCTTCCACGCTGAGATGTTCCATCACGATTGGTGCTTTTCTTCGGACATAGGACATCTTTGGTTGCAATGGCAAAAGAGGCTGAACCATTTTCTGGATCACATATTCACTGATTGCCGGAGCACTTGCCAAACCGGGTGAATCGATACAGGCGACATGAAGCAAACGATCATATGTCTGAGAAGGTTGAATATAAAAATCCCCTTGATTGCCGCTTGGCCGAATACCGCTGTAACTGCGTATGATCTCCCCATAAGGAACATTCTTCACGATATATGCCAAACGTTCCCGCACAGTATCCATTCCATTTTGAGTAGTGGACACATCTTCTGATTCACAAACCGTATTGTTTGGTCCTAATAATATATTTCCATGTGTCGTCGGTACTGCCAAAACTCCTTTTCCCAGTTTAGAGGGAACTGGATAGATCACATGATGAACGAAATCTTTTGCTAATTTGGACAGCACAAAATATTCCCCTTTTTTATAGGTGATATGAAAGGACGGATCTTCGATCATAGCGGCAATCTTTTCACAGCCGCAGCCTGCCGCATTGATGATGACCTTTGTCATGATTTCTCCTTGATCTGTATGCACAATAAAATAATCATCAAATGCATCGATACCAATCACTTCGCTGCCTAATTTTAAATGCACTCCGTTTAAAACGGCTTCCTCCATCAAAGCTGTTGCACATTGCCAGGGATTCACGACAGCCGTTTGCGGAATCTCCAAAGCCTGTATGATTTCATCTGCAACATTGGGTTCTTGTGCAAGAAGTTCTTTTGAACTCACAAAGCGCGCATCGATTCCTCTTTCATCAGCTCGCTTTTTTAGATCTTTTAAAATTTGAATCTCATCTTCATCATGCGCAACGACATAGGCGCCGCATATCTGGTACTCCACTTGCAGATCATGGCAGATTTGAGGATACATTCTTGCTCCTCTTTGATTGAGCACTGCTTTCAGTGTTCCCTCTTTGGGATCATGTCCCGCATGGATGATTGCACTGTTTGCCATCGTTGTCGCATTCGCCACATCATTTTCTTTATCAAACACTGTGATTTTCAACTGATACTTTGACAGATCATGAGCTAAAAAACAGCCAGTGATCCCTGCACCTATGATAACGATATCCTGCATGATCAAAACCTCCTGTTTATCTATTTTTATCATACGTCTTTTCATAGCAGAACACAAACAGTGAATCGTAAAAAAAATGTAAAACCCACATCTAACAAAAAAAAGCAAACCAGCGTCTGCTTCTTTTATTTATTTCATCAATTTTGGCCCTGCACTTGTTCCAATACGATCGGCGCCTGCTGCGATCATTGCCTCCATATCCTGTGCACTTCGAATACCGCCTGCAGCTTTCACTTTGCAATGCCCCTGCACGCTTTCTTTCATCAAACGTACGTCTTCTACCGTGGCGCCCGATGTCGAAAATCCCGTAGAAGTTTTTACAAAATCTGCTTTTGCCTGCACACACAATTGACATGCGCGAATGATTTCTTCCTTTGTCAACAAACAGTTTTCCAAGATCACTTTCACACAAGCGCCCTGTGCTGCTTCCACTACCGCTTGAATATCTTCTAAAACAGCCTGGTCATGACCTGCTTTCAATTCTCCGACATTGATGACCATATCAATTTCCTGAGCCCCGTCTGCACGAGCCTGCTTTGTTTCAAACGCTTTTGCTTTGGTACTCATTGCTCCTAAAGGAAAGCCTACCACGCAACAAACGTTTACATCGCTGCCTTCTAACAGCTTTGTACACAATGGTACCCAGTACGTATTCACGCAAACACTGGCAAAATGATATTGTTTTGCTTCTGTACAAAGCGTTTCAATATCGCTTTGTTTTGCATCTGCTTTCAATAAAGTATGATCGATATATTTGTTTTTTTCCATCCATGTTTCCTTCTTTCTCTACAAAAAAGCATAGCACAGTTTGTTTCTCCATGCAATCACTGCTTGTCTTCTATTTCCACCGGGATATCACGCATCGAAAAAAAGCGGGGACTTTCCACATGCAAATGGGCAAATGCCGCTTCGATCTTTGTATAAAGCTTGGGATACGCATGCTCTATCCCCTCTTGTATCCATTGCTGGGTCCAATCACTTAGCGCTTTTTCCTGTTCATATAACATCCGTAATATTTTTTTATTTTCCTTCTTCTTTGCTCTGCTCGCCCCCGCCTGCCATAAACAGGAAATTTCATCTGCCTGCTGTTTGATTTTTGAAAGGCATGCATTCCTATTCTGCATATAGCCGATATTATAAAAATTGTTTTTTATCCCCTCTATCCTGTCTTGGTCATTTCTGATCTCACCCTGCATTTCCTGCAAGCATAAGACAAATTGTTCGCTGATTGTCAATTGATACATCGCCATTTTCAAAAGAAGTGTCCGCATCTGAAGATCATGACTTTCCCATGCATACTGTATCAGCTGCATGGAAAAAAGCAATTGCGTACAAATGCTGAAAGACTGTTTTTCGAACCAGCATCCAATTTTTTCTTCTTTGACTCCTTTGGGCACGGAAGAATCCTTACTTTCACTATAATTGAACATTTTTCTCACTCCGATCATCATTAGTGTGGTAGGAAAAAACAATTCTATGCTATAATGGACACAGGTTTAAATGAATGAGAGGGAATGACATGAAAGATATCAAACTGCATGCTTCTTTGACAAAAGAATGCACAGTCACAAAAGAGCTGCTTGCCAGCAGCGTTGGTAGCGGCATCGTAAATGTTTATGCAACACCTATGATGATTGCCCTGATGGAAAATACTGCTGCTACTTTATTATCACAATTTTTAGACGAAGGTGAAACAAGCGTAGGTGTTTCCATTCAGGCTAGCCATGATGCAGCTACGCCGGAGGGAATGAAGGTTTGGGCAACAGCAGAAATCATCGATGTTGACCGAAAAAAAGTAACTTTCCATATCGAAGCTAAAGATGAAAAAGATCGTATCTCTGAAGCAACACATGCACGTTTCATCGTCAATAAAGAGAAATTTGAAGCAAAAGCACAGCAAAAGAAAGAAAGCTAGGGGAAGAGTCTTATGATCATTCGTAAAGCAACTAAAGAAGAAAATGGTACGATCGCCGATATTTGGCTGATGAGCATGCGCAGTGCGCATTATGGTTTTAAAGAAACATATTGGACAAAACAGTATAAAAGCATTCATCTCAAATATTCAGATATCCGTTCCGATATATATGTTTGTGAAGACGGCGGAGTCATCTTAGGATTTGGCGCTTATGTACGGGATTCCAATGGTCTGCGTATCTTTGTATTCCCAGGATATCAGCGTAAAGGAATCGGAACCGCATTATTACATTTTTTTGAAGAAAATTATGATGGCTTTTATTGCCGCTGTTATCGTCAAAATAAACCAGGTATCCAGTTCTTGTTAAATCGCGGCTATGAAATTACGGAAAAAAGAAAAAATGTCGATTCCGGCATCGAAGAATATGTTTTCCACAAACAAAAAGCAGAATCATAGAGACCATGAAACAACCTCTTTGAGGCCTCCCGGCCTCTTTTTTTAATATGCTTTCTGCATCTTTCTTATCAGTTTTGCCGCTTAAAGAGAAAGCGCATGCAGAAATATCTATTAGAAAAAAAGGATATCAACCGTCAATCGTTTGATATCCTCGATAGTATCTCCATTCTTTTATATTATGCTTCAGTTTTGCGATCCCGTATCCGATGAATGAAACGCAGGAACAATCGACTATCCACCAGCATCCAGATACCAATCGGAACCAGAATCAGCGATACCCATTGTGATGTCGATAATAACCATACCCCACGGGCAGCATCGCCGCGAAACCATTCCGCGATAAAGCGGAAAACCCCGTACGCTGTTAAATAAAAGCCAAGCTGAAAGATACCATTTCGTCTGCGAAAGACCAATAATAGTAAACAGACAAATAAAAGCAAGTTGAAACCAGCTTCATATAACTGGATAGGCAAGCGATTTACCAGTACTTCCGGATTGGCCTGTGTAAAAACAGGGACAGCCAAAATCGAACTACTTGTTTCCCCATAACAGCATCCTGCAAGAAAGCAGCCGATCCTGCCAAAGAAATGAAACAACGGAATTGCCGGCATACAAAAAGCCAAGTATTCTTCCAGTGCAAAAGCCAGATGTCGATAAAAATAGAAGAAAACAGCAGCGAATACTCCGATGAGCCCTCCATAGAAAACAAAGCCGCCAGATAAATATCTTAGAAAAGCAAGCGGATCTGAAAAAAGCAAAGGCAGCTGCTCACTTAACCAAGAAAGATCGACAAGCAGATAGAGCACTTTCCCGCCAATGAATGCACCGATACCTGCATAGATCAAGACATCCAGCATTTCATCCGCATCATAACCTTGTTTTCGTATCGTATGCGTACAATAAAAGATGGCTGCGATTGCACCCAACAAGACCATGATCCCGTAACTTTGAACATGTATATTTCCTATTGATATCTCTGGAAGCATCCTATCCCTCCTTGTGATTTATTATATTCTTTACGACCACCAATAATGGGAGGAATACGTATGATTAAAATAAATTGCATATCCGCTGCATCCCACAAACAATAATCCGCATAAAGAAGTACCAATGATACCGCAGACAAGTCCAGCAGTAGCTAACGGTGTTTTTGCCTCCTTGCGCGCTTTCTGTCCAAAAATAATGGCAAGGATGCCGAAGACCACACCAAAGAAACTCGTATAAAAAAAGCCAAAGGCACATACGATAGATATAATGCCTAATGATAAAGAGGCGACTGCTTTTTTATAGCTGACCGGCTGTTCCATTGTTTCTCCTCCATTCAAGCTCTGCACTTATCTTATGGAAAAAAAGATATTTTGTCAAGCGAGGAAAGGCATTGACATAGTCACTGATCCGCATTACGATAGAATTACGAATGTTAATTATAATATTACAAAATGAAAGAAGTGATACAATGCAAAGGGATTTGACAAAGGGGAAGATCTTGTCAACATTGCTGTTTTTTTCCATCCCTATGATCTTGGGAGATCTCTTACAGCAGTGTTACAATATCGCCGATACGATCATCGTTGGCCGTTTTTTAGGTGAACAGGCCCTTGCAGCGGTAGGATCTGCTTTTTCTTTGATGACTTTGCTGACATCGATCTTATTGGGGTTTGCGATGGGAAGCGGTACGATCTTCTCGATCTGTGTCGGACAAAAGAATCACCTGCGCTTAAAACAAACGATCCTCTCTTCTTTCTTACTGCTTTTATTCATCACCCTCCTGTTGAATCTTCTGATTTATATAGGGATGAATGAAATCTTGTCTTTTTTGAACATTCCTTTGGAATTATATTCCATGATGCAAGCTTATCTCCAGTATGTGTTTGCTGGTTTATTTGCGATCTTTCTTTATAATTTCTTTGCATCCTTGCTGCGTTCGCTAGGCAATTCTACTGCCCCGCTCATTTTTTTGGCCCTTGCTTCGCTTTTAAATATACTATTGGATATATGGTTCATTGCCGGATTGCAGATGGGTGTAGAAGGTGCAGCGATCGCTACGATGATAGCCCAGTATGTTTCCGGTTTTGGCATTGCATGGTACAGCTGGCGGCACTATCCTGCCTTATTCCGTTATGAACCAGGCATGCATGTGCGATTCTCCATGATCCAGCAAATCTTTCAGTTTTCCTTTCTTACCTGTCTGCAGCAATCCATCATGAATTTAGGGATCGTGCTTGTGCAAGGTGTTGTCAACCGCTTTGGAACAACGATCATGGCTGCTTTTGCCGCAGGTGTCAAGATCGATGCATTTGCTTATTTACCTGTACAGGATTTTGGCAATGCCTTTTCGATCTTTGTTGCACAAAATTATGGTGCACAGCAAGAAGAACGCATAAAAAAAGGAATCAAAATAGCCTTTATCTCTTCAATCAGCTTTGCTACCCTGATTTCTTTCCTCGTTTATGTGTTTGCCCAACCGTTGATGTCATTATTTATTGATGCCTCGTCTTTCGCTGTTATTCAACAAGGCATGCTGTATCTTCGAATCGAAGGCGCTTTCTATTGTCTGATTGCACTCCTGTTCCTGTTATATGGGTTTTACCGGGCCATTCAGCATCCGGGCATCTCTTTGATCTTGACCATTCTTTCCTTAGGCACACGTGTTTTGCTTTCTTATGCCGCCGCTGCTGTTCCATCGATCGGCGTCATTGGAATTTGGTGGTCTATCGTCATCGGATGGTTATTAGCTGATTCGCTGGGAATTGGTTTGTATTGGAAACGAAAAGCAAAATGGTTTCTCATAGATTCATCAACGCGATCGATAAGATGATACCTGTCATCCCATATAAAGTCTGTCTGGTCAGACGTTCTTTCCAGATCAGCCAACCAAACAAAGTAATGACGATAATAGTAAACACGCTGTAAGTTGGATATGCGATCACTGCCTCTACTTCTTGTAAAGCATATAATAGAAAACGGGCAGAAAAATAATTAGGAATACCTACAAGCAGGCCGAAGAAAAGCTCCTTTCCCTGGATCTTTTCTTTTTTTATGGTCAATAGTACAAAAGCAAATACCATGGCACAGACAAATGCAATCAACAAGAACTGGCTGTTATAGACTGGATCACCTACAACTTCAAACACTTTGTTCATCGCATCACAACTGCCGTTAGCAATCAGCAAGATCAATAAAGAAAGACCAAATGTAACAGTTTGCTGCTTCTGATGGCTGAAATATAAAATAGAAACGATTGCAAAACCGATGCCGATCGCCTGTGTCCAGGTAGGCAGCTCTTGAAAAAACAAAATAGAAAATAAGATCGGCACGATGACCCCCAATCGTGTATAGAGCGATGAAACGATGACACCATGACGGTGGATATTATATTGTAACAGGGCAAGACCTGCAACCAATAAAACTCCCATGATGCCGCCGCATAAAAAGCTGGCAGAATCGATGGCAAATGTATGACAAAAACAAAATGCACATAAGCTGCAAGTTAGATAGTTAATGACCAATAGTCCCATGCTGTTGCTCACATGCCCCTCGCTCCACCGCATGGCAATGGATACACAGGCGCTGCAAGCAATTGCCGCCAATAAATAAAACATACATCTTCCCCCTTATTTATGACCAGATCATCTTTACATGGCTGTTTCCCTGTGCATCCTTTTGCACAAATAACTGCTGTTCGATCTGTTCCTTTAGCTCTGCCACATGCGAGATGATACCGATCTGCCGATTCCCCTGTGTCAAAGAATGCAATACGCGCATAGCTAATTGTAAAGATTCCTCATCCAATGTTCCAAATCCCTCATCCACGAACATTGAACCAATGGATATACCGCCGCTGCTGTTAGTAATCTCATCTGATAATCCCAGTGCCAAAGCTAATGAAGCTAAAAAGCTTTCACCGCCGGACAAGGTACGGACATTGCGCGTCGACGCACTATGATGATCCAAAATGCAAAGATCCAGACCGCTGCGTGAACGTTTAGAGCCTTTTTCTTCCCTGCGCAGCTCATACTGTCCCTGACTCATTTGCAACAAGCGGATATTCGCATAACGCAAGATGCGTTCAAATGTGCTTTGCTGCACAAAGGCTTCTAAAGTGATTCGATCTTTTTGCGGTATCGTTCCATTTAATGTATCGCTCAATGTTTGTATCTGCTGGATCTTTTTCAAATTTTTCTGCCATTCTTCCTGTAACTGTCGCAGCTGCTGCTGCGCCTTCTTATTTCCTCTTAAACACAGATCCTGATTACGTTCTTCCTGCTGTGACTGTTCTAATAATGAATGCTTGTTCTCTGTTTCTGCTTTTAAAGCTTGGCGATCCCCCTTCGCTAATTTTTCTTTTTCACTTTGCAAAGCCTCCATGTAGCCTTGCAGTTTTTCCCGCTGGGCATCATTATTCTGCATTTTTTCCTGCAACTGCTGTTTCTTTTTCGCAAATGCAGCTACCGCTGTCTCTAATTCAAAAAGCTGCTTACGCAATGATTCCTGTTCAAGAAAATGCAATTGTGTTTTCTGTTTTTCCAGCTGCAGAGATTTCGTTTCACAGCTGCTTTGCAACTGCACATATGCGGTTTGCCATTGCTGCAGCTGCTCTTGCAGCTTTTGCAATATATCCGTCAACTGCTGCTTGCGCTTTTCCCGCTGTTGCAAACGCGATAGTGTTTCTTTCCATTGTTTCCACTTATCTGCCTGTTGCTTCTTTTCTTCCTCAAACTGCTGTATTTTTGTCTGCAATGCTTCCAAGAGCTTTTCACGATCTTCTACTGCAAATGCGCTAAGAAGTACTTGCATCTGTTCCTCATGACTGCTTTTTAATTTGGTGATCGTCAATGCCCTTTCTTGCATTTTTTGCTGCTGCTTTTCATAGATCCGTTTTTGTTTCATCAACCGGCTTTTATCTATATCGCTGTCTTTCCATGCAGCCGGTGCAGGATGCTGCAGAGAACCGCAGACCGGACATGGTTTGCCTTCCTCTAGATTTCTTGCTAAAAGGCCTGCCTGTCCATCATAAAACTGTAATTCCATTTGTTGGTAAAGGGTCTGTTCTTTTACAAACTGGTCTCTTTCTTTTTCATACACTAACTGCTCTTGCTGGATTTCTGCTTGCAAATCCTGTTGTCTTTTCCATTGTTCTTGCCAAGTCTGCAACTGTTCTTCTTGTTGTGCAAGCTGCTGGTCCAACAACTGCAGATGACTCTCTTTTGCCTGCCATCCTTCGAGTGTGAACGTCTCTTTTTGCAGTGCAAGCAGCTGCTGTTGCCCCTGATTATACTCTTCTTTTTTTTGCTCCATCTTTTTCTGCAATTGCACTAACTGTTTTTGTTCCTGCTGTAACTTTTGCGTTTCCAAAAGCCATGTCTGTAAAATTTCCTGCTCCTGACGCAGACGGATCACTTCTTCCTGCTTTTTTTCCATCTCTTTTTCTCTTGCCAGGCACGCACTTTTTTCTTTTAAAATTGCATCATAGTCCAGTTTGAATTGTGCAAGCTGTTTTTCTCCCTCTTGTAACTGCACAAGGATCGTTTCTCTTCGCATTGCTTCTTCAAACGCTTTTTTTGTTTTCTCATAGGCACTCTGCAATCGGTCGATCTCGCCTTTCTTTTGTTTCAATTCGATTTCCTGCTGCTGGATCATTTCATCAACAAAAGAAAGGATTTCATTTTCATTTCCATATCCCTGCTGTTCTATATACTTGTTTAAACGCTCTGCTTTTAATCCTTCACATTGTATGCTGCGTAATGCAGCCAATTGTTGATTGCGATGCTGACGCAAAATTTCTTCATTCTCTAACTGCATCTGCTTCAATCGTTCCTGCAAAACTGCATAGCGCTGTGTATGAAATAATTGTCGAAAGATCTTTTCTCTTTCTTTCGTAGAAGCAAATAACATTCTTTGAAAATCCCCTTGTGCCAGCAAAGCGATCTGGCGATATTGATCTCCGTCCAGACCGATCAACTGCGTAACGGCTTTGCTGACTTCTTCATACCCGTTAGCAATGATAGCATCTCCGCGTCTGAATACGGCATCCGCTTTTTCCATCGTAACTCCATTTCCACGCAAAGCGGCACGCTCATAAGCAGGATTTCGGCGTATCGTATATTGCACTTGTTGAAATTCAAATAACAATTCTACATAGGTAGGATCTTGCAAAGATACATACAAAGAGCGAAACATAGAGGCATTGCGCTGTGTCCCGCTAGCTTCTCCATACAGTGCAAATACGATGGCATCAAAGATCGTTGTTTTCCCGGCTCCGGTATGACCACTGATCAAATACAAAGAGCCTTGTGAAAATGCAGTAAAATCAATATCTGTTTGTGATGCATATGGTCCAAAGCCGCACATGGTTAAACGCAAGACTCTCATAGTTCCTCCTTGATCTTTTCCAGCAACTCATTTAATAAAATTTTCTGTTCTTCTTCCAATGGCTGATTATTTTGCAATGTATACAGCTCTTCGATCAATTCCAAATCACTATGTACCTCCAATGATCGTTTCAATTCCTGCTGATATGCAAAACGTAAATTCTCATAACGCAATTCCATGATATGCGGATATACTGTCTGCAAACGCGCCTTGGCATCCGGGACCATATGTTCATCCAATAAAGTAATATGTACATAGTCCTCTTTCTGCAGATCTATTGTTGCTTCCTGCATCAAAGCATCATACGTTCCCTTGATTTCCCGCAGATCATGCAATGGACGAAATGGAATCTGATTCAATGTCATGTTCCCTTTCTCTTTTATTTCCACAAGGACCATTGCTTTTTTCTGATGTGCTTCCGAAAGTGAATACTTCAATAACGACCCGCTGTAACGCACACTTTCTCTCCCCATAGCCTGCGGAGAGTGCAAATGTCCCAAAGCAACATAATCAAAGCCTTCAAAACAAGAGGAAGGAATTGCATCCAAGCCTCCCACACTGCTGATGGCACTCTCTGAATCACAGGTATCTGCCCCCAAAACAAATTGATGTGCAAGCAATACATTTCTTTTATTTAGATCGATATGCATCTCTTGGATCATCATCTGTACTGCTTCAGGATACCCATCGATCTCCTGATTTAAGAAATTACGGACATAAACCGGCTTCACAAACGGCAGTAAATAAAAATACACATCACCGATTGCATCCGACAACACAACTGGCCGGCATGCTTCCTGCAGTGAGCCGACGATATACACACCATCTTTTCGAAAAGATCGACGGCCAAACTGCAGACGTATTCGACTATCATGATTCCCAGCAATCAGCAAAACCTTAATATTTTCCTGTGCAAGCGCACTAAGAAAATCATCCAGCAATGCGACAGCTTCTTCACTTGGAAAATGCTTATCATACACATCTCCCGCGATGAGCAATGCATCGATCTGCTCTTGTTTTGCCGTATCGATCACCTGTTGCAGGACATACCGCTGATCCTCCAACATAGAAAAGCCGCGCACGATCTTCCCTAAATGCAGATCTGCCAAATGCATGAATTTCATCTCATCACTCCTTACCGTACTATTGTACCATACATCTTGCAACAAAAAAGATGTGTTCATCAGGAATAGACAAACACATCTTCCACATCTATTATTCTTTCTCTTTTACTTTATATGTGCAGATGACCATGCATAAAGCGCTCAATAACAACAGCGTCCACTGTCCTTGCATATTGAGGATGCCGGTTGCTGGTTTATCTTCTTCTGCCACTTTGTTTTCATTGATTGCAAAAGCAGTATCAACGCTGCCCGCATCTGTAATGATTGAAAGTTGATGCGTTCCCTTTGATAATGTTTCTAAATAAGAAGGCTTTAAGGTTACGATCGTACTTCCAGATTTCACCTCATAATTCGATGGATCCAGCTCTTTCCCATCCACCAGCACTCGTTCAAATGCATTTATATCTGAATCTATTACAAAAGTTAGGCCTATCTTGCTTCCCTTCGTCCATACTTGATCTGCACCTTCCAGCAGTTTTGGAAGTTTGGCAATAATCGTATCTTCCAAGGAAATCTCATGTTCCCCATTTTCATCGCTGAAGTATTTGTCACAGATCTCGCAATGCCAGTAAGTGATGTTTCCTGGTGCATCGACTGTTGGATCAAGAGATTCTATTTTATTCAGTTTATGTCCGGTTGACAAGATGACCGTATCCTCTAGGCTGATTTCCTTCATTCCTTCAGCATCACTAAAATATTTTTTGCAGGTATTGCAAGTCCAGTACTCCTTATTTCCATCTTCATTGCAGGTAGGTGCTTTCGCTTCCGTCTTAACGAGCTCATGTGCAAGGAAGTCTCCATATTCTTTTCCGCAAATATCACATTCTGCTTTTGAAGTACAGGTTGCCGTACCGCCGACGTGATTATCACAAACAATCGTACCGCCGTTATTTTCGATGGAACCACCGAGAAGTTCGATCTGTCCATGATTGGTAAATGTTATACCATTCGGTACTATAATGGATGAATCGGTTGGAATGGACAGTTTCATGTCTTTACCAACTGTTACATTACCCGGAAGCGTGAGTGAACCACTTACAGAACCTTCATTGTTTAAGAAGATGGCACTATCAGAACTGTTTAATTCTGGACTGACATCGTCACCGAAAGCTTCAATCCAGCTGCCAGTGATTGTGGTACCGCCGTTATCTCCACGGATTGCCGGCCATTCATTGCTGGCGGTTACATGAGCGATAGAATCTTGAATTGTGATAGATCCGTATGGTGACCAAATTCCAATAGATCCAGCGCTATTAACTGTTACATAGGAATGATTAGTGATGTCAACATTATTTCCGCTAAGCGCGGTATATAAATTGGTTTGCGATGTGATGGTTGCTGATACTTCTGAGTTGTTTATGGAAACAGTTCCTCCAGCAGAAATAGCGCTTGCTTCTTCTCCATTTGCCGTAGCGGTTACCGCACTATTCACAATAGATATGTTGAAATAACTAGAAATTACGGACGTGGGCCACCCTTGCTGGTTACTACGCGCAGTAGCTTTTACGGTACTGTCCTTTATGACAAGCTCATTTTCTCCCATCATAGTATTTTCAAAACTGTTGATGCTAACATTTGCGCCATTTTGTATAGTAAAGATGACAAATTCCCCTGTATTGTATTTACCCAAACATATCATTCCACCATAATTTGATGAGGTGATATCGATGTTACATCCATCAATAGTTAAGTTACCGCCTTCTACCTGTAATCCATCAGAATCTGTGTTAATGATTAGCGAATCATTTTTGGTGCCTTGAATCGTATATTGACCAGACGTTAGATATATAGGCCTTTGTGTTGTTGATGTAATTGTGTTTTCCCCAATCAAGATAATCATCAAATCTCCATTATCTGCTCTTAGAACCGGTGTTCCTGGACGAGCAGATGCATCTTGATTTATAGTTGCATTATCCAGCGTAAGAGTCCCACTTTTTTCGTCCAAAACAACTGTTCCATTTCCTAACTGCAATGGCTCTCCGTCTATTAATGCCTGACCGTTGATGGTTACCGTTGCAGTATCTGCTGCCGATACTGTCGTAGGAAACATCACAAACATAAGTGAAAAAATCAATAATACTGCTAATGTACAATTGCATAATTTATTTTTCATAGATTTACCTCCTTAGCTAAGTATGTGTTACTGAGAAAATATTTTATATGATCTTTTTTATGACGATTCCTTCTAAACTACATTTACCTCTATACAATTTTTTATCAGCACAAGCAGGTATAATTGAGTTGGATTTCAGGAAGAAGACGTAGGAAACACAGACCATGCTTGACATTGCATCATCTACCATGCCAAGTTTGATTTAAGCATCCTATACGGATAAAGGATAGAACACCCATTCCCCATAAAATATGAAAACAACAATCCTAAAAACAAGTAAACTTCTCTTCATTTAAACATTCATCCCATAAAACGAAAAACATACGCCCCTAATTAAATTCATGGTTCTGCCTTTCATCAAAGGTACTTTTTGCTTCTCAATCCTCCTTTCTTATTTTAGTAGTGATAAATGCTCGTAGGGAAAAGCGTATCGCATTGAGCTGCAACTGAAGATATTCTTCATCTTCAAACAATGCATAATGTACACAGGCTCGGACGAAGATATAGATCATTCCTTGGATATAATCGACGGGCATGACCAGTTTCTTGGAAAGTTGCTCGGCGTATTCGTGATAGCGAACATTCACTCCTTTAAAAAATTCTTTTCCGTATTCCAAATATTTCGGACTGGAGTAGACCTGATACATGAACCGGTATTTCTTTCCATGCAGCTTGGCGGTCAGATAAGGCATCTCTTTTAAGAAGCGTTCGATATCTTCGAAGTTCTTTGGAGCCTTTGCCATAAAATCATCTTCCACCTTGGCCATGCAATGAGCTGTAGCTTCTATTACGATCTGGTCTTTTGTCTGAAAGTAATAGATCAAAGCTCCATTTGATACTTGACAGGCTTCTGCTAATTTCTGTAAGCTCGTATTTTCTAATCCATATTGGCAAAATGTTTCAAAACAAAGCTCTAACAATTGATTTTTTCGTTCTATATTCTTGTCGACCATGATTTTCTCCTTAACTGCTGCTAATTCAATCAAGCGATATAGTTCCTATGAAAAAAGGCGTATCTCTTCATGATTAACAAGAGAAATACACCTTATTCGATTCGATAAAAATGATCACTTGCCTTGCTTCTTTCTCCTGTTTATACTTTCAGTTTACTAAACAGTCAGTCAATATACAAGCGTTTACAGAATAATTTTGAAAATACATTCTGTTTGAAATGTCCTACTCTCCTTTTAAATAAGAAAGGATCTCAGCAGCATTCGTATCTGGTTTTGCCTTTTCAAATACTTTTTCGATGATGCCTTCTTCGTTGATCACATAAGTGCTGCGAACAACACCCATGCTGACTTTGCCGTAAAGTTTCTTTTCTTTCCATACATCATATGCTTCAATGGCTTGACGATCCGGATCGGACAATAAGATGAATGGCAGATCATACTTTTTGATAAAATTTGCATGTGCACGCTGGGAATCTTTGCTGATACCGATGACCACGACATCTAACTGCTTGAATTCCTCATAGGCAGCCGCAAATGCGCAAGCTTGTCTCGTACATCCCGGCGTATTATCTTTTGGATAAAAATAAACAACGACTTTCTTTCCTTTGTAATCACTTAATGAATGACTGTTTCCCTTTTCATCCATCAATGTAAAGGATGGTGCTTTCATTCCCTCTTTTAACATCTTCTTCACTCCTTTATCGTACAAAAACATATATATGTGCATTTGATCTCTGCGGATCAAAATGATAATGCAGACGATCAAAATCTTTGATCCTCTCCGGATCTTCTATCTGCTTTTCACATAAATAACGAACCATTTCACCGCGGGCCATTTTTGCATAGACCCCTTTTTCTTTGATAGAACCATCTGGTTGTTCTTCGCCAAATATGATCTTGATCATCTGCAGCGGTTCTTTGCAGTAACGAGAAATACATTTACTATATTCTTCACTGGCAAGATCAACGATACAAGTTTCCTGTTTACTGATTTCTTTATATAAGTCATCTTTCCAGAAATCGTAAAGATTTTTACAAAAATCACTTTTCAGCTTTGCCTGCATTTCCAAGCGATAAGGGACGATGCCATCCAACGGACGCAAGATGCCGTAAAACCCGGAAAGGATGCGCACATGTTCTTGCGCATATGCAATTTGTTCTTCATCCAGCACGTTGACAGCCATGTATTGATACTGGATCCCGTCATACATCCACAAAGCTGGTTCTCCTTTGCTTTGAAGATCCATCTGTTGAAAACGATCATAATTTAATGTTGCCAAAGCATCGTTGCATGCCAATAATTTTTTTAACTCAGCCAATGGCAATGTCCTTAAATAGGTTAACAATTGTTTCGTCTTTTCTGTATATACAGGCCGTGTGCTAGCAGAGATCCCATCCACTTCGCTGCGCATCTTTTTTGCTGGAGAAATAATGATTTTCATAATTGACCTGCCCTTCTTTCATCAAAGTACTTACGCGATGATCTTTTCAAACATCTCTGCGCCTACCCCGCAGATCGGACATTTAAAATCAGCTGGCAGCGGATCACCCTCGTACACATAACCGCAGATACGGCATTTATATGTGATCGTCGATTTTTTCTCTTCTTGTTCCGGTTGATAAGTCGGTGCATTTTTAGGACTCTTTCCTTTAATGACATTGTGATAATATGCATATGTCATCGCCGTACCTGCTTCTAATGCTTTTGCATCCAGCACTTCGCCCAGGAAGACCGTATGTGTCGATGTTTCCATCGTATCGATGACCCGGCAGACGATTGCCCCTTTTGTTTTTGTTATGATCGGGGCGCCTTGCAGGATCTCATAAGCTACATCTTTAAATTTATCTACATCCTTGCTGCTTTGAAAGCCAAAAGTACCGATCAAAGAAGGATCGCTGTCTTCTGCCAAGATCGATACAGCAAACAGACCACTTTCCTTAATGCAGCCATTTGTATAGTTATCATGATTGACACTGACCGCAAGTGTCATAGGTGCAGATGTGATCTGCATCACTGAATTCGTCACACAGCCTACTGGGCGATCTTTATCCATCGTCGTCGTAAGATATACGCCGTAAGAAAGGTCATATAATACTTTATTTTCCATATTTTTTTCTTGTATGATACAAATGTACCTTGTCGTAGCATTCATATCACTTTTCCTTTCCAACCTTTTATATAATGTAGATAGAACCTTAGTACTCTTATATATTTATGTGGTTTATCTACTCAAAGGAGAGTGAATCTATAGGATCTTATTACATCTGTTTATAGCTGGATAGGTTTTGATATCTTCATGTCACGCAAGTTTACACTAGTAAGACCACTATAGAATGACAAGGTTCTAGAAAGGTGGTCTTTTTATGTCTAAACTGTTTTGTGGTATCGACGTTGCTAAATTTGAACACGTCGCAAGTATCTATGATCCTTCTACTGGTGAAATGATTCTTGATTCACTTCATTTTGATAATAACGATAAAGGTTTTAAAACATTATTATCTTCTCTTTCTAAATTGAACAAACGTTGCGAAATACTGATTGGTTTTGAATCAACCGGTCACTATCATCAGGTCTTATTCAATTTTCTAACTTCCAAGAAATATAAGTGTTTTTTAATCAACCCTTATATGACCAGTAAGTTTAGATCTATTTCTTTGCGTGATGCCAAGAATGACGATATCGATTCCAGAGCCATCGCAAAGTTCTTATCGTTTGAATATAAATCTTTGATTGAACAAGAATTCTTAAGCAGCGAATTGAAAGAGCTGGTTAATCAAAGACATTTCTTAATAATCGAGTCTTCAAAAATGAAAATCAAGCTAAAATCATATCTCGATAGAACATTTCCTGAACTTGAATCCATTGTTGATATCAACACAGCTGCTATTCGAGCTATTTTAAAGGAGTATCCAACCGCTAATTCTATATCTGAAGCTAGAATAGATAAACTAAAGAATCTAGCTAAAAAGGCTTCTAAAGGTAAATATTCTCTATCAAAAGTTGAAGCTGTTAAAGAAGCAGCTAAGACTTCAATCGGAATTCACTCTTTAAGCATTGGTTTGAATATCATTCAATGTATTGAAACTTTAGAACTAAAAGAAAGGCAGATTGATAGAATCGAAAAAGAAATCAAAGAACATCCTACTGTGCTTGATTCTCCTTTACATCAGTTAATTGGGATTAACGATATAGAAATCGGTTATATCATGTCTGCCATTATTAGTATAACTCGTTTTAGCTCTCCAGAAAAGATAGTAGCTTATGCAGGTTTAGATCCAAAGGTTAGACAATCCGGTACATGGAAGGCAAATACGACTAGAATGTCCAAAAGAGGAAACAAACTATTAAGATATGCTTTGATATGGACAGCTTTCAATATGACCAGAAGACCTGGACCTATGAAAAACTATTTTGCGCTAAAGAAGTCTCAAGGAAAGTCTCACTACAACGCCTTAGGACACTGTGCAACAAAACTTTGTCGTTACATTTTCTGGATACTTAATCATCCTGATTCAAACTTTGAATACCAATAATTTCAAACAATATTTTCATAAAACAAACTTTTTTATATAAATATATCATTTATAGCTATTCGTTATTTAAGACTACTTATATAACTGAGCTTTCGTATACCCTAAATATACTTTATTGAATTTTGACAATTCTTATCTTTTTTTACTTGACAGATTCATAGCTGGTCTCCTTTTAGCACATTGTTGCGCCATCTACTGCCAAGATCGCTCCTGTTATATAGGAAGCCAGATCGCTCGCTAAAAACAAGAATGCATTCGCCACATCCTGCGGTTCCCCTACTCTGCGCAAAGGAATGGTATTGATGATTGGCTGGATCACTTCTTTTGGCAATACTTTCACCATATCTGTATTCGTAACGCCCGGAGCAACCGCATTGACTCGAATCTGAACCGGACCTAATTCTCTGGCTAAAGATTTTGTCATCCCGTTAATAGCAAACTTGCTCATCGGATAGGCAACACCTGCCGGCTGTCCATACTGTGATACCATGGAGCTCGTATTCAAGATGACGCCACCGCCTTGTTTTTTCATATAAGGCACAACTGCCCTGCTGCAAACGTAGGCAGCTTTCACATTCAGATCCATGATCTGGTCAAATAGTGCTTCATTATATTGTTCAAATGGATGACTATCGCTCATCCCTGCATTATTGACCAAAATATCGATTCTTCCATACTTTTCAACGATCTTTTTCATTGTTTCTTCGATTTCTTTTTCATTCTTCAGATCAGGATACATTCCCTCAAAAACTGCATCAAAGAAATGCTCTTGTAAAGAAGCCATTGCTTGATCTACGCTTTCCTTTCGAGAGCCGAAAAAGATCACGGTTGCGCCATTTTCTAAATAGGTTTCTACGACTGCGCGACCAATGCCGCGTGTCCCTCCCGTTACGACCGCAATTTTTCCACTTAACATAGAAACACCTCCATTTTTATATTCCTTCTTTATCATCAGTATGCCCTATTTTTTATTATTTGTCGAGCTGACTGCTCTGAAAGAAAAATAATTTTCATGTTCTTGCTTTTCTTCATGTTTTGCTATACTTTTGTTGATGAGAGAAGAAAGGAAGATGGACATGCAGACGATGACAAAATGGGAAGGATTTTCCATTCTTCCGATACAGGAAACGATTTCCTCGACAAACACATGGCTCAAGGAACATGCTGCCGTGTATCCCGACCGCACGGTATTGATTGCAAAAGAACAAACCAACGGAAGAGGCAGAAATGAAAGAACATTTTATTCGGCAAAAGGAAAAGGGCTGTATCTGTCAATTTTATTAAAGGCGCACATGCAGGATCTGCCTTTCACGAAATTGACTGCTTGCAGTGCATTAGCCTTGCAGCGGGCCATTTTTGAAAACTGCCAGCTGCAGACACAGATCAAATGGGTCAATGACATCGTATACCAAGGGCATAAATTAGCCGGTATCTTATGCGAGACCCTGTATGAAGGCAATGCACCTACTGCCTTTATCATCGGCTTTGGCGTCAATGTATTTTCCCAAGTATTTCCAAAGATGGAAAACACTCCCGGTGCACTTGCCGATTTTGCACCAAATATGCCGTGCATGGATACATTGATCCTCTCCTTATTGCATCATTTTGCCCTCTGTCTCAAAGAAATTCATGATCCGGCAATCATGGAAGCATATCGGCAGTGTTCCTGTGTCTTGCAAAAGGAGATCCTCGTCAAAGAAAGAGGAAACAGTTATCCGGCCATCGCTTATGCAATTGACGATAACGGAGCCTTGCTCATTCAAACAAAGGAAAACAAAAAGATCTTGCAAAGTGGAGAAGTGAGCATTCGCATCCAAAAATAAGCCTTTTATCACTTGTTTTTCGCTTTCTCTTCTTGCATGGACCTTTTCTTTATTATATGATTATGGGAGTAAGCGGAAAGGATGTAATCTATGGCAAAAAGAGTAAGAACACGTTTTGCGCCGAGTCCAACTGGTTATATGCACATTGGAAATCTGCGCACAGCATTATTTGAATATTTAATCGCAAAGCATGAAGGCGGCGACTTTATCTTGCGTATCGAAGATACCGACCAGGGACGTTTGGTAGAAGGGGCAACAGATATTATTTATGACACATTGAAAACAGTCGGTCTCCAGCATGATGAAGGACCGGATATCGGCGGCGACCATGGTCCATACGTACAGTCACAACGTTTGCCAATGTATAAAAAGTATGCTGAAGAATTGGTAGAGCTCGGCGGAGCACATTATTGTTTCTGCAGCGAGGAAGAAATTGAACGCCAGCGCAAAGAGGCTGACAGCTTAGGTATTTCATTTAAATATGACGATCCTTGCAAACATATCTCTTTAGAAGAAGCAAAAGCCAGAGTAGCTGCAGGCGAACCTTATGTTATCCGTCAGACCATCAAAGGGGATGGAGAAACGTATTTTGATGATGAGGTTTATGGCCGTATTGAAGTGGATAAAGATGTTTTGGATGAACAGATCCTGATCAAATCAGACGGTTTCCCAACATATAACTTTGCAAATATCATCGATGATCATCAAATGGAGATCACGCATGTCGTACGTGGAAATGAATATTTATCTTCCACGCCGAAATATAATTTGATCTATCAGGCTTATGGCTGGGACATCCCTACTTATGTGCATGTACCTCCGGTAATGAAAGATGAGCATCATAAATTAAGCAAACGCAATGGCGATGCCAGCTTCCAGGATCTTGTCGCAAAAGGATATTTGCCGCAAGCAATCTTGAACTATATCGCGCTGCTGGGATGGTCTCCGGAAACAGAACAAGAAATCTATACGCTGGATGAATTGATCAAAGAGTTCAAGATTTCACGTATCTCCAAAAGTCCGGCAATTTTCGATATTGATAAACTGACTTGGATGAATGGCGTATATTTACGCAATATGAGCCTGGAAGAATTCTATGACCTGATCAAAGATATCTTGAAAGACAGCATTCATCGCGAAGTAGATTTACTTACGGTCGCTAAGATCCTGCAGCCGCGCATCGATACATTGGCACAGATCAAGGAAAGTGTAGACTTCATTGATACATTGCCGGAATATGATACTGCCATGTATGTTCATAAAAAGATGAAGACCACTCCAGAAATCGCATTAAAAGCATTACAGGCCGCAAGAAGCGCATTGGCGGATCTGCAGGACTGGTCGAGTGAAGAAAGTGTTCATGAACTGCTGATGGCTTTGCCAAAACAACTAGAGATGAAGAACGGTCAGCTATTATGGCCAGTTCGTACAGCTATCACCGGTAAACAATTCACACCAGGCGGGGCTATTGAAATTGCTTATATCTTAGGAAAAGAAGAAACACTTGCCCGCATCGACAAAGGAATTGAAAAATTAGAAGCAGAACTAAATCAATAAGAAGAAAGAGGCCGTAACGAAATAGAAGATTATAATTAAACGAATCTGTCTATTGAGGTTACGACCTCTTTTTTCTTTTCTTTACTTTGAAATTGTTTCAATTCTCCCAATTATCCCTGTTTTTTGGCATTATGAAAACACCTATTGTGGAAAACCTATCAACATTATTTATGCTTGTGCTTTTTTTCTTATTTTTTTGTTATGATATTTCATCAGATTAAAGCCTACGCACACCAACAGGAACTCCATTTCTACATTTTTGATGCTTCTCCTATGTAATCTGTCATAAGCATAATCTTCTTTTATCACTCCAAATGCTCCTTCGCTTTGTATGGATCTTTGCACTCGATGGCGGATTCCTTCTTCGCTGTTTAGCTTTTCTCTCGCTGTTCTTTCAAACTCCTCAAGTATCGGATTCACGCTTATCGTTCGATCTCCCTTGGCTTTCGTACATTGAGATTTGAGTGGGCAATCCGTGCATTTGCCACAACTGTGCGTTTGATTGATTCGATAATATTTGCTTCTCTTATCAACCGTTTCATTGATACAGCCAAATTCATGTCCTGCCGGGCAGATATATCTTCCATTTCCATTTCTGTTCCAGTTTGATTTGATGAATGTTTTTTTCTTGTAGCTCGTTTCTTTTTCTTTTGAATACATCATATATTTGATATAGGCTTCCATATCATTTTCTAAACAGAAGAAATAATTATCATAGGATCCATATCCTGCATCCGCTGCTACTGTTTTAGGCATCCTGTTATAAAGTGCTCTGAATGTTTCAAGAAATTTGATAAATGTCTTTTGATCGGTTCTATCCTGATAGATACAAGCCAATTGGATATATTCACTGCTTACTGCTATCTGTGCATTGTATCCTGCCTTGAAGATTCCTGTCTTCATATAATGGTCCTCTTTCATGTGCATCATCGTTGCATCGTGGTCTGTTTTCGAACAGCTGTTTCTGTCAGGACCGCATAGTTCAATTCTTTCCAAACAGTTTTGCAGTGTTTCTTTGTATTTCATCAATTCATCATAATAACGCTGAATCTGGCTTTTTCGCTTACCTTTTCCATAAATGAAAGTGATTCCCTCTTGTTCAACGATATGAAAAATTTGGTTAGCCATATTTTCTATGTCTTTTATTGTCCACTCCTCTTTTTGAGATGCTTCAATACGATCACCCAGTTTCCTGACCCATTCGTTTAATCGAGTGAATATTTTATCTCTTGTTTTGATTGCAGTCTTTTTCCAGATGAAAGTAAACTTGTTGGCATTGGCCTCAAGCTTGGTTCCATCAATATAAACCGTATCATGATCAATTGACGGATCTAATATCTCAATTGATTCAAATATATCTCTAAAAATGAATTGGATGTCATATTTTAAATACTTTTGGATGAAACGATGAAATGCCATGTGACTTGGCGTTTCCTCCTGCATCAAGAACATGAAACGGATGTCTTTTCTACAGCTTTTTTCAATATCTCTTAGACTATAAATATGATTCATGAACGCAAACAGGATGACTTTGATCATCTTGAAGGGATTATATTCTTCACGCCCTCTGTGAGCAGGGTGATCAAGATATTTGTTCCAGTTGACTCCTTCCATCACTTCAAGAAAACTGTACACCGGATCAGAAGAATCGATCTTTTTTTCACAATCCAGTGGTAAAATCATCTGAAATGCGGTATAATTCCTATTGCTCAAATAGGAATGATTTAGCTCTAACACTTCGATGTTTTTCATAGCTAAATTATACCAAAAAATGCATCCTTTCTCTTTCGAGATTAGATGCATTTTTTATTTTTGGCTATTCCTTATTCGTTACAGCCTCTTTTCCATAGTTGATTCTTTTTATGCTTTTCGTTAGAATGATAGTGTTATGTTCCCAATCAGGAGGTCATCATGAATTTATTGACTTATGCAGAAAGAGAAGAGAATGATCTTTTGCAGCAATGCGATCCACAATATCATCCCATGATCCGATCCATTTACATGCAATTAAAAAAAGCAAACTTGCCGAAATCCAGACGATTGGCATTTCTTTTTGACATTGTCGAGCAGTGCCGTTCACATACGATCAATGAAGAAAAAAGTATCACAAATTGTCAGATCTATATACAGGAAGAAAAAAAGAAATTGTCTCTGCTGCAGAGATTCCTTCTTTCTTTTTCAGATTTTCCGATTATCTTATTTTTATATACAGGCATTTATGAAGTCGCATTGGATGCTTTGGTAGAACCGCTCTTGAATCAATCTCCTATGCAGTACTCCTTCCCTTTGACTTTGTCTTTACTGGCCAATACCATGATCTTATATGTGATCACAAAAATATTGATGAGCCTGCTGCTGCGCTCTTCCAGTACCACTTCCTTTTATTACTGGCTCGTCATTCTTGGATGCTTCTGTGCTTTCTTAGGCCTGACCTATTTATCCCGGACATATTTAACTTATACGATCTTTCATTTTCCTACCATCCTGTTTCTGATCCTAACTGCAGCTCTTGCATGGGGATCTTTGATGTTACAGCGAAAGATCGATCATGATAAAAAATAAAAAGATAGGTTTGCTGATGTAATTTACATCCGCCCCTATCTTTTTTTATGCCTATTTATTTTCTATTCCTACAAAAGCTCGAATTTCATCTATGCGTTCCATCGTTTCATCATATCCCAGCTGAAACCAAGGTTCCAGCAATGTACGATCCGTCGTATAACGGGTAATTCCAAGGTCCTTCTTTGGCCGAAGGATCAGCGCCTTGCCTTCTTTTTCTAATTGTTTGACCTTTCCCCATTGTTCTTCATAGCGAATATGACGCTTTTTTAAATTTTCTGTCACTTCTTTATTTCCCGGGTAAACGAGTTTTGCCAAACGAAGCTGCCAGTTAGGTGCCGGTTTACGAACGTAGTTTTCTTCTTTTGTAGAAATGAAAATATGTTTTTCATTTCCTTTCCGAATGCTTTGTTCGATCGGTATCATATCGATCAATCCGGCATCCATATATTTATGTCCTAAGAATTGATATGGACGCGTCAAAAGAAATAATGCGCAAGCAGCTTTTACCAATGTCTGCTCTTTCGGATCAAAGTAGCTTTTGTCAAAATATTCAATCTGATTCGTATCCATATTATACAGACCGATATCTAACTGTGTTTCACTTTTGAAAAAGGTTTCTACATCCAGCGGAGCATGTTTCTCAATAAAATCACAGGTCGACTGGATACCAAATAAACCACGCTCATGAATCAATGGGCGTATGCCTACCGCACTTTTTTGAGAAGCAGACAGCACTCCAGTCACAAATAAACGGTCCCGCTGGCGAGACACATAAGCCAACAGGATCTCGGCTCCTGCACTGATGCCTGCCGCATAAGGAAGATATATCTTACAATCAAGAAGGCACTGCAAAGCACCAGCTGAATATGCTGCCTTTGTTCCTCCGCCTTCACAGATCAAACCTACATTTTTTACCATCTTCGACACCTCAATCTTACTTATTATAACCTACGTTGTATCATACGTAAAGAAAAAGAGATAGAAATACAATGATAAAGAAGATGTGTAAAAAGCTTTTATTTTCAAAGGTTTTTATACTTTCCTACTTTTTCCCATCGTTTGCATGACGCTGGCGATAGCGCCGCATAAAGCCTTCGTAATCCTCCACCACTTGTTGAGCAGGACCATACTCTTTTACGACACCGTCATGAATCCATAACACATCCTCACACAGCTCTAAGATACTGGCATTGCTGTGGGAAACGATCATGACTGTCTTATTATGATCGGATATGATCTCTTTCATCTTGGCATAGCTCTTTTCCCGAAAGTTGATATCCCCTACGCTCAACACCTCATCGATCAAGATGATCTCCGTATCCAAAATAGCCGTAATAGAGAAGGCAAGTTTTGAATACATTCCGCTGGAATAAGAACTTACAGGTTTATATATAAAATCCCCTAATTCGGAAAAGGCAATGATCTCGGGCAAACGCTGCCGGATTTCTTTTTCACTAAACCCTAATAACAATCCTGATAAAAAGATATTTTCCAGCCCGCTCAAGTTTGCCTGAAAACCAATACCGATTGCTAGCAACGATAAACGGTTTCCAAAGGTGTTGATCTCTCCTTGATCGGGAGAAAACACACCGGCAATCGTCTTCAGCAATGTACTTTTTCCACTCCCATTCTTGCCGATGATGCCGATGATCTTACCTTTGGGAACAGTGAAAGAGACCCCCTTTAAAGCCTCATAACAATCTCTGCGCTGACGGATCTGCCCTAAGCTCTTTCGCACAGAGAAAGATTTCATGCTGCGATAGATCACATGTACATCTTTTACTTCAATTGCGATTTCATCCATTGATCACACCACCTTTACATAACTGTTTTCGTGACGATACATTAGATGCAGTCCAATGAACAATAAAACGAAGGACAATATGGTCCAGTACAGAAACATTTTCAAATTCATCCATTCGCCATAAATGATGATCGAACGCAATTCATCGATCAAATAAGCAATTGGATTACCATGCGTCATCAGCCAATTTAAATTCAGCCCCAGAAACATCCGCTCTCCCAAACGGTCGCCAATATCGTAAAATACCCCTGAAAGATAAAACATGAAACGCAGGATGACCTGCACGATATTATAGAGATCATTCACATAGACTCCAAAATGGGCAACGATGATGCAGATAGAAAGCGTCAAGACAAATAACAGCACGATGATCGGTATGCAGCAGATCAACTGGATACGAAAGGGAATGTGATATGCCAGCATGAAGCCGATCACGATGCCGAAAGAAATGAGCATCTTAAAAAAATTCACATACATCTTTTCCAATATCAACATATATTTTGGTATATAGATCTTGGACACGATGCCTTTAAAGGTATTCACGATACGCACACTGATGGAAACATTCTTATTAAAGAAATTCCATACCGTTAGACCGATGATGACAACGACCGGCAAATATTCGCCGCTGGAACGAAATACGACAACAGTGATAAACACATATACCAGCATGAACAAAACCGGATCCAAGATCCACCAGATCCAAGTCAAATAAGAGGAAGAAACTTCCCCTTTCAACTCTGATTTTGCGGCATAGACAGAATAAGGGTTATAACGTTTGATATGGTTCACGATCTTTGACAACAAATCGATCCCTCCCTACTAAATAAATTCTAAAATGGACGGAGCTTCCTGATGCACATCCAGTAAAATAAAATTGCGTACCCGTAACTTTTGATGATAACGGGCATAATAATCAACAGATAGAAAGTACGTCGAAGGATGTTCCCGCATCAAACGATGCAGCAGCAGCGGTTCTCCTTCCCAAAAAATCAATAAACGTGTATTGTCTTTTTTTATTTGCGCATAATGGGCAAATATCGCTGACAGTTGCTGTTCTTCTTTTGCCCTGTACGCAATGACATAATCATAATTTTGATAAAGTGTAGGTGCTGCCGGCCGAACGCTGCGATAAAAACGTTTCGCCATTCGATAAAGCAGTTCATTTTTTTTAGCGATACGAATGATATATTTTTTCATCATGCCCTCCCGTTTAACAACAAGTGCAAAATGGATTGCCAAATGATCGGCCGATCATAATTGTCCTGTACAAACTGTGCACCTGCTTTCACATCTTCCTGATAGACCTGCGGATGCGTTTGATAAAAGAGGATCCGCTGTGCAATCGCAGATAAAGATGGAAGCACGCACACTTTTGGATATAGATATTCAATACCCTCCCAAGGCAAGCATAAAGCCATTGCATGGGACGCCAATCCTTCAAAGGGCGTTATATGAAAACTCTCTGGATATTTGGCATCACTCAAAGAAAGCACATAGCCGATCTGTTGCAAGAAATCCGGTACATGGACCCAGCCCTCATAAATTACACTGTCACTCAGATCATGTTCTTTTATATAACGATCCACATCCTCGTAGTATTGGCGTTCCTGCGACACGTTCCATGTATTTGCAAATTCTTGCGGACGTTTGCCGGGCACATGCAGGCAATAACGAGAATCGCTTTGTTTCAGTATCGATAATAATTCAACTGCCCGCTTCAAGCCTTTTCGTTTCGGTAAAGAACCGATCAATGCCAAATGAAACTGAGCATCTTCTTTTTTCTTTGTCGGATAAGCAGCTACATCAATAAAATTGTTGATGACGCAGCACTTCTCCATAGGGATCTGGAAACGGCGCATAAATTCTTCCATATAGTAATAAGAAACGCAGATCAGCTGATCCAAATGAAGCAAATCGATGTGTCTGCCAAATCCGCGCATCACTTCAAAACGATGTCCGCGAATAAATAAAGACTGATGCGGGTAGCGATGCTGTGAATACCATTGTGCACTTGTCAATAACCATTCACACCAAATGATATCTGCCTGATCACGCAAGCGTTTTGCCTCTCGTTTTGAAAAATCACTGTATTCCTGCTGTTCCTGTACGGTAAGAGCAAATGTTTCCTGCATCAAAGGAAACAATGGTTTGATAAATTTCAGATCATGTCCCGCTACTAGAAGGCGGGTCTTGCGGTCCGGATAACAAGATAATGCTGCTTTTACTGTTTTTGCAATCGTCAGATAATGAAATCGTTTACTGCAAGTATGTAAATATGCGCGCAAAGGTTCTAAATTTTCCTGTTGAAATACATACAGCAGTTTCTCCAAACACTCTTGTTCACTATCCGCAAACAGTGGATAGTCTTTGCCCAAGATTTCTTCATGCATCGGTGTACGGCGCAGCACCATCGGTATCTGGGCTTGACAATACTCCAGCAATTTGACTGAAACTTCTAAAGAACCTGGATGATCGATCCGTGTACTACGATACGCATACCCGATTTCACAGCGGCTCATGACATTTTGTAATTCTTCTCTGGACAATGAACCATAAAAGCGGATATTTGCTGCTTCATTGAGTTCTTGCAGGATCTTCTCTTTTTGATCCGCCATATCTGAATTGAATTTATCACCGACAAAATGCAAGGTGATGGATGGATCGATTACTTGTATCTTATGCATCATTTGCAATAATTCTGTTATCTTCCAGTCTTTGGCGATCTTTCCGGCATAAATCAATGACTTCGGATATCTTTCCTGTTTTGGAAAAGGAAAAACGATCGGATAGAGAATGTGAAACTTCTCGCCGTCTACATGCAATACACGCATCAAGTAGCGTTTCATGGCTGCAGTTTGTACGAAATAACATCGTACTTTGCGATACAGCTCAGAAAGAAATGCCACTTCTTCCAAAGCAATCTTCGTCTCATCATGACAAAAATCAGTTAAGTACGGTACCAGGCGGTCAATGAACGGAGCATGCAGCATGGATCTGACAACAGCGCTTCCCCGGACAATGATGCAGCTATAATCCGCCAGCTTATCAATGCGTTGGATCACTTTGACTGCATTATGCGCATGCACTTCTGTTACGGTATCGATATATTCTTTTGCATACAGCAAATGGACACGATAACTAGTTTGCAGCTGCGAAACCAGGATACTGCGGCGGATCCGTTTTTTTAAAAGAATATCCACAATTATATTTTCATCCATGCTCAAAAGTCTGGCTAAATTGACCAGCCAGACACTCGAACCATCGATGATATTGAGATCAACATCTCCATAGATCAGAATTCTTTTCACTCGTGTGCCTCCATCTGTGCAAAACCGATACAATCAAAATGCGGATGACGCAATATCTCTGCTTTTGCTTGTTCCTCTAAGAATGGATGATGCGCCAATGCAATGATCAGATAATCACTTTGCTCGATACATTCTTGCAAAGAAGCTAACGGAATTCCCTCTAATTCTTTTGCATCTGTATTCGGCTCGCATCCCATCACTGTATATCCTCTCTTGATGAGTGCATGTGCCAAATGCAGCGACGGGCTTTCCCGCATATCATCAATATTGGGTTTATATGCCATTCCTAAGACTGCAATTTTTTTATTTGTATCATTTTGTAAATCCTCAACGACTTTCTTTAATACCCAGTTTGGCTTTTCATCGTTGATGATGCGTGCTTCATGAATCAAGGATGCATCTTCTTTGAAACGCTCTACCAAAAACCATGGATCTACTGCTAAACAATGTCCTCCCACTCCTAAACCAGGCTGCAGGATATTCACACGCGGATGACGATTTGCCAAGGAGATCAATTGATAGACATCGATGCCTGCTTGATCACAAATTTCACTTAGTTGATTGGCAAATGCGATATTGATATCCCGATACGTATTTTCAACTAATTTGCACATTTCTGCTGTAACATCATCACACACCAAGCAATGCCCTTCTTTTACAAAACTTTCA
Organism: Merdibacter massiliensis; assembly: GCF_900155395.1. Lineage (GTDB taxonomy): Bacteria > Bacillota_I > Bacilli_A > Erysipelotrichales > Erysipelotrichaceae > Merdibacter > Merdibacter massiliensis. Next base: position 392,049 of record NZ_LT699727.1, read on the forward strand.
TACAAGTCTTTTGTCATAGCGGCTGCCAGCGGATTTTGAGAGCCGATGATCCGATCATTGTGACGAAGCTCATACAAGATACGTCCCGGCAATACCCGCTCCGGACAATGTGCCGTATAAAACTGGTCTTGACGCAAACCGCTGCCTTGCGCTAATATTTCGCTCATCATTTGGGTTGTATAAGGTGGAACAGTCGATTCCAAGATGACCAAATCGCCTTCTTTCAACACCCCTGCCACCAGCTGCGCCGCACTGCGGACATAGCTGAGATCTGCTTTCTTTTCTTCTCCATCTAAAAACGGAGTAGGCACACAGAGAATATAAACATCGGATACTTCCAGCGTCTCGCTGATCGTTAAAGCACCTGATCGAAATACATTACTGAATGCTTCCTGCAACTGATTCTCTACGATATGAATATGACCGCCTGCCAAATGTTCACGAACTTCTTTTTTTACATCATATCCTTTTACATGATGTCCCGCTTGTGCAAGCACAACTGCTGTCGGCAAACCTATATAACCTAATCCAACTACACTAATTTCTCTCTTCTGTGATTTCATGTTTTTTTACCTGCCTTTTCTTTTTATCTTTCATCACTGCTCTTTGAAAACGTATCAGTTCCGGTAATTGAGCAAATCGTCTTGGTTCCAAGATCATTCGAAACAGCCATTCCAGGCCCAATCGCTGGATCCATTTCGGTGCCCGGCGCAGTGCATTGCTCCAAATATCCAAGGCACCGCCTACCCCTAAAAACACATTGGCACAAACCTCATTCTTATGCTGTGCGATCCAGTATTCCTGAGCGGGCGTACCTTTTGCGACAAACACGATGTTGGCTCTGCTTTGATTGATGGCATCAATCACTCCGTCATCTGCATAACCATCCATGCTGCCAACGATCTGCAGATAAGGAAATTTCGTTTTCAATGCTTGCTGCGCCTGTTCGTTATGTTCTCTGCTTGATCCATACAGAAAGATGCGAAGCGATAATGCTTGCGCATATGCACATAGATATTCCATCAGATCCACACCGGTGATTCGTTCAACCGGCTGATCGACTGCCTTTACGATAGATGCCCCATCAGCTAAGAATATATCAAATGTTTCTAACAAGGCCGCTATGCGAGGATCTTCTTTTGCACGGATCACTTTCCGAGCATTGATCGCAACAAAAGTCAGTTTTCCCCCTTCATCGACACATTGTCTGACCAGTAACAAAATTTCTTTTTTGGTTATCACACTTACTTTTATGCCAAGGACTGTCGTTTCTTTCATCTTTTCACCAACCTCATCTAGTAAAATATAACAAGCTTTCTTTTTCTTTTTTCTACGCTCTGTGAAAAAAGTGTTAATTTTCCGTTAACATTCTACCCATCTATCCGCTCTTTAACAGATTTTTTACTGTATCTTACAAGAACTGCGATGTTTCTCCTTCTCGTTCTCTTTACTATTAAGAAGAACAGTGAGAGAAAGGATGAATTCATTATGATTAAGATCATGAGCATATTTGGAACAAGACCAGAAGCCATCAAGATGGCGCCGATCATCGCTGCAGCAAAAAAGGACCCTGCTCTGACCAGCCTGGTCTGTGTCAGTGCCCAGCATAGAGAAATGTTAGACAGTGTCTTACAGACATTTTCCATTCAGCCTGACTACGATCTCAATATCATGAAACATGGACAGACCTTACAAAGCATCACATCTGCGATCTTAGAAAAATTAACTCCCGTGTTGGAAAAAGAGCATCCGGACATGGTTCTGGTCCATGGTGATACGACAACGACATTTGCAGCCGCATTATGTGCATTTTACTTACAGATCCCCGTAGCACACGTGGAAGCAGGATTACGTACTTATCAGCGTTATTCTCCTTTCCCGGAAGAACTGAATCGCCAGATGGTCTCTCGTATCGCCAGCCTGCACTTTGCCCCCACACAAATCAGTGCGCAAAATTTATTAAACGAAGGCATTGACGAACATAGCATCTTTGTCACAGGCAATACCGCAATTGACGCCTTGCAATTGACTGTCCGCAAAGATTATGAGCACCCTGCTCTGACATGGGCAGGCGGCAACCGCATTCTTTTACTGACAGCCCATCGAAGAGAAAATCAACATGGCGGATTAGAACATATCTTTACTGCTGTCAAAAAGCTCTGCAAACAATTCCCGGATATTCGTGTCATCTATCCTTGTCATAAAAATCCGATGATACAGAAATTGGCCCACGAAATGTTAGATGACTGCAAACAAGTGCTGATCATCGAACCATTAGAAGTTTTTGACTTTCACAATATGATCCGTCACTCTTATCTGATCCTGACAGACAGCGGAGGAATCCAGGAAGAAGCACCTAGTTTAGGAAAACCGGTGCTTGTTTTGCGGGATACCACAGAACGGCCGGAAGGAATAAAAGCAGGCACTTTAAAGTTAGTAGGTACTTCTGAAGAAAAAATCATTCAGGAGACGAGACACTTATTGACAGACCCGCAGGCGTATGCCCAAATGAGCAATGCAGCCAACCCTTATGGGGATGGCAAAGCCAGCCGGCGCATCCTGCAAGCCTTACATACCTATTTCAAAGAATAAAAAAAGAGGTTTAACGATTGATGCGTGTACATCAGCCGTTAAACCTCCAACTATTTTTCATCAGTTGTCTCTTCTATTTTGATTTCCTGCAATACAGGATCATTTCCCCCTGCATTCTGTGGTTGTACATCTGCCGCCAAATCAACATCCTGTTCTTCTATTTCTTTTGGATGTAAATATTCTCTTGGTAAATAATCGTGCAGATCATTCAGTTTTTGAAGCAATAGACCAAGAACGTAAAAAATGATCGATGTAGAAGTATAAGTATAAGACTGTGAAATCATGTATTGAACAGCTTCTCCTAAATTTGATGTGATATCCGTTCCCTGATAATCATAATAAGAAGAAACATATGCATATGCCTGATATGACATATATGCACCATAACATAATAAAAGGACAGCTAATACATATAATACGATCGTCCCCGCTTTGATTTTTCTTTTTTTAAACATGTCTTCCTCCTTTGACTTGATTCAGTATAGCATACTATATGCAGACAAATGTGTTGCTTTTCTGATTATTTATAAAAAAAAACGCAATATCTGCGTTTTCTTTTCTTATGGTGATGCCGATGAGACTTGAACTCACACGGGTTGCCCCACTACCCCCTCAAAGTAGCGTGTCTGCCATTCCACCACGGCATCATTGTGGTATTCATTATACTATATTCCTAAAGCAAATACTAGTACGATGAAAGAATTTAAGAATCCTTTTGAAATAAAAAAGCCTTGAAAGGCTTTATCACATCACTGGTGCGGAGGAAGGGATTTGAACCCTCACGCCTTGTGGGCACTGCCGCCTGAAGACAGCGTGTCTGCCGTTTCACCACCTCCGCGTCTGCCTAAACAATATACACTATTTTTTTTATTTTGTCCAGTCCCTTTTTTTATCATAAAACCAGAAAAAGTGTTGGTTTACAATTGATGTGTTACAAAAAGGATAAACAAAAAGCAAGAGGTTCGCTATACTTAAGTTACCACACCACAGAAAGGAGCCTCTTGCATGAATAGTATAACTCAAGACATGCGTTTTCGTCTATCTGTTGTTCTCTCTTATTACCGTGTCGGTGCTACCAAAACCGCCATCCGTTACAAAGTTACTCGCCAATTCGTTTATTTCTGGGTAATATTGTCAATCTATATTTTACCAAAAGGGGTTACTTTAAGATTAGCAGTATTACTGGGTTCGTCGTTATCATAATGATGATATCCATACCCTGGCCGATCGTTCTCATCGTCCTCTTCATCATCCCAAGCAGCATTGTGATCAGGAATTGAAATGGATCAAGGATCTCAGACGCAGAAATCCGGATATGGGACTGATTGACTTCTGGCTGCGTATGAAACAGCTTCATGACTACTCCAGAAGCGTTTCTTCCCTTTATCGTCTCATGCGTTCTCTCGGTATGTTCAAAAACAAGAAAAAACGAAACAAGCGAGTAAATAAGCCTTATAAAACACCATCTGTTCCCGGTGAGAAAGTACAGATCGATGTCAAATATGTGCCTTCTGCTTGTTTAGTTGGCAAATGAAAAGGTAAAAAACTGTATCAGTATACAGCGATCGATGAAGCAACCAGACTGCGTTATCTCTCCTTTTATGAGGAGCATTCTACATTTTCTTCGACAAGGTTTCTTATGGAATGCATCCAATTCTTTCCATTTCACATTCAATGTGTACAGAGTGACAACGGGACCGAATTTACCAATCGATTGAGGAGCGAAAAGAAAACCTTGTTTGAAGAGACATTGCAGCTCAATAAGATTGCATATCATCCCATACGTCCTGCAACACCAAGGCATAACGGCAAGGTAGAGAGGAGCCATAGAGAAGATCAAAAACGGTTTTATAACAAGATAACGTTTTATTCCATAGACGATGCACAGATACAATTAAAGAAATACCTGAAAAGATCCAATAACAGACCAATGCGACCTCTTGGTTATTTATCTCCAAATGATGCAATCGTTAAGTTATCAAATGTGTAATACATCATTTACAAACCTACACTTTTTTTATCATAAAACCAGAAAAAGAAATATGCCTTTGTATAGACATATCTTTGCTTATGGCATCAATGTTTGCAATCCAGCAATCCCTTACTGTCAATGATCAAAAATAGAATATAAATAATGAATAATTTACATAGTTTCATATTCATTATGGTAAATTTCTAAAAAAATTCGGCATATCTTACGTCCTTTATATAAACAACATTAAAAAAAGCCTTTAAATAAAGGATTTCAATCTATATGTTCCAGTACCTTTTTTTTTCCGGATGTATGCGCCTTTCCCAAGAGCTTCCTCTACCCATGTCATTGGAATGACATTCTCAGATGGAAGCAAACAATCCCCATGCATCTCTTTAATTTTTTTGAGCAACTGCAGCGCCTTTGGGTAACCAATGTGTCCATCCGGATTTGCTTCATTGAATAAGCGCTGAAACTCTTTACCGTTTACGAAACGTTCCATATATTCCTCCATTTCCCCGCGCCTAAGGTCGCGCGGACACAAATATTTCATCAATAAATCTCACACGTCTCATTTTTTCGTGTTACCATATAAGAGAGGTGGTACACTACAGAGCACGTGGAGGTGAGTAGGAATTCTACTCAATTGAATATCCTGTATATATATAAGTTGCCGTCATCATCTCAAGCACAAATAAGTAGGACTTTGAGCCTGGACACTTATGATTGTTCAATCAACTGTTGTCGATTCGCTTTGATGACAGTCAATGCCACCTCTCCTTTTGCATGAAAGGAGTTTTTTTATGGTAATGAAAATCGTTCGTTTCAACTGTTGTGGCATGGATGTTCACAAAAACCTGGTTGTCGCTACTATTGGGATCACCGATAGAAAGACCAACATTACAGAATACTTCCAACGATCCTTCTCCACTTTAAACTCCGACCTATACCGTTTAAAGGATTGGCTGCGATCTCATCACTGTTCTGATGTCTGTATGGAGTCTACCGGTAAATACTGGATCCCGATCTTTAACATTCTTGAAGATGAGACCAATGTCCATTTAACTCACCCCAAGTATGTCAAAGCCATCAAAGGCAAGAAGACAGATAAGAAAGATTCCAAATGGATCTGTGATCTCTTCAAACATGATCTGATCAAGTTTTCGTTTATCCCTCCCAAAGAAATTCGGGAGATGCGTGAGATCGCACGTTACAGATACAAACTGGTCTGCATGCGTTCTTCAGAACGGAATCGTTATCAAAACTGTATGACCATTTCTAATGTCGGTCTGGCTTCTGTTGTTTCAGATCCTTTTGGCAAGACGGCTTCCAACATTATGAAAGAAGTCATGAAATCCAATGTGATCGATGATGACAAGATCCTAAAGCTCGTTCACAAAAACTGTAAGAACAAAGATAAGATACTGGACTCTCTTCATGGCTATCACATTGAATCGGATCAACGATTCAAGATGGAAAAATCTTTGGATCATGTGGAATATTTAGATCAGCTCATTGATTCATGCGAAGTGGAATTGATTAAGCGTGCGTATCCTTTTCGCAGATCTTTTCAGCACATCACACAAATAAAAGGAATCAGTGCTTTATCTGCTATTCTTATCATCTCTGAAATAGGAATTGATATGTCTCAGTTCGAATCCGACAAACAGCTTGTCAGTTGGGCCGGACTTTCTCCTGCCAACAACGAGAGTGCCGGCAAGAAAAAGTCAGTCCGTATCTCAAAAGCTGGACAGTATCTCAAACCTCTGCTTGTCCAATGTGCTTTATCGGCCATCAAAGATAAGACATCTTATTTTGGAAGAAAGTATTCCAATATCAAGAAACGACGAGGTCATAAGAAAGCAATCATTGCGATCGCACGCATGATGCTGGTCAGCATCTACCACATGATCCTTACAGGAGAAGAATTTAATCCATGTGACCATGAATCCTTTATGGATCCAAAACCAAACGCCAATCCTTCACTTACAGTTGAAAAAGCATTGAACTTTTTAAAACAATCTGGCATTGATATTTCTTCTATTCCAGTCAACTTATAAATTTTTTCGATATCTTTTACCTCCTGTTTTTAAGTCGGCCCTTTTTGCGCATTTTTATTCACACTTTCACCTCCTTTAAATCTTAATACCATCTTTTTATGATATAATTTGCTATATAGAAAGAAGTGTTATCATGCCTAAAAGTTTTACATGTCCTTACTGCGATAGTGTTTTCCCATTAGTAGAGGGCACCACAATAAAGGAGTATCATCCAAGCTTTGATAATGTGCGTTCCAAGAAGGAACTTGGCGTACATATGATTGATGAAAAAAATCCTAGTTTTGAGAGTGAAGTTGCAATTTCTTTTCTTAAATGTCCTCAATGTGGAGAATATTCAATTAAAGTTCATGGAGTTGGTAATAAAGTTAAATCGATAAATACCTCCATAAAGCCTATTTCTTTAGCACAACAATTTCCAGAATATGTACCAAAGGCTATACGCAATGATTATGAAGAAGCCTATGCCATTCTAAATTTAAGTCCTAAATCATCTGCCACACTTGCAAGAAGATGTTTACAGGGAATGATTCATGATTTTTGGGACATTCATGAGAAAAATCTAAATGCTGAAATCACATCCCTTAGGGATAAAGTATCTCCAACTTTATGGAGAGTCCTTGATGGCATTAGAAGCATCGGTAATATTGGAGCCCATATGGAACACGATATTGATAAAATTATTGATATTGAACCGGATGAAGCAGTAAAACTAATTAAACTAATTGAATTTCTGATTAAAGAATGGTATATCAATCGATATGAACAAGAGCAACTTTTTTCCGATATAATTGGCATAGCAGAAACTAAAGCATCAGAACGAAAGGGTAATAAATAATTACTCTTTTTCTTTTTCACATGGATTAATTTCAAACAAAAAATTCCCATCCATATCCCAATACTGTTTTACTGGCCTGCACATATCATCTTCGGTTCCTTCTCCACGAATGATCCTAACAACAATAACTTTATTAATTTCTAACCCATCCAATCTAAAACAATCAAACATTTCTCCACCTCCTACTCATCAATAAACTTGTTTGGTTTGACGCCTAAGGCCTTGCAAATAGCAATATATTCATTGACTTCGCATTTTCTATTTCCTAACAGTATTTTGCTAAAGGCTGTATCATCAATTCCCGATTTAGCTGCAATTGCCTTTTGCTTAAACCCTTGTTCTTCTATGTATCTTTGTAACGCTTCCCTATTAAACATGAAATATCACCTCCATTCTTCGAGAATCTCGATATACTTTTAATATACTTCGTATTTATCGATGTGTCAACAACACATTTCGAGATAATCGAAAATATTATTGCTATTTCATAAAGTGGGATATATACTTTAATCGTAGGAGGAGCTATATGAATAGATACTTAATCGATATGTTAAAAAAAGGACGTAGCAAATCAGGTTACACTCAAGCACAAGTTGCAGAAATGCTCGGAATAAAAGGAAATACTCTAAGCGGTTATGAAACTGGAGCAAGTGAGCCAGATATTGATACTTATCTTCAACTTTGCAAAATATATGACATGGATTACGTAAGCATTTTAGAGAAAGCGTATAATTTGAAACCAATGGATGAAATTGCCCTTTCAATCGATGAACAAGATCACATAAAAAAATACCGCTCTCTTGATCCACTGGATAAAAAAGCGATAGATGGATTATTGGATACATTGTCTCATAGACAAGAACAAGCGAAGGAGTTCATCGAATTTGAACCACCTATGCTGCTTCCGTTCTATGGACACATTGTTTCTGCTGGAACTGGCCAATTCGTATTTGATGATATACCACCTGAAATGATTGAAGTTGGACATAACCACATTAATATGCAGGCGAATTTTGCTGTTGGTGTAAATGGCGATAGCATGGAACCGACATATTCCGACGGTGATGTGCTGTTGATCAAGAAGCAGCCTTCAGTAAATGTTGGAGAAATTGGAATCTTTATGATCAATGGAGAAGCATTTGTTAAAGAATTTGCAGGCAGTGTTTTAAAATCTCACAATGACAAATATGAGGATATTCCTATAACTGACCAGACAATTTGTTTGGGGAAAGTAATAGGTAAACACATCTAATATGTTTTACATAAGGAGGAATGAAGAATGGCAGAAAAAGGGGTTAGATTTAATATTGAGGATATTAAGATAAATAAAGAGAACTTTAGACATTCACCCTTAGGAAGTGAAAAAGAAGCTATTTGTTATCTTATTGAAGAAGACTATGATTCATATTTAGAATTAGCCAAAAGAATGGAAAAAGATTGTAGAACTTTTCCTGTCCTTTTGTTAAAAAGGAATGAAACTTATATACTCATGGATGGTAATAGGAGAACTTCAGTTATAAAAATCTTTAAACATCCTGAGCTAATTCCTAATAATCCACGCTATGAAGAGCTTAGGAATTTGTGTAGATCTAGAGGTCCCATTGAAATAAATGAACTATATGCTGATGTTTATGATGATCAAAGTGAAGATGATCGTGAAAACTTAATGAATGCTTTAAATGAATTACATATACATGAAAATAAAACTAAGAAGGATTGGAATGCTTTATCACAATATCGTGCTAGTTTATTTATTGGATCAGCGATCAAACACCCTTGGATAAAAACATTGGAATATTACAATTATTCTGATCAAGATATAATTAAAATGACAAATAGAAAAACTGATATTTTTAATCGAATTTTAAGAAAAAATCAACTAAGAATTTTAGAAAATGGAAAAATAGATTTGAACAATGATACGGCTATAATACAAGAAATTTGTAAAATTGTTAAACAAAAATCCTATTATATTGACGGTCATGTAGAAGAAGTTAATACACGTACAGAAAATTATATTTTTAAAGCAATCATTGAAGATTTAATTAAAAAATATTCTATTGGACAACCCGCATTAACTTTTAACGAAAAAAAAGAATTAAATGCAGAAATCGAACAACTTTCAAAAGCAGAACAAAGGCCGCTAGAAATTGTTATTCCTAACGAAAACTCTTCTGATCAACCACACGCCCATGCTGTTCCAATTGTTAAAGAATGTAAAGCCATATCAAATCCTATAACTCCTATTAAAAAAATGAACAATAATCGAAAGACTACCATTTCGGAAGAACAATTTGTAGAATTATCTAAAACTAATAACATGATGGTTGACCAAATTGCATATGAACTAAAATCATTACCATTAAAAGATTTTCCTATTTCATCTGCTATTATTCTACGATCGTTTCTACAATATTCGTTTGAATGGTATGCCGAAAAAATGGAATAAACATCGGAAAAAACAACCTATCTGGCAATATTATGATAGTCGTAAACACATCAGCCGAAAACAACCTGATCAACAAAGAAGAAAAGGCCAGAATTAAAGCAATGATAAAATCTAATGATGTTATTAACTTATTAAATGACGCAACTCATAACTATCGAATGCCGCCATTACAATCAACAATCATCTCTGATTTATATGATGCATTACATCCAATGATAAGATTAATATTCAACAACAGCACTGGCCAATCCAAATAATCCCTGCTATACTATTTACAAGGAGATGAAAATATATGGCTTATTTCTCGCCTTTAAGATATCCTGGTGGAAAAGGAAAAATGCTCAAACAAACCGTACAAATTTTGAAAAACAATAATTTGCTTGGTTGTACATATATAGAGCCGTTTGCAGGTGGTGGTAATTTAGCATTAAATCTATTATTTAAAGGGTTTGTTCAAAAAATAATACTCAATGATGCAGATATTGCCATTTATGCTGTATGGTATGCTATACTGTATCATAATGATGAGTTTATAGATTTTATTGAAAATATCCCACTTACCTTAGAAGAGTATAAAAAACAAAAATACATTTACAATCATGAAAAACAAGATCTATTAAAATTAGGAAAAGCTACCTTTTATTTAAACCGCACAAATAGATCAGGAATAATAAAAGCCGGACCTATTGGAGGATATGAACAAAAAGGTGCTTACTTAATAGACTGTAGATTTAACAGAGAAAACTTAAAAAATCGTGTTAAAAAAATTCACCAAAATCGTGAACACATAGAAATATTTAATTTAGATGCTCGTGAATTTATTTCAAAACCCTTCCCTAAAAACTCATTTTTCTTTATAGATCCTCCTTATTATAATAAAGGTGCTAGCTTGTATAGAAATTATTTCCATCATAAAGATCATGTTGAAATTTCTCAATTAGTTAAAAATTTAGACTTTCCTTGGGTTGTTACATACGATGCTGTACCAGAAATAATAAATATTTATAATTTTTCTAAACATACAGAATATGAATTGTCATATACCGTAGAAAGCAAACGTTTAGGAAAAGAAGTTATGTTTTATAATAAAATTACTTTTTAAAAACCACCGTATGGTGGTTTTTAAATACCTAATAACTGTTTTTTCTTTGCGGAAAACTCATTTTCAGTTAGTATTCCCAAGTCCAAAAGCTCTTTTAATTGTTTTAGTTCGTCAAGATAAGAGCTGCTAGATTCAGAGTCGGATGAAGTAGTAATTTGTTGGTCAATGGCGTTTACTACTTTGCGATCCACATCTTTATTAAACCAGTGAGCATACGTATTCAATACGGTATCTACAGTATCACCAATACGCTTTGCGATATCATAAACAGTAAACTGATCAGACATATTATTGATCAAATAACTTGCATGACTGTGACGAAGATCATGAACTCGAATATCCGGTAAAATATGATCATTATTTTCGTTAATCATCTTAATGGTATTTTTTAGATATCTACGAGGTCAATCGAGGCCCATTGGTCTATAATAGCCAAACAAATACACATCCTTGCTAAAGGCATACATCACTTTTTGCATATCATATAATTTCTGCAAAGAATCGATAACTATTTGTGGCATCATAATAACACGAATACTATTCTTTCTTTTAGGTGTCGTGATTGCCCAGGAAGTACCCTTTGCGCGTTGTGTAACTGTTTTATAGATATGAACAGAACGGCTCTTCCAATCAATATCTTTCCACTGTAGAGCTAATGTTTCACTGCGGCGCGTTCCTATCCAAAATGAAAAAATAAAGAAAGCTCTCATCTCTATATTATCAATATGATCTATAAAAATTTCGAAATCGGATGGTTCCCAAAACAACATTTCTTCTTTTATAGAGTCTTTATCTATTTTCCGCTTAACTTTTTCTAATGGATTTACTTTGATGTAGTCTTTAAAAATAGCATATTTAAATACCTTATTTATTGTATAGTAGATGTTCTTGATATAACGCTCTGAGTACTGTTCCTCTAAATTATGAATTAATTGCTGTAATGTTTTTGATGTAATTACATTGATCAGTTTATCCCCAATACTTAAATTAACTTTTTTGAGTATATCCATGTCTGTTTTAACGGTAGAGTATTTAATATCACTGCTGTTTTCTATCATTTCATTAGCTACAGTTTTAAAAGTTTTAGTTATTCTAACATGAATTACATTTTCTTGTTGAAATTGCTCTCTGAACTTCAATTCATACGCCTCTGCTTCACTTTTTTTTATTGCATTGTTTGGTTAGACGACGATATTCATAGTAAGACCCATCTTCTTTTTTAAATTTACCTCTAATATACCATTTACCATTTTTCTTTTCTACAGCCATAAACATTCCTCCTACATCTTCATATTATCAAAAAAGCAAGAGAATTCAACGGAAATTTTCGGCATGGTTTTCGGCATATGCAGTATCGATAACAAAAAAAGCCTTTAAATAACAATGTCATTAAGTTAAGAAGGCTTAAAAAGTCACGGGTTAAATTTTCCTGTGGCTTTTATTATTTAGGAGAATTAATTTGCTTTTTTGGCATGATAAAAACAACTTTTATCAAAAGTTTTAAAAAATATGTTATAGTAGTAGTGATTAATAGATACGATAATTAGATGCAGTATAGTTTTGTGGATGTGGAGATCTCACAAAACTTCTTCCTTTTCTAATTGGGGATGTATCACTAATTATTTGTATATCGAGATTAGGTGGAATTCCGCCTTTTCTTTTTGTTTTGAAGAAGACATCCATTATAAGATGGATGGCATTAGAAAAATTTATCTTATGTAATAACTTCTTCTTCATCTTTTGTTTCCTTTGACTCTCTAGATATGTATTAATGATAGAACATAGATTGTACATGACAAGTTTAGCCAAAATCTCCTGTATGATGAATTCTTTTTTTCTACTTTTAAAATTGATTACGTTTATATCGTGTTTTAAATAATTAAAGGCAATTTCGATGTTCCATCTTAATCCGTAAATATATTTTATATCTTCACAAGAAAACACATCACGTTCTAAATTTGTAATCAGCACTTCGTAATTGTTCTTTAATTTGAATCTAAGAATCCTCCATGTTGTGTTATAAAAATGTGTATCTTCATTTAAAAAATCAAATTCCTGTGATTTTTGGATGATCTTATATTTTGACTTCTGTTTTTGATATTCCTTTCGATTGTAATTAGTAAATATCAGGTCTATATCTTTATCAAGTTCACTTTCAGGTATATCTAAACCGGTAATAATTCCATTCCCTCCATTAATATCTTTTGCGCGAATGATAAATTTTGTTTTCTGTTTTAAATTTTCAATCAGATTAGCTCCTTCATAGCCTCGATCAGCGATCCAAATGGTTTTATCATTTTCATTGCGGCTAACGAGCTGCATCATTTGTATACGTTCATCATATTGCCTAATACCTTTGATCATGGCATCTATAAATCTAGAATTCAGGACATCGTAAGCAGCACTCAAATGCACTTGGTTATAACCTTTCCCTTGTGTATTGTCTGTTTTTCTTTTGCCATTATGAAAAGTAGAAACATCGTCTGGATTATAAGGGATATTGATCTTACTTCCATCCACCGCAATGAGTTTATAGCCTTTAAAGGTTTTCTTATAAGGATACTTTTGATTTAATGAGTCTAATAAGAAATAGAATAGATTTTCTTTAAGTTTCGCTCTGGATTGGACCATAGCGCTGCTTGATACAGAAATTTTCGTATCTTTACAAAAGTTACGCAATTCATTTTTTAAAGTAGAAGGACCGGAACCTAAAATGAATCGGACGGTTTCTACGATTCCAAGTTTAGAAGAACGAATAAAATTTTTCTGAGGATCAAGCACCAAAGAACGATGAATGGATTTATCAGCCAGGGACTCAATGATTTTGTTTAAATCAGAGATGACATTAGAAGAAAAAGAACTCATAAGATATCACCTCCAAAACAAAAATCCTACAGAAATAAATAATAGAAACAAATAAGAAAGTATAGATAAGGAATATAATTGATACCTCCTAACACTTCCTTTACGAAAGCGTGGAGCATAGCTCCACGCCGCATATTTTCATTTTTGTCAAGAATAAAATAAAAACCACGCCAAATGTAAAGCTCCAATAAAATGGGACACTTATAAATAACCACACTATAGGTAGGATTCTCTGTATTTCATAGGAGGCATACCTTTTAATTTCTTTTGTGGTCTTTGATGATTATAGAAGTAGATATAATCATCAACTTTCTTAATAAGATCATCAAAGGTATTTGGGATATTGTTATTAAGTTCTAAGCATTCAGATTTAAGATGAGAAAAGAAATTTTCACAACAGGCATTATCATAACAATTCGCTTTTCTTGAATGTGATATTGTAACTCCATAACTATCAAGATATTTGATATATATGATATTTGTATACTGGAAACCTTGATCGCTATGGATGATGCATTCAATTGTTGGATTCCATATCTTATCATTGATGATCTCTTTTATATTGTTCATAACGATATTCATATCGTTAAATTTAGATATTTTATATGCTAAAATAGAATTGTCATAAAGATCTTTAATAACGGAAATATACATACGACCTTTTTGACAATAGATATAGCTTACGTCAGTAACTAACTTTTCTAAAGGACGTGAAGCTTTAAAGTTTCTAGCGAGGACATTATCACAAACTGTTCTTGCTTTTTTGTCTTTTTCTTGAATCGTACAGCATTTAAACTTTTTCTTCCTGATAGGTGAGGATAAACCTAATATCTTCATATAACGATAAACAGTCTTTTCATTATAAATGACACCAGTATCTAAAGCTATTTTCATTGTTATATAACGATATCCTTTATAAGATTCATAAAATATCATTTCTATCTGATCGGCTAAGAAATCATCAAATGAATACCTTATAGGCCTGCCTATATTTAACCAACGATAATATCCACTACTTGATACTTTAAGATAATTACATAATCTTCTAACTGGATATTTATCTTTTAAATCATAAACTATCGAATATCTTAGTGCTCTCCGTATATTTTGCGGAGAGCCTTCGCTTTTTTTAATATTTCGTTCTCCATCTTAAGATATTCTAGCTGTTCATCTTTGGTCATATAATCAAGATTTATTTTCTTAGATCTACCTTTATATACTCCATCTTTTTTACCTAAGCGTCTGCCATCATCTTTAAGTAATTCTGGATTTTGTTTATATAGTCTTATCCAATTTCTTAAGGTTCTATTATCTTTGATACCATATATTTTGCATATGCTGCGTAATCCACCATATTCATCACTTAGATAATCTTCTACTGCTTTAGTTTTTAACTCTGGAGTATATTTATTAAATTTTGTACTCTTTTTAGCCATGATAAAAGCCCCTTTCTATTAGAGTCATGTGTGGTTTTATTATACATGTCTATTATAACTGGGGCTTTACATAGCACGTGGTTTTTTATTTCGCATCTTCGATGCTCAACTGACTGAAGTCATCTATTCATATTTCTATGAATAGTACAATAAAAAAGTAGAGCAGAAAAAGATTTCTGCTCTACTAATTAAAAGCCCTCATATTTAACTTAATGACATTGTTTAAATAAAGGCTTTTTCTTCATATGGTGCCGGTACCCAGAATTGAACTGAGCGCTAAGCATTACCATTGCTTTGTATTACCACTATACTATACCGGCACTTCGCATGAACAATATTTATTATATACGAAATGCTCTCAATTAGGCAATCAATTTTTTATTTTTCTGCAGGGAATTGCTGAAGAAAGCGTAAGACCCGCGAGATCGGCAAGCCGACGACATTAAAATAATCTCCGTGGATCTCTTTTACAAAATATTTTCCCAGTCCCTGAATCCCGTATGCGCCGGCTTTATCCATCGGTTCTTTGCTTTGCACATAACGATTGATTTCTTCTTCACCGATCGGGTAAAATGAAACCTGCGTCACACAAGAAAAGGTCACGGTTTTCTCCTTGGAAAGAATTGCCACTCCGCCAATGACCTGATGTGTTCTTCCCGAAAGAAGCCTTAACATGCGTTTTGCATCTTGTTCATCTTTTGGTTTGCCGAATACCTCGCCATCCAAAGCAACGATAGTATCTGCTCCAATGACGATATGCTCCATATGATCTGCAAATACTGCCTGTGCCTTTTCTTTTGCTAAAGCCTCTACTGCTTTTTGCAATCCATATTCCATGCATAAATGTTCTGGAATATCTTTGGATACGATAGAAAAAGACAGTCCCATCTCTTCTAATAGTTCTTTTCTTCGAGGCGACTTGCTGGCTAAGATCAAAGGTTTCATTTATCTAATCTTCCTTTCTTTTTTGTAATGCTCTGTGGAAAAAAATACATCTGCAGTGCTTGGTGCTGATCATAGATTGCCATGATCAGGAAAGAAAGATAAAAGGCTAAAAACCATAATATGATGCGAATAACCAAATTGGCAAAAAATGCCTCTGGAAATAAATTGATCATCAGATCGGTCGCCGGATTTAACAGCCACAAATTATTGGTAAAAAAGATATGGTGGAACGTTGTCCAAAAACCAGTAAAGTCGGCTTGGATCCAGATGCCAAGCAAACACAAGAATAAGATAAATAAACAAGAGACAAACAGCAGCCCTTTACTAAAATAATGAAAGAATGCTTTGCGTTGCAAATAAAGCAATACAGCGATACTTATGACAAATAAGATACAGGCGCTCCAGCGTACAGTCATTGCATTTTGATATAATGTCCGTACATCTACCATATGCGCACTTTCTTTCGCATTGAAAGCAAGCCGTTGAACTCCATTGATATTCACTTCGACATCGATCGTATCTACTTCTCCTCTTAGATAGTCTAAAAGCGTCGTAGTTGCTTTCATCAGATCTGTATCATTCATTCCCAAGGTAGTTGCGGTATGTAATTCTTCATATTGCTGCTCAAAAAAATGGGTATTAAAACAATTCATATCAACACTGCTCAACAATAAAAATATGATCAAAGAACAGGCAGAAACTGCTCCAAATAAAGAGGAAATTCGTTGTTTCATCTTATCACTACTCCTCATATCGTATACAGTGTATCATGAAGTGCGCTCTTCTTTCAACATGCTTATTCCACGGCAATCAATTGAACATTCGTTACCCCTTTGATCGTACGCAGGGTCTTTAATAATACATCCAAAGAACCTTGCATTTCGCTGAAATCAAAAGAAATCACTACACTCGCCCAGTCATGGATCGGGATATTTTGGTTAATTGTCAAAATATTTGCATTCACCTCGGATAAACAATTCAATGTTTCGCTCAAGATCCCTTTTTTATGGTGCAGCATCAAAGAAATCACTGCTTTTCTCTCTTCTCTTCCCTGCATGGCAGGAAATACATAGTCTTTATATTTATAGTAAGTTCCTCTGGAAATGCCCACTCTTTTTACAGCTTCACTGACCTGTTTGATCATTCCGCTTTCCAACATACCTCTAGCCTCAATGACCTTATCTAAAACATCCGGCAAGATTTCGGCATCGACGATGTAATATTTATTCATATTCCACGTACCCTCCTTTCTTCGCAGCCTGCAGATTCAATATCATCCAAGTCGGATATCGTTTTTGAAAGAGCGAACGCAACTGTTCACTTTTTTGCTGATCGATGATCGCAATCATAGTAGAACCGCTTCCGCTGATAAAGAAAGCTTGCGCCCCCTGATCCAGCGCAATCTTGCGAACATCCTCGTAATCTTTGATCAAGGTCTTGCGATATGGTTCCTGCATGCGGTCCTGACACGCATGGGAAAGCAGCTCATGATCGCCAGTTTCCAATGCTCTGCATAAAGCAACACATCTTCCCATCTGATAAACTGCATCACCATAGCTCATCTGATCAGGCAATATTGCACGTGCTGCTGCAGTTTGTACCTCATAATCCGGAATCACCGTAACGAAAGCAAATTTTTCATGCACTTGATACAAAGAGACATACGGTTGTTCATTCTCTAAAAAAGAGGAACAAAGATTACCGTATAGTGCAGGAGCTAAATTATCTGGATGATGCTCCAGATGCAGACATACACGCAATAATTCTTGTTTTGTAAAAGAACGCTTGCTGAAAGCAGCTGCTCCCAGAACTCCGGCCACGATACAAGATGCACTGCTTCCCAGCCCTCTGGACATAGGGGATGCATTCTGGATATCTAAAGCAATTCCTAAGGGATAAGGAATCTTCCATTCATCTAACGCTGAATAAAAAGCTTGTATGACTAAATTATCTTTATTTTGATATGCCTGCGGACAGCCGGTAATTACTAATCCTTCCTTGTCGAAAGAAAAAGTAAACACACCAAAATAGTCTAGTGCAAGACCCAAACAGTCATAGCCGACTCCGATATTGGCACTGGTCACGGGTACATGTACACGAATCATTTCAACAACTCCTTCGCCTTCTCACAGACATAGGTTTCCATATCCGTACAGTCGATTACTTGTTCAAAGCGGATCGGAAGATCTTTCAACGCATAAAGACCTTTTGGGATCTTGCAGTTTGCAAGCCGGGATAATTGTTCCATGCACTGGAAATCATCATCTGCCGGAGTTATTTGCAATGCGCATAATACATCTCTTGTAAATTTAAACGGAGAAGCAGTGGATAATAAAATCGTTGGTTCAGATAAAGCATATTGACGCAACACATGGGAACCAACAGCTGTATGTGGATCCATCACATAATTGCTTTCTTCATAAACACGATGAATTTCAGCAAATGTTTGTGCATTATCACAGTATCCGCTCAAGAATACATCCTGGATCTTGGCCAATGTTTCTTCATCGATTTGATAACGCCCATGGTTGGCCAGATCGCACATCCAGTCATTGACCTTTTTACTATCTTTTCCGCACATATAATACAGCATGCGTTCTAAGTTAGAAGAAATCAGGATATCCATGCTTGGTGAAATCGTCTTATGAAAAGGACGATTGCGATCATACACGCCTGTCCGCAAAAAATCATCCAGCACTTTGTTTTCATTTGCTGCAACGATCAAATGACGAACTGGCAATCCTAGTAATTTTGCATAATAGCCTGCCAGCACGTTGCCGAAATTTCCTGTTGGTACACAGAAATTGACAAGATCTCCCATTTGGATCTTTCCTTGCTCATACATTTGCTTATACGCTGCAAAATAATAAACGATCTGCGGAATCAGACGACCGATATTGATAGAGTTGGCGCTGGACAAAACGATATGTTCTTCTTCGAATAATCGTTTAGCACCTTCACTTTGGAAAATAGCTTTCACATTGCTTTGCGCATCATCAAAATTACCGCGAATTGCACATACATCTACATTGTTCCCTGCTTGTGTTGCCATTTGCAGACGCTGGATATTGCTGACTTTTCCCTCCGGATAAAAAACCAGGATGCCAATACGGTCTGCATCTTGAAAACCGCTCAATGCAGCCTTCCCCGTATCGCCGCTGGTTGCTGTGATGATCATGACCTTTTCCTGTTTTCCTTTTAAGGCCTTTGTCATCAACTGTGGCAGCATGCACAAGGCAACATCTTTAAAGGCACTGGTAGGACCATGAAATAATTCTAATATCGGCTGATTTTTGGCGAATACCAGCGGTGTGATCAATACATCATCAAAATGATCACCATAAGCTGCTAACGTGCATTCTTTTAATTCTTCCTCTGTATAATCCCATAATAATTTCTTAAACAAGACCTGTACCATTTGCTGATAATCATATTGTAAAAAAGCAGACAGTTTGATTGGATCTTGATCCAAATCATCCCATACGAATAATCCACCATCTCTAGCAATTCCTTGCAGGATTGCTTCTTTCGGTGTACAGGCTTCTTTTCCTCTTGTACTATGATAATATGGTTGTTGGACCATACGAACACTCCTTTCATTTCTCATTGCAATTTGATAATACCTATGATACAATGTATGCAATTTTAATACAAGTGTTTTTGAAACAAAAACATTTTTTTGGAGGATGGAACGACATGAAGATCGCACTTTTAGGTTTTGGCACTGTAGGGAAAGGTGTCTATGAAATCTTGAATCGAAAAGATACAAATGATACTGCACAAATTGAAATAGCGCATATACTGATTCGTAAAGGAAAAGAGAAGAAACTACCGATCATGGTAGAAGATTATGACCAGATCTTGCGAGATCCGCAATGTGAATGCATTGTAGAAGTGATGGGCGGCATCGAACCGGCACATACGTATATCATGAAAGCATTGCAGGCAAAAAAACACGTCGTAACCGCAAATAAAGCAGTTGTAGCAGCACATTATCAAGAATTCATAGAAACTGCACAAAAGCAGCAGGTTCAATTTCGTTTTGAAGCAAGCTGCGGCGGAGGCATCCCTTGGATCCATTCTTTATTGCAGGCAAAACGCATCGATTTGATCCAGCGAATCAGCGGGATCTTCAATGGAACAGCCAATTACATCATTGATCAAATGGTCAAAAAAGATCTGGAATTCGCTGTTGCGTTGAAAGAAGCACAGGATGCCGGTTATGCAGAAGCTGATCCCAGTGCCGATATCGATGGCATCGATACTGCAAACAAAGCGATGATCTCCGCATCTTTAGCATTCGACATTGTTTGTACGCGTGACTTCCCGATCAGCGGAATTCGTCATTTGACAAAACAAGATCTTCATCATTTTTTACAGCACGGCTACAGCATCCGTTTATTGATGCACGCCTGCATGCAGAAAGATCGTTATGCCTGCGTTGTAGAGCCGACGCTGATCAAAACAGACACATTGGAAGCAAATATCCCGGATAATTATAATTTAACCTCTCTCTATGGTGAAACATTAGGAGATCTTAAGATCTACGGTCAAGGGGCCGGGGCACTTCCAACCGGTAATGCGATTGTCTCTGATGTTATTGCTATCCAGCATAAAGAAGTGCCCGATCCAGTGGTCCTCACTCATAAGACATTTGATACCTCGTTATTAAAAGGCGATTATATCTTGCGGAAAGATAAGCAATATCAAACTTATCATGCTGTCGATCCACTTTGGATGCATGAGATCTACCGTGAGATATTGCAAGAAGATCCAGCTGCATTTTTAGCAAGGATAAGCACAAAGGGGGAGATGCAATGATCAAGATCACAAAGTTTGGGGGTTCTTCGTTAGCAAACGCACAGCAATTCCAGAAAGTCAAACATATTATAGAAAGCGATCCATCCCGGCGTTTTGTCGTTGTCAGCGCCGTGGGTCGAGCCAATAAACATGATAATAAAGTCACTGATCTTTTATATCTATGTCAAGCGCATATGCAATATCATGTAGATTGTTCCAACGTATATGAAATGATCCGGCAGCGCTATATTCAGATTCGCAATGACCTGCATCTTCATTTTCCAATAGAACGAGAATTAGACGCTTTATGGAATCAAATGAAAACAGCAATTTCTGTAGATGAATTGGTCAGCCGGGGGGAATATTTTACAGCTCGTTTAATGGCAGAGTACCTGGGCTATGCATTTGTGGATGCCAAAGACGTCATTCGTTTTCGCTATGACGGTTCGATCGACTATGATTTTTGTGAAAAAAGTTTACAAAGACTTGCGCGAAACAATCAGCCCTTCGTGATGCCGGGATTCTACGGCAGTGCTCCGGATGGACGAATTCGCGTCATGACACGAGGCGGAAGTGATATTACCGGTTCCATTTTGGCAAAATGTCTGCATGCCGACTTATATGAAAACTGGACCGATGTTTCAGGCTTTCTGATGGCTGATCCGCGCATCGTTCGCAATCCCCGCCCAATTCGCAAGATTACGTATAACGAATTACGCGAGCTGTCTTATATGGGAGCCAGCGTTTTGCACGAAGATGCAATCTTTCCGATCCTCGACAGCAATATTCCGATCAACATTTTAAATACGAATGATCCCGACAATCCCGGTACGATCATCGTCAGCGAATTAGATGACGATGCACAGGATGATACGATCATTACCGGTATTGCCGGCAAAAAAGACTTTTCGTCTATTTCCATCTATAAAAATCATATGTCCGAAAGTGTTGGTACAGTGCGCAAAGCACTATCTGTTTTTGAACGTTACCGTGTATCTATCGAACATATTCCAAGTGGAATTGATTCTTTCAGCGTTGTTGTTGCTACAAAAGACATCAAGGATATCATTTATGATATTGTCAATGACATTCGAAAAGAATTAGAACCTGATCAAATCAAAGTATCAGATGAAATTGCTTTGATTTCTACCGTCGGACGCAACATGAGTTCACATCCGGGGATCAGCGGTCGGATATTTGCAACACTTGGCAATAATGATATCAACATTCGCATGATTGCTCAGGGAAGCGATGAGATCAACATCATTGTCGGTGTAGAAAATAAAGATTTTGAAAAGACCATCGCAGCCATCTACGATGCCTTTATTCAAGAGGAGGAAAAACAATGAAACAATATCGTGTTGCCATCTTAGGTGCTACAGGTGCTGTAGGAAGAGAAATGTTAAAAGTATTGGAAGAAAAAGATCTTCCTGTTGCTTCCTTGCGTTTGTTTGCAAGCAAGCGCAGTGCAGGCAAACAAATACCGTTCAAAGGACAAATGATCACGATCGAAGAAGCGAGAGAAGATAGTTTCCAGGATCTTGATATCGTATTAGGAGCTGCTGAAAACGATATAGCAAAACAATTCTTGCCCATCGCCGCAAAAAACGGAGCGGTCGTCATTGATAACAGCAGTGCCTATCGTCTAGACGAAAACGTACCGCTGGTTGTTCCGGAAGTAAATCCGGAAGATGCTTTCCAGCATCATGGAATGATTGCCAACCCTAATTGCGCAACAATCATCGCTCTGGTAGCTTTACAGCCACTTCATGCTGCATTCCATGCGAAACGAATGATCGTATCCACCTATCAGGCGGTCAGCGGCGCTGGTATTGGCGGCATCCGTGAATTAAACGAACAAATGAAGGAACTTGTAAACGAGCAGCCTCTATCCAAACCATCTACATTCCAATATCAAATCGTTTGTAATGTGATCCCGCAAATCGGCGGATTTAACGAAGAAGGTTACTCCAGCGAAGAGATGAAAATGCAAAACGAAGGCCGCAAGATCCTGCATGCACAAGATCTGATGGTCAACTGTACTTGTGTACGTGTACCTGTTCTTCGTTCCCATTCCGAGAGCATTACCGTAACTTTTGAAAAAGAGGTGGACGTAGAAAAAGCAAAAGCATTATTAAAAGATGCGCCAGGTGTCCGTTTAGTAGATGATCCATCACGATCCCTTTATCCAATGCCGATCGACACAAGTGATCAAGATCTGGTGTTTGTTGGGCGCATACGTAAAGATATCTCTGATCCAAGCAACCATTCCTTAACATTCTGGTGCTGCGGAGATCAAATTCGAAAAGGAGCTGCAACCAATGCTGTTCAGATTGCGCAGCTGTTGATTGAAAAGGAAACGAAAGACTGATCATTCAGTCTTTTTTCATATTTTCACAACCAAAAAATAACCTATCTTTTACGATTTCTTAATAAAATGATGATATTGTTATGTTTTAATAAACATGCGAGGTGTTATTTATGAGCAAGATATTGATCATTGACGATAATGAAGACATACGAAAAATTATTGGATATGATTTATTAAAAGCCGGTTTTGAAGTAGAAGACGTAGAAGATGCACAGAAAGGGTATCAAAAGATTTTACAGGACAACGATTACGATTTGATCATCATTGATTGGATGATGCCGAAGATGAGCGGAATCGAACTGGTAACTCTGTTGCGCCAACACCATATCAACAGCATCCTTTTTATGTTAACAGCAAAAGATGGAATGGACGATCTGGAACAAGCATTTGCTGCAGGGGTGGATGACTATATGCACAAGCCTTTTTCTCCACGAGAACTAGAGATTCGCATTCGCCATCACTTGCAGTTGCGAAAACCGCAACCGGTCAAAGGACAAATCACTTTTGCCGATATTGTCTTGAATGAACAAAATCGGCGGGTACAGATCAACAAAGAAGAAATCTCTTTGACGCGCAAGGAATTTGACATGCTGGCATATTATCTGCATCATCCCAACACCGTTCTATCTCGCAATGAAATATTAAATGCACTATGGGGCTTTGACTATGACGGAGATACCCGCATTGTTGATGTTCATACATTCAAATTAAGAAATAAACTAAAAAATAGTCAGGTGCAGATCACATCCTCCAGAGGAATCGGTTATTTGTTAGAAAAAAAGATCGCAGATTAATAATCTACGGTCTTCTCTTCTAATGTTGCTTCATATTGTTTCAAAGATGCAAGGGCTTTGGGTGCAAGCGGAAATAATGCGATCATGTTGAAGATCGTCATCAATCCGACTCCCACATCACCTAGATCCCATACGAATTGATAAGCCGCCAGCCCGCCGACAAAAAGCATGACTAGTGCTACGATCTTATATAAAGTCTGGGCAATCCAGCGATCACCAAACAAATATGCAACATTGCTTCTCGCATAGAACAAGATACCTAAAAATGTGGAAAAACTAAATAACCACATGATCACTGCAATGAAGATCACGCCAAAGGAACCAAGATGATACTGCATGGAGGTTTGTAACAGGTCCATCCCTTCCAGTCCTTTTGTTAAAGCTTCTGGGGTTAATAACATGATCATTGCTGTACAGCTGCAAAGCAGCAATGTATCGATAAATACACCTAATGCTTGTAACAGTCCCTCTTTTGCCGGATGAGAGATATTGGCAGCTGCGGCTGCACAAGGAGCAGATCCGGAGCCTGCTTCATTGGAAAACAGGCCTCTTTTTGCACCATTCATGATCACCGCGCCAATCCCGCCGCCAACAACTTGACGAAATCCAAATGCCTCCGCAAAAATCTTGGAAAAAACAGATGGCAATAATGAGAAATTACGGATAATGATAAAGAGGGTGATAAAGAAATAACATGCTGCCATGATCGGAACGATAATATCCAAGACACGAACGGTCGTATTTTTTCGCAACACGATAATTGCCGCAATAACGACCAGAACGATGGTCGAATAAAGAGGCGGGATCTGGAATGCATTTTTGACAGCAGACGAGATAGAATTCCCCGTTACCTGACTAATGCCGCACCAACAGATCAAGCCGGAAACAGCAAATAAAGAAGCAATGATCGAACGCTTTCGACGGCTGTCTTTCTTGACAAATAAATGATGCAGATAATAAGCAGGTCCACCGCGATATCCTCCATATAAAGGGTCTTTTTCTTTGTAGATCTGTGCCAGTGTCGCCTCGATAAACGCAGTTGAAGAGCCTAATAGCGCCATTAACCACATCCAGAAAACCGCTCCTGCTCCGCCTGCCGAAATTGCCGCTACAACACCAACCAGATTTCCCATGCCCACTCGACAGGCAGTAGAAACGATCAATGCCTGCACGCCGGAAATGCCGTCTTTGGCATCTCCTTTTTTATTATTTTCCAGCGTAACCTTGATCATCTCAGGAAACATGCGAAAAGGCAAAAAACGTGTACGTACCGTGAAATAAATGCCTGCAGGGACTAAGATCAAGACTAAGACAGATAAACTAAGCGTATTGCCCCCCGGTAATGGAAGGACAAACAAATCTCCCCATAACAAATTATAGATCCATTGAATTATCGCCATAAAAATACTCTCATTTCTATCAAAATACTGTAATTATGTTTATTATAACAGATAACGGCATTACAAAGAAACAGTAAAATAAAAAAGTGTTCGTATTTACAAACACTTTTCACTAGCGCATCTGTTTCATTGCCTTTTCAATTTCTCGCTTCGCATCTCTTGCCTTTTCACTTTCTCGTTTATCATGCAACTTTTTACCTCTTGCTAAAGCAATTTCCATTTTTGCCATCCCGTGTGTCAAATAAATGGATACTGGAACGACTGTATAACCCTTTAACTGCACTTTTTGCTGCAGACGTGTAATCTCGCTGCGATGCAATAATAATTTTCGTATGCGCGTTTCTTCATGATTAAAACGATTCCCATAAGTATAGGGAGAGATGTGCATCTCTTTCACAAAAGCTTCTTGATTTACAAAACTGATATAAGCATCTTTTAATTGCACTTTCCCATTTCGAAGTGATTTGATTTCAGTCCCCTGTAATTCCAAACCCGCTTCATAGCGATCTTCTAAAAAATAATCATGTGATGCTTTTCGATTATATGCTACGATTTTACGATCTGCCATTTTCTCACTCCTAATAAATCAGTTCTACTTTATCACCCATGATCTCCTTTGACAAGTCAATAAAATACTGTTTGGACATATCTTGTCCTTGAATATAATGTGTTGCTATCAGATCATCATTATATTCACTTAATGGATATACCTGAACATCAGTGATCGTTTGATTAAAATACATGACAGTAGGTTCAAAAGAGACATCTTCAAAATGTACGCTTTGATCATTTGGATCATACACGCACTTCCAACGTGCCATTCCGCCCAGCATGCGATAATTGACATCTTGTGCAGACACAAAATTTCCCAGGGAATACCATACCAATGTCTCGTTCCCATTTTTTCCTGTCAATTGTTCCACCGGCTGTAATACATGGGGATGAGAGCCAATGATGACATCTACGCCTAAGTCAGTCAACATTTGTGCAAGTTGCGTTTGTTCCTCATTAGGAGCAAACTGATACTCCTCTCCCCAATGCATCGAAACGATCTGAATGTCGCTGATTTCTGAAATATTCTCTACATCCTGTTGGATTCGCTCTTCGTCGATAAGATCCACCAAATATGATTTCCCTTCCGGCAATACAAATCCATTTAATCCATATGTATAGCTCAATAAACCGATACGCAGACCATTTTTCTCTATTACACGATAGTTTTTTTTGTCATCTTCATTCTGATGGGTACCAGTTTCTACCAACGGCAGCTTTTCAAGATATGCCAACTGATTCCGTATTCCTTGTTCTCCTTTATCCATTGAATGATTGCTGCAAGTGGAAATCCAGTCAAAGCCGGCATTGGCAACTGCATCTAACACCTCATATGGTCCATTAAAAACCGGATATGAAGACAATCCAAGACTTGTTCCTCCGCAGATGGTTTCCTGATTGATATAAGCAACATCGGCTGCAGAAATATCCTGTTTGGTCCGCGCATAAACACCATCTATATTATAAGTACCATCTCCTTGATCACCATAATAATAGATAGCACCATGAATCAAATTATCTCCTACAGCTAAAAAACTAACCTCTTTTGTTTCTTCTTTTACTGTTTCTGCTGTCTCAGGTTGCGTTGGTGCAGGTGTCGTCTGACATCCAGCCAGCAGAAAGACCAGCATTAATACCATTCCTTTTCCCTTTTTCATCCTATTATCTTCTCTTTCTTAATCGCCCTTTTTGCCTTCTTTTGCGAAAATGGTTTTCTTTTGCAGGCTTTTCTTCTGCTCTTTTTTTCCACTTTCGTTTTGACGGAGCCAATAATTCAAAATCAATTTGTCGTTTCCAGCGATTAGCAGCAACACATCGTACTTTTACCTCATCGCCCATCCGGTAAACCGTTGCAGTATGTTCCCCGATCAAACACAGTGCTTCTTCATGATACTGATAGCGGTCATCTTTCATGGAAGAGATATGCACCAATCCTTCGATCGTATTTTCTAATTCCACAAACAGTCCGAAGCGAGTTACACCAGATACCTTTCCTACATAAGCATTGCCGACATAACGTTCCATATACTGCGCTTTTTTCATGTCGTCTACATCGCGTTCTGCCTCTTGTGCACATCGTTCTCGTACACTGGCATCCGCAGCCGCCTGTACAATCCAGCGGGCATCTTTTTCTATCTGTTTCTCATCTTGATTTGTTTCAAATACATAACGGTGCAGCATGCGATGCACGACAAGATCCGGATAGCGGCGAATCGGTGAAGTAAAATGGAGGTATTCACTCAATCCTAAACCGAAATGTCCTAAACAATGCGCATCATAGCGAGCCTTTTGCATGCTTCGAAGCATGTAGGAAGACAAAACATCATAATTTTCTTTTCCTTTTGCTTCCTCTAACAACTTTTGAAATTGATTCGCATGCACATTCGTAATATTGACGACAAAAGAATAACCCAGCGTTTTTGCTATACGCGCAAACGTACGTACTTTCTTTGGTTCCGGCTGTTCATGAACACGATACATGGCCGGAAGATCCAACCATTTCAAATGTGCCGCCACACATTCATTTGCACAAATCATGAAATCCTCGATGATACGCTCTGCCTCTCCTCTTTCTCTTAAGAGGATCTCCTGAGGTTCTCCTTGTTCATTTACGACGATCCTGGCTTCTTTTGTATCAAAATTGATTGCCCCCAGAGCATGCCGTCTTTGCCGGATCCATCCCGCACATTCTTGCATATAAGAAATCATGGCCAGCAGATGAGAATACTCTTTCATCAAGGCAAGATCTCCATCCATGATACGATTCACTTTCGTATAGGTCATTCGTTCGTCACTATTGATAATAGACGGATATAACTGATATGCACGTATCGTTCCGCTCTTATCAATATCCATTTGTGCCGTGATGGCAAGGCGGTCTTCTTTCGGATTTAAAGAACAAATACCATTGCTGAGCACTTGCGGCAGCATCGGAACGACACGGTCGGTAACATATACACTGGTTCCCCGGCGATAAGCTTCTTTATCCAACGCGCTGCCCTCGCGCACATAATACGATACATCCGCAATATGCACCCATAAGCGATAGCCGTCTTTTTCTTTTTGAATGCTGATGGCATCATCAAAGTCGCGGGCATCTTCCCCGTCGATGGTAATCGTTAAGAGATCACGCAAATCCTGCCGATGATCTTCTATCATAGAGGGCTCCACATGATCTGGCACTTTTTCGATTTCTTTTAGTGTTGCCTCCATAAATTCCGTATAAATATCATTTTCTAATAATAAAGACAAGATATCGATCCCGGGATCATATTTATAGCCAAGCACTTTGGTGATGTGTCCCTGCAATTCCCTTCCATAAGAATCAATTTCAACCAGAACTTTTGAATCATGCACCAATGGAAAAGCGTCGTAATTATTGACAAGGATCTTGCGCTTTGCCAGATCCTTGTCAGGAAGAAAATAAAATTGATCCCGATCTTTTTTCACGACTCCGACAAAGCGCTTATTGTGATGTTCTAAAATACGTACTATTTCACATTCTGTATCATGTCTTCCATCTTTTAAAATATGTGCAAGTACCAGGTCCTGATCCATTCCTAAATGCAAATTTTCTTTTGCGACATAATAACTGATTTCATCCAGATCTACAAATCCAAAGCCTTTTGCGTTGACTCGCAATTTTCCTTGAAAATATCCAAGATCTTCCGCCATATGGTAACGATCTTTTTGATCACGGGCAATGATCCATTCGTTTTCCAGTTCATTTAACTGACGTACGAATTTTTTATATTGATCACTGCCTTGTATATTTAATATTTCAGCCAACTGATGGACATCATATCCTCTTTGTTCTTTTTTTAACAGTTCAAACAGTTTTTCTTTCATGGCTCGTTCCTCCATCCATAAAAAAAGACCCATGCAAGGGCCTTATTTCAATACTCGGATCAATACTACAAGAACAAAAAATATGATTCCAATGACCATTGTTGCATTGGAAATGACCTTTTCTGGTCCACGTTCTTTCGTATTGGCAAACAAATTCAAATCACCGGATCCCGTAAATGCAGAACTTAATCCATCCGATTTGCCGCTTTGCAGTAAAGAGAGTATTATCAATACGACCGATACAAACATCAGTATGATCTGCAAAAATTCCATACAATAATCCCCCTTTCTCATGCTTTTTACCTATAATTGAGGATTGCGTAGACATTATAGCATTGATTATGGGAAATGGCAAATAGAATCTGCAGTGCATGTCGTTCTACTGCTTATATTATACCATATCCGCTGACAACTTCCTCTATCTCTATTGCATATCTGCACATTACTTTTCAATCAACTCTCTTAGATCATCCACTACATGATCTGCAAAGATATGTAATCGTTCCATATCTGTCCGCTGATGGACACCTGTGGTAACCAGTACTGTTTCAACTGCTTGTTCATAACCTAAACGAATATCCGTCTCTAAATTATCGCCGATCAATATGACCTGTTCCTTTTGCAGGTGCAGCTGTTCCAGCGCCAATTCTAAAATAGGTGCATACGGCTTCCCGATCCGCGGAGAAGTCTGACTGCTGGCATATTCAAACATCGTAACAATAGAACCATTTCCAACATCATATCCTTCACTAGTCGCAATGATCCGATCATAGTTCGTTCCAATCAAGCAAGCACCATTCAATAATTCTTTTAAAGCATCGCTGTATCGTCGATAGTCTGCCTGTTTATCAAGGCCTACAAAAACAAAATCAGCATTTTTTTCTACGATCGTAAATCCCTCTTGTAAAAGGGCTTCTTTCAAGCCATCCATGCCGATCACAAATGCTGTTCGCTTATCGCTGTGTTTTGCAACATAGCGTGCACTTGCCATCGCACTGGTAAAAAAATGTTCTTCTTTGATTCCTTGATACCCTAAACGCTCCATATGCTCTACATTTTGTCTGGCCGTTCTGGTCGCATTATTGGTAAGAAAGAGGAATGACTGGCTGGTTGCTAAAAGCCAATCAATGAATGCTTTTGCCCCTTCGATCAATGTGTCTCCTCGATACATCGTTCCATCCAGATCTAAAAAATATGTTCTCTTTCCTGCCATATTTACTCCTCCTGAATCATGATTTCCGTTTTCTTTTATGCGGACGCAGCAAAACAAGTCCCGCTATCACAAGGGCAAAAGGCCAATGATCCTTACCCAATAAAAGAATGACAGATAGTAACTGCTGCAGATCTATTCTAGGTGAAAATAACAAAAGAATGCCAGTTACACAAAGGATCATTCCGATACGTTGACGCATGCTGTTCACTTCCCATTTCAGCATACCTGTGAACTTCTCTCGTATTTTGTCATTTTATGCAAAAAACAGCTTTTTAAAGCTGTTTTTTATAATTCTATCTTCTCTAGATCGCTGTAAGGTATTTCCGTCGGTGTCTCTCTGCCAAATAATACAAGCAATACTGTTGCGACCTGTCTTGTCGGATCCAGCTCTTCTACTGTGCCTTCTGATCCTTTGAACGCACCATTCAAAATGCGGACACGATCCTTGATGGCAAAATCAACCTGCACATCACGCTGATTCTTTCCTAGACGACGAAGAATGTTTTCCATCTCTTCTTCAGCTACAGGAAACGGTTTCGCACCTCCACCACTGGAACCAATAAATCCGGTTACACCTGGTGTATTACGCACGATGTACCAGGCTTCATCCGTCATGATCATCTGTACAAACAAATAACCGCTGAACAAATTCTTAGTTTTTTCGATTTCTTTGCCATTCTTGTACTCAATTTCTTTTTCTTCTGCTACGACGATCTGAAACAAGAAATCTTGTAACCCCATCGTTTCAATACGACGTTCTAGATTTTCTTTTACACGGTTCTCATGTCCCGCATAGGTATTTACAACATACCATTCTTTCTTTGCTTCGCTCATCGTTATCCTCCTATAATCCAATTACCGTCAAGAAACCACTTGCTACTAATTCACACAATAAGAAAAAGATTCCAAACAAAACAGTAAACATGATTACTGTTGCACTGTTTGCGAATAGATCTTTTGCTTTCGGCCAGCGAATACGTTTGATTTCTTTGCGGATTCCTGAAATACTAAACCATTTCAACATTCTGATCGCTCCTTACTTCGTTTCTTTATGAAGTGTATGTTTCCCACATTTTTTACAGTATTTTTGCAATTCAATACGCTGTGTATGTGTTTTTTTGTTTTTATGAGTCGTATAATTTCTTGAAAGACACTCACTGCAAGTCAATATTACTTTATCTTTCATCTACGCCACCTCATTTCACAATTAGCGTACTTACTTTATCATAAAGAAGAAGAATAGTCAATTCCTCTTACAATCCCTTTTATTATATAATCGCGCAGAATAAAAGTAAAGGAAAAGCGGCAGCCTTTCCTTATTTAAAATATAAACGACGTATTTTTGCCAAGGTATTTTCAACCTTTTTTCGATTCACTTGTACCTTCTTTGCAATTTGTGCATATGTATAGCCTTCATTGCGCAGGCGATAAATCTCATATTCCAATGGCTTCAATTGCTTTTTCAATTCCTGTTCCTTCTGTTTCAATGAAGACAGATAAATTTGAAACGCTCCATTTTCTTCTATGCGCATACTGGGAATCTGATCCAGCACGATAGCGTTCCCGTCTTTTTGTATGGGCGCATCTAACGCCAGCATATCATAATGAAAAGAAGGATCTCTTCGATACTGCAGACGTTGATAATCAATCAATGCATTGCGTATCACCCTAGAAGAAAACGTGTTAAAACGAATCCCAAAATGTTCGCGGTAATCAAATACAGCACGAAACAATGCTTGGGCAGCCACCTGCAACAAATCTTTTTCCTGATGACTGGATTGCATTTGATAAGTACAATTTTGACGAATGATCCTGTAGATCTTTGGCTGATACAATTCTAATAATAATCGAAAACTCTCTTCATCTCCTTGCTGGATCATGTATACGAGTTCATTATCATTGTATTTTGACTCTTTCATTCCTGCCTCCTAAAAGGAGTCTATTTGGAAAGCGGGTAACGTTGTTCAAAAATTTTATACAACAAGATGGCACAGGCAACAGATGCATTCAATGAATTGACTTTTCCAATCATGGGTAAACGTACAAAATAATCACATTGTTTTTTCACCAACGGACGCAATCCAAAACCCTCTGAACCGATGACGAGTACCATAGGCATATCATAACTGCCCTCTCGATAATCCTTTGCATCTTCCAGATCGGCACCTATGACCCAGTAACCTTGTTCTTTCATATATTGCAAGGTTTGCGATAAATTAGTAACTGCACTGACTTTCACACTATGGATCGCACCTGTGCTTACTTTTGCCACAGTTGGCGTTAAGGATACGCTGCGATGCTTGCCAATAATGATTCCATCAGCTCCAACAGCATCACAACTACGCAAAATTGCACCTAAATTATGCGGATCTTCCAATTCATCCAACATGACAAACAGTCCATTTTTTCCCTGTGGGACACTAGCCAACAGTTCTTCGATCGTATACGTGCGATATTCATCGATCACTGCAGCAATTCCCTGATGATGGGTATTCTTCGTTTTTTTATCCAACTGATCGCGTGTCATCCAGCGAACAGGAATCTGTTGTGCTTTGGCTATTTGAACCAGTCGCTGATCTTTTATGCCCTTCATCAGCAACAGTTCATAAACCTTCGTATCTTCTTTTAACAGCTGCAATACTACATTCTTTCCATATACGATCTGTGTCATAATGTTTCTCCTATTTCCTGAATCTTATTCCATAATTTCTCTAAACGGTCTTCTTTATGAAACAGATAAAGATAACCGATCAACGCTTCAAAAGCAGTCGAATAGCGATACGTCATAATGTCCGCATTTTTTGCTTTTGTTTTGATTGTTGCGTTTCTTCCTCTCGCAAGAATCAGCTCTTCATCTTCTAGAAAGAAATGTTCTTCTTTCAAGGTCAACAACATTTTTGCCTGTGCTTTGGCGCATACCCAGGCACTGCTTTTTTTTTGCAAAGTGTTTGGATTTTGATATCCTTTTTCTAACATATGCATTCGTACTTTTAAGCTCATCCATGCATCTCCGATAAATGCTAATGTTGTTGCATTGTAATTGACGATTTCCATATTACAAAATACCTTTTTCCATCAGCTGCGCGCGATAGACATCTGCCTTTTGGAAATCTTTTTCTTTGACTGCCTTTCTCCATGTTTCATATAAAACGCAGTCTTCTTCACCTACACAGCATTTCGGAATTTCAATACCTAGCACTTGCATCATTGCCTGCATCGTTTTTAATAATGAAGCAACCAGCATCTGATCCATTTCTCTTTGACGAATCGCCGTATTTAATTTCTTGCTGACATCAAAAACGGCTGCCAGTGCATTCGGGGTATTGAGATCATCTGCCATTGCATCCATGAATGGTTGATAATATTCGTTTAACAATTCACCTTCGACGCATGCGCGATTTAGTGCTAATTTTACATATCCCTGTTTCATCGAATTAGAAATCCGTTCATATTCTTTTTGACTATTTGTCAAGGTTTCATCACTGATATTCAATGGAGCGCGATAATGTGCGGACAACATCATCCAGCGAATTTCATTGCCTCCGTATTGCTCAATCATATCTTTTGCCCATAATACATTTCCCAATGATTTTGACATCTTATCCCCATTGATATTGATCATGCCATTATGGATCCAATAGCGGGCAATACTCGTTCCATAAGCTGCTCTGGATTGTGCAATTTCATTTTCATGATGCGGAAATTTTAAATCCATTCCGCCGCCGTGAATATCGATCAAAGGACGCTGAAATACATCGTTGATCATAACAACACATTCTGTGTGCCATCCAGGACGGCCTTTTGACCATGGTGAATCCCATTGGATTCCCTCATCCGTTGCCTTCCATAATGTAAAATCCAATGGATTTTCTTTCTTGCTGTTTTCATCGATACGTGCACCAACGATCAGATCATCGATACGTTGATGTGACAAACTTCCATATTCATTTACCTTGCCTACACGGAAATAAACGTCACCATCCACTTGGTAAGCATATCCTTTCTCCACTAACAATGCTATAAATGCAATAATGGCATCCATCGTTTCTGTTACGCGAGGTGCAGCATCCGGCATCATCGCATGCAATGCCAAACGATCATCGTTATATGCTTTGATAAATTTATCCGTTACTTCTTTCTCACTGACTCCCAGCTCTTTTGCTACGTTGATGATCTTGTCATCAACATCGGTGTAATTGCTCACCATTTTCACTTCATATCCAAGTGCCTGCAATGTTCGCTTTAACGTGTCGAACACCACGATTGGCCGGGCATTTCCAATGTGCGGATAGTTATATACGGTTGGTCCGCACACATACATGCTGACTTTTCCTTCTTCTAGCGGTTGAAACTCTTCCAATTTCATTGACATACTGTTATAAATTTTCATATCGTCTGCTCCTTTTCTATATTTTATATAAAAAAAGCCTCTTTATGCAAAGACGCAATCTGCGCGGTCCCACTTTGCTTGAAAGATGCTTTCCACTTTTTCCTTTAACGCAGGATACGTCTTTCCCTACATGTCGGGAAAGCCCTCGGAAATGCACTTCATATTACGTTGGGCCTCCCGCTCGCACCCTCCGGGAATCGCTGCTGCTTCTGGTAATACTACTCTTTTCCTCACTGGTTTATGCTTTTTTTCCTTTTAACAAATCATTGATCACTTCTTCATATGGTGTGTTTTTTAATAATTGTTTGGCTTCTTTTAAATACTGTTTGCTTTTTTCATCTTCATGAACATAAGAATACTGTAATCCTAACAAATAAGCAAACATCCCGCGCTGCTGATCAGCTTGTGCATTTGCATGATATTCTTCAAATTCTTTAATATATTTTGCCTCTTTTCGAAGCAAGATACTTGCTATCATCTTTAGTTCTTTTACCGACTGAGGAGTTCCGTTCTCCTCTACGACCTTGATCATATCATTTGCTTTACGGCGATTTTTTGTTTCCACATAATAATAAAATCCTTGCACAGCAACTGATGCTTTCTCTTTTTTCTTCAAACGCATATGCAGCATCAATTGCAATTGTTCCTCGATTGCTTTTGCTTTCCCCTGTGTTAAGTAGGCACTTAAACGCATCATCTCACGTTCACCAGGTCGCAAGATCATTTTGCATCCAAAAGAATCGATGATTTGAAAAAAGCCATCCATATCCTCGTTTGCCATTGTCAGCATGATCTTTTTCGTATATCTGCGACGCAATATTATGTTTCCACCAAAAATGATTCCCAATAACAAGACCGTGATCAGGATCAAAACCCATAAATCCATCTATTTTTTCTCCTTCTTCTCTTCCTGCATTTCGACTGCAATACTCTGAAATTGTTCTAACAAACTTTCGCTGATTCCACTATCTTTCAGTTCCTTCAAGTATGCAAGATCCAGATCATCCATTCCTTCTAAAGATGTTTCACCTACATCTTCTCCTAAACGTTCTTTTACCGGCATATGATCATCTCCTATTTCATTTTACAATCAATTCGACGTGATTTTATTATAACACAGGTATTCCTCTTATGCATCATTTTTACATGCAGAATGAACCTCTCAATAGCCGCCAAAAACAAAAAAAGAGTGTTCATCAAGAACACTCTAAAACAACAATTACTTCAATTCAGAGAAGTATTTGATTGTACGAACCATCTGGCTCGTGTAACTGTTTTCGTTGTCATACCAAGCAACAACCTGTACATGTGTGTTTCCGTCTTCCATTTCATGAGCCATTGTCTGAGTAGCATCGAACAATGATCCATAACGCATACCAACGATGTCGCTAGATACTAATTCTTCTTCAGTGTAACCATAAGATTCAGTCTGAGCAGCCTTCATAGCAGCATTGATTTCTTCTTTTGTTACTTTGCCTTTTACAACAGCTACCAAGATTGTAGTTGATCCTGTAGGAGTTGGAACACGCTGTGCAGAACCGATCAGTTTACCATTCAATTCAGGAATAACCAAACCGATTGCTTTTGCAGCACCTGTAGAGTTAGGAACAATGTTCACTGCAGCAGCACGAGAACGACGTTTGTCACCTTTTCTCTGAGGTCCGTCCAATGTCATCTGGTCACCAGTGTAAGCATGAACTGTAGTCATGATACCACTTTGGATAGGTGCCAAATCATTTAATGCTTTAGCCATTGGAGCCAAGCAGTTTGTTGTACAAGAAGCTGCAGAAATAACTGTATCTTCTGGCTTCAATGTCTCATGGTTTACGTTGTAAACGATTGTAGGCAGATCGTTTCCTGCAGGTGCAGAAATAACTACCTTACGTGCACCAGCTTCGATATGTGCACTTGCTTTTGCTTTGGAAGTATAGAATCCTGTACACTCTAATACAACATCTACTCCCAGTTCTCCCCAAGGCAGGTTTTTAGCGTCAGCCTCAGCGTAGATCGTGATTTCTTTTCCGTCAACAGTGATGGATTTTTCACCAGCTACTACTGTGTCTGCCAATGCATAACGTCCCTGAGTTGAATCATATTTCAACAGGTGAGCTAACATTGCTGGTGAAGTTAGGTCGTTGATGGCAACTACTTCATACCCTTCTGCCCCAAACATCTGGCGGAATGCAAGACGTCCGATACGTCCGAATCCATTAATAGCAACTTTTACTGTCATTTTAAAAGTCCTCCTTTTGACATCTTATATTATAAAGATTTGCCATTTCATTGTCAATTAAGAAAGATGGTTCCTGTGAATTTTTTAACATTTTCTTTCCTCATGATTCCTAATCACGAGTTTTATTACCTTTTCATCCTAAAAAAGGATGCCTCCACATCCTTTTTGTCTA
>NZ_LT699728.1 GCF_900155395.1 Merdibacter massiliensis
GCTTTGCGGCCTGGATGAAGTATCGTCCATCTGTCCACAGTTTTCCCTGATCTGCTGTAAAAACACAGGTTCCCGCAGATCCGCTGAATCCGCTCATGAATGCCCGTGCTTTAAAATAATCACACACGATTTCAGTTTCATGAAAATCCGCTGTCGGTACGATATACGCATCGATACACTGTTCTTTCATTTTTTGTTGCAATAAATGTACACGTTCTTTGATTTTGTTCATTCTCGATTCCCCCTTTATCAAACGAGCAAAAAAAGCCACATATCCGTTATAGACATCCTGTGGCTTTTCTTCATCATTATTTTAAATTCGCACGCATTTGTTTCAGCTCTTCTTTTACGATTTCGTATTGGCGACGATAATTTTCTAACTTTTTCTTTTCGCTTTCCACTTTTGCGGCAGGTGCCTTATTTACAAAATTCGGATTATTCAACATACCTTCCCCACGCGCAATTTCAGATGCTAAACGTTTTTCTTCTTTTTCTAATTTTGCAATTTCTTCTTCTACATTGATCATTGCAGCCAATGGCGTAGACAACGTACCTCCCAAGATTGGCCGGGTTACCATCTCTTCATCCTCTTTTAAGACCGTCCATTTTGCATGACACATTTTCATCAAGATAGCCGCTGTAGCTTCCGCTATTGTTTTCCAGCTACCATTTTCATCCTTGATAGCAACTTCGATCTCAGCACTTGGTTTTAATTGGTAATCCGTTTTGATTTCACGCACAGCCGTGATCATGGATAACAATTGACGAACAGCAAACATCTCTTCATCACTCATCATGATATCAGCCGCCATTGGCCAGGATTCTAAATTAATGCTTTCTTTTTCATGCGGAAGACTTAAATAAATTTCTTCTGTCACAAACGGCATGAATGGATGCAGCATCTTAATGATTCCCTGCAGCACAATCAGCAAGGTCGACTGTGTCGCCTGTTTTACTTTTTCATCTTCACTCTGCAGACCTGCCTTGCTCAATTCAATATACCAGCTACAGAAATCATCCCAAATGAAACTGTACAGTTCATTGCCGACAAGTGCAAATTCATACTTCTCCATATTTTCGGATACATTTTTCAATACATCATTGAAACGTTTCAAGATCCATTTATCGATGATAGACACATGCGACAGATCCATCGTAATATCTTCATCACCTAGCTGCATTTGCACAAATCGCGTTGCATTCCAGATCTTGTTGATAAAATTCCAGCTGGCTTCGATTTTTTTAGCAGTGAATCGCAGATCTTGGCCCGGAGTCGAATTTGTCGTCAAGAAGAAACGTAAAGAATCCACACCATACGTATCGATCACATCCATTGGATCGATCCCGTTTCCTAAAGATTTTGACATCTTTCGGCCTTTTTCATCACGAACCAAACCATGGATCAAAACATCTTTAAACGGACGGCTCTTCATGCAATAACGGGATTGGAAAGCCATTCTGGCAACCCAGAAGAAAATGATATCATACCCGGTAACCAGTACATCGTTAGGGAAATATCGTTTCAGATCATCCGTATCTTCCGGCCAGCCTAAAGTAGAGAATGGCCATAATGCACTAGAGAACCAAGTATCCAATACATCTTCATCTTGCACCCAGTTTTCAATATCTTTTGGATCTTCTTCTCCTACATACACTTCACCGCTGTCCTTATTGTACCAAGCCGGAATACGGTGTCCCCACCATAATTGACGAGAAATACACCAGTCTTCAATATTTTCCAGCCACTGTTGGAATGTCTTTTCAAAACGCTTTGGATAGAAATGAATTTTTTCGTCTTCAATTTCCTGATTTTTCAACACGGCCTCTGCTAACGGTTTCATCTTCACGAACCATTGTTTTGATAAATATGGTTCTACGATCACACCTGTTCGTTCTGAGTGTCCAACCTGATGGAGATGTTTCTCGATATGATCCACGACTCCTCTTGCCTGAAAATCTTCAACTAATGCTTTTCGACATTCAAAACGATCCATTCCCGTATATTTCCCGCACATTTCATTCATCGTTGCATCTGGATTCATGCAGATCGGCATAGCCAATCCATATTTCTTAGCTAACTGGAAATCGTTTGGATCATGTGCCGGGGTACATTTCATAACCGCTGTACCAAAAGACATATCAATATAATCATCCGCCATAATTGGCAATGATTCTCCATTGGCTGGATTGATTGCATGCATTCCCACGATATCTTTATACCGCTCATCATCTGGATGGACAAAGATTGCCTGATCGGCAAACATTGTTTCTGGACGTGTCGTAGCAATCACTAATTCTTTTCCATTTTCTACTATTTGATATTTGAAGTAATACATAGCGCCTTCAATTTCTTTATGGATGACTTCAATATTGGATAGTGCTGTCTTGGCTTCAGGATCCCAGTTGATGATTCTTTCGCCCTGATAGATCAAACCGTCATGGTATAAATCAGAAAAGACTTTACGAACTGCTTTGGAAAGGCCTTCATCCAACGTAAAACGCTCTCTGCTATAATCTAGCGACAAGCCCAGCTTCGCCCATTGCTTACGAATCGTTGCTGCATATTCTTCTTTCCACGCCCATGCATGTTCCAAAAATTTTTCACGTCCGATATCATAGCGGGAAATTCCTTGTTCTTTTAAACGTGCGTCTACTTTTGCCTGTGTAGCGATACCGGCATGATCCATCCCTGCAAGCCACAACATATCATAACCCTGCAGACGTTTATAACGAGCGATGATATCCTGCAATGTCGTATCCCAAGCATGTCCTAAATGCAATTTTCCAGTTACATTTGGCGGCGGGATCACGATGCAAAATGGATCCTTGCTTTTATCTCCGGCAGTAAAATAGCCTTTTTTCAACCATTCATCATAATAATTTGCTTCTACTTGATGATGATCATATTTGGCTGCCAGCTGTTTTTTCATACTGATTCCTCCAATCCTCTCTCATCAGTGTATATAACTCCATCGTATGGTATCTGCCATCTCCCAATAATACCCGATGCGGCAATTCTCCATCAAAAAGAAAGTTTGTACGTTTTAATAAAGCACTGCTGGCTTTATTTTCCGCTGCACACCAGGCATTGATCCGATGCAGATCCAATGTTTGAAAACCATAGTCCAATAAACTTCGCAATGCTTCTTGCATATAACCTTGATGCCAGTACACAGAATCCAGCAAATAACCAATTTCCATTGTATGCGAGCTGCTTGGGTGATGAAGGTCAATCGTGCCGATAATTCGGTCCATTTTCTTTTCTACGATAACAAACGGCATCGGCTGACTTAGTTTTTCACAAAGCTGTTCCCATTTGCGAATTCCTTCTAATGTTTCCTCCACATCCACATGGTAAGGAACATTGAGCCAGCGCACCACTTCTTTTTTCGAGTAGATCCGAAAGAGATCACAAGCATCCGCTTGTGTTAAAGGACGATAATACAATCGTTTGCTTTCCAGTTCCATCGCACCCCTCCAACAACAAAAAAAAGCGCCTTAAAGGACGCTTTCCGTGGTACCACCTTTATTCGCATGCAAAACATGCCTTCCTTCACTAACGCTGTGTCTGCGTCTTTCCTTACATCTCTTCGGGAAAGCTGCTCCCAGACTACCTTCACAGCTCCATCCATCCTTTTTCAGCTAACAAGGACTCTCTGTTAAAATGGGCAACTGCTACTCCTTCTGTTCTTCGCATTTGGACTATTGCTTATATTTTAAACAAATTCATTTCCCATGTCAATATAAGGGAAGAACGACTAACGTTTTTTCAATGATTTCTCGATCATGATTGCAGCTTTGCAGTTTTTTTTCATCCACATCATATCGTTTGGCAATACTGGCATACGTATCATTTGCTTTTGCAACCACTAAGCGGCAAGTGGTATACGATGTAGCTTCCTCCTCAAACAGATCCTCAAAACAATCATCCAATATAGACATTGCATCTTCGCTATCACTTTCTGTTTGCTCACTTTCTTTTATCGTTTCTTCTTCCTGTTCTTCTTTTAATCCTGCAATCTGTAATTCTATTTCCAATGACAACATATTCTGATCAGCCGCAGGCAGGACTTGCCCTATCGAAATCATAAAATCTTCCCCGCTTAACTTCTCTTTGGGCGCAAATACATCCATATCGATCAGCTCTTTGATCGATTGATCATTGCCTTGCTCATCTTCATAACTTCCCAGCACATACAATGGACCAATTGCACGGATACCTTCATTTTCCCTTTTATATTGCAATCCTTCTTGAATAGAGACTTCCTGAAGTTCTTTGATGTTATGTGGCAATGTTAATTGTTTCTCTATTTTTACTATCTTCATATTTTTCCTCCCATTTTCATGTATATGCCGACAGATTCAAAAAAAGACATTTGTTTCACTTGATTTTCTGACACCTTTCTATACAATAGTTATGAAAAGATTATTTTAAGGAGAGTTACCATGATAAAAATTAGCAAAACTTGTGTAATGAATATGGAAAATGCCATGCGAGGTGCACGTAATCCATTAAACAGCTGGAACCGCATGGACAGTTATTATGATGAAGATGGAAATTTTAAATTAGGTGAAAATGACCTGAATCTAGCAAAACGTTTAGCGAGAGCCGGAAGCGATCACCGCAAATTTGTCCGTCAGATCTTTGTCTCTGTTGATTTTGATGCACCTTTGTATTGGTGGAAAGAATATGATACATATAAAGTTGCTACCGTGGCAAATTCTACTTCTACCATGCACAAAATCGCCGCAAAACCATTTACGATGGACGATTTTTCACACGAACATATGAATGCGATCGCATTGGCATCTCTACAGGCTACCATTGAAACTTTGGAAAAACTGCGTTTATCTTATTTAGAAACGAAAGACAAAGAAACATGGTACAGCATGATTCAGTTACTGCCGACAAGTTACCATCAATTAAGGACCTGTACTTTTAATTATGAGACATTGATCAATATTTATCATGCACGTAAAAATCATAAATTGGAAGAATGGCATACAGTATGCGCATGGATCAAAACACTTCCTTATGCGAATGAACTGATCGTCATGGAGGATGAATAATCGTATTTAGGAATATAGAAAGAGGGACATTTCATGATTTCCATACACTGGTATGAACAAGTAAAAAAGAATAAAAAAGTGCGTATCGTGCTTTCTCTTATCATGATTGCTTGTTCATCTTTATTGCAAACTTATGTCATACAATCATTTATCAATCCTGCCAACTTACTATCTGCCGGTTTTACAGGAGTAGCCATCTTATTAGACCGTATAGCAAATCTTTGCGGCTGGTATTTTCCTACTTCGATCGGTATTCTGATCTTGAATGTACCTGTTGCATTGGCCTGCTATCGTTCGGTAGGAAAACGATTTACATTATATAGTTCTATCCAATTTTGCCTTACCTCATTTTTGTTAGGTTTTGTCCATTTTGAACCGATTTTGAACGATGTGATATTGAATGTTGCTTTTGGCGGATTTTTAAATGGAATGGCAATTACTCTTGCCTTAAAAGCAAACGGTTCCACTGGCGGGACTGATTTCATTTCTCTCTATGTATCAAATAAGATCCACAAATCCATCTGGAATGAGATCTTTATGTTCAATGTCTGTATCTTAGCGATATTTGGAGCAATCTTCGGATGGGAATATGCCGGCTACTCTATCGTATTCCAGTTCATTTCCACACGAACCATTTCGACATTTCATCATCGCTATGAACAGATTACCATCGAAGCAACCACTCAGCACCCAGAACATCTCAGCGAAGAATATCTGACTCATTTCCATCATGGAATGACCGTATTGGAAGGTTATGGTGCCTACCTGCACAAACGTGTGTATGTATGTAAAACTGTCGTTTCTTCTTATGAGGCCCATGATGTGGTCATGTGTTTACGCAATGCAGATCCAAACGTGATCATCAATACGTATCGTACAAACAACTTTTATGGCCGTTTCTATCAAAAACCAATCGATGATATGTAAAAAAACTGTAACTAATGGATAATTCGCTATTAGTTACAGTTTTTCTTATTCTACAAAATGTTTTAAAAAGTAAGAAACACCGTTTTGATCATTCCCTCTTGTGATAAAAGCAGCTTTATCTTTCACTTCTCGATCTGCATTTTCCATTGCTACCGAATATCCGGCTTCTTGAAACATAGAAAGATCATTGTAATTATCGCCAAATACCAGAACATGTTCTTTCTGTATATTCAATAATGACATCAGATCCAATAACGTCTTTCCTTTTGAAGCTTGTCGATTCACGATATTGAATGCATTTCCTTCAGAACGAATACAGATCGACCCAGTACAAAGCGTATTGACTTG
Source organism: Merdibacter massiliensis (assembly GCF_900155395.1). Taxonomy (GTDB): domain Bacteria; phylum Bacillota_I; class Bacilli_A; order Erysipelotrichales; family Erysipelotrichaceae; genus Merdibacter; species Merdibacter massiliensis. Next base: position 6,346 of record NZ_LT699728.1, read on the forward strand.
TCGTGCAAAATCTTCCATTGTCGTTAGATTTTGATGCATGCATACAAGTTTATGGATCGAATCCATACAAATCTGTTCCAGTGCAGCAGATTCTATGATCGTTAACTTACCGACAAAACGATCTCGTAATGGCTTGATGACATTCGCTTCTCCGATCGTGTAAATCATCTGATCTGAACAAGCATAGCATTCTATCTTCATTTCATGCACCAATTGTACAATGACAGATAGTTCTTTACTTGTAATCGTATAGCTTTGAATACATTTTTGATCCTTATCAAATAACTCTGCACCATTATTTGTTATATAGGGCAACTGCAACTGCAATTGCTCAATATATGATTTAACCAAAATCGCACTACGGCCTGATGCAATTGTAAATCTATATTTTTTGTGTTTATTTACCTCAATGATTTGATCATCCAGATACTTATCTGTAGTCAATAAAGTACCATCCAGATCACATACAACTAACTGGATATCTGGTAAAGGCGTTGAAGGTACTCGTAGATCATTCTTCCTTATCTCGCTCAATTTATTTCCTTTCATTTGGAACCTGCAATATATCTATTCCAAGGTTCTTTTCTATTTGCAATAGAGTAGAGGGAAGAAATTAATCTTCGCCCCTCTCATTGCACCGTACGTACGGGTCTCGTATACGGCGCTACATTTATATGTTAATACAACCTATCTTAGATAGTATGCTAGAGGATTGACCAATCCAGGTCTTTCCTCTTTTCTTATGGCTAGAATATCCGCATTAAGTAAGAAATTAATTACATTCCCATTTGCTTGTTTATATAGGCCAAGCCTTGTATTCGCTACCGAGTAGAGTTGTTCATCACTGAAGTGATATGGCAATTTCTCATTCAACTTTTGTAGATTTTTATATATCCTCGGTGGTACTTTCCACTGTTTTAAGATGATGACCCTTATTTTGTGCCTTAACCATTGTCCAAATTCATCGATGAAGTTCTTCATCCTTCCGATTCGAAAGTAGTTTATCCATCCTTTGACGATTTGGTTTATCCTGGTGAATGTTTTAGCGTTGGTCTGTGCTACACATTTCTTTCGAATGAGTTCCTTTCGACATTTATCATACAGGCTTTTCTTACTCTTCTTTGTAGGAATACATTCCCATTTTGATGAGTTCTTCCAGTATGTAAAACCTAGAAAATTACTATTCGTTGGTCGTACTACCTTTGTTTTGGTTGCACTGACTTTTAGGAATAATTTTCTCTCCAGCCATGATGTGACGGACTTCATCACTCGATTTGCTGCCATCTCGCTTTTAACGAAGATATTACTGTCATCTGCATATCTCACAAAGCATAGTCCCCTTTCTTCCAGTTCCTTATCAAATTTATCTAAGTAAATATTTGATAGAATTGGACTTAGAGGTCCTCCTTGTGGCATTCCTATGGCATTTGCTTTGACAAAACCATTTTCCATGATTCCTGCCTGCAGGAATTTACGAATCAAATGCAATGTTGTCGAATCATTCACATGCTCTCTAAGTATTGAAATTAATTTATCGTGATTTACTGTATCGAAGTATGCTTCTATATCTAAATCGATGACCCATTCGTATCCTTCATTTAAGTAGTCCAGTGTTCGCAGGATGGCATCATGTGCACTCCTGTTTGGTCGAAATCCAAAACTATTCTCACTGAATTTACTATCATAAATATCTGATAACACTTGAGCTATCGCCTGTTGGATGACCCTGTCTACTACTGTTGGAATTCCCAGGGGTCTTTTCTTTCCATTTGATTTAGGAATATAGACTCTTCTTACAGGTTGAGGTTTGTATTTCTTCGCCAGTATCTGTTTCTTTATCTGTTCCCTATAGGCCTTGAAATACTCGTCAATTTCATCCACTGTCATCTTATCAATGCCAGGTACACCTTTATTACTTTTGACTCTTTTGATTGCCTCTTCGAGATTTTCATCTCTTAAGATCACTTCGATCAATTTCATGTTGTTGCTTCTCCTTCCTTTTGTAAATATATTTGGAACCATTCCCTCTACCTTCATTCCCATGGGATTACGATTCCCACTTATGGAACTATCCTCGATTTCGAACTATCCAAACATTGCGCATGGTGAGCTGCACCATATAAACATTAGGTCCTTGGGTATAGATGTCTCTACCTACTACGACCTCAGCTGACTTCTTGTGGTAAACCTTTTTCGACCGATGTTACCATCACTGATTTTAAAGATATTGGATTTCATCGTCCACAAGACCTCCCGGGGTAATTCACGAATCCTGTTTCTTTCACAACGTCCTGATTTACTGTCTTGGTTTTACGTTTACCTTTTGGACTTCGGTTTGATATGCAACCTTATCCACCATTTAGCCTTATATCCGGTTTCTGTTCGTACGCTCGAAAGAATCGCTACACCACTTCCTCCATCCTCAACATCACTGTTAACGACTTGTGGTTCGCTACACTTGGCGGTAACTACCTGTGGTTGGCTTATCTCCAACTGAATTCGTGCCATGCCCGGCACACATAATGAAATGGCGATTTCAAATGAAATCACCATTTTTCTTTAACGTAATCCGTAATATTTCAACATCTCTATGATCTTTTGATCATCTTCTTCGCTCAATTCCTGTACTGGCATACGTGCCGGTCCTACTTCAGCAATGCCTGCTAGCTCCACGGAACGTTTCATGGCGCTTGGTACCGTACCCAGTTTCAGAACGCCACGCAATACATCGATATCTTTCTGTAATTGACTTGCTTTCTCACTCTCTCCAGCACGTAATGCACGATCTAGACCGACCAATGTATCAACGATTACATTGCTTGTTCCTGCAACTGCAGCAGTAGCTCCTAATCCATACGCATAGCTGATCTTTGAATCACTGCCGATCAAAAGTTCAAAATCTTTTCTCTTTGCAATATCCGCATAAGCTTGAATTCGCTCCAGCTCACCACTGCTGTCTTTGATAGCTTTGATATTTTCAATATCCGCCAAGCGGTCTACCAGTTTTGGATCCAAAGGACATCCTGTTGCTTTTGGAATATTATAGAGAATAATCGGAATATGCACACTTTGAGCAATTGCTTTGTAATGTGCATATAAATTTTCATCTGTCGGTTTCAAGAAATAAGGTGTAATGACGCTTAATGCATCAGCTCCTAATTCCTCCATTTTTTTTGATAAGCGAATTGTTTCTCGTGTTGAACAGCAACCTGTTCCCACAAAAACAGGAACTCGTTTATTTACAATTTCGATCACTTTTTTGGCAAATTCTACTTTCTCATCTTCATCAATTACATGGAACTCACCATTGCTTCCTAAAATAAATATACCTTTTACACCGTGCTCGATCAAATGATTGACAAGCTTCTCCGTTGCTTCGTAATTGATCGTTTCATTTTCATCTCTATTAAATGGTGTCACAATTGGTGTGATAATACCTTCAAACATACTGCATACTCCTTTATTTTTTAAATATCGAATAGTCTTTATTATCAAAAGGTGTTGTTTGAAAAAACAATTGAATGCCTTGACTTTGAATATAACGTATCCTGTCTATATCTTCAGGCGAGAAATACTCTGACAATTTTTTTAACAAGACCCTGCTTGCCGGATATGGAAGTTGAATCTCACTTACCCTAAATCCGGCTTTGACAGCCTGTTCCACGATCTGCAAGTTTGGAAATATGATCATGACCTTCATATCTTCATTTTTCTGAAGCTGCAAAATAAACTGCTCAACCGAATAAAAATTTACTTTCATTGTTTTTGGTAAACAAAGCTGCATGACATTTGCAATAAAAGGGTCTTTAACATAATGTGGATCTACCACCCAAACTTGATCAGCATTTATAAATTGGTTCCAATTTAACTGTACGGTTGCATGCAACAATCTAGAATCTACACGAACCAGCTTAATATTAGTACCTTTCATGTCAATCACCCACCTGCGCCAAATTGCTACGTTCTTTCAATGCACGTGAAATCAATAACAAAAGAATTTTACCTTGAAAGCTGCCTCGAATATCCATCTGAAAGATTTCTTCATATTTTTTTATTTTATAAATCAATGTGTTTTTATGAAGGAATAGATCCTCAGCGGTCTGCGTTAAATTAAAATCATTGTTCATGAGTGCCTCAGAAATTTCAATTAATTCTTTGCAATCGATCTCTTTTCCTGTTTCTATATAATAATTGTACACGCTTTCAACGTCTTTGGCATCGATTTTCATTAAAAAATATTCTGTTAAGTAGTCATTAAAAAATAGCGGTGAATTAATTGTTGCCTTCATATGCTCTCTCAACCATAAACAACTCTGATAGGAGTGTATATATTGACGCATTTTATGCTGAATTGTTCCTATATAAAAGTAGCAATTTGTAAAATCTAACTCCTTTAATTGTTTGATATAACGAAGAATGAACTTTCTGATTTCATCAGTTTCCTTGTATTCCTCTGGAATATCGCGGAAAATCAATAATGTGCGCTCATTTAAGAGTGAATAAAATATTTCTCTACTGTCTGGTCCCATCTTTAAGCACATGACATCCTGCGTTCTGATATCCTCTTCATTTGAAATCAAATAAATAGCAACCCGCGGTTTCTTTGCATCCAGCCCCAGATCATTTAACAAGCTTAAAACTTTTGCCATGTCAAAATTTTCTTCATCAAGTAAACAACGAACTAATTCATCATCTTTCGTAATCTTTCTTTTGAGGTTTTTTTGATTTATTTCAAACATCAGACGAATTGTTAATGACTCATATAACAGATTACCGATCATTTGCAGACTATCTTCTTTACCATTTACCCACAGATATCCAAATTCTTGTCCTTGTACTACAATTTCAAAAAATACATTATTTTTATTAGGATGATTATAGTCCAGTGATCTCCCGATTAATGATTTATCACTACAAAGCGTAATTTCCTTTTCATCACTGATCATTCCAATCGTGTACTTTTGATTCTCATGAATAACATGGATGAATTCATCAAATATTTCTCCAATCAGCATTTAGTTCACCTCAAAATCTTTTTACACTTGTGATTAAAGACTATCATCTTTTTTTCTAAATACCAACTATTTTAAATAATTATTTTTCATATAACTGCTGATTCGTATGAACACAAGCTTGTGCATACGTTTCCATCGTTTCTTGCACGATCTTTTTCTTATCGATATCAGATGCATTTGACAGCTTCAGATATAGATCAATTAAAACCGGTAAATTTAACCCAGTCAAAACATCATAATGATACTTTTGAGATAAGACTGTAAATGTATTGCATGGTGTTCCTCCATACAGATCTACCAAAACGATCGTGAAACCATCATCCAAACTATCCAATGTTTCTGTAGCGACTTTCATATATTCTTCAAAAGAATACTCTGGAAGAAGTGAACATGTCTTTACATGACTCATATCTCCAGCAATCATGGAAGCTGATTTTACTAGTTCCTCTCCAAAACGTCCATGTGTGCCAATGACAATATTAAATTTTTCCATACATTCTCCTTATTTCTGCATTTCACGAATGCTCTTGCCCAAGCTTCCGCCCGGATGCCATTTTACGTATTGATTCAAATCTAATTTCTTATATTCCTGTAATACATCACTGAGTGTCTGTAAAATCAAGATTTCTGCAATAATAGATGCACGCGGCGGTTTATTTAAAGAATCTCCTTCTTTATCCACATGCGCTTTTAAACATACTTCACTTTCTTTGGCCAATGTTGATTGATCATTGCCAGTACAGCTGATAATATGTGCTCCATTTGCAAGTAAAGTTCTTACTGTCGCTTGCAGTTCCATCGTCTCTCCGCTGTTGCTGATTGCAATGACAACATCGCCCGGCATCACTTGTCCGCTGGAGCCATGAACAGCTTCTGTACCATGTAATTCGTAAGTCGGTACACCTGTTGAAGACAATAAGCTCGCTATATAGCCTGCTACATGTCCAGGTTTTCCTATGCCGGTTACATGCACACGATTCCCTTTTGCTTCTGCATTTAATATGATTTTGGCAGCTTCTTCGATTTTATCTAGATCGATCGTATCGATATATTTATCGATTTCCTCTTTGATATTTGCCAGAAAATTTTTAGCAGTTTCATTCATTGTTACTACCTACTTTCCTAACAGCTGTTCCATTACGATTTGTGTAGAAATCTGACAAGTGCGTGTCTCTGATTCTTTTGTACGAGCTGCCGTATGTGGAGTCAGATAGAAATTATCTAAAGCAAGCAGCTTGTCCCCCTCTTTTGGTGGTTCTGAGCTGTATACGTCAAAGCATGCACTACGAATCTCGCCAGTTGACAATGCTTCATATAGATCTTCTTCATTGACGATGCCGCCACGAGCTGCATTAATGACACAAGCGTTCTTTTTCATCTTTTTGAATTCTTTTGCGGAAATCATATCTTTTGTAGAATCCAGCAGCGGAACATGCAGCGAAATATAATCACATTCCGTGATGATTTCATCTAATGTAGCAATTTTAGCATGATGCTGCTGTGCAGTTTCTTCTTTGATTGGGAATGCATCGTAGGCATATACTTCCATGCCGATTCCATATGCATAATCAGCTAAATATTTTCCGATCATTCCAAATCCAATGATACCCAGTTTTTTACCATAGATCTCCAATCCGGTAGGTTTTGCCCATTTATGATCTTTTACCTCGTCTATCGAATAATACAAGTTTTTTGCTTCTGCAAACATCAGCGCAATGACATGTTCCGCTACGGAACGAGAGTTGCCGCCTACGCAGCGTCCTACATAGATAGAATGCTCTTTTGCATAATCCAGATCGATATTATCTGTACCGACACCAAATTTGCATACGACCTTTAAGTTAGGACAACCCTCCATCATTTCTGCGTCCATTTTATCTACACCGACAATGATCGCATCTGCATCTTTTGCCAGTTCTTTAAACTGTTCATGCGTATAAGCCAATCCTGTATCATTATAATGTACTTCTAATCCAGCGTTGCGCATTTTTGCTACTTCATCAAGACCGTAAGTAGCAAATCCTCTAGGTGTAATTAATACTTTCATATAATTCATTCCTTTCTGACTAAATAATAGGGCAAATCTTATCTCCCACCAGATTTGCCCTAATTGTGTAAACGGATATTAAATAATGTGGAAGAAAGTTAATGCAATCGCAATGACCATTGTATAAACCATCAGACGAATAAATTTAGGTCCTCGTTTCGTGATATACAGATACATACCCATTACTACACAGAATGGCAGCAAATTAGGAAGGATACCATCCAAGATCGATTGTACAGTTGTTGTAGCACCATCTGCAGCACCACTGGCAAACTCTAAAATCGTTGTAACTTTTACATAAGAAGCAGACAAACAGCCAATCATAAACAGACCGACAATACTGGCGATATCGATTACCTTTTTGATCGCACCAGAATGCAAGATCTCCAATACAGAGTTTTTACCTAGCGTATAACCCTTCTTGAATAATGTCCAAGACCAGATATAAGACCAAGCAACGTAAATGATTGCTGGAATGAAAGCAGCGATTACGGAACCAGCTTGAGCCATTGGTACAAAGATAGCCAGCGGGATCGTTGCAACGATTCCTTGATCCACGCTGTCACCAATACCTGCAAGCGGACCCATCAAACCAAGTTTTAATGACTGGATCATCTCAGGAGTGATTTCATCTTCATGACCTAATGCACGCTGCTCTTCCAAAGAGATCGTAATACCATGAATGATGCTTCCCCAGTCACAGTTCGTATTGAACATAGAAGTATGACGCTTCATTGCTTCTTTTAATTCTTCCGGTTTGTTTTTATAGATCTTTCTCATGACCGGGTTCATTGAATAACCAAATGCTAATGCTTGCATACGGTCAAAACTAACAGGCACTTCTACCGCTGTTGTCCAGCGCAGCCATGATTTCATCAGATCTTTTTTTGTGACGATCGTTTTCTTTTCTTCAACTGCTGTGTTTGTATTATTCATTTGTTCACTCATTACGCTACCTCCTCATCTGTTTGTTTAAACAGAGATGTGATCAATGCAAGGCACAATGCGATGACAGCACCAGTTAACATTGAGAATCCTAAGATGGAATACAAGAAGAATCCTAATACAAAGAACGGTAAGTATTTTTGTTTTCCCATAACCACTAATGTTAATGCAAAACCTAAAGCTGGAAGCATATTACCGGCATTATTTAATCCATTCATCAACCATTCAGGAACGACATTGATAAATGCCTGCACAACATCTGCACCAAATAATGTAGCGATAAACACTGGTGTAAAGTACAATGCACCATTTGTCAACCAAGGCAACAGGAATGAGAAGATATTTAATGCATCATATTTTTCCTCTTCAACGAATTGATCTGCTTTTGCATTGTAGAATGAGTTGATCGTACGACGAACGTTATTGATCAATACACCTAATACGCCAAATGGAACAGCAAGTGCAACGGCAGCTGCCGGATCCAAATTTGTTACAATTGCTGCAGGAATGGCAATACAAGAAGCGAGGCCTTGATCACTTGGAATATTTCCACCTGCTTCGATACCACCCATATACATCAACTGAATAGTCGCACCATACATCAAACCACTAGGAATATCATTGTAAATCAATCCGATGATCACCCCTAGAACCAATGGTTTACGAATAGCAAATGAGATATAGTAACATGCACGTCCCATTGACAACCAATAAACCAAACCAACCAGAATAGCTTGAATAACCATACTTTTTTCTCCTCTCTTTCAACAAAACTTATAGTTTAGCAACTGCTTTTTGTAATGTCTCAGATGGATAATCCGGAGTCGTCTGGAAGTAAATTTCAATACCTTGTTTTTCTAAACCGAGCAGAATATCAGCATCTGTACGATCTAAGGTAATTGCATTGTTGACTGCTTTTCTACCAGGACCTCCTCCAAGTCCTCCAATCTGGACCTTATCTAATTTTAATCCGGCTTGTACAGCTGAATTTAATTGACTAACACCTTTAAATAAGATCATGACGCGTTTTTTATCAAAATCACCTGCTTGTTGTTTGGCAACTGCAGTCGTCTCATCAACGATCGTGATCTTGACCCCCTTTGGTGCTGCCATTTTGAACACTTCCTGCATAAAAGGATCTTTGTTCAAATCATTATCAATTGTTACAATTTCATTGATCTGGCATTGTGTCAACCAGCGTGTAATCACCTGTCCATGAATCAATCTAAAATCTACTCTTGTTAATTCGATACTCATAAGTTCGACCTCCTCTTTACACAAATATCTTACTGTAATCGCTTTCAATTTCATATAGTCGTATGATACAAACCTTTTTCCATTTTTTTGTTCATTTGAACGAATTCCTTTTTTCTTTTTTCTTATAAATATATGTAATGATTTCAAAACATAAAGGATATCCTACAAATTGTTTTTCTAAAAGCTCATCTCACTTCGTTCAATGAACAGTTTTTCGGTATATTCTTTGTGTATTCGACACATTGAGAATGCCAATTGTTCATCATAAAATGAAAACGTAAAGAAAAGTGAGGTAGTGATAATATGAAGATGAGAAAAATGAATACGACCAAAAAAATGTACGAAACCGGCGCTTTAGCAATTGTACGTGCAGACTTGGACAGAGCATGCGAAATTGCTGAAGGATTGATCAAGGGAAATGTTCCTGTAATGGAAATGAGTTACACATTCAATACAGCTGGCGATGTCATCAAAGGATTAAAAGAAAAATATGGAGACCAATTGATCGTTGGTGCTGGTACAGTGCTAGATGCTGAGACAGCCCGCCACGCAATCTTAAATGGAGCAGAATTTATCATTGCGCCAAACTTTTCAAAAGGTGTTGCAGAGGTCTGCAATCGTTATCAAATTCCTTATGCACCTGGATGTACATCATTGACGGAAGCAATCGAAGGTTTGTCTGTTGGAGCTGCATTTATCAAAGCATTCCCTATTTCCGATTTCTATGGACCAAAACTGTGCAAAGTATTTAAGACACCAATTCCGGATATGCCTATTCTCGCAAGTGGTGGAATCAATTTGGACAACCTTCCATCTTGGTTGGAAAACGGTGCTGACGTTTGCGGATTCGGCAGTCTCTTGACAAAAGGCACAAGTGACGATATCGCAGCCAATGCCAGCAAGATCCGTACGATCATCGATAATTTCCGTAAATAGTTCCTCATAGCTGTTAGATAGTCCTCATAACAAAAAAGATCACCAACCAGTGATCTTTTTTGCATATAAAAAGGAAAGCATTATCTGCTTTCCAAATCAATCTTTATTTCATTTCCATGATCTCTATCATTGCTTTCCAAATCTCATCGCTGCCCTCTTTTGTCGCAGAAGAGAAAGCGAATAGACGCTCTCCTTCTTGTAATTGCAGATCTTTGCGAATGACTGCAAGCTGATGGGCACGTTTTGTCTTGGGCACCTTATCGATCTTTGTTGCAACGATGATGATCGGCAGTGAAAAATATCGGATATACTCCAACATAGTATGATCATCTTCTGTTGGCAGATGACGAGCATCGACCAGGATAACAGCTCCCTTTTTTTGTTTTCGTTCATTGAAATAGTCTTCCATCATTTCACCAAAACGAAGTAGCTGCTGTTTTGAAAGATTGGCATAGCCATAACCAGGTACATCGACCAGCATATACCGATCATCCAGATTGAAAAAATTCAATAATCTCGTCTTTCCTGGCGTACTGCCTACATAAGCCAGTTTTTTACGCTCGGTCATAGCATTGATAAAACTGCTTTTCCCCACATTGGAACGGCCTGCCAATACGATCTCCGGCAAATTTGAATCCGGCCAGGAATGACGATCCGGTGCAGATATGACCAATTCTGCTTTATGGAACTGCATATCAGTGCACCAAAGCTATATCTAAGACTTGTGTCACTCGTTCTACCGGCACAAACTCCATAGCTTCCTTTACTGACTGCGGAATATCATCCAGATCCTTGACATTTGCCTTTGGTATGATCACAGTAGAAATACCGCTGCGATGAGCCGCCAACGATTTTTCTTTTAAACCGCCAATTGGTAAAACATTTCCGCGAAGCGTTACTTCACCTGTCATGGCCACATCGCTTCGTACCGGAGTATTGCTTAAACAAGAAACCAAAGCTGTTGTCATCGTCACGCCGGCACTAGGTCCATCTTTGGGAACCGCTCCTTCCGGTACATGAATATGAATATCTGTTTTTTCAAAAACATCATTGCTGATCTTAAATTTTTTTGCATTGGCACGAATGTAATCTAAAGCGATCGTTGCACTTTCTTTCATCACATCGCCTAATTGGCCAGTCAACACCAGCTTGCCTTTTCCTTCAAACTTGTTGACTTCAATCTGCAATACATCTCCGCCAAAAGACGTGTAAGCGAGTCCTGTGACTGTGCCAACCTGATCTTTACGTTCCCGTTTTCCATATTCAAATTTTTCATTGCCCAGCCATTCTTTGATCAGTTTTTTGCTGAGACGAATGCTCTTCTTGTGATCCTTCAAAATAGCAAGAACGCTCTTGCGACAGATCGTAGCAATCGTACGTTCTAATTGACGGACTCCGCTTTCCCTTGTATAGTAACGAATCATGTATAAGATCATCTCATCATCGATCTTTAACTGACTGCTCTTCAAACCATTTTCAGCAATCTGCTTTGGTAATAAATGATCCTTGGCAATCTGTACTTTCTCCAATTCAGTATAAGACGACAGTTCAATGATTTCCAAACGATCACGCAGTGCAGTTGGTATATTTTCCAAATAGTTTGCAGTTGCGATAAACAAAACCTTGCTTAGATCGTATGGTTCCTCAATATAGTGATCTGAGAAAACTGCATTTTGTTCAGGATCGAGCACCTCTAACATAGCACTTGCCGGATCTCCCTTGTAATCACTTGCCATCTTATCAATTTCATCGATCAAGAAAACCGGATTGATCGTCTGCGCTTTTTTCATTGCCTGGATGAAACGGCCCGGCATGCTGCCTAAATACGTACGACGATGTCCGCGAATCTCACTTTCATCTTTCACGCCGCCTAAAGAAATTTTGACAAATTTGCGATCCAGTGCACGTGCAACGGACTTGGCCAGAGAGGTTTTACCGACACCCGGCGGCCCTACCAAGCACAAGATCGGGGCTTTTAAAGAATTTGTCATCTGTTTGACAGCTAGATACTCTAAGATGCGTTCTTTTACTTTTTCTAATCCATAATGATCTTCATTCAAGATATCTGCAGCTTTTTGCAGATCTTCATTATCTTTGCTTTCCTGCCACCAAGGAAGAGCAACCAGCCAGTCGATATATGTTTTGATCACACCTGTTTCTCCACTTGCTGCCGGCAACATTTCATAACGGGAAAGCTCTTCATTGACCTTATCTTTGATATTCTGCGGATATGGATTTTCTGCCAATTTACGGCGAATCGCTTCTACATCCTTCTCTGTATCAACAACATCACCTAATTCTTCTTTAATGGCACGCATCTTTTCACGCAGATAGTACTCCTTCTGCCCTTCTTCGATACGTTCTTTTACTTTTTCATTGATCTTGTTTTCGATCTGGCTCAACTGTTTTTCATTGCGAATTTCCTGCAATACCAGCATCAAACGGTCATTGATCCCTAATGTTTCCAAAAACTCCTGACGCTTTTCTAACGAAAAAGGAAACATCTGCGCAATCTGATCCGATAACTGCTGTGCAGATACACCTTTTGCCAATTCTGTTATCACTTCTTTAGGCAGATGGGCAGATACAGCTTCCATTTCTTCAAACTGGTTTGCAATCATGCGTACCAGCGTAACTTCTTCCATTTCATCCTGTCGAATGTCATCTAATAATGTAACATGCGCCATCTGACATCCATTTTCTTCTGCAATAGCAGTTAATTCACAACGCTGTAAACCATGGAACTTCACACGCAGATAACCTTCTAAACGTCGAATATGACGAATTTCACATAAGGTACCTACCTGATAAAGATCTTCCATCTTTGGATCTTCTATTGTCAGGTCACGCTGGGATACCAGCACAACTTTTCCATCAAAGAGCTGACGTGCATCCTCTACGGCACGAATTGATTTTTCTCTTCCTACATCGATGATGATTTCCTGATTGGGAAACACGATGACTCCACGTGTACAGACAATAGGGGCATTTACATAGTTCTCCATTGGATTTTCCATATCGACTACTCCTTTCATTGCCAAAAAAGACGCGTGAGCGTCTTTTTTTTATTACTTACCTGCTGTTTCCTTGATAAGTTCTAACGCTTTACGCTGACGTAAGTCATAAGAAACTGCGTCATTGGAAATCAGTTGTTTTACCTGTTCCAAAGGCATTCCATATTGATCAGCGATTGCTTGTAATTCTTTATCGATATCTTCCTCGCTGATTTCAATCTTTTCTGCTTCTGCGATTGCATCCAATACCAAGCGAACATTCACTTTCTTCTCTGCGTCTTTACGCATTTCGTTGCGGATACTGTCTTCACCTTGACCAGTAACTGAAGCAAACTGTTCTAATGTGAATCCCTGTGCGCTCAAACGCTGTTTGAATTCATTTACCATCTGATCCGTTTCACTATCGATCATTGCATCCGGAATTTCCACTTCAGCATTTTCCACGATCTTAGTCAACAATTCATTTGTAAAGGCCTCTTCATTTTCCTGTTCTTTCCGCTCAGAAATTGTTTTCTTCATGTGTGCACGATAATCTTCCAGTGTCTCAACATCTTTGATCTTAGCTTCTTTTACCAGTTCATCATTTGCTTCTGGAAGCACTTTAGTCTTGATTTCTTTGACAGTTACCTTAAAGACTGCAGGCTGTCCTGCAAGATCGCTTGCACCATAATTCTCAGGGAATGTTACGTTGATATCTTTTGTTTCTCCCTTGTTCATGCCGACAAGCTGTTCTTCAAATCCTGGAATAAAGGAACCTGAACCGATTTCCAAAGGATAATCTTCTCCTTTGCCGCCTTCAAATGCAACATCATCTTTGAAGCCTTCAAAATCGATCACTGCTGTATCACCATTTTCTACTGCGCCTTCTTCTTTGATGACTAAATCTGCATAACGCTCCTGCAAACGTTCCACTTCAGCATCGATTTCTTTTTGTGTGACTCTTGTCGTTTTCTTTTTAATTGGCAAATTCTTATATTCACCTAATTTTACTTCTGGTTTTACTGCACAGATAAACTTCAAAATAACTTTTTCTTCATTGATCTCATCAATGCTCAATGTTGGACGAGCCACCAACCACAAATCATGTTCTTTTACGCTGTCGCTCAATACATCATTTGCGATTTCTTCAACTGCATCCATTAAGATATTCTGTACAGGTACATGCTTTTTAATCAAAGCCGCTGGTGCCTGTCCTTTACGGAAACCTGGAATGTTGATATTTCTCTTTAATTTGTTGAAGGCCTTTTTCTGTGCGTTCTTCCAAGTATCACCTTCGATGACCGCAGTCAGCTCTCCAGTTGATTTTTCTTTTAATTCCCATTTTGAACTCATGTTCCTACCTCCTGCATCAAAAGTTATCCAAATGAGCAATCATGCTTTTCTAATAATAATTCATAACCATTGTCAAACGCAAGATCTTTTTCTTCCAAAAAAGCGGCAAATGCTTGTGGCATTTGATAAGCCCCAAACACATATTTTACTACTGCTAACGCCAAGGCATCACACTCTGTTTCATCTATATCCATTGGCAAGCGCAGATATGCCTCCTGCATTAATGTTTCGACACATAATGACAGGAAAGAAGGATTTTCGTTCTCAAACCATTCGCGTAGCTTTTTCACACATTGATGAAGTGCTTCATCATCCCTTGGCAATGTCAAAGCACAAGGAACAAACGTATATTGCAATCCATCTTTCTCTAATGTGAACGCATCACTCACATTCTGTTCACAAAGCGCTTCGATCAAGAATGCCTTTACCCATTCATTCTTATTCGTTGCAAAAGCTTCTTGTACTACACCTAAATGATTACGAATATTACTTGACCGTAGTTGTTCAACCGCTTGGAACTGCTCTTCGATGGATCCTTTTAATAAATCATCGATCGCATATTCCTTATTAGATTGTGTCGGCTGCTTTAAACGAAGCGTTGAGCGACAATCATTATATAACGCAATGATCTTCTCTTCCGCATCTTTTGGTATATAAGGCATGGAAAGTTCTTCTTCCAAGAGTTCTTTTGCTTTTCCATATTCCTCTTCCTGCATCAGCGCCTTACACTTTTTGATCAACGTGTCATAATAACTATCCATTGGTCCTCCTAGCGACTAAACATATAATAATATATCATACAACCTTTTTTTACGCAATCCTTATTCTCCCTTTAAATAAAGGGAAACTGTTGGTTTATCATCCATGTATTTCAAAAATATAAACAAAAAGCAAGCCGTTCACTATACTTAGGTTCCCTTGACGCAAAAAGAAACCGCTTCTGTATGTGATTTCACTCAAACGATATGTTGTCATCTGTTTACAAAAAGACCTATATACAGATAAGCCTTCTCCTATCGTTAAACTTAGCAAAAAGGTCATCGCATAGTCATTATCTTTCAACATGTATGCGGTCCCTGTTTTTTTCATCTATTAATAAAGGTTGCCGTTTATCCAGATACTTTGATTTTTCCCTGATACCAAAAAGTTCCTTCCTTAAAAATCAGGAAGGAGACAATTGTCTATTTTGAAAAAATGATTCGTTCACTATGAAACATGCGCGTCAACAAGAATACGAATGCAGCCGTATAAAGCAAATTTGAACCAATCGTCAGCAAGATATGTGTCAGGTTACATTGGAAGGAAAAGATAGCTGTCATGCACTGTACATTATTATACAGCGGTATGAGATACCAAAAAAGATCTTGTTTTACACTTCCAAACATACCGCTCACACCAATGATCATGACTAAGATCATTAACGGCATGACAAAAGTCTGTGCCTCTTTGATACTGGTAGCAAAAGCACTGATGATCGATATCATCGTTATCAACAGCAATACACATGATAAAACCACAAAGCCCAGCATCAAATAATCGTTCCAGCTATATACATTAACAGAAACTTCAGCACTTCCCATTAATTTAGGTAAAGACAGCAGCACCCCGGCCGTAGAAGACAAGCCACTCAGCAGCGAGATGATGGATAAAGACAATATTTTTCCCAATGCCAATTCACTTCGATGTATAGGCGTCACCAAAATAGTCGCGATCGTACCTCTTTCCTTTTCTCCTGCAATCGATTCTGGAGCAACAGCCATACAGCCGGAAAACAAAAAGATCATGATCAGCATCGGCATCATTGAAGCAAAGGTCATTGAACTCAGATCTTTTGCATCTGCCAGATCCGCCTTATCATTATTGCGATTGACATCAAATCGATTTGCCAGCTGGTCTTCATATCCATCTAGAAAGCCGATCATTTGCTGATAAGCTTCATTAGAAGATGTAGAAGATGAATTATAATACAGGATAATATTAGGAGCCGCTTTGCCTGACGCAGGATCATAGGAAGATACTTGTTCATCAAATGCCTGCGGAAATTCGATATATAGATCTAATTCCTGATTTTGGATTGCATTTAATGCATCTGCTTTCATAGAAGCATCGATTTCTTGAAAAGAAAAGGGCAGTTCTTCACTCAAAGAACGCATACTATCTGACAAATATAAAGCATCCACTTGAAAAGCAGGATTTTCATCAACAGCAAATTGAGAGCGTAAAGCATCTCCCATAAAACTATAGATCACATAGATCATCAAGCCTGGCAATAATAACGTTGTTAAACATAATCGCCGGTCTTTAAAAAAGCGCGCCAATTCTTTTTTCATGACCGTCCATATTCCTCTACCCATTTTTTTCACCCGCCATTTCTTGATAGATCTCAAAGAAGACATCTTCTAATCCTTTCTCTTTGGTTAATTCCGTCAGCGAAGCACATGCAGCCAAACGGCCATCAATAATGATTCCTACACGATCACAAAGCTTTTCCACCAGGGAAAAGATATGCGTAGATAAAATGATCGTACGTCCAAGTGCCCGCATTTCCAATAAGAAATCCGTTACTGTTTTTGCTGTCAATACATCCAATCCGTTCGTAGGCTCGTCAAAAATAAGAATAGCCGGGTCATGGAGAATAGAAATTACGATGGAAACTTTTTGTTTCATGCCTGTTGATAGATCCGCAACCTTTACTTCTGCAAATTTTTCAATACCAAAGCGTTCAAACAAAAAGATTCTTCGTCTCTCAATCTCTTCCGCTGTCATTTGATGCAACTCTCCAAAAAAACGGAATAATTGATTTGGGGTAAAGAAATCCTCTAGCTTCAATTCACTTGTCAGAAAACCAATCTTATTTCGAATAATATCTGGCTGTTTCATCACACTGATACCGTCGATCCATGCTTCTCCGCTGTCCGGCAACAATAGTGTGGATAAGATACGCAATGTAGTTGTCTTGCCTGCCCCATTCGGGCCAAGCAAGCCAAAGATTTCTCCTTCTCTGGCGGTAAATGATAGATGATCTAATGCGATTCGTTTCTTTTCTTTTGTTTTTTCAATTTTTTGTTGTCGTTTTGATAATGTAAATGTTTTACATAAGTCCTCAACAACCAAAATATCCCTTTCTTTCATATTGGACCTCCCCTGTCTGTATCTATACTACCATGTATTCTTTCCATAACCTACCCCGTCTTCCTCTTTTTTTGTTTCACTCTCTTACAAAAATGAATTTCTGCTTCTATGTTCCAAAACGTGCATCTGACTGTGACCTCCGATCAATAAGTACCTATGCTGTATCTCCATATTCGCTGTTTTGCTGTTTTCTTTATGTTTCTCCAATCACCGGTTTGCATCCATGCAACTGATATCATCCTATTCTTATTTCTAGAAATCTCTATCTGTCAAAAAGGATGAACTCCTGTACAATACAGAAATCAATCCTCATCAATCGTTTAAAATGAAAATCACCTCCATTTTTTGAGGATCTCGATACACTTTTAGCGTACTTCGTTCAATCACAGGAAGAACGGCATGAACAGTTGCTTAATCGATATGTTTAAATAAAGACGTAGCAAACCAGGCTACACCCAAGCACAAGTTGCAGAAATTCCTGAAATAAAAAGAAACACTCTAAATGATTGCGAAACCGGATCAAGCGAGTCAGGTATTGTTACTTATCTTCAACTTTATAAAATAAATGACCTGAATCACGTAAACATTTTAGAGAGTGCATATGATCTGAAACGACTGCCCATCAATGAGCAAGTTCGTATAAAAAATATCGTTCGCTTGATTCACTGGATAAAAAAGTGATAGATGGATTATTGAACACACTGTTTCTGAAGGAACTTGCCAATTTGTATTTGATGATATTCCTTCTGAATTGATTGAAGTTAAACATGGCCATATCAACATGCAGACTAATTTTACTATAGAGGAAACTATGATAATATGGAACCAGCATATTCCAAAAGTGATGTGCTTTTGATTGAGAAGCAGTCTTTAGTCAATATTGAAAAAATTGGGATCTTTATGATCGATGGTGATATTTTGAAATCTCACAATGCGATATATGATGCTATTTTGGTTGCGAATCAGACTGTTTGTTTGGGAAAAGCATTAGGCCATCCAATGAAAAAGAGGGGGGGGAAAACAGACATGGAAAAGTTAGAATTTATTATCAACAAATCTCAAACGGAAGTGAATCAAGTGATTGAAAAATTAATTAACCAAAAAGATTTAGAAAATAATCATATTTTCTATAATGGAAGAAATGAAGGCGAATATTCATTCTCTTTCATCATTAAAAATGAAAATAATACTATTAAATTTAAAATATTGATTTTAAAAATTGAAGAGAATTATACAAAAATTGTATATCCTGTCAACAATAATGAAACAGATATTTCTTATATTGAAATCATAAATAGCGCAATTTCTGAAAAAATAAAATCTGAAATAAATAGATATGATATTGAAGCTAAAAAAGAAATCAAAAGCAGTTTTAAAGATACCATGACGAATGCTACACCGAAAGAAAAAAGTATCCCTAATAATGCAAGAAAACAGCGCCGGTCAAAATTACCAATATTTTTAAAAGCAATAGCGATCATAACTTTCATTCTTGGAATCATTACTGCTTTTATACTCTCTTACACAAAAACAATAACTACTGATTACTCGTATTTTGGCGGACTAACATATGATACATCCTATAAATTTGATTTTTCGATATTCTTATCTTACATTATTTCTTATGTTGTATACTCAGCTATCGTTTATAGCATTGGTGAAATACTTGAAGTTGTCATAGAAAACAATCAATTATTAAAACAAAATAAAGATTAGCAAACAAAGATCTTGGTTCTGCCAGCACCAAGGTCTTTTCAACAGCACTGCCGATACTGCTGAAACAGAAAAAATCATCTGGGCAGATACTACTTTTTTTTACACAGTTCCTGCATGGAAAGGAGTTTGAAACAATATTAATTTAGACTTACACACGATTGTACAAGGTAAAAAGCCAGCACCAGAAATGACAAAAGTACGATCTTTTTCTTACATAAAACTTAAATAGACAATGCTGTGACAGAGACATTGTGACGTCTCGTAAATGGCTAGAAGCATTACAACGCTGCTACGATAATGCACATTACCCTGGTGAAAATAAAGAGCAGAACATCTTATTTGGATTAATAAAACTGATGGACACAATACATCTATCGTCATAAAGAAAACTATTGCAAGATGACAGATATAAAAAACATCAGAAATCATGACTTCAGACACAGTCATGGATCTTTGCTGATAACTGAAGACCTTTCATCTTCTGGTATTGCAAAGCATATGCGACATATCGTTGAAAATATATACCAATGATTATTAATATATGAAAAAAAGCCTTTATTTAAAGGCTTTCCTTATAGAATGGCGTCCACGAAGGGACTCGAACCCCTGACCGTGCGCTTAGAAGGCGCATGCTCTATCCAACTGAGCTACGTAGACATCTCAACTGCCTAATTATAATAGCAGAAAGATGCCATGATTTCAACTATTTTTCATGTATTTCTCTTTCTTCATCAAAAGAAAAAACGATGTTTGCTTTTTGGTGGTTCCAGAAAAACAAATTCTGCATCGACTTTTTTCTCCTCTAAAGTCAATATCGCATAGGAAGGATTTCTTCCATCGCGGCTATATTTCAATGATCCCGGGTTTAACAACGCTACTCCTTGTACCGTTGTAAAATTTGCCACATGCGTATGTCCGTAACAAACGATATCACAACCATATTTTTTTGCGCAGGTCACCATCTGTTCCTCTCTCTTTCGATAAGAAAATTGATGCGAGTGGATCAATAAGATACGATGCTGGCCAAAAGGAAGGATACGCTGTGCAGGGATATCATAATAGTAATCATTGTTTCCCTGAACGACCAAATAGCCGGGAAAACTTTCCATGTCATTTTCTAAATCCCCGCAATGCAAAAAAGCATCTGCCTGTGGATATTGTAATTGTAAATCATAGAGCAGATCATCTCTTCCATGTGAATCACTTACTACGATTATCTTCATATTCTATCACCATCTTTGTACACGCATATCATAACAGAAATGATGAAAAGAGAAAAGAACAATCCTTTCAGTCAATTTAAAATATTATATTGCAATTCCTCACTTGTATATATTTTTTGTTCTTCACAACCTTGTACCAGATGTGTACACTGCAACTGAATGCCATTGACGTCATTTAAAGCACATAAAGAAAGAATAAGAGCATTGACATCATCTTTCTTTATGCTCTGGTCACTGCTGTACATGCTTTGATCCAATGTCAGTTCAACGATGCCCTCTTCCAACAAACGTATTTCCAACGCATGTCTCTGCATCGTTGAGGACAAACTGCTGCTGATTGATAGATCTTCAATCACAGCAGCTACTTGTGATTCCAAAGAAGCCATTTCTTGAAGATCCACCCGCCGACTCTTTGGTACTAAATAATGGATCCCGTCAATATTCTTGATTCCATATACCAGAATAGAAGCTGTATCATGCAAAGAAGCATTTGATGATTCAAATTGATTGATCCCGATCGCACGTGTCAGAGGCTGAAGCAACGGGGTCTGTGCTAACGGCAATGTGGTCAATTTTTTCCCTTCCAGTGTTAATACTACTTCTTTCACGTCTGGAAACTGCGTACAGCCCCATACAATAGATTCCAGCATTTGTAATTCCAGCTCTGGTTCATAACTTAAAAAATTCTCATTAAGATCCAATATTGCACACGCATCCCTTACTTCAATCGTATCATAAATATCTTCTTTTGAAAAAAAGCTGGAGAATCCATCCATTTTTTGTTCACCGCTCAGATACCCTAACATGACCTCAATCTGACTCTTGCTATCCTGAACTTCCTCTTGCGCAATAGCCAAAGGTATTAACATCTGCTCTTCATCCATCAGATATACTTGCAGATATTCCATATTCTCATTTGTTTGCATCCTTATCTCGCTTTCTTTGTCTTCATTAGTGACCAGCAGCAGAAAAACACAAGTCAAGCTCCCTGCGATCAAAAAAGAAACAAATTTTCTAATCGGTCTATTTGTGAACCATTGCAAATCGATCACCTCTGCTACAACTTATGATAAAAACAAAAGAAAAAGACATCCGTAATGTCTTTTCCTCATCTATATCAAGAAAAATTCATTTCTTCCATACATTTGTTTTGATCATGCATCGTACGTGCGTTCTCTTCTCCAACATAACGAAGCACAAATGGCTGCCAGGCTCTCTTTGTGACCGATTCTTTTCCTTCTTCATATCGGATCACAAATCCATAACGATACGCATTTTCTTTCAACCAAGCAATCTGTTGCCGCTGCAGATCAGTAAGAGACTCTTCACAAGCAGAATAGTCCAGTTCCCCATCTTTCTTGATTTTCACCAGAGAATTCCAATCCGCATTTAATTGAAAAGAAACAGTATATCCTAATTGAAATTCACTTTCTCCCGGCATATCTTCAAACCAGGAAACATTCTCTTTGTATTCTTCCTCTGCATTTTCATATAAAGACACCTGAGATTCAAAAGAAGTATAGGCACGATCGATCGTTAATCCTCCGCCTTTCTCTCCATTGATTTCGCTTGCATCCTCTATTAAGCGCGAGAGCGCTTCAGCAGCATCCGTTTGCAGATAAAAACCTTTTGAGTCTCCACTGGTTTCTATGACTGGTAAATGTTCTAATAAAACAAGATCTTTCGGTTCATAGCTGAACACAGTAGAGTGCCCTTGCAATATAAGCGTAAAATCATTAGGGCGTGACACCAATTGGGAATCTGCATCATATTCTTCATTTGTTTCAAAGTAGCGGATCAAATCACTGTAAGAATAATTGCTTAAAATATCTTCTAACGAATTATAGGTCATTTGATTTCGATATTCATTGATAAAATTAACGATGTAATCCGCATCATCTTTTTGTGTTTGCATTGCAGTTGCATACCAGCGGGTATTTGTGATATCAAAGCCCTCGACTTTGATAAATGGCATGATTTCATCTGGTGTAATCTGCTGCGTGATCAGATAATTAATATCATCCTGATCCAAATATGTAAGCAGTGTTTCCCGGTCTACCTCATCTGCATAGGGATAGCGAGCCAATGGGTCATAAGATTGATTCATCCAATAAAAACAAATTCCAAACACTGCCATGATCACCGCTATAAATCCCATTCGTTTCCATATCATCACTATCACCTCTTGCTAGCAGCTCTGTTGTATAATTATAGCATACTCTGTTCAATATTCGACAAAATTTCCATTTAATCCAAAGGGATCCTTTGCCCGCTGGAGGGATCAAAAAAATGACAATCTTTCAGCGCAAAAGTAAGTTTTCCTGTTAGGGACATGTTTTCCCGGGGAGCACATTGCACTTGCAAGGTATATCCTTCCCAATGAACTTTTACCTGCATATGATCCCCAAAATACATGGTGCTTTCACAAACAGCAGTACTGTAACCTTCCTCGTCAAAGAAAATATCATACGGCCGAAGTCCAACGATCAACTGTTGGTAATTCTTTGATTGCAGATTTTTAGGTAGCGGCAAGACAACGGATCCAAAAATAAGCGCTTCTTGTTTCACAGGAACTTTTAACAGATTCATTGCTGGCTGATTCATAAATCGAGCGACAAAAGTCGTCTGCGGCCGTTCATAAATCGATTGCGGAGTTCCCTGCTGCTGGATGGAACCATCTTTCATCACAATCAGATGATCTGCTAAACGAAGGGCTTCCTGTTGGTCATGCGTTACATATAGGATGGTCAGTCCCAGCTGCTGCTGTAATGATCGCAATTTATTTCCCAGGCTTAACTTCAAGGGAGCATCTAAGGAGCTGAAAGGTTCATCCATCAAGATTAGATTGGCCCCTTTCATCAAAGCACGCCCGATTGCTGTCCTTTGTTTCTCTCCTCCAGACAACGTATCACTTTGTTGCGCAAGCAGCCCGCTTAAATTCAACAATTCTGCAATTTGCTTTGCTTTCTCCAATGTACCTTTTGCGTCGATCGGAGCTCCAAACAGAATGTTTTCCAGCACGCTCATGTGCGGAAATAAAGCTGGATCTTGAAAAACGATGGCAATTTCTTTACTGCAATTCACATGTGGTTCGCCGTTGATGGAAATCATTCCTGCGTCTGCTTCCTGCAAATGACTGACGATTTCTAATAAAGTAGTCTTCCCACACCCGCTTGGACCAACGATCACGGTAAAACTTCCCTTTTTCAAAGAAAAACTACAGTCATTTAGTACCCATTTTTTTTCAAAGCGTTTCCTGATTCCTTGACAAACAAGTACTTCTTCTTGCATCGGTATCTTCCTCTCTTCTAGCAAAGCTCTGTTTTAATTATACACAGATTCTGTTATTACACAAAGAAAAACAGGACTTACTCGTCCTGTTCTAGATCCAGCTCCTCCAATCGCAACAGTTCAACCACTGCCTGTGCCCGTCCTTTGACACCTAATTTCAACATCACATTGGAAATATGATTGCGTACCGTTTTATCGGAAATGCCTAGACGTTTGGCAATCTCTTTGGTGGAGTGGTTATGGATCAAAAGTTCATAGACCTCGCGTTCGCGTTTGGTCAAGATACTATACATGTTATCCCTCCAACAGCCACACTATATACTATGCACTTTACTTGATCTGGTCCAAATTATGTAACAAATGATAGATGTTTTCCGCTACTTTTTCAGGTACGACTGCACTGATTTCAGAAATACTTGCTGCTTTTAATTTTTTTAAGGAGCCAAACTGTTTCCAGATTGCTTTCTTTCTTGCATCGCCTAATCCTTCGACTTCATCCAAAATAGATCGCGTCATCGCTTTTTTACGCAATCGTCGATGATAACTGATGGCAAAACGATGGACCTCATCTTGCATCTGTGCCAGCAGAAAGAACAATGCCCCTTCTTTCTCAATAGGAATGATCTCTCCTTGATCGTTCATCAGATTGCTCGTATTATGGTGCTCATCTTTGACAAGACCGCAAATGGTCAGATCGAGATCCAGCATTGTCTTGATTTCTTTTGCGGCTTCCACTTGTTGATAGCCCCCATCCACGACCAATAGATCCGGTAGATTGCTGCCTTCTTTTAACAGTCGAAAATATCGGCGATACAATACTTCCCGCATGCTGTCCATATCAGACTTATACTCTCCCAGCCGATACAAACGATATCCTTGTTTATGAGGTTCACCATCTAAGAAGACCACCATCCCGCTGACGTTGAACGTTCCTGCAAGATGTGAATTATCAAATATTTCGATGCGATGGATCTCTTTATCAAAAATTTGAGAAAGCTGTGCCATGGCGATGCGCTTCTGCTGATCTTTTCGTTCAACCAATGTGAATTTTTGTTCATGCGCATTTTTTGCATTACGCAATGCCATTTCGACCAGTTTTACTTTATTTCCGCGCTGTGGTTGAACGATCTTGTCTCCATACAGTTCTTTTAAGATCACTGCATCATATTCTTTTGGAATGAGAATTTCGTTTGGCAAGGGATTATGTTCATAATATTGAGCGATAAAGGCAACGAACGCTTCCATTTCTTCTTCATATAAAGGTGTCACAGAGAGAGAACGCTCTAACAATTTTCCGCCACGCATGAAGAATCCCTGAATGGATAAATAACCTTTATCTACATAATAAGCAAAGATGTCTCGATCCATATGATCCGCAAAATCGATCTGCTGTTTAGCTACCACATGGCGGATTGCCTCCATCATCTCATGAATTTCCTGTGCTTTTTCAAACTGTAACTGCTCGCTTGCTGCTAACATCTTCTCATGGAGCGACTGCAGAGTATCATCTACATCCCCTTTTAAAAAACGACGAATTTCATTGCGCATCTTTGCATAGGTCTCTTCTTCGATCGGATGGATGCAAGGACCCAAACATTGACCAATATGATAATATAAGCATTCTTTTTTCGGCAAATGCCTGCATTTTCGAATAGGAAACATACGGTTGATCAATTTAGCCATATCATAAGCTGCGCCAGAATCTGGAAACGGTCCAAAATACTCTGCTTTTTTATCTTTGGTATTGCGCACCACTTCCAGGCGCGGAGCTTTTTCTTTGCTTAACTTCAGATACGGATATGTCTTGTCATCCATGAACATGATATTGTATGGCGGCGTATGCTTTTTGATCAGATTGATTTCTAATAACAATGCTTCCTTTTCACTGCCTGTGACGATGTATTCAAAATCATCGATATTGGCAACTAAACGTGTCGTCTTGAAATCATGTGCGCCGACAAAATATTGCCGCACACGATTTTTCAAAATTTTTGCTTTACCGACATAGATGATATCGCCGCTTTTATTTTTCATCAGATAACAGCCAGGAAGTGCTGGCAAAATTGCCAGCTTATCGGCAATTTTATCCATATTTGCCATATCAGCGTCTTCCTTTCTGTTTCAGTTCAACGACCGTTGCCCCCAGGCCGCCTTCACCTTGTCCTCCCATACGGAAGCTTTCCACTTTTGAATGTTTCTTTAAATAAGAATGAACGGCTTTTCGCAAAGCACCTGTTCCCATTCCGTGTATGATACGGACGGAACTTGCACGATGGAGGATGGCATTGTCTAGATATTTATCGACAACCGCTAAAGCTTCATCTACATGCATGCCGATCACATTGCATTCTAACGGAAAGGAAGAACGAATCGTTTTCTTATACCCTTTTTCACTTTTCTCTTGTTTCGGCTTCGCCATCTTCTCCAAGTCAGAAAGTGATACATTCAATTTCATGCCATTTGCAAAAACATTCGCTTTATTTTTATTAACCGAAAGGACTTCTCCATGATAATTCAATGAACGAATCAAGACATAGTCCCCTTTTTGAATCGGTTCTTGGCTCGTTTCTATTGTCTCTTCGCTCTGTGTCGGCTGCAATTGGCGGATCGCATGTAATTTTTGCGCTACTTCATGCGGTTTATGATCTTCACTCATTGCCCGCAATTCGGCAATGATCTCCTGTGCTTCCTCCAATTGATGCTCATAACGCATTCTTGCTTCTTCCATTGCCTTTTCCAGCAATTTTCCCTGCTGCTTCTGCAACGTATCCTTCTCTTTCTGCAATTGTCTGCGCAGCTCCTGCACTTCATCTAAACGTGCATGCAGCGTCATCTTTTCCTGTTGCAAAGCAGCTGCTTCTTCTTCCAAACGCTCAAGCAAGCGCTGTGAATCACTTTGCCCCTGCTCTTTCAAAAAACGTGCGCGCTCTACGATCGCATCCCGCAAATGATAACGTTTGGCGATCGCAAAGGCATTGGATTGTCCGCTTACGCCTTCTACATAATGATATGTCGGCATCATCGTCTCCATATCGAAGGTCACGCTGGAAAGCAAAATATCCTCTCGTGTCGTTGCGAAAGACTTGACTTTGGCAAAATGCGTAGAAGCAATGATCGTCGCCTGTTGTTGCAACAATGCTTCTAAAATGGCAATTGCTAAACATTCTCCCTCATTAGGATCGGTCCCGCTGCCTAATTCATCCAAAACGACAAATGAATGTGCATCAGCTCGTTCACAAATCAAAGACAATCGTGCTAGATGACCTGAAAAAGTCGATAAAGATTCCTGGATGGACTGTTGATCTCCAATATCCAGATAAATCTGTTCAAAAAATGGTATGGTGGCCTGTTCACACAAAATAGGAAATCCCGCATGCGTCATCGTTACAAACAATGCAAGCGTCTTTAACGTAACAGTCTTGCCGCCGGTATTTGAACCGCTGATCAGCAAGCAGCGGGTCCCTTCTCTCATCTCATATGTATTTGCCACTACCGCATCAGGATCGATCAAAGGATGGCGAGCCTCTTTCATCCAAAGATGATGCTTTTTCTTTTCCAATCTTGCAACACAGCCATCATTCGCTATGCACCATTTTGCTTTTGCAAACAAAGCATCCAAGAGCACCATCGTATCCAGATCAGCAAACAGCGAGGCACTTTCCTCTAATACCTGATCGCTTAATTTGCGCAAGATTCGCTCCACTTCCTGTTCTTCTTCACCTTTGATGCTTTGCAGGCGGTTGTTGAGAGTGACCAGAGAAGCTGGTTCTACATATACCGCCTGCCCGCTTGCACTTTCTCCATGGATGATTCCACGAACACTATTTTTTTCACTTACTTTTACCAACACACAGGTCCGCTCATTGCGGATCGCAGTGATCGTGTCCATCAGTATAGAAGCATGCGCAGAAATAAAACGTCTAGCTTCTTGCGCTATATTCCCAGCCATTTCAACACCGGCCCTACGTAAACCAGCCAATTTTTCACTTGCATGATCGTATACTTCTCCTTCGCTGGAAATACATCCATCAATACTTTTTCGTAAACGTCCATGTTCCTGCAATGCCTTTTGCAGATCATGCAGTTGCGCATACTTTCCATCTGCAGCTGCCAGATATTTTTTTACGCGATCACAAGTTAAGATAAAAACAGAGATGGCATGCAGCTCATTTGCCCGCAGCGTGATCTTTTTTTGACAGCGGGTCAACCAAGGTGAGATGTCGACGATATCATCATTAGGAAAATGCAGCTGTGTTCGATATATTTCGATTGCTTCCTGACAGCGCTGCAATTCTCTTTCGATCCATAATGGATGAAAGTTGGGATAAGCCTCCAAAATGGATCGTGCACCTAAATCAAATGCACATTTTTTTGCAATCTGTTCTTTAACAGCAGCAAAATCAATGGATTGAAATTTTTCTTGCATATCAATGCAGTGATTCCAGCCAATGGAATACTGCTTCCTCCTCTCCGCCTTTTCCATATAACCAAGCTTTTAATTGCTGCAGACTGTCGTCGTCCATCTTTTCATTGTTTTCCACTTTTTCGATCAGCTGCAGACGTTCCAGCATGCTGCCTCCGCTATTCAAGGCAATCTCCCCAATAGGAGCAGCAGCGCCCAAGATCGATTGCTGAGCTAGTTGACCGCTTCCCTCAAATAAAGGCAAATGGAAAAAAACCAGCAGAAAATACCCAATGATACAGGCTTTTCCCATTCCCAATACAATACCGGCAAAATGATTCAGCCATCCAAGCAAAGGGAGATGATCGATTGCTTTTGCAAAAGGATGAATAATGATCACGACTAAGCGCAATCCAAACAAAACAATCAAAAACCATGCAATCGTACTCGCTTGCGTACTGATAAAATGGTCAATAAATTCAATCTTGCTCGGTGTCAGATGAATCAGTTCAATTTCTTGTGCCAACCAGCCGCTCAACATCCAGGCGATCAAAGCCGCAAATAACCAGGACAGCAAATCCAAGATCTGTATAACAAAACCTCGCTGCCAGCAGCGAAGCAAATAGATAAACAAAATGAGCAAAAGTATTCCATTTACGATCGGGATCCATTGTTCTACCATACACTTACCTCACAGTCTCATTTATTTTAACATAAGTAACCTGTATTTTCATACTCGAATACAAAGACAAACTATGATAGAATACAAACAGGTGATAGTATGTCCGTATATACAAAAACGATGACAGCACAACAGATAAAAGAACTGGAAAAGAAGCTTGTCCGCTTTGAAAAAAGAAAAACGCCGCCTTATGCCTATTATCAGTACAAAAGCAGTGAATGTGTCATCACTGCTTATACAAGCGGAAAAGTCGTCTTCCAAGGAGAAGGCGCACGATCCTATGCCGACATCACATCCGCCTGCGATGACAAGATTGCTGAATATTTTCCGCAAGCAGGCAGTGATGAGGTAGGAACAGGAGATTATTTCGGACCTGTTGTCGTTTGTGCCTGTCTGGTCAACCCCGCAGATGCTTCTTTTTTGCAAGAACTGCATGTGACTGACAGCAAAGCGATGAAAGATGAAGTTATTCGCCAAATAGGTCCCAGCTTGTGCAAACGATTGACACACAGTATCCTCATTTTAAACAATGCAGATTACAACCGCGTACATGAAAGTGATAATATGGTTTCCATCAAGTGTAAATTGCATAACCAAGCTTATGTACATTTGAAAAGAAAAGCAAACGGGCTTCCCGCTTCCATCATCATTGATCAGTTTGTCCAAGAAAAAAGTTATTACCGCTATCTCAGCGGCCAGCCAGAGATCATTCACGGCATCCATTTTGAAACAAAAGCTGAAGGAAAATATTTAGCTGTGGCAGCAGCCAGCGTCATTGCCCGTTACGCATTCTTGCACGCTTGTGATAAAATGCAGCAAGACTATGATTTTATTTTCCCAAAGGGAGCCGGAAAACAAGTTGATGCAGCAATTATCCGTTTTGTCGAACAATTTGGAAAAGAAGAACTTCCCAAAGTAGCAAAATTACATTTTGCCAATACAAAAAAAGCACTCTCATTATAAAAAAATCCTTGGAAAACAAGGATTTTTTTATAACTGTTCTTTCTTTTCAATGCTGAGCTCCATTCGATACGGCAGCTGCATCAGTTCCACACCTGCAGATTCTAACATCTTCTTGCTGGCAATCGTTCCTTCGGTATGCGCATATTTGTCGCTTTCATATACAATGCGTTTGATACCGCTTTGAATGATGGCTTTGGCACATTCATTACATGGGAATAATGAAACATAGATCGTGCATCCGTTCAATTTCTGTGTACTGTTCAAAATAGCATTGAGTTCAGCATGTACGACAAATGGATACTTCGTATTGAGGAAATCCCCATCTCTCTCCCATGGAAAATCATCATCATCGCATCCGATCGGGAAACCGTTATATCCGATACCAACCACTTTTCTTTCAGGGGATACGATACATGCCCCGACTTGTGTCGATGGATCTTTGGATCGCAAGGCACTCAAATGTGCCAATCCCATAAAATAATCATCCCAGCTTAATACATTTCCTCGTTTCATGATCCTGCTCCTTTCTCACTTTTTTATTATATCAGTTTTTTTCATACTGTATAAGGGGTTCATTTGATGCTGGCGCATGTGCCTGACGCCATGTATCCTGCCATTCATTCCCTGTATAAATCATCCAAATACTGATAATCGTTAACAAAGCAACAATAGCAGTCCAGGCATGACGGCGCAGATTTCTTTGAAAGCTGCCAGCACCAAAACAGAAAGCACCCAGCAAACCGCCCAATAAACCGCCAAACAACGGGATCCAGTCGTTTCCTGGCACCAGCAAAGCAATGACCACCCAAAAAAGTTGACGCAACAATTGATGCTGGATCAATGGATGCCGATAGGCATGCACCAATCCGACATCAAAGATACCGGCACACCATAAACCGACGATCAACGCCCCTAAACCGCTGCCGGAAGCTCCCGTAACTAATTGAAATAAGGTCGCAATCGCAACACTGCACAAGGCAATATATATTGTTCCTCTATGATAAAGCCCATCACAAAGCGTTGCAACTGCCAACAGGGCCGGTATTTGCAAGATCATCGCTAAAGAGGTCAATGATGTCTGTCCAAGAAAAGCTTGCAATAGAATGGTCGAAGCATTCTCGGATAACTGCCACCAAGATGACAAAACGGCAATACCAGTACAGATGAAAACAAATAACAATAACAAGAAAGCATAGCGCGGCAGCATGGCCAGCCGTTCTCGCCACAAACTTCCTTTATGTCTCGTCTCTTCCATCTGTTTTGCTAATCGTGCTTTTTCTTTTTGTTCATCATCTACTTTTCGCAGCTTTTCTTGCACTTTCGGAAACACATGTTCAAAAGCTGCATCTATGTGATCTTGAAAAGCAATCTGCTGGATCAAACCATCTTCATAAGAATGCGCATTCCCATTCACATTCAGCACGATGATCTTGCTTTCCCGATGAACCAGATCGCACAATGCACGATTCACCTGCCGCAGCATAGCTAATTCTTCTTTCATCTGCTCATCATCTTGATCACAAAGATGCAAGATCGGATACTGTTTATTGCGCGGCTGGACCAACCACAGATCATTGGGACGCTGTTGAATTGCAATCAATGTATATCCCTTTTCACTGATAAAATAAGCAAGCAACTGCATCAACGGCAAACTGATTCCATATCTTGGCATTAAGATGCATCCCTTTCCTTACGCAGTTGTTCTAACACCATCGTAAAATCATCCGGCAACGGTGCTTCTACGACGATCTTTTCTTTAGTCCGCGGATGAATGAACTCCAGCTGATGTGCATGCAGCAATTGTCCGCCTACTTTCATCGTTTTCCGATAGCCATATTTTTCATCGCCAACCAGCGGATGTTCAATATAGCGCATATGCACGCGTATCTGATGGGTGCGTCCGGTTTCTAGACGGCATTCCACCAAAGTATAATTGGCAAAACGTTCAATTACACGAAAATGCGTACGTGCAGGCTTGCTGTTTTTCTCAGTCACCGCCATTTTTTGCCGATCGGTTTCATCTCGTCCGATCGGTGCATCGATCACCCCATAATCATGCGAAAAAGTACCATGTACCAAAGCATAATATAAACGGTTGACGGTCTTATCCTGCAGCTGTTTTGAAAGAGAGAGATGGGCCTGATCGTTTTTTGCGACAATGAGCAGCCCTGTTGTGTCCTTGTCGATCCGATGCACGATGCCCGGCCGCAAAACGCCGTTGATACCGGATAGATCCTTGCAATGATATAACAATGCATTGACGAGCGTTCCGCTTTGATTCCCGTTTGCCGGATGGACGACCATTCCCCTTGGTTTATTGATCACGATGACATCCTGATCTTCATAACGTATATCTAATGGAATATCCTGTGCTTCTACTTCCAATTCACTAAGATCCTCATAGTCCACGCTGATCTCCTCGTTTCCGCACAATTTGTAATTGCTTTTGGTTGCCTCTCCATTTACCAGAACTTTTCCCTGTTCGATCAACTGCTGAATACGAGAACGTGTCAATTCGCTGTGTTCGCTAAGATATTTATCGATTCGAACTCCTTTTTCTTCCGCCTGCAATGACAATTTCATTTTTTGATCACCCCAAACTCTTCCAAAAAGATCTTTGCTACGATCATAAAGACACCGATGCACAATGCGCAGTCGGCAATATTGAATACAGGAAAGTCATATCCTAATAGATTGAATGATAAAAAATCACGCACATATTGAAAGATTGCCCGATCGATCAAGTTCCCAACAGCGCCTGCCATCATCAAAACCAATCCGATGCGATTCCAGCGATCTTCTGGTTCGCATGCACGATAAAAGAATGCCAGTGCAACCAGAGCAATAATGGTAATGATATAGAAAAAGGTCATGGAACTGCCAGCAAACATGCTCCATGCAGCACCGGTATTACGTACATAAGTCAATTGAAAGAAACCTGGAATGATGGAAATCGTATCACCTAATGATAAGATGTGTTCGATCATATATTTACTACCTTGATCCAATAGGATGGCAATCACGCCGATCAACAGGTAAGGAAGATGTTTTTTCATGTAAATCCCTCCAACATTGATAAAATGTTACCACAGAGTATCCGAAAAGAAAAGAGGCTGTAACGAATAAGGAATAGCCAAAAATAAAAAATGCATCTGATCTCAAAAGAGAAAGGATGCATTTTTTTGGTATAATTTAGCTATGAAAAACATCGAAGTGTTAGAGCTAAATCATTCCTATCTGAGCAATAGGAATTATACCGCATTTCAGATGATTTTACCACTGGATTGTGAAAAAAAGATCGATTCTTCTGATCCGGTGTACAGTTTTCTTGAAGTGATGGAAGGAGTCAACTGGAACAAATATCTTAATCACCCTGCTCACAGAGGGCGTGAAGAATATAATCCCTTCAAGATGATCAAAGTCATCCTGTTTGCGTTCATGAATCATATTTATAGTCTAAGAGATATTGAAAAAAGCTGTAGAACAGACATCCGTTTCATGTTCTTGATGCAGGAGGAAACGCCAAGTCACATGGCATTTCATCGTTTCATCCAAAAGTATTTAAAATATGACATCCAATTCATTTTTAGAGATATATTTGAATCAATTGAGATATTAGATCCGTCAATTGATCATGATACGGTTTATATTGATGGAACCAAGCTTGAGGCCAATGCCAACAAGTTTACTTTCATCTGGAAAAAGACCGCAATCAAAACAAGAGATAAAATATTCACTCGATTAAACGAATGGGTCAAGAAACTGGGTGATCGTATTGAAGCATCTCAAAAAGAGGAGTGGACAATAAAAGACATAGAGAATATGGCTAACCAAATTTTTCATATCGTTGAACAAGAGGGAATCACTTTCATTTATGGAAAAGGTAAGCGAAAAAGCCAGATTCAGCGTTATTATGATGAATTGATGAAATACAAAGAAACACTGCAAAACTGTTTGGAAAGAATTGAACTATGCGGACCTGACAGAAACAGCTGTTCGAAAACAGACCACGATGCAACGATGATGCACATGAAAGAGGACCATTACATGAAGACAGGAATCTTCAAGGCAGGATACAATGCACAGATAGCAGTAAGCAGCGAATATATCCAATTGGCTTGTATCTATCAGGATAGAACCGATCAAAAGACATTTATCAAATTTCTTGAAACATTCAGAGCACTTTATAACAGGATGCCTAAAACAGTAGCAGCGGATGCAGGATATGGATCCTATGATAATTATTTCTTCTGTTTAGAAAATGATATGGAAGCCTATATCAAATATATGATGTATTCAAAAGAAAAAGAAACGAGCTACAAGAAAAAAACATTCATCAAATCAAACTGGAACAGAAATGGAAATGGAAGATATATCTGCCCGGCAGGACATGAATTTGGCTGTATCAATGAAACGGTTGATAAGAGAAGCAAATATTATCGAATCAATCAAACGCACAGTTGTGGCAAATGCACGGATTGCCCACTCAAATCTCAATGTACGAAAGCCAAGGGAGATCGAACGATAAGCGTGAATCCGATACTTGAGGAGTTTGAAAGAACAGCGAGAAAAAAACTAAATAGCGAAGAAGGAATCCATCATCGAGTGCAAAGATCCATACAAAGCGAAGGAGCATTTGGAGTGATAAAAGAAGATTATGCTTATGACAGATTACATAGGAGAAGCATCAAAAATGTAGAAATGGAGTTCCTGTTGGTGTGCGTAGGCTTTAATCTGATGAAATATCATAACAAAAAAATAAGAAAAAAAGCACAAGCATAAATAATGTTGATAGGTTTTCCACAATAGGTGTTTTCATAATGCCAAAAAATAGGGATAATTGGGAGAATTGAAACAATTTCAAAGTAAAGAAAAGAAAAAAGAGGTCGTAACCTCAATAGACAGATTCGTTTAATTATAATCTTCTATTTCGTTACGGCCTCTTTTTCCTTATTTGCTCAGCAAAACATTTCTTTCATTTACGATGGCATCCCAGGTCAAAGTACCGATTGTACCATCAATTGCCAGATCATATAGATACTGGAATTGCTGTACCGCATGAATCGTACGGGTTCCATAATTTCCATCAATGGGAATCGGACGCAAACACATGTTGAACTGTGCTATTTCGCTGAGATATTTCTGCATCATATAGACACCTAAGCTCACTTCACCATTTTTCAACACATACCCTTTAACCGCAACCGGAATATTGGTTACGATCTCCATCTTGCGGATTTCTTCCATGATGCCATCCCAAGTATCCTCACCGATGATTCCATCAGCAGTTAAGCCAAGATAACGTTGTGCTTCTTTTACCGCTTTGCTCATATTGGCACCGTACACGCCATCTTCCACCAAAGCTGTTTGGATCATCCCTTTTTGCCGCATCAAATTCAGATAACCTTGCATCTTATTAACGCTGATACCGATCCTTCCTGGCTGCAATACCAAATTAGTGCTCATGCTTTCCCTCCCTTCGTTTTATTCTACGAAAGAAAAAAAAGACGAACTCTGTGTTCGCCTATATGTCATTGATTGGATACGATTGGAAAATCAAATTCCAATAATACATTTTCCACATTCTTGCTTGCTGCTTCCAATTGACTGCGCATATACAGTTTTGGCATACGAATATAGGAGTAGAAAAAGCTGAGCATGGCCACTAATAAAGACTCGATAAATGCCACGCTGTTGGTCTGATTCATCAACAAACAAAGAATGACAAATAACACAATAAACAGTACAACGGTCAATAATAATAAACGCTGCATCAATACGCGAAATGTCTCTCTGTAAAAACGCGACTTGTCATAAATATAAGATTCATATTCTTCTGGAACGTGCTGCCCATGAATCAATTCGTATTTGCGATGCTTGCTGCTGCGGCTTTTCAGATAACGCTGTAACTGCAGCATACGGATGGCACAGTAATGCTGTCCTTCTCGATTATGCTCTTTTTCATATTTGCGAAAAAACAACTGCATCACTTTTAGATACTCTTCCACCGTAATCGGATTACCTTTCATTGATGATACCAAAGCATATAGCTGCTCAACAACGGCATCAGAAAAAGATCCATTGTTTTCTTCCAAGCCTTTTTCTACTTCCGCAAGCTGCATGATATACGCATCTTTCATCTAATCAACACCTCACCCGATTAAATACAGTATAAATTTTATCGAAAACCGAAGCAAAATGCAACCTTCACTGATTTTTTCACTTACCTTCACATAATTCATTCATACACCCGGTTCCAGCCAACTTCCTCCATTTCCCGTACGACATTCCTTGAGCAAAGATAAGTGATCATAAAATATCCTCCATAAATCAAAGCAACTAAAAGAATTGTTGGAAAGATGCCGTCCATTTGTGTTTTCACTCCGCTCATAGACAACAACAAGGAACAAAACCGCAGTCCAAATATCGAATGGATCATCGCCAACCCTAAAGGAAGACCAAAAAAGAGCAAATTCTGGATAAAAAGAGAACGGCAGATGTCCTGGCGATCGATCCCCATCATAAATAAAATCTGATAACGCCGTCTTCCGTCATAAAAGGCTGCCATTTGCTTCAGTGCCAGAATGACCGCACATGAAAGCAAGAAAACGATACCTAGATACAGCCCAACAAAGATCACCAGCAAGGATAAAGTCCATACATTCTCCTGAATAGCAAGCCTTGTTGTCAAAGCAATTTCATTCGGCAAGGATTTACCGCTTCCATTATTGACCCACAAAATGTGACGGTCATCTAAGAATTGTTCAAAACTTTCTTCTTCCGACAACTTGGTAAAACGATCCTCGCCTTGATAATTCGTAAAGACCCGCTGATACTGTAGTTGTGATCGTTTTAATATGCCGTCAGGAACAATGATGACTCCTTCATTGATATTGGAGGCATTCATCTCCACATGTCCAAATGTGCAAGATACAGAAGAAGGCCGTAATGTTGTTCCATTTACTGCGATGTTTGATCCTTCCTTCATCGCAATCGAACGTATCTGTATCCAGACCTCTGCATCAGCTACAATGGCATATTCCTCACTCCCCAGTGTAATCGGTTCTGATTGGAAAAGTTTTGCCAAGCGATTATACTCGCTTACTTCCATGAACATATCATGCGATTGCAAGGTAATCGAAGGATACAGTTCTCGAATCAACTGAATGCTCTTTTCATTCATCGTATCTTCGATGCGAATGCCATCTTCTTCATTTGCTATGACATAGTAATTGATGACAAGCGGATCTTGGAAATGCTCCATGATCGGATATCCCTGTTGTTGCAGTTCATCTAAGATACCGATTTGAGAACGCTGCACTTGTTCTGTGCTATAAAGACCATCAGCAGGCAGCTGCATTGTTTTCGTGATCATCAGATCACAAGGCAAACTGGTTTCCATTTGCTGCAATGTAAATGAGTGAATGCTCATCGCGCTTGAAAAGATGCAAATCGTAAAAAACAACAGGATACAGATGATCGACATTGCACCAACTGTTGAATATAGTTGGGAATGCAATTCTCGAATCGTAAAACTGTTAAGACCATGAAAATAGGTTTCTTTCCATTTCTGCATGCACTTGATGGCTCCATGGGCAACAGCATAGAAGATCAGAAATGTCGCAAAGATGCCCAACAGGATCATCCATCCTAACAGTCCAGGGAATTGTATGGTATAGCTTTTAACCGTTACCTGATAATAAGCATATGATAACAGAAAAATTCCGATCAATAAAACAAGCACATACCAGAGCCAAGGTTTTTCATGACTTCCATCATTCCTGCGCTTCGCCCGCATCAGTTTTGTCAATGAGCTGCGCGTAATGGTAAATGTATTAAAAAGCATGACGCAAATATACATAAAAGAAAAACTGAACAATGTCATAGAAAAAGCAAATGGTGAAAAAGTAAATAGATAATGGCGCAGATCCACCTCAAATAAAGTAATGATGATCAAAGAAAGCAATTGTGATAAGATGATGCCCAACACCAAACCGATGATCAAAGAAGCAATCCCGATCAGCATGGTTTCATAAATCAGTAATAGAGTAATGCGCAGCTTGCCCATGCCCAGCATTTGATAAAGAGCAAATTCTTCCTTCCTTCGGCGCATCAAAAACCGATTTGCATAGATGATCAGAAAATAAAAGACGATGGCAACAAAAAAACTGACAACTGCCATGATACTGGATAATATATCCATCATATTAGTTGCTGTTTCAGATAAGGAAGAAAGGACATCCTGGGACTCTAAAGAATTAAACATGTAGAAGATAGCAACACCCAATACCAATGTCAAAAAATAGATCGTATAATCCCGAACGCTTTTTGCCATATTCCGAAAAGCCAGTTTATATAACATCGTTCGCGTCGCCTCCCAACAAGCTCTCTACATCAATGATCTTGCTGAAAAACTGTTTTCGATCATCGCTTCCACGGTAGAATTCATGAAATAAGCGGCCATCTTTGATGAAAACAACACGGGAAGCATAGCTTGCTGTAAATGCATCATGAGTTACCATCAAGATCGTAGAAGACAACCGTTCATGCAAAGAAGCAAAGGTGGCCAACAATTGTCTTGCACTTTTAGAATCCAATGCCCCGGTTGGTTCATCGGCGAGCACAAGCTGTGGTTCGATCACTAGTGCACGTGCACAAGCAACACGCTGTTTTTGTCCTCCGGAAAGCTGATAAGGATATTTCTGCAGACAATCCGCAATTCCCAGATAATTTGCCATGGTCATGATCTTTTGTTCGATCTGCACAGCCTTTTCATGTTTGATCTGTAATGCCAGTGCGATGTTTTCAAAGGCTGTCATCGTATCTAAAAGGTGAAATTCTTGAAAGATAAAACCGAGATCATTGCGGCGATACATGGTCAGCTTTCTTCCGCGTAAACTGGTGATATCTTTTCCGTTGATATAGATATGCCCGCTGCTTACACGATCGATGCTCGATATACAGTTTAAAAGAGTCGTCTTCCCGGAACCGCTTGGCCCCATGATAGCGACAAAATCTCCTTTTTGCACCGTTAAAGAAAGGCCGTCCAATGCCTTTGTCAAGGAAAAGGCATTGCCATAATATTTTTCAACTTTCTCAGCTCTCAATACTTCCATCATCCATTTTTCCTTTCTTTGTATCATCTAATACTTGAAAAAAGGAATCTTTCTGAAATGCAATCGATACGACAGTTCCTTTTCCTAGTTGTGATGTTAATGTGATCCTATGTCCCAGTTTATTACAAAGCTGCTCACAAAGATACAGTCCCATGCCTGTCGACGCTTTTTGCATGCGTCCATTGCTTCCGGTAAAAGATTTTTCAAAGACACGTGGAAGTTCTGCTTCCGCAATACCTACCCCGTTGTCTGCAATCTTCAAATTCGTTATGGTACTTTCTTCTTCCACCCAGATACGGATCTTGCCTTCTCCTTTTTGACAATACTGAATTGCATTGTTCATGATCTGATTGATGATAAATTCCATCCATTTGCTGTCAGTGTACACACAAGTACGGCTTGTTTCAAACTGGATAGCCACACCTCCATATAACAATGCATCCTTGTTGCGGCGAATGACATTTTGTACAAGTTCATCCAAAGAACAGCGTTTGATCAAATAATCTTTCTCGCTGTTCTCACTGCGGGCATAATACAAGACTTGTTCTACATCATCTTCTACACGTTGAAATTGTTCACGCAGCTTTTTATTGACAGTCCCCGGGTTATTATGCAAGATCAGCTGCCCTGCCGCAATCGGCAATTTCACTTCATGGACCCACAATTCGATAAAATCCTTAAATTCTTCCATTGCTTCCTGATAAGATAAGATCTTCTCATTCATCGCTTTGTCAGCTTCATAGACAACCTGATGACAGATCTTTCCATCTAAAAAGGATGGAGGCGGCACCAGTTCATGAATCAGATATTTCTGGTCCAACTGATCTAATGTCAAGAATAATTGATGGTAATAATGGTGTCTTCGAAAAAACTCATAGAACAGTATCCCGCAGCCAAAAAACAGGCCGGTTCCAGCGATGATCCCCAGCAATAAAAAATGCACGCGAAACAGAGATAACAAGAGCAAAATACTCGCAAATGCCGTTATATATAATGCAATCGATACTAAATGATCCCCTAAAAACATTCGTAATTTCATACTAAGATATACCCCTGTCCTCTTCTTGTTTCGATCACGTCGATCAAACCGATTTCTTCCAGCTTCTTTCGTAATCGTGTAATATTGACCGTTAATGTGTTATCATCAATGAACTTATTGGTATCCCATAAATAATCCATCAAAGCATCTCGACTCACAATGCTTCCCTTATGTTGCAGCAAAAAGTGAAAGATCGCCATTTCATTTTTTGATAACAATAATTCCTGATTGTCTTTTTCCAAGGTACTTTTTAATACATTGACGATGACTCCCTGATACACTTCCATGCCTGTGTGCTTGTTCATTCGTTTGAAAAGTGCCTCGATATGCAATAACAGCAACGTTGGATTATACGGCTTGCTGATATAATCATCCGCACCGTAACTCATCGACAGCACTTCATCTACTTCGCTGTTTCGGGATGTGACCATGATGATCGGCACATCACTTTTGGCACGAACTTGTTTCAACACTTGTTGTCCGTTCATCTCTGGAATCATGATGTCTAACAGCACCAGATCCACATCCATGCTTAATATAGATTGCGCTACATGCGAAAATGAATGTAAGATCCTTCCTTCATATCCGTTATTATCCAGCAAAATCTTTAGTTCTTCTTGCAAAGAGCTGTCATCTTCAACGATCAATACTTTTTTCATTGTCTTCACCTGCTTTCATTATAACCAATTTTAGATGATCCGTATCTTACATCCATGTAAGCTATTGATTCTCCAAGAAAAAAAGAGGCATGTTATGCGTGCCCCTGCAAACGGTATTGTTTCAATGCACATGCGATTTGATCCGGGCAGCTTGTAGACTTTGCTCCACAGCGCACTCCTTCAAATGCTTTTATGACTTCATCAATGCTTTTATTTTCTAACATGCGGGAGATTCCTAATAAATTCCCCGGACATCCTCCCACGATCGTCACTTTGCGAATGACGTCACCATCCATTTCAAAACGCATTTCTTTTGAACAAACTCCTTTTGGCTGATATACAAATTGTTCCATCTTACATTCCTCCCTTAATTCAGACGATTTAATACCTGCTGTGCAAACATCGCCATGATCAGGCCAGTCGGAATAGATAAAGCTACCAGGATCGGCAGCAATGCCTGCATGAAAAACTGCTGATAGATCCATGTGATCACAAGCACTTGTGCAATGCTGTGTGCGCAGCTGCCTAATACGCTGACTCCATATATGCTGAAGCAGGAAAAATGCTTTGCCGCGCTCATGACCATTGCACTGAGCAATACACCGGCCAATGAGAGCCAGAACGATGTTGCAAATAACATGCCGGACAATAAAGAAGCAAATAGGACACGTATGATTCCAACCGTAAATATTGCTTGTACACCAAAGTAATAAAGAGCGATCAATGACAGGATGTTTGCTAAACCTAAACGAAATCCTGGAATTGGCAACGGGATGACCACCATTGATTCAATAAAATGAAAAATGATCGCAAGAGCACATAAGAGTGCAAATAACGTCATCTTCTGTACCGGTTTCATTGAATCTGCGTATCGACAGCACCTTTCTCACTGCCTTCAATGCGAACAACAACTTCATTTGGCAAACAGATGATCGGTGTGGACGGGTCGCTGACATAACCTTGAATCGAACAATAATGATAGGGAGAATTTTCTTTTTCGACCCTTACTTTTCCATCATTGATCTCGACCATGACCTCACCTAACTTTCCCGTAACCGAATAAGTCGCATTTTCCCATAAAGAAACACGCAACACTTCTTCATCCTTCACCTTGACCACAACTTCTTCTGCTTGGACCCCATCATAGGCAAACCATAAAGGTACATAGAAGAGTACACAAGCTGCCATAATGAGCACTATACATATTTTATCTGCTCGCTTCATATTTGTCCTCCGACGAAATCATTATACGAAATTGTTCATTTTTTGCAAGTCATGCTGCATCATACAAATAAGAAAAAGAACGCATTTCGCAATACGTTCTTATTTAGGATTGAGCATCTGCCTTCGCTTTATTATAGACATCGACATACTTCTCGATAGAGATGGTACATCCGCTCAACACATCGCTGTTCTTGGCACGTCCTTGTTCATCAAAAGTCAATGAATCACTGTCATGTTCTACCAAATAGTTTTCCAAATATTGAATCTGTTCATACCATTCTTTCCCAATGCTGCTGTACTGTTTCAAGCCATAACTGTCTTTCTTATCTTTTTTTGACTCGCCACCGCTTGTTTCATCGATCGATACAGATTCTACCTTCTCTCCATTCATTTTTACAGTTGCAGAAATCGTTTCTCCATCCACTGTTTCTTTTGCTTCACCGCTTCCATTGCCTGTTCCTCCACAGCCTGCTAACAACAGTACACATGCACTAAGACAAATCAATCTGCGCATTCCAATTTACCTCCATTCATACTCACAGTATTTCCATATTTAATAAAAATAAACATAAAAAACTGTACCTGTTTAAATATAGCAATAAAGATAAAAATACTCCAGTATAAATCAAAAATATCCATATTTTACAAAAAAAGTGATTTATAAATCACTTTTTTTACTATATTTATCTGCTAACCCAACATAATGTTCTGCATTCCATTTGATCATCTTTCGCTGATCATCACTTAACTCTTTTAACTTGCACGGAATGCCCATCGCCAACGTACCGCTGGGAATCCTTTTTCCTTCCGTTACTAACGCACCCGCCGCAATCATGCTTTGTGTTTCAATATAAGCTCCATTCAATATGGTTGCCCGCATTCCGATCAATACTTCATCTTCTACAATTGCACCATGAACGATGGCGCCATGGCCGATAGTAACATTGTCGCCAATGTTCACCTCATATCCGCGATCACAATGC
Organism: Merdibacter massiliensis; assembly: GCF_900155395.1. GTDB lineage: Bacteria > Bacillota_I > Bacilli_A > Erysipelotrichales > Erysipelotrichaceae > Merdibacter > Merdibacter massiliensis. The sequence goes on from NZ_LT699728.1 coordinate 49,322, forward strand.
AGGATGCATCCGTCTTGTACATTGCTGTTTTTTCCAACGGTTATTTTACCGCTGTCTCCACGCAGTATACATCCATACCAGATGGATGCCCCTTCTTGAATCTCCACATCGCCAATCAACACAGCATCTTCGGCAATAAATGCATTTTTAGCAATCACTGGTTTATGTCCATTTAATTCTTTGATCATTTTTTCTTCTCCTATTACAAGCACATTATACCATTCCAAAAGATGGAATAAAATATGCTTTCGATGATTTAATGATCCAGAAAGTGTTGAAGAGAAACGTCTTATCGATGGATATGCTTTTTTTGTTCCTCTTTTCGAAATGCTTTATACAGTTTCAAGAAAGCACGCTTTTCTATTCTTGAAATATAAGAACGCGATATTGATAATTCTTCTGCAATTTGTTTTTGTGTCTGTTCTTTCTCCCCATGCAGCCCAAAACGCTTTTCTAATACAAGCAGTTCTCTTTCATCCAATAGCGGCAAATATTTTTCCAGCTGCTTCAATCGTTGTTCTAATTGAATCTGTTCCACCACGCTTCTCTGCGGGGGTGCCGCAATCGCATCCAATAATGTGATCTCGCTGCCGTCTTTTTCATTCGCTATCGGTTCATTTAAAGATACTTCTTGTAAACTATTTTTATTCTTTCGCAAATACATCAAAATTTCATTTTCAATACAGCGAGAAGCATAAGTCGTCAGTTTTTTTCCGTAAGCTGGTTGAAAGGAATCGATTGCTTTGATCAGTCCGATCGTTCCGATACTGATCAGATCGTCGCTTTGTGTTTTTTTAATATCGTATTTTTTTACGATATGGGCAACCAAACGCAGATTATGTTCGATCAATTTCTCTCTGGCACCACGATCCTGCTGCTGCAAAAGTGCAATACACTTTTCTTCCTCCTCTTTTGATAACGGTTTTGCAAAACTTTGTGAACGTATATAGCCGGTAAAGTAAAACATGGATGCAAGTGCTTCCATCAAAAGCGTAAACAAATCTATCACCTGTTCTCAATCTATGCGACAAAATTCTGATCTATGCGACATTTTAGATGAAAACTACTTTCATCTGTTAAATAAACAGCTTCTTTTTTGTACGTTATCTGAAAAAAAAGATAAAATATTTCGAAATTATTTCATTTTTTTTATGATTTTGTTAAGATAAAATAGGTTATTTTATCGAATCATATAAAAAGAGGTGTTCATGATGAAAGTTGCTTTGCCTACTGTTTTACTGGTCACGATGCTCCTTCTCTTTGGCTGTAGTGATCCAGAAACAGATTCCATTAATGAAACAATTGAAGAAAATAATGAAAAGATCAGCGAAAATGCAGAAGCAAACTCCGCTATTCAAACGGTACATTCTTTAGATGATGCAAAAGCACAGCTTGCACAGGATTGGGCAGTTCAAGAACCAACGGAAATACCGGACGGTTATTCTTTGCTGGATTATTATGTGTATGACAAAGATCTCATAGAAATTCGCTACAGCCAATCGGATAATCAAAATGAACTGTATTATCGTACAAGCAGACGCCATGGAGACATCAGTGGAAATTCACATCCATATACTAATGTGGAAACCATTTCATCAGAAACGATCGATCAGATTCAAGTGCGTGGAAGTGATGATCTATGGATGGTCGCAACCTGGAATAAAGATGATATAGCTTACTCTATCTTCTGTGAAAAAGGTTTATCTCAGGATGCATTGACTGCAATGATCGATTCTATTCAATAATCTATATAAAAAAAAGCAAACTTCTCTGTTCGCATGCGCCAACAGAAAGCTTGCTTTTTTATTTATGCTTTCAAGAACGGTTGATAATGAATGGCAAAGTGTATCTTTGACTGTAAATCTTCCAACACGATAGCAAATGCATCTTTATCAAAGATTGCAAAATCAATATAAGAGTATTGTGTTCCAATGGCACCGCCGATCGTGCGTGCAATTGCCAACGGCTGCAAGAGATCATTCAGCTTCTTCTCCATCGTTTGACGTATCAAAGCATTCTTTTCATCATCATAGGGATTTTCATAATACAGATATCCGTACTCGCCGCCTTTGTCACGAAAATCTATGCAGGAATCATAATTTTTTGCTAAAAGTTCTTCCTGCAGAAGAGAGTTCGTCGTGATGATGAGTTTCATATCTTTTCGTAATGCATCACTTGTTGGTTCTTCATTCACTTTAAATGCCATATAGATATTGGTTGGCTCATGATATTCTAACCATTCCCGATCGATCACGATATCGCACACATCTTCATAGAAATTTGGCAGTAAACAAAAATTTTCGCTATCCTGGATTGGCTGATCGATCGGCGTGATAGTGGCAATACGTGCTTCCAATTCAAGCTCTCCCAAAAAAAGCTCCAGCATATAAGCAGACATCTCTCTTTTTCGATCTTCATCTGCAATATCTTGAAAGCCAGGACAATAAACATCGACATGCAGGCAGCGATTTGTATCATCGATCTCATAAAAAACCGTGAAGTCTGCTCCTGTATATACTTTATCTTTGATGCGCAAGACAGCATTCTTGGCTTTTGAGGAATAAGGCGGCAGCCAGCTGTTGATGATCCAATCCTCGACTAGTTCTTTAGGCGCACACTGACGCATCAATTCTGTAATATACTGCACGGTCTTATTTGGACCTGTATCAAAAGTCATCTCAAAAAAGCCATCTTCATTCAATTCGATCAATACCTTGCAACCGCAAATGGTTTCTAATCGCACATTGATCTCTTTGATCAGATCTTCTGCCAGTGCATCTTCTCCATCACGCAAAGCAGATTCTAATTCTTTTTGCAAACTTAAAAAATATTTCCAAAATTCCTGTATTCGATATTTACAGTTCACAAAACATCCCTCATTTCTGTATCGCACCTCATTATAACATGATGCTCATGTATTCACCAACTCGTTTTTCAACTTCTCGAGCACTTTTCTTTCCAAACGGGAAACCTGTACCTGCGATACATGCAAACGTTGAGCAATTTCTTCCTGTTTCATTCCCAGATCATAACGGTAATGCAGCAACAACTGTTCCCGCTGTGATAAACGTGCGATCTCTTGGCGCAAAGATACCTGTAAGGTTACGTCCTTTTGTTTTTCATCTGCCACTTTATCTTCTAACAAGATAGGCGAACCATCATTTTCATAAATGACTTCATCAAAGGATAGCGTAAACTGATTGGCTTCAAAAGCCAAGATGACATCTTCTACTTCTAGATGACACGCCTGTGCAATCTCTTCATAACTTACTTCCCGTCCATAATTTTGCTGCAGCTGTTCTCTCACTTTGAGCATCTGCAGATAATTTTCCTTCATCGATCTGGAGATGCGTATGCTGCCGTCATCTCGAAAAAAGCGTTTGATCTCTCCTAAAATGATCGGTACAGCATAGGTGGAAAACTTCACTTGATAACGCAGATCAAAATGATTCAAGGCCTTCATCAGACCCACGCAGCCAATCTGTACCAGTTCTTCAAATGGTATGCGTGAGGAAACAAAACGTTTAGCGAGTGCATATACCAAAGGCTGATTACGTGTGACAAATACATCCTTTGCTTCTTGAGAGCCTTCTTGAATTGCCTGGATCAGCTCCTCATTGCTCATTTCTTCTAATTTCACAAAAGCTTCTTTTCTATATGCAGGTTCGTGCCTACACCTGGTTTTGAATCTACATGAAAAACGTCCGCAAAGGTTTGCATGATCGTAAATCCCATTCCGCTTCTTTCAAGATCCTGACGGCTTGTATATAATGGCTGCATGGCCTGCTCGATGTTCGCAATGCCGCAGCCTTGATCAAATAGATCGATAATGATGATCTCTTCGTCATAACAGACTTCTAAAGCAATATCTCCATCCTCTTTTCCTTCATATCCATGGATCATGGCATTGACCACCCCTTCAGCGATGATCGTTTTGATCTCCATCAATGTTTCCATTGATAAGTGTAATGGCGCAAGAAATGCAACGACACAGGTCCTTGCGAATGCTTCATTCTCTAATCTGCTTTTGAATATCAGTTTCATTTCATTCATTTTCTTCCCTCACTTTTCTCATAGCGGATGATCTGGAAGATCCCGCTCATGTCAAAGATCGTTTTATTTAACCGTGACAGATTGCAGATGATCACTTCTCCACCCTGCTGTTTCATCTGCTTATATCTCGCCAACACAAAACCGATCCCGCTGCTGTCCACGAAGGTAACATTCGCAAAATCAAGTTTTAAAATTCTTGGATGAAAGCGTTCGATCAGTTGAATGCTTTCCTCTTTCATTTCCAATACATGAAGATGATCAAAATCACCGTCAAAAAAAAGACGGAGCTCATCTTTTTGATATGTATGCTTCATTTTCAACCCTCCGCTCACACTCTATCACAGATAAAATGACATGTGGACTTCTTCGACAAAGGTTGTCAGAACACGTCAAAAAAGCGTTCGACAAATATTGTTCACAAAAAAAGACAGATGCCGCATCATGCAAACATCTGTCGAAAAGAACGGATCCATAGATCCACAAAATTTGCGCTGCTGATTTCTTTCTTCACAGACAAATCGATCGAAAACCGATACCCGTCGCTCATGGTCACCATTAATCGCGCGCATGTCTTGCCAGGCACATACGGCGGATCCGGTTGCAACCATTGTATCTTTTTTTCTTTGACCGCTGACTGCTTTCCTTTTTCTACTACATAATTTGCATCCTCTTGCGTGACCAAATCAATCGTAGATGGATTTCCTTTTTCATTCACGATGCTGGTGATCTTCTCGCCTTTTTTATACAGCTGTCTTTGTTCAAAACGCGAGAAGCCATATTCGATCAAAGCAGAGGCTTCTTGATTGCGTGTCTTTCCATCCGGTTCACCCATCACTACCGCAATCAAACGCAAATCATTTCGCTTTGTCGTTACGCTGATACAGCTGCCTGCCTGTGATGTGTAGCCTGTCTTTAATCCGTCCGTCCCATCTAATTGTTTGATGAGCTTATTGGTATTGACCAGCCAGAAACGTTCACTGTCTTCACGGATATACGCATCGTAGGTACTCGTAATCTCTAAAAGATCGTCTCCGCCTTCTTGGATCAATGCCTGTGCGATCAAAGCCATATCTTTCGCACAGCTGTAATGATCATCTGCATGCAGACCCGTCGCATTGACAAAATGGGTGTTGACTAAATGCAGTTCTTTTGCTTTTGCATTCATCATTTCTACAAAGCTTTCCTGCGTCCCGCCAACCTTTTCCGCCATTGCTACCATGGCATCATTTGCCGAAGCGATACAAATGCTTTTGAGCAGATCTTCCACGCTCATCGTTTCTCCAACTTTCAGGTAGACTTGCGAACCGCCCATGCTTGCTGCTGTCTCACTGGTGGTCACACGATCACTCAGCTTTAACTTGCCGGCATGGATCTGTTCATAGATCAACAGCAGTCCCATCATTTTTGTCATGGATGCCGGATACATCTTTTCACTCTCCTGCTTTGCAAAGATCATTTTTCCGCTGCTCATTTCCATCAAATAGGCACTTTTTGCTTGTGCAGCCAATGATGTATCACTGATGACCTGTGTCGTTTCACTGCCATGGATAGGAACCAGCAACAGCATCCACACCAGCCAAACCAATAAAAACTTATATTTCTTCCCCATGTGCATCGACCTCAATAAACTGTATGCACTGACCAATGAAATCATGTCTGATTTGCTTGATAGGAAACTTTGGCAGCCGGCAGATACATCCGCTGTAATTGCAGGATCTTTCCATTCATGCCTTTTACATATGTAAAATAACTTTGCATCTGAATGATATTTCCTTCATTGCTTCGATAGCCTCTTCCATTGGGATCTACATCGATCATAAATGATAGAGAAACGTTTTCTTTCCCCTCTTCCTGCATTTGTTTTGCTACATCCCAACAAAACGTATGCTCATCCATCTGCTGCACATAAGGCAGTGATTCATGATGAAAAGAGACAGCGGCACATAAACAATATTGCAATGTACCTACCCGCTGCACAGCTTCTTTCCTTGTCAAGATTGGCGGATCTGGATCGATCACATAAGGAGAAAGCAGCTGTGCACTTTCAAAATCCAGTTTCTCTATCTGGATAGATCGCTGTGCCAGTTCAACCTCCAGCTCTACCAGAAATTGATTTTCTTTGACCCACGACACATGCTGGGTGATCACGACCCCGTCTTGTTGAGACTGCATGATTGGCGTCAGGCTTTTCCATTGCAGAGCAGAGGATGGAAACAGATGAATCGAACAGACGATGAACAGCATGATTTGTATTAGTTTCATCAAATCCCTCCTACGCCCTATCCTAATCCAGAAAATAGAAAAAAATTGTCGATACATAAAAAAACACACTGGATCCAATGTGTTTTTACAATATTCCCTGCTGTTTCCAATCTTTTTCAATTTTTTCCCATGGAATTGCTATTGTTTGATTGTTGAGATAGGCCATCGTGCTCTCTTGCGGAAAAGCAAACTGTAAACGGACAGCGGCAAGCGCCTGATATGTATTTCTTTGTTTTGCTCCATATTTAACATCGCCTAACAATGGATGATGCATGAATGCAAACATGGCGCGAATCTGGTGAAATTTCCCGCTGATCAGCTCTACTTCCAACAGTGAAGCATCGTGGTAGAAAGCAAGTTGACGATAACGTAAAGCACAAGGATGCGCACCTGGATGAGGATGAGCATACAGCTGCGCTTTGGTTCCTATTTTCTGATGATACAATTGGATTTCCTCTTGTTCACGATCCATCTTTCCTTCTATGCAGGCCAGATAATATTTTTTTACCTGATGGGAACGAATGCCGGCATTGATTTCACGTAATGCATTCGCTGTCTTTGCCGCGATGATCAATCCTCTCGTATTACGGTCCAAACGATTGCAGATTGCCGGCGTAAAGCTTTGTTCCCTGTGCGGTTCATAGCTTCCCTGCTCATACAAATAGCGCAAGACGCGCATGACGACACAATCCTGAGGTCCGGCTGCATCGCTTTGTGAACGCAGCCCAACCGGTTTATCCACAATCAGGATCTGTTCATCTTCATAGCAGATATCCAATTCTTTCGGCACTTGCAAAAAAGCGTCTGCCTGCTTTTTTTCCTCTAATACTTCCGGAGGCAAAAACAGATGAACCACATCCTGAAACTGCAGCCGCTGATCGATCGTACACCGTTTTCGATTCACTTTGATCTTTTTATTGCGAATGGCTTTATACATCATCCCTTTGGGCAAGGATGGAAACAGTTTCATTAAGAAGCGGTCAACTCGCTGACCTGCATCATTTTCCTGAACATGTATTTCTTTCATACGATCACCTTGTTTTAGTATACCATAGCGAAAACAAATTGTGATACACTTAAAGATGGATATTATATAGAAAGGAAACTGGTATGTATACTTGTCGCATCTCGGTCCATGAATTAGTCGAAGCAAGCTATCTGCAAGGTGATCTCTCTTCACAGGGCAAGAGCGTAACACGCGCACAGCAAGGATCCCGTATCCACCGCTTGCTGCAGTCCCAGCGTCCGCAAGGATATCAAAGTGAGGTCTTTTTTCGTCATGCCACTACCTTAGAAGATATTTCTATCATCGTCGAAGGCAGAGCGGACGGCATTTACGGCGAACAGGATCCCGTTATCTTGGAAGAGATCAAATCGACCCTGCTTCCTTATGAACAGATCGATGATACGAATTTTGTACATTTTGCGCAGTGTTTTGTCTATGGATATTTCTATTTATTAGAAAGAAAAGAACTGGATGCCATCATCTGCCGTGTTACCTATTGCCAAGTACAAAGCGAAAAGATCAAATACTTTGACATAACAAAAACAAGAGAAGAACTTCAGCAATTTTATGAAGAACTGATCGACCATTATCGAAAATGGGCCCTTTTACAGAGAGATCTGCACATAGAAGCCAAAACAAGTGCCAAAAGCGTTCAATTTCCATTTGCAAGCTTTCGCCCGCACCAGCGGGAGTTTGCCGCATGGGTCTATCAAAGCATCGTACATCACGAAAACCTGTTGGTACAGGCACCGACCGGCATCGGGAAAACAATTTCTACATTGTTTCCGGCATTAAAAGCCATCGGAGAGGGAAAATGTGAAAAGATCTTTTATCTCAGTGCCAAGAATGTGACTGCCAATGTGGCAAAAGATACCATGCAGTTATTCTATCAGCAAGGTCTCTCTTTGAAAACAGTCTCGATCACTGCCAAAGATAAGATGTGCTTATTGGATGAAAGAGATTGCGATGAATGCCCTTATGCAAAAAACTATTACGGCCGTGTACGTCCTGTCCTCTATGCATTATTACAGGGAAAAGATGCTTTGGACAGCGATCTGTTTCGCCAGACAGGAGAAAAAGAAATGCTGTGTCCATTTGAGCTCTCACTCGATGCGGCAAATTATGCATCTTTGATCATTTGCGACTATAACTATGTCTTTGATCCGGGGGTTTACCTCAAACGTTTCTTTGAAGAGAAAGGCAGTTATGTCTTTTTGATCGATGAAGCGCATAACTTGCCACAGCGGGCACAAGAAATGTACAGCAGCGATTTGTGGGAACAAGATCTGCTTCAACTAAAAGAACTGCTAATAGAGGCACCAGCTCCTGCACGATCTGCATGCAAACATCTGCTGCAGCTCTGCACCCGGCTGAAAAAGCAATGCCAGGACACGATCTGTTCACAAAAAGAAGGAATGGAAGATCTGTATCAGCTTCTCAATCAGCTGATCAACGCCTGTGACTCTTACCTGCAGGAAGAAAAAGAGCTGCCTGCACAAAAGGAAATCTTGACGATTTATTTTCAATTGATTGATTTTCGAAGGATCTATGAATATTATGACGATAATTTCATTACCTGGTATGAACAAGTCGATCAGCTCTGTCATATTCGGATCTACTGTATGAATCCGGCGCATCAGATCCAAGAGCGAATCGCACATGGGATCAGCACGATCTATTTCAGCGCAACCTTATCTCCCTCTTTGTATTATGCGACCCTGCTGGGGGAACAAGAACAAACCAAGCGAATTGCACTCCCTTCCATCTTTGGTAAAGAACAGTTTCGCTTGCTGATCCACAGCGGAATTTCCACACGCTACCAGCACCGCAGTGCTTCTCTGGCTCCTTTGGTAAATACCATTTATCATAGTATTCACCCAAAACCCGGAAATTACATCATTTTCTTTCCCAGCTATCGCTATATGGAAGAGTGTGCCGCACTTTTTGAAAAAGTATACCCACAGTTCCCTGTCCATTTACAAAAAAGCAATATGAATGAAGAAGAACGTTCTGCTTTCTTGCAACGTTTCGAGCAACAAGCGGGATGGCAGCTGTATTTTTGTGTATTGGGCGGCATGTTTGCCGAAGGCATTGATTTTCGCGGAGAGCGGTTGATCGGCGCCATCATCATCGGTGTAGGTCTGCCGCAAATCAATATTGAATCGGATTTTATACGCGACCACTTCAATGCACAAGGGATCGATGGTTACCAGTATGCCTACATCTTTCCTGGAATGAACAAGGTCTTGCAAGCGATGGGAAGGGTCATTCGTACAAAAAAAGACAAGGGTATCCTTGTCTTGATCGATGACCGTTATCAGACAAACTTATATCGCTCCTTGTTGCCGGCCCATTACCAGCATGCCTATTATGTACAAAATGCACTGACAATGGAGGATCTGCTCCTGCAATTTTGGAACGATTCAGATAAGCGCTGACACTTCTTCGATCCGATCCACTGTTTCGCAGTCACAGCGAAGCAGTTTTTCTTTATGCTCATGTCCGTTTGCCACCAAGATACAGGCACATCCCGCCTGTTTGGCAACTTCATAATCATGGACGCTGTCTCCGACAAACACGATACGTTTGCCATCTGTTCCACTTTCTTTTACAAACTGTTTTGCCAGTTCTGCTTTGGATCGGGCATAATAATCACGAATGCCCAATACTTGTTCAAAACGACCAGTTAATGGATAATGCTGTAATTGTTCCTTTAACAGATCCAGCCGGGAGGCACTCAATAAGACTTGATGTTTCCCCTCTTTTTGAAAGCGGTCCAGCACTTCTAACACATGCTTGTGCAATGGACATTGCATGCTGCGCGGCTGATAATAATCCATATATTCTTTTGCCAGAACTTCAAACGGCTCTTTTGCAAAGTCAAAGCCTGCTTTTCGATAATAATCGATGACGGGAAACTGAAATACCTGCTGATAGCGTTCATGATCTAACAAAGGAAGACCACGTTTTGCCAACATGCGGTTGATCGTATGCTGACACAAAGCCACATCATCCAACAATGTTCCATTCCAATCCCAAACGATGGTATCGATCTGTTTCATCTCTCTCACCTGCCTATTTGTACCTAATTGTATTGAATTATGATGTGCTTTGCAATAAAAAACTGTCTAAAGAGACAGCTTTTTACTTTGCAGCCCATGGAGAGAGCACTTGTGCGATCGGTTCATGAATCACCAGATTTGCCTGTGCATCCATATCGGTATGATCTTTGTTGATCAACACAAGGTTATTTCCATGAAAATAACGTATTAATCCTGCAGCAGGATAAACGACAAGCGAAGTGCCGCCAACGATCAAAACATCACATTGAGAAATATAGCTTACTGCTTTTTGCACGACATCCATGTCCAGACCTTCTCCATATAAAACAACTTCCGGTTTCATCAAACCGCCGCATTTGGGACAGCGCGGTATGCCTTGTGCATCTCGATGTGCCAGCATTTCCTCTAAATCTAAAAAATGGTGACAGGACAAGCAGCGGTTGCGATGGACGCTGCCATGCAGTTCCAACACTTCTTTACTGCCAGCTTTTTGATGCAGTCCATCAATATTCTGGGTAATGACTGCACAAAGCTTTCCTTTTTGTTCCAAGGAAGCTAAAGCACGATGTGCCGCATTGGGCAATGCATGAGGATAGATCATTTCATGAAAATAAAACTCATAAAACTCTTTCGTGTGATCATAAAAGAAATCACTGGATAACATGACCTCTGCCGGATAAGGATAACGCTTTTGCTGATAAAGTCCGTCACTGCTTCGAAAGTCTGGAATATTGCTTTCGGTCGATACACCGGCACCTCCGAAAAATACGATCTTTTGTGCCTCATCCATTATTTTCTTCAGTTGATTGTTCATCATTTGCCTCCTGTGTCGTATCATTGGATTGTGTTTGCTGCTCTTGAGCATCTTTCTTTTCATAATCGACGCTGTATTCATAGCTTTGATTCAGTTGTAAAAAACGGAAGGTCAAAGTAAAACGATAAGAACCAGGCTGTACTCCATTATCCTGCAACAAATAGGAAACCGTTGTCTGTACTTGCCCATTTTCTTCACTTCTCTGTGTATCTAAATAATGCACAGAAAACTGTTCTGCACCATTTCCATAAAAAGACAAGATCGGCACATCAATTAGGGAACCGGATGTACTTGTATAAGAAAGATAGAGACGAATGCCTTCATTCACAATCTCTCTTGAAAATTTGACATGATCGATCTGAATGATATTGACCGTGGTCTGTGCTTCGATCGTGTCATCATTCTCTAGTGTGCAAATGATTTTAAATGTATTCTCTCCACCTGCAAATTGATAAGCATCTTGAGAAAGCTGATAGCTGGAGTGATTCGTTACGTCTGCCAGCCAGATATCTCCTTTTTTTTCATCGACATAATAAAGAGCACTGGATATGATCGTCTGTTGGCCATTATCGATCTGCCAATTCAATATAACAACATCATCATTGCTCAATCGTCCGGTAAAGCCAACGATAGCAGTATCGCTTTCCGTCGCCTGTGTCGTCTGGGACGTACTCTCCTGAGATGATTCACTGGACTGTGCAGCAGGTACAGAAAGCAACAGTTCATAGATGATCAATCCAAGCGTCACAAGAATGATCGCTGCCAAGATCACAACAAACATCGCATTGCGTTTCATATAATCTATCAGCCCATGCATGCACATCTCTCCTTTTATCTTCAACGTTTATTTTACCATATTTGTCAAACAATGGTATGCCATTGCAAAAGAAAAGGCAGAAACTTGTTCTGCCTGGTTTACTATTCTACTGTAAAGAACGGAACAACGATACCATCATAATTCTCATTGATGAAATCAATTGTCTTCTGTGATTTTAATACGCTCATCAGATCTTTGATCTTTTGTGAATCCTCGTCACCTTTGCGTACAGCGACACAGTTTGCAAATTGCTGTGCAACACCGCTTGCATCTTCGGTAACCAGCAGCTTATCCAAAACATCCGCATTTAAGGCATTGTTTCCGTTTACGACGCCCAGATCCATATCAGACAAACTGACAGGTACGGTTTCGGCATTCATCTCTACGATCTCAATATCATATTTGCTCTCACCAATATCATTTGGTGTCGCTTTGATTCCTAAAGATTCATCCAACGTGAACAATCCTTTCGATGCCAGCAGCTGCAAAGCACGCCCGCCGTTAGTTGCATCATTGGGGATACCGATCGTTACATGCTGACCTTCTTTTAGTTCATCCAATGACTTATATTTATCGGAATAAATGCCCATTGGTTCAAAATGCACATCGCCAGCAGATACTAGATCTGTACCGCGCTCTTCATTCCATTGTGCCAAATATTGATTATGCTGGAAATAGTTAGCATCCAATGTACCATCTACAACTGCTTCATTCGGGGTATTATAGTCACTGAATTCAGTAATTTCTACTGTATAGCCCATTTCTTCCAGATCTGGTTTGATATTATTCAAGATCTCTGCATGCGGTGTAATGCTGGCACCGATCTTTAATGTCTTATCTTCTCCATCTCCTGCATTGCTGCTGCCGCATCCGGCTAAACTTGCACATAAAGCCAAAGCCAATGCGCTGCTTAATAATTTTTTCATATCTTCTTCCTCTCTTTCTTATAGTTTTATTTCACATCTAAGATGTTGAAACCATATTAATGGGTCGTCTTGCGTGCAAGATAATTTCCGATACTTTGAATGATGATCGTCATCAAGACCAAAGAAATGACACAAGCCCACATGACATCAAACTGATTTTTTGTAAATCCATAGTTATAACAGAAGGCACCGACACCTCCGCCGCCAATCGTTCCTACGACTGCAGTTAAACCGATCAAAGCAATCAAAGTAATGGATGTACCGCGGATGATGCTAGGAATGCTCTCTCTTAAATACACACGGATGATGATCTGGAATGGCGTCAGTCCCATCGCTTCGCTGGCCTCTACCAAACCTTGATCCACTTCTGCAATAGCTTGTTCGATCTGCCGTGCAAAGAATGGCACGGTCCCTACGATCAGCGGGAACAAGGATCCCTGAAAACCAATATAGGTTCCGGAAACAAATTTTGTCACATCCCGCAAGATCATGATCAAGATGACACCCGGTACTGCACGAAACAGATCGATGATCTTTCCTAAAACGATATAGATGATCTTGTTTTCCAAGATATCTCCCGGACGGGTCACGACCAGGATGACTCCGAACAGAATACCAAATACCAATGAAACAAATCCGCAGAACACGATCATGATCAATGTCTGAATATTTGATTCAATAAATTGCGGCATCAATTGGATCAGATTAGGGATCCATTGATTCAATATATCCATCATCTTTTGATCACCTCCGTTTCAACACCATGGGATTTGATGCATTCAAAAGCAGCCTTACGCTTTTGGCTCTCCCCCTTCAAGATGACGATCAAGGTGCCGATCGGCGTATCTTTGACGACTTCGATATTGCCAAAGATGATATTGCAATCGACATCATAGGTACGGGAAATTTCAGAAATCAAGGATTGAGATGCATTCTTTGCATCGTATTTCAGCGATACGATCACTTCATCCTCGCCCAGTTCTGTCAAAGCATGCCCTTCTTCGATCAGATCGTAGATGCGGTCCGTTGTAGAAGTACTGGCAATAAAGTTCTTCGTTACTTTTGCCTGCGGATGTGTAAATACATCAACGATGCTGCCTTCCTCTACGACACGGCCTTCTTCCATGACAGCGACGCGATCACAGATTTCTTTGACCACGCCCATCTCATGTGTGATCAACACAACAGTCAGATTTAATTTCTGATTGATATCCTTGATCAGTTTTAAGATGCTGTGGGTCGTCTGCGGATCCAAGGCACTTGTTGCTTCATCGCAAAGCAATACTTTTGGATCATTGGCCAAGGCACGGGCAATCGCCACACGCTGTTTCTGACCGCCGCTCAGCTGGCTTGGATACACATTGGCTTTTTCGCTCAGATCAACTAATTCCAACAATTCTCTGACTTTATGATCGATTGCATCTTTGCTCAACCCGCTCTTTTTTAACGGGAAAGCCACATTTTGTGCAACTGTACGAGAGCGCATCAAATTGAAATGCTGAAAGATCATCCCGATTTTTTTACGTGTCTCGCGTAACTGGGAAGGGGTTAATTTTAACAGTTCCTTTCCATCTACGATCACATTTCCTTCTTCCGGACGCTCCAGTAAATTGATACAGCGGACCAAGGTCGATTTGCCGGCACCGCTGAAACCAATGATACCGTAGATTTCTCCATCCTGGATCTGCAAGGACACATCTTTTACTGCGTGTACATACCCACTTTTTGTTGTAAATGTCTTTGAGACATGTTCCAACTGAATCATTGTTCCTTCCTCCTTCAATAAAAAAACCTTCCTCCTGAATAGGACGAAGGTTACCTCGCGTTACCACCTATCTTTACAAAAACATCACTGTTTCTGCCTCATCAAGTACGTCTGTTTCCAGATTATACTCTATCGCTGTAACGGGCGAACACGTCGTAGCCTTAAGATTCTCTCTCGACCACGCAACTCCAAGACCATTTTCAACAGTGCATTCTTTATTCCCTTTCACCATACGGGAACTCTCTTTGAAAGACCTTCCTGCCTACTCTTCTTTTCATCGTCGATTTATGTTTCAATCATACACAACGCGAAAGCGTTTGTCAACAATTATTTTATTTTTTTCATAGAATTACATTTGTTTACATTTTCTTCATGTATTTTTTCACTTTAACACATATCGCAACCGATATGTCTTGCCGGGATCTTCTTCATCAACATACTCTTGATATGTGAATAAGATCTGCGAGGCGCTTTGCGGAATCAAAAAGATCAGACAGCCCTCTAAAGCACGATCTCCCTCTATTTCCATGATATCAGGCAATTGTTGGGGTACACCAAAATAATCTTCCGCTTCAAAAAAGAATTTTTTCTTGTCATAACTCAATAAAAAATCATCTTTATAAATGATGATCTTTTCTTGCAATACATTGCGCAATGTCAAAAATACTTTCAAAAAACAAGCAGGCTCCTCTACTTCATACCCTTGCAAACTTCTTCCGCACAGCTCCATCTTTTCCATCTTGCAATCAAAAAAGGCAGTTTGAAATTCATTGAGCATAGCCTGATTGGGCTGATGATCTTTTAATAAACGCACTTTGACTTCACCATTGATCGTTTCATATAATTGCATCACATTCCCTCCTTTTCCTTCATACTATATGAACGAAAAAGTAAAATCTGTCGCATTTTGTAAAATTGAATCAAAAAAAACCGCTGTCTCATACGATGACATGCGGATAGATATGAACGCCATGATGAATGATCCGATGCAGGCGGGGACGTCCAAATGAATGAAATAATTCATGCAGATCACTTGCATGAAAGATCAGCAGGTCGGCAATTGCTCCTTTGCGAATTCCATTTTTTTTCGTAAGATGCAGTACCCTGGCCCCTCGTAAGGTCATTGCCGCTAACACTTCCCATTCACTTGCTTTTCCTTCTATGCATAATAAACTGGCTAAAGGAAGCAGATCATAATACGGTTTTGTATCATAAGCAAAGGAAGTCGTTAACAAAAAATTAGGAGGCAATGCTGAAATTTGCAGATCTTCATAGTCGATCAAGGGAGGCATGCGCTTACGCGTGCATGGATACAGCTGATAAAAAGGGGTACTGGCCATCTCCGGCAGTTTTTTGCTTGCGACACCCGTAATTCCATTTTTATAAAAGAGTTCCATGGTCTCATGATTGATACGTACATTATCGCCGCTGCGCCGATCGAAACTGAAAGTCACATTCGTGTCGATAAAGGCTGGGACAACGATCTCATTGGTCGCATCGATGATTCGTGTATCCTTATCTACCCAGCATTGATATGCGTGATTTCCAAGATCGATGATCGTATCATGATGAATAGCGACAAATGCATGATCGATGCACATAAATGCATCTTTTCCCTGTATGGTCGCATATAATTTATGAATATCTTTGATCAGTAAAGTTGCTTTCATGTATCCTACCTTTTCTGTAATTATTATAATGGAATCCAATGAAAAAAACCATGTCTTCTCCATGAATTTTATCTCCAAGAGATAAGAGTTCCTATGCTATAATGGCAATAGGAGGGATTCGCATGAAACAAAGAAAACTATTTTCTTTTTTTCGTCCGCATCCACGTCCTGTGATCATCACGATTCACGGATATGGAAGACGCCGTTCCCATGAAATGGATAACATCGTTGCTTGGGCCGAGAAAGAGAACTTTGATATCATTCAATTTGACTTATATGATCTATTCGATGAAAAAGACTGTGATCCAAAACAATGGCTGTCACGGGCACGCAAACAAGTCGATATCTATATTGCACAGAAACGGCCGATTTATCTGCTTGGTTTTTCAATGGGCGGAGTCATTGCCAGTTATCTCGCCTCGCTTTATCCAGTAGAAAAATTAGTACTGGTTGCGCCGGCTTTCATTTATCTGGATATGTCCAAAACAGCAGGCTATGTAAAGAAAGGAACGCGTTCGCTCTTTCATTCAGACGGCAAAGAAAAAGATGTTCATGTACCAAAGAGCTTTTATCCTGCATTTGTAGAGATCATCCGCAATTGCCGTGAGAGCATTGCCCATGTCGATTGTCCTGTTCTCTTTCTGCATGGCGATGCAGATGAAGTCATTCCTTTGAAAAGCAGCCTCTCTGCTTATGAAAAAGTGACTCATGAAGAAAAACGCTTGTTTATCTTGCATGAAGGACATCATCACTTGCTCAGCGAACCCAAAACGGCAAATGAATGTTACCAGCTGATCTTACTGTTCTTCAAAGGAGAGATCGTTACGAAAAAGCGTACATTTGCCCCGGATATCTTAGATGCCTTACGCAGACAAAAGCAAAAAAAGATCACTGACCAATAAAACGGGGTAATTTAAATTATCGTGGATTTGGCCCCCACCTTTAAATTATCATGTGGGTGGTCATTTCTATACAAAAAACTCCTTTCCTTGTATGATTTGTTTAGTCTATATCATCAAAAGAAAGGAGTTTTTTTCTGGTACTATTATATGATGTTGTTCACTAAATTAAAAGATTCTGATTTCATCATCCATCGTGATTTTTTCTCTCATGGTATTCATTTCATTGAACTTTCTACCATCAATCATGGGATCCGCTGCCCTTCCTGCCACACTTTCATAACTAAAGTAAAGGAATATCGTTTAAAACAGATCGTTCACGATATTTATGAACATTCCCATACGATGATCCTCTTTCGCCGCCGTCGCTTCATCTGCCCTCATTGCCGGCATACCATCATGGAAGAGAATCCTTTTTCTTCTGTTGATTCTAATATCAGTGACTTCACCATCTTGGCTATCCTGGATGAATTGAAACGTTATAACGTCCCTTTCCTTCAGGTTGCCTGCAGGCATGATCTCTCTGTTACCAAGATCCAAACTATCTTTGATTCCTATGTCGATCTTCCAAGAAATCCATTGCCGGATGTTCTATGCATGGATGAGTTCTATTTCTCCAGAAAACGAGATAAGAAATATTGTCTCATCATGATCGATTTCTATAATCATGCCATCATCGATATTCTGAAAGATCGTACGAAATATACCATGCTTGCTTATTTTCGTTCGATTGATCTCCAGGAGCGATCCTATGTTCGTTATCTGATCATCGATATGAATGATATTTATAGGGATATTGCTTCTTATTGTTTTCCAAAAGCGATCCTCGCCGTCGATTCTTTTCATGTTATCAAGAACATTTCGGATGCAGTGGACCGGATACGAAAGAAAGTCATGCGCAGGTTTAAGGAGAATCCTAGATCGAATGAATATTATCTGTTGTTTATTGAAGATATCCATTGTGACCGATATACAAAAGTTGAATATAACCATCACTTTCATTATGAGATATCCGATCTGAGAAAACTGGAGATGATGCTTTCGATTGATTCAGAGCTGAACAATGGTTATGATCTTTATCATCGCTATCTCCAGTTCAATAAGAGATCATATAAAGATCCTGATAATGCTCGAAAGGATCTGGATATGATCATCCAGGAATTTTGGTTAGCCAAAAGTGAAGAGCTGCATAGGATTGGAGAAATGCTAGATCATTGGGAAGAAGAAATCATTCATTCTTTCATCGTGTATAGGGGCAAACGTTTATCAAATGGACCTATAGAGAAAAAGAACGAGATGATAAAAAAGATATTGAAAATTGCAAATGGATATGGAAATTTCAAACGATTCAGGAACAGAGTAATGTACACATTAAACAAACGATCTACACATACATACCCTGTAACCTTAGAAGATTTAAAAGATGATTAGTGACCATAAAAAAAGAGATGCGTTCTACTGCACATGCAGCGAATTCATCTCTTTTTGTTCCTATCACCCACACGATAATTTAAATTACCTAAAACGGCAGTGATCTTTTCTTATTTCGGTACTTCTTCTAACATCTTCATCTTGAGCTCTAACAGCTTCTTGCTGAGGTCCACATAATACGTCTGCGGATAAGTAAAACGTTTGATCTCGTCCCATAAATGTGTCAGTTCTTTTTCACTATAGGCACGGATCTGTGTAAGCGTAGGGCAATCATAAACCAGCTGTCCATTGACAAAGACAGGTACTAACAGGTCGCGCAGTTCATATGTACCGCCGGGAATCGTTTTATTTTTCCAATAATTCATCTGGTGATAGATCGTCAGATCTTGTGCAGGATCGATGGTTTCATCGACCAAGGTCATAATATCGCCTAGTGCCATTCCGCTTTCCTTATCATAGATCCGATACAAATTTTTCATGCCTGGATTGGTAACTTTTTCAATATTTTCACTGACTTTGATCTTTGGAATCATCTCTCCATCTTTGATGACAGCCGACATCTTGTAAACTCCGCCAAATACAGGCGAGCTCTTGCTGGTCACTAGATTCTCACCAACCCCCATGCTGTCGATCTGTGCACCTTGTGACAATAACGATTCGATCAAAAATTCATCCAGCGAATTGGATACGACGATCTTGCAATCTTTCATATCGGCGTCATCCAATGCTTTCCGGATCTTCTTAGATAAATACGCCATATCACCGCTGTCGATACGTACTCCCTGCAGGCGATAGCCGTTTGGCTCTAAATATTCTTTGGCAACACGAATCGCATTCGGCAGTCCGCTCTTCAATGTATTATATGTATCCAATAAGACCGTACAGCTGTCAGGATACGTTTGTGCATAATTCAAAAAAGCATCATACTCGCTGTCAAAGCTTTGAATGAAAGAATGGGCCATCGTACCGAGTGCAGGAATTCCATATTCTTTACCGGCATAGGTCGTTGCTGTCCCCAATACACCGCCGATATAAGCCGCACGTGCCCCAAAATTAGCCGCATCAAAATTATGGGCACGACGTGCTCCAAATTCCATGACCGTACGGCCATTAGCAGCTTGCACGATCCTTCTTGCTTTGGTTGCAATCAGTGTCTGATGATTCATGGACAACAACAAAGCTGTTTCCAACAGCTGTGCATCGATGATCTTTGCTTTGACCCGGATCAATGGTTCATAAGGAAATACCGGCGTCCCTTCCGGTATGGCATAGATATCGCCTGTAAAGATAAAATGACGCAGATATTCCAAAAATTCTTCCGAAAATTTATTCAATGAACGCAGATAGGCAATATCTTCTTCTTCAAAGTGCAGATTTTGGATATAACCAATCACCTCTTCAAGGCCGGCACAGATGCAATAGCCGCCTCCATTGGGGTTGCTGCGATAAAACATGTCAAAAACGACTTCTTCATTTTTATCACGGTTAAAATAGCACTGGCTCATGGTCAGTTCGTAAAAATCCATCACTAATGACAAATTTCGTTTATCACGAAAATCAAATTTTGAATCATATGTCTTCATACTCTAATCCTCAATGGAAGAAACAACTTCGATTCCATTTCCTTTCATCATTTCAAATGCCATGGCATTCATCTGTTTTGCATCATGCACACCATCCATATGATAGGTCTCTGCACAGTCTGTAACGACAATGATCTTTTGGCCGGCTGCATTATGCTCATTAAGATATGCATTCAGCGTCAAAGCAAACTGCAGAATACAAATATCGGAACAGCAGCCGGTGATGATGATCTCCTTATACGAATCCAGATCCTCTTTCAAAAATTGCTGAAAATCAGGAGCGAAGAATGCATTGGTACTGTTCTTGCGCATCAATTGATGAATATATGGCTGTAATTCCTCTACTACACGATCTTCTCCGCTGCCGATCACACAATGCTGCGGATAAGAAATAAACTCTCTTGTTTTCGGCGGATGCGAATCTGCCACAAAGATCGTACGACACTGCAGACGATCAATCAAATCTTGTATTGGCACCACGATTTCTCCGATTGCTTCATCATGCAAAGCACCCTCTTTTACAAAGCCATTGATCATATCAATGACAAAATGAACAGGATGCAAAAGCTCCTCTTTTTTCAAAACAGGATATCGTTGACTTGCATCAAAGTCCAATCTACCCATAGGTTTTCCCCTCTTTTCGTCTATTAGATATATTATAGCGCGATTGCATACATTTTCAAGAATCGCAGTAAAAATAAAACAGCGTACGCTACGCTGTTTTCGTATCTTCTTTAGCTGTTTCTGCGACCGGATTCATCTTTTCCTTCAGCTTTGCAGATAATTCTTCCATCAGTTCCGGGTTAGACTTAAGGAAATTTTTCGCTGCTTCTTTTCCCTGTCCGATCTTTTCTCCATTGTAAGAGAACCATGCGCCGCTTTTCTTGACAATCTCATGATCCACACAGAGATCCAGCAATTCTGCTACATAAGAAATGCCCTCTCCATACATGATCTCGATTGAAGCTGTTTTAAAAGGAGGTGCGACTTTGTTTTTGACAACTTTCACATTGACCTTGTTGCCGATGATCTCGGTTCCATTTTTAATAGCCTCGCTGCGGCGGATATCCAAACGCACGCTGGCGTAAAATTTCAATGCACGTCCACCAGGCGTCGTTTCCGGGTTTCCAAACATGATTCCTACTTTTTCACGCAGCTGGTTGATAAAAATAGCTGTACATTCGCTGCGATTCATGACACCGCTTAATTTACGCATCGCTTTTGACATCATGCGCGCCTGTAATCCCACTTGCGAATCGCTCATTTCTCCATCCAGCTCTGCCTGCGGTACCAATGCGGCTACTGAGTCAATGACGATGATATCGATTGCACCGCTTTTGATCAGCATCTCTGCAATCTGCAATCCCTGTTCCCCGCTGTCTGGCTGAGAGAGGATCAATTCATCGATATTGACACCTAAATTCTTAGCATAATGAGGATCGATCGCATTTTCTGCATCGATGTAAGCTGCTCGCCCGCCTTTTTTTTGTACCTCGGCAATAGCATGCAGCGCCAGTGTCGTTTTACCACTGGACTCCGGTCCATAAATCTCAATGATACGTCCTTTTGGATATCCGCCAATTCCTAAAGCTTCATCGATCTTGATCGAACCGGAACTGATGGCATCCACATCAACTGCTGCACGCTCGCCCAGCTTCATGATCGAGCCTTTGCCATATTGTTTTTCAATCTGTTTGATCGCATCTTCCAACAATGCATCTTTCTTTTCGTTTTTCACTACTTTCTCATCCATTTTCTATCTCCTGTTCTTTCTTCAGAAACAAAATGACCTGATCACGCATCGCCTGTACTACACGTTCTCGCACTTCATTGCGATCCGCATGATCGATCTGAAAATGATAGCTCTGGCAGCCTTTTGCACTGGCCAATGCACAATAGACACTGCCTGCAGGTTGTTCCTCCATGCACGCAGGTCCGGCATTTCCCGTAAAAGAAACACACAAATCAGCCTGTAATAATTTTCTTGTGTTTTCAGCCATTGCCTTTGCACATGCCGCACTGACAACACCTTCTTGTTCGATGATCTTAGGGTCGACATGTACGATTTCTTCTTTGATCCTTGTTGCATAAGTAACGATTGCGCCTACCAGCACGTTCGATGCACCTGGTATTTCTGCGATGCGGCTGCTAAAGAGGCCGGCTGTCAAGCTCTCGCAACTGGCAATCGTTAATTTTTTTTCTTTTAATAATTCCACTAGTTCTTTCATTACATTGTTTCCATCACGATATCTTTCAATTGCCAAAAGTAAACAAATCCTGCATATAAAGATACGGCAGTTGCGACCCAGATCAAGAATGTGCTTACCGTTATACCAAACCATGCAAAAGGCAGATCGTGCAGCAGCACAAAGATGATCGTCAACATTTGCAATACCGTTTTCAATTTACCGGCATAGCCGGCAGCTACCACTTTTCCACTGGCTGCTGCATTCATGCGCAGTCCATCCACGATCGTATCCCGCATGATCATCAGCAATACCGCTATGATCGATACCCGCGACGACCAGGCGAACAAGAGAAACAGCGTATTCACCAGCAATTTGTCGGCAATCGGATCAATAAACTTGCCAAAAGAGGTAATTAAATGATCACGCCGGGCAATATGGCCGTCAAAGTAATCCGTAATAGATGCAATGGCGAATAACACAAATACAAGCAGATCGCTGTAAGGCAGCGCTACATTTGCTAAAATGACCGTCCCTGATAAAAAGCCCGTCATTTCTGCCGCAAGATAGATCACTGCTATCAATGGTACCAGCGCCATGCGCATCAAAGATAATTTGTTTGGTAAATTCATTCTTATTCCACCATTTCTATTTGGATCGTATATTCAGCAGAACTTCCCTGCTTAATTGAAGAATCGATTTCCAGAGTTTGGTCATTGATCTTGATCACATTGTTATACATGTAGCCATCATTGATCGTTACCTGGCAGCTCTTTTCTACCGTCAATTCATATTCGTATGGCTGACTGCTGTAATAGATCTGTTTTTCTGCTACGGCTTTACCATCGACCTGCAATTCCACTGCACTGCCTCCGCCTGGAATCACCGTAAATTTTAAGACGTCTCCCTTATATACATTACTTACGGTATACGTCGTTGTTCCCGTTTTTTCAATTTTCATTTCCTTTTTCTCAGTTGGTGTTTCCGCATCTGTACCCGTATCCGCATTTCCTACATCTTGATTTTCTTGGATCGGCGGTGTGGTGTCCAGATTCGAGTCGTTTTGCGGCGCCTGGCCTCTCGAATTCAAGAAGACAATCAATGCAAAAACAATGACGATCAAAACAACCAAAACGATTGCGACAAAAGAAAGGAAAGATGCATCCATCCGGTTATAACCATGTTGCGTCATCGAAGAAAGATTGCGCTGCTTGCGTTCTTTCTGGTTCTTGTCCACTTTTGTCAATGACTCTGCCTGCTGAATATGATTTTCGATATCCGTATGCGTCTGCGTCAATGCTATTTCTTTTTCTTGTGCAAATGCTTCCACTGCTTCCTGCACATCCTCTCTTACTGTATCGTAAGAGATATCTACAGCGTCGCAATAAGAGCGCACAAAATAACGAAGATAGGATAAGTCATTTTCAAATGACTGGATATCTCGATTTTCCAAAGCAATGATGTAGCGTTCAGTCAGTCGGGTACGTTTGCTGATATCCGCAATGCTCAAGCCAAGTTCTTCTCTTTTACTTTTTAATACTTCATTAAATTTTGCCATACCATCACTACCTCACATGCATTTCGTTTTTTTATATAAGAGTATATTTAAAATTGCAGCTATAAATAACCATGATAATTGTACCAAAAACAAGCAAAAAAGAAAATGATTTTTAACTGAATTCTCATTTCTATCGAAATTCATAAAACATTCACCCTGCCTTCTTTTTCTGTCTACAACTTTATTATATAAAAAAAGAGAGGTTCTATCCCTCTCTTTACATGCTGCATACTGTAAGCCATGTTCTGTTCCCTTGCGGGCGACAGCCATTTATCTACACATTGCTGTGTCCTGCCTCCACTTCAATTTGTTTTGGCAAGCTCCCCTACCAAATTTGGGTTTCTCGCTTGTGGGGTTTACCCGTTCCACCTCCTATGTTTCCATAGGAGCTCGTCTCTGTGGCACTTTTACAGCATCTTTCACCTTAGCAAAGCCGTAGGCAAGATGCAGCCGTCAAGCATACGCCTGCCCGGATTTATTTTTTCATCCGGCACAAACACTACGATCATCGCAGATCGTGCGAGCATGGACTTTCCTCTGACACATCGTCAGCGGCTGTCCGCATCCAGCATTATTTTTTAAAGACCTCGTATTCCAAGCGTGATAAACGTTTCAGAATATCGATCTGCGAAGAAGATGCAACTTCTTGTACAGTCTGATCTCCTTGTGAGCGAAGCTGATTGATTTCCTCTTTCAACTGGTCGATCTGATTTTCATAAGCACGCAGCTGCTTGCCCAATTCTTGTATCGTTTCTTCATACAGCTGATAATCACTGATGACCATGTCTAAAAATTCATCCACTTCTTGTGGAGAATACCCCTTCAGATCAATATGAAACTCCTTATCCAGGATCTTGTTTGCATTTAATTGATATTGTGGCATTTCTTTCACCTCGCTTAAATAATTTTCGCATTTTTATGAAAAAAAATCAAGTGTTCCAGGTGAGAAGTGACGAATTCCAGGGTACGGATAAAGATTGAATAATCATTTTCTTTACGCTATAATGAGAAAGGTGATAACTGTGATTGGATACCCAAATGGACATGGTGGATCAATGCGTTCCTGCACCAAGCAAACAAAAGGAATTTCGGCTGCTAATCGCGGCATGAGCTTAGAAAAAGATCTAAATGATTCTAATCAGTATTATTTGCAAAGCGGGCGCGCGCTGATCCATAAAAAGCCAACACCTATTCAAGTAGTGAAAGTTGATTATCCGGCAAGAAATGCCGCTAAGATCACGGAAGCATATTATAAGGTGCCAAGTACTACCGATTATAATGGAATCTATCGCGGCCGTCCGATTGATTTTGAAGCAAAAGAGACTGTCAACAAGACCAGTTTTCCTTTCAAAAGCATCCATCCCCATCAGATCGAACATCTGCGTCTTGTCAAACAACACGGGGGGATCGGCTTCTTTATCATCCGTTTCCGTGCCTATGGTGAAACGTATCTGATCGATGCAGCGGAGATCATCGATCGCTATCAACATTCTAAGCGAAAATCTATTTCTTATGAAGAGGTCCGTACAATCGGTTCTTTGATCAGGGAAGGATTGACGCCGCGCTTATGTTATTTAGATAATGTAGATGCGCTCTATTTCAAGGAGGTAACGCACCATGAAAAATAAAGAAAAGAAAGAACAAAATGCTGTACAGAAGAAAAGTAAATGGAAACGATTAGATGCCTGGAACAAGGCAGCAATCTTTGTATTGACGCTCGTATTGGTCGGATGTGTCTGTGTATTTACTTTGCTGGTCAACGTCATCAGTGAAGCGCCCAATTTCAATCCAGAGCAATTAGTCGCCGGTACTTCTTCCCGCGTATATGATAAAGACGGCAATGTCATTGCCGAATTGGGAAGCGAGCATCGTGACAACATTACATATGAAGATCTGCCGCAGGATCTCATTGATGCATTTTTAGCTATTGAAGATTCCCGTTTCTTCAAACACAACGGTTTCGATTTGCCCCGTTTCTTAAGTTCAGCTATCAATAACTTAAGCAGCGGCTCGCTTTCGCAGGGCGGTTCTACTTTGACGATGCAATTAGTGGATAACACATGGATCGCCAATGCCAAAACGCAGGTAGTAGAAAGCGGCGGCAGCGTTTCTGCCATCGATAACATTAAATATAAGATACAGGAAATTTATTTAAGCTTATTAACGGAACAAAGCATGGATAAAAAGCAGATCCTGGTGAATTATTTGAACATGATCTGGTTTGGAAGCGACGGCGGTACACGTGGTGTACAAAATGCGGCACTCTATTATTTTGGAAAAGATGTCAATGAACTAAATCTGTCGGAATGTGCTTTTCTTGCCGGTGTCATCAATGCGCCAGGTGCCTATACCCCTTACAATTTAGCCGGTGATGATATTGACCATTATTCAGCTGCGACAAAACGCCGCAATGAAACGTTGGCCTTGATGTTACAGCACGGTTATATCAGTAAAGAAGAATACAATTTATCAAAATCTACGAATCTGGCCTTCCAGCTGGAAAAGAGCGATACTTTTACAGAAGATCCATATCAAAGTATCGTTGAGCTTGCTGTAAAAGAAACAAGAGAGCTGACAGGCTTAGATCCTTATACGACCGAAATGGATATTTACACCGGTATCGACAGTGAGGCGCAAAAACTAGCTTATGAACTTTCGACAGGCAAGGTATATTCCTTCCCAAATCAATATTTCAATGTCGGTCTGACATTATTAAACAATAAAACCGGTGAGATCGTTGCAATCGGTCCAGGAAGAGAATATACAGGAGATTCGTCCAGCCGAAATGCAGCTACCGAAGATCAGCAGCCAGGATCTACGATGAAACCGATATTGGACTATGCGCCAACCTTTGAATATCTTGGGTGGTCTACATCGCATACTGTCGATGACAAAGCAGATGATTATTTCCATATCGGGCGCGATCTGCAAAACTCAGATGGCAAATATATGGGGAAAATGTCTTTGGCTGACGCATTAGGTTTATCACGAAACACAACTGCAGCAGCTACATTGCAATTGCTGATCGATTCACAGGGCAGCAATTTCTGGGTATCCTACTTAAAAAATCTAGGCTTCCGCGACAGTGTGGCAGAAGCATTTGATATTCAATACAGTATCGGCGGCGGCAACATGCGTTGTTCTACGATCGAGCTTGCCAATGCATATTCTACATTGGCAAATGGCGGTACGCGAGAAGATGCACATGTCATTCGAAGCGTCAGTGTCCGTAACGGAAAAACTTATGAATATAAGACTAAAAGCACAGAAGTATTGAGTGAAGGAGCAGCCTACATGATGTCCACCATTTTGGAGAAAGTAGTCAATGGCGGATATGCTTCCTTTAACTACATCCTGGACGGTGACGGCAGTTATACGGTATATGGTAAATCAGGAACGACCGATTGGGGTACTTCTGGTGCACAATATGGCATTCCTACGACCGCAATGAAAGATGAGTGGTCTGTCAGCTACACCAGCGAGTATACTGTAACGGTATGGAGCGGTTATACAAGCACCGGTATCGAACATGGATATTACATTACAGAACAGGTATTGTATGAAGCGCTTGCCTCTCATATCAACCGCGCCATGCTGGACAGCGTCAGCGACAGCAATACAGCTCCTCTAAGCAAACCAAGCAGTGTCGTGAGCACAGCAAGCGGCGACGGCGGTCTGATCCTTTCTAAATACTATGATACAGAAGAGAGCAAGACAAATGGCATGGCAGATGATCCTAGCGGTACAAAACGCGAGGAAGAACAGAAAAAACAAGAAAAATGCAAGGATGATCCATTATCAGATGAAAGCTGTGATGGATATGAAGAGGCAATGAAACAGCTGCAAACTAAATGTCAAGCAGATCCTACGATCGATAAACGTTGTGATGGATATGAAGATGCGATGAAGAAAAAACAAGAACAGCAAAGCTGTGAAGCCAGTGGCGGTACGTATCAAAATGGACAGTGTATCACAACGGTACCGCCGACCACACAAACACCTTCTACGGACGGCAGTACATCGGCACCGCCATCTTCTGACGATAGTACGTCAGCACCGCCATCTTCTGACGATAGTACGTCAGCACCTTCTGCATAAAAAAAGCAGATGCGATCAGTTATGATCGTATCTGCTTTTCATTTATTTAGCTTACTTTTTTTGTACGCCTAGATCAAAAGCGTCTCCCAATACACGAATGGCTTTTTCGCGATCTTTTTTCTCGATCGTCAAAGAAATGGATATTTCACTTGATGTGATCATATAATAACGGATCCCATTTGCATTTAAAGTATCAAACACCTTGCTGGCGATACCGCTGTGCGTAGAAATGCCGACACCGATCAATGATAATTTGATAAAACCTAACATGCGTGTAATAGAATATTCTTCACCCAATTCTTCACTATGTTCCAAGATCTGTTCACTTTGTTCTTCATTGCAATAGAAAGAGAAATTGACCCTGCCTTCTTCGCTGAGCTGTTGGGAAATCGTATCCAGATTAATATTGAGACGTGCGATCATTGCAAATAAGCGCGCAATGAATACCCCGTCAGTAGGCAGATCATTGATCCGCATGATCGCATAATCATCTTTGATGCTGATTCCTGTGATCGGCATATCTTCTAGATGTTTTGTTTTTTCCATAATCCATGTCCCCCTGCTCTTATCTTTTTCTAACGCTCTGCCAAGAAATAACGGTACATTGTATTTACTGGCCAGTTCAACACTGCGTGTTTCCAAGACACCGGCACCTAAACAAGCCATCTGCATCATCTCATCATATGTAATTTCTTTTAATAATCTTGCTTTAGGATACAGCCTTGGATCGATCGTATAGACACCATTTACATCGGTGTAGATATGACATTCCCAGCCTAATTTTGCCGCTAAAGCTACTGCAGTAGTATCACTTCCGCCACGGCCTAGTGTCGTGATCTCTCCATTTTCCGTAGCACCTTGAAAACCGGCAACCACTACCACTTTGCCATCATCCAGATGATGCCGCAAGTTGGTGATATCGATATCTTTGATACGTGCATGAGCATGATGATGACTTGTGATAAACCCGCACTGATAACCGGTCAAAGAGATGGCCGGCACCCCTAATGCACCGATAGCCATTGCCAATAAAGTGACGGTCTTCTGTTCACCGGTAGATAATAAAGAATCCAGTTCCCGCTTATTCACATGATCCGAAATCTGATTGGCCAAAGCAATCAATTGATTGGTAGTCTTCCCCATCGCACTCGCTACAATGATCAAATGATGACCTTGTTCATACATCTCTTTCACGTGTTGGGCAATCGCAGAAATCTGTTCAAGCGTACCAACACTCGTTCCTCCATATTTCTCTACAATATTCATGTTCATTCCCCTGTTCATCTTGATAAAACGAAATTGACGCAGATAAAAATCGTGATTATCATACCACTAACTTTCATTCTTCTCAATAAATTTCTATTTTTTCTAAAAAAAAGCAGAACATCTGCTTCTTTCATTTCTTCTTTTTGGACTTGGCAATCTGGTCCAGTTTTGCTTTCTTGCAAAGCGTCGTCTGAAAAGGACAGCCTTCACATTTTGGATTGCGTGCCGTACATTGATAGCGCCCAAAGAAAATGAGGAGATGGTGCGCACGATTCCAGCGATTGCGATCAAGTTTTCGCCTCAATTTTTCTTCCACTTTCTCTACATCATCCTGCGGCTTTGCTAATCCAAGCCGTTTGGAAACACGCTCCACATGTGTATCAACCGCAATGCTGGGGATATCAAAAGAGACGCTGCGTACCACGTTTGCCGTCTTTCTGCCTACACCAGCCAAAGACATCAGCTCTTTACGCGAGCTGGGGACGACACCATCAAACTGCGAGACCAAAGACTCGCTTAACGCTTTTAATGAGCGGGCCTTATTGCGATACAATCCTATGCTTTTGATATAAGAACTGATTTCATCGACGGAAGCAGCAGCCATTGCCTGCGGTGTAGGATATTTAGCAAACAATGCCGGTGTTACACGATTAACAGAAGCATCCGTCGCTTGAGCACTCAATACGACAGCAACTAACAGCTCAAACGGATTGCGGTGAACAAGCTCGCATTGTGCTTGCGGAAATAAGATTTCTAACTCATCCAAAATTGCATTTGTGTCAATGCTCATCGTTTTCCCTCCTCATACTCCTGTGCTGTAAAACCTCTGCGTTTCCATTCTGCTAATATGCGTTCAATATAATCCAGACTTCGTTTATCATAGACGCCTGCTTCATACAAGGCATACAAGATCATCTGTTGCTCATACACATCCAGCCATGAGGCGATACGCTGCATTTCTGCTGAACTCAAAGGACGCGCAAATTCCGTTTCAAACTCATCAAACAATGATACGGTCTGTACATTTTGTTCAATTTCATGTACAGAAGCATAGACACCGCTGATATCAAAAACAAGCTTGCCTTCTTTCAATTCAATTTTCAGATATCCTTTTGCACTCAAAGAAGAAAAGATCTCGTCGACATGTTCATTATCGCTTTGCAATTTGGCAGCAATCACATCATGGGTGATCAATTGCCCTAAGCCATTGAAATAATCGATCAACAGCAATGTCAATGTTTCTTCAGGAAGCAGATTCAGTGACGCAAGTTCACTCAAGATCCACGTGCGCCGATCAAAATAGGGCGCATTCCATGTCGTATCATGCTTCATCGCTCATCACTTCCCTTTCATAGATCACTTCTTTGCTGTCATAATCCACTAATACGATGCGATCCGTACATTGTGCCACATACGCCGGATTTTCATAACCGTAGCCCAGCGTGATCTTTTCAACCGTATAGCCTTGTTTGGTCAATTCTTGTTGGACCCCTGCATCATCTCTTGTCGTTTTTGTACGCGTCGTAATGACCTGGGCATCTTCATTGAACCAATAATAAGAGGAATCATCTTCCCCTACATAAGTGATATAACGAAATACATGCCGCTCTATTTGACCGATCGCTGTATGTGTATCCTTGATCTGTTGAATCTGATCCGTAATTTTTTTCTCATATGCTCGGGATGGTCCGCTGATGTTCAAGGCCCATAAAACAGCAATGATAAACAATAATAGAATAAATAGCGCACCGCTAAACGCAATCTGCGCTGGATTGATCTTTTGTTTCATCTTTGGATCCTCCTTCCTCATGTTTTTAATTATACACGAATTCATATAAAAAGAACAAGTGAATACCTGTTCTTAATAAAAGCTATGCTTTAGGCAAAGCTGCCATAAATTGTGCACAAAATTGTGCGCTTCTTTCACTTGCCACTTCCTTATATTTCTCAAAGGAAAGTGCATTTTCCTCTTTCCATGCAACATCGCTCAAAGAGCGTAAGATCACATAAGGCACTTGATAATGCGTGCATACCTGGGCAACGCTGCCTGCTTCCATCTCTGCACAAATTGCTTGTGGATAACATTGGAGAAGCCCTTTTGCATAAGTTTTGTCAACGAAACGATCTCCGCTGACGATCAAACCGACATGGGAGGATAGTGACATTTTTTCACTGACTTGTTTAGCCAAAGCAATAAAGTCTGCGTCAGCGCTAAACCATAATCCTTTTCCTTCTTCTCCATCTAATGCACTGGTATCATAGTCATATTGTACGATCTGTTCACTGATCACAATGTCCAGCACATCCGCTGTGGAAGCGAGCCCGCCGGCTGTTCCAATATTGAGCACGGCATCAATGGCGAAATGTTCCAAGGCAATCGTTGTCGTCATAGCACTGGCACCTTTCCCGATACCGCTTTTCATCACGACGACATCCTGTCCCTGTAACTGGCCGCATACAAAATAAACACCTGCATACGTTACTTCTTGTACCTGGTGCATCGTATCTATGATGGCACTCACTTCTTCCTGCATCGCTGCAACGATCAAGATCATTGTATTTTCCTCCTGCAAATATAAAACTGTTTCTCTCCGGGAACGATTCCCTCCTGTGTAAAATCCGTTTTGACCTGTACGCTGAACTGGCACTTGTGTAATTCTTCCAGGATCCATTCAGGGTCATATACACGCTGTACATGCTGTTCTAACTGATAGTTTCCATCACCGTCATAGAAAGCAAAGGTCTGATAGATGCGGTCATCCTCGCTTTCAATGCTCCATTGATAATCGTGTCCGTCAATGCAGCCCGTTTCATTGTATTCTTCCATGAATTCCTGTAAGCGATCCATGCTGTGCATATCTACGATCAATGTTCCACCAGGTACCAGATGAGCATAGCACTGAATAAAAAACTGCCGTACTTCTTCTTTGGTCAACAAATAATTAAAGCTGTCGCAAAGACAGAGAATGGCATCATAGCTGCCATTGGGCAGCGTGCGCATATCGCCGCAGGACCACTCTACCAGTTCACTGCCTGCTTTTTGTTTTGCCTGCTGGATCATTTGTTCGCTCAGATCAAAAGCTTTGATCTGATATCCCTCTTTGGCTAATGCGATCGTGATCTCTCCGCTGCCGCACGCAGCTTCCAGGATCTTTTTGCCATGCACATTCTCATCAATCAATTTGACCCAGGCTTTGGTTGCCGTTTCATCTTTGACCAGAGCATCGTAATACGATGCCAATACCTCATACATCATAACGGCTCACCGGCAGATCTGCATACAGCTTCTCTAAATGATATACATTGCGTTCTTTCTGCTCAAAAATATGAACAATGATCTCATCTGCATCGATCAAGATCCAGCGGCTGTCGCGGTTTCCTTCCATATGATTGATCCGCATACCAGCTTCCGCTAATCGATCCCGTACATTATCAGCAATGGCAAATGTCTGACGTACATTGGATCCGCTCGCAATGACGACTTTATCCACCGAAGGATTCAGCTGAGAAAAAGCGTAGATCAAAATATCTTCTCCCTTTTTCTCATCGATTGCTTTTAAAATGATTTCTAGCTTCTCTTTCATTTATTTCTCCTTTTTCAGATACGTTTGTTGTTCATGTTTGACGCGTAAGAAACCTTGATATAGATCACGTTTGCATAAAGCAATTTGTTCGCTTGTATCGTAGCCTCTGCCTCGTTCCAGCTTGTCAGCACAAAATATGATCATGGCATAGGGCGCCGTGCTTTCTCCTTTGACATGATGATAAATGGCATGCAGAATGCGACGGTCATTGACCCCGTACCAGCGTTTGGCTAAAATACTGCCAACATAGCCGTGCCAGACAGCAGGTGATTCTTCACATAGAGAAGGAAAAAACTGATGCATCCATACAGACAGTCCCTCTTTTCCAAATTCTTTGCAGATGTCGTGCAGCAGCCCGATCTGATAGGCAATCTTTGGATCATTTCCACTTGCCAAAGCTAATTCTACTGACAGCTCAGCAACACGTACACAATGAGCATAGCGTTTTTCTGAAAGATG
The DNA here is from genome assembly GCF_900155395.1 of Merdibacter massiliensis. Classification (GTDB taxonomy): domain Bacteria; phylum Bacillota_I; class Bacilli_A; order Erysipelotrichales; family Erysipelotrichaceae; genus Merdibacter; species Merdibacter massiliensis. The sequence goes on from NZ_LT699728.1 coordinate 82,761, forward strand.
CGCAGCAACCACACTTTCCAAATATAAGCCGTGCTGTGCAATGTATGAGCGAACACCACGATGCAATGCATACCATTTTTTCCCTTGACGAATCTCGCTCGAGCTGACATCTACCAATTTCATCTTATGATAGCATAACGGATAAACACTTTCTAACGGATTGCCTTTTCTAGAAAAAACGATCATCGTCACACGTCTGGTCAGCTCTTCTGCATCTTTCCAATCAGCCAGTTGCGCAGCCTGATCCGAACCGATCAGCCAGTAAAAATGAAAATCCGGATAGTTTGCCTGCAAAGCGCGCACCGTATCGATCGTGTATGACTTGCCTTCCCTGTGTAATTCCAATTCGCAGCAGCGTATATGACGATAAGGGGCAATCGCTCTTTTCACCATGGCCGCGCGATGGCTTGCCGGGGTCAGTTTTCGATCTTTTAAAGGCGTATCCTTTGCAACCATCAGCCAAACTTCATCCATCCCCATATGCAGCGCTTCCTTGGCTATCTGCATATGCCCGGCATGGATCGGATCAAAGCTGCCGCCTAAAATGGCTATTTTTTTCTTTCTCATAGACCCATCAGATTCTTTTTGCTGCGGCGGTACAATACAAACGTATGTCCGACGATATGTACGATCTCGCTTCCTGTTTCATTTGCCAAGATCTCGGCTGCTTCTTTCGTCGTAATCGGCGCCGTTTTTAATAAATTCAATTTGACCAGCTCATGGGCAGTTAAAGAATCTTCTAATGTATTGACCAGGTTATCTTGGATCCCGTCTTTTCCAATCTGAAACAAAGAACGGTAACTCTGCGCTTCTTTGCGCAGCATTTTTTTATCTTTTGCATTTAACATATTAAATCATCGCCTTTCTAAATGTTACATTGATATCTGCATTGACAAATACATGCACTTCCTGGATGTTCCCGCTGATGCAGAACCAGCCTAGTCCATGTATGACCACATCCATCTTCGCTTCTTTTTTTACACAGTCAAAGCGTTTCATCTGATGGAAATCATGATCTAACGAAGGAGCTAGCAATTCTCCCAGATGTTTCTCCCATAAAGCGTCCGCTTTTGCCTGCTTTCCTCGATGGATCTTTAATTGTTCGCTAAAATATGCTACTACGGTTGCCTCTCCGCGTACCATCACATCCAAACGTACCATGCCGCCTAACGCATAGCTTTGATTTTCATATAGCTGAAAAACTCTTGGTTTGAGCGTGCGGAAAGGAATGATCGTCTTCAACAATGCATCTGGCACATGTGTCAACAGTGAATCATTTCGAGTAAGTCCCGGTGTATCGAAGATCTTATAGCCCTCCATCTGTATTTCTACAAAATCTAAGGTCGTTCCCGGATGTGCCGATGTCGTTAGATCGCTGTGTTCGCAAAGAGCATTCAACAAAGTGCTTTTCCCGGCATTGGCCATTCCCATGACAATGACATCCCGCTCATTGCGATAAAGTTCGATCGCATGTTTCACTTCATCAACAGAATGATTCAATGGATCATTTGCACCTTTGACCAAGTTCCCGCAGAATACGATCCCTTCTACGCGAATGCCTTCTTCTTTTAAACGGCGCATGACAAATTGTGCCAGTTTTTCATCTGCCAAGGTATGCGGCAGTAAATCACGTTTCGTAGCAACCAGAATGATATCTTTATTTGGAAGATGACGCGTGATCCCCGGCAGCAGGTTTGCTTCAAAGTCAAAAAGGTCCACTACCCACAAGATCAAGGCATCCTGCTGTGCGATCTTCTGCAGTACCTTATTGGGATCAATTCCGCGCTGCATCGAGATCATCACATCATCATAATGACGAATCCGAAAACAACGCTGACAGAACTGCGCATCCTCTTTGGGCGTATAGCCGATAGCCTCTTTATTCTCGCTTTGCAAAGCAGCTCCGCAGCCTTTACAATATCTTGTCATCATAGTTCCCCCGTTTCAACTTTCCTTGTTTTTCTAACAGCTGAAAGATCATATTCTCAAAAATACGATTGATTTTGGTACATTTCAGGTCACGTTTAGCGACCGGTTTGGTCAAGATCGTATAAAATCCCATACGGTTTGCTCCTAACATATCGGTTAACAACTGATCGCCTAATACGGCAATCTGCTGTGGAGCGTACCCCAGTTCTTTCACCATTTTGCGATAAGTCAACTTCAATGGTTTTTTGGCAAATGGATAACATGGCGCATGGAATTCTTTTGCGAAGGTCTCCACGCGCTCTTTTACATTGTTGGAAACAAACGCTATCTGCATGTCATTTTGTTTCACTTTCTGAATGAAGGTACGTACATCATCATCTGGATGTGCACAATCATGTGCGACCAATGTATTATCGATATCACATACTAATAGACTGATCCCTCGTTGTTTCAGCTTTTCCACATCGATGGCACGATAGCTTTCCACATAATAGTCTGGTGTAAACAGCTTCATGAACACCCTCCTTTTTCGTAAAAAATATTATAACATAAGGAATGTACAATGGTAAAGAATCCATACAGCTCCTTTTTCACATACAAGGAACCAACTATGTTATAGTATAGTTGACAACCAATATAACAGAAAGAAGGGATACAGCATGCAGCAATTAAAGATCCTCTTGATTGGAGGAACCGGAACCATATCGACACCGATCTCTGCATCATTGAGCAAAATGGAGAATGTCGATCTCTATGTATTGAACCGCGGACATCGGCCGCTGCCGGCAAATGTGCACCAGATCGTATGTGATGTACATGATTTTGCAAAGATGAAAGAGCTTCTTGCCCCGTATCATTTTGACATCGTATGTAATTTTTTAGTGTACCATCCGCAAGAAGCACAAGAACAAATAGCACTCTTCAAGGATAAGATCAAACAATATATCTTCATTTCTACCGTTGTTACCTATGATCATGAAACAGCGGTCATGATCAACGAAGATCATGTACAAGGAAATAAATATTCTTTATATGGAAGAGAGAAAGCACAATGTGAGAAAATCTTTCTTGATGCTTATGCACGTTTTGGTTTTCCGATCACGATCGTTCGTCCTTCACAAACTTATGGATATGACCGCATCCCGCTCAGCGTAAAAGGAAAAACATGCTGGAGCGTCATAGACCGGATCCTGAATGACAAGCCGGTGATCGTTCACGGGGATGGAAAGAGCACCTGGCATTGTACCCATACTTTAGATTTTGCACATAATTTCATCCAACTGATCAACAATGAAAAGGCAATCGGTCAAGCAGTCCATAACATCCATCCCGATGTCGTAAACTGGGATATCATCTATCACTCTATCTATCAGTATGTACACAAACGCCCGCAGATCATCCATATTGCTTCTGACACCTTGGCATTGTCACAAGTGTATGATATTCGATCTTCCATATTAGGGGACAAGCAGTATTCCAACCTCTTTGACACATCAAAGATCCATAAATTGATTCCAGATCCCCGTTATGAGATCACCATCACCAAAGGAATCGAACAATATTTTTCCTATATGCAGCAGCACCCGGAAAAGCAGCTCAAGGATGAACAATATGACCAATGGTGCGATTCCTTGATCCATCATTATTTGACGTTTTGCAAACAGCTGGATGGAAAGATATGATAAAAAGCAATGGCATCTGATCATCAGATAACCATTGCTTTTTTATGTGATATGATCGACCGTATCAAAACGATAGCCTAATCTTTTCATCTCTTTTATAAAATCATCAAGTGCCAGATAATTTCCTTTATTGGTAGGATGCAGCAAATAAATTGCGCCATTATGATAATGTGCCAGCATCGTATCCAATGCTTCTTCTTTGCTTACATCACTGCCGTAATCATAATATGCATGGCTCCAGAAGAACGTCCGATATCCGAGATCATGGACCATTTTCAAAGCACGTTCACTGCATGCTCCCCTGGGAAAACGAAAGATCTTCTCCATTGGTTCCCCAACCACCTCCAGATATGTTTTTTCTTCCTGCGTCAGTTCTTCGACAAAAGCATCCACGCTTTCAGCATTGGCCAAAGTCGTCATATCGTAATGATTCCATGTATGATTGCCGATGATATGTCCATTGTCTACCAATGCATTAACAAATTCACTTTCATCGCGAATATAATTTCTTGTTAAGAAAAAGGTTGCTTTTACATCATTGGCATCGAGCACTTCCGCGATTTCTTTGATATAGGTCGTATCATTTCCACCTTCATCAAACGTCAGGTATAGGACCTTTTCGTCCTTTCCTTGATAATATGCTGCATAATTTGCTAACCATTCTGCACTTTTTGCGGCCGTGGTTCGCTGATGATCCTTTGACTTGTTGAACCACCATTCAAACATGGTGTTGTCAAACATATCGTGATGATAGGCTAGTTTCGTATTCAGCGGATTTTCCAAGATCTCAACTTTGCGAGTTGCTGTAGCTTTGTTTCCATGCCGATCTTGTACTTGATAATGTACTTCATAACTCCCGCTTTGATTAAAATTGATCGTAGAAGAACTCTTGACTTGATCGCTGATATCTCCGTCACAATTGTCATACGCCAGATATCCTGGTTCCTCATAATCTTCCCCGATGAAGATCCGCATGGATTCGTCTCCTTTTAAGCGCAGATCCGGCGCTTTTTTATCCGTGACGATCACTTTCCTTCTGACTTCTTTATCTGCATTATCTAAACGGTATACGACCTCATACGTCCCCATCTTTTCCGTATCTACCTGATTGTCTATTTGAATATGCGCTCCATTGTCCATGAAACGATATGTGCTTTTTGCCCCCGGATCTTGATAGGTCTCATTTACGTTGATCGTCATTTCTTTTGCCCCGATCAACTCTAAAGTCGGGATAAAGAGTCCGCTGAAAAACAACAAGCGAATAAGCAATCCGAGAAACAGGGCAATGATAGCTGCTATGATCGTATATACGATGATGCGACAGCGTTTGCTCATACGTCCACCTCAATGTATACGTATGTGGCAAGACAAGAGAATATGCTAATCACATGGGGCAAATTGTTCGATCAGTGCGCAGGCACAGCGAATGCCATCCACCGCGCTGGTAACGATCCCCCCTGCATAGCCGGCTCCTTCTCCGCAAGGATAGATTCCCTGCAAGTTGGATTGCAGGTTTTGTGGATCACGCAGCATGCGCAAGGGGGCGCTGCTTCGGCTTTCTACACCAGTCAGGATCCCCAGTTTGGCAAAGCCGTGGATCTGTTTGTCAAACTGGCGAATTCCTTGTGCCAGTGCTGCATTGATTTCTGCATCAAATAACGCATGCAGGTCGCACAAATGCACACCTCTTGCATAGCTGGGCAATACTTCTTGGAAAGTCGCAGATGCTCTTCCTGCAAGGAAATCTTTTGTATACTGCGCCGGAGCACAGCCATTGCGGCCGCCTAACTCATAGGCCTTTTGTTCTAATGTCTGCTGATAATGAATGCCATCCAGCGGATGTTCTCCAAAATCTTTCGGTGTGACCTGCACCAGTAAAGCACTGTTCGCATTGATCTGATCTCTTGCATGTTCGCTCATGCCATTGACGACAACTTCCCCTTCTTTGCTGGCTGCAGGAACGACAACACCGCCGGGACACATACAAAATGTGTAGACACCGCGTCCATTGTCTGCACGGCAGGTCAATCGATAGCTGGCCGCACCTAATCGCGGATGTCCGGCATACGCTCCATACATCTGTTCATCGATCAGAGTTTGGGGATGTTCAACACGGACTCCTACCGCAAAGGCTTTTGCCTGCATCTCCATGGAATGTCCATAAAGACATTCCATCGTATCCCTGGCACTGTGTCCGATGGCCAAGATGGCCTGCTCGCAATCGATGCGTTTTCCATTGACGATCAGCCCTTTCAGTTTTCCTTCCTCCAAGCAGAAGTCTTCGACCGTCGACTCAAAATGGATCTCTCCACCATATCGGATCACTTCTTCTCGCAGTGCACGTACGACATCTACCAGGATATCTGTACCGATGTGTGGGTGTGCCTGATAAATGATTTCTTTCGGCGCACCAAAATGAACCAATTCTTTTAATACTTGATGACAGCGTGGATCTTTGGATCTCGTTGTTAATTTTCCATCTGAAAAAGTACCGGCTCCTCCTTCTCCAAATTGCACATTTCCTTTTGGATCCAAAGGACCTCCCTGCCAGTAGCGGCGTACGCTTTCGATGCGCGGATCCAAAGACTGGCCGCGCTCCAATACGATGGGACGATAGCCCGCTCTTGCCAATAACAATGCCGCAAACATTCCACCAGGTCCAAACCCGATCACAACAGGACGATGCTGTAGTTTTGTTTCACCTTTTTGCGGAAGAGAAAAAGCAACATCCTCCACCAGATGCACATCCGCCAGTTTCTTTCTTAAGATCTGTTTTTCACAAGCAACCTCGCAATCGACCACATACGAAAACTGGATCGGTCTGCGACGGGCATCGATGCTTTCTCGATAGATAGAAAAACGGATCAGATCACGTTCTCTGATCCGCAATTTTTTGCAGATATGCTTTGGCAGTTGTTCAATTGGCTCCTCGATGGATTGTTTTACTTGCGATACTCGAAGCATATAGAACCTCCTAATACAATATTTTCAGCCAGGAAATACGGTTGCTGAGGGCAATGATCAGCATTGCCAACAATTGCGATGCAATCACTGTGATCACATAGACCAACAGATGCTGTTGCGGAAAATGATGCAGCAGCGGCATTGCAAACAAGATATGCGATACATAGATCAAGGAAGATGACTGGCGGAAAAACCGGCTGAGATACGAAGGTGAGCGCTGGATCTGCAACAAGGCCCCTACCAGAAAATAGACCAGCGGGATCAAAAATAAATACATGCTGGTCAGATCCTGCATCATCCCGGAGAAATAAGCCAGACCTTCTTCCAGTAATAAAGCAATATAACAGACGCTGATCCCCAGTGCATATTCTTTTTTCGTATACATGCCGGGAAATTCTTTCAAATAAATCCCGATATAAAGAAAGATCGGCGTAAAGAAGATACCGTTGCGCGCTGTTGTGAAGATGAGCATATATGTTTGGTAAAGCGTTTGAACAACAGGGATGGCTGCCAGCATATCCCCGTATACATTCATCAGCATGCCTATCACATACAGCAAAAAGGTAAGAAGCAGTCCTTTTTTCAAACGTAAATTGGTATACAGCACATAGACGATCACTGTTCCCAGCATCAGCGATGGCAAAAACCATAAATGATAATAACTGCCATTGAAGAAAAGATCAAAGATCCACCGTGCCAAATAGCTCAGTGAAAACCCGTCTGAACGCCACAGCAGAAAAGTATAGGGAAGATACAGAATCGTCCAAACACCGTATAGAACAGCTAAACGATGTAAATAATGTTTTAATTGCGCTACATTGACCGTTTCTTTCATCCCTTTGGATGGATCGATCTTTCGAAAGAACAAGAAGGCGGATACAGCAAAGAAAAATGGTACTGCAATGCGGCAAACTGCTTGAATCCAGACCATGTTGGCCGTTTGAGATAAATCATACAACGGAAATGTATGGATACATACGACCAGCAGTGCACTGATGTATTTAGCGATATCAATTGCAGTATAATTTTTCATTTTCATTTCCATCCCCTACTTTTTATAAATTCTTGGTAAACGCACGCTGAAGCGTGTTAATGTCTCATTATTGATCGTATGGGAAGCACGGCTCATTGCATCTACTGTTACTGCTTCTCCATCTTCTTCTCCAATCAAAGTAACAACGTCCCCTTCTTTTACATCATCAAGCCCGCTGACATCTAACATGAGCTGATCCATGCACAAATTTCCGATGATCGGTACACGTTTTCCATGCAAGAGCACTTCAAATCCCTGATTGGATAATAGGCGCGGGATCCCATCCGCATAACCGATCGACACAGTTGCGACCTTCGTTTCCCGCAAAGTGCGAAAATGGCGCCCGTAACTGACTGTATCGCCTGCCTTTAACCATTTGACCATGGTTACATTGGCTTTCAAAGACAAGATCGGCAAAAAGTCAGGTTTGGTATTGATCGGAATCGTGTCATCGCTTGTTACCCCCATATACAAGAGACCCGGACGAACATAATCATATGTTAGATCTGGATAATTCAAGATACCATAACTGTTCTGCAGGTGTGTTGTTCCCGGATCAAAACCTGCTGCACGTATATCTTGCAATACCCGGTCAAACAGCTCTATCTGATGTTTTGTAAACGCAAGATCATCCTTGCTGTGTGAATCACTTACGCTGAAATGGGAAAAAATACCACATACATGAACATTTTTCATTGCATACATCGCCAACAATTCCTCTATGTGATATTCGTCATCCTGTACCGTGACTCCGATTCGATTCATTCCTGTATCCGCTTTGGCATGTGCCTGTATGATACACTGGTGTTCTTTCGCAAAAGCATCTAATTTCTTTGCATATGCAAGATCGACCAGCGTTTGGATCAAATCGTATTTGGTTAAATAGGCAAAATGTTCCGGCGGTGTATAACCCAAGATCAAGATCTTGGAAGTAATCCCATTGTTGCGCAGATGTAAAGCCTCATCAATACTGCTTACGCCAAAAAAGTCAACGCCGCATGCTTCCAGCGCACGAGTACATTCCACATCTCCATGACCATAGGCATTTGCTTTTACGATTCCCATGATCTTGCTTTTCTTTGGGATCAGTTTACGAATTTCTTCTACATTGTGGGCAATCTTTTTTAAATCAATTTCTGCCCATGCCCTTGTTTCACACTCCAACACAATGATCTCTCCTTTTTATTTCTCCATTGCTAAATCAACTAAACGATCGATCAATTCTGGAAAATCGATTCCGATTTCCTTCATCATGGAAGGATAACGGGAAGTAGCTGTAAAACCAGGAATCGTATTCAATTCATTAAATACGATCGTATGCTGCGGTGTCACAAACATATCTACACGTGTCATTCCTTTACAGTTCATCGCCCGATACGCTTTGGCTGCCAATGCACGTGCTTGTTCAAAAAGTTCTTGATCGATGCGTGCCGGACAATGAATGGCTGCATCTTTCATCTCATATTTTCCTTCATAATCAAAGAAGGCCCCTTTGATATCGATCTCATCCACGCTGCCAACAGTCAAGGTGCGATTTCCCATTACCGCACAGCCGATCTCAAAACCTTCAATGGTTTTTTCTAAGATGATCTTGCCTTTTCCATCCTGTACAAAAGCGTCTTTGATGCCTTCTTCAAAATCTTCAAAGCTCTTTACACAGTGTACGCCGTAGCTGCTGCCGGCATTACAAGGTTTGATAAACAAAGGCAATCCTAATGCAGCGCTTGCTTCATCATAGATGTCTTTTAAGCTTCGAGGATCGTCTTCATAAATACAGCGGTAAGGAGCACATGGAATGCCTGCATGTTCAGCAATGATATGCATCATTTCTTTATCCATGCAGATAGCGCTGCTTAAATGGTCACATCCTACGTAAGGAATATCTAAGATTTCCAACATTCCCTGCAGTGTCCCATCTTCACCATTCTTTCCGTGAAGAACCGGGAACACACAATCAACGGCAATCGTTGTGTAGCTTCCATCTTGTAGTTTTAACAGACCTTGTTTGCTTAATACACAAGGCATGCAGTTTTCTTCCATCCAACGATCATGTTCGATGTGATCGATATCGCCTTCATACAAGTACCAGTCTCCCTGCTTTGAGATCCCGACCGTGATCACTTCATAGCGTTCATTGTTGATTTGCCGCAGCAGTGAGCTGACTGAATGTAATGATACTCCATATTCACTTGATTTACCGCCAAAAATGACGCACAATTTCATCTTATTCATGGTGTTTACTACCTCTTTCTTTTAAATATGTAACAATTGTATCCATCTGCATGCCTCGTGAACCTTTGACCAGAACAATGCATGGAGATGCAAATTCTTTTTCAATGTCTGCCTGCAATGCTTCTTTTGTCTCATAGTGCGTAACATCTTTTATGCCTGCATTGATTGCGCCTTGTGCAATAAAGCGGGACATCTCTCCATAAGTACATACCCGGTCAATGGGATAAGAACCCAGGGCTTTTCCAACTTCATAATGGATCTGCATCGCTTTTTCACCCATATCTAACATGTCTGACAATGCAACGATCTTACGCGGCAGATCAAATTCACATAACGTATCCAATGCCGCCAGCACGCTTTGCCGATTCGATTTATAAGAATCATCTAACAAATATCCTTCTCCTAAAGGCATCAGATCGCAGCGAAGACCGGTTTGTTCAATGTTTGCAAGGCCTTCTAAGATTTCATCTTCCTGCATGCCCAGTGCTCGAGCGATGTAAATGCAAGGCAAAGCATTCATGACCTGATGTTTCCCATAGATATTCATGAATGCAATTTCTGATAATAAATTTGTCATGAAATAAATGCCGTTGGCATCTTGCTGTACTTGGCCATAGCAAAATAAATCGCTTCTCTCATCATGGCCAAAGCTCTTGATCCGCACACCATATGGGAAATCCTCATTCCATAAAGCTTTTTTCAATACATCCTGTTCCCCGTTGAACAGCAAAACTCCGTTCTCTTTTAACCCGTGAACGATTTCTGCTTTTGCTTTGGCTATATTTTCTATCGATCCCAAGTTTTCCAGATGTGCCTCTCCCACATTTGTGATGATAGCGATATCCGGTTGTGTGATTTTTGTTAAAGCATCGATCTCATATCGGTTTTCCATTCCCATCTCAACGATAGCGACCTGTGTAGCATCGCTCAATCCTAAGATGGTCAAAGGAACGCCAATTTCATTATTCATATTGCCTTTGGTCTTCTGCGTCACATATTTGCGTTTTAACAAAGAACCCAAAATATCTTTCGTACTGGTCTTTCCATTGCTGCCTGTAATTCCGATCATCACCAGATCTAATGACTCACGATATTTTTTGGCCAGCTTTTGTAATGCTTTGGTCGTATCCTCCACAAAGATTACCACAACATCTTTGGGCGGATTGGGATGATCTTTCTGCCACAATACAGCAACGGCACCTTGTTCCACAGCCTGTTGTGCAAAATCATGCCCGTCGAAACGCTCCCCGATGATCGGTATATACAAATTTCCTAATGTCACTTTGCGTGAATCAATGCATACCCCGCTCACCATGCGTTCCATATCCTTATATTCTATATAGTCCGCATCCAACATCTGGATGATCGTTTCTATACTTCTCAATATCATCGTTCCACCTCATCCAACATGACTCTTTTTATTTCATGGTCATGCTTTTATATTATAGCATAGTTTCAAGTGGACGGAAGAACTTATATGAGAATTGTGAAAACAAATTCAGTTTCATTTTCAAGATCAAATAAACCATTTACATTTTTTACATCAACGCCGATTTTACATGCTTCTTGAATCATCTTACATAAATTTTACATTCAGATCGAAATTTTGCATTGTTTTTTGTCTGTTTTTTAATTATATTTAACTTGTGATAATTTTGTGAACAAAAAGGGGTGTCTTTATGTCAATAGCCAATTTTCTGAGTCTGCTGGGCGGACTTGCCCTCTTCCTTTACGGAATGCAGATGATGAGTCACGGTTTAGAAGCCGCTGCGGGAGACCGTATGAAAGATATTTTAGAGAAATTAACGTCAAATCGAATCTTGGGCGTCATCGTGGGTGCAGTCATCACCGCTGTCATCCAATCTTCCAGCGGAACCACCGTCATGGTCGTCGGGTTCGTAAATGCCGGAATGATGAATTTGAAACAAGCTGTTTGGATCATCATGGGTGCCAATATCGGTACCACGATCACCGGTCAGCTCATTGCCCTGGATATCGGTACGATCGCACCGCTCATTGCTTTTATCGGTGTAGCCATGGTCGTTTTTGTAAAAAAACCGATGGCCCATTATATCGGTACGATCTTAGCCGGCCTCGGTATGTTGTTCATCGGCATGGATATGATGAGCACGGCCATGTTGCCGTTGCGTGATGAACCAGCATTCGTTTCATTAATGACTTCTTTCTCCAATCCGCTGTTAGGAATCTTAGCCGGCGCACTCTTCACTGCAGTGATCCAATCTTCCAGTGCCTCTGTCGGTATCTTACAGGCACTTGCCAGAAGCGGATTGATCGGATTAGATGGTGCTGTGTATGTACTGTTTGGTCAAAACATCGGTACTTGCATCACTGCTGTTTTAGCAAGTATCGGCACTAGCAGAGAAGCCAAACAGACTACTGTCATTCACTTATCTTTTAACTTGATCGGTACATTCATCTTTACTGTGTTATGTATCGTAACGGCCAATACCGCATTCTCTTTAACAGATTTTGTTGCTTCCTGGACGCCGACAACGCCGGATGCACAAATTGCCAATATGCATACTTTATTTAATGTTGTTACTACATTATTATTATTGCCGTTTGGTACATACTTGGCAGAATTTGCACAGAAAGTACTGCCTTTCAAAGAAGAAAAGAGAAGTACCGTATTGCAATACCTCAAACCATTCCCTTCTTCTACACGTTCCCTTGGTACATCAGCCATGTCCATCCAGCAAGTAGATGAAGAAATCAATCACATGTTAAAGCTGGCCTATGAAAATGTGGAAAACGGCTTTAAGCAGCTGCTCAAATATGATAAAAAGATGGGCGAGAAGATCGTTCAAAGAGAAGAACTGGTCGATACATTAAATAAAGAAATCGGCGACTATATCACCAATGCGCTCAGTTTAGAGCTCAACAATGATGTCAGCAATGCACTCAGCATCTACTATCATCAAATTACCGATATCGAACGTCTCAGCGATTATGCAGTCAAGATGGAAACTTACAGCAAAGAACATCTGCAGGGACGACTTAATGAAGAAGAAAAAGATACGATCAAAACGATGTATGACATGTGCATGGAAATGCGAAATGCTCTGCATGATATCAATAAATCGAAGTTGCTGCGCTCTCAAAGCGACGACGTTTGCAGGAATTTAAGAAAACGGCAAATGCAGCGCATGAAAGAAAAGAGCATCTCCAGCGAGATCAGCATGATGTTCTCACAATTATTGACCGACTTTGAACGTATCAACGGTCATGCCATCAACATTGCAGAAGATTATGACATGATCAGCCACTGCGTACAGTTGCAGCCGGAACAAGCATAAACAACCGATAAATCAAAACCTCTTTCTCTATGGATACATGAAGTGAACCTCCTTCGTTTGGTTGTCCAAACGTTGGGATTCTCTTCAACATAGGAAAGAGGTTTTTATTTTCTTTTTCTTATGTGACAAAAGAAAGACAAAGCATTTTTTATTATTTGAAACACAAAGAATTACAAATCATTTATTATAAATAATGGTGATCGTATGCGTATCTTACAAAAAAACAAATCATCAGATCAAAGTCTGCTCGCAAATGGTTATATCATTTGTATGTTCTGTCTCTATTTATTTGTATTCCATAATTATTATTTTGATATAACCTATACAAAATATCAGTTTTTTATGTGGTCCACGATCATTTTTTTTAGTATCTTTATTTATAAAAAACTTACAAACTCAACAAAAAAAACATTTACCATACCGGCAAAAGTTGAACAATGTCTGCTTATGTGGATCGGTGTACAAACCATTTCAGCAGTTTTATCAGACTATCCATCAGAAGCATTTTGGGGCAGTGCAGGCAGGAATACCGGTCTTCTTTTTTCAATCCTATGTTTTTGCGGCTATCTTATCTTATCCAGAAACAAGATCCACTTAAAAAAAATGATCGATCTATTTTTGATCAGCTGCACTATATTGCATGTCCTTGCCTTTCTCAACTTCTTTTCAATTGATTTGATGGGATTTTATACGCATTTGTCTGACTATCAGTCCGCCTTCTATATTTCTACGACCGGCAACATCAACTTTTATGCTTCTATTATTTGTTTCAGTTTACCTATCAGTACCTATTTATTTTTAACAGCTAAGAAACAAAAAAGATTTTATTATATCATTTCCATTTTTGGTTTCATTGGTTTGATCATCAGCAATAGTGACAGCGGTTTTTTAGGTATCGGCTGTATGTTTCTGGTTCTTTTCATGTTTAGCATAAAAGATATCCGCCTGTTTCAGCATTGGCTATTGCTCGTCTTCTCTTTTCTGACTTGTGCAAAACTAATCTATGTTTTATCCCTATTTGCCCCAGTAGCCAGCCGTCCTTTTATTACTTTATCGAATCTTTTTGTAAATGAAAGTATTTCCTGGCTTTTGTGGCTGCTTTCTTTCCTGCTGCTTCTGCTTGCTATACTTAGAGAAGAAACCATGCAGTCTTTTCTTCCTTTTCTCAAAAAGAGAGTACTTATCACGGTTAGCATCGCTATTGTTTGTATAGTATTGCTCTTTCTTTATTTTAGTTTCATCGATCAAACAACAAAGCTGGGTTATTTTTCAAATTATCTTCGCTGGGACGACAACTGGGGAACAGGACGTGCCTATGCTTGGAAAAATATCTTTCATGCGTACAATTCCTTTCCTCTAGCACAAAAACTATTCGGGTTCGGACCTGATACAACGCATTTATTGATGTTAAGATACTATGCGAACGATCCAATATTGATCAGCTATGATAATGCACATAATGAATATTTGCAATATCTGGTAACGACCGGCATCATTGGAATCTGCTCTTATTTATTTATATGGTTCACTTTTTTCAAACAAATACTGCAAAACAAATACAATTGTTCAACGTATACCAAAGCGATTTCGTTAGCAATTGCTGTCTACCTTTTACAATCAATCGTTAACATCAACCAGCCAATTTCCACTCCGTTATTATTTCTGTTGCTTGGAGTATGTCAATCAGAAGTCCTGCATTCACAAAACAGCAAAATTAAAAAGGTAATTCCGCCTCAATAAGGGAATTACCTTTTTTTCTTTTGGCGATATATAATTTTAAATACAACTGGCATGCATACAATCCCAACTAAGAAGATCCATTCATTGCTCACATAGAAATTGTCAGAATAAATTTCTTTTGAACATAAAAGCTGTCCATCATGATAAATTTGTACGCTTCCTAAAGATTGATTTGGCAAAATAACAAATGGATGATGACATGAAACAAAACGATAGGATAAAGTATCATAAGTCTTGTCACTGTCTACTAGCAGTGTGATATCCTTTTGCATTTGGATCGGTATTTGTTTCTTCCATAAAAGTCCTAATTCATCATAAGCAATCACACTATTTTTTTCAAAAGGAATCAGCGAATGATACGTATCGTTCATATCCTGATACAAATTAGCTATGCTGTTGGCACATGCTTGTCTGGTATCACCCGTCCCGATGGTCAAAAACTTTTTCTGCTGGATGGTTGCGATGCTGAAAGCACTGTATGTCTGTTCATTCATCGCTAACATAAAACAAGAATCGATCGTCTCTTGTTCCAATGGATACCAGTTTTCATTCTCTAATGTATGCTGCTTCCGATTAGAGGTAAATGTATAAGTATGCTTTGAAATGATTTCTTGAAACGTTTGATCCTGCAAAATCGCTTGAATGAAAATCGTTAGATCGGATAATGTTGTCTTCTGTCCTGGTTCGACATCTCCTGTTATATTTGTGAAATAGGTGTCTTTCATTCCCAAACTTGCCGCTTTTTGATTCATCAAACGGATAAATTCATTTTTATCGCCTGTCATATGTTTTGCTGCTGCATTTGCCATTTCCCCGCTGTTGCAAAATAATATTGCAAATAATGCATCCTGGACAGTGACTTGCTCCTGCATATCAAACCCATAATAATATTTGCTGCCAAAATCATCGAACCCAACCGTTAAAACCTTATCAAAATGCCGTGTATTTTCAATGATGATCCATGCCGTCATCCATTGTGTATAAATACCTGGATCTACCGAATTGTCAGCAAAACGCTGCTGATCCACATATTGATCACTTAAATTATAAAGTATGTACGCTTGGTCTTTAAAGAAAGAGTCCTTTGCAGAAATACTCCACAAAGGACAACAACTATATACCAGATATAAAAGAGCAAATCCTATTTTAAATGTTCTTTTCATATCCATTATCCGGAATTATACAGTTTCTTTCCCGCGTCTACGCATAACTCCTGCTGTCAAGATAACAGCACCCGAAACCAAGAAGACTGCCAGCATCGGCATCATTGCAGAAGCAACACCTGTATCTGGTGTATTCTTATCTGTTAAATTCACATCTGCACTATCCTCTTTAGAAATGGAAGGCTTTGTCGTATCTTCGTTTGGAGTAGATGGTTTTATTGTTTCTGCTGTATTTTCATCATCGGTATTTCCATCCGTCGATGGAGAAACAATGGCATCTGGAATCTCTTTCGTTGAAACAACATAAGATGAACAGTGATCGATCGTAAACTCTGCATAACCTAATTCAATTTTTGCAGAAGTTGCTTGTTTTTCTAATTTACCATCTTCATTGACATAATAAAGGTAAGCTGATTGCGTATTGTATTCGCCGCCTACAAAAACACGCACTTTCATAGGACCTGGAAGAACACCGCTATGTTTAAAATAAAACGTAACAGCAGGAACCCCTTTGATATCCTCTTTCTTGATTTCTAATTGTGGATTAAAGTTCTTGCTTTCAGTGATTTGATCAAACTGCAAAGTATAACTTTGTCCAGTGGATGTCATTCCATTGAATCGTATTTGTTTATTTCCTTCTTTCACTACCTCAAAAACTGAATCTGGAATGTTATCAATACTTGGATTGACATTAAAACTAAGCAGCTCTTCATCGCTGTTTTCCAAAACATCTTTTACTTCATCTGGATTGGTTGGATCTTTTGTTGAAATAATGACAGGATCATCATTTTTTGATCCATCATATCTTTGATTTGCAATGAAGAAATTAGAGTTATCCTCATAGATGCTGATGAATGTTACATCCTCTCTTTGATAAACGGATGTGACTCCTTTGTCTTTGAAATAATAATGTACAAAATAAGCGTCTCCTAATTTAGAGAAATCGAGCGCCCCATTTCCAACAGTGATAAAGCTGTAACCAGTTTGATTGGAATCACGTAAAGAATCCGGATAACTAAAAGCGTAATATTTTGTTCCAGAAATGACCAATCCGTTAATTACTTCATCATTCTCTGTAACAAAATCTTCAAGTTTTGGCATTGTCACATCAATTGTACCAACATTGGAATAGTATAGACTTGAAATATATTTATATGTATTATCATTGCCCCCAACATACACATTAATACTTGGATACGTCCACTCACCCTTGTCATTTACTAAATTCAAATGGAAACCTTCTGGAACATTATATAATTCAACATTCATGCTAGAACCGCTATCCAGCACTTCCACGATACGATCTTTAAACTTTTCCTCGTCTCCATTATAATCGTCATAATTAACCAAGACCTGGCCTGTTTGTTCCGTATTAGAAGCAGCTTCAATGTTTACACCCTCTTCTTGTGCAAATACTGGTACTTTTGATACGAATGGTGTCAATACAGCCAATGCTACAGCAAACGCTAAACATAGAGTCAATATTCTGTTATTCCCTAAATTTCTTCTTTTCCTCATTATTTTACCTCCTTTGACTCATTTTCTTTTATTATAAAACAACAGGAACTTTGAACAACTGTGGGACAAAAGAGGGACACAATATTTTAATAAAAATAAGCAATAAATAATATAATTCCATATATAAAAATTGTATACTTAAGCCAGTACGAGGGAAAAGTTGTTTTATAGGGGATGAATAAGATGTCGAGTTTTTCAAATTTGCTTTCATATCACATACATAATAGCGGAAAAAGTAAAATTCAGATTGCAGAAGCAATCGGTATGCCAAGAACAAATTTTCAAAAAATTTCGACTGGTGCCAGAAAGTTACAAAATGAACACGTTTTAGAAAAAATCATGAATGAATTAATTTTGTCTGTAAAAGAGAAAAATGAATTATGGGAAGAATTTCATAAAGATACCAGCGGTAAAGAACGATACGAAGAGTATTTGGAATGCATCAATTTATTAAATGAAATCATTTTAGGTCCTAAAACACAAATCAAGGCAAAAATACCTCCTCTTCAAATAGACAGCCAGAAGGAAACATTTACCTTTCATTCACAGGACAGCTTAGTGCAGGCATTATCTATACTGCTCTCTTCCACTGAAGAAGCTAGCAAAAAAACAATACGTTTGTTATTACAGCCAGAAAACAGTTTTGTTCTGAAATTACTGATTCCTTTCCTAAAAAATAATCCAGACGTCCACATGCAGCATATCATATGTTTCGATCATCATTCATATCCAGGGACCAATTATTCCCAAAAAAATGTATGCAGATTAAAAAATACGATTCGTTTGTTATTAGCATCCCAAAACTATGCAGCTTCATATTATTATGATAATAGTGATGTTCATTTTCAAAAAGCTACTCTTTTTCCTAATATTATATTAACCAGTAATTATTTATTATCTTTTGATAATCAAGAAAACAGAGGATTTCTTACCAAAAATAAAGATCTGATTGCATTATATGCAGATCAATATGCTGATATTTTTAAACAGACCTCGCCTATATTTCTCCACCATGCAATTTGGAACAATACAAATAATGCAACTGCTCTCATAGCCTATCAACCGCAAGATGACCTCTTTATGAAAAACAATAATCAAAAAAATCTTCTATTCTTTATAGAAAACGGTTTTTGTCGCTACATAAAAAAAAGTATTACTGATACTAAGCAATCAAAAAATACGATCATCGCTTTTTTGGAAGAAATCAAACACAATATTTTAACGCAGGATACTTTTTTTCTTCTAAAGGAAAATTACATCAATTTACCTACACAAATGATTTTCGTTCTAGAAACAAAAAGTGCGATTATCAAAAATATGTTTGAAAACAAAATAGATACTGACTGGACGCTGCAGATTCAAGAACAAAGCATCATTGAAGCATTTCATCGGCTTTTTCAATATATGCCGCAAAGTTTGCTCTGTTACTCGAAAGAAGAAACTCTGCAGATCATCAATCATTTATTGGCAAATTTGCTATAGTCTGATGCATGGAATGAATCCGTTTTCATTTCATGCAATACACTTCACATATTTTCCCTTAATTTAAACATTGTTTACCTATAGATTTTCGATATACTATAGCCAGCAAGGAGGTAAACCCTTGCGTGTATGACATTCATTCCCCTAATGATAATTCATACAATTTTCTATCCCCTTAATAATATTTGAGAAAAGACCGGTCCCCCCCTTAACCGGTCTTTTCTCTTTTTCTAATGTTTTGAATGAGCAGATCCAGCATTCTTGCAAATAGGCTTCCGGCCATGGAACCGCAAGTATCTAACAGTACATCTGAAAACTGTCCCGATCGTCCATTGGAAAGCAGCTGATGGACTTCATCACTGCATGCATAACAGAAACAAAAGAAGATCGTGATCCAGCATGCCTGTTTCCAGGATCGTGATCGTAAAGATACAAAATGAAAGACACAAAACCCCAATGCAGCATAAATAGAGAAATGTGCCGTCTTGCGTATCAAAAAAGTAAACGCATCGACAGAAAGCAGGCTCTGTACTAGCGGATACAGATGATCAACGATAAAGGAACTTTTCGCATCGGAAGCCGCTGCCGTGTCTGCGGAAAAATAAAAGATCAGCAACATGATCATGATGCTCAAGAAACCCCATACTAATTGTTTGTGTTTTGTCTGCATAAGCCTTTCCTCCAACTGTCTTATTCTAGCGAAGCTTTGCTAATTGTGTCAATGCTTTTGACAATTGATCATAGGGCAAAGCGGCAAATGAGATGATAAATGTATCCGAAGTAAATCCATCAATCGCAATCCCCTGCTTTTGCAAGCGTTGCAAAAAAGCATCGATATCCCTTTCATATGCAAAATGATAACGTGTCAAGGATTCTTCGATCCGTACGCAGTGCAAGTGCAAATGCGCTGCTTCTTCCAGCATCAACTGGTGTTTTTGATGATACTGCCGTTTTAAACGTGTGATCCTTCTGCGCAAATGACCATCCGCAATATACGATGCAAACGCCAGCTGTTCTAGTTTCGATGCGCTGGGGGAATAGGACGGTTCTCTTTCCTGATATTTTTTTGCCAGCGGCTGCGGCAGGATCATATAACTGATACGCAAAGCCGGAAGCAGGATCCGGGAAAAAGACCCCATATACAGACAGGATCGTGATGGATCCATTGCCGCAAGTGCACGGCTGCCTTCCCGCAAATAATTGAGCTCTCCGTTATGATCATCTTCGATCAACAAGATATTTTCTTTCTGTACATACTCCATCAGTTCTTTCCTTGCCTGTTCATCAAATTTTTCTTTTTCAAACAGACTGGGTGAATGAAGGAATAAGATCGTTGGATGCAATCGTTTCAGTTCCTGCATGCTAAAGATTTTCTCTCCCAATGAAACATCCGCTACTTCCATTCCATAATCTTCAAATACACGGCGTGCCTGCAGGTAGATATCTTTTTGAATTGCTACTTTAGCCGGTTTATCTAACAATCCGCAAACTTGATACAACAGGGACTGCACGCTGGCACCAATGATCAATTGTTCTTCGTGCGCCAACACACCGCGTACCTGTGAAGCATGTTTCATCAAGGAAACACGCAGTGCATATTCTCCACGCGCCTCCCCATAAGAAGAAATCGCCGTGTGATTCATTGCTTGTTTCAGATATTGCTTCCAGATGACCAGCTCGTTTTCTTCTGTCAAGATGGATTGGGAACGCAGATCAAATTGAATCTGCGGTTCTTCTGCTACAGGGGACAGTTCTTGCATAGCAGCATGCAGTCGACGATTTTCTTCGCTTAACGCTACATAATAGCCGCTTTGCGGCCGTGCACGAATATAACCCTCCAGCTGCAATTGTGCATATGCATGCTCCACACTGGTCTGTGAGACATGAAATTGCCTGACACAGTAGCGAATGCTCGGCATTTTCTCTCCCTGCCGGCGATAACCTTGCAAGATTTCCTCTTTCAGTTGGAAATAGATCGTTTCATACTTTTTCATTGGATCACCTTATCCAGTATAGCATAACTGTCCTCTTTTTTTATTCATTTTCTGTCTATTTATTATGATACAGTATTCTTTTATAATCAATACAGGAGGAAATCATATATGAAACATGACTATACAAGAGAACTCGTTTTTGGTGCTTTAGGAATTGCTCTGGTCTTTATTTCGACCCTTTTTTTGAAACTGCCAAATTCGATCGGCGGTTATCTGAATCTGGGAGACGGCTTTATCTTATTATTTTCAGGATTTTTAAGTCCTTTTGCCTCTTTCATGGTTGGCGGAGCCGGCAGTGCATTTGCTGATATTGCCGGAGGTTACGGTACGTATGCCATTGCTACGATCTTGATCAAGGGAATAGAAGGTCTCTTGATTTCAGTTCTGATTCATAAAAATATGCGTCTACGAATACCGGCTTTTCTATTGGGATCGATCTGGATGATCGCCGGTTATTATGTCACGGATTCCATTTTAAATGCATCTTGGATCGTCGGTCTTGGCGGCATTATCGGCAATGTCATTCAAGCTGCGGTCGGTATCGTCATCGCACTTGCGGCAGCTCCTTTCATCACACGATTAAAGGAAGATCCAAAAGAATTTTAAAAAGAACGGTATGATCTTTCACATGGATCCTACCGTTTTTTTATGCCGATCATAGAAATTCCTTGTATCGGCAAATATAGAGTTTTTTCAAAACCGTTGTCAGCACCATATACAACAAGATACATGGAAGCAAATAAGCAAAGTAAGCTGCAGGCAAAGCGATAAAACCCAAGGCTGCGCCAAAGGCAGTAAACGGAATGATCGTTAATAGTACGATACCGCTTAATGTCAAGAAGGTGACAGGAGTCGAAGCATAGCTTTGAATGAACGGCAATTTGGAAGTACGGATCATATGGATGACTAATGTCTGGCTCCACATGGATTCTACGAACCATCCTGCCTGGAACAGACCGATATACTTCGCCTGCAACAACAATAACTGTGCACCGCTGAAATGCTGTGGAAGATCATGGAAGACAACTCCATTTGAAATAAAGAGCGGACATAAAATAAAATACATGAATAAATAGGTCGTGATATCGAATATAGAACTTACCGGACCGATCCATAACATAAATTTTCCTACGCTGGAAGCATCCCATTTACGCGGTTTCTTGATGTATTCTTCATCCACATTATCCCATGGGATAGCAGTACAGGATAAATCATAAATTAAATTCAAAATGATCAGGTGCACGCTCATCATCGGCAAGAAGGGCAGCAAAGCACTGGCAATGAGGACAGAGAACATATTTCCAAAATTCGAAGAAGCTGTCATCTTGATATATTTGATCATATTTGCGTACGTTTTGCGGCCTTCGATGATCCCTTGTTCCAATACCCGTAAATCTTTTTGCAGCAAGATCACATCTGCCGATTCTTTGGCAACATCTACTGCCGTATCGACAGAAATGGCAATATCTGCACTTTTCATGGCGGCCGCATCGTTGATCCCGTCTCCCATAAATCCAACAACATGTCCATTTTTCCGCAATACAGCAACGATCTTAGCCTTCTGCGACGGTGTCAGTTTGGCAAAGACATCTGTGATCTCTGCTGCTTTTGCTAACTGGGCATCGCTCATATTTTCCAGATCGGAACCTAACAACATCGTTTGCACTTGTAAACCAACCTGCTTGCAGATCGTACGCGTTACTTTCTCATTGTCGCCAGTCAAGATCTTGGTATTGACGCCGTGTTCCTGTAAAGCTTTGATTGCAGCAGCAGTGGATTCTTTCGGCGGATCCAAGAATGCCAGATACCCCAAAAGAACCATCTCGCATTCATCCTTCTTTCCAAAAGTATCTGTTTGTGAAGGATTGCTTTTTTGTGCGATTGCTAATATCCGAAATCCTTTCTCATTCAAATCCTCTACCGTTTTTAAGATCCGTTTACAGATCTTTTCATTCAATGGCCGCACAATGCCGTCACATTCCACAAAGGTACAGATCGAAAGCATTTCTTCGACAGCACCTTTGGTCACCATTTGCCTTTTTCCCATCTGATCTTGTACGACGACGCTCAAGCGGCGTCGGTCAAAATCAAACGGGATCTCATCGATCTTTGTATATTTCATTGACAGTTCCATAAATTCAAGTACCTGTCCACCGATCTCGTCACATTTCTGAATGATTGCCAGATCCATCAAATTCTTATAGCCTGTTTGAAAATAACTATTGAGATACGCATGACGCAATACCCGCAGATCTTCTTCGCCGTTGACATTTAAATGATACTCCAGCACAACTTTGTCTTGTGTCAGTGTACCGGTCTTATCTGTGCATAAAATATCCATGGCGCCAAAATTTTGAATGGAATTCAAATTTTTGACGATGGTTTTCTTTTTGCTCATGGATACAACACCTTTTGCTAAACAAGTCGTTACGATCATCGGCAGCATTTCCGGTGTGAGCCCTACGGCAATGGAAATACCGAATAAGAAAGCATTCAGCCAGTCTCCCTTTGTCACTCCGTTGACGATAAATACCAGGGGAACCATGACCAGCATAAAACGGATCAACACCCAGGAAACGGCATTGACCCCTTTGGTAAAACTCGTTTCTGGCGTTTCTTGAGCTATGGAACTTGTCATGGATCCAAATAAGGTATCATTTCCCACACAGATGGTAACAGCAACGGCACTGCCTGAGATCACATTGCTGCCCATGAAAGCAATATTGGTATAATCCGTCAAGCTTTTCTTTCGCTCACTGATCATTGCTGTTTTTTCGATCGGCTCACTTTCACCTGTCAAGCTGGATTGACTGACAAACAGGTCCTTGGCTTCCACGATCCGCACATCGCCCGGAATCATATCGCCGGCACAAAGATGCACCAGATCCCCCACGACCAGCTCTTCCATCAAGATCTCGATCTTCTCTTTATTCTTGCGTGTTACACTGCAGGTAGTTGTGATCATCTTCAATAATTTTTCTGTTGCATTTCCGCTTCGGGATTCCTGGACAAAACGAAGCAGACCGGAAATGGCAACCATCGTAACAATGATGATCACCGTTACGCAGTCAAAATCATCCGGTGTGCTTCCAAAAAGCGAAAAGAACGGAAACAACATATCTGTCATCATGGACACGATGGCCAGACAATACAAAATAATAGTAAAGGGGTTGATAAATGCCTGCCATATTTGTTTTCTCAGTGATTTTTTCTGTTCGCGGGTCACGGTATTTGCACCATATGCCTCCCGGTTTGCAACTACTTCTTCATTGCTCAATCCGCGAAATGTCGTATGATACTTTTTAAAAACAGATGGGACAGGGTGCATGGCCGCATATGCAATGGCTTCCTTCTGTTTTTGATGGACCATATTTTCTTTTTCTAAAACATCTTTCATCTGATCATGGTTCCTGTTCATTTTTCATACCTCCTTTGAAAACATACTTTGCATAGGCAACGTATTGGTTTCCTTTTGCAGTATAAAAAAATCGCAAGAACAATCACATGAAACAATTCTTGCAATTTTCTTGCGATAAAATCAGATTTTCTTTAAATCTGATCATTAAATTTATAACCAATGCCCCAAATCGTCAAAATATAGTTAGGTGCATCCGGATCAAGTTCTATTTTCTTTCGCAGCTTCCGGATAAATGCCATGATATTGCTGTCATCAAATAAATAATCATTTTCCCATACCGCTTGATAAATCTGTTCTTTCGTGAATACCTCTCCGCGGTGATACGCCAAGAAATACAAAATATCGAACTCTTTCGGAGTCAATGAGAGTTCTATTCCATCACGGATCACCTTGCGGTTCTTCCGGTCAATCACAAGGGAGCCGCAATAGATTCGATCTTGTATATCCCGATTTCTTTCCTGGTCTTCTCTTTCTAACATCAGCGAGTGAATATGTCCATTATCCAGATCATAAAAAGCCTCCAGCAATTCTTTTGCCGATGGCGTATAAGGAGCCTGTGTGCGAAGCTGTTCACAGAGCCATTCAATCAAAGAGGAATCCAGGGAGACCAATCCGATATGTTGTTTCATAGTTGCATTCCCCTTTCTTATAAAAGTTCATGATAGCGTTTGTTATAGCGTATTTTGGCAAGCGAGACCAAAAATAGATATGCCATCACGACAAACAGCAAAAAGATAAAGTAAACAGGTGGAAGCGATGTCAGTCCTAAACAGCTGCCAACCGGTGTAAATGTGACTAATGTGAATATGAAAGTACCGAATACAGTCACCAGAATCAAGAAATGTGACGGTCTGCTTTGTACGAAAGGAAGTTTTGCACTGCGTAAAAGATGCAAGATCAACACCTGGGTCCACATAGATTCCAGAAACCATCCGGTTTGAAAAAGCGCAATGAAGCGAACCTGCATGATATCGGAGAGAGAAGCAAAAGGACCTCCGCAAATAGAGGGACATAACATAAAGAACAAATACAAAAAAGTCAGAATATCAAAAAAAGAACTGATGGGGGCAAAGAAACGCATGAAGCGGCTCAATGTTTTTCCCGACCACTCCAGCGGCTGCAGGCACATCTCTTCATCGACATGATCCCATGGCAGAGAAAGACACAATACATCATACAAAAGGTTTAACAGCAAAATCTGTAATGAGGTCATTGGAAGAAATGGCAGACAGGCACCGGCAATCACGATAGAAAAGATATTCCCAAAATTGGATGAAGCAGTGATCTTGATATACTTCATTACATTTGCAAATGCTTTTCTTCCTTCTTTGATACCTTCTTCTAATACATTCAGATCTTTTTTCAGCAAAATCACGTCAGCTGCTTCTTTCACTGCCTCTGCAGCCGTATCGATCGAGATGCCGACATCCGAAGTGACAATGGCTGGCAGATCATTCAATCCATCCCCTAAAAAGCCTACCGTATGACCATTCTCTTTTAAGATCTGGACAATCTGTGCTTTTTGTTTCGGAGACAATTCCGCGAATATGCTGGTATATTCAATTTTGACAGAAAGTTCTTCTTCACTGATGGCTGCCAATTCACTGCCTGTCAAAGTCTTGGTCGTATCCACGCCCAATCTGCGGCAGATCGAAACAGCGACTGCTTGCTGATCACCTGTGAGTACACGCACGCCTACATGCAGCTTTTGCAATTGTTCCATTGCTTTTGCCGCACTTTGTTTCGGTGCATCAAAAAAAGCCAAATAGCCTAATAAGGTAAAATGCTGTTCTGTTTCTGCTGTCAGCTGTTGTGTTTTTTCGCTCTTGTAAGCAATGGCCAGCACCTTCATGCCATCTTCCAGCATCTCGTCCACGATCGCATGCATGCTTTTTCTTTGAGCATCGTCGATCACGTATCGTTTTCCTTTGTATTCTACATGCGTACAACGCGCACAGACAGCATCCATGTTGCCTTTGATGATCATCAACGAATCTGCTTCATTCTCCACCAATACATCAACGAATTTACGTTGGTAGTCAAAAGGCAGTTCATCTATTTTTTTATGCATCTGCAACAGACGCTGAAACCGTGTGCGATGATCTGGTATCGTCTGATAACGCAGGATCGCCTTGTCTAACGGATTGACGACCCCTGTGTGATAATAACTGTTGATATAAGCATAATCCAATACTTTTTGACACTCATTGCCAAAGATATCCATATAATATTCCAAAGTGATCTCTTCTCCGGTCAAAGTACCTGTTTTATCTACGCATAATACATCCATGCTGCCAAATCCCTGCATTGCATTGATATTCTTCACGACCGTCTGTTTATGCTCCATTGCCACGCTGCCTTTGGCCAAACAGGCATTGATGACCATTGGAAGAAGTTCCGGTGTAAGGCCAACAGCAACCGATAAAGCAAATAAGAAAGCAGACAGCCAGTTACCATTGCTCAAAGCACAGACAATAAAAACGATCGGTATCAAGACCATCATGAAACGAATCAAAACGCGTGCGATGGAGATTGCCCCTTTATCAAATTCATTTTTTTCATTTGTCCCTTTGGCAGCAAGTCCGCCATACACTGTATCTTCACCAACGGCCAAAACAATGCCTTCTCCATTACCGCCAATGATCGAACATCCCATAAAAGCGATATTGGTATACTGCGCAAAATCCTGCAAGTGCTCCTTTGACAAGATATCGGTCTTTTTTTCCAAGATCATGCTTTCTCCTGTTATGAGCGCTTGTGAGAGAAAAAGATCATTTGCTGCTATAATACGAATATCTGCCGGCACACGATCCCCGGCAAGCAGACGCACCTGGTCGCCAACGACCAGATCCTGCACTGCCACCTGTTTCCATTCTCCGTTTCTGCGTACAAGTACAGCAGCACTTACCATCTGATCCAAAAAATCAGCAATGCGTTTGGACCGTAATTCTTGTATGAAACGAATGATGCCGCTGATAAGGAGCATGCATAAGATGATCAGAAAAGTGGTCGGATTGCGCGTATAATGCGAAGCCAATACGATGTTCATCATAAAATCAATGATTGCCAGCACGAATAAAATGATCGTAAATGGATTCACAAAAGCTCTTCGCAAGCGATAAAGAACTGTATCCGATGTCTTATTTGTCACGCTGTTCTTTCCAAAATGCAAGCGGCTTTCTTCTACTTCCTCATCCGTATACCCGGATGAAGACAGATGAAAATCACGGTACAAAGCATGTATATCCAGATAGGCATAATCCAATACACGCCGATGCGCAAGTGTATGTTTTTTCATTATTTTTCCTCCATGAAGCCAATTTCATCATAACATACAAAAGCAAATGGAAACCTTGCTTTTTTCTTGTTTTTCCCCATTTTGCATCGCAATGCATGCAAACTCTTATCCGCACAGAAATCAAAAACAAGAAAAACCTCTTTGCCTGCATACGAACAAAGAGGTTTTTATCTTCTTTTTCATTTTCAATCAAGAGATCTGATGTAATCTGCTAACATCTTAATTAGAAACTTTATGAAAAGTGTGTGCCGGACGACCACGTTTTTTTTCAACTACATGATAATCATTCTGTATATAACTTTTTATCCAATTCGTCAATGCTGTCTTACTGGATAAACCGTATTTGATTGCCGTTTCTCCAATGCTTTTGTTTTGCTCTAATACTTCTAAAATAGCCTTTTCCTTTTCTTCTTTGCTGTAACGGCGGCAATAGCCTTCATGTAAAATATCATAACCATGCTGATCAATCAAACGCAATAAATATTTGATACTTTCTTTGCGCAATGAATACTCATTTGCCAATGCATTGATCGTTGCTCCGGCCTTTCTTTTTTTGTAGATATTGATTTTCTGCTCTTTTGTTAATTTTCTCATCAATATGTGATCCTTTTTCGAAAAGGCAGCCAGATGGATCCGACTGCTCTTTTTTTATTGACAATTAATTACTCATTTTTCTTTTGAGCAGAAAAGCAACAGTCAATAAGGAGGATGCACCCAACAGAATCATCCATGATACTACATTATCGGATGTACTTGTATCTGGAGCTGCATCTGTAGTTTCCGTTGATGTGGTTGGTTTTTGTATATCTGTCGGTTTCTGAGGGTCACTTGGTTGTGCTGGTTCTTGTTTTTCATTGTTTGCGTAAGCCAATACAAATGGTGAGAAACTAGAAGTTTCAAATACGAAGTATTGATTTCCATTGATCGTTTCCAATGTAGGGATGATCGTAATGAGTTCATCGATATTTCCCTCAACATCGCCAGTATTATAATCTCTGTCTACACCGCTGAAATGGTAAATATAGACATCGTTTCCTTCAACGTAATCTTCAGGTACTGGCCAGTATACGGTCGTTGTTTCTCCTTCACCCATTGTCAGATACGCATCACCATTATTGGTATCTACCAGATCCATATATTTTTGTTCAAATGTAAGATTGTCACCTTCCGGTAATGTAACCTTATCATTATTCATCAAATAGTCTACCAATACATCCTCATCCAGCAATTCATCTACCATGAGTCTGACACCGGAAATATCGGCAACCTGTACATTGTTATCATTCACGAAGTAAGTCGGATTTTCAACAGATACACCGGCAAAATCGCCAGAAGCGATTTTGCTTTCATCATTTACGATTGGTGCATGCACTTCATCAATATTTGCACGTACGGTCAATGTTGCACTTGTACTTTGTTCTACCGGATATGTATATGTTTTTCCATTGACCGTGATCTCTGCCGTAATATAGCCAACATCCAATGCGCCGCTGTAAATCGACATTTCATATTGTTTATACTGCTCATTTACAGATGCATTAAAATCATCTGAAACAATTGCATTTCCTTGTTCATCTTCCAGCAGCATACGAACCGGATCTTGGCCCTCTAATGCCGGAACCAGCTTATAAACATAACCAACTTTATCATTGCTGTGGTCTGGCACACCATACAATTCCAGATTCCATGCACGTGTCGTTCCTTTGCCATCATCATATTTAAACGTTACCAGATTGGACAGATCTTGAATGGATCCTAATTTTTCTTGTAACTCTTCCGGCAATGTCAAATGGAAACCTGGTGTTGGGAATCCTTCACTTTCCGTTGTGCTGCCATCTACACCAGAAATGACTCCATCATATCCATTACCGCCTGTATAAATCGTAATATCAGCAGGTTCCACACTGATCGGCTGTACTTGTTCTAGTTCAATCGTATTATAAAAAGAAAATGAATAGTATTGATAACTATTACCTGTTGCAGGACCGTCAAGACCAAAACCAGACCATAATTCGATCGTATCCCCGTCTTTGAAGCCATCCTCTGTCAGATTTTCAAAATAAGCATCTGTCTCTTCATACAGATCGGTACCAGGCAAATAATCTCCTACCGCATGTGCTCTAGAGAATGTAGTACCTTTGACTGGATCCAATGCATCTACATTTTCTTTTCCGTAAACAATACTGAACAATTCAGAATAAAATCCATTATAACTTGCTGTAGATAATGCTGTTTCCGGCCATTTGATCTGCACATCTAATTTGTTGCCTTTTGGTGTAACATAAACATACTGATTGATCCATGGATATTCTTCAATGTATTTGAGAAGATCATCTTCTGTCATAGTCCAAATGCCATTGTCTGTCCAATGTTTTTCATTTAACCAATCCGGATGTTCTGCAAAAAGAACAGTTAGTGATTCATAATTTGCATTATGAAGATTATTAAAGTAATTGAGCATATAATCCGTAATTGCAGTGTCTCCTGTATACCCTTTCTCTGCCAAATAATCATAAATCTGGCACATCATTTCAAAGGTAACGTTTCCACAGCTGCTGACGCCAAATACATCTTTATAAAAATAATATGGAATCATGGATCCGCTTAACATGATCGGCATATATTGTCCATCGTAAGTCAGCAACGGCAACAAGCTGCCTTCTTCCAAGCTGCCAAATTGACTTGTATCTTCTGGAGCCAATACAAAACTATTTTCTTTGTAACGATATTCATTTCCCGATTCATTCTTTATTCGAATCACATATTTTGCTGAAATTCCTGGCAACGTTGGTGTAGCATTAGCTAATGTATCTAGTACACCATGCGCTAAATCAATTACTACATCTTCTCCAGCTCCATCAAGAATAGTGTACTGTAAAATGATTGTATCATCTTCTTCAAATGATTTAAAAGTTACGCTGTCCGATTGACGTTTTGAGTAATCAACGAAGGTTGTCTCTTCGACTCCACGGTTTCGTTTGCTTCAATAGACGAGATTGGCAGTATGCTCAAAAGTGTGAGCAATGCTACACTGCATACCAGTATTCGCTTTTTCATAGCAATCCTCCTTAAAAACCTCTGGAATTGCATGACAAAAAAAACTACCCATTATGAAAAGAATCCAATATGAATGATCATTTTTTCATTTCTCAAAGGAATGTTCATTGATTTGGATTAGCCATCAACTAAAGTAATCATTTAGCATGCTATCCATTGTATTGGTATAGTTATTATATACATCTATTGGAAAATATTGTCAACGAATACACCCCTCCCAAAAAGAACACATTTTGTTAAAAAAACGCGATATTTATCAGCATATTGAACATTTTAAAAAAAAGAGGACACCCTCTTTCGGCAAACGAAAAGGGTTTCTCTTTCTTATAGAAAAATTATTTTTGCTTATGATGTAACCAGTGTTGGACACGAGCTTTGAATGAGGGTTTTGTTACGGCTTGATTCAACAATGCTTCTCTGGCACGTTCTTTTGCTTCCTGCATCAATACTTCCTGAGAGTTGATGGTTTCTCCTACTTGCGGCAAAGGTAGATAGCTGCCGTCGCATTGTAAACAACGGGCTTTGACATTGTCATGCCACATGATCGAAAGATCATGCAAAATGCGTTTTTTCAGTTGTTCATCATAGATCGGACAGGCAACTTCGACTCGTTTTTCGGTATTACGGGTCATCATATCAGCGCTGGAAATATAAATTCTTTGATATGGGGCAACCCCAAAACAATAGACACGGGCATGTTCCAAGAAGCGTCCCACGATGCTGTGTACTTCGATATTCTCTGTATAGCCGCTCACATTCGGCAATAAGCAGCAGATTCCGCGTACGATCAATTCCACACGCACCCCGGAATCACTGGCCGCCTGCAGCTTGTCGATGATCTTGCGATCGGTGATCGAATTCAGCTTCATCATGATATATGCAGGTTTGCCCTGGTTTGCTTTTTCGATCTCGGCATCGATCATCTCTAAGATCGAAGATTTTAAAGAAGAAGGTGCCACTAACAAGTTTTGATATTCTCCTTGTAGATTGCCGATCGCCATGTTCTGAAAGAAATTCACTGCATCGATGCCGATTTCCTGCCGTGCCGTCAGATAGCTGTAATCCGTATATTGTTCACTTGTTTTTTCATTGTAATTGCCTGTACCGATCTGCGTAAAATATTGAATCTGATTTTTCTTTTTCCGTGTGATCAAGCATAATTTCGAATGTACCTTATAGTTTTCGATTCCATATAAAACAGTACAGCCGCTGTTTTCAAGCAGTTCCGCATAATTGATGTTATTCTGCTCATCAAAGCGTGCACGCAGTTCCATCAATACGGTTACTTCTTTTCCATTTTCTGCCGCAGCCATCAGATGACGGATGATCTTCGAATTTTTTGCTAAACGATATACCGTGATCTTGATGGAGATAACATCTTTATCTTTAGATGCTTCTTTCAGCAGGTGTAAAAATGGATCGATTGAATCGTATGGATAAAACAGCAAGACATCTTTCTGCAACAGCTGATCCATGATCGGTTTATCTTTGCGCAGCATCGGTGTTGGCTGCGGTCGAAATGCGGGATAGAGAAATGGCTGCAGGGATTGTTCCTGCGGTTTAGCCAATGCAAACACATAGGACAGATCCAATGGTGTCTTGCTGACAAAGACTTGTTCTTCACTTAAATGCAGTTGTTTGCAAATATAACTGATGAAGGATTTATCGCTGTGGCGGAACAATTCCAGACGGATCGGTGCCATACGGCGGCGTTTTTTTAAGATGTTTTTCATCTGTTCACGGTAATCTTCATCATCATCGATCTGTGCTTCATTCAAATTCACATCCGCATTGCGTGTTACCGCGATCACCGTATGAAATTCAATGGCATACCCGGAGAACAGCTGTCCTAGATTCGCACCGATCAGATCTTCTAACAGCAGCAGACGCCGCTGTTCCTCATCGATGTAATAACAGCGATCGATGCTTTGCGGAACGGGAACCAGTCCATACAATTCTTTGTTTTTGATCTTCAAACGGGCCATGACATACAAAGCTTTATTGAGCAAGTGTGGAAAAGGATGATGAAAATCGATCACCTGCGGTGACAATAACGGCAAGACATCATTATCAAAATGGGCCTGTACTTTCGCCTGCTCTTTTGGCGTCAGATTCCGATAGGAAACCCGGTGTACATACGGTTTCAATTCCTGACGCAGATTTTTATAGATCGTATCGCGCAGCAGATACAGTTTGCGGGTTGCCCGATAAATGGCCTGCAACTGTTCTTGTGCAGACATCCCGCTCTTGCTGTCGATATAATCTTCATCTAGTATGCTGATATCATATAAACTGCCGCAACGGATCATATAGAATTCATCCAGATTGCTGGTAAAGATCGATACAAATTTAAACCGTTCCAGCAATGGTACGCTGCGGTCACCCGCTTCTTCCAAAACGCGCTCATTAAAGCGGAGCCAAGATAATTCACGATTTTGTGTATATGCATAATTTTTATTGTTTCCCATGCAAACCCCTTCTTTATTTGTCTCGCAGTTTTTTTGTTACTTTCATCAAATAGCCTTCACGAATGCCGTAACGTCCTACTTTGAGGACCGCGCACTGACAGTGCTGCATCACGCCCATCAAGATCAATAATCCAGGAATCAGCGTATGGATACGCTCTGGTTTATTTCTCAATAACAAATGCGACCCTTTTGCCGAACATAGATAAGACAGCAGATATTCTAATGCCTCCATCGATATTGCTTCCCCTTTATGTTCCACTTGTCCTAATTTCAAAAGTAGTTTTTCGATTGCGCGTGCACTGCCGCCTGCTGCAAACAACAACGTTTCCTGTGCATGGACATAGGCATGCAGCTCCCGCTCGATATGTTTGCGCATCGAATCAATTTCCTGCTGGGTCGGTAAGATGCCATTCACGTGTAAGTTGAATAGATTCAAAGAACCGATCGGCATGCTGCAGGCGGAGATGATTGTCTTACGTTCAAAGGAAACGACTTCACTGCTTCCTCCTCCTATGTCCACGAAGACGCCGTCTTCTTCCTGCAATTGCAAAGAAGCTCCATAGAAGCTCAACAATGCCTCTTGACGTCCTTCAATGACATTGACTTTTCTGCCTGTCTTTTTTTCTACTGCCAGCAAAACTTCTTTGGTATTGTCGATATTGCGTAAAGAAGCCGTCGCAAACGCGAAGCAGTGTTCGATCTGCAATTGCTGCAAGACTTTATTAAAGCTATCCAATGTAGAACAAAGAATGCTGATCCCCTCTTTGTTCAATCGTCCCTCCTGTACATAAGAAACGATACCTGCGGTCGCTTTTTTCGAAAACAGCAGGCGGAATTTTCCATTTCGCACACGATAGACATTCATTCGTATCGTGTTGGAGCCTATATCGATGATTGCGATGATCATAGTACATTCCTCCTCTGTTCACATCCATCAAAATACCATACTCAATGGATCGGCAATATCCGATTTATGTAAAATATTGTAAAACTCTAGTTTAGTTGTTCCCACAGCGTATGCAGCAGCGGTTCAAAACATAGTCCATAGGCATGCGGGGTCTGCTGCTGAAGCGTCAATTCCATGCTTTCTTTAACAAACATAGCCGCCATCGTTACGCTCTCTTTCAATGATTTTCCCTGCAGCAAAGCACCGCTCACCACTGCCGCAAACACATCGCCGCTGCCCGGACGGCCGATCCCCACTTTGGGATTGTATACTTCCGTATACTTGCCCTGTTCATAGATAAACGTACACATCTGTTCGCCTTCTTCCATGCCGGTCACCACGACCTGTCGGACACCCTGTGCACAGAGCTGTTCACAGCATCTGCATAAAAATGTGGCAGATGGCCGCTGAGAAGGATAATCCTCGTCACACAGCAAGCACAGCTCGGTCAAATTGGGCAATACTACTTGGGCATAGGGAATGATGGTCTTCATCTTCTGGACGATGGCCGCATCGATCGTCGGATAACAATGTCCATGATCGCCCATCACCGGGTCTACAATGATCATGGTACCCGTATTTGCCTGTTTTAACCAATCAATCAAGAGGTCTGCTTGTTGTTCGCTTCCTAAAAAGCCGGTACAGATCGCATCAAACGTGATTTTTTCCTGTGTAAAGCTTTGCAGATAAGCAGGCAGATCTTTTGTAAAATCTTTCATATAGTAATGCGGAAATTCGGTATGCATAGATAAAATGGCCGTCGGTATGGCTACGCCTTGATGTCCCATGACAGACAAGATCGGTAACATGACAGAAATCGAACACCGTCCAAAACCGCTCAGATCATTGAAGATCGCTACTTTTTTTTGTCTTTCCATCCTCATGCCTCATTAATGATGCGATATTGTTCTTTTAGATACTCTATATCTTCTTTAGCCAAAGATGCAATGATCGTTTCATCCACATTTTCTAATGTTCCTAAGCGCTGAATCACTCTGCTCAGCAAGATGATCAGGCCAAATCCTTCCTGCTGGCGTGAACGCGGGTCCAACATAGCAAGGACCTCGTCTTGTGGTGTTCCTTTACGCATCTCTCCTGCACGATGCATTTCTCCCTTTCCATCCTGATATCCCTTTGGCAATAAGATCGGGTATGTCTTCTCTTGTTGCTGCATTTTATCCATTCCTTTCATGTGAGAAAAGCGAAACGTTATTCATCGCTGAATACTGCCTCGCTTTCCTTCCTCTATGTTATTAGTATACTGGAAAATTGCTTTTTTTACAATGAACACGATGTTTCTATGAACACACGATGTTTCTATGAACACGATGTTTCCTGTTCTTTCTCTAAACGGTGAAGATAAAATTGATTTTTATGAAATGTCAAGATCCCTTCTTTTTGCATTTTTCCCAGTTCTTTGGAAAGCGCACTACGCTCTACATTGAGATAATCAGCCATCTGCTGGCGGTCAAAGGGAATCGTGATTTGCATGGATCCCTGCTGCATGGCTTGTGCGGATAAATAGGTCATGACACGGCTGCGGATGCTTTTTGCACAGATGCATAAGACACGGGCTGACCATGCTAAATTTTTGTTGGTCGATAAGATCAATAAGCTTTGGATCAGTTTGGCATACCAGCTGCGATCTTGGTAAGGAGGCGACAATAAGATGCCGATATCGATGAACAGTACTGTACTTTTTTGCATGGCAATAACATCGACCATCAACGGTGTATTGGTAAACGCATATGTTTCCGCAAAGACCCCTCCGCTTTCCATCTGATGCAGGATCGTACGGTTGCCCCATAGATCACTGCTTTCGATATAGATCTCGCCTGACAATACGATGCCGAACCGCTTTGTCTGTTCACCTGAACGAAAGATCATTTCCTCTTTTTCATACGTTTGATTCCACAAACAGCCGCACGCATACATTTGTTCATACTCTTCTTTGGTGATTTGCTGAAAAACCGGATGTTGCAAAGGATCCATAAAAAATCTCCTTTCGTTGTTTTAACCACATCAATTTGTGTTTGATTGTACTATACTCAATAATGGAAAACAAGGAGGAATCCCAATGATTCGTAAAATTATTCAAATAGATGAAGAAAAATGCAACGGCTGTGGTGCCTGTGCAGTAGCTTGCCATGAAGGAGCCATCGGTATGGTCAATGGCAAAGCCAAGCTGCTGCGTGATGATTACTGTGACGGCTTAGGTGATTGTTTGCCTGCTTGTCCAACCAATGCCATCACTTTCATAGAAAGAGAAGCAGCTCCTTATGATGCACAGGCAGTCTTGGAAAATCAACAAAAGAAACAAGGTCCCGGCTGTCCTTCCCAACAGGCACGCCTCTTCCAACGAGAAGAACCACAGCGCCCTGCACCAATCTCCCATCCAACATCTGCCCTTCGCCAATGGCCTTGTCAGATCAAACTGGCACCGGTGCAGGCACCTTACTATCAAGGAGCTAAATTATTGATCGCGGCAGATTGCAGTGCTTACGCCTATGCACAGATGCATGATACCTTCATGAAAGGCAAGATCACTTTGATTGGATGCCCAAAGCTGGATCAAGTAGATTATAGTGAAAAGCTGACAACGATCATTCAGGCAAATGCTATTCAAAGCGTAACGATCGTGCGCATGGAAGTACCTTGCTGCGGCGGTCTGGAGATGGCAGTGAAAAAAGCATTGCAGGCAAGCGGCAAATTTATCCCATGGCAGGTGGTCACTATTTCCACAAACGGCACGATACTCGATTAAGCAGGAGGAACACAAATGGAAAAATTAAAAAATATCAGCCAATCGGAAGTATTGGTATTAAAAGAACAAGTCGCTTATCAAAACGGCCAGGTAGTCAGCAAGACACTGGCGCAAAATGAGGCACTCAGCATTACTCTATTTGCATTTGACAAAGGAGAAGAAATCAGTACCCACCAATCTGGCGGAGATGCATTTGTCACCTGCCTGGATGGCGTTGGCAAGATCACGATCGATGGTCTCCCTTATACTTTAAAAGAGGGAGAATCGATCGTCATACCTGCTAAGCATCCCCACGCAGTCTATGCAGCGGAACCATTTAAGATGCTGCTGGTCGTCGTATTTTAATGCAGGATGATCTTCACAAATGAAAAGACAATTGGAAACGCTCTTTTCCAATTGTCTTTTATTTTATCTTTGTTTCTTTTGTCTTATTGCTAATACGATAGCGAAACTGGCAATGATGCCGATGATCGCATAGGATAACAAATAGCGTGCAGTACCCGTTTCTACATCGGTTGATGACTGCTCTTGCCCATTTGTTGGTGTTTCACCAACAGAAGGATCCTGTTGTGGTGAAAGTGGTGAGTCAGCTCCTTGATTTTCCTCTGCAACCGTATCATTTTCTGTATCCGGCTGTTTTTGAGGCGCATTTACGACCAGCTGTGTGCTTAATGAAGCTGTCATCACTTCCTGATCCAGGTTTTCATTGCCATCTACATAAGAAAGTCCGTCTTCTGCGATGGTGATGGTGAAGGATTGGGTTGCATCTGTATTTGTATGCAACTCGATCGTGCCTAAATGAAAGTCATTTTTATCGATGATCATCGTCGGATCTGATAGATAGATCGTATAGGTATGATTCGTTGAATCATACCTTGTATCTATGTAGTCCGCTTTGATTGCGCTATCCAATTGTAACGTAATCGGTCCTTTTGTATCAAGTTGATCGACATCCCCTTCCAAGCGCATCCGCAGCGAAAGTGTGGTGACTTTCTCTACAGTGGATGGCAATTGCAGAGTAATATCCACTTTATTATTTTCACTTGTGAGGATGATTGATTTTTGCGATGCGGCTTGCACATGCTGCATAGGCAGCAGCATGATCATCAATAAAGCCCATACGATTGTTATTTTCTTCATATGGTTTCCCCCTTTCTTATTTCTCTATCACGATATCTTCCAGCTGTGCAGGAACATCGATATACAGCGTATCGCTGGTCAAACGCTCTCCTTCATTGGTCCATGCGTTATCCACACGGTACAGCTCCGCTTTGATCTGTGAAGGAAGCGTCGTCGCATGTTCTGGTTCGATCCAGTAGATCCAAGTTCCTTTGGATACTTCCCCTAGTAGGGCATTGCCTGGATCTGGTGCCAAAATGATCTGTTGAGCCACCAGTTCTCCTTGGGCATTGGTTCCGCCTACGATGCTGCCATCAGCATCATAGAGCACAACGACATTGTAAGCGGGATTTCCTTTGTAGCTGCCCGCAAATACGATCGATCCGGCAGGAATCGATAGATCATTTTCCTGATCATAAACAAACTCGGCTGCTAATTTGCCGATCGTCACTCTGCCTTGATCATCGCTGAACTCAATATTGTCTCCGGAAGGGCCTAAGATATCCAATTCAGTGATGCCGATCGTTTGTTTTGCCTGTCCTTTGGCTGTCAGCTTGATGTAGCGGATATCATACGTTGTCACCCATGGATCACTGCCATTTTGGAAGTACACCGTATCGCTGCCCTCTTCCATGTCAAAAGTACCGGTCGCAACACTTGTATATTGTTTTCCATCCACGCTGACTTCGATTACATAATCGCTGATCAAATTTGACTTGGCATGATAGCGCAGAGCGCTCACTTCCAAGGTTTGTTTGAGATCGATCAATACATACGGATCTTTTTGTGCTTCTCCGCTGTATTCTTCACTATGATCGCCATCAAGCACCATATGGATCGCTGCATGCGTTTCCGGCGCACATGGATCTTGCGGTGTTGCCTCCTGTGCATGGTCTTGCTGGGAAACCATGTTCGTACTTACTGTGAATTGATCTTTTTCATAACTGCCGTCACTGATGACCTTGAGCGCATCCGTTGTCGCAACCGCACCGCGATTGGTCAGCTGATCGATCGGATACACTTCATAATGCACTGCGCGGCTGCCCATCGTGATCGTATCTGTAAAAGTCGTTTGTCTGGTAAATCCGACCACTTCTTTTTCAATATTGCCTTTTTGTGTCGTCACACGTACGATCTCATAACCCAGGATCTGATCCTGATATGCCTCATTTGGATGGATCGTAAGAGTCACATTTCCATTTTTTACGCTGCTGTCGACATTTGTGATGACAGAGAGGCCTGCAAGAGAGCTTGCTTTTCCTTCCAGATCAAATGTTTTGGCGTCATCACTGATATAGTAAATAGCTCTCGTTTCTTCCGGGAACTGGTTCATGAAAGCAGCCGTCTCTTCATTTGGCACAAATCCCCAGCGGGTAAAGAAACTCGTCAGATCTTTGCATGCTGCTGCTGATACCAGACGCATCAGATCTTGATCTTTATCCCCGGATAAAACAAGTTTTCTTTCCCACTCTCCATTATTAAAGAGTGCACTATTTCTTGCATAGCTGTCCACACGGGCAAATAAACGATGTGCAAATATATCTTGATAATCGGCATACATCTTTTGTGCATATCCCTCATCATACGCCAGATGCAACTGCCAGTACATGCCCAGCTGGGTAAAGACATTCGAAGAATAGCCTAACGCATTGGATGTAACTTTGTCATATACATCTGCATAGTCAAAACGCACCCCGCCATTGGTACCATCTGCCTGCGCAACCAGAGCAAAATAGTTGTTCGTGATCTCATTGATCGCATAAGCCCCTTGATTGATCTGATGTCCGATCTCATGGGCAATGCCCCAGCCAAAATAAGAACCTTCAACTAATTTTCCGTTTTCATCGATGATTGGTTCTTGTTTTAGGATCAGTTCTTTGACCGAATCCCATTCAATACCGATATGATTGCCTGCCGCATACATAAAGGCACCAGAGAACATCTTCATGTAACGAATATTCAGGTGCTGACTTGGCAGGCGATTACCGCTGATCAGCGAAGGATCGCTTTCCTGGGCAAATGTATCGCTCAAGCCTTTATGCTGGTAAAACAGTTCCAGCATGGCATCCATTGCATCAGCTGTATATTGGATCTGCTCTTCTTCCTGTCCGCTTGTCAATGCGTCGAACACCTGACTTGCCGGCACGGAGATCATCATGTGATCCAACAGGATATCGGTCATGTTGTTCACACATGTTTTTTCATCATAGCTCTCTAATGAAAAGAATAAGAATTTACGACTATGTTCCTCATGTTTTGCCTGCAGCTGTTCTACATAAGCGCTTAATTCTTCCACATAGCTTTGGATGCGCTGTTGACGCTCTCCTTCTTCCGTGATGCCGACCAAGTCTAATACCGGGATCGGATTGCCGCCGTTGACACGCACTGCATAGCTGTCGCTTGTTTGACTGCCGGTATATTGAATATACAATGCACCGCCTTTTTCTACATCTGTTGTTGTCAAAGCAGGAATGGTGATCACATTGCGTCCTACATTCAACGCAATCGTTTTCGAAAGCTGATCATATTCTCCATGCTGCTGGGTGACAACTAACTGCAGTTTGGATTTGCTGCCGCGGCTGCCGTTGTTCGTTCCTACATAGATCACGATTTCATCTTCTGCTTTTGCTGTGATGCCTAACGGCTGCCAGGCATTTAGACCGGACAATTTTAAAGCAGAATCGTAGGAGGCACTGATATTGGTATGCACATGCAGCACATCATGAAGTTCCTTTTGTTCTGCATACAATTGTCTTGCCGCATCCAACTCTGCCTGCAAGGCTGCACGCTGAGGATGATAGTCACCATTGATCGTTGTATCGATGCGTGTCTGCAAAGCTGCAAAATCACTTTCATCCACCTGTTTGTTCAAAGATAAATACAGGTCATCTTGATACAATGCCCGAATATCGTCCGCTAATGAATCATATTCATATAATCTAACTTCTGCTACTTGAATACGACGCGTTCCATAATAGCTGACCTGCAGTCCCAACTGAATCTGATCACTTTCAATTGGCTGTGCCAGATTGATCTCATAATAAGAACGTCCGTTTGGATCGCTTTTTCTTTGCAGAGAAAGACCTTGTGCCTTTTGTTTGACACCATCTTTCCAATAGTAGACGGCCGCATCCGTATAATAAGTGGAATCATCCGGTGCCGCAACGGCAAAGCGATCCATCTGAAAACTCTGATCCAGCTGGATCGTCAGTCCCCATCCTTCATTTCCGGTATGGTACGTGACCGCATCATCCCAGTCATTGATCTGATAATAAGAAGAAAAGTCATTGTCGGCGATACCGAGTGCACTGACATCATGATCAAGAGGGCTATTGTACATCATCGTGCCTGCACGGCGTGTAACGCTGACGATATGATCGCTTAATTCGCCTTCTTCCTTTGTGCCATTGATAATGCGGTACTGAGAGAAGATCACCGGCTGATTTCCTTTGGTCTGGACCGTTGCTTCTAATGATGCAGGACCCTCTCCATGTTCATTGACGGCCGTTACATAAATGTGATACGTTGTTTGATCTTCCAAGTCATACAGCGTATGGTTGGTCTTTGTGATCCCGGTCACAGTTTGATACTGTGTATCTCCTTGTTTTTTATAATACAAGTTATAACTGTCCGCTGCCTGCCCTTTTGGTGCGCTCCATGTTGCCTGAATGATCTTGTAATCGCTGCTTAATTTTAAAGAATCTGGTGCATCCGGGATCGAATCATATCTTGGCGTGGCCTGATACGTTTTTTCATAGCCGCTTTTCCAGTTTCCATTGACCGACTGTACCGCGATCGTATATGTTTTCTTATTTTCCAAAGAACGATTGCGGAAATTTTTGATTTCGATCTTCGTATTTTTTGTATCGATGACTTCTGTATAACCGTCCAAAGTGATCAATACCTGATATCCGGTAATGTTCGTTGT
Organism: Merdibacter massiliensis; assembly: GCF_900155395.1. Taxonomy (GTDB): domain Bacteria; phylum Bacillota_I; class Bacilli_A; order Erysipelotrichales; family Erysipelotrichaceae; genus Merdibacter; species Merdibacter massiliensis. The sequence continues at coordinate 124,813 of NZ_LT699728.1, forward strand.
TTTTTTCCAGGCGATTGCAATCGTTTGATTTCCGGCAGTCACTTCAATGACTTCCGGTATGTCCAGTGTCGGTGCAGGAATATAGTTTTCCATCTTGTTGACAAACTCGACGCTGGTGATCTCCGCCAAAGTTGCATCTTTTTGCGCCATTGAGGTAATCGTAATGGTAACTTTTTTCACCGCCAGCTGGCCGTTTAATTTGATCGTCAACTGTCCATTGGCATCCGTCTGCGCGCTACCGATCACATTCGTCATGCGCAAACGTGATGCGCCGATGATGATCTGTCCGGTTTTTTCCACGCCGTTTTCCATATAGGTGATTTCAACCGTTCCCGTGTCGATCGGATTATTTGCCGGTGTCTGCAAAACCAGACCATCCATTTCGATTTGTTCCTGAGATGCAGGCAATGTAAACGAAATCGCTACTGGATTTTCTTCACTGATCACCGTTTGCTCTCCTGCCGGCCGCAGAGATACGGAACCGGTACCAGATAACAGATCAGAAATACTGCCTTCCTGCACTGTATCTTGTCCTACTTCTCCTTGAATGATGCCCGGAGCGATCGTAGAAACGATATTTCCCTGCTTCACAGTATAAGAAAGATCATCTACGTACAGCATGCGTACCGCTTTTTCCAGATCCAGCAAATTGATGACCCCATTGCCATCTACATCGCAGTTAGCATCATAGACGCCTGTTTCGATTGCATCCGTCACTGCGTTAACATCCTCTTTGTTCACTGTTCCATCCTGATTGAAGTCGCCATATGGCATGTTTCCGATTCCTTCCATCTCCATGGAACCGGCGGCAACCGTGATGCTGTAGTCATACCCCTTTTCAATTGTCACATTTTGTTCATAAGCTGCAAAACCAGCCGCTTCGATGCACAAAACATAGACACCTGGAGCAAGTGCATCAAAGTTCGCCGATACCAGATCACTTTGCTGCTCATCAAAATTCAGGGTCTTTCTTTGATCCGTGTCTTTCAAGTACACTTGAAAAGATCGTGTTTGTTCCCCCATCCATGTATCTTGCAAAGTTACTTTCAAAGAACTCGTATAATCTACAGTTTCTGTAATAGCAATATTGTCTTCCACATGTTCTGATTTATCGCTGTTTTCCTGCGAATCAACTGTTTCTGTTAATGTTTCCTCATTGCCGTTTTCGGCATGTAAGGTAAACATTCCATTGCCCATGGCAATCTGTAAAGCCAACAATCCACACAGGATCCGTATAAAACGCTTCTTCATCTTTCTATAGCCTCCCTTGCTTTCTATTTGACTAGAGAACATTCTATATAGAAAGAGAGTCATTGTCTAATACTTGTTTGGAACACATCTATATACTTTTAGTTATAGGTGTATGCAAATACTCCAAGAAAAACAGCTCCTTGAATTTTTCTCCTTCTGCCGATAAAGGCTCATTACGTGAAAACAAGATCAAATGCATACGGATATCCGTATTCTGCAATACCTTGCTTTTGATACCGTTGCGGCTCATCACTTCTTTCTGCCACTTATTTCCAAACATAAAACTGTCTGTTTCTTGCAACAGATAGACCATGAGATCATAATGATCGATTGCCATCTCCTGTTTGAATTCTTTCATCTGATACCCATCGATGGCGATTTCCAAACGCGCTTTCGAATATTGATCAAAAGGAATATGCACATACGTACTGTAGATCAAATCTTTCATATAGACATCTTCTTTTTCATACGCACGTTGATGCGATCCTATATGAATATACAAAGGACTGCTGTCTAATACTTCATAGTTTAGATTTTTGGCGATTGCCCCGCTTTGTACTGCCGGAAACTCGATATCATTCACCACGGCAATTCCTAATTCGCTTTCTTTATTCAATAAACTATCAAATAACTTCCCGACATTGTTTTCTTTCATCGTAAGCGTGAGTGAATTCGCCAGCTGATCGGATAACAGACGTAAAATCAGATTCTTATCTAAGAAAAAAGAATACAAAGAAACACCAAACTGCGATACTTTCTTTGTCAGATCCACCGTTTTGAACTCTTCGATCTTATGCAGATCACGCAAGATAGAACGTGCATAATCATAAATAAATTTGCCGTCGCGTGTAGGTGTGACTCCTTGTTTTCCTCTCTCTAAAAGAACTTTCCCCAGCTCCTCTTCCATTGATTTCAATACTTTGCTCAAATATGGCTGTGAAGTATGCAAGTACTCTGCAGCACGATTGAAAGTACCGCAATCCACAACAGCAACAAAGATCTCTAACTGTGATGTCTTTAACACGCTCATTCCCCCAACTGTAAAAAAAGCTTCATGGATGTTTACATCTTGAAGCTTTCAACTGCTTATTAGAATAGCATACTTATTCCTTTCTTTCAATTTATACACCCTTTGCTGAAATAAATCATTATTTCAAAGAAAGGATGTTTCGTTTGATTCGAAACATCCTTTACTTACTTAATGTAGATGATTTTTTTTATGACTGTAAATGAAAACAGCCCCCATTCCTATTCCAGCAACAACGAAAAGCACTCCCCACAACAGCATATTATTTTTACTTCCTGTATCTGTTCCTTGTGTATCTGCTGTCTCTTGCAATACTGAGTCTTTCCCTTCATCATTAACAGTCGGTGTCGTTTCTATTGGTTCTTTTGCCTTTTCCAAAATGATAAACTGCGTTTCTGCACTTCCATTTTTAGAAACGATCTGCAATTTATGTGTACCTGGTTTCAATGTAATTAAATAAGCAGGTTGCAAGTTGACGATCGTACTTCCTGAGACAACTGTATACTGCGTCGGATCTAAAATTTTATCATCGATCATCACTTGGATAAAATCAACATATTCTGCATTAGAAGTAAAGCTGAGTGTGTCATTGGATCCTTGTCTCCATGTGCGATTTGCTCCTGCTATGATCATCGGCAAACAAGGAATGATCGTTTCTTCTTTGGTGATTTCCTTCGTCAATGCCGCATCACTGAAATAGCGCTCACATGCTGCACAGTACCAATAAGTGATATTGCCTGTATTCATAGTTGTCGGATCTTTCCATTCTATCTTAACTGCATGATGAGTGAGTGGCTGCACTATCGTATCTTTCAAACTGATTTCCTCACTACCTTGTGCATCTTTAAAAAGCTTATTGCAGATCTTGCATGTCCAATACTCTATATATCCAGCTTGTGTACAAGTAGGAGCAATCGCCTGTACTTTTTCTAATGTATGCAGACAAGAAATAACAGCAATATCTTTCACAGATACTCCATTTACTTTTACATTTCCTTGTCCTTCATTTGTGACTTCGATACCACTTGGAACATTCTCCAGTACGATATCTCCAGATAGAATGCTCAACTGATTTCCCTTATTTGCTGTTGCCATCATGTTAGAAATAGCATTTTCTCCTACTGCGAAAACCAGATCATTGTTTGAGTCTGTCAATCGAGCAATTGGTAATTGTGAAGAAACCCACGCAGATGGATCACTTACATAAGAGCCGCCAGTGATGCTGACATCTTTCTTTGTATCTGGTTTGTTAACACCACCAACGATACTTGGTGCATGATAATTACCTCCGGCCGCTATGATTTTTCCCTCTAATTCGCCATCTTTCTGAACGACAAAAGCAAATGAGCTTGCTTCAACAATGGCGCTCGATTCTTCTGGAATCGTAATCATTCCTTCTACACCATTGCTTGCTTTTGCATACATGCCATACGGAGCTTCAAAAGTACCGCCATATATGATCGTTTCACCTGAAGAAAGAACAGCACTGGAATCACTGATAAATGTACCTCCGTTAATCTGTGTCTTTCCTGAATATTGCGTACTAACAGCTGCTGTATATCCCGTAAATGCATAACCGCTCTCACAAATAAAAGTACCGCCTTCAATAACTAGCAAACCACCTTGATGTGAAATAGCTACTAAACTGCTTGTATCCATGGTCGTTGAATATTTGATTCCGCCAGTCTTCGTCTGCGAGGTATCTCGTATGATCAGATTTCCGTTATTGATCAACCCAATGCTTTGACTTGTAATCATGCATCCATTTAAATCTAAGATCATTTGTGGTAAAGCAGGTCCATTTTCCCTATACTCTCCAATGCGTAAATCATTACCCTGCATCATATTGATATTCTTCAACAATTGGATCGTATAGATAGTTTCACCGTTCACTTCTTCCGAAGTATAGGAAATGACACCTTCACCAAATGCTGCATCAATATCTTCTTGTGACGTTTCCCCTCCAATAAAACTGAATGTTTTAATATTCTCCACCGTATCATTTGCTGCAAGAATCATTGTCGGTAAAATTGTCAGTATTAACAAAAAACTAAGAAATCCAGCTACAAATCTTTTTTTCATCTTTTCCTCCATTTCCCCGCGCCTAAAGTCGCGCGGACACAAATATTTCATCAATAAATCCCACATGCTTTATTTTCGTGTTACCCTATAAGAGAGGTGGTATACTACAGAGCACGTGGAGGTGAGTAGGAATTCTACTCAATTGAATATCCTGTATTTTTATAAGTTGCCGTCATCATATCAAGCACAAATAAGTAGGACTTTGAGCCTGGACACTTATGATTGTTCAATCAACTGTTGTCGATTCGCTTTGATGACAGTCAATGCCACCTCTCCTTTTGTATGAAAGGAGCTTTTTTATATGGCAATGAAAATCGTTCGTTTCAACTGCTGTGGCATGGATGTTCACAAAGATCTGGTCGTCGCTACTATTGGTATCACCGATAGACAGTCGAACATCACAGAATATTTCCAACAATCTTTTTCCACTTTAAACTCGGACCTATATCGTTTAAAGGATTGGCTGAATTCTTATCACTGTTGTGATGTCTGCATGGAATCTACCGGTAAATACTGGATCCCTATCTTCAACATTCTTGAAGGTGAGATCAATGTCCATTTAACTCATCCCAAGTATGTCAAAGCCATCAAAGGCAAAAAAACTGATAAGAAAGATTCCAAATGGATCTGTGATCTCTTCAAACATGATCTGATCAAATTCTCGTTTATCCCTCCAAAAGAAATCCGAGAACTGCGTGAGATCGCCCGTTACCGATACAAGCTGGTCTGCATGCGTTCTTCAGAACGGAATCGTTATCAGAACTGTATGACCGTTTCCAATATCGGATTAGCTTCTGTTGTCTCCGATCCTTTTGGCAAGACAGCTTCCAATATCATGAAAGAAGTCATGAAGCCAAACGTGATTGATGATGACAAGATCTTAAAACTCATTCACAAAAATTGTAAGAACAAAGATAAGATACTAGACTCCCTTCACGGCTATCACATCGAAGCGGATCAACGATTCAAGATGGAAAAATCATTGAATCATATGGAGTACTTGGATCAACTCATCAATTCATGTGAAGCAGAATTGGTCAAGCGGGCTTATCCTTTACGCGAATCTTTCCAGCATATCACACAAATAAAAGGAATTAGTTCCTTATCGGCCATTCTGATCATCTCTGAAATAGGAATCGATATGTCTCAGTTTGAATCCGACAAACAACTTGTCAGTTGGGCTGGACTTTCTCCTGCCAACAACGAAAGTGCCGGCAAGAAAAAGTCAGTTCGTATCTCCAAAGCTGGACAATATCTCAAACCACTGCTTGTCCAATGTGCTTTATCGACCATCAAAGATAAGACATCTTATTTTGGAAGAAAGTATTCCAATATCAAGAAACGACGTGGTCACAAGAAAGCCATCATTGCGATCGCACGCATGATGTTGGTCAGTATCTATCACATGATCCTAACAGGCGAAGTATTTCAACCAACGGATTATGAATCCTTCATGAATCCACGATCCGATACCAAACAATCACTAACAGTTGAAGAAGCATTAAACTTTTTGAAACAATCCGGCATTGATATATCTTCTATTCAAATCAACTTATAAATTTTTTCGATATTTTTACTACTTATTTTTAAGTCGGCTTTTTTTTTACAGTTTTATTCACACTTATTCCCTCCCTTTATAAAAAGATTCATATCTTTGTTTTTTTATGTTCATCGCATATAAAATATCCGTTCTCTGTTGATTTACTAACCCGTCATTATTTTTACACCTCTAGCATATCACAGCAATCTCTGTAACACAATTCATAAAGAATAAAAAGAAAAAGATCGCACATTTGTGATCAAGCTGTACGACCCTTTTTCTTTATCGATATTACTTTATTTTACTGCTTTTCTCTTTCTATCGATCACTGCCCACGCACCTGCAGCTGAAGCAAAGGATAAAGCCCAGACTGCACTATCATTTGCTGCTGCTGTTTGCACGCCAGAAGGATCTTTTTGCATCTCTTTTTTGTTTTCTTGTTCTACTTCGCTGTTCAATTCTTTATTCATTCGATCTAATAAAGCATTCAACTTCATATCTGCATCTTGATATGCCTTTTTTGCCATCGCATAGGCTTCCTGATCTGAAGCAGACTCTTTCTCCAGCATGGCTAATGCTTTTTGTGCTTGCTCATATTCATTGATTGCTATCCATAACTTCGGGTAATTTGCTTGGAAAGCATTCACAAAAGCATCATCGCTATTCAATAATAATCCGCTCATGCCTGCTTTGATATCTGCAAATTCTTTATTCAAATGATCCAATAGATCCTTGCGTCCTTGTTTAGTAGCCAGCTCTTTTTCAACATCTTGTACTGCAGCAGCATTCATCCGGATTCTCTTGTCAGTCTCTGTCAGTTTTCCATTGATGGAAGCCAGCTTATTGTTTTGTAGATGGATCGCTTCTTCTGATTTAGAAAGTGTGTCTAACAATTCATTATAATGCTCGATCACGGCAAAAGCAGCTTCTTGTTCTTTTTCTTTCTTATCCAAAGTATCTGCTTTTTCCTTCACCATCATTTCTTTCTCTTGCATTGTTTTTTTCGTATCTTGAATCTGGCTGTCGATCTTTCCTTTTTCTGCTTTTTTCGAATCCAATGCATTGACTGCCGCTTTGACTAATTGCTCTTTTTCCGTCTTTGCCTGTTTGGCCGCATCTAACATTCGCTGTGATTCTTTTTTGGCAGCTTCTAGATCTTTCAGTTTTGTTTCTGCCTGTTCTTTGGCAGCGAGCTGTGCGGCTTTTGCTGCTTCTTTTGATTCTAACAGCTCTTTTGCATCAAACAATGTTTTGTATACGCCATCTATTTTCAATGTTTTTGCACGAATTTCGCTCTGTAATTGCTCTTTTTTTGTTTTGGCGTCCGTTAGTACCTTATTAGCATCACTGACTTTTGTTTTTAGATCTGTCAACTTTTGTTTTGCATCTGCAATTGTCGCTTTGCTTGTATTGTATGTCTCCAGATTCGTTTGCAGAGCAGTATTTTTCTGATCAAAAATAGCTTTATTTGTATCGTACTGTTTTCTTAACGCAGCCGTTTCTTTCACTAATTGATCATATCTTGCTTTGGCAGCGGCATGTTTCTTTTTCAGATCCTCAGTAACATCTTTTTTTGCCATTGCTTTTTTGTATTCTTCCATTTTGGTACGATATTCTGATACAGTCATTGTATCTTTTAATTCGTCTTCTTGCCAGAATGTCTGACTGCTCGTACCTTCTGTTGTAGCAAAACCGGTAACCTTATGCGATGGGCGTACCAGATTTAAATAATGACCGATGGATGGATAAATATTACTGTATTTCGTACTGACTTCATATGCATCCATCGTTGCCAATCCTGGATACTTTCCTTCTTTTACATAGCCATCAAACAATTCTTTCTCTTTATCATACCAGCCTTTGAACATGTCTGTGGTTGCTGTTGTTAAGTTTTCTGCTGCATTTGTATGATTGATCTTTACTTCTTTGCTGTGATCGAAGTGATCATATTTTGCATAATGTGAATTGAACCAAGAAGTAAGCATCAACATGGAGCTGACTTTAAATTCAGGCAGTTTTAAATCACGGCGGATGGCATTGGATTCTTCGATATGTGTCAATGCTTGTTCCAGTTCAGTCAACGTCATACCATTGTTTTCCAAATGAATCCTGTCTTTCCATTTTTCTCCAGATGACTGTTTCAATTCAAGAAGCTCATCTAAAAATTTGACGGAATCTGTATGTTTGGCAAATTGTAAGAAACTGCGCATATATGATTTGTTCTGCATTGTTTCTTCCGCTTTCTTTATTTTTTTATCTAACTGATTGAAAGCTGCTCTCGCACGTACAATCTCCAACTGTCTTGTATTGATATTGCTGAGTGCTTGTTCATATATTTTTCTAGCATCAGCTGCTTCTTTTTTCAATTGCTCTCTTTCATTATTGGTGCGTTCAACGGCACGTTCTGCCTCTTCTTTGGCTTTGGCCGTTTTTGTCAGTTCATCTGATAATGTCTCATAATTTTTCTGACTGTCTTTTACTTTTTCTTCTGCCGCTACAAGGGAAGCACGTTTAGCATCCAATTCTGATTTTGCTTTTTGGTAAGCAGATTGTGCTTCAGCAACCGTTTTCTCTTGATCCATCACCATTTTTGATGCAGCTTCATATTCCTTGTTTGCCGTTTCTAATTCAGCTGTAACAGCAGTCATGGCATCTGCCGCGTGTAATTGATCATGATTACGCTGAGCTGTTTCTAGATCCATAACCGCTTGGTTTTGTGCTTCTTTTGCTGCAGTTAATTGTTGTGTTGCTGTTTCAACTTCTTTTTCCAGGTTTGCCGCATTCTTTTCCAACTGCATCAGCTGTTCTTTTATCTGATCTTGCTGCGTAACTGCTTGGTTATAATCCGTTTGTGCTGCTTCCACAGCATGCTTTGCAGCATCTACTGCAGCATGTGCCTGCATGGTCTTTTCTTCCGTTGCTTCTTTTGCCGCTTCCTCTGCAGCTTTTAATGCAGTTTGTTTTTCTTTTAATGCCTCCTGCGCCTGATTGAGTGCCTCCTGTGCCGTTTTCAGCTGTTCACTCAATTCTTCTTTATTTTTGTTTAGCTGTTCCAACTGTGCATTGCTTTCATCGATTGCATTTTGTTGTTTTGCCATCTCTGTTTCTAAATCTCGCTGCAGTTGTTCGTTTAATGCATCCAAAGCTGCTTTCTTATCATCTGCTTCCGTTTTTGCCTCTTCTAACATCGGCATTTTTTCATCTGCTGTTTTTTTAGCAGCATCCATTGCTTCTTTTGCTTCATCGCGGTGAGCAGTCGCCTCCATCACTTGATCATGCAAGGCATCTGCATTTTTATTTGTATTTTCTTCTTTCTCTACTTTCGTATTTGCAAGAACTGAAGTTGGGACAACACTGGTCGCCAACATGGTCGTAACAGCTGTCGCTGCAAGTAATCTCTTTGATTTCATCTGTCGATAGGCTGGAAAGATCTCTCAAATATTGGAATAGCCTCTATCTCCTCTCTTTTTCATCACTCTTTCCCACTTAAAACGTACTCGTTTCTAAGCAATTCCCTTCTATATAAATCCCATTATTGGGATATAGAAGATAAAAAAATTTCAGCTTTTTCATTGTTATCATGAATATTCAATATCTCGCAGATTTTGATCACGTCTGAAACAGTCACGCTCGATCTCCCGTTGACCTTATTGCTTAACGCATTTTTTGATATTCCCAATTCCTTTGCTAATCGGGTTTGTGTATAACCGGAGCGAACGATGGCCATCTTAAATAAAGCCTTATTCATAACGATCATCCTTTCCCATCATCTCATCTTTAATCGTATTCATAGTACCATTGCTCTTGCATGCTGTCAACCCAATATTGAGTCAATGAATAATATATTCATGCACCTCGTTTGCAAAATTGGGATTTTGATTTATAATTTTAGATGTACTCTGGGGGAATTAATTATGAAAAATGAAATATCGAAACGTTTGAAGGAAGTCATCGCCTATAAGAAGATTTCCTATAATACGCTTCAACAATTAACCGGTATTCCAAAATCTGCCATTCAGCGTTATGCGGCCGGCGACACAGAAAAACTGCCTATCGATCGTGTGATCATTTTAGCAAAAGTTCTAAATGTTTCGCCGAAATATTTACTTGGCTGGGAACCATACAAGGAAATGAAAGATGATGCTGCTTTAACTGATTTTTTCCCTATCGCTTATTATGAGATCCAAAATTATGAAATCGGGGAGTTTTCTACAAGCTGTGTTTTTGTGCCGAAAAAATTTATTGATAAAAGAGAGAATCTGCTGGCATTAAAAATCATGGATGACAGTATGAATCATATCTTTTTACCGAACTCGATCGTCATCGTTGAGAAGATTCCTTTAGAAGAACCAATTGCCGATGGAACCATTGTAAGCGTATTGATAGAAGATCAATGTTATATCCGCCGTGTTTACTTTGATAAGGATTCCTGTACTTTCTTAGCAGACAGCTCTAATAGAAAGTATGTGCCTGTTACTGAGAAGACTTCCCATGTAACGATCTTTGGAAAAGTAATCTGGCATATGAATCCGGATAATATTTCAGACTATTATGATGAGATGTCCAAGTAAAACGATTCTGTAAAGTAAAGTGAGTACCTGTTACTTGATTATCAAGTTTAGATACTCACTTTTCTAATGAAGAAATTTTCTATTATTTATTTCATATATAGATCAATACAACATGAGACTATCCTTTTCTACTTACAGTTGTACTCTTATTTGCATGCACAATTTTACCTTGCTCTTCAAGTAAAATTTTTTTGGTTATGTGACAACTAATATAAAAAATATATAAGGAAAGAATATTTTAGTAAACATGTAAACTCAAACGAAAAAAGTTCAAAATATATGGTAAATAGAAGACCAAATCGATCAGTATTTAAAATTATTTTGTGATTATCAATGAACAAATGTATTTATCCAAATCAACTAGCAAAGAGTATAACATACAATTAAAAAAGTTTTAGAACATAAAAAATTTAGAAAGCATACAACTGTAAAACACATTTTTTATCTACAATGTTCTAAAACAAGAACGAATGAAATCTAATCTAGATTTTTTAAATAACAGATTTCCCAAAAATCAGAAAAAATTTGAGAATGTAGAAAAAGATGTGTAAATAGTTGAAAACAGGTAAGAATGAAGATGAATAACGATCTTATCAGGAGGAATTCGACATGAACACATCTTTTATTTCGACACAACAGATCAAGGATCTGATCAATGAACAAAAGTTTACATCTACCAAGGATATCATGGACTGCATGAAGAGCATGTTCGCCGATGTCCTCGAACAAACATTACAAGCCGAAATGGATCAGCATCTCGGTTATGAACATGCGGAAAGAAGAAATGATGATGCTAAAAAGAATTATCGCAACGGTTCCGTTAAAAGGACGATGAAAACACAGCTGGGTGAAGTGGAGGTCAATGTCCCCAGAGACCGCAACGGAGAATTCGAACCAAAGATCATCTCAAAGTATCAGCGCAATGCAGATGGTATCGAGGAACGTATCCTGTCCCTTTATGCTGCTGGCATGTCTACCCGTGATATCAAGGAGCAGATCAAAGGTCTATATGACGTGGAGATATCGGAAGGACTTGTAAGCAAGATCAGTGAGCGTATCCTTCCTGAGGTGAAACAATGGCAGGATCGCCCTTTAGAAGCCTGTTATCCCTTCGTATTCATGGATGCCATCCATTACAAGATCCGTGAAGATCATCATGTGGTGACAAAGGCTGCCTATGTAATCCTGGGAATCAATGAGGACGGGATCAAAGAGGTCCTTGGCTTATGGGTAGGTGCCAGCGAATCGGCCAAATACTGGATGGGCGTATTGAATGAGCTGAAAAGCAGAGGGGTACAGAACGTTTCTTTGTTCTGCGTAGACGGCCTTACCGGCTTCAAAGAAGCAATCACGGCTGTTTATCCCAAAGCAAGGATACAGAGATGCATCATTCACCAGATCCGCAGCAGCACACGTTTTGTGAGCTATAAACACATCAAGGAATTTATGAAAGATCTCAAGCAGGTATATCAGGCAAATACAGAAGAACAGGCCATGAGCCAGCTGGCGGCATTCAGTGAAAAATGGGAGAAACAATATCCAACAGCGGTGCATAGCTGGGAAGAAAATTGGGACATACTAAGCACGTATTTCGATTATCCCGTGGAAATCCGAAAGATCATCTATACGACAAATGCGATCGAAGGACTAAACCGACAATTCAGAAAAGTGACAAAGACAAAGAATGTATTCCCTAATGATGACAGCTTGAGGAAGATGCTGTATCTGGCTATTCAGAATTTGAGCAGCAGATGGACACAGCGGTGCAGGAACTGGGACCTGATCATCAATCAGCTCAGGATCATGGACAGCAGTGAAGAATGATATGTAATAAAAAACGAAAAAAAGCCGGCATGAAATCAACTCAATGATCATACCGGCTTAAGGGACGAGGACAAAGGTCAGGTGACATCATTCGACTTTCACGGGTCAAAACCTGTCGAATATTACTTACACATGATTGGTCACATTCCCCATAAAATAAAAAAAACCATCGTATATGGTTTTTTTTATTTTATCTACAAGCAATATATTATTTACTATTGTCTAAACAAAAACTGATAAATACGTCCATATTTGTATCAGAAATCTTCGATAATTTATTTGAAAATTCAGTCAATTCAACAGATTCATCATTTCTATATCTCTCTTCTGTTGGAAATATAGAAATATACTCTGACTTCATATTTATACCCCTTTTTTTAAATTTGATGCCTGCTTTTTGCATAACATTTTCCAGATTATTAGAGTTATAAATAGGAACAATATATTCATAAGCCCAATGTCCCCTAAATAATTCTTTACTAATAAATTTTTGTTTCATTTGTTCTGAACAATCATCTGTATCCATAATAATAAATATTTTAAAAGATGATGTTATTTGCTTTTTTGAAACAATTTCTACGGATGGGTATTGATTACAAAAGTTTTTAAAAGATTTTAATCTCCAATCACTAAACAAAAAATTCTGTAACCCATTAATTTGAATTGATGAATTTCCTTTGTTATTAGAAATTACCTCCATATGAAATCTAAGTTCTCTTTTTATAAAATCAGCTATTTGTTTCTCTGACTTTCCATGTACTATAACAATACACTTTAGATAGTTTAATTCTCTTTTCCCCATATTACATCACCGAAACAATCTATTCTTCAAAAATATTATGCAACTCATCAAAATCAATATCTTCAATATGTGGTATACCTCCATACATGCCTTCAAGATATCTTTTTCGATAATTTAAATATGGATGTGTCCTATTTTCAAAATCTGCAATATTCACTAATTCCTTATTAGCATTTCTATCTACTACAAAAGTATATATATTTTCAGGGCTTATTTTAGAATCTAATAACATGGTATTATGAGTAGTTACTATTAATTGTCCATTTATAGAATCAATAATACTATTCAAAATAGTATTAATCAATAAATCATGAATACCTGCATCTATTTCATCTATTACTACTACAGAACCTTCAATGCACATTAGCAAAAACGGTAAAATAGTGATCAAGTGCTGAGTTCCGGTTGACTCCAATTCATAATTAACATCTATTATCTGATTGTAAATTTTTTTTCTAAAAAATAATTCATACTTAATCTGATTATCTTCTCTGTATCTTTTGTAGAAAACTTCTTTAATATCGCTATACATATATGTGAAAAATAAATTCAAAAATCTCTCTGCTTTATCAAGTTCAGATTCTTCCTCAATATTTATTTTACCATCTGTTAAGTTTCCTAATATAAGATGAGATAATCCCATTTTACCTCTTTCTGCAACTTCTCCACTTTTTTCTTTTATTGACATTCTCATGAAAAAGGAGATAACTTCTATTAATGAACGGTGAATTTTTGCTTTTAAATAACCTTTATCTTTTTCTTCTAGCTCATTAACAATAATTGATAATAAACTATGTTTCCCTTGATACATTTTTATTAAGTCTTTTATCTCATTTTCATATTCCTGATCAAGAAATAGATTTTTATTTATATTTTTCGTTTCATCAGATAAATCAAATAATATGGTTTTATTCTTATTTAAAACAAATGATAATTTTTCATGAATTAATCTACTATCATCATATACCAATAGATAAGATCCTTTTTTTCCATCAATAATAAAATTAAATTCTAACTCCATATTACCTTTTGAATTTATTGTTTTACAATTACTAATAATAGATTCAGTATCTCTCAAATTTCTAGAAAGATGCTTCATAAAGTTTTCATTTATTTTGCTGTTTTCTTCCCTTTTTTCTATAAAAACCTGAATAACTTTTCTTATAGACAAAGTTTTCATAGAGTCAATCAGTGTATAAAATGATGAAGCAAGATTTGATTTTCCTATACCGTTCTCACCATAAATTATTATTATTTTTTTTGCTTGATTCTTCCTATGTGTAAAATCTGCAGAAAAGTTTACTAATGACTTATAATTTCTTAATCTAATTCCCGTAAACATAATTTAACCTCTTTCTTTTTATATTTTCATTGATACAGTTATATTATATAACACATTTAACAAAAATATTCAATTTTAAACACACTTATTTAAATAAATGCAATCTAATTATTATGCCTTTACTTATATATCTAATAATTGTTTTTTCTTAACAATAAATTCATCCTCAGTTAGCATGCCAAGATCCAGGAGCTCTTTTAACTGTTTTAGTTCGTCATATGGAGATATTTGAGGCTGTTGATGCAAGGTTTCATTCGACAAATAATCACTTTGTATCTGATCAACAATCCGTTTATCCATCCCCTTAAATTGATGTGCATAGGTTTGATGGAGCATATCAACTGTATGTCCTAAACGCTTAGCGATATCAAAATCCGTAAAATCATACTTTCCCATATTATTGATAAGATACGAAGCATGGCTATGGCGAAAATCATGAATTCTTATATTTTTTAAATTTGATCCCTTTTCATTTGCTAATTTAACGTACTTATCTTTCCAGCGCCTTGGTGTATTGTCTGCAAGAGGCCGATAGAAGCCCCATACAAAGCAATCATCACAGAAGCCATACATTTTACTACATTCATTTTTCCAATCGTGTAACACATCTCTGACAACATCAAACATGGTTATATTACGAACGCTGTTTATAGTTTTGGGAGTCGTAATTTCCCAAGATACTCCTTTAGATTTATATGTTACGCTTTTATAAATATGTACTGTGTTGGTATCGAAATCAATATCTTTCCATTGCAAAGCACATGCCTCTCCTTTACGAACACCCATCCAATACAAAAAAAGGAAAAACGATCTTTGTTCTTGATCATCAACAAGGTCAATAAACATTTGAAATTCATCTGGTTCCCAAAAAACAATATCTTTTTTTATTTCTTCAACTTTTAGATCCTGCTTAACATTATTCATTGGATTCACAGATATATAATCATTTTGCACACAGTGTTCAAATGTTCTTTTTAAAAAATAATAGTATTTTGAAACAGTTTCTTTTGAATACTTTTTTTCAAGAGATTTTATATACTTTTGCAAAATATCCTTATTAATCAAATTTATTCGTTTATTACCAAACACATCACATATTCTTTTCTTTTTCTCTGTATAAGAGATAATAGTCGATTTTTTTACTCCATTTAGGCTGCCGATAAATTCGTCAGCAGCCTCAGCAAATGTTAAAAAATTTTTTGAGATTTGAATATCCTGGTATTGTTTTTTAAACTTACGATCATACTCTTCTGCTTCTTTTTTTCCAGTACAACCACGAGCTAGCCTGTGATATTCATAATACGTGCCATCATCCTTTTTTATTTTACCTCGAATATACCACTTACGTCCTTTCTTTTCTACAGACATCCCCATCACCTCTACCTTTATAAAGACATAAAAGTCATGATTTTTCAATATTTTTTCGTCATATTTTTCGGCATATGCATTTACAAAAATAAAAAAAGCCTATAAATAAAGGCTTTTTGTACTATATGGCGGAGATGGTGGGAGTCGAACCCACGCGCCCTTGCGGACCTATCGCATTTCGAGTGCGACCTCTTCAGCCTCTTGAGTACATCTCCAAATTTTATTTGAACAGAAATATCGTACTACAATGAACAAAGAATAGCAAGCAACTTCAACAAAAGATTATAAAATAGAAAAGTAAAATTTTTTCATATTAAAAAAAATATAAGTGGATCATATAAAAAAAGGTGAATTTTACTGCACCAGCAATGAAATTCACCTTTTTATAGTCTTTAATTACTTACGATTATTTTATCAGTTGCTTTCCTTTTTCAATGCAAATGCAGCTGTACATCCAAGAGCCAGCAATGCAGCAAAAGCAAAGATACCTGCTGGATCATTGACACCCGTATCTACTGTGTTTTCTTCCTTCGAATTTTCCGTCGCAGTATCCGGTTGTTCTCCAGGCTGTACAGTTGATGCTTTTACAATTGTAAACTGTGTTTCTGCACTACCTGTCGTAGATACAATTGCCAATTTATATGTACCTTCTTTTAAAGTACCTAAGAAGGACGGCTGCAATGTCACGATCGTACTGCCTTCTTTTACTGTGTAATATTTGCTTTCTACTTCTTTGTCATTTACCAATACTTTTACAAAGTCATTATATTCAGCATTGGAAGTAAAGCTCAGTCCATCTTTGCTTCCCTGTTGCCATACTCCGTCTTTACCTTTTATTATTTCTGGAACAAATACTACGTAATTTGGATCTTTTTCGCCGCAAATCGTACATACGCCATTTTCATAATTATGACCTAATTTTGCAATGACTTGTCCTTTTTCAAGGATCTTGCCGCATTGTGTACAAATCTTATCTCCTGTATAACCTTCCGTTGTACAAGTTGCTTCTTTTGCATTTGCAATTTCGGTCACATCATGATTATCGACGATGAAATGTTGGTCTTTGTCCATCGTAGTAAATCCATCTTTTTCAACAGTGGAAACCACAGCTTTTTCCTTATTGATCAGTTCTTCAGTTCCAGCACTATCTGTATAATAGCCTGCTTGCTGTACCATCACTTCAGCTGCTGTTCCAGACATTTCTAATGTTGTAATTCCTTGAGAAGCGGCTGCATCGTATCTTCCATCACCTAATAAGATATCACCGTTGCCGCAATTCGTTTTACCCTCACTATAAATGAAAGAGACATCTCTCACTGTTAAATTCGTTTCTGCCGTATCTTTTGCAACGATTCTGATTGGTGCGGCATACGTCTTTGTGCTAGCTGCCTGCGGAGAATCTGAAAGAGCACAGTCAGTAAACGTACAGTTTTGAAGCAGGATATTTTGTACGCCGGATGACTTATGATTAATGTTCATACCTACTGAAATATGATTGAAATGTGTATCAATTAATGAGATTTCTCCAGGTGCATTTGTATAAAATGCAGTATTTGGATTGCTGCCTTTTGTCGCATCAAAGCTGCAGCCAACTAGTGAAATATTCAAAATACCTTTTTGATTAACCGTATTCGTAAAATAGATGCGGTTCATATTTTGGCAGTTTTCAAAATTCAAATGAACTGTATAATCTGTATTTCTTTGTCCCCATGCTGCAATGCCGTCTAAATCCTTTACAGTAACTGTAATTTCTTTATCTAAAAAAGTCCCATTTTGATCTTGTTTCCCTGTTGAACGATCATATGCATACGTATCGATTTCTATATCATATTCCCCGCCGGAAACATAAGCACCGTTACCATAAATGATCAGATCATCTGCAACATGTCCATGGGTCATGCTGCCAACATCTGCTCCTGGCTTGCAATACAATACGGCAACTTCTGATGGCGTGCTCATATATACTGCCGTCAATGCATTAGCCAGAGTGTCATAATAATTTCCATCATAATAAACCGTCTTTCCTTCACCAAAGCTTTTACTATTTACCCCCTCTGGTAAAGTAACAATTTCTGCTGTCTCTTGTCCTTTTGTTACGATTGGTGTCATTACCATGATCATCATAAAGCTCAACAGCAATGCTAAAAAAGATCTCTTCTTCATAATAACCTCCTTCTCTAGTTGCTTTCAGACATGTCTGCCTTTCTAACTTAAATATAGCATTATTTACACCCTGTCACAAGATAAGAAACCAAATCAATAAAGTTCATATTTTCCTCATATGCAAGAGATTTATCCTGCTTAACGAGGAAGATAGAACTTTTCATCTGCATCAATCGTTTAATTTTCTTTCACATATTGCTGTAAGGTGAATGCAGCCAATGTAAAGCTGTCTTCAATTTCTTTGCTTGCGATTGCTTTCAATAATTGTTCTTTGGTATAGAGCAGTATTTCTTCAATGCCTTCTTTCATTTCGCCATGATCAAACGTATCAATCTCTGCCTGATACACAGATACTTTTGTTCCTAAGATTCCACTATCTCCTGTGATCTCTCCTAAATATGCGGGTATGCCTATTACCTTTCCGCCAATTTCTTCCATTATCTCTTTCTTGACATTTTCTATGGCTGTTATATCCATTTCCCCAAATCCACGGATAAATCCCATCTGATAATCACGGATAGCATGCCTAAATTGTCTTAATAATAAATAGCTGCCTTGATAGATGGCAACGACAACAACAGCTCCTGATGGAACCGTTGGTATAAATCGCTCATAAGTGAAATATTGATTTACGCCTTGATGAATTAAATCGACGATATGTAAATAATACGGGCTTTCATGTATGACTCCCACCTGTGTATGATGAGCAAGTTCATATTGCAACAAGATATCATATTCTTTTTTCGGGTCAACAAGAGGCAGCAAATGATTATCCGCAAACATCTCTTTTCGCTTTTCCCACAATTGTTGATACTTTATTAGATTGCTTTGTTTCGCATCTGTTTGCTCTTTTCTTTTATGCTTTTTCTCAAAACGAAAATGATGAATCTCATTCCAATTCACATACGATGCAACCTGTATTTTTGATAATTGCCAAAAATCTTTCCATGCTTTTTTGCATTCTTTGCCAATCTCCCATAAATTAGAAACTGTTGCAATCTGTTCCATGATCACTGTCATTAAATTTGCCGCAACAAAGACAAAGATTACTTTCAATATATCATTGGAAAAGAGCTGTGAAATAAATTGACTGGAAAAATCAGATGCCGAATCCTCTATCCATGTATAGATAATAATTGGAATTAAAGACAATAATGATGCTGTTAGAATCTTCCCCAGTTTACGATAGTTTTGTTTCTTTTGATAATCTCTTCGCTTTACATAATCATTCTCATACAATTCGATATCATTCTCCTGCTTTTGTTGCTTTTCTTCTTTCTGAATCATTCGTAAAGCTAAATCCCAATCCGGGCATAATTTTTCTGCGTCAAACCATTGAAATTGATTGCTTTCTTCATATAGATATTCTTGATCATAATCAATATCTTGTTTCCATTCATATTGCAGTCGAGCAAAGAAATCATTTTGAAAAGAAGTGTGATCTGACTCAAAAAGTGAGCAGATCTCATAATGTTTGGATACATTATAAATACTATATTCGACAGTATAGTTATAGCAGAGATGAATGATGCATTCAGCAAATGCAAATAATTGTTTTGAATATTCTCTTTTTTTATTTAACAGGCATAAGAGCCATTCTGAACGACTATTGTTATTTTTATGATGATGGGATAACTGTTGTCCTATTTCTTTCAATATGGACTTTGTTTCTGTAAACAAAGCATTCTCAGATTCAAAAGAAAGAATCTGTTCCATAAATGTTGCAAATGGTACCTGTGGATACTCTGTCGTATATTCCGTAATCGGCAAAGCATATGCATCATACATACTGATCTTCAGGATAACTTCAATAAAGCGTTTAAGATAAGACAATGTTTCTAGAGCTTCTTCTTTTCCTAAGATCGAAGATATGAAATGACCATCGATGTACTCATCAAATACGGGGAGTGCATGGTCATTTTTATTTTGTTTTTCTATCAGATCACTAAATTTTGATAAATCTGCATATTTTAATGCCTCTAATACCTCTTTTTGCAAATAGTATTGATTGCTTTTCATTGGCAATGAAGAATATATAAAATTTCGTTTTTCTTCTATTGATTTCTGAATGTAATAAGAAGGTGTACGGCAATCCCCAAAACGTGCATATTTTAAATGTCCTTTTTGAAACAGCTGCAATAATGTGTTCATTTGTTGTTTCGTACGCAGCATAGACAGGATTGCTCTAGAATCTGTCAATTGGTTGAGTGACAATACAACACAATTCCCATTACAGACAATTTCATCAAACAATGCCTGTTGTCCTTTGATTACTTGTTGATCACTTTTTCTTACAGAATCTAATTCATATAAATATACATAACGCATGCCATCATCCCCTTGTTCCCTTTCATTTTATCATTTCTTTTTCTACTTTTGATCTGTTTCTTCTTTTTCATGGATAATTCCGGATTATCCATGAAAAAGAATATCAAAGAAGCAATCGTCGCAGTGTCGCGTTGTTTCGATGATAGGATCATCACACAACTGTCTACCATGTATGAAACATGATGGATGGGCGAAGCATATTCTTATGGAGGTGCAGCGTATGGAACAGTGGTACGTCATACAAGTACGTACAGGGAAAGAACAATGGGTCATCAAAGCGTGCGATCTTTTGATCGATGAACCATGCCTGAGCAAAAGCTTCATCCCCTTCAGCAAACGGCTTCGCAAATACAGAGGAGAATGGGTCGAGAGAACCGAGATCTTATTTCCAGGCTATGTATTCATGATCAGTGATGATCCGACACGACTGTATCAGGCATTAAAGAAGATACCTGATCTGACAAAGATGCTTGGAAAGAACAAACAAGAGATCTATCCCCTGCCAGAAGATGAAGTAACTTTTCTAAAATCGTTTGGTGAAGAAGAACAGATCGTTGACATGTCAACGGGCTATATCGAGGGAGATAAAATCATCGTGGAATGCGGACCTTTGAAAGGAAAAGAAGGATTGATCAAACGGATCGACCGGCATAAACGAATTGCAGAGATCGAGATCGAATTCTTAGGAGAACAAAGGAAAGCAAAAGTCGGCTTAGAGATCGTAAGGAAGAACATATAGCAATGTATGTTCTTTTTCTATGGGATGAGGGAGGATTCAAAATGACAAAAATGAATATACCATTTTCTCCACCAGATTTAACAGACAAAGAAATTCAATCTGTTGGTGAAGCCTTAAAATCAGGGTGGATTACGACTGGACCAAAAACAAAAGAATTTGAAAGAAGAATATCTGCATATATTGGTACAGATAAAACAGTATGTTTAAATAGTGCTACAGCATGTATGGAATTAACGTTACGCATTCTTGGAGTGGGTCCTGGAGATGAAGTTATTGTTCCTGCATATACCTATACTTCATCATGTTCAGTCATTTGTCATGTAGGGGCAACTCCAATCATAATCGATTCCCAATCAAATTGTGTGGAAATGGATTATGATCAAATGGAGGCAGCAATTACAGATAAAACGAAGGTCATTATTCCTGTAGATATTGCAGGTGTTATCTGTGATTATGAGCGTATCTATCAAGCAGTTGAAAAAAAGAAAGACTTATTTAAAGCAAATAATGCCATACAAAAAGCATATAACCGCATAATTGTATTAGCAGATGCTGCTCATGCTTTTGGTGCTATGAAAAATGGAAAACGTTGCGGTCAATTTGCTGATTTTACTTCCTTTAGCTTTCATGCAGTAAAAAATTTAACTACTGCAGAAGGTGGAGCCATTACATGGAGAAATCATGAAGGAATTGATAATGAATATATTTATAAACAATTTCAATTATTATCTTTGCATGGCCAGACAAAAGATGCATTGCATAAAAATCAATTAGGAGCTTGGGAATATGATATTGTTTCTCCAGCTTATAAATGCAATATGACTGATATTATGGCAGCTATTGGTTTGGTGCAATTAGATCGTTATGAAGAAATGTTAAATTGGAGACATGAAATTATTAAAATGTATAATGAGGCTTTTTCATCTCTTCCAGTTACTTTATTGAATCATTGCGATGAAAATCACAGATCTAGCGGACATTTATATTTGGTAAGAATACAAGGTGCAACAGAAGAAAAAAGAAATGAAATTATTATTAAGATGGCAGAAAGAGGTATTGCTTGTAACGTACATTATAAGCCACTGCCAATGATGACTGCCTATAAAGATATGGGGTTCAATATCAAAGACTATCCAAATGCACATCAATTATATGTAAACGAAATCACTTTGCCCTTATATAGTAAATTAAAAAAATCAGAAATTGACTATATAATTAGTAATTTTTGTGAGGTAGTTGAGAGGTTATGAGATTAATTCCATTTGAAGAATTACCAGCAGAAATTAAAAATGATTCTGTTAAAAAGTATTATGATTCTCTTAAGAAAAAACAACTTCAACTTTCCTTTAAAAGAATATTTGATATTAGTGCTTCTATTATTTTATGTGTTATTTTATCACCTATTATAGTTATTCTTGCTATTTGGATTAAATTAGATTCAAAGGGTCCCATTTTTTATCGTCAGGAACGTATTACACAATATGGAAAAAAATTTAAAATATTCAAATTTAGGACAATGGTCATTGATGCTGATAAAAATGGTTCATTAGTAACTACACAAAATGATACAAGAATAACTAAAGTTGGAAATAAAATACGAAAATGTCGTTTAGATGAAATTCCTCAGTTATTTAATGTCTTAAAAGGTGAGATGAGCTTTGTAGGAACAAGACCAGAGGTAAAGAGATACGTAGAAAAATATACAGATGAAATGAAAGCAACTTTATTATTACCTGCTGGCATAACTTCTTTAGCAAGCATCAAATTTAAAAATGAAGATGAAATAATTTCAAACTATTTAAAGGACAAGTACAATATAGACGAAATTTATATAAAAAAAATATTGCCTGAAAAGATGAAATGGAACATAGAATACCTTTCATCTTTTAATTTTGGAAAGGATTTTTGGATATGTCTGAGAACTGTAATCTAATGCACAGTACAAAAATAAGTGTTTTAATGTCTATATATAATAAAGAAACTGCAAGCAATCTAGAACAATGTTTTGAAAGTTTACTTAATCAAACAATACCTGCCAATGAATGGGTAATTGTTAAAGATGGTCCACTAACTTCAGAACTAGAATTTGTTTTGCATAAATATGAGAAATTATATCCTACTCTAATAAAATATGTAATATTTGAAAAAAATAAAGGTTTAGGCATTGCTTTAAGAGAAGGAGTAATCGCATGTAGTAATGAAATTATAGCTAGAATGGATACAGATGATATTTGTCGTCAAGATAGATTTGAATTAGAACTAAAAGAATTTATAAATGATCCTAGTTTAGATATTGTAGGAAGCCACATAAAAGAGTTTGATCAGAATATTAACAATATTATTTCAGTACGTAAAGTTCCTTTGGAAAATAATGAAATAATCAAATATCAAAAAAGGAGAAGCGCTTATAATCACATGACAGTGATGTTTAAACGAAG
Source organism: Merdibacter massiliensis (assembly GCF_900155395.1). Classification (GTDB taxonomy): domain Bacteria; phylum Bacillota_I; class Bacilli_A; order Erysipelotrichales; family Erysipelotrichaceae; genus Merdibacter; species Merdibacter massiliensis. The sequence continues at coordinate 148,288 of NZ_LT699728.1, forward strand.
GTCAATTTTAAAAGCTGGAAATTATGAACATGCTCCACTTATGGAAGATGATATGTTATGGACTAGATTGATTCTTGCAGGTTGTAAAGGAAAAAATATTGACGACTATTTGGTGTTTGCAAGAACAGGTAAAGCTATGATATCTAGAAGAGGAAGTTTTTCATATTTTCTAAAATATAAGAAGAGTAGAAGAAAAGTTTATAAATTAGGACTAGCAAGTTACTCCGATTATCTTTATACTGTTTTAATTCAATTTTTTATCTCTTTAATGCCATTAAAATTAAGACAAGTTGTATTTATCAAAATATTACGGAGGAATAAATAAAATGAATAAAACTAGTCCATTAATTTCAATTATTGTTCCTATATATAACGTTGAACAATTTTTAACTAGATGTTTAAAATCCATATGCAATCAAAGTTACCAAAATATAGAAATAATCTTAGTAAATGATGGTTCTACTGACAATAGTGAAAACATTGCTTTAGAATTTCAAAATAAAGACGATCGAATTAAATATTATTATAAAGAAAATGGAGGTTTGAGTTCAGCAAGAAATTTTGGTATTAAAGTATCACATGGTGAATTTATTGGTTTTGTTGATAGTGACGATTGGATTTCGAAAGATATGTTTTATTATCTTTTAAATCTTATTTTTTCATATAATGCTGATATTTCATGCATTAATTATTTAGTCACTAATAAAGAAACTGATTTAATTAATAAGAATATAAAGATTTATGAATATAATAATGAAGTTGATATATATAAACATATTATATCTAAAGAGGACTATTCCTTTTGTACAAAATTATTTAAGAGACAGCTTATTAGTCATAATATGTTTAAAGAAGGTAAATGTAATGAAGATATTTTAGCATGGTGTAAGTTAATTAAACCGAATATGAAAATAGTTTATAGTACAAAAATACAATACTTTTATTTTAATAATACAAATCATGTTTCAATTTCAAATCCAATTTATGGTGTACGAAAACGTGACTTTGACTTATTATATGCAACGAATTGTTTGTATAAAAAAACCATTAGGTATCATAATTCTAGTTTGACATACTTATCAGAATTAAAAAATGCAAGAAGCTATTTTTCATTATTAGCTAAAATTGCATTTTATGGATATTTGGATGTAGAACTGAAAAATAATGAAAAAAAAATTGAATCAGAGTTATTGTATAATTTAAAAAATAATTTAATCGTTTTAATGAAAAGTAATATAGGTATCAAAAGAAAGATTCCTTGTTTAATGTTTTGTTGTAATTATACTATTTCAAAAAAAATATTTAGATTAATTAAAAAAATATATAGGAGGTAAAAATGATTTATAATCAATTGATAAATAAGAAAACAAAATTAAGCTTAGTAGGCTTAGGGTATGTTGGAATGCCAATTGCTGTAGCATTTTCCAAAAAAATTAAAGTAGTTGGTTATGATTTAAACCAACATAAGATTGAAATGTATAAAAACGGCATAGATTCGACCAATGAAGTAGGAAATGATGCCATTAAGAGTTGTACTGTAGAATTTACTTCAGATGAAACAAAATTAAAAGAATGTTTATTTCACATTGTTGCGGTGCCTACACCTGTTCGTGATGATCATACACCTGACCTTACGCCAGTAGAAAGTGCAAGTAGAACAGTTGGTAGAAACTTGCAAAAAGGGTCTATTGTTGTATATGAAAGCACAGTTTATCCGGGTGTAACTGAAGATATATGTATCCCTATTCTCGAAAAAGAATCTGGATTGAAATGTGGTATTGATTTTAAAGTTGGTTATTCTCCTGAACGAATTAATCCTGGAGATAAAGTTCATCGACTAGAGACAATAACGAAAATTGTATCAGGGATGGACAAAGAGACATTAGATCAAGTCGCAAAAGTATACGAACTTGTTGTAGCTGCTGGCGTATATAGGGCGGAATCAATCAAGGTTGCGGAAGCGGCAAAAGTAATCGAAAATTCGCAACGTGATATTAATATCGCATTCATGAATGAACTTTCGATTATTTTCAATAAAATGGGAATTGATACGCAGTCTGTATTAAAAGCAGCAGGAACGAAATGGAATTTTTTAAAATTCACACCTGGTCTTGTAGGTGGTCATTGTATTGGTGTAGATCCATACTACTTAACATATAAGGCAGAACAAGAAGGATATCATTCACAAATCATATTATCAGGACGTAGAATTAATGACGATATGGGAAAATATGTTGCAGAGAATGTAGTTAAAAATATGATTCGTAATGATAAAAATGTTAAAAATGCAAGAGTTGGTATTTTAGGATTCACTTTTAAAGAAAATTGCCCAGATACGCGTAATACGAAGATTATTGATATTGTTAAAGAACTAAATGAATATGGTATTTATCCAATTATAGTTGACCCTGTTGCGGATGCAGAAGAGGCTAAACATCTTTATGGCTTAGAATTTGAAGAGATGTCCGATTTAGTAAATTTAGATGCATTGGTGATTGCAACTAGTCATGATGAATTTAAAGATTTAACTATTGATCAATTTAATGCGATGTTTGTTGATAAGAAGATTGTTATTGATGTTAAAGGGATTCTTAATAGAAAAGAATATATTGAAGCAGGTTATGATTACTGGAGATTATAAAAAAGGAGAGAGTGGTTATGGGATACAAAAATATATCTTTTCCAGAAAATAGTATTTTTTTAGTAACTGGCGGAGCAGGTTTCATTGGATCTAATCTCTGCGAAGCAATTTTAAATCTTGGGTATAAAGTAAGATGTTTAGATAATCTATCTACAGGAAAGCAAGAAAATGTAGACTTGTTCATAAATCATCCAAATTATACATTTATTAAAGGAGACATTACTGATTTAGATACTTGCCTTTCTGTATGTGAAGGTGTTGATTATGTGTTAAATCAAGCAGCATGGGGATCAGTTCCAAGAAGTATTGAAATGCCCTTATACTATGAAAAAGTGAATATAGGCGGAACCCTCAATATGATGGAAGCCGCTAGACAAAAAGGTGTCAAAAAATTTGTATATGCTTCTAGTTCTTCTGTGTATGGAGATCATCCTGTATTACCAAAAGTAGAAGGACAAGAAGGAAACTTATTGTCACCCTATGCTTTAACAAAACGTGTAGATGAAGAATATGGAAAACTTTATAAGAAATTATATAACTTGGATACATATGGAATGCGCTACTTTAATGTCTTTGGTAGAAGACAAGATCCTAATGGAGCTTATGCGGCAGTAATCCCAAAGTTTATTAAACAGTTATTAAATGATGAAGCACCTACAATTAACGGAGATGGTAAGCAGTCAAGAGATTTTACGTATATAGATAATGTAATAGAAGCAAACTTGAAGGCTTGTTTAGCACCTAGTGAGTATGCTGGTGAAGCATTTAATATAGCTTATGGTGGAAGAGAATATCTTATTGATATCTATCATCATCTTTGTAAAGCATTAGATAAAAATGTTGAACCAATATTTGGACCAGATCGTGCAGGAGATATTAAACATTCAAATGCTTGCATAGATAAAGCAAAGAAAATGTTAAACTACAATCCAACATATAGTTTTGAAGAAGGAATAGCTTTGGCTATTGATTGGTATAAAGAGAATCTATAATAAAAGAAAGGAGAGCCTTATTTATTGTGTAGTATGTTATTATGATTAGATTAAAAAAGATTAATAAATATATTTTAATAAATATTGTTCACTGTGTATTACTGTTAGTGGGATCAATACTATTTTTTTTCTTTATGAGTAAGGATGATTTAAATTATTCCGTATTAAGTATTTTACTCATATTTATTTCTCAAGTTATTTTTTGTTTGATAAAATATGAACAAAGAATAGCATATTTGCTATTTCTTGCATCTTTTTTTATTTTTCTTTTAGGTAGAATGTGCGTTGAGTATTTTTACTATGGTTCAATTGGTTTTTATTTTACACTTAGTATTTCAAAACATATGCTTTTATCAATTTTTATATCACTAATATTTTTAGAAGTAGGATATTGTTGCATTTTAATAGTTAAAAATAAATATAAGCATTTGAATATTAGTTTTAATGATCATAAAAGAGAAACAGAAAAATATTCTTTCTTGATGAGAATTTCATTTATCCTATTTTCTATAACTTTCATATGTGTTATATTAATGAATTTTGAACAAGTTATATACGTTAATAAATATGATTATATTGCACTTTTCAAAGATTTTCATAGCCAATTACCTCGTTTACTACAGGTAGTTGGTAATATGTACATTGTTTCTTTTTTGATTTTTTTAGGGACTTGTCCAAAAAGAAGATATTGTATTATTTCGTTTATAATGTTTTTCATAATATCGTTAACAGACTTACTTATTGGAGATAGAGGAACTTTTATCATAAATTTAGCAATAATAATTGTGTATATTTTTTGGAGAGAGTGTGTTGATAATAAAATATGGATTAATAGAAAAATAATTCTCTTAACAATTGTCATCTTACCTCTATTTTTAGCATTTTTAAATTACTTTGTTAGCATTAGAGAAGATGTGAATATGGGAGAAAATAAAATATCAGCACAACTACGAAACTTTTTTATTTCTACAGGTTCATCAGTGGATATATTAGGTTATGGCGAAGTGTATAAAGATGATTTGCCACAATCATTTTATTCTTTTGGAGAATTAATTGATTACCCTAAATATAATCCAATTTCGGAATATCTATTTAATATAGCTGAGCCAATGCCGCATACAAAAGAATATGTTTATACAATGCATTCTTACGCGCATGCAATATCATATTTTATTGATTCTAATCTGTATTTAGAAGGACATGGAAAAGGTTCATCTTATATCGCAGAGGTATATAATGATTTTGGATATATTGGAATAATTGTTTGTAATCTTCTTTATGGTTCTTTATTAGCATCAGTTAACTTAGTAAAAAAAGGAAAACCATTTCTTCTAGCATGTCTTTTAATTTCCATTCGAATAATGTTTTATGTTCCAAGAGGAGCAATGATTCAACCAATTAGTTATGTTTTAAATATTACTACATTAAGTGCATTATTCTTTTTTTTCATTGCCATGAAAAATGAAATTAGATTAAAGACTGCTTTCCAAACTTTTTTAAATAAGGTACGAAAGGTAATTTAACATGAAAAAATTATTAATTGTTATAGACAGCTTGGGGTGTGGTGGAGCTGAAAAAGCTTTGATTTCATTGTTAAAACATATTGATTATAATACTTATCAAATTGATTTATTATATTTTTCTAAAAATGATGCATATTACAAAACAAAGGTTCCCAAGTGGGTTAACATATTAGACATAGACATAAATACAGAAATTGCACTTTCACCATTAAAAACTACTTTAAAGTATATTTATATAATAAAAAAATGGCCATTGATTTTTATTAGAGTAAAAAATTTTATAGAAAAAAAAATGAAAAAAGAAAGTTATTATTACTGCCAAATGAAGAATTGGAAAATATTGAATAAATATATACCAAAGCAACAAAATCAATATGATTCGGTAATAGCATTTTTAGAAAGTACTCCAACATATTATATTGTAGATAAAGTAATTGCAAAAAAATATATATCCTTTTTAAGAACAGATTATAAATTAATGGAATCTGATTCTGGATTTGACTACAACTATTATAAAAAAATAGATTATATTTGTGTTCTATCAGAAGAAATGAAAGACAATTTTAATCAATCATTTGTTAATTTTAAGAATAAGGTTGTAATTTTACCAAATATAATTGATGTTAATGAAATATTATTAAAAAGTAATATTGAAATTGATTTTGATATAGATTTTTCTGGTATAAAAATAATATCTGTTGGTACACTTCGAAAAGTTAAAGGATATGATATTGCTATTGAAGCATGTAAATTGTTAGTAGACATGGGTTACGAATTTAAATGGTATATATTAGGTGAAGGTGAAGAACGAAGAAATTTATTAAAAGAAATAAAAAAATATGGGATAGAAAATAATTTCATATTATGTGGAAGAAAAGAAAATCCATATGCATACATTAGAAAAGCGGATATATTTGTACAATGTTCTTATAGAGAAGGATTTTCTAATTCTGTATTTGAAGCAAAATGTTTAAAAAAGCCTATAGTAATCACAAGCTCTCCTGGAATGAAGAATCAAATTAGGCATTGTATTAATGGGTTTATAGCAGAATGCGGAAATTATAAAGAGGTTGCATATTATATTTCCAAACTTATTGACTCAGAAGAAATTCGAGAAAAATTCATAAAATCATTATGTAATTTTTCTGAATCACAAGACCAAAGAAATCATAAAACACTTAAAAAATTCTATGATTTAATTAAATATGAAAAATTAGAGGATTAAATAATGAGACATATTATAAGAAAAATTATGTTGTTCTAATAAAACTTACATAAAAATTCTTAGGGATGAGGGAATCAAAATAGGAGAAAATTGTGAAATATACAAAGGAGTTGATTTTGGTAGTGAACCTTACCTTATTGAATTAGGAAATCATGTACGAATAACCAATAACTGTAAGTTTATAACACATGATGGAGGGGTTTGGGTATTAAGGAAAATATATAAAAATGAACATATCGATTTATTTGGAAAAATTACAATAGGAGATAATGTACATATTGGCATAAACTCAGTTATTATGCCAAATGTTCATATAGGTAGTAATGTAATCATTGGCTGTGGAGCTGTGATAACTAAAGATATTCCCGATGGAGAAATATGGGGAGGGGTTCCTGCTAGATTTATAAAAAAAATAGACGAGTATTACTTACAACACAAAAAAGAGTTTGATTACACTAAGGGATATTCATATACAGAAAAAAAGGAATATTTATTAACTAAGAAGAAATGGGAATAATATACTTTAATCTTAGGTAAGGAGGAAAGTTTTGAAAAAAAAATTATACGCAAATAATATATTTTCATTAGCATATCAAATATTATCTATTATTGTTGGGTTAATATTACCTCGAATGATTTTAAAAACGTATGGGTCTGAAGCAAACGGCCTAATATCTTCAATTACACAAATGCTTGGTTTTATTTCGATTCTTGATTTAGGAGTTGGTGCTGTTGTTCAAGCTGCTTTATATAAACCTTTAAGTCTTAAAAACGATCTTCAAATTTCTTTAATATATAGCAGTGCTAAAAAGTATTTTCAAATAATAGCTAAAGCATTAATGATATATATTTTTTTATTATGTATATATTATTGTATGAATGAATCAAATAAGTTCTCTTCACTTTATACGATTACATTAATTTTATCAATTTCTATTAGCTCATTTGCTCAATATTATTTTGGAATTTGTAATACACTTCTTTTAAATGCAGATCAGAAAATTTATATTAATGTAATATTTAATCTTATAACATTAATAATAAATGCATTATTTTCAATTTTATTAATGTATTTAAATTTATCAATTCAGATTGTTAAATTAGTATCATCCATGATTTTTTTAATGAGACCATTTTTTTTATCTATCTATGTGAAAAAAAAGTATTCTATTCATATTATAAAAAATCCTCCTGCAAATGTTATAAAGCAAAAGTGGAATGGTTTAGCTCAGCATATTTCTACAGTATTAACATCTCAGATTGATTATGCGGTTCTAACAGTTTTTTCTACTTATAAATCAATTTCCATCTATAATATATATATTCTTCCCTTAATGGGAATTAGAACATTAGTAGATTCAGTTAGTTCTAGTTATAAAAGTTTTTTTGGTAAATTAATCGCAGAGAATAATCTAAAACAGTTAGAGAAAGAATTCACTAATTACGAAATTATGATGCATTTATTTGTAGTAATTGTATTTTGTTGTACTGCTAAAGTTATTATTCCTTTTGTTCTTATTTATACTAATGGTGTAAATGATACTAATTATGATCAGCCTTTTTTTTCTTTAATTATTACACTATCTTATGCTTTATATACACTAAGGATTCCTTATACTACAATAATTTTCTCTGCAGGTCATTTCAAACAAACTCAGATTTATTCAATAATTGAATGTATACTAAATGTAGTATTATCTATTCTATTTGTAAAATATTTTGATATATCAGGTGCAGCCTTAGGTACTTGCATAGCAGTCTTATATCGTTTATTAGTTTCATCTTATTATCTAAAAAATAATATACTCAAAAGATCATTTATCGCCTTTTTAAAATTACTTTTCAAAGATACTTTATCAATTATTCTTATTATATTATTAACTGCCAAAATGCAGATTACTGAAATAACAATATTTAACTGGGTTATTTTTTCATTAAAGATTTTTTCTTTATGTAGTGTGGTAACAGTACTAGTATTCTTAAATTTTAATGTCTTGAGATTAAAAAAAATATTAATTGCTCAGTTTAATAAAATATTAAATAATGTTAGATATAGAGTAAAAAAATAGCTTATCTTATACATGATTTTTGAATTAGATATAATAAATAATACAAGTAACAACTTCAGTTAGCATCATAAATTTTGTAAACTTTTAAAATATGAAATTCAGTGAATCCTAATTCACCATTAATTCAATTTTTCTACTACGAATAATTTTCTTCTTTTGGGCTAAAATTCTAGTAAATATTCGTTTGATCTTTCATCTATTTCCTTTTGCCAATAATATGAATTATAGAAATATATCTTGAGATTTTATGCTTTGTCATTCCCTTAATAGTTTTTCTCAAGCGAAAAAATATTATCTTTATCATTTTGTTGGGACAATTTTTTAACACATCAATATGTGTAAGAGTAACTTCTAGCGATGTTCTATTTAACATTTTGATTTCTATATATTCTCTGGATTTTTAAGCAATATTTATAAAATAAAATTTTTTTATTTTTAGTCAAATCCATATATCCTACTCTACAGTATGATCTTTTTAGTGTCTAAAGGGGCTGTAACGAGAAATGATTAGCATATCATTTGTCAAACAGCTTCATAAATAAAAACCACGCCAAAATTATAAAGCTGAAGTGAACCCCAAAGTTTGGTGACATGTACCCAATTTCCTAGACATATATGAATATCTTTTAAATTGGTTATATTTGTATATTTTAAAATTCAATATGTACATATGGATGTTTCTCTGTATTTTACAGGTGACATCCATTTTGTTTTGGATTGACTCCTATTTCAAAGTACCAAAGAATGATTCCATTATTGAATTATCATAACAGTTTCCTTTACGGGACATAGATTGAGTAATTCCTTTTTCATTAAGTTTATCAATAAATGTTTGATGTTGATATTGCCAACCTTGATCAGAATGGAATATTAAGTCGTCAAGACTATCATATTTATTAAATGCTTTGTTTAACATATTTATTATTTGTTCAAGATTGGGATGAAGTGATAAATCGTAAGATATTATTTCATCATTATACATATCTAATATTGGCGATAAGTAACATTTACCCCAAGAAAAATTAAACTGCGATACATCAGTGGTCCATTTTTGATTTGGTTTAGTAGCTTTAAAATCACGGTGAATAATATTATCTGCTTTCTTACCAATATCACCTTTATATGAATGATACTTCTCTTTTGGTCTTTTACCTTTCAAACCTAAGTTAAACATTAATCTTTGAACTTTCTTATGATTAATTATATGACCTCTATTATGAAGCTCTGCTGTAACACGTCTAACACCGTATCTTTGCTTGTTATCATAAAATATAGTTTTTATCTCATTAATGATTTCTTTATTTTTATCATCGATATTTGATTTATTGCTTTCAAAATAATAGGTTGATCTAGGCAGTTTTGAAGCTTTTAATAAATCGCTTAATCTATATCCTTCTTTGTTGACCAGTTCTTTGATGACTTTGGCTTTTTCGCCTTGGCTGATGATGCCAACTTCTCTATCACCAAGGCTCTTGCTTTTTTTAAGTAGACATTCTCGGCTTCAAGATATTCATTTCTTCTTCTTAGAAATTTTAGTTCTTCTAATTCACTTTTTGTAAGTTTAATTTCTTTATCATTACTTGGTTTGGTCATAATTAAATTTTCCTTTGGAGGTCTTCCTCTTCTTTTTAATTCTAAACCATTATAACCTTCTTGTTTATACTTTTTAACCCATTTATGGAGTAATCCGGGATGGATTCCTGCTTCAATGGCTATACTTTTAATCGAATTACCTGCTAATACCTTAGATACTAAATCAAATTTTTCTTCTTTTGTCCAATCTTTGTTTGATGGTTTGTGTTTTAAACCATCTATTCCATACAACTCATATATCCTGACCCATTCTCTTACTTTATGAGAAAATTCTCTCTGGTTACATTTCGCATATTTTGGTTTAACGTTACTTTTACCTATCTTATAATTCTCAACACACTCTAATTTAAATTCCCATGAATATTTCATATAAGAATACCCCTCCTCCTAGTTGTCTAGGATTTGGGGTACATATCAAAACAGATACACTTTTTTTGAATGTCATTTTTAGATGATGCTGTTGGAAAGTGTATATATGGAGTTTAATATAAGGTACATTATTGAAAAAAGGATCTTAATATATTAATACTTTTTTTTATTGACTGCTTATCAAAAATGAAAGTAATAAATAAAAAATATATACTAACTGCAAATGTTATACAAATAGCCCAAGCAAACCATGCGTAATAACTCTGTGTTTTAACTACAAATATTTTATTAAAACATAATATAAATAGAATTCCAAACAAAACATATATAATTACCCTTTTAAAAGAATTAAATGAACTTATTTTTACTATATACTTGTTAGAATAAATTACAAAATCAATAGTTCTATAAGAATAGGACATGAGACATCCTAATAAAACACCATTTATACCAAAAGTAAAAGAAAATATAATCTGTCCTACTATACATAAAACCATCTCAATTATAGCTCTATTTTGAGTCTGCTTAAAATGTCCTGCAGCATTAACTAATGTCCGTGCCGGAACTCTAATATTATTTGCTATTCCTACTAAAACAAACAAAAACGCTAAAATTGGTAAATGATAATTGGTATCTGTCATACCACTTGTATAAACATCTATAAATGGCATTATCATTAAAAAAGTAACAACATAAATAATAGCAGTAAAGCAAAAATAAATACATTCAAATAAATTAAAATTTGTTATTAAAAGTTTTTGTTCTCTTTGTGATATAATTTCCCCAAAAGATGCATAAACTGCTGTCGAAATCATAGAGCAAATTGTATCTAGTCCATTAAATACTAGCGCATATACAGTATATACACTCGCGGATTTTAAACCACAAATCAAACTAACGATGATTGTTGAACTGCTATAAACGATTAATCCAGCTAATTGATGTATAATTGCGTTATTTCTTTGTGTAATTTTATTAAACATTGGTTTAACACTATTATTTAAATAAGGATAGTGAATGTCTACATACCACTTTAATATTATTATTCTCATTAAATATATAATACTTGCACCTAATTGAACAATTATGATATTTGCATTTAACGCTATTAATATTATTGTTATTATGATATTTGCAATATTTCCAATTGCTTGTGTTAAAGCAATTATGTAATTATTCTGATTTGCATTCACTATTGTTTGATATTTCCCATAAACGTAAAACTCTGAAATTCCACTAATTCCAATAATAATTACTAGGAAGATAACAGTCATTCGGTCAATATCTTTTACAAAAAAAGGGTAAACTAGTGAAAGCAATAATACTATTAAGGAAAAATAATTTCCTGCTTTAACAAACATTTTATTTGTCGCATTATATATACCACTAATAGTTATATAATCTTTTTTATATAGAGGTTCATATAATGCATATGTACTACTCTGGCTAATTCCTGCTCCGGTTAGTTGAGCATATGTCATCATTTGTCTAATTGTTGATATCAAACCATTAAATGATGAACCAAAATTTGAAATTAGTAATGGGGGAAGTATAAAATTAGTAATAATACCTACCAATTGCTGTATGAAATTAAAAAAAAGATTTATAAGTGTTTTTCTAGTTCTCATATATTAAGTCTCCTTAAAATTATATGTTATTTTAAACTATAAACTATTTTAAATATAAATTTAGAATTTTTTATTGTCCACAATTTCATATAACCTATTATAGATAATCTCCAATATTTTTCTTCTTTAGCTAAGTCTAAAATCTTTTTAGATATGTTAGAAGAAATTTCAGAATAAAAATATTCAGAATTAATTCCATTTATATAATAAGAGACTACTGCATTTGCAAGTTGATGAAAAGATAGTCTTGATAGATTAGGAAAATGCTGTTTTATATATAAATATTTATCTAAATTTGCATTAATTAAATCAAAATTTTTAAAATCACTTTGGTATGAACCAGTTGTACTAAAGTTATTAAGCATATAGCAATAATAAGTTTTGTTAGTAAATGAAATTTTTTTTACATCCTTAACAATCTGGTACATTAAATATACATCTTCAAATTTTTTATATTTTGAAAAAGGTAGATTTTCTAATAGTCTTTTTTTAAATAATTTATGGCAAAAAAAATTAGAAATTCCTCCTTTGATTGATACCAGATTTCTCATAATATCTTCCGTTCCCTCTATAACACCACATTCTGACAAGCCTATCAAATAATCATAATTATCATTATTTCGATAACATTTAATCTCACATAGAGACAACTCAGATTTCGAGTTCATTATAGAATTATAGAGTTCTTCAATATAATTATTTGGTACATAATCATCAGAGTCAATAAATGCTATATATGATCCTAAAGAATTTTTTATTCCAACATGTCTTGCAACATCTTGTCCTTGATTTATTTGGTTAAAAACCCTAATACGATTATCTTTTTCACTATATTTTAAACATATCTGTAAAGAATGATCTTTAGATCCGTCATTGATAAGTATAATATCTAAGTCATTATAAGATTGATTTAAAATCGATTTAATACAACGATCTAGATATTTTTCAGTATTATATATAGGAATAATAATTGATATTATTTCCATAATCAATCCTCCTTATTTTTATGTTTAATTGATATAGTAATTATAAAATCAGTTTTCACAGTATTAATTTAACTTTTATATTGCTTCGTGTACTGACGTAGACCTATTAATATAATGAAATTTTGAAATCTAATCAATTTAGTAAATAGATAATTTCACAAAAAAATAAATTTTTTTATTTGTAAAATTTAGTTCACTGTGTTAAATGATAGTAAGTATTGGAAAGAAAAATTCTAGATAATGTATATCCAAATACCACGGATATGCAATAATACTTCTATAATTAAACAACAGTAAAATTATATTTAAAAAAATAATTACTGAGATTACAAAGATAAACAAATTATTTTTTTTAATAATTGAAAAAAATTGATGAAATATAGGAATGCTTAATATACTTATTATATAAGTTAATCTCATTAGATAAGTCATATTTGGAATAAAAGCAAGATAAAATAAGAAAAATGCACTATAAAAATCATTATACAAGAAAAATAGATTATTATTTGCTTTTCTTTTCACAATAAGTAATATAACAAAATTAAAAATTAATAATACAATTAACAGTGTATAATGATTAAAATTTGTTATATTTATTAACTCACTTGAATAAATGACAAATTTATTTATGATAACGTTACTAAGAAATTTTGGAAAAAAAGTACCTATTATTTTGGCAAACAAATTTAAAATGGGAAACAAACAAAGAAGAAGCAAAGTTATCAAAATTTTTATCTTACCGTGTAATCTCTTATATATGAAATTGTAAAATAAAAAGAAAGTGATGATTAATATAGACCCTGAATGGATGAATAAGCAACAAAAAAAAGATAAAAATAGCCTTAGTTTTCTAAATTTAGTATTAGAGTTATTTATATAGTAAAAAATAATTGTATACGCAAGAACAATAAAAGCAAAATGATTTCTCAATCCGCTAATATAGTACCTAGGAAAAATTTCTAATAAAATAAAAAGAAAAAAAATGAAATTAATAAAAAATCGCTTAAATCTACTAGTATTAATACTATCTAACGGAAAACATTTTAATATATCCATAATTAAGAAAACACCAAAGCCTACATAGAAAGCCGGATACATATGAGGACATCTAATAACTGCAAACATATACATTATTAGTGTATTTAATGGAACACCTAAGTAACCAAAATTAAAAATTTCAGTTATCCCCACGTGGCTTAGATTTTCCATTATTTGATAATGTCTATATAGATCATCAGATTCTAAAGGCACTGTATGATACGCTATATATCCGAACGAAAAACTTAATAGCATTGCCAAATACATTTTTTTTATTCTTTTTTGATTTGAAAAAAATAAAAATAAATTTATTACTATAGATATCAATGGACTCAAAATTGTAAGAAAAGTTAAAAGGACATAAAAGAAATAGTTACTAATTTGATTATTTATATATTGCACCATTATAAATACACTCCAGTAATTTTAATGATTGTTCTATAGTATATTTCTTATCATGTAGCTTACAATTTATTAATTTTATATCCTTTTCTAATAATTTATTACCTTTCAAATTCATTATTGCTTCATACCATTCTTTAAAGTTTCCGTTAATATCTAAAAACGTAACTAAATTTAAGCCCAAATCAACTTGTGATGATACATTTTTTGAAACTAAGCAAGGAATACCACATGCTTGTGCTTCAATCAATGTAACAGGAATTCCTTCATATAATGACGGCATAACTAAAACATCGAAAATATTCATCAAACAATCAATGTCATTTCTAGTACCTAAAAAGCAAAAATAATTTGATAAATCAAGTTCCTTTATCTTATTTTCCAATTCTATTCTAAGATTTCCTTTACCCACAAGATAAAATTTAATATTTGTGATTTTCTGTTGTTTCATCCAAAAAGCAAGTTCAATTAAAAAAGAATGATTTTTTACCTTATAAAAAGAACCAATGCAACCTATTTTCACTTTGGAATCTTGAATTAAATCAAAATATTTTAGGGCATCGATTTTTTTGGGTTTAAAAATATTAATATCTATTGCATTATTTAAAATTATTACATTTTCTCCATGTTTACCAAACAAATAGCTTGCTGCATCATTACCACAAGCGACCAACTTTGTTGAAAAGCTTAAAATAATTTTTTTTGAAATAGACATATACATCTTCATTAATAAATTTTCTCTTTTCATTTGTCCTGTACTATGAGAATGGGTTATACGAATAGGGACGTTTGCCATTTTTGCTGCAAGAATACTGATTGAAGAGTTAAATAAAGTATGTGCATGCACAATATCAATTTTTTCTTTTAACATTATTTTTTTTAATTTGAAAATATCATAAATCAGAAATTTTTGTTTAAAGTGAATTACCTTTCCCCCCATATTTAATACTTCCTCTTCATAATCTTGAGTAACACCTTGAGGATAATAGACTAAAAAGTAAAAAAGATATTTAGATCTATCAATGTTTCTGAATATATTCATAATCATGGTTTCTGCTCCTCCACGATTTAATCCACCTATTACTTGTAATACTTTTACCACAGGTATCCTCCTAACGTTTTACCTTCTTGTTCGATGAAGAAATTCATAAACTGATGTTGGCAATAATCCTATAATAATTGGCTTTAATACATAAATATAATTATATTTGGGTAAGAAAAAATCTTTAACTATTAATTTTTTTACATATGCTTCATTAAGTCTATATTTGAACTTTCTTCTCTTAGTTGCAGCCCTATCATCCCTCATTTTATACAAAGGTTCTTCTAAATTATATCCTATATAACCATTTAAATACATTTTAAACCATAAATGATAGTCTTCTACTCGTAGTAGCTTTTTATTTACCGTATATCCTTTTACTTTTCTATATGCAATTGTTCTTACCATGCACGGAGCATGACAAAATGGTGTCCCTTTTACAAAATCACTCTTTTCTGGTTTTGCAATACTATTACTTTTCCCCCAATCTCCTGATTCGTCGAAATATATCATATTTGTACTGACAATTGAATATTGTCTATTTAATTTTAAAAAACTAATTTCTTTCTCAAATCGTGTTGGCAATGATATATCATCTGCGTCCATCCTTGCAACAAATTCAGTATCAACATATTCCAAACACTTATTTAATGTATAATTTAATCCTCTATTCTTATCATTTTTTAGTAAAATAACATTGTCATTATTTTCTGCAATTTTTTTTGCTATTTCATATGTGTTATCTGTAGATCCATCATCACACATGATTAATTTCCAATTTTTATACGTTTGTTCTTTTAATGAATTAAATGCTTCATCTAAAGTTAAAGAACAATTATAAATTCCCATAATAACAGATACTTCAGTCATATAAATCCTCAAATCATCAATCTTATTTTTTGATTAATGTCTCTTTCTAAGTCATAAATGTAAATTATATTTTTTGGTTATGCAATATACTCATAAACTTCATTATTTCAGCATATAAAATTTCAAGTTTGCATGTGTTGCATTTAGGAGATATCTCTTAATAGTTTTTTTTTCCTTTTTAATATTTCTTTACATAAAATTTCATTATCAAAATTTTTCTTTACATAATTTACACATTGCAATCCATAATCATAATTAAAGTATGTCTTATATAGATGTTCCATGCATAATCTTAATTCATCTACATCTTTTGGTTCAACTAACATTCCAGTTATTCCATTAAGCATAGCATCTTTAGGGCCGGGAATATTTGATACAATGACTGGTGTACCCATAGCTTCTGATTCGATAATCACATTACCAAATCCTTCTCTATAACTTGGTAAGACTAGAACATCCATACTAGCATAATATTTTTCAATATTATTGACACTACCAACAAAAATAATATCACTATTTTCATATGCACTATTCAAGACATATTTATCTATATTATGATCTTTTTCTAAATTTCCAACTATTAATAATTTTGAGGGGATTCCCAATGATTCAAAGGAATTAATTAATTCTTCCACTCCTTTATCTTTTGTTATTCTACCCACAAAGCCAAATACAAATTCTTTGTTATCAATATTTAATATAGATCTGATTTCGTTTCTCCATAATTCCCTATATAAATAATTAAATCGATGTAAATCTACTCCGCCACTACTTCCGTTAAACACGACAGTAACTTTTTCTTTTTTAAATAGCTTTTCACTGATACCAAGTTCCATGTTAGAATTACTTACGCATTCAACATAACTAGATAAACTACAAGTAATACGTTCCAATAGTTTAAAAAATTTCTTCTTCATTCCTTCAAATCCTAAATATCTAAATCCCATGCAGTGATAATTTCTAATTTTACATCCAACTAATTTTGCCGCAATTGCACTACAAAAAGCTGCATTAGGAGTTGAATATTGTATAAAATCAAAATTATTTTTTTTTAAGAAAATTATTAGCTGATACAAACTTTTTGCCATTTTGATGAATGCTACTCCTCTTGGAATTTCAATACATTTATAATGAATTTCTTTTCCCAAAAGAGTAACTAAGGTCTCGTCTTCAGAACAAACAACCGTAACATCAAATCCATTTTTTGCTAAGAATTGTAATTGAGGGACAAAAAAAGCTTTAATTGTATCTGAGATAGTACAAATATAGCATATTTTTTTCATAGAATATAATCTCCCTTTCAATTTTTGGTATATGTAGATTTTAGTTTCGTAGGAACACCTACGTAAGTTCCTTTATTAATTAAACAGTTGCTGTCATTAGTGCTCTCATTATCTTACTCTCTTTACAGGAGTTCCCACATATTTACCAGATTCTTTAATATCGGCAATAATTGTTGCCCCTCCACCAACTGTTACTTCATTACAAATAGTTATATTGTTAATTGCTGAACTTCCAATACCTATCCATGTCTTATTTCCAATATGTACTGTACCAGCAATATGCACACCAGGTGAAATATGTATAAAATCTTTATAAACACAATCATGATCTATAGTTGCTGCTGTGTTAATGATTCAGCTCTTGCCAATAATTGTATCGGTATTAATAACTACGTTTGCCATAATAACTATACCTTCTCCTATATTAACTGTTGGATTAATTATTGCAGAAGGGTGAATCAAAATAGGTTGAGTAATGTTATTTTGATTTATCATATAGTAATAATCAGTATTTACACCTGCTCCATGTAATACACAACATTTATCATTTTTAACAATATCAAATTCTAAAAATTCTTTTTTATTTCCTACATTTTCAAAGAAAAGCACTTTAGCTCTCTTACTAGCGTATCTATACCATAAAATAACAATTTTTTTTAATAAGCCATCATATTGAAAAATTGTTCCTAATCCTGTAACGTTTATAACATAAGCAAAATTTAAAATTCTAGCTATAGTTGCTCCATATAAGTTTGGTTTGATTGTATAAGTAATGATTAGGGAAGGTTTAATTTTTCTCATAATTCTAAAATATGTTAATATTAGTTTTAAATCTTCTATTGGATTCATGCCTCTTCTATCTATTTTGGTTTCAATTAAATATACTCCTAATTTTTTTAAATCATCTATATGATCATCAAATGGAGTTGAAGCATATACAAAAAAACCTTGTGAAATTAACTTTTTAATTAATTCTTTTCTAAACCCATATAAACCACCTGAGTTATTTGCTAAAATTAAAATTTTTTTACTCATTTGACAGTTCCTCTTGTTTTTTTATAACAACAGAATCATACATCATCATGACAATCCCTTCATCATAGTTACCAATATCTTCTCCGTTTTCAACATTCTCTATATTATTTTTAATGAGTTTAACAAAATCTACTCCAGCTCCATATGCATGCAAATACGCTCCACCAAACCTAGGATTAATTTCAGAAAGATAATAATTTCCATTCTTATAAAAAAAATCGATATCTATTGGTCCATTAAATTGAAAACATGTGACAATTTTTTTTATAAAATCAAATAATACAGGATCTTTGAATGAAATAGTTTTATTAGCACCACCAATTTTAGTTTCAATTTTCTTTTTTGTAAAGATACTAATTGGCTTGTGACTTATCATATCGACATAAACATCTGCATCTAAATCCAAACCATCCATATATTCTTGGATAATTAGAAAACTGTTCTTTTCACAAATTGCTTTTAATTCTTCAATACTATTTATTTTCTTTGCTCCTACACTTCCACTACCAGTTCTTGGTTTGACAAAAACAGGTAAGCGAATTTCGCCTTTATCATAATTAATTTTAAAATCTTGAAAGCTAGAATATGTTTTAATAGTAGTAATATTTTGTTTTAATAAATATTCATACATTTTATATTTATCAAAACATAGTTCAGCAGTTTTTAAAGATGGTGCTAATACTTTTACATTAATGCTCTCAAATAAATCGCGATTCTTTGCTAGAATTTGAATTTCCGGATCGATAAAAGTAGTAATTGCATCAACCTTTTCTTCTTTACAAATTTCAATAATTTTTGATAAATATGACTCATCATCAATACGTGGAACAATATAATATTTATCTGCTAGATATAAAGCAGGAGCATATTTACTATGATCTGTAGCAATAATTTGAACAGAGTTTTTCATAGATTTCTTGAAATCTTTTATTAACTCACCACGACGACCAACACTACAAAATAATATATTCATTTTAAAAATCACTCCTTAAAAACTTCTTATTGGTAATTTAAATACTTCTTTTCATACTCTTCTCTTGTTCCCCAAAGTTTAGAAAATGGTTCAGTTATCATTTCATGCTTAAAATCTTTTAACATTTTTATATAGGTATATTCTGGATAATAATGTAAATCTCTAGTTGTTTTTGAATAATCTAACATTGACTGTAAAGTATCTGGTTTAGTTTTATCATATTGAATTAATGATTGATTTCCTCCTTCAGAGAATACTTCAACGATACCATGAATCATTTCATCCAAAGAAACTCGTGTTGGTGAACCTATATTATAAAAGCCACCAGCTAAATCAGATTTCACTGCATTAACAATTACTTTTGTAAAATCTTTAATATATACCATTTCTTTTACTCTATTCGGATTTCCATATATACTAATTGTTTCTCCTTTGCTAGCTTTATCCATTAACATACGATATGGCATCATTCGCATCTTTCCATCAGCGTAATGGTAAGCATTAGGATGATATTGATAAATAGTAAAAAAACGTAAAATAAATCTAGATATTCCATATTCATTATGATAGTTTTCAATTAAATCAACTGCAGCATTCTTTGCAATGGTATATATACTATGGTCTCCAGTTGGTGGAAAAGATCTTGGGGAGTCAGGATCAATTGGTTTTCCCGTTTCATGTAAATATGATAAATCATATGGAGTTGTTGGGAAAATAATTTTTTTTATACCTTCTTTACGCATAAATTCAAGAACATTCATTGTTGCTTCAGTGATTGTTTGAATTAATTTTTGTGGATTAAAAGCACAACGTGAGGGTAATTCACCAGCTAAATCCACAACTGACACAATATTTTTATTTGAAAGAATATTGAACGATTGATTATTTGTAATATCAATAGAATAGTACTCAATCCCTTTTTCAGCAAAAAAGCCATTATCACTCTCTCTTTTTCCTGCTGCAATCACGTCATAACCAGCTTCTTTTAAGGCTATAGCACTATATGCCCCTAAATTACCAGTAGCTCCCAAAACCAAAACTCGACTATTCATTGACTTTTTCCTCCTCATTTGAATATATATCGTAATATTCTTTTGTATTCATTCTTCTTCTTACCTTAAAAATACTATTTTTAGATTGTACATAGACTTCTGGAAAATATCGAATAAAAGGACCTCCAAAAGTCATAGTATATGACCCAACTTTGTGATATATTATCTTATCTCCTTTTTTTAATGGAAAATAATTAAATATATTCATTATCCTATCATGATCCATGCACGTATAACCACATATAATCTGTTTATCTAAAATTTCTTTCTTTGTTTCTGATATAACCGAATAAAGATACTTTGTTTTTTTCCAAAGAGGATCTATTAGTATTCTGCTCCCATCCGTAGTAATGATATTTGCATTATTTGTGTGTTTTGAATCTATAACAGTTGTACATAGATCTACAGTTGATCCAATTATGGCAGAACCTGGTTCAACAATTAATTGTACACGCATTAAATCAACTACATCACGTAATTCATTTGTAATACATTTGATATAATCGTTTGCATTTGGTTTTCCTTCTACTCCACCAAAAAAACCACCACCAATATCGATATAAGACAATTTAATATTATATTTTTTAATTATTGTCTTACAATATCTAGCTATTGCGCAATAAACTTTAATACTTCTTGTGATACTATTACAATGAAGATGTAAGCCAATAGGAATCTTACCATAAATTGAATAGACTTGGTTAATTACTTTTTCAAGTTCTCCATTTTCTACTGAAAAACCAAAACGAAACCCATCTTCTTGATACCCAATATCTTCTTGCAAAAAAATTTGTGGATCAATATTTACTCTTATACCTAAATTCCCTTTAATTTCTGGCTTAAAATTACATAAATATTCCAATTCATTTTCTGAATCAATATTAACAAAAGAGTGATTTTCAAAGGCATTTTTTAATCCAGCTTCCGTTTTGATTGGACCATTAAAAATAATTTGATTATCGGTAAAACCACATAATTTCGCTAATTGATATTCTTCATCAGATACAGCTTCAACTGCAATATTTTGCGCTTTTAAATATTTTAGAATC
The DNA here is from genome assembly GCF_900155395.1 of Merdibacter massiliensis. Taxonomy (GTDB): domain Bacteria; phylum Bacillota_I; class Bacilli_A; order Erysipelotrichales; family Erysipelotrichaceae; genus Merdibacter; species Merdibacter massiliensis. Next base: position 170,058 of record NZ_LT699728.1, read on the forward strand.
CACGGTAATGAATTAGTCTTTATTGAATATGCAATCAAAGAATTTGGCCAATATTTATTTAAAGCTCTTTTAAAACAAGATATATTATTATTCAATTCCTCTTCATAAATAAGATAGTAAGGAGTTTTCACTTTCATTCACCATCCTCTCCAGTAAATTCCATCATAGTATATTGTTTAGTACTGCTCGAATCAATTCCTTCTCTTTTAAATACCAAACAAATAGTGCTGACAATGATTTTTAAATCTAACAAAAAAGTTAAATTATTAACATATTCTATATCATATTCAAATCTGCGTGACCATGTAGTCTCATTTCTTCCATTTGTTTGCGCCAAACCTGTTAATCCTGGTCTAACATCGTGACGATGTTTTTGAAAATCATTATAGAGAGGAAGATATTTTGTTAAAAGTGGTCGCGGTCCAACAATACTCATATCTCCCTTTAATATATTGAATAATTCAGGTAATTCATCTAGAGAAGAATTTCTTAAAAATTTTCCAACTTTAGTTAACCTCTTTATATCCGGTAATAAATTTCCATTTTCGTCTCTCTCATCTGTCATACTGCGAAATTTATACATCTTAAATATTTTTTCATTTTTACCTGGACGTTCTTGACAAAAGATTATTGGGCTTCCTAATTTGATTCGAACCAATATAGCCACGATCAAAATAACGGGACTTAATGCAATAAGTGCAATCAGTGACAATATAAAATCAAAGAATCTTTTAAAGAATAAACGATACATTATTGGAAACATCCTTTCACGATTTCAATAATTTGTTCTTGTTCTTCCTTAGTCATCTTATTATCGCTTGGTAAGCACAAACCTCTTTCAAAGATATCTGCTCCAACATCTAATGCTTTTCCTTCGATATAAGCGTTTGTTCTTGCTCTCCCGTTTCCATCTTTTGTAATGAAAGGATTCATACGATAAATCGGCTGCATGTGCATTGGCTTCCAGATTGGTCTTCCTTCTGCATTATACTTTGCTAAAGTTTCTAGTATTTCAGTAGGGCATGATTTGCCTGGCTCGCTTATATATAATGCTTCATTTTCTCCACGTACTTGTTTACACATTGCTTCTTTGTCAATCAATAAACAAGATAACCAATAGTTTGGTACACTGTTTATTTCATCATATGGATTCATAATAACCGGAAGATCTTTGAATCCTTCTTTATACCGTTCATAAATTGCTTTTTTCTGTGCAATATGTTCTTCTAGATATGGAATCTGTCCGCGTACGACACCCGCAATGACATTCGACATGCGATAGTTGTATCCAACTTCTTCGTGTTGGTACCAAGGTGCATTTTCTCTTGCCTGCGTTGACCATTTTCTAGCTTTGTTTGCTTCTTCCAGATCATCAGTAAGCAACATACCACCACTTGATCCGGTAATGATTTTATTTCCATTGAATGAAATAGCTCGAATATCACCGAAATTTCCAGTTTGGATTCCTTTGTATGTAGCGCCTAAAGATTCAGCTGCATCTTCAATGATGATAGCACCATGTTTTTTGCACACGCTTTGTAATTCTTCAATCTTTCCAGGTACTCCATACAAATGAGCAATCACGACAACTTTAACATCTGGATATATCTCAAATGCTTTCTCTAAAGCAATTGGATCCATATTCCATGTATCATATTCCGTATCAATAAAAATAGGAATACCACCTTCATACACCACAGGATTTAATGTTGCCGCAAAGGTCATGTCCGAACAAAAAACATGATCACCAGGTTTGACTCCTGCCAGCTTGACAGCTAGATGAAGTGCTGCAGTCCCACTGGATAATGCCACCGCATATTTGCATCCAACTTTTTCTGCAATCAATCTTTCCACTTCATCGATGTTTTTACCCACTGTAGACATCCAATTGGATTCATAAGCCTGCGTGATGTATTTCAGTTCATCTCCATGCATGGTTGGACTGGATAACCAGATCTTATGTTTAAATTTTTCCATAAATCCTCCCTCATCCCATAGAAAAAGAACATACATTGCTATATGTTCTTCCTTACGATCTCTAAGCCGACTTTTGCTTTCCTTTGTTCTCCTAAGAATTCAATCTCGATCTCTGCAATTCGTTTATGCCGGTCGATCCGTTTGATCAATCCTTCTTTTCCTTTCAAAGGTCCGCATTCCACGATGATCTTGTCTCCCTCGATATAGCCCGTTGACATGTCAACGATCTGTTCTTCTTCACCAAACGATTTTAGAAAAGTTACTTCATCTTCTGGCAGGGGATAGATCTCTTGCTTGTTCTTTCCAAGCATCTTTGTCAGATCAGGTATCTTCTTTAATGCCTGATACAGTCGTGTCGGATCATCACTGATCATGAATACATAGCCTGGAAATAAGATCTCGGTTCTCTCGACCCATTCTCCTCTGTATTTGCGAAGCCGTTTGCTGAAGGGGATGAAGCTTTTGCTCAGGCATGGTTCATCGATCAAAAGATCGCACGCTTTGATGACCCATTGTTCTTTCCCTGTACGTACTTGTATGACGTACCACTGTTCCATACGCTGCACCTCCATAAGAATATGCTTCGCCCATCCATCATGTTTCATACATGGTAGACAGTTGTGTGATGATCCTATCATCGAAACAACGCGACACTGCGACGATTGCTTCTTTGATATTCTTTTTCATGGATAATCCGGAATTATCCTTTATTTATAAAAGCGGTGTAACCGTTTTTACCACGTGACATTATAGCACAAAATGTAATGAATGTTTATGCTATTTCCTTATCTTTAATAATTTTTAACATTGTATTTCTGAAAATTTCACGGGAAGCGTTTTCAGATAAGAGTTTTGATAACACTGTTAATTTCTCTTCAATTTCTTCTTTTGTAATGCCCATGACATGGTTTACAAAGATCAGATCGTTCTTCGTTTTCGATGTATCTTCTCCATCCAGGCGCAATTCTTCAAACATCTTTTCACCAGGACGAAGCCCGATTTCTACGATATCAATATCTTTATACGGTTCTAAACCGGATAAGCGGATCATCTTTTCCGCAAGATCCAAGATCTTGACAGGTTCCCCCATATCCAGTACAAAGATTTCTCCTTTGTCTGCATAATAACCAGCCTGCAGTACTAACTGCGCAGCTTCCGGTATCGTCATAAAATAACGAATGATATTTTTATCTGTGATGGTCACAGGACCACCTTCTTTGATCTGATTCTTAAAGATAGGAATGACAGAACCATTGGAACCTAATACATTGCCAAAACGAACCGCTGCCATTTTGGTAACTCCATTATTCCCGTTTGCCTGCAAGATCATTTCCGTCATACGTTTTGTGGCACCCATGACATTGGTTGGATTGACTGCTTTATCTGTTGAAATCATGATGAAGCGGGATACTTTATTCTTGATACAGCATTGAATGACATTGTTTGTTCCAAATACATTATTCTTCACTGCTTCCATCGGTCTTGTTTCCATAAGCGGTACATGTTTGTGTGCCGCTGCATGATACACTACCTCCGGCTGTTTTTCCTTGAAAATCGAATCAATGGCAACCCGGTCACGAATAGATGCAATAAAAGAATCAATGATGATACTTTTATCCATTCTGCCATGTACACGATCCCGATTAAATTCTTGTTCCAGCATATATAAGCTGTTTTCATTGATATCGATCATGACCAGTTCTTTTGGCTTGAATTTCACGATCTGACGGCACAATTCCGAACCAATTGATCCTCCGGCACCCGTTACTGCAACCACTTTTCCAGAGATATAGGAACGGATCTCTTGTTGATCCAAATGAATTTCTCCTCGTCCCAGCAGGTCCTCGATGCTGATATCTTCTACTGGATAGTGTTTCGGAGCATCTGGGTTCTCTAAGATTTCATCGCCTTGTTTCATGATCTTTGTTTCTAAATGCAAATTCTTGCAAATATCATAAATCCGGCGAATATCTTTTTTCGATGCACTTGGTATCGCAATAAATGCTAAGGTAATCTGATATTTTTCTACAACATCCTGCATATGTTGCGTATCTGCCAAGACTTTTTTGCCATAAACGATCTTGCCGGCTCTGGCATCATCGATAAATCCAATGACATTGGCATCAAACGTATGATTTTGAATGATCTCTTTACATAAAATATAACCAGCATCTCCTGCACCAATGATTACCGCATTGGTTGTCTTCTTTCCTTCTGATTCATGACGTCGCAATAAACGATAACCCAATCGCACATTGCACATCAATAAAATTACGAACACACCGGTAACGACTACAGTACGCATTTCCATGCCGCGAATCGGCATCCAAGGCATTAACAGCAAGGAACATATAACCGCAACGATCACTGCCATAACGATTCGAAGAACTTCGGAAGGTCCTGTATATTTCCATAAGCTCTTATAAATACGGAATAATAAGAAACTTACTAAATATACTCCCATCGTCAATAAAAAGCCTTCCGCGATCGAACCGCTTTTTACATCTTGAATTTCTTTAAAGCGAAAATTTAAGCTGGCGATATAAAAAGCAAAGAAATAAGATACTGCCACTACTGCCATGTCCACCAGACAGATGATCACAGATCGATACTTCTTATAAATTGGATTCTTTAAAAACTTACTAATCATCTTTCTATCATCCTTATCCCTAATAATAACAAGACTATTTTAAACATCTCTATCAAAATAGTCAAAGGGTAACCAAATATTACATGTAAAGAAACTGTATAATCTTTCACTGCCCTCTTTTACAATATTGTGAGGGTGTTGGTATTTCCCCATTCTATTTTACTATATTTGCTGTAAAATGCAAATTCCCTTACAAAATGCAAAAAAGCAACAAGTTTTGCAGTCATTGCTTGTTGCTTTTCATTCTGTTATTGATTCGTTGGCTGTCCGCCATTTTCTACTGTTTTTATTGCCTGTACAGCAGCATCCACTGTATCCATGTCCGGATACATGACATAAGCATAGTTGCCAAGCTCATAACAGTAATCTGTGCCTCCTGTACCATTCACACTGACAGTACCCATCGTCCAGCTGCCGCCTTGGGACAACTGCATATTGACTAATGCACGAATATCAGAAGAACTCATATCTGTTTCAAAAGAGTCCCCGACAGCATCCAAGAAGCTCATATATCCAGTTAAGATAGCTGGAGAAGTTGCTTTATCGATCATTCCTTGAATGACACGCATCTGGTTGCGTCCACGCTCACGGTCACCTTCTACGAAAGAATGACGCTCTCTGGAGAACATCAATGCCTGATCGCCATTCAGTTCCATCACGCTTTGCGTAAAGCTGTATCCACCGATACTGAAAGCATAACCATCTGTGTTGTCCACTGTGATACCGCCTAAGGCATCAACAATGTTTTGTACACTGGAGAAATTGACACGCAAAGTATAGTTGATATCAATACCAAACAGTTTTTCTAACGTTGCACGTGTCGTATCAGCGCCATGCAGACCAGTATGCGTCAGTTTATCCATTTGACCGATACCGCAGCCTAAACTTGGATCACAGTCTGTTTCCACATAATAATCACGCGGGATGCTGACTAACTGAATACATTTGGTCGTTGGATTCACTGTAACCAACATATTGACATCGCTGCGGGATACCGTACTAATGCTGCCATATGTATCGATGCCTGTTACCAGTACCGTAAACGGCTGTTTTGTCACATCGACTGCAGAAGTATCTGCACTCATCTCTGTATAATATACATAAGTATAAATAACCTTGGTTTCATCACTGAAATTGGCATAATCGCTTTGATCTGTAACGATCGAACGATAAGATTCATCTAATAAGATTGCTTTGCTGTCATCTTTATACAATGCATCTACCATCTCTAACAAAGCGCCATCATCTTCTGTCTGTACCGTGACATTCTCTTTTGTCTTCACATCATCTTTAAAATCATTAACGACATCATCATCCATAGAAGTAGAAGTACCAATCGTAGCATGCAGATCTTTGATGGAATCAATGCCAGAATCTGCTTTAACGACAACCGAAATCTCATGTTTCTGCTGACCGTCATGTGTGATTGCATCAAATAAGGAATTTGTTTTGAACAAATACATATTTCCGATGATCAATGCAACACAGACGATCACAGTAAGAATCGATCCTAATACACGATTGACTTTATTGACACGTTTGCTCAATAACATAAAATAAAGCAATAAGACGATCAACAATAAAGCGACAATTCCAATCACTAAATATAGCGTTGGCAGGACACCTAACATCAATACCTGTACTACTGCAGCAATAGAAACGATCAATAACAATAAGAACAAATACCAAGCAGGTTTCTTCCAAAGTTTTTTCATCTTTTCCTCCATTTCCCCGCGCCTAAAGTCGCGCGGACACAAATATTTCATCAATAAATCCCACATGCTTTATTTTCGTGTTACCCTATAAGAGAGGTGGTATACTACAGAGCACGTGGAGGTGAGTAGGAATTCTACTCAATTGAATATCCTGTATTTTTATAAGTTGCCGTCATCATATCAAGCACAAATAAGTAGGACTTTGAGCCTGGACACTTATGATTGTTCAATCAACTGTTGTCGATTCGCTTTGATGACAGTCAATGCCACCTCTCCTTTTGTATGAAAGGAGCTTTTTTATATGGCAATGAAAATCGTTCGTTTCAACTGCTGTGGCATGGATGTTCACAAAGATCTGGTCGTCGCTACTATTGGTATCACCGATAGACAGTCGAACATCACAGAATATTTCCAACAATCTTTTTCCACTTTAAACTCGGACCTATATCGTTTAAAGGATTGGCTGAATTCTTATCACTGTTGTGATGTCTGCATGGAATCTACCGGTAAATACTGGATCCCTATCTTCAACATTCTTGAAGGTGAGATCAATGTCCATTTAACTCATCCCAAGTATGTCAAAGCCATCAAAGGCAAAAAAACTGATAAGAAAGATTCCAAATGGATCTGTGATCTCTTCAAACATGATCTGATCAAATTCTCGTTTATCCCTCCAAAAGAAATCCGAGAACTGCGTGAGATCGCCCGTTACCGATACAAGCTGGTCTGCATGCGTTCTTCAGAACGGAATCGTTATCAGAACTGTATGACCGTTTCCAATATCGGATTAGCTTCTGTTGTCTCCGATCCTTTTGGCAAGACAGCTTCCAATATCATGAAAGAAGTCATGAAGCCAAACGTGATTGATGATGACAAGATCTTAAAACTCATTCACAAAAATTGTAAGAACAAAGATAAGATACTAGACTCCCTTCACGGCTATCACATCGAAGCGGATCAACGATTCAAGATGGAAAAATCATTGAATCATATGGAGTACTTGGATCAACTCATCAATTCATGTGAAGCAGAATTGGTCAAGCGGGCTTATCCTTTACGCGAATCTTTCCAGCATATCATACAAATAAAAGGAATCAGTTCCTTATCGGCCATTCTGATCATCTCTGAAATAGGAATCGATATGTCTCAGTTTGAATCCGACAAACAACTTGTCAGTTGGGCTGGACTTTCTCCTGCCAACAACGAAAGTGCCGGCAAGAAAAAGTCAGTTCGTATCTCCAAAGCTGGACAATATCTCAAACCACTGCTTGTCCAATGTGCTTTATCGACCATCAAAGATAAGACATCTTATTTTGGAAGAAAGTATTCCAATATCAAGAAACGACGTGGTCACAAGAAAGCCATCATTGCGATCGCACGCATGATGTTGGTCAGTATCTATCACATGATCCTAACAGGCGAAGTATTTCAACCAACGGATTATGAATCCTTCATGAATCCACGATCCGATACCAAACAATCACTAACAGTTGAAGAAGCATTAAACTTTTTGAAACAATCCGGCATTGATATATCTTCTATTCAAATCAACTTATAAATTTTTTCGATATTTTTACTACTTATTTTTAAGTCGGCTTTTTTTTTACAGTTTTATTCACACTTTTCACCTCTGAATTTTTTACATACTTTTAAAGGATAGCATAAAAATCCGTATTTGTTAACAAGTGCAGCTATTTTCACAGAAAATTTATAGATTATGTAACAAAAACGATCGATTTAATCTACCCAAAGCCTTGCTTCTACTCCTAAACGAAGATAGCGCATGATGCCTTGATCCTGTACACAAAGCTGTAAGACACTTTCTTTTTGTTCCTCATTGAAATCAAATAATGATTGCTGCATCGTCGGCCGAACACCCAACAGCTGCGCATCTTCTAAAAAAGAAGGACGTGTAAAATAAAAACGCTTGCTGCTGTCATTGACCGTAAAGTAATGATATTTTCTTCTATTTTTCTTTTCCAAATGTATTTGACAGATACCTTCATCCGTATGCATGAAAGAATCAATCGGGAATGCATCTCTGCTGAGGGCATGTAAGTATACACCATGATTATTCGTAATGAACAAAGAAGATTGGATCATCTGCAGCTCATTGGTAATTTCATCCACCAACATCATCCATTCATCGCCATACTGTTCCTGTAAAGCATGTGCATCGCTTTCTGCATCTGCAACGATCACATTGCGAAGCTGTTGGTAAAAACAAGCAACTTCATCCGGATCATCAAAGGTGATCTTATCCTGGATCCATCTTGCACTATCCACAATGGCCCGATAAATCGGTTCCATCAACGGCTGGACACCATAAGAAATCGTTTGGATGCCATGTGCCGCTGCCAGATCTTCCGCCTCCTGCGTAAAGCCATTCATCGAAAAGAATACACCTTGGTCATGATATTGTTTTCTTGAAGAGAGACAGCCGTCACTCTCTCGCAGATACACTTGCGAGATATCCTGCATTTTCCCCATAAATTCACGGATATGCGCCTTTCCGATCTTTCGATCATAAAAACGTGCTTCTACACATAAACGAAGCGGCTGCATAAACGGCGTGGCAGCATGAAACACATAGACACCATCCACATCATGCCATTGTGCTCTTCCTTTTACCTCTCTGCCATATTCCCGATACGTACGCAGTCCATCTTCTTCCTTTACTTTTGCTGACGCAAAGCCGCCTTTTTGCAACAAATGTTCACAAACACAAAAAAACAAAAAACTGCGTAACTGATATAATTCTAAACTAATCGCCACAATGATCCCTCAATTCTTTGTTTTTATTATACCATAGCATTTCTTCTATAAAAAAGAGAAACTAGTCTCATTCAACTATGCGATAACCTGCACAAAAAAGAACAGATTCTGCTTTTTCCACATTTTCTTTCTTATCATCACATTCGCTGGTACCTGCTGGACAGGACATACCAGCAATTTTTCTTTATCCGTATTTCCAATAAAGCAAGTTCAAATCTACCAGTGTATCATCTGTCATTTGCTACAGAAAAATCTCCTTTCATTTTTAAATATCTATTTTTAGCAATAAATGCTTAATATAAAAATGACTGTTTCTTTTTAAATACATAAAGAAACAGTCATAACTACATATAAATTCAAAATTTAAATATCTTATATCGGATCTTTTTTACAATTATCTAATGCGAGTTCTTTTTGCGATAGACGATCAATGCAATCACTGCTCCTGCACAAACGACTGCAAATACTGCCCATGGCAAAATCGTATTTGCTGCACTTGTTTGCGAATTCTCTGTTGGATTCTCATTTTCTTGTTGTGCTGGGGCAACGATCGTAAAGTTTACCTTTGTTTCTCCATTCACATATACAAAGGTCAATGTATGTTCTCCTGCTGCTAATTTATCTAAATAACTAGCTTTTAAAGTAACGATCGTACTTCCCTTTTGCACTGTATATGCTTCTTTTGCCAGTGTCTTGCCGTCTAACAACAAAGAATCCAACCGCTCTGGTGCTCCGTTTGCCGTAATCGTTAAATCCTGATTGCTGCCTTTGTACCAAACACTGTCCTTTCCTGCCAGTATTTGATAATTCTTGCTGTCTGCCAACAGCTGGTTCAGTTTATCTATGGATGTGCTTAACTGCTGTTTTTCATTGCCGCTCAGCTGATCATACTGTTCTGCTATAGTTTCGATTTGTTCGATCGCTGCAAGATCATCCGGTTCCAGACTTACAGGTAATTTATCGATTGCTTCCTGCATGGACGTAATCTTTTCTATTGATTCTAGTGCTGCATTCACTTTATCTAGCACTGCTTGTAACTGTTCTTTTTCCTGATTAGTTAAATTTTCATTGTTCAACAGTTCTGTAAGTGAATCTTTCTTCTCTTCCAACTGTTGTTTATCCGCTGTCGTGATTGCATCTGATGGAGTCAAAGAAGAGATGTTCTTCATATATACCGTAATGCTAGCACTATTTCCTGCTTTGTCTTTTGCAGCGATTGTATACGTCATATCCGTATTTCCTGCTAGAGTAAAGCTTGTGCCTTCCACTTTTTTTCCATTTACTGTTACACTGTCTAAATTCGTATCATTTACGGTTACTTTCTGTGTTGTATAGTATGTGGCATCCGGCGTGATTCCGGTAAAGGTTGGTGCAATACCGTCAACAACACCCTCAACATTGATTTCTGTTTCACCATTGACAGTTACTGTATAAACACCTTCTTCATCTGGTGTTAAAACATTGCCATTCGCCTTTACTGCAAAATGATCTGCTTTTTTATATCCATTCTCAATATTGACAGTAAATTGAAATGTTTTGCCATATTCCACCGTTGTGCTGTCCTCTGTACCAATCTGGTATCCCAAAGGATTTGTTGGCAACGTAACTGTATATGTATTGGGAATTTCTTCAAACTGTGCAGTATAAAGCTTCGATTCGGTTACAGTGGTTACTTCTGGTAACCAGCCGATAAACGCATAGGAAGAATGATCTGTGCCTTCCTTGGATGGCATTGTCTTATCATAATTCGGCATATCCCCAAATGTGTAATAGCTCACATACTCTGCCTTGTTGTCTTCATTCGTATCCCAGCCGATTTGATAATTAACTTTATGATTCGCAGGCTGCTCACCAGTGTATGTACCGCCAATATTTACATTTATGGTCCCATCATTCGCAATACTTCCATTATTGGAGAAAGATACACCTTCCGGTATGATGAGAGAGCTCGTAGCAGGCACGTTGAAGGCAACAGTTTCATCAATCGCCAAATCATCCATCAACGTAACATTCCCACAGACACTACCCGTATGTTCAGACGGTTTGAACAAGATGCAGTTCCAACTATTTTTATTGTCAGTCTTTCCTATAGAATCTGCATAAATTACTGCATGTCCTTCTTTACTGGTTGATAGGTTATAGAGGCTTGTTCCCGACTTATTTTCAATAGTAACAATTCCTCCTGATATAACTGTTTGTGGGTTATTAAAAGGTTTGTTGGGATCATAGTATATTCCATCATAACCACTGCTGATATCGATTCTGCCACCATTTATGGAAACAGTTCCAGTATTGGTGCAAATACCTCTTCCATCTGATGCAGAATTCTTTATATTAATCTTTCCACCATTAATAGTAAGAATTTCTCTACTACTTGCTGCTTCTTCATTTGATGAATAATTAATAGCTCCATCTGATGAAACACTGCGTGTAACATTCAATATGCCCATCGTATTTATATCATCAGATTGTGAATACACAGCAAGACTGCCGCCCTGATTGATATCGATTCCACTTACATTACAAACAGCATCATCTGCCAGGATCAGATGAACACTGCCCGAAACAGTAATTTTTTGTGAAACATCATTCGTACCGCTGACAAGATACCAACCATCAGTTAATGATGTCTCTGCAGCAAATTCTTTTGCTGCAACAGACTTTGTTTCATTTGTTTTTGGATCAAAATAAGTTGTCACATACTCAACAGGATTCCCTAAAGGTGCATTGCCGGTATAGCTGCCATTTGGCTCAATTTGAATTTTTCCTAAGTTATTAATAGTTCCTTTATTTTCAAGACTACCCTGATCTGCGACGGTAAGAATCGAACCATTTGGAATTTCGAGGGTTTCATTAGACTGAATGGTCACACTGCTGTCAATCTGTATCTCACCATACGCTGTACCATTTGTGCCTTTGAACCAGATGCAGCTCCAATCATCAGTATTTTCACTACCTACTATGCTGTTAGCATAAATCACTACATCGCTTCCTGGTTCGGTATAAAAACTTGCAGAGCTTTTATAGTCTGAACCATTGCCAATGTCATCGGCACCCGATCCGCCTGTTGCAGTTATGATACCGCCCTTCAGTGTAATATTACCTGAAGTTCCTTTATATCCACCGCCACCGATTCCGGCGCCCCCGCTGCCGCCAGTTGCAAAGACAATACCTCCTGAAATTTCGATGTCTCCAACACCGCCATACCAATAACCGCCACCGATTCCTGCAGCACCGTCTTTTCCTCCATTAGCAGTAATCGTACCGCCAGTGATGACAATATTGCTGCAATCACTTACATATCCGCTGCCAATACCAGCACCCTTTTCTCCTCCTTCTGCAGTTACGGATCCTCCAGTGATAAGGATGCTACCAACATTCCCATAAGCAGTACTACCAATACCAGCGCCGCCTTCAGTATTGCTGACTGCTGATATTATTCCGCCATTAATCGTAATACTATTAACATCCCCATGGTTACCACTACCGATTCCTGCTGTATTTTTTATACCTGTTGCAGTAATTTTGCCACCATTGATTGTAATGCTGTTGACAATTGACTCTGTCCAAGCATCACCATTCCAACCGCCAATGCCGGCACCGCCGTTAGTCCCTCCGATTGCACTGATATTGCCACCGTTAATTACAATATTGCCGCCATCGCCACCTCCGATACCAGCATTTTTGTCTCCGCCATTTGCAATTAAATGGCCCATTAAATCATCAACAGACTGTGCTGTAATAGTTACCTGATGCTCTTTATTAACTATAATCCCCTGTTTTGCATCCAGTGTTGCACCATTTCCTAGCACCAGCACCACATCACCAGTAACTGTAATTTGATCTTCTATGGTGACATCACCTGTTACCAGATACCAGCCATCACTCATGCTAGAGGTATCTTCTGTAACCGTAGTATATTCTCCTACATACGATTGTAGTTCACCATTTTCATCTATGTATTGAATTCCGGTTTGATCTGCTGCATGAACAGCAGCAGGCATCATACTAAAAATCATTGCCAGTGTCAAAAGCATACGAAATACTTTCTTTTTCATGTTCTCTCTCCTTGTCTTTTTTAAAGAAAATTATAACACTTTTCTTATTCTTCAGGGTGCAATTTATTTGCAAAATTCATATAATTTTCAGTTTCCCCCTCCATTTTCTAAACATAAAAAATGATGAATAGCATCTATTCATCACTTTCTTTTCTTCATGGTGGTCTCGGTCGGAATCGAACCAACGACACAAGGATTTTCAGTCCTTTGCTCTACCGACTGAGCTACGAGACCATCTTGGTTGCGGGAGAAGGATTTGAACCAACGACCTTCGGGTTATGAGCCCGACGAGCTACCAGACTGCTCCATCCCGCGATGTCTTTTTCCTTACTGGCGGAGGAACTGGGATTCGAACCCAGGCGCCGCTTTCACGACCTACCGGTTTTCAAGACCGGACCCTTCAACCACTTGGGTATTCCTCCATCTCTTTTTTTTGGTGGACCCTGTAGGACTCGAACCTACGACCCACCGGTTATGAGCCGGATGCTCTGACCAACTGAGCTAAGGGTCCTTTTCTTATCTCATTTGGTGGCTGGAGTGAGACTCGAACTCACGACCTTCCGGGTATGAACCGGATGCTCTAGCCAACTAAGCTATCCAGCCATTTTTTTCATGGTCGGGATGACAGGATTTGAACCTGCGACCCCTTGATCCCAAATCAAGTGCACTACCAAGCTGTGCTACATCCCGTTCTCTTACAAAAAAATGGCGCGCCCAGCAGGAATCGAACCCACAACCTTTTGATCCGTAGTCAAACGCTCTATCCAGTTGAGCTATGGGCGCATATCTCTGATGTCTTCACATCAGTGCTCGTATATAATAGCAAACTATTTCCTTTTTTGCAAGTATTTTCTTGCTTTTATTAAAAAAGATGCTCAAATGAGCACCTTTTCAAACTATTCTATCGTTTTTGCTTTTTTCTGTTTGATCAACATCCAGACACCAAGTCCGATCAAAGCAACAACAGCCACGCCGGCGATTGCAAAGCCAACCATTTCCATTTGTTTTACGCTTTGATAAGCTTCATTATCAATCGTTAAACCATTAAACAACTGTAAAGTTTCTTCCGTGCTGTCATATTGGTAATAACAGCGTTCTCCCTTTTCATTCATGACATAGATCACTAAGAAATTGTTGAGATCTTTATTGTTAAACGTCCATCCTGGCAATTCAAGATCTTTGATTTTTACCGTTGTAAATGTCATCTCTGTCAATGACTGTTTTGCTTTGGGAATATCGATCTGATACAATGTACGTCCTGCTACGCTGATTGGTTTAAATGAAGAAGTCACTTTTCCATCTTCCAACAGATAGAATCCCTTTTCATCATTTTCATCAATCAGGTACACGATGGTTTGGTTCATCTTTTCATTGGTCCAAGCAGTGATCTCACCATCATCTGTTTTCACTTTGCTCTCTTTAAATCCTTCCGGTGCTTTCACATCTGTTGTATTTCGAACGACACCTAGTTTCGCACCATCTAAATCAAAATAGACCAATGGCTCTTCATCCACATATACATTGATCGTATAAACCTGTTTGGTGCCATATTCAGAAGTACAGGTAACTTCAATCTTATTATCTCCCGCTTTTAATTCTTTCTTTCCTGTACCAGAAACAGTTGCTTTTGAATCCTCTGCTTTGGCAGATACAGTAATTTCTGTTGCATCATTTGGCAAACTCACTTTATAAGTAGTCGTATCTGGATCAAATTTTGGAGATAATGTTCCTTTATCTACAGTTAGTGAACTCAAATCATAATTTTTAGAACGCGAATCATCTGCAGGCTCTTGCGCCGGCTTGGATGAACTAGAACTCTGCGAAGAACTACTGGATGAACTGCTAGATGAGCCGCTAGAAGAACTGCCGCTGGATGAACTATGAGAAGAACTTGTAGTAGGTTTTTTTATAACATTGACAGAAGCACTTGTATTAATTGTATAGTCAGTCGATCCATCTGAATATTGCCCATACACAGATACTGTATAAGTGCCTGCACTCGATGCTTTAAAGCTATAAGTATTTGTCGTTGATTCACCCTCAAATCCCATAGGTTCTGCCGAAACAGCTCCACTAACTGAATATGCCCATGACTTTGAATTGCTTGGAACGGAAATAGAAACGGTAACCGTATCTCCAACATAAGCAGTACCTGGCATACTGATAGATGCATTTGCACGTACAGATATTGGCATTACAAATAATAAAGACATACAGAAGCAAAGAATAGATTTTGTGATTTTTTTCATACGAATTCCCCCTTATTGCTTGATTTTTTCTTTTCCGATAATATCATTTTTTATTTTTAATAAAGAAGTTGCTCCTGCAGAATTATTTGCTAATTTTGCTGCTTCTAAGTTTGCACCGCTTAATTTTCCTTTATTTATAATATGCATTTTCAGTTTATATAAATCAGTTGCACCAATATTTCCATCGCCATTCAGATCACCACGTATGACGACTTGCATTGCATAACTGCTGGTGCCTGTCGTCTGATCTTGTATGGTAACGGTAATGGTTTGACCGGTGGCAACTTTTCCACTGGTAATGACATTGCCGGATGCATTGGTAATGGTAACTGCGCCAACGCTGGATAATGCTGCAGACAAAGTAGAGATGTCACTACCTAAAGCAAATCCGCTGACATAGCCATTGGAGAATGTCAATTTCTGTGCATTTAGTTTCTCCTGGATACTGCTTGGAAGAGTATCCGTCAACGCTTTATTATAGAATTGATCTGAGAAACAGTTCATGTCCACTCTGCCTGATATACCGGAAACAGAACCACTGGAAGAATACTGCCAGCCTTGTGGACCGCTGTAATTGTTGTTGGTGAATTTCAAATCTGGTCCGTATTCTGCTGCCCATGACACATAAGGATAGATAATGTTAGGGCTATTTAATACTCCGGTCAAATAACTGCGGTAACTATATACATGAATTTTCCTGCTCAAACGGCTGTCCTTTTTTGCTAGTGTCGTGATGAAAGTGGAGATGATGCTTTCGTATGCTTTGATCGTGGTAGGCGGTCTGCGTGTCGTTCCATCATCATCCCATGCATCAAATTTTTCGATGTCATAGTAGAATGGATAAGATAGATTGAGGTCGACCCCTTCTAACATCTCTGCAGCTCCGTTCGCTTCTGAATAAGCAAAGTTGGCATCATATGCATAACTGTATAAATATAATCCATAAGGAATACCCAATCGGTTACATTCAGAGATATTATAATCAAAATAGTTATCTTTTCCTAAATATCCCCAACCAAGACGAATAATGACGCCATCCACCCCGCTGGCTTTGACTTTCTCCCAATTGATCTTTCCGTTATGTTCCGATACATCGATGACTTTTTTTGAACCTTTGCTGTAAACTAAGTTTCCATACCCATCGTAAAATGATTTGATTCCATTATCTTCCTGCCAGTAAGGTTCCCCGCTTGACATCAGCATCGGTTGAGAAGCCATGGATGAACCCATCGCTACATTTTCCATCAGCTGAGAAACTTCTGGATCTACTGGAACATATGTATCTTCTGTGACGATTTCAACTTCTTCAATGCTGTCGCTTGCTTCTCCATATCCATTTTCTGTTGCTGTATCTTTGGCTTCCAACAAAAAATTGCCGCCAAGCGAAATGATCATGAAAAAAGCAAGCAAACTGACACCTATTTTTTTCAAATCGTACACCTCCCTATCTTTTAGACATTCAAAATGATACCATAATTCCCTTCTCTCATCAACAAAGGCGATGTTTCCTTTTTCTGTGAAAACATTGCTTTTTTTATATTCCATGATAAAAAAGAACTACACCGACATTGAGAGGAGGAAAAGTGTGAATAAAAATGCGCAAAAAGGGCCGACTTAAAAACAGGAGGTAAAAGATATCGAAAAAATTTATAAGTTGACTGGAATAGAAGAAATATCAATGCCAGATTGTTTTAAAAAGTTCAATGCTTTTTCAACTGTAAGTGAAGGATTGGCGTTTGGTTTTGGATCCATAAAGGATTCATGGTCACATGGATTAAATTCTTCTCCTGTAAGGATCATGCGGTAGATGCTGACCATCATCATGCGTGCGATCGCAATGATTGCTTTCTTATGACCTCGTCGTTTCTTGATATTGGAATACTTTCTTCCAAAATAAGATGTCTTATCTTTGATGGCCGATAAAGCACATTGGACAAGCAGAGGTTTGAGATACTGTCCAGCTTTTGAGATGCGGACTGACTTTTTCTTGCCGGCACTCTCGTTGTTGGCAGGAGAAAGTCCGGCCCAACTGACAAGCTGTTTGTCGGATTCGAACTGAGACATATCAATTCCTATTTCAGAGATGATAAGAATAGCAGATAAAGCACTGATTCCTTTTATTTGTGTGATGTGCTGAAAAGATCTGCGAAAAGGATACGCACGCTTAATCAATTCCACTTCGCATGAATCAATGAGCTGATCTAAATATTCCATATGATCCAAAGATTTTTCCATCTTGAATCGTTGATCCGATTCAATGTGATAGCCATGAAGAGAGTCCAGTATCTTATCTTTGTTCTTACAGTTTTTGTGAACGAGCTTTAGGATCTTGTCATCATCGATCACATTGGATTTCATGACTTCTTTCATAATGTTGGAAGCCGTCTTGCCAAAAGGATCTGAAACAACAGAAGCCAGACCGACATTAGAAACGGTCATACAGTTTTGATAACGATTCCGTTCTGAAGAACGCATGCAGACCAGTTTGTATCTGTAACGTGCGATCTCACGCATCTCCCGAATTTCTTTGGGAGGGATAAACGAAAACTTGATCAGATCATGTTTGAAGAGATCACAGATCCATTTGGAATCTTTCTTATCTGTCTTCTTGCCTTTGATGGCTTTGACATACTTGGGGTGAGTTAAATGGACATTGGTCTCATCTTCAAGAATGTTAAAGATCGGGATCCAGTATTTACCGGTAGACTCCATACAGACATCAGAACAGTGATGAGATCGCAGCCAATCCTTTAAACGGTATAGGTCGGAGTTTAAAGTGGAGAAGGATCGTTGGAAGTATTCTGTAATGTTGCTCTTTCTATCGGTGATCCCAATAGTAGCGACAACCAGGTTTTTGTGAACATCCATGCCACAACAGTTGAAACGAACGATTTTCATTACCATAAAAAAAATCCTTTCATGCAAAAGGAGAGGTGGCATTGACTGTCATCAAAGCGAATCGACAACAGTTGATTGAACAATCATAAGTGTCCAGGCTCAAAGTCCTACTTATTTGTGCTTGAGATGATGACGGCAACTTATATATATACAGGATATTCAATTGAGTAGAATTCCTACTCACCTCCACGTGCTCTGTAGTGTACCACCTCTCTTATATGGTAACACGAAAAAATGAGACGTGTGAGATATATTGATGAAATATTTGTGTCCGCGCGACCTTAGGCGCGGGAAAATGGAGGAATATATGATAACAGAAAAAATGTTGATGATGTATTTGAAAGATTGCGAGCAGCGAAGCCGTCTGGATTGGAAAACGATCAAGGCGTACCGCTGTGACTTGCAGCAATTTTATGAATTTTTAGATGCGCGTGAATTGGACCGCTTCATTTTGGAAGAATATCTGATTCACTTACATACTGTGTTTTCCGTCAAAAGCGTACAACGCAAACTGGCCAGCCTGCATGCGTTCTTCCAGTATCTCGTTTTTTATGAACAGATCGAAGAAAATCCATTGGATAAGATCCGTACCCATTTTCAAAAGCCTTTTTTATTGCCGCGTACGATCCCGCTAGCACAGATGCAGCGCTTTTTTCATTATTTATATGAACAGATTCCCTGTGCCACGACGCCTTATCAAAATAAATGTGCCTTGCGCAATGTTGCCATCTTCGAATTGCTGTTTTCCACCGGTTTGCGCATTTCCGAACTGTGCGATCTGCGTTTAAAAGATATCGACCTGAATGAATACACCGTTCGGATCTATGGGAAAGGAAAAAAAGAACGGATGCTGTCGATTGGTTCTTCTACTGTGCGAAATGCCTTAAGCGCTTATCATGCGATCGCACACTCGCATCTGGAAACAGATGCATATTTCTTTTTGAACCGCAACGGCACGCGGATCTCCGACCAGTCTATTCGCATCTTGCTGCATCGTTATTGCAAAGAACAGGGATCCTTATGGATGACCCCGCATATGTTTCGGCATACGTTTGCTTCCATGTTATTGGAAGAGGAGGTCGATATCCGTTATATCCAGCATATCCTGGGACATAGTTCGATCACGACGACACAGATCTACACCCATGTTTCCGATCACAAACAAAAAGAGATCCTTCAAATGAAGAATCCCCGTGATCGTCTGCTTATTTGACAGAGATCGAATAAATCTGTTCTTGGGTGATGATGACATCCATCATCACATCATGCGGCTGCGGCTGTATGTCTGTCGCTTGTTGACAGGCAAATGCCACACCAATCCGTAATGCACGGCTTTTTTTGAGATAGCGGTCATAGTAGCCCATCCCATGTCCCAGCCGGTTTCCTTTTGCATCAAAAGCGACCATGGGAACAATGATCACATCTAACTGCATGGGATCGATGATCTGTTTTGCTTTCGGTTCCAAGATCCCATAGCGATTTTCGATCATGTCTCCATTGGGATCCAGCTGGCACAGATCCATTTCTCCTTTCGGCTTGCAGACAGGCAGATAGATTTCTTTCTCTTTCAATAAGGGCAGGAAGAGAAAATGCAGGTCCACTTCTTCTTCCATGGCCATATACAATGCGATCCGTTTGGCATCTGTCAGATACGGCTGCAGTTTTTCACAAATCGTTTTGCTGAAACGCCAGCGTTCTTCTTCGCTCAATGCCTTTCTGGCAACAAGCGCTTGAGCGCGCAATTGCTGATTATCCAATGGAATCACTCATATCTAATTTTAAGAGCTGATTGAGCTCAACGGCATATTCCATCGGCAGCTCACGCGTAAACGGCTCCAAGAAGCCCATGACGATCATTTCCATCGCCTGCTGGCGGCTGAGTCCGCGCGACATCAGATAGAACAGCTGTTCTTCGCTGACATTGGAAACAGTCGCTTCATGTTCGATCTGACTGCTTTGGTTTTTGGACAAATTGGTCGGTATCGTATCGCTGCGCGACAGCTTGTCTAAGATCAGCGTATCGCATTCGATCTTGCTTTTGGCACCATCCGCTTTTGGCGAATGATAGATATAGTCGCGGAAATTGGTTTCGCCGCCGTTACGCGCAACGGATTTGGAGATGATGTTGCTGGTCGTATGCGGTGCCAGATGGATCATCTTTGCCCCCGCATCCTGGATCATGTTTTTGGAAGCGACCGCAATGGAGATCATCGTTCCTTTGGCTCCTTCTTCTGCCAAGATACAAGCCGGATATTTCATGTTCAGACGCGAACCGATATTGCCGTCGACCCACTCCATCGAACCATTGGCCATGACCTTGGCACGTTTGGTTACCAGGTTGATGATGTTGTCTGACCAGTTCTGCACCGTGGAATAACGGCAGCGGCCATTCTTATGTACATAGATCTCAACGATCGCGGCATGCAGGGAATCTTTGGAATACTGCGGTGCTGTACAGCCTTCCACATAATGTACGTCCGCTCCTTCATCCACGATGATCAATGTCCGTTCAAATTGTCCCATCTGCATGCTGTTGATACGAAAATACGACTGCAGCGGTTTTTCCAAAGTAACGCCTTTTGGCACATAGATAAAAGAACCGCCGCTCCATACTGCTGTGTTTAATGCAGCGTATTTATTATCCGTATACGGCACGAGCTTTCCAAAATATTTTTTGACCAGATCGGGATACTGGCGCAATGCGGAATCCGTATCCAGGAAAATGACTCCTTTTTCCTGGACTTCTTCCAGCATGTTATGATAGACAACTTCGGATTCATATTGTGTCGATACACCAGCCAGATATTTGGCTTCTGCTTCCGGGATGCCCAAGCGGTCAAATGTATTCTTGATCGTTTCCGGTACTTCATTCCAGTCTTTTCCCTGCTTTTCGCTTGGTTTGATGTAATAAGTATACTCGTCAAACTGGATCCCGCTAAGGTCTGGTCCCCAGCTTGGATTTTTTTGTTCTATAAAAGAATCATATGCTTTCAAACGGATTTCACGCATCCAGTCAGGTTCCTGCTTGATCTTTGAAATCGTTTCAACGACTTCGCGGCTCAAACCTTTTTCTGTTTTATAGACGCTGACATCTTCATCATGAAAGCCGTATGCATACTGTTCTTCCAGATGCAGCTCATTTTTCATCGTCGTTTCCTTCACTTTCCTCTATTAATTCTTCCAATGCTTTCCATCCGATCGTGGCGCATTTGATCCGGTTGGCTTGTTTTCCCACATTGGCAAATGCGACTGCTTCTTCCAGCAGATCACCATCGTATTCCTTTTGATCGATCATCGCAAAATAATTGCGGATGATCTCTTTTGCTTCTGCAATGCTTTTTCCTTGGACCAATTCGCTCATGATCGAAGTGCTGGCAGTCGAGATCGTACAGGCGACCCCGTCAAAGCGCACATCTTTGACGATGCCGTCTTCGATCTTGGATTGTACATAAATATCATCGATGCAGGATTCCGAGGCCATGTGCTTTTGCGCATAGCCTGATTCCTGAGTAAGTGTATGATTGCGCGGGTATTCATAGTGATCCATGATGATCTGACGCAAGACCATCGGATCTTTTAACAAATCTGCCATCTTTCATCCCTCCTTAAAAGAAGATATCCAAACAGCGTTCCATCGTGCACTCCTGCAGTACCTGCAGGAAACGATTGGCTTCTTCTTTTGTATTATACAGATAAACACTGGCGCGCAGCGTTGCGCCTACCCCTAAAAATTCGACTAACAATTTCGCACAATGCTGGCCGCTGCGCAATGCGATCCCATTGTTGTTGAAATAACTTGCCGCATCCTGGGCAAAGATATTCTTTACATTAAATGTGATGATCCCGCTTTGCGCCGTCTCATTATATAAAATGACATGGGGCATCTCTTTCATCTTTTCCACCATATACGTACGCAGTTCTAATTCATGATCATGGATCGACTGCATCGAAATATTTTCTAAATAATCGATCGCTGCACGCATTCCCAGTACGCCTTCGATAGCCGGTGTTCCGCTTTCAAAACGATACGGCACTTCTTTCAGCTGCAAATTGCCGCAGACATCAAAACGGGCATTGCTGCCGCCGCCCAGATACAACGGTTCACAGGCTTCCAACAGCTCTTTTTTGCCGTACAATACGCCAACACCGCTTGGTCCGCACAATTTATGTGCACTGAAGGCAAAGAAATCACAGTCCAGATCTTGCACATCGATCGGCATATGCGGTGTCGATTGGGCACCGTCCACCACCACGATCACGCCTTGTTCATGCGCCAGTTTGCAGATTTCTTTGATCGGCGCCACTTGTCCCAAGACATTGCTGACCTGTGCCAGGACGATCATCTTTACTTTTTCATGCATGGCTTTTTTGACATTTTCCATCGTGATGCGCCCTTCTGCATCCAAAGCGATGTATTCCACATCTGCTTTGCATTCATGTGCTGCACGCTGAAACGGCAAAATACTGGAAGCATGCTCCGCCATGGTGCTGAGCACGACATCTCCTTGTTTTAAGATTTTCTTTGCATAACCGATCGCAATCTGATTGAGCGATGAACTTGTCCCTGCAGTAAACACGATCTGTTCTTTGCTTGGCGCATGCAGAAACTGTGCCACTCTTTCTCTGGCCGACTCGTAGGCTTCATCCACCTTTGCACTCAGTTCATAATCGCCGCGGTGGGCATTCGCTCCCAATGTCGTATAGTAATTGGTTACTGCATCAATGACGCAGGTCGGTTTCAATGTCGTAGCGCCATTGTCAAAATAGATGAGCGGATGTCCCATCATGGTCTGTGATAACAACGGAAAATCTTTACGAATGTTCGCGATGTCCATACAATCCCACCTTTTCTTCCACTCTACATTTTACTTCTTCTCTAAGCTCACTATTCGTGATTCGCTCGATGATCGGCAAGAAATATCCGATCGATAACAATCCCAATGCCATTTCTTTGTTCAGCCCTCTGGTCTGTAAATAATACAGCTGATCTCCATCCGGCTGGCCCAAGGTCATGGCATGCGATGCTTTTACTTCATTTTCATCAATATATAAGATCGGTGTCACTTGTGCCTGATGCCGCTCGCTCATCGTCAATACACGCGTTTTCTGATGGCTGACACTGTCATGTGCCCCGCTCTTGATATTGCCGATGGCTTCTACTTCACAACGCACGTCATCTTCGACGACGCAATAATTTTCCATGATTCCATAAGTATACGGATAACGGTGCAGGATCTCCATGTTCCATTTTTTATCGGCCGCCGCCAATGTTGCGCTATGGATCTCGATATGGGCCTCACTGCCGAAATGCTCGCCTTGAATCTTATACGTTGCCGGAATCTTTTCCACATCTAAGACAACGACATGGATCCAGGCACCTTCCTGTGCCTGTACCTGGATCTTGCTTTGCAGCGCTTGTTTGCTTTGGATATCCAGAAATACGGTCGTCTCGCTGTAAGCAGATGCCAACAATTCCATATCCAGCAGCCCGCTGCTGACGCGCACATACACGCTGCCTGTGCTGTGTGGTGCAAATGTCAGGGCATAGGCTTGTGTATCTTCTATCTGCAGCTGTGCATCAAAGTGATCTTGAAATACTTGTTTCATCTGCTTACTCCCCGCGGTGTGCACCACAGCTGCCTAATAATTCCACTTTCTTTTCCACTTGTTTGGCACTGCTGACATGATATGTCTCTTCGACCCACTCATATCCTTCCTGATCGATCTTTTCGATCAATTCACTGCCGCCGCTGACAACGATCTTTCCATCCATCAGCACATGCGCATGGGTCGGTCTTACATATTCTAAGAAACGGGCATAATGCGAAACGACGATCATGCCTAATTTTGTCTTTTCCTGCAGCTCCAATACAGCCTGTGCAACGATCTTCAAGGCATCCACATCTAAACCGGAATCGATCTCATCTAACATTGCAATGCTTGGTTCCAGCATCAGCATCTGAATGATCTCATTGCGTTTCTTTTCACCGCCGGAAAATCCTTCATTCAAAAAACGATGGGCCAGATCTTCTTTCATCTGCATCTTTTGAATCGTTTTTTCCATCTGGCGGATAAACTGGAACAAAGGAATCGGACGTTCTCTGCGCGCATTCATCGCTGTACGCAGGAAATCCGAATTGGTCACGCCGCTGATCTCGCTTGGATACTGCATTCCTAAAAATAAACCGGCTTTGCTGCGCTCGTCTACTTCCATCGCCAAGACATCTTTGCCATCCAACAAGATCTCTCCCTGTGTTACCGTATATTTGGGGTTTCCCATGATGGCAGCCAGCAATGTGCTTTTTCCATTGCCGTTTGGCCCCATCAAAGCATGGGTCTCGCCTTCCTGAACAGTCAAATTGACTCCTTTTAATATTTCTTTATCTTCCACCTGTACATGTAGGTCTTTTACAGTTAATGTACTCAATGTGCATCTTCCTTTCATCAACGGACATATCATAGCAAAAAAGCGATAAAACCTCAATTCAAACGTCTCAAGGAAAGCGCAGAAATTGTGGCTATGTGAAAATTACGTGAATTGCTTTGAAAAATTGCTTTTTCATCTAGAATCGCATATAATGAAAAAGCAACTGAAAGGATGAAATTTATGGTGGAAATACTAAAGAAAAACTGGTTTGTCGTATTGATCGCGATCCTGCTGTGCGGCTTTTCGATCTACTACGTATGGGATACGACAAAAGACTTTGTCAAAGGAAAAAGTGTGGATGGCAAAGAATTGATTGCGTCCATCGACGGCTATGATCTGACAGCCGATGATCTCTACGATGAGATGAGCCGTTTCTCTGTTTCACAGCTGTATTACCGTTTCCGTAATGCAGTCATCGAACAAAGCGTAACTGAAGAAACAGACGAGATGAAAGAAGCTGCGAAAACACTGCGTTCGAATTTGGAAGCACAGGCACAGTCAAGCACGAGTTCTTCCGGCAGCAGTGCGGATGATCTGATCGCCGACATGTTGAAAAACGTCGGTTTAGGAGAAGATGAACTGGATCGTTTCTGCATGCTGGCGCAAAAAGAAGCTGTGTTACAGCGCAATTATGTCAAAGAACATTTCGATGATCTGATGAAAGATGTAAAGAATCCGCATGTGATCTCGATCATCGAGCTGGCAGTCAATGATGCAAGCTCACTCACTGACGATGAAAAAGCTTCACAGGAAAAGATCGATCAGGCACTAGAAGATGGCAGTGCATTTGCCGATGTGGCGAAAGAGCAGTCACAGTCAACGATCAGCGATGAAAACGGCTTCTATGGTTATATCGATGAGAAGACATCCAGCTCTACGACATTTACGGATGATATGCTCAAAGCTGCATTGGCTTTGAAAGAGGGAGAAACCAGTGCCTGGGTCAAAGTGGACAGTGACAGCGGAGACAAGCTGGTATTGATCCATGCCGATACCGTTGGCAAAGATGCAGTGAAAGAAAGCGATAATAATGATGTTTGGAGCTCACTTGTTTCTACTCTGGTCAATCGTAATTCCACATTGGCAAGCGAGATCTTATTCAATGCTGCTGATCAGCTAGATATCAAGTTCACTGATGAAAATATGGAAAGCCGTTTGCGTATCTACGCTGGCTTAGATGAGTAAAGGAGGGCGTACAAATGAAAAAAACAAAAATGATCTGTATGCTGGGTGCTGCACTCATGCTTGCCGGCTGTGGAAATGCCTATGCCAACATCTCTCATGGAAATGATGTGGTAGTAACTGTTGGCGATACAAAGATCACCGACGGCGATCTGTATCCGCAGATGAAAGCAGGCAGCGGTACCGATTACACACTTTCGCTGATCCGTGAAAAAATCTACGAAAACGAAGTAGAAGTAACGGATGATATGAATAAAAAAGCACAAGATGATTATGACAGCTATGCTGAACAGGCACAATCTTATTACGGCATGACGATGGAAGAATATGTACAGCGTCTAGGTTATACAGACAAAGAAGAATACATCAAAAAAGTGATCTTGCCGACGTATGAACAAACGGAATTAAATAAGAAATACTTTGAGGAAGACAATGAAGAATTCATGGAAAAATACCAGCCTGTCAAAGCACGTATCTTTGCGACAAGCGAGCAGGATCAGGCAAGTCAGGCCTTGGATGCACTCAAAGATGGAGAAGATTTTCAAACAGTCGTAGACAAATACGGCGATACTTCCACTTATAAAGGCAATGAACAGCTGTATTATACTGACAGCGGATTGCCAAGCGTCGTGATGAATAAATTAAAAGATGCAAAAGAAGAAAACAAAGTGATCAATGAAGTGATCGTGGACTCTACAACAGGTACTTACTATATTGCCTACTTCGTATCCAATGACTACGATACGATCAAAGACGATATCATCTCTACCTTGGCTGAAAAAGATTCCGTCACAAGCGATTGCATGGTTTATTTCTTAAAGAAATATAACTTCACCGTTTATGATACAGATATCTTCAATTCGATCAAGACAAGCTATCCGCAATATTTGGTACAGCGTCCGGATATTGCAGAATCAGCTTCTTCTACCTCTTCTACTAGCAGCCTTTCATAAAAAAAGAATGCGTATGATGCACCGTGCACATACGCTTTTTTTTCTGTCTGATTTCTGCTACAATAGCCATGATAGGAGGTAGTCAAATATGTGTATATTTTGCGATATCGCAGAAGGAAAGATTCCTTCCAGCAAGATTTATGAGGATGACAAAGTGATTGCTTTCCTCGATCTGTCACAAGTGACCAAAGGACATACCCTGGTCGTGCCAAAACAACATTTTGATAATTTCTTGACTTGCGATCCAGAGATCTTGGCACATTTGATGCAGGTAGCACAAACGCTGGGAAAACACATCATGGAAAAAACCGGGGCGAAGGGCATGAATATCTTAAGCAATCTAAATGAAGTTGCCGGACAAAGCATCATGCATTTCCATGTCCATCTCATTCCGCGTTATAGCGAAGAGGATGCCGTTCAGATCGTATTTCACGAATCAGAAAAACAAGATCTGGATGCATTGAAAGAACAATTGCAATAGAGTAGAGGGAAGAAATTAATCTTCGCCCCTCTCATTGCACCGTACGTACGGGTCTCGTATACGGCGCTACATTTATATGTTAATACAACCTATCTTAGATAGTATGCTAGAGGATTGACCAATCCAGGTCTTTCCTCTTTTCTTATGGCTAGAATATCCGCATTAAGTAAGAAATTAATTACATTCCCATTTGCTTGTTTATATAGGCCAAGCCTTGTATTCGCTACCGAGTAGAGTTGTTCATCACTGAAGTGATATGGCAATTTCTCATTCAACTTTTGTAGATTTTTATATATCCTCGGTGGTACTTTCCACTGTTTTAAGATGATGACCCTTATTTTGTGCCTTAACCATTGTCCAAATTCATCGATGAAGTTCTTCATCCTTCCGATTCGAAAGTAGTTTATCCATCCTTTGACGATTTGGTTTATCCTGGTGAATGTTTTAGCGTTGGTCTGTGCTACACATTTCTTTCGAATGAGTTCCTTTCGACATTTATCATACAGGCTTTTCTTACTCTTCTTTGTAGGAATACATTCCCATTTTGATGAGTTCTTCCAGTATGCAAAACCTAGAAAATTACTATTCGTTGGTCGTACTACCTTTGTTTTGGTTGCACTGACTTTTAGGAATAATTTTCTCTCCAGCCATGATGTGACGGACTTCATCACTCGATTTGCTGCCATCTCGCTTTTAACGAAGATATTACTATCATCTGCATATCTCACAAAGCATAGTCCCCTTTCTTCCAGTTCCTTATCAAATTTATCTAAGTAAATATTTGATAGAATTGGACTTAGAGGTCCTCCTTGTGGCATTCCTATGGCATTTGCTTTGACAAAACCATTTTCCATGATTCCTGCCTGCAGGAATTTACGAATCAAATGCAATGTTGTCGAATCATTCACATGCTCTCTAAGTATTGAAATTAATTTATCGTGATTTACTGTATCGAAGTATGCTTCTATATCTAAATCGATGACCCATTCGTATCCTTCATTTAAGTAGTCCAGTGTTCGCAGGATGGCATCATGTGCACTCCTGTTTGGTCGGAATCCAAAACTATTCTCACTGAATTTACTATCATAAATATCTGATAACACTTGAGCTATCGCCTGTTGGATGACCCTGTCTACTACTGTCGGAATTCCCAGGGGTCTTTTCTTTCCATTTGATTTAGGAATATAGACTCTTCTTACAGGTTGAGGTTTGTATTTCTTCGCCAGTATCTGTTTCTTTATCTGTTCCCTATAGGCCTTGAAATACTCGTCAATTTCATCCACTGTCATCTTATCAATGCCAGGTACACCTTTATTACTTTTGACTCTTTTGATTGCCTCTTCGAGATTTTCATCTCTTAAGATCACTTCGATCAATTTCATGTTGTTGCTTCTCCTTCCTTTTGTAAATATATTTGGAACCATTCCCTCTACCTTCATTCCCATGGGATTACGATTCCCACTTATGGAACTATCCTCGATTTCGAACTATCCAAACATTGCGCATGGTGAGCTGCACCATATAAACATTAGGTCCTTGGGTATAGATGTCTCTACCTACTACGACCTCAGCTGACTTCTTGTGGTAAACCTTTTTCGACCGATGTTACCATCACTGATTTTAAAGATATTGGATTTCATCGTCCACAAGACCTCCCGGGGTAATTCACGAATCCTGTTTCTTTCACAACGTCCTGATTTACTGTCTTGGTTTTACGTTTACCTTTTGGACTTCGGTTTGATATGCAACCTTATCCACCATTTAGCCTTATATCCGGTTTCTGTTCGTACGCTCGAAAGAATCGCTACACCACTTCCTCCATCCTCAACATCACTGTTAACGACTTGTGGTTCGCTACACTTGGCGGTAACTACCTGTGGTTGGTTTATCTCCAACTGAATTCGTGCCATGCCCGGCACACATATAAATAAAAACGGCCTTATACAATGCCGTTTTTATTTGCTTGCGGTTGCTTCTCTTGACTCCGTATTGACCTGCTCGATCTGATAATTCTCTTTCCCTTTTCGCTGTAAATAGGATTCCAGCTGATCGATCCGTTCATCTTCGTCCTCTTTTTCGCTTAAAGAAACCAGCAGCTTTTCTCCATAAGCATTTGTTTCTGTGATGACGCCAGAATCATTGATGGATGGAAAGACGACCATGTAATAAATCGTACTTGTTAACTCTTGAAGATCTTTTTCCTCATCACTGCGATTGATCATGCCGTGTGCATCTAATTGATAAACGACGATCAAACGATCGCTGTTTTCATCATTGTTTGATTTCATAAATGCTTGATAAATAATCTTGGAAGCATCCAATTCCACATTTTCTGCTTCATAAAAATCGGTAAAATCATTTTCCAATATGGATGCAAGATGCTTTTTCAGATAATTGTCGGCATGTGTGCTCAGCGTAGACAGCAAATCCTGTGGAATTGCCTGTGCATTTTCATAACGGTTCGGCAATCCTTCCACAGTGATGATCCGCACCTGGTTGACCGGTTCCAGATGGTATTGCTGCGCAAGGTCATGATCATATTCAGTCGTGATCGTGATCTGGTCCCCATTGGAAAGATCCTCGTTGGGCGTCACCGTATAACGCAGCGAGTCATAAAAATCTTGTAACCGTTGATTGACACTGATTTCTTCATTTTTTACTTGCAGCGTTGCACTGCCGTTTTCCCCGCTGTACAACAATTGAATATGTTTGGTCACATCCACCTCACTGGTACGCAG
The DNA here is from genome assembly GCF_900155395.1 of Merdibacter massiliensis. Taxonomy (GTDB): domain Bacteria; phylum Bacillota_I; class Bacilli_A; order Erysipelotrichales; family Erysipelotrichaceae; genus Merdibacter; species Merdibacter massiliensis. The sequence continues at coordinate 200,161 of NZ_LT699728.1, forward strand.
GAAGAAAAAATATCCGATGAAAAAGAGAGAAAAGATCAAACAAGCCATCCACACAAAGAAAAAACTCTTATCACGGATCTTTTTCTTATTTTTGCTGAATTCCATCCTATCCTCCCTTTCCATATGCTAAGCAGTATTATAGCACAAAGCTAATCTATGTAGGCAGCCTTTTTCAATGCTTCCTGGATATATGAGTGTAAATAACGATACTCCGCATCTTCCAGATGCGATAAGACATATGCTGCATCCGTTCGTGCTGCTTCCAGCATCTTGCCGTCACTGATGACATTGGCAAGAACAAAACCCGGTACGCCGCTCTGTCTGGTTCCTAATAAATCGCCGGGACCGCGCAATTGCAAGTCGTATTGTGAAATGGCAAAACCATCCTGCAGTTTTTCTAACATCTTCAAACGTTCGATTGCCTGAGGATCCTGCGTAGCGCTCAATAAGTAACAATACCCTTTGCGTTTGCCTCTGCCCACTCTTCCCCGCAGCTGATGGATCGTAGACAAGCCGAAACGATGGGCATCATAGATGACCATAACATTGGCGCTTTTTACATCGATTCCGACTTCGATGACTGTGGTCGATATCAAAAACTGGATTTTTTTTGCTAGAAAAGCTTCCATGATCGCTTGTTTTTCTTCTCCGCTCATGCGTCCATGCAACAAAGCAATCGTATAGCGTTTTCCTAACAGACGCTGCATTCCTTCATAAATATCCAATACATTGCGCAAAGGCATCTCTTCATTTTTTTCAATGGCCGGACAGACGACATAACACTGGTCTCCTTGATCAACTAACTGCAGGACTTGTTCCAAGACAGGTCCCATGCTGGAAGAAGGGACAAAGTGCGTTTCGATCGGCATACGTCCTTTCGGCAGATGGGAGATGATCGATACATCCATATCGCCGAATAAGGATTGTGCCAGTGTACGGGGAATCGGCGTCGCGCTCATCAACAGGAAATCTACCTTCTCCCCTTTTTCTAACAGCTGTCTGCGCTGGGTCACGCCAAAACGGTGCTGTTCATCCGCAACGACCATCCCCAGATCATAAAAGTGCACATCTTCTTGAAACAAGGCATGTGTACCTACGATAATATCAATTGTATTATTTGCTAATTCTTCCAATATGATTTTTTTCTGTGCCGGTTTCAATGAGGAACAAAGCAAAGCGACACGGACCTCATGGTCTTTGAACAGCTGCTGCAGGTTTTCGCAATGCTGTCTGGCCAATATTTCCGTAGGAGCCAACAATGCGCCTTGTTTATGGGCAAGCACACAGGCATATAAGCCGAAAGCAGCCACCATCGTCTTGCCGCAACCCACATCTCCCTGCAACATTCGATACATCAGATGCTCGCCAGACAGATCATCTAAGATCTCCTGGATTGCTTGTTTCTGCCCATCCGTCAAAGTGAAAGGCAGGCTTTTCTCCAATGCGAGCACTTCTGCTTTCGAAAACTGTTTTGCGTTTCCTTTTACGATTTCTTTATTTTCCAGATGAATGGCCTGCATCACCAACTGAAAGCGAAAAAATTCCTCATATTTCAAATGACGCAATGCCTGTTTGACTTCTTCCATGGAATGGGGGAAATGGATCCATGCGATGGCCTGACGACGGCTACAAAGCCGATAACGATGCAGTAAAGCAGACGGCAGAAAGGTAGCGATATCTTGCCCGCATACGCTGTAAGCTTTCTGGATCAAACGCCGCAGTTCATTTTGCTTGATTCCTTCTTTCAGATTATAGACAGGATGGATCCCTGCCAACTCTGCCAAAGGCTTTAGATAATATTGTGAAGCCGTGATCCGGCTTTTTCCATTGTATTTGCCGATCAGCGTGATGATTTTTCCCGGCTGAAACTGCGAGACCCAGGGACGATTGAACAGCGTTACCTGAAACTCTTGTGACTGACACAAGATAGAAAAAAGCGTCATCGTTCGATGATTCGCCAGACGAAGCAAAGTTCCCCGCCGAAGGATGGTTCCTTCACAGGTGATCGTATCATTGATGTTCCATTGTGCAACCGGTGTTTCCTGCATCACTTCATAACGAAACGGATAGTAGTCTAACAATGCTTCCACACTGGAGATTCCCATCGTTTCCAGCCTCTGGATCAAACGCTGGCTGTTTGTGATCTTCTTTAATTCCATGATGATTCACATAAGCGAACGATCCATCCGATCCAATGGATGAAAAAATAGGAGAACAAAAGTGCCGCCACAACCTGATACAGCAGGAAGATCCACATCGTCATATCAAAGACACCGGTCATGAACATCGTCAAGATCACCGTGATGACTTCCATCCAGCGATTCATCGTTACCCCAATATTCAATATCAGCACATGCGGCAGCATCATGCTGAAAGTCAGCTGTACCCCCATGGAGCACACATACAATACGATATAACCGACAGCCAAACCTCCGCAAGCTGCCAAGATGTTTTTCCAAGAAGCAAGCATTCCCTGCAGCGCTCCGCTGACGATCTTTGGGATCGAGCGATTGCCGCGGTAAACTTGATAAAAACAAAACAATTGGAAAGCAACACAGAAGAAACAATACAGATAGGCGATCACGGCAATCACCGTATACACGCTGACAAAAAGCACAAAGCTGTAATATACCGCAATCGTGAAGAAAAATAAGATGCTCTCCAGCACTAACATAGGGATACAATCGCGAAAATAGATCACCGTTTCTTCCTGACGCAATGCCGCTACTATATGAAAGAAAAAACGCATATAGACATAAGTGGACAATAGATTCAACAGCCAGAATCCGATGCAGGTCGCTATATCGGATACGATCATGCCCAGAACGATCGAAACGCCTGTATACACAACAAAATAAAGCAGGCTCAGGATGGAAAATACCAGCGTCTGCTTTTTCATATTTACAAATTCTTTCATTGTATGTAAACCATTTTTATTCATGAATGACACCTCAATTCCTTCCTATTATAATCTATTTGCCAAAAAAACAAAAGCCCGTTCACACAGGCTTCAGATATGCTGCTTTGTTATCGGCATTTCTACATCCGGAACATATTTGCGAAAGTAGCGTTCTATTTTTCGGCGGGATAAAGAACAAAAATCCATAGTGGTCCCATCTTTTAATATGACGTGCAGTTCATCCTGCATCCATCCGCATCGATATTGCCATTTTGCAACATCCTGCCAAAATAAGATGAAACACTCATCCGGTTCCTGCGTTTTATAAAAAACGACATAGCGGTCATAAAACTCACAGAGCACTTGATTGTTGGCAAACCCGATCTGATAACACGCAAGCACGATGATTGCGATTCCAATGACTTTTTGATCAATGGAAATCAAGGCAAGACCAATGAGCACGATCATGATCAAGATCGAATACGGTTTGCTTTTTACACAATCCAGTTTCTCTCCATAGGCAGGCAGATTCCATCTTTTCAGCTTCTTGCTCTTCATCCGCATAGAAACACCTCTTACTCTTGTAATTATTATAAAACATTCTAAAAGCGTTGCAATACAATCACATAATTCCACTTATTTTCAGGCTTTTTTCTTACTTTTCATTTGCTTTTTTTATCCTTTTTTGCTGTTTCTGCGATATAATACTTACTACAAAGGTGAGGTGATGCCCCATGGATCTTCTAAAGCAGTTAAATGCGTGGGGAAATAACAGTTTTTTACGTTACGGACTGATCGATACGATTTTATTGATCCTGCTGATCTTGTTGTTTTCCGCTGCAATTTCTAAATATATCTCGCATGTGATCAAAAAGATCCATCCGCGCAATCAAAAAGTGATCTTAAAGATCAAAAAAGTAATTATCTGGATCATTGCTGCATACGCGATCTTAAATCTGTTTGTTCCTGCCCAGGCCGTATTGAATCCGTTATTGGCCAGCGGCGGTATTCTTGCTGTCGTCTTAGGTCTTGCGGCACAGGAAACCGTCGGAAATCTGATCAGCGGCCTCATGATCTTGCTGTTTCGTCCTTTCCACATCCAGGATCTGGTTCGTGTCAACAACGGTCAATATATAGGGACGGTCGTCGAGATCACAGTACGCCACACGGTGATTCAGACATTTGAAAATACACGCATCATCATTCCCAATGCACAAATGAATACGGCAGTCTTAGAAAATATTTCCGATATTCATTCTGCCAAGGCGGATTTTCTTTATATATCGATTGCTTATGACAGCGATCTAAAAAAAGCTATTCAGCTCATAGAAGAAGAAGTCGCAAAACACCCGAAGTATTGTGACCCGCGTACACCGCAAGAGATCAAAAACGGTGTGCCGAAAGTAATCGTACGGGTGACTGATTTTAAGGACAGCGGCATTGAACTGCGGGCAACCGTCTATTCCAATGACAATTCTACTTGTTTTGTCATGTTATCGGATCTTCGTATCGCCATCAAACAGCGCTTTGACGAAGAAGGCATTGAGCTGCCTTACCCAAAAAGAGATATCTATATCAAAGAAATCGTAAAAAAAGAAGATTTCCAGTAATTTCGACAAATTATTTCATCTGCCATGGGTATACTAACATTGACAGATGAAAAAGATCTGTCGTACGCAAAACATCCCTAGAAAATCCCTATTTTGCGTATATCATTCTATCCCCTAATTCGGAAAGGCCTGTCAATGACAGGTCTTTCTATTTCCATAAAAAAAGATCTCTCTTTGTTTCGATCGTTAAAAGAGAGATCTATCTGCTATTATTTACAAGTTGCGCCTTGGTTCTCCATTTCTTTGACCATTTCATCCAACGGCAGTTCTGGATCGCTGGAATCTACGCCGATTGCTTGCATAAACTGACTTTCTTTTGATGCATCAAACACGACATCAGCACTTAATACACCGTCATTGCTTTCCAGGTTGACCTGCACATCATCGCCTTCTTCAAAACCTAAAGAAGACAAGATCATGGATTTCATTGCATCTTTTTGATCTTCTGAGATATCCATTCCCAAATCGATATCTACACCGACCGTGATCGTTTGCAATACATTGTCTGTCCCCTCTAATGTAATATCGATTTTTTGTCCATCTTGTTCAATACTGCAAGTTTTCACTTCTTTTTCTTCCGGTGATCCGGAACCACAGCCCGCTAATAATAATAGAGCAGCAGCTGCTCCTACCAATGTTTTTTTCATTCTAATCTCCTCCCAGCTACCGATCGATATAGCTCTTATTACCTATATTATACCATTAAATAAAAAGTGTGAAAAGTTAGGGTTTACATTTTCTTCACTTAACCTTCACACATTTATCATTATTCACATAGATCGAACCATATCCGCATCATGCGGCGGGCTGGATCTTTTGCACGATCCACTTTAGAAACTCTTCATAAGGCTGAAAATGGATCTCTCCGCCTTCTTCCACTGCGACATAACAGTGTTTCTTTCCTTCATAAATTGTTGCATAGGGCGTCTGTTTTAAGAAAACAAGCCATATTTCTACTTTGACCCTTGTTTTATTGCCCTGGATCATGACTTCATGATACCCCAATGAAGTGCTGACATACAAAGTATCCGGCATTGCTTCACACTGATAGCTCCCGTCAGGACAATCTTTTAGAAACAAAGATCCGCTCTCTATTTGTACAAACAGCGGCTGAAACTGTTTCTCTGCTTCTTTCTGTACTTGTTCTTCGGAAATCCCTGTGATCTTCAATTCTACCACCTCGTGTTACCAGTATAGCATCTCTGCACAAAAAGAAAAAGCAGCTTTTACATAAACTGCTTTAAGAATGAGGCCAACTGTGGTTTTGGCTGATAACCGCTGATTTTCTGGATCAATTCACCATTTTTGAACAGCATCATCGTTGGTACAGACATGATCTTGTATTGAGCTGCTAAAGAAGATTGCTGATCTACATCCACTTTTACGATTTCGATTTGTGAACCGAATTCTTCTGCCAGCTCTTCCAGTACAGGAGAAAGCATCTTACATGGTCCGCACCAAGTTGCGAAGAAATCGACTAATACGAATGGTTTTTCTTTTGTAATTTGATTAAATTCTGCTTCATTGATAATTTTCATAGAAATATCTCCTTCCTACATCGTGTCCAGCATCTGTTCGATCACTTTTGCCGGACCTTCATTTCTATTATTGTCACATACATCATACGCGATTCTTTTTACGCTGTCCAGCGCATTGCCCATCGCATATCCATAGCCGCAAACGCGCAGCATATCGATATCATTTTCGCCATCGCCAAAAGCCATTACCTGTTGGGGATCGATTCCCATCCGTTCACAACAATGACGGACTCCTTCTCCCTTATTGACCCCGATAGGCAAGATTTCCAACCAGCGCGGTGTTGTAGCGCCCCACCATAATTTACCTTGATATTCCTGCAAGAGATCATTGACAAGAGGAAGCCGCTCTGGTTCATCTGTCACACACAATTTATTCATTGTTAATGGCAGTTCACTCGCTTCTTGAATGAAGTACTGGTGCGGATACCCTTTTCGATTGTCATACACAAGGGCGAAGGCGCCTGCAGTCAATGGAACATCATCCGCCAGTCCATGTGCTTTCACATAGGCCTGTTTGATCGGGATCAGGCGCTGGGGGATATAGCAATACAACGTATCATCCAACGACGCGCACATCTCAAATTCCATTGCTTTACATTTTTCAAACAGGTCCATGATCTCTTCTCTGTGCAATTGATGAAAGACCCTGCGCTGTTCTTTTTGCAGATCATAGACTGCTGTGCCGTTGATTTCCACCAGCCAGCCGCCATGCTGGTCCATCTGCAATTCTTTTGCGTAAGGCAGCAGCTTGGGATAGGCTCTGCCTGAAGCGAGGATCAAACGGATCCCGGCTTTCTGCGCACGCAGTAAAACTTCTTTCGTTTTTGATCCGATGCGATCTTCTCCATTTTCATCCCGGATCAGCAAAGTGCCGTCCATATCAAACGCAATGGCTTTCACCTCTTTCATCCTGCATCCTCCTCACAAAAAACATAGCGGGACAATGCTTTGGCAATTCCTTGCCGCTCATTGGTATCCGTTTGGGCGTAAGCCACATCCTTTACTTGCTGCATGGCATTGCCCATCGCAATTCCATAACCGCAGCGGCGGATCATCTCGATATCATTTTCCGCATCGCCAAAAGCGATCACTTCTTTTAAGGTAAAACCATTTTCTTTTGCAATCTGTTCCAAAGCACTCGCTTTGTTCACATTTTTCGGCATGATCTCGATCCATTGCGGTCCCACTTCCAACAGGTCATATTCTTTCAATTCTGCACGAATTTCATCGAGATGCCGGCGAAAATAACGTTGTGTATGTACTAAAACAACTTTATTGATATCTTGTGTAAAATGATCCTTCTCTTTGATCGTAATGAAATTGCGTTCCCCATGTCCCTGTGCCAGACCATAATCCATCGGTCTGCCATGAATCACCCTGGCAAGATGCTTTTTCATTTTCTGCCGCTTGGATATATAGTCATAAAAATCATACCCGCAGCAAAAGATTGCTTCTACATCATATTGTTTCACGACCTGCAAGATCTTTTGGGCATCTGTATTGTCCAATACACGATCCAATTCATACTCTTTTTTAGCAAAGCTGTAGATCATCTGTCCATTCACCAGCGCTAGATAGTGGTTGCCTTTTTCCAGTTCCAATGGCTCATATACAAATTTGGTTCCATTTTTATCTCTGCCGCTGGCAATCGCAATAATGATTCCTTCCTCACTTGCGCGCTTCAATTGGCGCAAAGTCAAAGGATCGATGGTCTTATCGCTGCGCAGCAATGTACCATCCAGATCCAATGCTATCATTTTGATCGTCATTCCCTTATCCTCCCACTCGTAATCATTATAGCAAAGTTGTTTAGAAAAAAAAGTCTTCTATATCGTTTTGTGCTATACTGTTGCATATCGAGGTGAATACAATGAAAACGACAAAAACAAACGCAATGCGTTTATTAGATCAAGCAAAGATCGATTATCAAGTACATGAATATCCGCATGGAAAAGATGCAGTAGATGGTGTAGAAGTCGCCCATTTGATGAAAGAAGATCCATCATGTGTCTTCAAGACACTGATCACGCAGGCAAATACAAAAGAATATCTTGTCTTTATGGTGCCTGTTGCAAAAGAACTGGATCTAAAAAAAGCGGCAAAAGCTGCCGGCGTCAAAAATACTGAAATGATCCATGTCAAAGACATCACGAAAGTCAGCGGTTATGTCCGCGGCGGATGTTCGCCGCTGGCAATGAAAAAACAATACCGTACCTTTATCGATGAAAGTGCCTTGTTGCAAGATCATATCTACTTTAGCGGCGGAAAGATCGGTCTGCAGATCGAAACGGATCCTAACCAGTTGATCGGACTGCTGCAGATCCAGGCAACTGCGATCATAAAAGAATAAAGCAGTGTACTCAGGTACGCTGCTTTTTAAAATGGGCATCTTTCAGTTCTTCCGGTGTATAGCCATGATCGACATACAAACGAATATGATTATAAAATTGAACGAACAAATTGCCGAATCGACCTAATTGTTCCTCCGGAATGCGGATATTGGCATTTAACAAATGGCGCATCTCTTCTTGCGGAGAGCTGCCACGACGAAGTTGCAATGCAATCTTTTCGACCAACGGACGTAAATTTCCATAGGATGTCTGCTGCGCAAGAAAGTCCAATAATGCCTGTGATGACACATTCCATTCTATATAATTTGCGTCTGCATAGTGAAGAAACTCATCTTTCTTGGGAAAATACAATGGTTTGTTTGCACTTCTTTCCAAGATGGTTTCCCATTGTTGCCATGAGTCAAAGATTCCCTCTTGATACAAGAAACCATCTTTGAAACAGCATCCTGGAATTGCTGCAGTTTCTAAATAGTGAAGGATCTCTTTTCTTGTACAGTGCTCCCCGCTGTAGTGTTCGATGACTTCTTTTAAATGCCGGACATGCAAGATGCCATACAATCCGACTGCACAGCGAAATAATGTATCTAACTCTTTTTGTTCCATATCTGCTCACCGCTATTAACTATAACAGAACTATAAGCCAATCGCAAACAAACTTTATCTTCAGAAATTGCGTATTTTTACAAAAAAAGTTATACTTAAGATGGTGATATATGTGGAGAAAAAACTGATCATGGACGAATTAGCAATCCAGCGCTCTTTAAAACGAATCACGCATGAGATCATTGAACGAAACAAAGGTGTGGACAACTTGATCTTAGTAGGTATCTTGACCAGAGGTTTTCATTTGGCACAGGAACTGGCGAATTTGATCGAAGCTTTCGAAGGTGTTCAGGTCCCGGCTTACAGCTTAAACATCGCACACTGGCGAGATGATCATAAACGGATGGATCAAGTTTCTACCCAGCAGATCCCCGTACAGGAAAAAAAGGTCATCCTCGTAGATGATGTCTTATTCAAAGGAAGAACGATTCGTGCCGCAATGGACGCGATCACAAGCTTTGGCCGTGCAAAAGAGATCCAGCTGGCAGTATTGATCGACCGCGGACATCGCGAATTGCCTATTCGTGCAGACTATATCGGCAAGAACATCCCTAGTTCATTAAATGAAAGCATTCAAGTCAAAGTGGAAAGCCTTGATCATGAAAATGCAGTCTATATCTGTCATTCCTAAGCTGTGCAAACAGCTTTTTTTCATATACCCGATGTTGACTGCATACATTTGAACAGAGGTGATACGATGTTCTTTACTTCGTTCCTGCTTGTTTTTTTAGCAGAAATCGCAGATAAGACGCAATTTTTATTATTGGCATTTTCACAGCGCTATTCCCTTCGCTCGATCTTGTTTGGTATGGGATTTGCCTGTGTCTGGCTCAACTTTCTTTCCATCTTTGCGGCATCCTGGCTGCATCACTATCTCTCTGTTCAAGATATCCAATGGATCGCTGCTGTTGTCTTTCTTATCTTTGGTTTTCATTCTCTAAAGATAGCAAACAAAGAAGACAAAAAAGAACGAAAACTGCGTTTCATCTGGCTTTCTGTTGCCATTGCCTTTTTTATTGCCGAATTAGGCGACAAAACACAGGTATCAACCATTACATTAGCGGCACAAAGCAATGAAAAAGCCGCGATCTTCTGCGGCTCTTTTCTCGGTTTATTTCTATCCAATCTGTTTGCCTTGACGATTGGAAAAGTGCTGCTGTCGCATATTTCTGCATCTTCTTTGCGCCTGCTGTCTGCCGCGGTCTTTTTTGGATATGGATCGTGGTCATTATTCCGGCTTTATCCCATGAGCCAGCTGCAGATCGTTTGTTATTGTTTATTTCTTTTTACGGCAGCTTTTTTCTATTCTCTTTGGCAGGAACGAAAATCTTCTTAAAAGAATACGCTGTTTCCGACAAACTCCGCCAAGATGGAATGACTTGGGATATGCGTACTGTCTGCCTCATCGAAATACTGCAACAGCGACAATAGACGCCGAGCTTCCACATAGGCAGGTTCCTTTGGCGTGATTGCTTCTAACAAAGGCAGTGCGATCCTTTTTAAGATCATCATTTCATATACCATCGAAGTATTAAAAATTACATCTGCTTCTTCCTGATATGGATAGATATAATGATCTTCCCCTTCACGAACATGTTTCCATCCTTCTAATGTTTGCTGAGCCAAAAAGTTGCGAAACTGATAATCCCGTACCATGCGGCGAATCAAGCGATAATCACCTGTCGGTATCCGCGTATGAGCATCCAAATTTAAATGTGTCAATGCATTTACATAAATGCGGAATACCTCATCACTATGGAAACCTTCAATTACTTTTGGATTCAAGCCATGGATTCCCTCCATGATCAACAGGTCGCTTTCAGATAAACGAAGAAATTCCCCTCTCCATTCCCGGCGTCCTTTTTGAAAATTATAATGCGGAATCTCGCGTTCTTTTCCTTGCAACAGATCATGGATCGTCTCCTGAAGAAGTGCAAGATCGATTGCCCGCAAGCCTTCAAAATCGGGAGTACGGTCAGGCAGTAATGGACATTGATCGCGATTGATAAAGAAATCATCCATTGCAATGGTATGCGGATGGTAGCCCAGTACGGATAAATGCGTTTTTAAGCGGTGAGAGAAAGTTGTTTTCCCGGCAGAACTAGGACCGCTGATCAAGATAAAACGGCGAAAAGGATGCTGTGATGCAATGATATTGCTCAATTCAACCAGTTCTCTTTCGATCTTTGCTTCACTCATCAAGATCAATTCATCGATGCCATCTGTTTTTACTTTTTCATTCAGCTGAGGAACATTGGTGATCGACAACATTTTCCCCCATTGTTCATACTCATCAAAAACAGAAAACAGTTTCTCTTGTTGTTTCGGATCTGGATGAAAACCAAACCAGTATCCTTGTTTCATGCTAGCCACATACACTTTCTGCAAATACCCGGTGTGCATGCATAAATGACCATAAAAATAATCATCCACCCCACATAATGTATCAATTGCACATATTTCCTTATGGCGATGCAAGATATTTTCAGCTTTATCCGCCATTCCCGCTTGTTGAAATACAGCAACTGCCTCCTCTTTATTGACATATCTTCTAGTGATTTCCTGTTTTGATGCAATCAATTCATCTATCTTATTTTGCAATATCTGCTGCTCATCCAGGGTCAAGCGATGATCATCCAGTTCGCAATACAATCCTTTATCAAGCCGATGCTCGATACGTACTTTCAAAGCAGGAAAACATTGTTTGATTGCAACAACGATGACAAAACATAAAGTCTTTTCCAGCATGACTTTTGCTATTTCACTGTCACGCTTGACCAGTTCATAACTTTTTTGAGGAGCGATCGATGTGCGCAGATCCAATAATTTTCCATCCGCAATTGCTGCAAATACATCTTTTGTCTCTTGCAGACAATCCACGATACGAGCGTCATCCAGAACTTCTTTCCAGATACCATCTATCTGTACACAAGCCATCTTTTTCTATCCTTTCTCTTTATTTTCAGCAATTAACTTCTCGATCGTACTTTGCGGATATGACAACAACTCGCCAAAGCGATAAGCGATCGCCTGGCGAACGGTCACATACTCATTGCGGCGGATCGATTCTGCCTTTACATTTTTTAAAGCAAGGTATTCTTCCAGTACTTTTTTATCTTTATAAAACAAGATCATATATTTTCCTTTTTGTGCACTGGCCGCAAATAGATCACACACTAATAAACGATCTTCCAGATAATACATCGTATGATATTTTTCGCAGATTTCTTCCACAAACGGCAAAATTTCTTTTCTTTCCTCATCTGTATCAAAAGGATGGGACAATGCCAGTTTTTTTACTCCACACCCCACCATTTCATTAAACGCGTCAATCACGCCGCAATGGTATTCTTTCGTATTCATAAAATCCCTCATTTCTACTAATTCTATTATAATAAAATGCCAAAAAAAGAAAAGAGAACAGCTTTCACTGTTCTCCTATGCTCTTATTATTTAGAAAGTTCTCTTTTCTTCCATAAAACGACTGCAATTCCTGCACTTAATACAGCCATTGTTACAAACATTCCGCCAAACATCGCAGCTGAAGTTTCTGGAGTTTCTGTGTTTGGTTTCGTTGTTTCTGTATTTCCGCTAGTCGGTGGAGTTGTAACCGGTTTGATCGCAATAGATTCATTTCCTGTCAGATAGCTTTCTGTTGCACCATCCACATATACTAATGCATAAGTAGAGAATCGATCTGTCTTAAAGCTGTACGTTCCATCTGCATTCTTAGTTAACGGCAATCTTGTGATTTCATCACCATGTACACGAATTACATAGAACTGACGTCCTTCTGTCTGCAATTCTGTCGGAATAGCAATAGATACGGTAATTTCTTTGCTTAACTGATTCAATTCACCAACAGTTGTTCCATCCACTTTTACCAATACATTGATATCCAAGTACTGTGCTACTGTTCCACTTGTTGCGCCGGCTTTATCTTGCAAGTAAGATAATGCTGTTTCTACTGCAGTTATATCTTCGCTTGCAACTTTGTTTTCTTCAACTTTATTGATTACAAGTTCTGTTGTGATATCTTTTCCTTCTGTTACAGCTGTACTAACCGCATTAACTACTGTTTGTTCATTACCTGCAACATCTTTGATCTGCTCAACTGTATCTTTGATCACTTCTTGTGCAGCTGTTTGATCACCTGCAGTCAATCCTGCCTGTACCTCATCTTTATTTGTCGTATCGATTGCTGGTGTTTCAACTGTTACTTCGCTTACTGCATTTACCGTTACTGTACAACTTGCTTCAAAAGTTCCAGCTTTTACTGTGATTGTTGCTTTGCCTGGTGCTACTGCAGTTACTTTTCCATTTTCATCCACTGTAGCAACCTTTGCATTATCTGTTGTCCACTCTAATGTTTCCACAGCACCTTCTGGAGCTAATGTAGCCGTCAATGTAGTCGTTTCTTTTTCATTTAATGTAACACTTGTTTTATCTAAAGCAACGCCTGTTGTTACTGGTACGATTTGATAACCAGTATCTGTCTGGATCAATTTTGTTCCTTCAACAATATACTTCGTCACATCACTAGAGAATGTACCTCCTGTAATAGTAATATTATCTAGCGATTCATCGTTTCCACCGCTCATTTTTGCAATTACTTCATATTTCTCTCCGGCTTTAAATGTACCGCCATTGATCTTAAGAACGCCTTTATCCATATAATCATCGATTTTTCCATTTAAAACAACATTTTGTCCTGATGTAAATGAACCACCATTAATCACTGTTTCATTCCAGTTAAGAACTGCGGATTGTGCAATGTTTTCAAATGTACCATCGTTGATTGTCAAGTTTCCATAATCGTCGTTTTTGATTGTGTTTAAACCGCCAGAAAATTGACCGCCATTAATAATTAATGTAGATGGAAGAGCATTTATATTTTCTTTTCCGTTATACCATCCGTTTTCAATCATACTGGAATATTTTCCATCTTGAGTAACACTAACATCTTTATTGATCACCATGTTTCCATGATTTAAAAGTACATAATAGGAATTACCACCATTTTCCGTAGCACTGCTTCCGTTTTCTAAACTTCTTGTATAAGTTCCACTATCTAAAGTAGCAGTTGCTCCAACTTCATTATAAACAGCAGCTTTTCCATGAGTGATGTTATCTACTGTTCCTTCACCAATGATCTGCAAATCCCCTTGGTTATAAATCGTGTGATTAGATACATTTGTAATGGTATGACCATTTAAATCAATTACTACATTTGCATTATTAGGTATGATAACATCTTCTGTTACATCATCTAGGAGAACTATAATACTTCCATCACCAGCATGATTAATTGCATCTTGTAATGTTACAAAGTCATATCCGGAAATTTCTGCGTTAAAATCCAACACTGTGCCTTTACCTGCCGCAGTATTTCCATCATAAAATAAAGCAGTTGAAGTGGCGTTTAACTCTCCTTCCCAATATTCTGCTTGATTTTTTGAATCAAAAGTATAGGATGAAGAAGATTGCTCAACAACTTGTATTGTGTTATTCTCTAGTTTAATTCCTCCATTCACAACTTGACTACTTTTACCATAGCTTGCAATTGGTGCTACCATGAAATATCCGCTAAATGTACTATTTGTGATAGAGCAATTTTCATAAGAAAGCGTTGATTCTCCTAACAGGTTTCCAACAAAAGCGGAAGCTTTCTGCATGGCTAGTACATTAGCATTATCAATATTTACATTTTTTAATGTTAAAGATCCTCCATTCTGTGCACCTACAATAACGGCAATCATACTGCTACCATATGTATTCACTACTTCGTCAAAAGGATTACAAATCGCTATACGAGCCCCATTAAAATTTAAATTTTGAAAAGTAATATCACAACAGTTATATCCAATGAAAGCTGAATCGTAATAACAATTTTGTCCATCTCCAGGCTTGCTGTCTTGATTTGGTCCTCTTACCCCCGTAGATGTTGTAAGTCCATTAATAGAATAACCATTTCCATCAAATACTGTACTTTGAAGAACTTTATTATTAGCAATCGAATATTTACCATCACTAGAGTAAGAAACAGTACCAGTGCAAATTGGTGTCCAATAATGTGCTGATAAATCTATATTAGAAGTTAAACAAACTGTATATCCAGAAAAATTTTTTCCTGCATTAACTTCTTTTTCCCACCAAACCAATGCATCTGCACTACCAATTTCTACTTTTTTATTATTTTCATCTATAACATAATCAGTAGGTGTTTCAGTAATCACATCATTCCAAAAGCTATCTAATGTATTAAATTTTTTTGTTTCATCTGAGTACCATGTTTCTGTATCTTGAATTCTAACTACAGAAGAACTGGAATTTTTTGCTTTTACATCAATTACATAACCCGAAGTAATTGAAAACAGCGAAAACACCATAAAAACTGATAGAAATAAACTCAATATTTTCTTCATCCTATTTCATCCTCTCCATATTGTTTACTTTATCTGAAAATATTATACCACCATCCCGTTCTTTTTACAATCACCATCTTCCTACGTTACATGAGCTTTTTTATTTTTTATACAGAAGAAAAGAGATGCCGGTCGGCATCCCTTCTCTTCTATAACCCTGAAGCTTTGTACCTTCTTCTGAACTTCCTGATCTTTTCGTATCTTTCACCTGCTAATCAGTCTCATTCATTTCCTTTGCTTCAGAACCAATATCGTTCTTTTTTACTTTCTGCTTGAGGGAATCTCCTTCATCATCCTGTATTATGATCCCAGATGAGCTCCTTTCCTCTCTTGCTTACTTGTTTCACGATATTGATTTTTAACAACTTCTCTCCTGCTTCTTTCTGTTTTTTTTTATAGTTTCCTTATTTTCCTTTTTCTCTAAGCATTCTTTGAGAAGCTGTGTTATAAGCTCTTTCTTTTGACACTTATACTATAGCACACTTCTTTTCTTTTTCGATCATTGTGGCAAATATGGTCGCTTTACTGGTAAAAAAAGAAAAGAGGCTGTAACGAAATAGAAGATTTTAATTAAACGAATCTGTCTATTGAGGTTACGACCTCTTTTTTCTTTTCTTTACTTTGAAATTGTTTCAATTCTCCCAATTATCCCTGTTTTTTGGCATTATGAAAACACCTATTGTGGAAAACCCATCAACATTATTTATGCTTGTGCTTTTTTTCTTGTTTTTTTGTTATGATATTTCATCAGATTAAAGCCTACGCACACCAACAGGAACTCCATTTCTACATTTTTGATGCTTCTCCTATGTAATCTGTCATAAGCATAATCTTCTTTTATCACTCCAAATGCTCCTTCGCTTTGTATGGATCTTTGCACTCGATGATGGATTCCTTCTTCGCTATTTAGTTTTTTTCTCGCTGTTCTTTCAAACTCCTCAAGTATCGGATTCACGCTTATCGTTCGATCTCCCTTGGCTTTCGTACATTGAGATTTGAGTGGGCAATCCGTGCATTTGCCACAGCTGTGCGTTTGATTGATTCGATAATATTTGCTTCTCTTATCAACCGTTTCATTGATACAGCTAAATTCATGTCCTGCCGGGCAGATATATCTTCCATTTCCATTTCTGTTCCAGTTTGATTTGATGAATGTTTTTTTCTTGTAGCTCGTTTCTTTTTCTTTTGAATACATCGTATATTTGATATAGGCTTCCATATCATTTTCTAAACAGAAGAAATAATTATCATAGGATCCATATCCTGCATCCGCTACTACTGTTTTAGGCATCCTGTTATAAAGTGCTCTGAATGTTTCAAGAAATTTGATAAATGTCTTTTGATCGGTTCTATCCTGATAGATACAAGCCAATTGGATATATTCGCTGCTTACTGCTATCTGTGCATTGTATCCTGCCTTGAAGATTCCTGTCTTCATGTAATGGTCCTCTTTCATGTGCATCATCGTTGCATCGTGGTCTGTTTTCGAACAGCTGTTTCTGTCAGGTCCGCATAGTTCAATTCTTTCCAAACAGTTTTGCAGTGTTTCTTTGTATTTCATCAATTCATCATAATAACGCTGAATCTGGCTTTTTCGCTTACCTTTTCCATAAATGAAAGTGATTCCCTCTTGTTCAACGATATGAAAAATTTGGTTAGCCATATTCTCTATGTCTTTTATTGTCCACTCCTCTTTTTGAGATGCTTCAATACGATCACCCAGTTTCTTGACCCATTCGTTTAATCGAGTGAATATTTTATCTCTTGTTTTGATTGCGGTCTTTTTCCAGATGAAAGTAAACTTGTTGGCATTGGCCTCAAGCTTGGTTCCATCAATATAAACCGTATCATGATCAATTGACGGATCTAATATCTCAATTGATTCAAATATATCTCTAAAAATGAATTGGATGTCATATTTTAAATACTTTTGGATGAAACGATGAAATGCCATGTGACTTGGCGTTTCCTCCTGCATCAAGAACATGAAACGGATGTCCGTTCTACAGCTTTTTTCAATATCTCTTAGACTATAAATATGATTCATGAACGCAAACAGGATGACTTTGATCATCTTGAAGGGATTATATTCTTCACGCCCTCTGTGAGCAGGGTGATCAAGATATTTGTTCCAGTTGACTCCTTCCATCACTTCAAGAAAACTGTACACCGGATCAGAAGAATCGATCTTTTTTTCACAATCCAGTGGTAAAATCATCTGAAATGCGGTATAATTCCTATTGCTCAAATAGGAATGATTTAGCTCTAACACTTCGATGTTTTTCATAGCTAAATTATACCAAAAAATGCATCCTTTCTCTTTCGAGATTAGATGCATTTTTTATTTTTGGCTATTCCTTATTCGTTACAGCCTCTTCTTCCTTTGTTATTTAGAAAGTTCTCTTTTCTTCCACAAAACAACTGCAATTCCTGCACTTAATACAGCCATCGTTGCAAACATTCCGCCAAACATTGCAGCAGCTGTTTCTGGACTTTCAGTGTTTGGTTTCGTTGTTTCTGTAGAAGATTGTGTTTCATTATTTGTTTTTGTACTAATAGTAAATTTCGTATCAGCACTGCCATTTGTTGAAACAATACTTAAAGTATGTGTACCTGCGCTTAATGTATTTAAGTATTCGATCTTTAAGGTAACAATTGTACTACCTTCTTTAACTGAATAATTTTGAGCATCAACTACTTTACCATCCACTAAGACATTTTTAAAATCCTTAAATTCAGCATTTGATGTAAATGATAAACCATTTGTAGATCCTTGATTCCAAACAGCATTATTTCCGCTTATAATAATTGGAGCTTTTTCTTCTGGTGCTAATTTATCTAATATCACAGTCTTTGTATCTGTATACTCTTTTCCTTCAAATACTACTTTTGCAACATATGTAATGCTTCCTTCTTTTTCTACAGTTGGCTCAACTCTTGTTGAAGTAATCACAGCATCCATTCTAACTGTACTATCGCCATCCACGCAATCAAAAGAAGCAGTTGCTTTACTGTAATTATCAGTATTCCAATTGAAAGTAGGTTCTCCATATACACATACATGAACTGTTAACGTATCATCTTTTCCCACCGTTTCATTGTTGATGATCACTTCACCATCGCTATTATTTGTTACAACCACACCATTTGGAATATTAGAAAGAGTAATAGATCCATTTAATACTTGAATTTCTTTCATATCATTAGTTTTAGCAACGGTCTCTGCTAAAACATCTTGGTTTCCAACATAGTATGCAGTAGTATCTCCTGACAGCATGATCTGTGAAACGTCTGATGCAAGCATATCAGTAGGTACAGCTACTGTTGATGTACAGTTTTTTATAGCCACTGAATATACAGTTGGATTACCGAAAGAACCGTCAAATGATCCGCCTTCAACAGTTAAAGATCCACCTGTGCTACTGCCTTCACCAAAACCTAATATCACAGCTTTCGCAGCATTCTCATCAACAATAAAGTTACCACCGGTAATTACTGCATTGCCTTTGGCATAATTTCCCCATGTTCCATTTGAAATCACAGCAGTATTTTCTTTAGTAGCAGTAAATGTACCACCGTTAATTTCCACTTTATTCCAGTTTTGAATAACTGATCCGCTAGCTCTCTGTGATGTAAAGGATCCACCGTTTATAATCAATGAACCTCCTTCATCATTTTTTACAGAATTATAGCCTGCAGTATTAAACGTA
Source organism: Merdibacter massiliensis (assembly GCF_900155395.1). GTDB lineage: Bacteria > Bacillota_I > Bacilli_A > Erysipelotrichales > Erysipelotrichaceae > Merdibacter > Merdibacter massiliensis. Next base: position 219,297 of record NZ_LT699728.1, read on the forward strand.
CCACCATTGACCGTAAGGACTGGTTCCGCTTCATTTGTACCTTCTACATAATTATTTCTCTCATTATTTCCGCTATAACTATAGTATCCATTTTCTACTAAACTTGAAACATCAGCAGTATTTAAATTTTCTACAGCAACCCCATCGTATAAAGTCATTGTTCCATGATTGACAATTGTATACCAATTGGTTGCTCCATCTCTTGTATATTTTCCACCATTCAATACTGTATTTCCATTATTGAAAACAGAAGCACATCCTGCTTTACCAGCAATCACTTCTCCATCGCCATTAATGGTCAATGATGCACCTTTTGCAACATAAATTGCATCTGCATCATTTGCAGTAATAGCATTGCCATTTAGATCAATAGTAACAGCTTTATCACTACTAATAACAATGCTCTCATTTACATTGATCTGGTCCCTGTCAAGTGGACATGTTTAATAAGTAAAAAGTCTTGCCCAATTAGTATCATGCTGATTGGGCTTTGTTTTTTAGGGTCTCTTTATATTTTGCTATTTTTGGATTATATGCAATTGGATATTTTTTAGGTGCCTTATTATTGAACGCCTCCTCTCTTACTTCCATAGGAGCTTTGGAATCGAATCTAGCTTGATAACGTCGATTGTTATAAAAATCAATGTATTTGCTAATTGCTTGAATTAAATCTTCCTTTGTATGGATCTCATACATTCGGTACATCTCTGTTTTAATGATACCCCATAATCCTTCTGTTGGACCATTGTCTAAACAACAGGCTACCCTGGACATCGATTGTACCATTCCATAATTTTTCAATTTGTTCTGGAATAATGGACTGGTATATTGATATCCCCGGTCCGAATGAAATAGAGGATGTGTGTCAGGATATTTCTCAATTGCCTTATTAAGCGTATCGAATACAAGCGCATTATCATTTCGCTTACTGATTGACCAAGCTATGATCGAACGGTCATACAGATCTAAAAATGCACTAAGATATATTTTCTCTGTTGAATGCGGGACCTTGAATTCCGTTACATCCGTTGTCCATTTTTCATTCGGCTTTGACGCTTCAAATTCGCGGTGAAGTACATTCTCTACTGTTTGGTTTGCTTTGTTTGCCACTGTGCAGCACGTTCTTGTTCTCCTGATGGATGAATGTACATCCATGATTTTCATGATTCGATGGATCCGTTTTGTATTGTAGTGCCTGTCATAATCGCGATTGATGTATAGGCGCATTCTGCGATATCCTAAGATACCACCGTATCTTTTATGGTAGCCTATGATGATTTCTGCCAATTCCATATCTTCCTGTTCATTGCTGGGTATGGAACGTTTCAGCCACTTATAGTATGCGGAACGCCTCGTATTCAAACGTTTGCACATCCATTGAATACTGTAATCCTTCTTCTTGTGAAGTTCCTTGACTGCTAGGTATTTTGCTTCGTTTTTCGTCTTAGAGAAGATCGCCTCCTTTCGATTTCTTGTACTTTTTTTAATAGATCGATCTCCATCTCCTTTTCTCTAAGCAGACGTTCAAGTATCCTGACCTTACGCTTTAATATTTCGTTATCGCTGAGCTCCTCATTCCTCTTGTGCTGTCCACGACGATCGACAAGTCCGTCTTCTCCATATGACTGATATTTCTTGACCCACTGATAGACCTGCGTATAAGAGACATCGAATACCTCGGCTGTTTGTTTATAGTTGTTCCCGTGTTCCAGACAATGATTTACGATTTCCATGCGTTCTGCCAGCGTTGTCTTTCTAGTGCGATCTTTCATATATACCTCCGGCTTAGGATCATAATCCTTAAGCTCTTCGAGGTCATTATACTTCTTGATCCATTTTCTTAGGGTAGTAGATGAAGGAATTTTATATTTAATTATCAGATCATTAATGGTACCTTCTTTGTTGAAATAAGCTTCCACCACTTGTTGCTTAAACTCTTTCGTATAGGTTGCATTATGTAAACTTGTCTGTAAACCACTTACACCATTTGCCTGATACATCTTTGACCATAGTCGTATAACGGTTACACCAACATCAAATTCTTGAGACAGTTCTCTTACACTTTTCTTTCCACCTAAATACTGTTCACAAATATTCGCTTTTTGTTCAACTGATAATTTTGGTTTTCTCCCCATAGAAAAATCCCACCTCCATAGAACCACGTTTATTTATTTCGTGTGTCCACTTTAGTGGGATCATATCACATCTTTTAATAACTTAATTTTAGTAGCATTTGAATCAATAGCTGATTGCAAGGTATCAAATTCTTGTTCACCATCACTTGCTACTGGTTCATTTGCCGCCAGTACAGGTGACATTAAAGTGAATATCATAAAACCCGATACTAATAAACTTAACAACTTCTTCATTTTTTTCATCCTTTCTGTATTACTTACTGTATCTAAAATCATTATACCCCTACCTCATTTTTTTTACAATCACTATCTTCCTATGTTATATGAGCTTTTTTCTTTTTTTATAGACAAAAGAAAAGAGATGCCGATCGGCATCCCTTCTCTTCTATAACCCTGAAGCTTTGTACCTTCTTCTGAACTTCCTGATCTTTTCGTATCTTTCACCTGCTGATCAGTCTCATTCATTTCCTTTGCTTCAGAACCAATATCGTTCTTTTTTACTTTCTGCTTGAGGGAATCTCCTTCATCATCCTGTATTATGATCCCAGATGAACTCCTTTCCTCTCTTGCTTACTTGTTTCACGATATTGATTTTTTAACAACTTCTCTCCTGCTTCTTTCTGTTTTTTTTTACAGTTTCCTTATTTTCCTTTTTCTCTAAGCATTCTTTGAGAAGCTGTGTTATAAGCTCTTTCTTTTGACACTTATACTATAGCACACTTCTTTTCTTTTTCGATCATTGTGGCAAATATGGTCGCTTTATTGGTAAAAAAAGAGAACAGCTTTCACTGTTCCCTATTTTTCTTTATTATTCATGTTCCAAAGCTAAAGTTTTTGTAGTGATATCACAAACTTCTTCTGGTCCATAGTACTGGATTGCACCTGGATATACGAAGCTAGTTTCTACTGACCATTCATCTCTGTGTGCTTCAAAATACTTGAATGGTTTGCCGTCCAGTTCAACCAATGCTTTCTTGATAACTGGTTTGTCTTCACCGTGACGTCTTTCGATGTTCATCATTTTTGTGATTGGCATACCGCCAGCTACCCATTCTGAAGCAGGTTTTGACAAGTTAGAGATTTTTGACAGATATCCATTATATCCGTATTGGATCAGCATGCATGCATTGTAACCCAAAGAATAGCAGTAATCAGAATCAAAGTTAGAAGGGAATGCACATCTTCCTTCGTATCCTAAGAAATGATGCAATGCGCTGAACTTGCCATTGTATGTACCAGCTTTTCTTCTTTCTTCCAATTTGTCTTTTACTAATGCAGAGAACAATTTCTCTGATTCGATCAAGGATACTTGCACGTTGCCATGTGGATCACGTTCCAAGAACAATTGCTGCTGAATGCTTTCTGGAAGAATAGCGAATACTTCCATAGACTCTTTTGTCAGACCGTTTTCGATGAATTCATATTTGTCTTTCCATGTTGGCAGTGCATTAAATGCATCAGCTTTGCTGCCTGCAAGCAATTCGTTGATTTCCTGGATCAGTACGGAGAATTCCGGAACGAATTCAACAACACCTTCAGGAATGATGGCAACACCGAAGTTCATGCCTTTTGCAGCACGTTTTTCTACTGAATCGGCAATGTAATCGGCGATCTGTGAAAGAGACATCTTTTTAGCTGCCACTTCTTCAGAGATCAAGCAGATGTTTGGCTGTGTTTCAAGAGCACATTCCAATGCAACATGAGAAGCACTGCGTCCCATGACTTTGATGAAGTGCCAATATTTTTTAGCTGAGTTTGCATCACGCTCAATGTTGCCGATGATCTCGCTGTATGTTTTTGTTGCTGTATCGAAACCGAAAGAACATTCGATGTCTTCATTTTTCAGGTCACCGTCAATTGTTTTAGGGCATCCGATTACCTGTACACCTGTGTTGTGTGCTGCAAAGTATTCTGCAAGTACAGCTGCATTGGTATTGGAATCATCGCCACCGATGATAACGATTGCTGTAATGCCATGTTTCTTGCATACTTCTGCAACGATTGCAAACTGTTCGTTTGTCTCTAATTTTGTTCTTCCTGAACCGATGATATCAAAACCACCTGTATTTCTGTATTGATCGATGTATTCATCATCAAAGATCACATAGTTGTCCTCGATCAAACCGATTGGTCCATTTTTGAAACCGTACAATACGTTTTCTTTATTCGTTGCTTTTAAAGCATCATACAGACCGCAAATTACGTTATGTCCGCCTGGCGCCTGTCCACCGGAAAGAATAACACCAACGACCTGTTTTTTAGCTGGTGCTGTATTTGTTCCTTTCGCGAAAGTGATTTCTTTTTCACCATACGTATTTGGGAACAAAGCTTTGATCTTTTCTTGATCTGCCACGCTTTGTGTAGCTTCCCCTTCTTTAACGCAGATATCTGCAATGCCGTGTCTCAGCATTCCTGGAAGTTTTGGAGAATACGCATATCTAGCTTTTTGTAGTGATGAAATTTTCATAGTTTCCTCCTCATTGTATTTTACGTACTATTAAATTTTAAGATATTTTGAGCAAAAAGTAAACCGGTTGAATAAGGTTTCAGGGAAGATTTCCTCTTATTTCATAAAAAAGGTGCGTTCAAAATGAACACACCTCTGATCAGATGATTATTTTCCTAATTTTTCCTTTACGTAAGCAAGTACTTCATCTGCTGTCTGTTTGTTCAATGCTTCTTGAGCGACAGCTTCCATTTCTTTCTTGCTGAGACCATTGATGATCTGGCGAGCTTTCAAGATCTGTGTTGCTGACATAGAGAATTCATCCAGACCTAAACCTAACAAGATCGGTGCTGCATATTCTTCACCAGCCATGGCACCGCACATACCTGCCCATTTGCCTTCTTTATGTGCGCCGTCGATCGTCATCTTGATCAAACGCAATACAGATGGATTGTATGGCTGATACAAATAAGATACATGTTCGCTCATACGGTCAGCTGCCATAGAGTACTGGATCAAATCATTTGTACCAATAGAGAAGAAGTCGGCATATTTTGCGAACTGATCTGCCAATACTGCAGCTGCAGGAATCTCTACCATCATACCTACTTGGATGTCATCTGCAACCTGTACTCCTTCTTTGATCAAGTTTGCTTTTTCTTCTTCGTAAATTGCTTTTGCATCACAGAATTCTTTGACCGTAGCGATCATTGGGAACATGATGCACAGTTTGCCATATACAGATGCACGGATCAGCGCACGTAACTGCGTACGGAAGATATCTGTACGATCCAGGCATAAACGAATTGCACGATAACCTAAGAATGGGTTCATTTCTTCAGGGAAAGTAAAGTATTTCAGTTTCTTGTCACCGCCGATATCTAGTGTACGAACAACGACTTTCTTTCCGCCCATGCCTTCCAATACAGCTTTATATGCTTCAAACTGCTCATCTTCTGTTGGGAAGTGATCACTGTCCATATACAGGAATTCCGTACGGAACAGACCAACGCCTTCACCGCCGTTTTTCAATACGCCTTCTACATCTTTCACACCGCCGATGTTACCGGCTAATTCTACTTCATGTCCATCCGTCGTAACAGATTTTGCATTGATCAATACTTTTAGTGCTTCTTTTTCTTCTTTGTAAGCTTTTGCTTTTGCTTCATATTCTTTTACAGTTGCTTCATCTGGATTGATGATGACTTTTCCTTCAATGGCATCCAATACTAACAGATCGCCCTGATTTACTGCTGACAAGACATCGCCACAACCAACAACTGCAGGAATTTCCAATGAGTTTGCCATGATGGCAGAATGGCTTGTCTTTCCACCGATGCTGGTCGCAAAACCTTTGACATATTCATTCAACTGTGCTGTATCGGATGGTGTCAAATCATAAGCAACGATGATGCTGTCTTCGTCGATTGCTGTCAGATCCGGAATCGTCAGACCTAATAAATTACATTTTAAACGGAAAGTAACGTCTTTGATATCTGCAGCTCTTTCTCTGAAATAGTCATTGTCCATCGATTCAAACATCGTGATCATCTGATTTGCTACTGTATCTGCAGCATATTCTGCATTAACTTTTTCACTTTCGATCATAGAAACGATCTGACCAGCAAATTCTGGATCGCCTGCCATCATCAAATGGGCATCGAATACTGCTAATTCTTCTTCTGACAAACGTTTCGCAGCACGTTCTTTGACCCCTTCAATATCTTTCTTTGTTTTTTCTAATGCCGCATTGAATTTTTCAACCTCTGCAGCAGGATCTCCTTCTTTTTTTACGATCTCAACTTTTGGAGATTCCAGCTTATACGCTTTTGCGATTGAAATACCGGCAGATGCCGCAATACCTTTTAACATACAAAATCCTCCTCTACTGATACAATCTTTATATGCTTTGCAACAGATCAAGCAGTAAATCGCTTACATGCTTCTCTAACGTTTATAATAACATTTTTCACATATTTAAGCAATCAAAGAATTGTTTCAGTCCGGCTTTTTTCTTTTTGGCTTGTCTTTCCTGGCTCATTCCCTTTAAAGAGCGTCTTTCGATATATACCTTGCGCAGCAGCACTTCATTTTCATAATCACACTTTGCAAATGCGGCTTCGATCAGGTTCTGCAATTGTTCTGCCATCACTTTTTGTAAAAAATTCTGTCCTTGTTCATCCCTTTTTTTACATTGTCGCAATAATGCATGCATACAATGCTCCATGTGCACCAAGGAATCATTGATCTTTTCACCTTTCACAAGTTCTCTCCCTGAGATCCGATAAGATTCCTTCTAAGCAATACAAATAGCAGCGCAGCAGCCCCTGCAGTTCTTCTGTAGAAATAGTGAATATGTCCGCCTCATTTCCCATCATTGCATGGATCTTTACCATATGATAAAAATCCTGGATCTTCATTTTTGCTTCTTCCATCTGTTTCCCCCGCTTCATTGATACTGTATGTATACGCAAACAAAAAAAGAAGCACTAAAAAACCGAACAATTTTTAGTTGTCCGGTCGTTGTTTAAGTCAAATGTTCACTATATTCTTCCCATTGTTCCATCATGTGATCAATTTCCAGATGGACTTGATCAATCTGTTCATCCAGTGCGTTCATCTTTTTAAAATCATGGTAATACTCTGGTTCAAAACGCAGCTGACGCAGCGATTCCAATTCCTCTTCTTTTTTTGCAATCTTTTCTTCCAGCTGTTTGACCGCTTTGGCATAATTGAAATTTCGGACATAGCCTTTTTTTGCAGGCTCCTGTTCCTTCTCGATGATGGAGGGCTGCTGTTGATCTTTTTGCATGTATTCATCATATGTCAATGCATAATACACTGCTTTTCCATCTTTGATCTCCAAGATCGATGTTGCTAATTTTGAGATAAAATAGCGATCGTGTGATACGAACAGCATCGTTCCTTCATAGTTTTCCAAGGATTCTTCTAATGCTTCTTTTCCCAATAAATCTAAATGGTTGGTCGGCTCATCCAGCATCAGGAAGTTTGGCTGTGACAAAAGCAGTTTCACAAAACTCAATCGCACCTTTTCTCCTCCGGATAAGCAGTCGATCGTCTTAAATACTTCATCCTGGGTAAACAGGAAGCTGCCTAATGCGGTACGCACCTGCGTACGGTCCAATTGCGGAAAACTGTCCCATACTTCTTCTAACACCGTCTTTGTTGAATCAAACTGGGCAAGTTCCTGATCAAAATAGCCAATGTCGATCTGATGTCCGAATAAGAAGGTGCCCGCCAACGGTCTCACTTGTCCCATCAATGTCTTCATCAACGTCGACTTTCCATGCCCGTTGGGTCCGATCACTGCTACACGCTGTCCCTGCAAGATCTGTAAGTTGACATTGCATAAAGGATGATCATACCCGATCTGCAGATTTTCGATATCCAGCACACGGTTGCCGCCGCGTCTGGCAACATGAAATTTTGCATGAAACGTCACATCGTCGCTTTGCGGATCTTCGATCTTGTCCATGCGCTGCAGATACTTGATCTTCGATTGGGCGAATGCCGCTTTATTCTTCTTATATCGGAATTTCTCGATCAATTCTTCCATATGCGCAATTTCTTTTTGTTGTCGGGCATAAGCGCTTTTCTGAATTTCCAGGTCTTGTTTTTTCGTTTCTACATAGTGCGTATAGTTGCCCGGATAGCGGCGCATGACGCCAAACTCGATCTCATAGACGACATCGCAGACATGATCTAAGAAGGTGCGGTCATGGGATACCAGCACGACAGCTTTGGGATAATGTGCCACGTAGCCTTCCAGCCATTCGATCGTTTCAATATCCAGATGATTGGTCGGCTCATCCAGCAGCAAGATATCCGGTTTGGACAAAAGCAGTTTCACAAATGCCAAACGGGTACGCTGTCCTCCGCTGAATTCCTTGATCTTGCGCTGCAGATCTTCTTTGGTGAAGCCAAAACGGGTAACGATATTCATCATTTCGCTTTCCCACTGATAGCCGCCGGCCTCTTCAAATGCCTCTTGTATCCGTGCATAGTTTTCCAATTGTTTTTCATCTGCACTCGCTTCTAACTGTTTGGCCGCTGCATTTAATTCTTTTTCCAACTGTTTGACGCGCTCAAATGCTCTCTCCATCTCGCTTCGAACGCTTTGTTCTTCATCTTTGAATGTCGTCTGTGCCAAGTAACCGATCTGTATCCCATTTTCTTTATGGATCGAACCGCTGTCTAATTCTTCTTCTTGGGCAATGATCTTTAATAAAGTGGTCTTGCCGCACCCATTGCGGCCGACCACGGCAATTTTCTCATTATTTCTGATCTCAAACTGTATATCCTGGAAGATCGTAGATGCACCATATGCTTTTGTTCCTTTATTGATCTGATAGCGCATGTTTCTCATCCCCCTTTATTATGAATTTGCCTGAACGTCGATACCTAATGTGGAAAGAAAACCTTCACACAATCCTTTGATGATCGTTTCTTTGTTTTTCTTGTAGTTTTGTACATCGTCCTCATCGCTCAAACAAGCAAGATCCAGTTCAATGCCCTGCATGCCGTTCTCGTCAGCATACATTGCATTCTGCTTGCTGTTTTCATTGTACTGTCCGGTCAAAGTAGCTTTTCCGCCGCTTTCTCTGAATACCGGCATCGCATCATATACACTTCTTCCATCTTCCCCCTGTGTTGCTGAAGAGGAAAAGATCCCTGCTACATTGGTCAATGAAGTATATGTCGTGCTTCCCTTGATCCCATATGTCTGCAATAAATAATACATGATCCCGTTGGTCAGACGTGAGGAAGACTGAATGCCGTGATATGTCTCAATTCCCGCATGGCCGCTGCCATAGGTAAAACCGACACTGATCAAATAATTGGCGTCGTTTTGATACCCTTTGGATGCACGTGAATTTTCACCATAATATTCGACTACCTCTTGTTCGCCGCGGGCAAGCAGGACCTTTAATCCATAACTTTCTAGATATTCCTGCATCTTCAACGCTACTTGATAGCTCTCTTCATATTCGACGATGCCGTTTCCGCTATATCCCTGATCGACACCGCCCCAGATCGTCGTATATAATCCAAACGGATCGATCAGGACATCCGCTTTCTCTGCACTTGGGGTCACTGTTTCAACGGTAAGAAAAGCATAATTTGCTGTCAAAGAACCGCCGTATATATCCAGTGCATCTTGTGAAGCGGTCAGCGTAGCCTGTTTCACTTTTCCATCGCGGCGCATCGTTTGAAAGGGATCGCTGCTAATCGCACTTGAAAAGACGACACGCTTCTTTTCAAAACTGTCGATCAAATAAATTTCATAGGTTCCATCGCTCAGATCCGGAAGGTAGATCTGGCGGTCTGCCGTATTTCCGATCGTAAAGCTGTACTGTTCTCCGCTGCAGATATTGACCAGCTCCATCATCTTTCCATAAATCGGATCCTGTTCCCCGTCATATGGATCCATATACAATGACAAGGTTTCTCCATAAAACAGATAGTCTTCCAGCTCAATGACATTTGTCGACTGATCTTGGAGATCTTTCATTTCGCTATTGCTGAAATTACAGGCATGAAAACTTCCCCGTATTTCTGGCTGACGTAAAAAATGAATCAGCAGAAAGGAGATCAATACCGCAACACAAACAAATAAAACTCCTAATTTCCATGTCATGCGAAAACTTCTTTTCCGAGGTTCATATCGCATATCGATCCTCCTTTCTGCTTCTTTGCCAATCGTATAAATAGTATAGCAGAAACCGTAAAAATTACAATGTATTCCCCGTGTGAAACGCAGGAAAAAAACAGCGATGAATTTCGCTGTTTCTTAAAATACCAAATTTTTTGGCGTACGCGGGAATGGTTCAACATCGCGGATATTTTGCATGCCGCTCATATACATCAGCATGCGGTCAAAGCCAAGTCCAAATCCGGCATGTTTGCATCCGCCATAACGGCGCAGATCCATATACCATTGCAAGCTTTCACACTCCATGCCCATCTCCTTCATGCGCGCTTCCAAGACATCGTAACGCTCTTCACGCTGGCTGCCGCCGACCAATTCGCCGACACCAGGCACTAACAAGTCGCAAGCTGCTACGGTCTTTCCATCATCATTCAAACGCATATAGAATGCCTTGATATCTTTTGGATAATCTGTCAAGAAGACAGGACCATTTACGACTTTTTCGCACAAATAACGCTCATGTTCGCTTTGCAGATCCATGCCCCATTCGATCTTATTATTTTCAAACTTGACATCGGCTTTTTTCAACAATTCGATTGCCTCCGAATAAGTCATGCGTTTAAATTCACTGTCTCGTACGCTCGTGATCCGTTTGATGCAATCCTTATCGATCATCTTCTCAAAGAACTTCATTTCTTCCGGTGCATTTTCCAGACAGTAGTTGATGCAGTATTTCACCATATCTTCGATCAGGTCCATGTCATCTTCCAGATCAGCAAATGCAATCTCCGGTTCGATCATCCAGAATTCAGAAGCATGGCGTGTCGTATTGGAATTCTCAGCACGGAAAGTTGGTCCAAATGTATACACATCACGGAAAGCCATCGCGAATGCTTCCACATGCAGCTGTCCTGAAACAGTCAGGGAAGCATGTTTGCCAAAGAAGTCTTCTTCATAATTGGCATCATCCCGCGTCGTTACAGTAAAGGTCTCTCCGGCACCTTCTGCATCATTTCCAGTAATCAACGGCGTATGCACATACACAAAGCCCTGATTTTGGAAAAATTCATGAATCGCCATCGACAAAACAGAGCGCAGACGAAAAATAGCATAGAAACTGTTTGCCCGCGGACGCAGATGCGGGATCTCGCGCATAAATTCGAAGCTGTGGCGTTTCTTCTGCAGCGGATAATCGTGATCGCAAGCCCCTTCCAAAGTCACTTCTTTCACTTGAATTTCAAAAGGCTGTTTCCCCTGCGGGGTATATACGAATTTTCCCATCACGGTCAAAGCGGAACCTGTCGTATATTTTTCTACCTGTTCAAAATCTTTCAGATCAGAATCATAGACCAATTGGGCATTGCGGAAATACGTTCCATCATTCAATTCAATAAAACCGATCTTTCCGCTTGAACGGTTGGTACGGATCCACCCTTGCAAAGATACATATTCGATCGAATCGATTTCTACATGTGATCCTGCCAAGACGATTTCATACAATTCGCGAATCGTCATAAATTCAAACATAACATTTCCTCCTTATATAAAAAAAGTTCCTGTATAACAGGAACGTAAATAACCTACGCGGTGCCATCCTGATTCACATGCTGCCATGTGCATCTCTTTTGATTAACGCTCTTCCACGGGACCGTCTACTTGTTTTCTCCGATCCAACTCCACAGCTGTTCATCGTACAGACTGCCGCATTTCTGTCTTCCACCCACACAGAATCGCTTGATCGGGCATATCTGCCATGTTCTGTTTCATCGTCTTTCATTTAAAGAATTTGTTTCAAAAACAAGTTCTTGAATAGATGATACCACATCCACGGTCTTTAAGACAACCCCTTTTGGAACTTGAATGTGCTCATGCGTAAAATCGACCAGACCAATGATCCCGCAAGCAATCAGCCGATCGACCGTTGCTTGAATATCCATAGAAATAGCCAAGATAGCAATACGGCATCCTTCCGGGATCTTCTCTTCCAATTCATCCATCGAATACACAGGGATACCGAATGTTTCTCCCCGTCTGGATGGATCGATATCAAAAGCACAAGTGATCTCGCCAACCACATAGTCCCAACGGTTGTATTTCATCAAGGCACGTCCCATGTTGCCGGCTCCGACCAAGATGATCTTTTCATCAAAATCCATTCCCAGCTCTTGATTGAAAATGTCGATCAATAAGTTCACATCATAACCATAGCCTTGTTTCCCTAAATTGCCTAAAAAAGAAAAATCACGGCGTATGGTCGTAGGTTCGATATTGACCACGCTGGCCAATTCCTTTGACATGATCCTCTCAACACCATTTCTTTTTAGCTTGCGCAGCGCCTTCAAATAAACTGGATAACGCTGCAATGTAGCTTTGGGGACACTTTTTTGTACCATCCTTCATCACCATCCAAAGTATAGCACAATCCATCTAATTTGTGAACTTTTTAATATATTTAACTTATGAAAAAAGCAAGGGGCTCCTTGCTTTCTTTTATTTCATTGAGAAACGATCATAAAATTCCATTTCTTCCAATACACTTGTATCTTCGATCGGATTGTCATCCAAGCGCAATTCCTGCAGCAACGTCAGATCTTTCAATGGCGAAACATCAGTAATGTAGTTTGCTTTTAAAGTTAAGGAACGCAGATACTTCAAAGAAGATAGAGGTTTCAGATCAACGATCGCATTGTGATCCAAACGCAAATAAGACAGATACTCCAGTTTAGATAATGGACGCAGATCCGTGATGATATTGTTGTAAAGATCGATCTTGCATAGATCATGTAACTGCGATAAAGGAGAAATATCCGATACATTGTTATTTTCAAGACCTAAGATTTCCAATTGTTTCATATTTTGTAAACATGTGATATCTTTGATTGCATTATTTCCTACATTTAATACCGTCATGCTTTTGCAAGACTGCAGCACTTCGATATCCTCTATCAGATTCGTATACAGATTTAGTTCTACTAAGTTCTTCGAATTTTTTAAGAACTCCACATTACGCAGCTGGCAATGACTTGCTTTAAAGAAAACCAGGTTTTCCAAATGTTTCAATGTACCGCAGCGATCCAATTTATTTTCAGAAAGATCTACTTTGCAAAGCATTCGCAAATTGCTGAGCACGCTCACATCATGGATACCGGTCTGCACCATGCGCAGTTCTTTCAACGATGTTAGATCTCTCAAGAAAGAAAAACTGTCCGGATGATTATAAGATAAGTTTAAAACTTCCAGATGTTCCATATCCTTTAATAATGTATAATCTTTCAGATACGGACAATTCGATACATCTAAAGAGCGCAGATTTTTCATTGATGTGATCGGTGAAAGATCGCTGAACAAGTTTGTCGACAGATCCAAGACCTCCACACTTGTCAGATACGTCAGATCATCGATATTATACAACCACATCTTATTCATATGCAGTTCTTTCAAATTTTTCAGGGTACCTAAGATACTTACAGGGAAAGGGCCATTTTCAATACCGATATAAAGGACACGCAATTTTTTAGTGTTTTCCAAATAAATGATGTTATCAATCTTGCTGCGTTCCAGATTCAGTTCTTCCAGATCGATCATACCGGCAACAGCTGAAATATCCATTGTATATAAGTTATTGCGTGATATATCTAATTTTTTTAATTGACGAAAGCCATGCAGTGCCTGAAGATCACGCAAACGGTTTTTGGACACATTTAAACGTTCGATATTACGTAAATTACGGATAGGATCCAAGATCTCGATATCATTTCCGCATAGATCCAATGATTCTAGATTCTCTGCATATTCCAATCCTTCCAAAGAAGTAATACCTGAATAACGGACAGATAAGTTACGCAGTTCCAACATTTTTTCTTCACTGATTTCATCTTCACGAATACGCAAGGTACGTGCGATGGCCTCACGAAGCATATCATCTTTAATGAGCATAATTCAAATCCTCCCAGCAGTCATTTCTGACATCCTTATTATACTCTAAATCTGAAAATAGGAAAATGAAAACATACATCTTGCTTCAAATCCAACCCTAAACATATATTTTCATATCTGCTACTTTTTTCCAATACTTTTATTTCCAAAAGATTTGATTGACTTTTTATATCACATTCGCTATGATAGTGATGAACATAAGCAACTTTAAGTATAATTTCATGTGTTTTCTAGAAATCATTATAGCGAGTTGAATGTTTGATTTCTGGGAATGTACACATGAATTTTTTATTTACTATTACTTATTTCAGAAATAACAGGAGGTATGATTATGAACACTGGTAAAGTAAAATGGTTTAATGCAGAAAAAGGATATGGATTCATCACTACTGATGAAGGAAAAGATGTATTCGTACATTATTCTTCTATTCAGGCAGAAGGTTTCCGTTCTTTGGAAGAAGGACAGACCGTGACATTCGACGTTGTTGAAGGGGATCGCGGACAACAAGCTGCCAACGTAAAAGTTGTTGCTTAAAAAAACACGCACAGCGTGTTTTTTTCTGCTATGATCTTTATGGAGGTGCATGGATGAAACGTTATCTTTCTTTGCGGACAAACATCTTGTCGCAATTTACATCCATTCAATTACCCGCTCTGCGGGAAGAAGCAATCACTCACACGCTAGCCGTTTGTGATGCGTGCATCATATTGGCAAAGCACCGCCATCTAGATGGCGAATTGTGTGCAGTTGCTGCTTTGCTGCATGATATTGCAATCTTCATCTATAATTGTCCTCATTTAGGACATGCTGAAAAGAGTGCGAAATATGCAAAAGCTTATTTACAAAGCACTGATTTTTCAGCCAATGAATGCCAAACAATCTTAAAAGCGATCCAGTCTCACTCGGATAAGGAGAAAAAAGGAGATCCCATCAGCGAGTGTTTGAAAGATGCAGACATTCTGGCACGTTATTTACAAGACTTGCAGATTCCTGCAGAAGCAAACCGCCGGCACCGCTTGATTCAGATCTGCAAGGAATTATCCATCTTATAATAAGGAAAAGCAGTTGAGGATTCAACTGCTTTTCTTATGCACGACGACGAAGCCAAATACCGATCAATCCAATACCGCCAAATGCAACAGCCAGTTCCCAGATGATCTGCATGTTTCCAGCTGCCGTTTCTACTTGTTCTTGTACAGTCGGCTTCTGATCTGTACCATCATCTTTAGGTGGCGTTTGCGGATCCTGCGGCTGCTCCTGCGGATCTTGCGGTGTTTCGCTCTTCACTTCTCTACGATATTCGATCACGATATGATTTGCCTGCGCATCATTGGTCAGTGTCAACGTACCGCCATTTGTTACACAAGCATAGGTATTGCCATTGTAGCTTAATAAGCGCTCGATCGTATCCAGATCGATCTGATCACCAATCACTGCCTCTACTGGATCTAATGTGACAGAACCATCATATTCATATTCACCATCATCTGTTTTCGTATAGTACTGATGTTCGATCGTATAAGTCGTATCGATCCTAGACAGCGTGATCGACAAATCAAATCCAAATGCATAATTCTGATATCCATTGCCCATGCCAGGTCCATCTAAAGTAAATGCTGTACGGATTCCATCATCGCCAAGAGATTCACCCTTTGACAAACCATCAGCATTCTTTAATCCAGAAATGTAAGCATCCGCCTGCATGTATGGATCTGTTGAATGATCCAAATAATCACCTAATCCTAAAGTGCGGGTGAAATTGACACCTGTACCATTTGGATTCATCTGATCACATACTTCCGGAGAAAAACCAAGGGCAAAGAGATCTTTATAGAAATAAGCATAATGAGTAACCGCTAATGCTTCTTCCGGATAAACGATCTGAATTTCTACTTTTCCATTTGTTTCATCGCCCATCCGTACAAACGGAGCCATTTTTGGATATTTTGCAAGCAAAGCATCCAACGTGGTTTTATCAACCGTATAGATGCCATTGTAACTTACGCCAAAATCATTTGCATAAGATGGACCTTTCTGAGCCATGAAGTCATTCCAGTCAGTATAATTGACACCGTCTTTTTGACGATAATAATCCAATGTATACTCCGTCAGCGCTTCATCTCCGGTATAACCTTTTGCGGCCAATACATCATAGATCCCTAACAAATCTTCTACTGTAAAACTTTTCTTGCCATATAAATCACGCAACACCTTATCATCCGGTGTCATCACGATCACAGAATCAAACGGTATCTGTTTTCCATCAAAACCAAAGAATGGAGATAAATGATCAGATGCCAAGGCTGGTGTATTGACAGATAAGCCGCCGCTTTGATAGGCATATGTATGCGTAGAATCATTTTCGATATGGATGTCTGCCTGATATTTCCCTCCCGGAGATAAATACCTCTCATTTGCACTGACCAGACGCATCCAATCATCGCCGAAGTTCACTGTGACTGCATCTGCATCCGTGTTTTCATCGATGATATAATACATCTCATACCGTTTTGTTTCAGCGTTATAACCAGATCGTTCCGCATCGAAGCGTACTGGATCTTCGGATGGTTCTTTAGCAAAGACATTGCTTGCGACCATCGAGAATGCCATCATACTTGCAGCTGCAACAGCTGCTAATTTCTTTGCTTTATGCACTTTTTCACTCCTTCATCCCAATAATAGGGAAAATGTCTTGTCAGGTTTTATCATTTTATGCGTTTAATACATATTTTTTGATTACGCTTCCTGCAAGACTTTCGTGCGTGGACGCCCTCTTTTGCGTTCCACGACACGATCGCCGTTATTCTGATAATCTTTGACCCAATTCGTTAAGGCCGTTTTGCTGGAGAGACCGTATTTGATTGCAGTCTCTCCAATGCTTTTTTTATCATTTAATACTTCTAAGATTGCCTGTTCTTTCATTTCTTTTGTGTAATGACGGCAGTGTCCATCGCGAAGAATGCTGTATCCATGCATATTGATCAAGCGCAACAAATACTTGACACCTTCTTTACGCAACGCAAACTCCTTGGATAGTTCACTAATTGTTGCTCCTGCTAAACGCTTTTCGTATAATTCAATCTTTTGTTCTCTTGTCAGTTTTCTCATGAATCCGCTTCATTCTCCTAATCTTTCACAAAAGAATTTCTTTTACTTGCTCATTCGGCGTTTCATATACAAAGCAGCGCTCAAAGCAGCACAAGAAGTAAACAATACGAACCATAATGCAAGATTATTGGCTGTATCTGTGTCTGGAGTTGTCTCTGCCACAGGTTTTTCGTCACTTGGTGTTGCTGGTTCTTGTGGAGTTTCTGTTGGATCATCACTTGGTTGAACAGGACTTTCTACTGTATAAGAAACAGTAGGTCTGGCAAATGCTTCTTCTTTTCCCATATTGCCATTGGTATCTACCGGTGTTAAAACGGCTGATAAATTTGTATATAAACCATCCATGCCTTTGCTGCCGTCTGCATCATAGCTACCATAAGTGCCTGGCTGTGTGGATGGATTTGTCAATACGACCTTATAAGTCAATTGAACCGGCGCAAAATTCGATACAGCTTCATTAATGTGCCATACGAAGTGTTCTTGTCCTCCTTCACCAGGTACATATTCCACTACATACGCATAATCCGCTGTGGATTTGGCAACAACAGATGGTTTGAATCCATAGGTATTTTCAGCTATTTCTACAGCTTCATATACTTCATCTCCCACCATCAAGCGCAGTGTAGATGGATCATTGACAAAATCAAAATCATATTCCCCTTCTGCATATCCCATATAATCGGTTACCGTAGAACCGGCATCTAAGAGATAATAGATATCTTTTTGAATTTCACTGAAGGAAACTTCCTCATTTCCGCCATTCAAGTAATCCATAAAGCCTTTAGCCCACGCAGCCGAAGAGACTGTGTCTTTTGAATTTACCGCATAGCAGTGGTAACCTTCATTTTTGGCTTCGTTATATACCTGGTAGGTGTAATACAAAGCACGGTCGACATTCGTTGCATATACATTCTGCTGTAAGCCGTCAGCAGCTGTAGCTAAATTTTCTGGAATTTCTTCTTTAGAAGCTCGATACCCATTTAAGATATCTCTTGCTTCTCCTTCATATGGAATTTCGATCGCATTGCTGTTTTCAATAGCGGTTTGGACATTGCTCATCCATGCATTCCAGTCAGCTGGCGCATCATCGCTTCCATATTTAAAGCTCCATGCATAGTTATCAAAGGAGAAATAAGGCGATCCATCACTCATCCAGTAATAAGCCGTAACTGTTGGCTGTGCTCCATACATATAGGTATTTCCATCACTGGCAAAAATGAGATATTTGCGACTTGCTTCCACGCTCTGATCTTCATCCAGCATTGCCTTGCCTGCTAACAGACCAGCATGCGTATTTGTACCGCTGCTGATTTCTGTTTTGATAGCAGTTTCAATAGCCGCCATGTTCTCGTCATTTAATTCGGTCAATTCCAAGACGCGGTTGGCTTGCTTATTGAAAATAACGATACCGACCTTGACTGTTGCATCTGTTGATTGAATCTGCGTATTCAATTCTTACAGCATTTCTAAGATCTGATTTTCGACCCTTGCACTAGAAGATTTATCCAGTACAAATACGACATCGCTTACTAATTCTTCCTGAGCAGAAGGCAAAGACAATGTCACTTCGGATGTGTAGTCAGCATCCAAATTGGTTGCTGTTTTTGATTTTGAGATTTCCCAATCTGTAGACGATTCCCCTGTATTCTCTGCGTGTGCAGCAGACGGCGATAATGCAAAGAGCATACCAACGCTTACAACAAACGCCAGAAATTTTTTCAGCACTGATTTCATACTTACACTCTCCTTTACGTGCTCTTTCCTATCAAAAGCTTTACATTTTGATAGTTTTTCTAATAATAATTTTATACCTGTAAAGTGATAATTGCAAGAAACATCCACCGCTTTTTTCGTGAACATTTTGCTTTTTTAGACAAGAAAAAGCTTTTTTTATGCTCTTTTTTGCCTACTATCAAAAGCTAAACATTTTAATTGATTATATTATTTTTAAAAAAATATTACATAATTGATTAATATCATGTTATTTTTTAATTGCTATTTTACATATTTTTTACAATGGACACCTCTGTTCACATCACTTTACCCGACCTGTTTTTAAAATGATCTGCAAATTGCATATATTTTATATATATAAAAAAACGAACATTCTTATGTTCGCTTTTTTCTTCTTATTCAGGCTGATTTTTTTGCTCCACAGGCACATTGCCAACAATCGATGTATGTTTCATAATGACCATGATCTTCTGTATGCGAGCCTACTTTCTTTTTTTCGGTTTTGGTGCGGTTGACATAATTGCCGTAATAGACACCTTGGTAGAGCCCATTTTCATCCATATTGGCCAAACCGGTATAAATGATTGCTTTTAGATCATCCATCGTGAACCCGTCTTCAAACCAGTAGACTGGTCCATTGCTATAGTAGATCGGCTGTCCGGACGCATCATAACCTCCTAATGTATAGAACTGAGCCCCGTAGATCGTTTGTGTTTCATAATCATCAACGCTCACGATATTCGATACCCACCGTTTGGCGTAATGAGGCTGGTAATCATGGACGTGGGAAGAAGAAATGGTTCCTTTGCCGGATGAGGAAGATGTCTTGCTTTGCGTGCCGGCCGTATTATTGGAGGAAGCAGCTGAAGTCTTGGACTGCGTGTTTGTTGTCTCCTTGTCCTTTTTAACTGCAGAAGTATTTTTCTTGTCCTCTTGTGTTACATTGACCTTGATATCGGCCTGCACTTTGCAAGTAGTGCCGCTCAGATCGAACGAAACTTTTTGTTCTTGCAGTTTTTCTTGCAATGCCGGTACGTTGATCGTAATGAGATAGCCAGCATCATACGTACCTGCTTGACTGGTATCGACATTCCCCTGTACCTGCAGATCTTGGACGATGTTCGCATCATATTGGACATCTTTCGATAAATTGATGTCTTCTCCCTGTTTCACTTCCCGATCCTTTATCCCGCTCAAGATGTTCTCTTTTGAAAGCAGATCCAGATCTTCTTGTGTCAGCGTGGGATAAGCATCATCCGCTGTCTCTTTGACCACTGTTTTGGGTTGAACAGCAGGTTCACTCTTCCCTTGTGCCAGAAGGCAGGATCCTGACACCAGCAACACCAAGACAGTTGCAACGGCCAGCTGTTTTTTCCTTATCTTCATAAAATCCTTTCCTTATTTATGAATGCCGCAAGGTTTATTCATTTGCTTCTACACGAGTATATACGCATTTCACATTAAAATCTGATCCTTTGTAAAGTCTGGATGCAACAGTCTCTGTCGAAGAACCTTTATCGACTTCATCAAAATAGATTTCCTCAACTTTCTGCTCGCTGCCATCGTATGTGTATCGTACCCATACGGCAGGATCCGTCCAGACATAATCACTGTTATTGCTCAGCTGGATCGTTAAGCTTCCCTGCTCTGCATCATAATTGAAGTTGACCTCATAATCTTTTGGCATCACATACATGCTGCCGAATCCTCGATCAGGGTTTGCGGCCAGTTCATCACTGAAAGCATCGATAAACTTCAGCTGCGGTTGTGAAATCAAAGCTGGATCTGGTCGAAGAGCTCCGAAATTTCCATTTTCGGACAGGGTCAAAGTAAATTGTTTTTCACTGTTTGCATCGATATCAGGAACTTCTTGTGCATTTCCTGAATCTGAGATAAAGTTGATGTCTTGCGGAGTGCTTCCGTCAATACTGCATTCTCCGCTTTCGATCTCATCTCCGGCATAGGCTACGGTTCCGCCTAATATCACGTAGTTGATATGCGTATCATTATCGTTTACGATCGTTCCCGTGATGGTCGCCGTATCAACGTCATAAGCAACATCCTTTAAGGATAACTTTTCCATCAGTGAAGTTTCTGTCACTGGTTCGTTTTGTTCTTGTGTTTCTTCTTTTTGTGTATCTTCCTGTACAGTGCTTGTGTCACTGCTGCCGCATCCTGTCAAGGAAAATGCCATCAACATGGCCATTCCCATAGTGATCATTTTCATTTTGCTTGTTTTCATTTTCTTGTCCTCCTAGTTTTCATTGGTTGCGATCCATTCAAATCCATCTTCTGGCAGGGTCGTGTATGTATTGGTCGTTGGATCGAAGTCCAGCGGTTCTTTAAATATATCCTGCTGCGGATAGTAGAAGAAGCATCGAGTCAGGCTTTCATCTTCTGCACGCAACAGGTAAGCCGTTGCCCCTTGCGGTGCCGTGATCGTCGTGTCTTCCTGCATTTGATACAGTTTTGTCGTTGTCTCTGGAGAAGTTGACATGCCTTCGATCATGCGTACTTCACCGGAAGTGTCGATCTGCATAGTGCTTCTTGCACCGCCGGCAGGCGCTACATAGCTGTATTCCTTCGCCATGGAAGAAGGAATCGAGCCGGACTGTGTTTGTTCTTCCGGTTCCTCGACATTCTCAATCGTTTGAATGCGATAATAGCCCTCATCATCCGGAAGCAATGTTGCTTTTTTGTTGACGGTATATTGTGTTCTGCCATCATTGCTGGTGTACTGATATGAGTAAACGACCTCCATTTGACCCTCCCGGATCATAGCAGATTGAATCTCTGCCTGCACCTGATAAGTAGAAGCCGGATACAGTGCAATCGTATCCTCACGGATCACAGCTCCTTCTTCCGATGTATCTTTGGAAAATAACTGGTCTGTGAAAGAGGAGAAATAGCGATTGACATCTTGCAATGCATACTCCTTTCGTCCACTGCTGTCTGTGCCCATTTCCCGGATATGGCCATCCGCATTATTGCAAAGCGTAAATAATGTCTGGATCCTCTCTTCCTGTGTAAGGCCCTCTTCTTGCATTTCTTGCGGTCCATAGGCAAGGACAAATGTGAATTCGTCTTTGGTCAATTGTCCTTCGATCAAAGAAGGATATTGTGCATCTTGTACCTCTTGCACCGTTTCTTGCTGTTTTCTTTCTGCCGGAGCCGGATCCATCCACATTTTTACAGCACCATACGTTGCGCCTCCTGCCACAGCCAGACTGACAATGACTGCAGTCGCTTTAGCGGCCGTCGTATGGAGGAAACCGCTTTTTACCAGTGCTTTGCCGGCAGCTGCTGTTTTTCCGGCAGCAGCCGTTTTATGCATGCCCTGTAAGATTGCCTGTCCGATTTCTTTTCCAGCCAGCAGACATTGCCTGCTTTGTATAAAATTGGCTTCCTGCGTATGGAACAACGACAACAGCAGCGGAATAGGCGCCATTCCATAGAATGTATAACCCTTTTTTTGTAATGCCTCCACTTTTTCTTTTAATTTTTCTTTGCCATAACGCAATCTGGATTTCACTGTATTTTCAGAGCATTCCAGCGTCTGTGCGATCTCTTTGATCGAAGCTTCTTCTATATAATATAGTAAGATGCACATTCGCTGTTCTTCTGATAGCGTATCGATCAATGCCCGCAGCAATTCGTTTGTTTCCTTTTGTGAAAAAGCTAACTGCGGCTGATGATCCCTGCGTTCATCTTCCAGCTGCAAAGGACATTCCTCATCTTTTTCCTTTGCAAGATCAGAAAATAGAACGGATGGATTCTGTTTGGCCAAATGGTTTTTTGCTGTATTTGCCACGATCATGCCAAGCCAGGAAGAAAACGCTTCTGGTTTTTCCAATGTGGATATTTTAGCAAATGCACGGACATATGCTTCCTGTATGACATCCTTTGCTGTTTCTTCCTCTCTCATATATTGAAGAGCAAGATAATATTTGCTTTTATAAGTATTTTCGTAAAGGAAAACATATCCTTCTTCTTTCCCCTGCTTTGCTAATGCGACCGCCTCTGCCAGCTCCATTGATATCACCTTCCCGATTCCTATTAAAGTTCTTTCTCATCATGCTCACTCTCCTCTCTTTTCACTACTTAGACAGGGAAAAGAAAGAAAAGGTTTTAAAAGTTTTAAAAAATTTTTATTTTTTTTGTTCAACTCTGATATTATTGTATATCAAATAGATAAAAAAGGGACAGGAAACGATAAAATGTAGCAATTTCTGATGAAAATGATTTTACTTATTCATTGAATATGCTAATATGGTAAGGTGTTTCATATATGTCTGCAGATATGGTGCAGACGTTTCTACCTCAGACCGTAAAATTGAGACTATGAATCAACAGTATTTTTTATTATGCATTGTTGATTCTCGGCGGGGTCGAGAATTTTTTATTTGAAAGGGATGTCGTGATGAAAAAAGAAAAGAAAGAATTGGAAACAGAAGCTTCTATTTATGAATTAGACGGCAGAGTGCCTCTGCGCAAGGCGCTGCCGCTTGGAATTCAGCACATTTTGGCCATGTTCTTAGGCAACATTTCACCATTATTGATCGTATGCGGAATGTTGGCAATGGAAACAGGATTAAAAACCGTCTTGATCCAGAATGCGATGTTTGTTGCTGGTGTGGCTACGTTGATTCAATTGTATCCGTTTTGGAAGATCGGCAGCGGATTACCGATCGTCATGGGAACCAGTTCGGGTTTTATCGGTACAGCAAAAGCCATGGGCGCGTTGTTTGGTTATGGTGCCTTGATGGGTGCGAGCTTCATCGGCGGAATCTTCGAGATGGTGCTTGGTTATTTTATCAAACCGCTTCGTAAATTATTTCCGCCTGTCGTAACCAGCTTGGTGATCATTTCCATCGGTCTGTCTTTGCTGCCGGTAGGGATCAATTATTTCGGCGGCGGATCTGGAGCAGCTGATTTTGGTTCTCCTAACCATTTGATGGTGGGCAGCTTTGTCATCTTGGTCATCCTGATTGCAAAACAATTCAAAGGATTTATCAGCAATGCTTCCATCCTGATCGGCATCGTTGCCGGTTATCTTTTGGCAATCCTGTTAGGAATGGTCGATTTTACCCAAGTACAACAGGCAGCCTGGTTCTCTTTGCCTGTCTTCATGCCGGTTGCTTTTGAATTTAATTTACAGGCAATCATCGCCATGGGCATCATGTTTATTGCGACAACCGTAGAAACGATCGGCGATGTCAGCGGCGTTGCCAACGGCGGACTGGACCGGGAAGCAAGTGACAGCGAATTACAAGGCGGCGTCATGGCGGATGGATTAGGAAGCTTATTGGGATCCTTGTTTGGCGTATTGCCGAATACCAGCTTTTCGCAGAATGTCGGTCTGGTTGCCGTAACAAAAGTAGTCAACCGTTTTGTCATCTTTACCGGTGCGATCTTCTTGATCCTTTGCGGCTTCTGTCCTAAATTAAGTGCACTGTTCTCTGTTATGCCGCAATCGGTCTTAGGCGGGGCAGCAGTCATCATGTTTTCCATGATCTTGGTCAGCGGTATTCAATCATTGACAAGAAAGCCGCTGACAGAACGTGATGGATTGATCGTTGCATTAGCAATCGGTTTGGGAGTAGGAATCGGCAATGTACCAACCGTGCTTGCCCAAATGCCGCAATGGGTCGGCAATATCTTTGCCCAAAACGGGATCATCATGACCTTTGTGATCGCTACTGTATTGAATCTGATCCTGCCCAAAGAGAAAGAATAATGAAAATATTCATCACTGGAGCCAAGGGAAGCGGTAAATCTACTTTGGTACAGACCATCATACAAGAACAGCAATTGCAAGTGAGCGGCTTCTTGACGCTTCCTTTATATGAAAATGGAAACCGGATCGGTTTCTATTTTCATTCTTTAATACCTGTACAACAAAATGATCAGCGCTTTTCGATTCAAGAAACAACCAGCAACCGGACCATCGCCGGCATCTTTGATCATCTGGGCGTGGAGTGTTTAACAAACAGTCAGGGGAATGCTTATATCGTCATGGATGAAATCGGCTATCTTGAACATGATGAAAACAGCTATCTTTCATCCTTAACACAAACCATTGATAAAAACCCAAATATCATTGGTGTTTTACGAAAATGCGATATACAATATATATGTCAGATACGGCAGCGGAAGGATATCCTTTTGATCGATCTGGATACGATATCCTTTATGGATGCCAAAGCAATGATCAACAAACAGATAGAAGAGGAAAGAAAAAAATGAAGAAGATGATGAAATTTTTTTTGGCACTTTGCATGTGCCTATCCCTTGTGGCTTGCGGATCGGCCACACAAGAAAACACAGGTAGTTTTACGATTGAAGATCAGGCAGGAAGAAGCGTAACTTTTGATGAACCTGCCAAAACTGCAGCCAGCGGCTATTACATCGCGACGACAACTTTGATCGGATTAGGATGTGAAGATGCTTTGGTCGGTGTAGAAATGAAAGCAGACACGCGAAAGATCTACGCTGCTGCCGCTAAGCAAATACTAACACTGCCTGCATTAGGCAATAAGAAAAGCTTTAATGTAGAAGAGTGTGCCGCAGCAGATCCAGATGTCGTTTTCCTGCCGGTCAGTTTAAAAGACTATGTTGAACAACTGGAAGATCTGGACATGAAAGTGATTTTATTGAACCCGGAAACAGAAGAGACCTATGATGAAGCAGTTGAGATCATCGCAAGAATCATGGGAAAAGAGGATATCAGCGAACAGTACTTCACCTATCGAAAAGATCTGTTTGAAAAATATGTGAAAGAACAAGAAGAAAAGAAAACTGTCTATTTTGCCGGAAGCGATATTTTAGAAGCCTGCGGCAGCGATATGTTTCAAAATGAGCTGATTCAGGATGCCCAAGGAAGTTATGTGCTGAATGAGCAGTTAAAAGGGGTCAGCACTTGGCAAAAGATCAATGTTGAGGAATTGATACAAGCGGATCCTGACTATATCTTTATCGAACAGGGCGGCATTTCCGTAGACGATGTGCTCAACAACAGTGCTCTCAGCGATATCTCTGCAGTGAAGAATCATCACGTATATATCTTCCCTAGTGAATATGAAACTTGGGATACACCGAATCTGTCTTCTTGTTTAGGTGTGTTGTGGATGTATGCCATCTTGTATCCGGATGCGCTGTCCATGGAAGATGTCGCAAATGAAGCCAATGCCTTCTATCAAACATATTACGGTTTTGATGCGGACATGACCTTTGCATCATGAAAAAGCAATTGCTATTGGCGGGCAGTTTGCTGATCCTATTACTGATCTCGCTGATTTGTGGAAGATACAGCGCTAGTGCCTGGGAAGCAGCTAGCGCTTTCGTGCATGGAAGCAGTTCTCCCCTTGGCAAGATCTTATTTCAAATTCGCCTGCCGAGGATCTTGTTTGTGGTCTTGGCCGGTGCCGGTTTATCCGTATGCGGTTCCATTTTTCAAACGATCTTCAAAAATCCGCTTGCCAGCGGCGATATCATCGGTGCCAGCAGCGGATGTTCATTAGGTGCTGCAATTGCCATCTTATGTTTTGCAGATGCATGGGGAACCTGGTTCTCCGCTTTTCTTGGAGGAATGAGTGCGATCTTTGGCTGTCTGCTGCTTGCTCATCGAATGCATGGAAACCGTATCTTGAATTATGTAGTAAGCGGTTTGATCATTCAGGCAATCGCAACTTCAGCCTTGATGATGATCAAGTTGACCGCTGATCCTTACCAGCAGCTTGGTTCGATCGAATTCTGGCTGATGGGCGGTTTTGCCAATATCAGCTGGAATAATGTCGCATTGTTAGCGCCTTGTGCGCTTATCCTGCTTTGGATCTTATACCGGCTGCGCTGGAAGATCCAGCTGCTGGCTTTTGGAAAAGACGGAGAAACGTTGGGGAATGCACCTGTCTTCCTGACTGTCAGCGTATTGACCCTGTCTTCGCTGCTGATCAGCGCCATCATTGCCTCTGCCGGGATTGTCAGCTGGGTTTCTCTGCTCGTTCCGCATATGGTCCGTATTGCTTTTCACCAGAATTTTATGCAAAGTTATGTTTATAATCTATTGGTTGGTGCCATCTTTCTGCTGATCGCGGACACGCTTGCACGCTGTCTGTTCACGATTGAAATTCCGATCAGCATCATTACCAGTTTGTTTGGCGCAGCATTTTTGGTTTTCTTATTTATCAAGGGAAAGATCAACATATGATTACAGTAAATGATATCCGCATTACATTGGGTGATAAAACGATCGTACAGGATGTTTCTTTTCAGATTCCGCAAGGAAAGATCCTCATGTTATTAGGTGAAAACGGCTGCGGCAAGACGACCTTGATCAAAGGCTTGTTACAGGAATATCCCCTTGCGAAAGGATCTGTCACATTCAACGGTAGCAATGTACAAACACTATCCTATAAACAGCGGGCTGCTATCTTCTCTTACATTCCGCAGATCAAGGAAATGGCCGATCAAATGACATGCAAAGATGTGATCGTCAGCGGCTTGGATCGTTTCCTTCATTTCTTGCAGATCCCTGGTCCCCCTGAATATGCAAAAGCAAAACAGATCCTGCAACAATTTCAGATCGAAGAAGTATTTGATCAGCGAATCGATCAGATCAGCGGCGGTCAATTGCAGCTTGTCTATCTTTGCCGGGCGTTTCTTCAAGATGCCTCTTGCATCTTGATGGATGAACCTTGTACTTATCTGGATTTCATCAAGCAGCATGCATTTTTGGAACATACCAGAAACTTGACAAAGCAAGGACACAGCGTTGTCATCAGCATACATGATCCAAACCTGGCGCTTGCTTACGGAGATGAGATCCTTTTCATGCACCAGGGAAAGCTTCTTGCCGATATAAAAAAAGAAGAAACCGATATGCGGCAAGCATTGCGTGATCTGTATCAAAAAACCTATCAAAGGGAAATACTATTTTAGGAGGTTATCATGCTCAATATCCAACAATTTGTGCAACCAAAGTCATTACAAGAAGCTTATGAGCTGTTGCAAAAAAATCGAAATAACCAGATCATTGCAGGCATGCTGTGGTTAAAGATGGAAGATCGCAGCATCCCAACTGCCATCGATCTGCAGCACCTTGTATCCGACCAGATCGAAGAAAGCGATGATCGCTTTATAATCGGTGCCAATGTGACATTACGCATGTTTGAAACACATCCGGCATTGAATCAATGGATGCATCATGTATGCAGGGATAGTGTAAAAGATATCGTCGGTGTCCAATTTCGCAATCTAGCTACCGTCGGCGGCAGCGTTTATGCCCGTTTCGGGTTCTCTGATGTCATTTGTGCACTTCTGGCCTGTGATGCAACAATCATTTTATACAAAGGCGGAGAGATGCCGTTGGAAGAGTTTGTTCAAAGTCCTTATCAACGCGATATCCTCACCCATATCGTCATACCGAAACAATCTCTGCCGCGCAGTTTTGTCTGCATGCGCAAAAGCGCAACCGACATTTCAACTTTAAATTTGAGCGTGGTCAAGAAAAAGGAGCAGTATCAATTTGCTGTCGGAGGACGTCCGCAGAAAGCTATTTGTATCCAGTTGCCTGTAGAAGAAGATACGATCGTTGCCAAAAAGCTGCGTTCTCTAGTCCCATGTGAAGGAAATATGCGTGCCAGCAAAGAATATAGAGAAGCTTTAGTAGAAGCTTTATGCAGAAAAGCATTGAAAAAATTGGAGGAAACCGCATGAAGATAACGATCACACTTAATGGAAAAAGGATTCAGGAAGAAATTGCAAATGATGTATTGTTGATCGACTTTTTACGGGCTCACGGCTGTTACAGCGTCAAACGCGGCTGCGAAACAAGCAACTGCGGGCTTTGTACGGTCTGGATGGATCAAAAGCCGGTATTATCCTGTTCCCTGTTATGTGCGAAATGTGATGGTCACAGCATCACGACCTTGGAAGGCGTACAAAAACAGGCAGAAGCATTTGCTTATTTCATGGCTCATGAAGGGGCTGAGCAATGCGGTTTTTGTTCACCGGGACTGATCATGAACGTATTAGCCATGGAACAAGAATTACAAGCACCTACCATGGATGAGATCCGCTCTTATTTAGCAGGCAATCTGTGCCGCTGCACAGGTTATATGGGACAGATGCGGGCCATTCAAAAATATCTGCATCGAAACAAGGAGGCCGCACATGAAACAGATCAATAAAGCTGTCGTAAAAAAGGACGCCTACGCATTGCTCAGCGGAAAGCCGCTTTTTACAGACGATCTGGCAATGAAAGATTGCCTGATCATCAAGATCCTGCACTCGCCCCATGCGTTTGCCAAGATTTTGTCCATCGATACCTCCATGGCAAAAAAGATTCCGGGAGTGGAAGCTGTCTTTACTTATGAAGATGTTCCTTCTTCCCGCTTCACCTTGGCTGGCCAAACCTATCCCGAACCTTCTCCTTATGATCGAAAGATCTTAGATCAGATCGTGCGCTATGTAGGAGACGAAGTTGCCTTGGTCGTGGCGGTTGATGAAGAAACCGCATTAAAAGCTATGAAGCTGATCAAAGTACAATATGAAGTATATCCGCCTGTCTTAGATTTTCGCAATGCATTAGATTCTTCCAGCATCATCCATCCGGAAGAAGACTATCGCACGCTATGCGATATCGGCAATGACCGCATGCGCAATCTGTGTGCACATGATGAAAGCAATTATCAGGATGTGGATGCCGTATTCCCTGCTTGCGATGTCGTATTGGAAAGAACCTATCATACCAAAGCCAATGCACAGGCAATGATGGAAACCATGCGTTCTTATGCCTATATCGATGCTTATGGAAGATTAAACTGTGTCAGTTCCACACAAGTGCCTTTCCATATCCGGCGTATCTTGAGCAATGCACTGGAGATCCCCAAAAGCAAGATCCGGGTCGTCAAACCAAGGATCGGCGGAGGGTTTGGCGCCAAGCAAACCGGCTGTACCGAGATCTTCAGCGGTTTTGTCACATGGAAGCTAAAAAAGCCAAGCAAGATCGTCTATACCCGGGAAGAAACGCTCACTGCCAGCAATTCTAGGCACGAAATGCAGATGCGGGTAAAGATCGGTGCCAGCAAAGAAGGCATCATCAAAGCAATCGATCTGTACACATTGTCGAATACGGGGGCCTATGGAGAGCATGGTTCAACGACTGTCGGTCTTTCCGGCCACAAGTCATTGCCATTATATAACCATGTAGAAGCCGCACGTTTTACCAGCGATGTTGTTTACAGCAATACCATGACTGCCGGTGCTTATCGCGGTTATGGAGCCACACAAGGTCTTTTTGCCGTTGAATCGATCGTGAATGAACTGGCGGATGCCCTGCATATGGATCCTTGTGAACTGCGTTTTAAAAATATGGTAAAAGAAAATGAAACTTTACATATGTATTATGGCGAATATCTCAACAGCTGCGCACTGGACCGCTGTCTGCGCAAAGCCATGGAAATGATCGATTATCAAAATAAACCGCTTTGTTTAGATCTAGGAGACAAAGTGCGCGGGCTTGGCGTCGCATTATCTATGCAAGGTTCCGGTATCGCCAATGTCGATCTTGCTGCTGTAGAGATCAAACTGCAGGATGACGGCTTTTATACACTATCGATCGGCGCAACCGATATGGGAACCGGCTGTGATACGATCTTGGCACAGATGGCAGCCGAATGTCTGGATTGCAGCGTCGATCAAGTAGTGACCCAAGGTGTTGATACAGATTATTCTCCTTATGATACAGGTTCCTATGCCAGCGCTACGACTTATGTAACCGGTATGGCAGTGGTAAAAGCCTGTGAGATCTTGCGAAAACAGATCATCGAAGAAGCCAGCATCCTGATGGAAGTCGATCCTTCTCACATCACATTTGATGGAGACAAGATCGAAGCAATCGAAGATCAAAAAGAAATGCTGCTGCGGGAATTTGCCAACCGCTGCTTTGCCGGCGGAAAAGGGAAAGCATTGATTGCCAGTGCTTCTCATGTATCCCCGACTTCCCCTCCGCCATTCATGGCCGGTATTGCGGAAGTCGATGTAGATAAATTAACAGGTGAAATTTCGATCCATGACTATGTCGCCGTCGTAGACTGCGGTACGATCATCAACCCAAATCTCGTTCGCATTCAGGCAGAAGGCGGTATTGCCCAGGGAATCGGCATGGCACTGTTTGAGGATATTTCTTATGCCGAAGACGGCAAGATGCGCAATCGTTCTTTCCTGCAATATAAGATTCCTACTCGTCTGGATGTAGGAAACATTCGCGTTGCCTTTGAAAGCAGTTATGAAAACAATGGTCCCTTCGGCGCAAAATCGATCGGTGAAGTTGTCATCAACACGCCGTCTCCCGCAATTGCCAGCGCTGTTGCCCATGCGACAGGTTTCCAGGTCCGCACCTTGCCGATCACTGCAGAGAAAGTGCTGTTGAGAAAAGATGAAGATTGATCTAATGATCCTGGCTGCCGGCTACAGTCGCCGTTTCCAAGGAAATAAACTGTTATATCCTTATGCAGGCAAGCCTTTGATCCAGCATACTTTTGATCAGATCAATCCTGCACTGTTTCATCGCATCATCGTTGTCACACAATATCCAAAAGTCATGCAGCTTGCCCAAACTTATCATTTTTCATGTGTATATAATGAAGATCCCTCCCGCGGCATCTCCTCTTCCATCCTTTGCGGGATGCATGCCCTGACAAAGAGCGAAGCCATCTTGTTCCTGGTAGCCGATCAGCCTCATATCCGCAAACAAACATTGGCAAAAATGGTACAACTGGCAAATCCGCAACAGATCATCAGTGCATATGACCAAGAAATAAAAAATCCGATGCTCTTTCCCAAACGCTACTTTCCTCAGCTGCAGACATTAACAGGTGATCATGGAGCCAAAAAAATTGCCCTGCAGCATATCGATCAAGTACTTTGTGTTTCCTGTATTCAACAAGAGCTGCAGGATATCGATCAAAGAGAAGACATCTGAAAAGACGTTCGCTTCAAAAGCAAACGTCTTTTTATAT
The DNA here is from genome assembly GCF_900155395.1 of Merdibacter massiliensis. GTDB lineage: Bacteria > Bacillota_I > Bacilli_A > Erysipelotrichales > Erysipelotrichaceae > Merdibacter > Merdibacter massiliensis. The sequence continues at coordinate 251,347 of NZ_LT699728.1, forward strand.
AAATAATTCATTCTCTTTTCGTTCTGCACAGCTTTTGCTTAACATTTTTTCGGCTGCAAAATACAAAAGCTCATTGATCTTGCGAGCATGTTTCGGACATATTTCCACACAGCGCATGCAGGAGATACAGCGCTGTTTATCTACTTTTTTCACATTGTGTGGATCAATGGCCTGCACCGGGCAGAGCTTTGCACATTCTCCGCACTGATTGCAATCCTTTGTCGGTTTTGGAATCATTGGGGTTCCTCCCGCTTTTTTATATGGATGATTTCCCGGGACCTTCACTTCCAACATCTGACCTTCTGTATACTTTTGAAGGATCTGCTGTGCAAATCGTTTTAATGTTTCTGCATCATTCATATCTGGACGATCTGCGGCTATTGTATGAACGATCGAATGACGGGCAATTGCACTGACTGCCGCCAAGATCTGAAATCCGCCTTCTTTTAGAGTATCCTTTAATTCCATCAGTGTATCTTCATATGCGCGATTGCCATACACGACCACAGCTACTGCTTTAGCTCCATTTCCTTGGATTTTTTGGATACGCTCAATGGCAACAGCAGGCACACGTCCTGCATAAGATGGAACAGCAACGATTGCCAGATCCTGTGCCTGCAGTGAAATAGATGCGAAATTTTTATTTGGATCTGTCAGATCTACCTCTTGTTTAGCAGATGAAAATTCCTCTGCTAAGACGTCTGCTACTTTTTTTGTTGATCCGCATGGACTAAAAACAAATGTATATACCATCTTGACTCCCCCTATTCTACTTTTAAGATCACTTTTCCATTGGTATGTCCATTTTCTGCATATGCTAATGCTTCTTGTGCCTGCTCAAGCGTAAAAACACGATCATCAATTTGCGGCTGGATCTTTTGTTTTTCAATGATTTCTGTGAGGGTGCTTAATTGTTCCCCATCGCTGCGGACAAATAAAAAGCGATACCGACAGCCCTTCTTTTTAGCCAAGCGATCATATTTAGCTCCGGCTATCGTAAATAAACAGCGCTGAAACCAAGGATAGTGCATGCTTTGGGCAAATTCCTTATTAGGGATCCCCTTTAGGCTCAGCAAGGTACCGCCCGGCTTCAAGATCGACAGCTCTTTTTCAAACTCTTTGACGCCTAACGTGTCAATGACATGATCTACATGTTCTATACATTCCCAATAGTTCTCTTTTCGATAATCCAGATAACGATCTGCCCCTAATGAACAGATGATATCCCTTGCCCGGTCATTTCCCGTCACGATCACATGCATGCCCAATGCTTTTGCAATGGGAACCAGCATCTGTCCCAAACTGCCAGAACCGCCCGTAACCAAGATCGTTTCTCCCTTCTTTGCCTGCAGACCTTCCATTATTGCCTGATAAGAAGTCAACGCTGCCAACGGTATCGCCGCGGCGATCGCAAATGGATATCCTTTTGGCATCTTTGCTACTGCTGATGAGTCCACTGCAACGAATTGGGCAAATGCTCCGATTTGCTGGATTGGAAGACGTGCATATACGTGATCCCCAGGCTGAAAGGAAGTTACATCTTCCCCTGCTTCTCGAATAATGCCGCTGCATTCATTGCCTAAGACAAGAGGCATCCGGTAAGAATGAACAAACGAATGTCTCCATGAAGGATCAATAAATCGAGCGGATTCACTGCTGCTGCCTGTACCTGGATCAACACCTCTCGCTTGCCCGGTTTGGGCATCTCACGCTCGCTTGCCTCTAGTGCAATCTGCTTGCTGTATCGTTGGATCTGCATTACTTTCAATGATATTCTCCCTTTCTTGCTTCCTTGCATTTTTTTCTATACTTTCTTATAATAAATGTAAATCATCAGATTACATCTGACACCAATATAACACCGTTATGATGTAATGTCAACATTTACATCTAAACGACATGAGAAAGGAAGGATCGCATGCAACTAAGTATGAAATGTTCCATTGCTGTGCATTGTCTCATCTTCATTCACGAGGCAAAAGGCATCGCAAAAGTAACAAGCAGCTTGTTAGCGGAAAGCACTGGCAGCAACCCGGTCATCATCCGCAATACCTTGAGTGCTTTGAAAAAAGCAGGATTGATCGAAGTGAAACGTGGAAGCGGAGGTGCCTGTTTATGCAAAGATCCGAAAGAAATCACTTTGTATGCCATCTATGACGCATTGGAGCCCCACGGGCTTTCTTCTTTGATCGGCATTCATCCATGCGAGCACCGTGCTTGTCCCGTTGCCCAAAATATTCGATCTGTCTTACAGAAACCATATCAAAAAATAGAAGAAGCCATTCAACAAACGATGGAATCCATCACCTTAGCAGATATGCTCGACGATTTTCATACGATCATTCAGGAAAAAGTCCAAAATAAAACATGACTGTATATTGATCTGATTCCTGTCAAATGGACACGTTAAGTAAATAAAAAGTATTACCCAATTACATCATGCTGATTGGTTTTTTACTTTTAAAGATTCTATATTTTTTTCTCAGAATAAAGGCAATTGAACAATGATTCGGATCTTCTTTATTGATAGCTTCTTTCTCTTACCTTTATCAGTGTTCTCGAACCAAATCTTGATTGGTAGCACTGATAATTACAGAATTTGATATATTTGTGGATTGCTTCGATCAAGTCCTCATTATTTTGAATCTCATACATCTTTGTTTTGATGATTCCACATAGTCCTTCTGTTGGATTATTATCTAAACAACAGGCTATTCTGGACATCAATTGTGTCATCCCCTGTTCCCTCAACTTATTCAGAAACACTAAACTTGTATATTGAAAACCCCGATCTGAGTGGAATAGAGGATATGTATTTGAATTATCCTTGATTGCTTGATGAAAGGTATCCAATACAAGCACATTATCATTCTTGTTACTGATCGGTCGTATAATGATAGAACGCTCGTATAAATCAAAAATACATTAATATATATTTTTTCTGTTGAACGAGGAACTCTGAACTCCATTACATCTGTTGTCCTCTTTGCATTTGGCTTCAACGCTTCAAATTCTCGATGAACTACATTTACAACTTTATAATCTATCTTGCTTGTAACATTACAACAGGTTCTTGTTCTTCTAAACATAGAATGAATCCCTAAGATATTTATTATTCTATGAATGCGTTTCGTATTATAGTGTTTATTGTTATTCCGATTAATAAAGAGACGCATTCTATGACAACCTAAAATTTCGCCATATTTTTGATGATAATCATAACGGTTTCTGATCATTTCATATTTTCTTGTTCATTCGGGAATAGGTCGATTCAACCATTTATAGTATGATGAACGTCCAAGATCTTATTGTTTACTCATCCAGCTGATACTATATTTCTCTTCTTCATGAAGTTCTTTGATTGCTACGTATTTTGTTTCGTTTTTCGATTTGGAGAATATAATCTCCTTTCGTTTTCCTGCACTTTTTAAGAGTCTATTCTCCATCTCCTTTTCTTTTAGTTGTCATTCAAAGATTTTTATCCTGCGCTGTAGTTTCTCTGTTTCGCTTAATTGTTCCTCGCTCTTATGCTGTCTATGACGATCAATGAGATCTTTCTTTCCAGATGCCAGATATTTTTTATCCCATCGATATACTTGTATGTAATAGATATCAAATCGTTCAGCACTCTCCTTATAATTCCTATTATGTTCCAAACAATAATTTACGATTTTATACGTTCTTCCTGTGATGTCTTTCTGCTACACTCTTTCATATAAAACCTCCGGCTTAGGATCATAATTCTTAAGTACTTAGAGGTTATTATACTTCTTGATTCAAATTTGGACAGTATCAGCTGAAGGAATTTCATATCTAATGGCAATATCTACAAGAGAAAATTCTTCTGTTAAATAGGCTTCAACCACTTGTTGTTTAAATTTTTTCGTATATTTTGCGTTATGTGGTTTTATATTGAAATAACCTGATCCTAATGACTGATATACCCTTGCCCATTTTCGTATCGCCTTGTCACTGATATCAAAATTGTGAGAAAACTTACTTGTATTTCTTATCTCCATTAAAATTAATATTGTCAATCTATATTTTACTAAAAATGCTGTTTTTAATTTCACCAGTTTTGCTAGTCTTTCTCTTCTAGCTGGGACAGTATATCCTTGACTCTGTAAGAGGGGCCAACAATATTGATGATGTGACTATGATGCAGTAAACGATCTAGTATTGCATTTGTTATCACTGGATCATTGAATATTTCTGCCCATTTGGATAGTGCTTTATTGGTGGTGATGATTGTTGATCTTTTTTCGTATCTTCTGGATATGAGCTGAAAAAAAGATTGGCTGCTTTTTCATCTAGATTAAGGTATCCGATTTCATCAATGATCAGCACCCTATATCTCATATACAGTTTCAGTCTCTTTTCCAGTCGGTTCTCTTCTGCCGCAGCCATCAGATCGGAAATCAGGTTCTGGCATGATATGAAATGTACACTGTACCTTTTGAGTGCCGCTTCAATCCCAATTGAGGTTGCCAAATGAGTCTTTCCAGTCCCAGGTGATCCTACAAACAGAATGTTTTCTTTGTTTTCGATGAATCTCAAGGTAGCCAGATCGTCAATTTCTTCCCTGTCCAGAGAAGGCTGAAATGCAAAATCATAGTCATTGATTCTTTTTAGAAACGGAAAGCCGGCTGTCTTGACGCTGTTGTTCATGAGCCTTTCATTGCGCATTGTTCTTTCTTTTTCGGTCAGTTCATAAAGCGCATCGATGAAGCTTTTTTCTTTGCTGGCAACCATATCGGTATAGACTGACAGATTGCTTTTTATTGACAGCAGCTTGAGTTCTTCCAGGTTGTTGATAAGTTTGTTATAGTTTGTCATTGGTCATTTTTTCTCCTTTTCCCAGTATGCTCAGTCTTTTCAGATTTTCATCGGACATTTTTCTGATATCCGCATCACTGATTCCGCGAATATTGTCAGATAGTGCTCTTAAGTAATGATCGGTATCGTAATTGACCTTATTATGTGTTATATTATGTTTGGCGATGAGTTTAGAATTACAGTAGATATACAGTTCTTCGGAAACAGGATATATATATCAACGGTTCTATTGATATATTCAGAGCCAACAGAATATTTATTTCCACGATAGCTGATCAGCAGAGTATCAGGTACTGTCTGTTTTATATGTTCGGTCAGATATGAATCAAGGAGTACCTTGCTGGCAAGTGGTCTTAAATATTCTTTTTCTTTTTCAAACAGTACCGATGGCGGCATGTTTGTTCCTGTATTGATCTGTCTGTTGGCATCGGCCGTTACTGTATCTTCGATCAGTTCAATAAGATCATTTTCAGTTTTCAGCTTGCCGTTGTACGGAAATATCCAGCTGATAAACTTGTTGGAATTTTCCACCTTTCCCTTCGTCTGTGGTGTCTTTGCCTTACACAGCTTTAAAGTGGCACCTATGTCTTTAAAAAGCGCAGAGACTTTTGGATTGATTTTTTTTGTTGGCATCTCTGCAGGAAACGATGGCAGACATGTTGTCCGTCAGATATTCATCGCAGATTCCACCGATCTTGTTGACGGCCTTGATAAAGCAGTGAAGAAAGTCATCCGTTTCCTTGTGTGATGAATAAATAAATACATGCTCTCTTGAATAGCCCAAAGTCAGGGAAAAGACATTAAAATGAATGACCTGACCGTTTTCAAGCGTAAACTGCAGATCTTCTTTCCAGTCAAACTGTGCCTGTTTGCCGGGAGGTGTTTCATAAAGGACATGAGGCCTGTTGTTTTTTCTGATCCGTCCTCTTTTGTGGTAGAAATAGTTTCTCAGCGAGTTGTAATCACCAGGCAGTTTGTCCTCGCCATACTGATGGGAGAGGAACAGCCAAAGAGCCTTGTAAGAGACATGTCCTGATCTTAAAAGCTGATCACACTCTTGTGAATACCGGTCCCATTTGGATATTCCTTTTCTACTTTTTCTTTTAGGAATGCCATCATTGTCATAGTATTTTTTATGGTGTGCCGATCAATTCCGTATTCTCTTTGAAGTGCAGAATAGTTGGGCTTGATACCGTAATCTTTCATAATTCGTAATTCTCCTAACAGATTTCTGTTCATAATATTACCCTTTATATACCTTTCAAAAACAGTATATAAAAAGTAACCCTAAGCTGATATAAATTTACCAATATTGGTGAATTTATTTTCAGCATTTTTGGTTACTTTAAGATTAGCAGTATTAAAATACTGTTCACAAATATCTACTTTTTGTTTAGTTGATAATTTTGGTTTTCTTCTCATAGAAAAAGCCCACCTCCATAGATACACATTTGTTTATTTCATGTGTCTACTTTAGTGGGATCATATCAGTCTATATCAAGAACCCTTTTTATTCTTCAATATAAGAAGAAAAGATTTCTGAAATATAGACTAATTCATTTTTAGGTATTTTAATTCCGAATGAATTATTTACTAATTTCATTGAGTCATCTATTATTTGAATCAAATCTGTATGTAAACGTACATATTTATTAGCCCTTGAATTTTCCCAAGTTTCATTTTTGATTACTCTTTCAATCATATTTGAACAATGGCATAAATATTTGGTTGCTATTTCATCACTATATGGGACATTTATTTTTTGTAATATTAGTTCCAAACATTGCATTAAAGTATCAACTGCTTTATTTGCATCCAAAAATGTTAAAGTTTTTGCAATTACTCTTTTTGTTATTTTTTTTATAAAACGATCACTATTATTTAATATTTCTTGATTTTCTTGTTTTTCATTAGAATCAATTAATGCACTTAAATCACATATGGATGTCATTGTCTTTTCTACCAATAAAATCAAAAGATTTAGTGATAAATTATTAATGCTTCTAGTAGGGATATTTGTTTGTGAAGTAATGTAATCACCAATACTATTTAAAGGCTCCTTGTCACTTACCACTAATATGCCTGCTCCTTTATTTAATTCTATTGATTTTACACATGCTAGTTCTAAGCAATCGTTTAATTGCAGTTGCTCATTAAAATCGATAGAATCTAAATAATATTCCCCTTGAATATTCTCTTTAATATATTTTACCATTTGTGTTGCTACACTATCTCCATGAGCAATAACAAGAATTGCAACTTTCGTCTGATTAGCCCATTGATTTGCAATAACCAAATAATTAATTAAAAAGATTATCTCTCTTCTATCCCTTTTTACATGAAAATAGTGGTATATCTCATCGAATATTTCAATAGTTGCTTTATATTCTGTAGGATATATTTGCTGTAAATCATTAATATTAACCATATTATTTTCACTCAAATCTTTACGATGTATACCATTGGTAATATGAAGTAAGATCCCATATAATAATTCCTCATGCTCTCTAAGTTTGTTAAATATTGAATATTTATAGAGTATTGTCATAACAATTTGATAGATTAATGGATCAATATTTTTTTTTAAAGAGATAAGCTGCAATTTATTTAGATTTTTTAAACAAGTTATGTTCTCACTTGCATAATTTTCTATACTAGATAAATTATTCAAATCAAAATTAAATTCATTGATAAATTGCGACAATAGATGTGTTGCAGATTTTTTTGGAAATTCTTTAAAAAAGATATACTCTTTTGAGTGTCCAGTTTCATCAAAAGTTATATATTCTTCTTGAATCATATTTAGAATCCTGCCGGAATCATTTAATTTTATAAAACTACTTGATTTCATTTGAAGCATTTCCTGTGGCAAATTATGCAAATGTATAGTGACAATTTCCATCTGAGTTTTATTCTGCTGTAAATAAGCATCTGAACATATTAATTTAATTTGATTTTTTAAGTCTATTATATTTAATTTATGTTGTGTTTTCAAAAGAATATATAATACATCTTTTGATATTCTAATTTTTTTATTGATATTTGTAGCTTCTAATGCAAATAAATGCATAATTATCTCCATTTTTTCATACGCACCTCGTTGATCAATATCATTCAGTTCTATTTTTACAGGACAATATTTTGAAATAATAGAAATAGGGTATTCTTGAAACTGAAGCTCTGTTGTTATAATAAACATACATTTTAGATCATTTTTTTTATTTTGTTTAAAATATGCATTCTTTTCTAATATACCACTTAATAATTGAATACATTGACTGCTCATAGATTCAACGTTCTCAAAAATCAAAAAATGTATACGTAATCTATCAAGAACACCCTTTGTCTGTTCATCACCAAACAATAATTTTTCAAGCATATCTAGCTCAGAATAACGCTTACAGTCAATAATATGAAATTGAAATGCACATCCATGTATATTTTTAGCATACTCCACCATACCATATGCAATTTCTGCTTTTTCCGTCCCCGTAGACCCACAAATAATTGTATGTAACCCATGTGGTGGATAAGATATTGCTGCTTTTGCTTTTTCTATTTGTTTGCTTAATGACCCATTTTCACCAATCAATTCATCAAGCAATAGATTTTTCTTAATATCGTTTTCATTAGAATCCTCTACTATGAGATATTTTGATATTTTCTCACCTTTCTTAATAAAAGATGGAATATCAGCATTAGGAAAAGCTCGTCTTAAAACGCCATAATCCAAATAAAAAACAGGTCTACCAAAAATTTTTACCAAATAATTTCTTTTCCACAAATCATTCATGATACGTGAAACGTTGGCGCGATCCTTTTTAAATAATATAGAGATTTCTTCTGCATCAATTCCAAAATTATCCAACTCCCTAGAATTAGTTATCATTTTAGTTTTGTTTTTAATATATTTTAAAACATCTTCCTCTATTTTTTTCATAAATTGGTGTAATTTCCTCCTATCATATCAAAGATAATTATATTTTCTGTGTAAAGCTACTTATAAACTGTGTATTAATAAATATTTATATATACACATTTACTAATTATTAATTATTAACTTTAGTTTAACACCATTTATACATTTTATAAATAGTATTACATGGATAATCTAGTGTGTAATTAATTCTAATATTTTGACTTTCTTTTATTAATGCGTTAAATCTAAATTAACTGAAATACATGTATTCAGAATAACAACAATGAAGGGAGATGTTTACTATTCGTATCATATTAATTAGTCATGGAAAACTAGCTAAAGAATTATATGAAACCGCAAAAATGATTTTAGGTGATGTATCTAATTTATGCTATCTAGAGTTTCCAAATGGACAAGATTTAGACTTATATAAAAACCAAATCGAACAAATTGTAAGAAATGAGAATGAAATTTTAATTTTAGCAGATTTATTTTCAGGAAGTCCATTTATGCAAGCGTCGAAAGTATTTATGGAACATCATTTTTCAGATAACATTGAACTGTTTGCTGGAGTGAATCTACCTATGTTGCTTGAAATTGCTGTATTAGCAAAGACAATGCCATTAAAAGAATTAAGAAAAATAGTTGTTGATATTGGCAAAGCAGGTATTGTTGATTTTAGAAATAAAACTAAAGAAATAAGGGGTGATTAAGTTTATGTCAATTAAGATGATACGTATTGACGATCGTTTAATACATGGACAAGTTGTTGCTGCATGGTCCAAAGTTTTAAATATCAATCGGATTTGGGTTATAGATGATAATACAGCAAAAGATGAATTTCTATCTGGTGTAATGCGTCTTGTTGCTCCACCGCATGTTGAATTAGTCATTACTGATGAAAATCGCATAAAAGAGTTAGCAAAAGATTTTGATGAAGATAATAAAAATACTCTAATTTTATCCAAAGGTCCAGAAGTTATGAAGAAAATCTTTATGACAGGAATAAGTCATAAGGAATTAAATTTAGGTGGAATGTGTGCTAGACCTGATAGAACAAAATTATTTAAACAAATATCTGCAAATAAAAAGGAATTAGAATTATTACACGATATTAAAAACATGGGTATACATGTTTATTTCCGTGTAACACCAGACGACATTGAAACAGAATTTGAATAAGGAGGTAAGAAAATGTTATTTATTCAATCAATTTTAATTGGACTATTTGCTGCTTTTATTCGTACTTTTGAGCTTGCGACTTGGGTCATATATTGTTCTCCTTTAGTTTGTAGTAGTATTGTTGGCACCATTTTAGGAAATCCAACCTTAGGAGTAGAAATAGGAGCACAATTACAGCTTGTTTATATGGGAGCATTAGTTGTTGGTGGTGTTTCTTCATATAGTTATATATGGGCAGGAGTAATTGGACCAGCTATCTGTATTGTATCAGGTTTGGATCCTATTGAATCAGCAACAGTTTGTGTTACAGTTGGAGCTCTCGGAGTTATTGCAGATAATATTCGCATGACCGTAAATGGAATTTGGGTTCATATGGCTGATAAATATGTACAAAACGGAGAAACAAGTAAACTTTGGATTTATAACATTATTCTCCCTTTCCTACTATATTGTCTAATTTATGGTTTACCTGCGGTCATAGGTATTATGTTAGGAGCAAACTATCTTTCTGATTTAATGAATTCTTTGCCACTCTGGATTTCTAACGCAATCACAGCTATAGGAAAGCTCCTTCCTGCATTAGGTATTGGTATGATGCTTAAAGCCGTTTACAACAAAAAATTAATTGCGTTTGCAATTGTAGGCTATGTATTATCTGGCTATCTCCATGTTCCAACATTAGGTGTTGCTTTAGTCGGAATTGCATGTACATTGGTATATTTTAATAGTTTAAATGCAAAAAAGGAGGAAATTTAATATGTCTAATTCAGTCGAAAAAAAATTGACGAAAAAAGATCTACTTAAAGTTTTTATTCGATGGGAAACAGGAACTGAAGCATGTAATAGCTATGAACGCTTAATGTCACTTGGTTTTTGTTGGTCTATGGTACCAATCATAAAAAAATTATATGACACGAAAGAAGAAAGAGTAGCTGCTCTAAACAGACACTTAGTTTTTTTCAATACCGAAAATAATTGGGGAGCATTCATTCCAGGCATAGTTTGTTCTTTAGAAGAAGAAAGAGCAAATTCCAAAGATATCTCAGATGAAGCAATTAACGGAATTAAAGTAGGACTAATGGGGCCTTTGGCAGGCATGGGAGATACAATCACACAAAGTTTGGTAAATGTTGTTCTTTTATCAGTAATTGTCAATATGACCTTAAATGGAAATTTATTTGCCCCTATCATTTACGTAATCATTTACACTGCTTATATTTTAGGAGTCGGTTATTTTACTTTCACACAAGGCTATTCTTTAGGACGCAATGTTCTTAGTAAAATAATGGATAAATCCATTTTACAAAAACTTACTGAATGTATGTCTGTTCTGGGAATGACTATAGCAGGAAGCATGATAGTATCCAATGTTAATATCACAACTCCATTAGTAATCACTACCAATGAATCATCTATAGTTTTAAACGATATTCTAACTTCTATAGCACCAAATATATTAGGTGTACTAACAGTAGCAATTGTATTTTCTTTATTAAGAAAAAAAATTTCTATTAACAAAATAATAGTAGGCATCTTCTTTATTGGATTAATTGGATCCTTACTTGGAATCTTATAAGGAGGTGTTCTTACATGTGGTATCAAGAAATGTTTCATGCAAACAAACCTGTAATTGGAATGGTTCATTTACAGGCATTACCTACTGATCCAAAATACGATAGTAAAGGTGGCATGAAAAAAATAATCAAGATGGCCAGAGAGGATTTAAACTCCCTCCAAAATGGCGGTGTTAATGGGATATTATTTTGTAATGAGTTTAGCATCCCCTATACAAAGAAAATAAATGGAGCTGTAATTGCTGCATTTGCTGAAATTATAGGTGAATTAAAAAAAGATATAAAATTACCTTTTGGAATTACATGTGCTTCTAGTGTTAAAGCAACATTTGACATTGCATGTGCTACTGGAGCTGATTTTGTGAGAGCGCATTATCATGGAGCTAATGCTGGGGTCTATGGAATTAATGATTATGATCCAGGAGATATTGAACGATATCGATACTATATAGGATGTGGCAATGTAAAAGTATTAACAGCTGTCATTCAAGAAGGTACGCGTCAAATTGCAGAAAGATCTTTAGAAGAAGTTACTAAAACTCTCACGTTTAACATAAATCCAGATGCTTTGCTTATTTATAGTTCGACCCCTGGATCTGCCATTGACATCAATCAAGTTAAAAAAGTAAAAAGCGTTACTACAACTCCAGTATTTGCTTCAAATGGAGTCACACCAGAAACCATAGGTAAAATCCTACAATACGTTGACGGTTGCATTGTTGGTACTGGCGTAAAATATAATGGGAATTTTTATCAACAAGTAGATATAAATCGTGTTAAATCGTTAATGAATAATGCAAAGAATTATGAATAATAATAAATTGAATATAGAAAAGATTAAAGGTATTATTTTTGATTTTGATGGTGTTATTGTTGATAGTGAGCTAATCTTTATTAAGAGTGTCCAAACATATCTTAATAATAAAAAAATATTTTTGGAACAAAGCAAGATTCAATCATTAGTTGGTCAATCACTTGACAAAATAGCAGAAGATATTAAAATAATGTTCACAATGAAAGAAGATACTCAAACTATATCAACTGATATACGTAAGTTATATGAAATGAATTTTGATTTAAATAATATTTATACTATGCCAGATCTCATTTCTACATTAGAAGTTCTCAAAAGAAATAACTTCAAAATAGCAATTGCATCTTCTTCACCTCTTTCTTATGTAAAAACTATTATGCAAAAATTAGAAATTGATCATTATTTCCACTATATATTATCTTCTTCTATTAACTTTAAAAGCAAACCCTGTCCCGATATATATTTAGCAGCAATCCATACCTTGAATTTGTTAACAGAAGAAATAATTGCTATTGAAGATTCACCTAATGGTATTAAAGCCGCAAAGGCTGCTGGGTTATACACCATTGGATATAAAGGATCCGCTTTAATTCAAGATACTACACAAGCAGATTTAGAAATCTATCATTTTTCTCAGCTTAAAGAAATACTTTTTCCACATGACCTATGAAGTATAAGCCAACAGTTATTTTATAGGAAATATCATAATTAAAAATGAACTAATAATAACACTCTCCTATGTTTTGAAACAATTCACTATTATGACATATAACACAAATCCCTATTTCCTATAATTGCAATACATCCTATAACTTGAAGAGATATTATAGGATGTATTTTTTGTTATAAAACTAACGTAAAAGTAAATACAAGAAGCGTATTACTTTCATTGTCTAATGAATAACTTGATAAACTAACACATTAAGTTTACTTATCCCATAATTTATAAAATTAGTTCTTCTAAAATAAATAAGATGATACTATTATGATACAGATTTCTAAAGATTCATAAAACGTATATTTTTTAACTAATAGAAAAGACTGTTAACTTCCTATAATATATTTCTTTCTGGATTTTATATTTATTTTGATTAGTACTATCTTCCTCTTTAGAATTAGATTGTTTAATCTATAAATTTTACCCAAATGTTAAGGTGCTTTTTTAAATTATCGCCATTAAGAATAGTAATTTTTTAGACCAATTAACAAGTACTGCTTAAAGGTCTACTTTTTTAATCACTCTTTTATAATTCTCACTTTAAAAAGGTAATCTTAAGCCCAACATTTGCCCAAGATTACCTGATAAATGAATTCTCTATATTATAAAAATATAGAGCTTATCAACAAATTGTGATTTATAATTATTAATATCTGCTTTTAATCCAAAAGATCATTTATCTATACTTTAATTCAATAGTATATACTTAAAATTAAAGCTAGTACATATACATTTATAACTTCACAAAATAATATTTTTTATTGCTGTTTTTGACGAATCAGGTTCAATGTGCCGCCCGCACGCAAGGTTTCGATATCCAAATCACTGAGATCATAAGTGACCGTAAAGGTAAATTGTTTGCTTCGATCTTCGATCGTCAATGTGCCGCCCGGCTGGATCGCACAAACATCTTTGATCAACAGCTCATCCATTTCCTCTATCCGCTCATAATCTTCTTCATTGGCAAATGTTAACGGCAAGATACCGAAATTGATCAGATTCGCTTTATGGATACGTGCAAAACTTTTTGCAATCACGGCTTTGATTCCCAGATACATTGGCGCCAAAGCTGCATGTTCGCGGCTGGATCCTTGTCCATAGTTTTGTCCGGCAATGATAAAACCGCCGCCGTTTTCTTTGCAACAATCATAGAAGTCCGCTTTATTGTTCATAAAGACAAAAGTAGAGATCTTTTCGATATTCGAACGATAAGGAAGTACCTTTGCACCTGCCGGAGCGATATGATCGGTTGTGATGTTATCCCCGACTTTGATCATGACTTTCTTATCGATCGTATCCGCTAATGGCGTATTGATCGGCAGCGGACGAATGTTCGGACCGCGTACCACTTCTACCTCTTTTGCTTCTTGAGCAGGCTTTGGCAAAATGAACATGGAATCATCTACCGGCATTTTCTCCAGTTCTTCTGGCACTGTGTAATCTGCAAGCAGCGGCGAACGCAATTCACCGTAAATTGCACTGTAAGCTGCTGTTTCAGGAGATACCAGGCAGACTTTCGCCGTCAATGTTCCGCTTCTGCCATAGAAGTTACGGTTAAATGTACGCAGCGACACCGCATTTGAAATCGGTGATTGTCCCATCCCGATGCAAGGACCGCATGTACATTCCAAGATACGCGCACCGGCTGCGATCAGATCGGCCAATGCACCATTGCGCGAGAGTTCCATAAAGATCCCTCTGGACCCTGGAGAAATGGTTAATGAAACATCCGGATGGACATGTTTTCCTTTCAACAGACTGGCCACGGACATCAGATCATGATAGCTGGAGTTCGTGCAGCTGCCAATACATACCTGATCGATCTTCATCCCTTCCATTTCCTTGACACTGCATACATGATCTGGCGAATGCGGCAATGCGATCATCGGTTCCAGCTGTGCCAGATCGATCGTGATCACAGAATCGTATCGCGCATCCTCATCTGCATGCAATTCCACAAAATCTTGTTCTCTTCCCTGCTGTTTCAAAAATGCCAGCGTCTGCTCATCACTTGGAAAAATAGATGAAGTCGCACCTAATTCCGCCCCCATATTCGTAATGGTCGCACGCTGCGGAACACTTAAATGCTTCACACCGTCACCAAAATATTCCATCACACAGCCGACGCCGCCTTTTACTGTAAGCTGCTGCAGGACTTTAAGTATGATGTCTTTTGAACTGACTCCTTTGCGCAGATCATTTTTCAATTCGACCCCGATCACTTTCGGCATGCGCAGATGAAAAGGCATGCCGGCCATTGCACAGGCAACATCCAAACCGCCGGCACCGATCGCTAATGACCCTATTCCTCCGGCCGTCGGCGTATGAGAATCTGAACCAAGCAATGTCTTGCCGGGTTTCGCAAACCGTTCCAAATGGACCTGATGACAGATACCATTCCCCGGACGCGAAAACAAAACGCCATGTTTTTGTGCAACTGTCTGTAAATATTTATGATCATCTGCATTTTCAAAACCGCTTTGCAAAGTATTGTGATCGACATAGCTGACACTGAGTTCTGTCTGCACCTGGTCGACCCCCATTGCTTCCAGCTGCAGATACGCCATCGTACCCGTGGCATCTTGGGTCAATGTTTGATCAATCAAGATCGCAATGGGTTCTCCTGCATTCTCTTTTCCTTCTTTTAGATGCTGATGAATAATCTTTTGTGTTAAATTCGGCATATCCGTTTCTCCTTTCCTCGGACTGTAACGTTGTTATTATAACATATTACAGAAAAAAGTTTCATAAATTATGAAAAATATGATATAATTGTGAAACAAATGAAAAGGGAGTGGAATGCATGCATACGGTGGAGGCGTATTTTCAACAGTCTTTAAAAGAAAACCAGATCGATAATGAACTGTATCGTTGCTATAATGTAAAAAAAGGACTGAGAAACGAAGATGGGACTGGTGTGCGAATTGGTTTGACCCGTATTGCGGATGTTGTCGGCTATACTTATGATCATAGTATCAAAACACCTTGCGAAGGAAAGCTGATCTATCGGGGATACGAGATCAAAGATCTGGTCAAGCATAAAGCACATCGAGGATTTGAAGAAGTCTGTTTTTTATTGTTATTTGGATGGCTGCCGACCCAGCAGCAATTAGATAATTTTCATGCGGTACTGGCCGCTTCATATGAATTGCCGTCTCATTTCATGGAGACCAATATCTTACTGACCCCTTCTTCTCATTTAATGAATCGTTTACAGCAGATGGTCTTAGCACTGTTTGATTATGATGCTACGCCAGAAGATACCTCTGCACAAAATATCCTACGTCAAGGGCTGGAACTGATTGCCCGTATGCCGGCACTCATTACATCGTTATACCAAGTGAAGCAGCACCATGTGGATCGTCGTTCTTTAACGATCCATTATCCAAAAGAAGAATTATCAATTGCCGAAAACATCTTATATTTATTACGCGAAGATCATCATTATACAGAAGTAGAAGCACAGACACTGGATGTGTTATTGATGCTGCATGCGGACCATGGAGGAGGAAACAATTCCACATTTACCAATGTCGTGGTTGCTTCCACAGGTTCTGATCTCTATTCAACGATCAGCGCATCGATTGGATCTTTAAAAGGCCCACTTCACGGCGGTGCAAACCTGCGTGTCGTAGAAATGATGCAGGCGATCGAAAAAGAAATATCATTGGATGCAAGCGATGAACAGATGAGAGCAGTTCTTTGCAAGATCTTGCAGCGTGATTTTTATGACCACAGCGGCCTGCTATATGGAATCGGACATGCGATCTATACATTATCCGATCCGCGTGCCGAGATCATCCGTTCGTATTGTGAACAATTAGCGAAAGAAAAAGGAAAAGAAAATATCTTTGCTTTTTATCTTCGCTATGAACGCATCGCAAAACAATTAATGAAAGAAATCAAGGGTATCGATGCCTGTGCCAACGTTGATCTGTACAGCGGTTTTGCCTATACGATGCTCAATATTCCAAGAGATCTGTATACCCCGCTGTTTGTCTGCAGCCGCTTGGTTGGCTGGCTGGCACACAATATCGAAAATAAATTATATGATGGACGGATCATGCGTCCAGCTACCCGCTATGTAGGAGATCTACGCACGTATGTAGAAATGGAGGATCGAAAAAATGAAGACGATTACTGTATTTAAAGGCGATGGCATCGGACCGGAAATTACGGATGCCGTCTTGCAGATCTTAGAAGCAGCCAAAGCACCATTGGAATATGAAATATTTCAAGTAGGCATCCCTTTGTATGAACAATGTCAGCAATTGATCAGTGAAGAAGCATTTGCTTCTTTTGAGAAAAACAAGGTCTTGTTAAAATCACCGATCACGACACCGATCGGCTCTGGTTTCCGTTCGATCAACGTATTGCTTCGGAAAAAATACGATTTATATGCGAATGTACGGCCAGCCAAAAGCAACCCGGCGATCCATACGCCTTTCCAAAATGTCGATATCGTTACATTCCGTGAAAATACTGAAGATCTTTACGTTGGAGTGGAAGAACAGATCGATGCAGACACTGTACATGCCACCAAGATCATTACACGAAAAGCAAGTGAACGCATCATTCATGCAGCATTCCAATATGCCATGCAAAATCAAAGAAAACGGGTCACTTGCGTGCATAAGGCCAACATCTTAAAAATGAGTGATGGACTGTTCTTTTCCTGTTTTAAAGAAATTGCCAAACAGTATCCAACGATCCAAAGTGATGATCGGATCGTTGACAACATGTGCATGCAGCTGGTACAGCATCCACAGGATTATGATGTACTTGTCATGCCTAATCTTTACGGCGATATCTTATCGGATCTGACCAGCGGGCTGATCGGCGGATTGGGATTGATGCCAAGCGCCAACATCGGCGACAACTACGCCATGTTTGAAGCAGTGCACGGCAGCGCTCCTGATATTGCAAACAAAGGAATCGCAAACCCTACTGCCTTGTTGTGGTCTGCCTGCATGATGCTGGATCATCTTCAAGAACAAGCCTGTGCCGATCGAATTCGCAAAGCGGTCAACCAAGTATTGTATGATCCGGAAATGCTGACGCCGGATCTTGGCGGAAAAGCAACGACAAAACAATACACTGAAGCAATCATTCATCTGCTTTCAAAAGAATAAATAAAAAATGGCTGGATGCCATTTTTTTATTGTCCCATTGGCAGCAGCGTAAAATCACACTGTAATACATCCTTTTCAATCGTAACACATGCATAAGAAATAGACTTTCCATCACGATTAAAGAATAAAGAACCCGGATTGATGATTCGTACACCATCGATCACCTTGTCCAGATATAAATGTGTATGGCCATGAAAGACAACATTGCAGCCGTGCTGTTTTGCTAGTTGTGCTGCTTCTTCTTCCATCCATTCCATGAATGTTTCATAGCTTTGGATCTTATCATCGCTGCGCAATCGATAGGCTGCACGCATCTCCAACTGGTGACCATGCAGCAATAAGATCTTGCAGTCCTCTATGTCTAAGATTTGCTCATTCGGCAAGTGATCAGATGCATCATCGTGATTGCCGCGTATGATCGTAAAGTGAGCAAGACAGCCAGGAGCAAAACCCAGATCGCCTAAATGAATATATTCATCCATGTGCGGATGCTGTTTACACACTTGCTGAATACGTTTTCTTTCACCATGACTGTCGCTGATCAACAAGATTTTATGCATATACTCACCTCTTTTTAAAAGAAGCGCAGTTCCCTGCGCTTTTTCTTAACGATTCAAGATATCAATGATCGGTTGATAGTAATCATACCTTCCATCTACATATTGCAAAGCATCATAAGCAATGCTCTTTGCTTTATCCAGATCAATATCTTCATATACATGAGCAAAGCGATAATAGACATAGTCTTTGATCTGGTTCTCACGAATGAGATAACCATAATCCGCATCGCCTTGTCCATAATCTTCATGCAAGATATAAAGATCAGCCACATCCATCATCAGTTCATTATTATAATCTGCAAACAGGTCCGTAAATTGCGACAAAACGGCATAAGCAAAGTTTTCAAAATACTTCACATCATCATACTGCCAGTTTGCCAGTACACTGCGTGCCAATTGCAGGAAATGAGACAGGAAGGCATGCAGATCCGCTTTGATCACCGTACCAAGTTCTTCTTCACTACGATAGCCCTGACGCTGCGCAATCATCAATAAACGTTCCCACAAATGGAATTCCAACAAATATTCTTCCCCGTTTTTTTCTGTATCGCCTGCGATGATATAAGTGACTGCATCCGCCACATCTTTCTCCATCTGCGGATAATCGCTTGCTTTAAAATCGATTGTCTCTGCAATTTTTTCCAATACAACAGGAACCAGATCCAGATCATAGCCATCGTCGTCATAATGGAATGCCTCTTTTGTGAGCTTAAAATCATTGATGATCTTTTCCTCTATTTTCTTTAGATCTGCTTCATTCATCAGCAAAGCAGCATAATCGTCATACGCGTAGCGAACGCCCATCGCCTGCATCATGGCAATGCAAGTGTCCATGCTGTGGCTTTGATATTGTTCCAATTTTGCTTTCTTGCTTGTTGTTTTTGGAGCACTTGTCTTTGCAGAGTTTGTACTCTTGGCAGCAGCTGGTTTCTTTGCTGTTGCTTTGCTCGTTGTCTTCTTTGCTGTTGTTTTTTTCGTTTCTTTTACGCTCTTGCTGGCCGCAGCTGTTTTAGAAGAAGATGCTTTGGCAATCGTTTCTTTCTTCGCAGTGGTTTTTTTCGCTGTCGTCTTCTTTGCTGCTGTCTTTTTTGCAGCCGTGCTCTTCTTATCCGCTGTGTCCGTTTTTTTATCTGTTGCTTTCGCAGTCAATTCTTTCTCATTTACTGCTGCTGTTTCTTTTTCCTGATCAGCCTTTTTTACCTTGCTTGCAGTCGTTGTCTTTACTGCCTTTGCTGAAGGTTTCGCTGCTGTTTTCTTTTCTGCCATTGAGTAACCCCTCCAATACTTTCTCCTCGATTATGAGGATCTGTTCTATTGCCATTATAACACAGTTTGAAAATGAACAAAAGATTTCCGACAGTATTTTCGAAAGCACTTTCATTTTTTACATTTTCTTCCTTATTTGTTCCTGATTCGACAAAAGCATCAAAGATACTCTCTACCGCGTATTTTCACACCAATGACAGAATATGTTGTTTATGTGAATGTCATTTCACTTCAATTTCATCTTTTATACACATTCCCTTGCTTTACAAATCTTTCTCTTTTGAGTATATTATGAGTCGTAGACGAGATATCTACCCTGGTTCCTGTTATATTTCTTTTTCATTATAGACAGGGCAAACAAAAGGAGGTCTTTTTTATGGATGAAGACAATAGATTAGAAGAAAATGTGAGTGAACCTGCATCAGAAATAGTGGAAAGTCCAATAGTGGAAAATCCAAAGAAAAAAGCAAAAAAAGTGATCCAGTTGACATGGGGCAAGCTCGCCGTGATCATTTGCTGCTGCATGGCACTCTCATTAGGATGCGGTATCGGAGGCGCCTATTTGATTGCCCAAAACAATTCTTCCAGTGTCATTTATCAAGATACTTCGAAGGTAGTCAATACAGGCACAAAAGATTCCAGTACGATCAAATCTGTAGTAGAACAATGTGCAAACGCCGTAGTTGAGATCCAGACAGAATCCGTTACAAACGGCAGCAATCCATTCCAGCAATACGTAAGCAGCGGTGCCGGCAGCGGCGTGATCTTGACACAAGACGGCTATATCGTTACCAACCATCATGTGATCGAAGGTGCAAACTCCATCGTCGTACGTACACGCAGCGGTGATGAGTACAAAGCCACACTGATCGGTTCGGATGAACAAAGCGATCTCGCAGTGTTGAAAATCGATGCTACCGGATTAACAACTGCTGTTCTTGGCGATTCTACAAAATTGGAAGTTGGCGATCTGGCCATTGCCATCGGCAATCCATTAGGTGAACTCGGCGGTTCTGTCACCAGCGGTATCATTTCTGCATTGGATCGTGAAATGAACATTGACGGTCAGACCATGACCTTGTTACAGACAGATGCTGCGGTCAATCCAGGCAACTCTGGCGGAGGCTTATTTGATGCAAACGGCGATCTGATCGGTATCGTCAATGCGAAATCCAGCGGAGAGAATGTGGAAGGTATCGGATTTGCTATTCCAATTTCTACCGCAAAAGACATCATCGATGAATTGATCGACAATGGAGAGATCACTTCTCGCCCTACATTAGGTGTTTCCCTTTACAATGTAGACAGTGAAACAGCAGCTGCACAATTAGGTGTAGACAACACTGGCGTCTATATCGTGCAGATCGTAGATGGAGGTTGCGCAGATAAAGCCGGCTTAAAGACCGGTGACCGCATCACTGCAGTAGATGACAGTGTTGTAAGCAGCGCATCGGATGTAAAAACAGCCTTGAACAAACATAAGGTTGGTGAAACGATCACGATCACTGTCGATCGAGACGGCAGATCCATGGACTTTAAAGTTTCTCTCTAGCAAACTTTGCCAAATAATGTAAAACACACGGGTTTTCTCTTTTCTTGGAGCTTCTTGTGTGTTTTTTCTTGCATAATACGGTATAATGATAGTATATGGAGGTAACAAGTTTTATGGAACTAAAAATTAGAAAGCGGAAAATCGTTCTAGTCGGTACCGGCTTTGTAGGTATGAGCTTTGCCTATTCATTGCTTTCAGAAAAGGGAATCAACGAATTGATCCTTATCGATATGAATAAAGAAAAAGCGGTAGGGGAACAAATGGATCTGAGTGACGGGCTTCCTTATGCAGATTCAAAGATGACCATTCGTGCAGGGGATTATGAAGAATGCAAAGATGCAGATATCGTCGTCATTACAGCCGGTGCTGCACAAAAGCCGGGGCAGACTCGCTTGGAGTTAGTTACGATCAATGCAAAGATCACGAAAGATGTAGCGACACAGATCAAAAATTCAGGATTTAACGGTATCATGGTCGTTGCAAATAACCCAGTCGATATCATGACTTATGTTGCTTATAAAGCAAGTGGTTTACCAAAAGAACATGTTATTGGTTCCGGAACGATCCTGGATACTGCTCGTTTACGTTACAATATCTCTAAACATTTGGGTATTGCGCCAAGCAATGTCCATGCATATATCATGGGGGAACATGGAGACTCCAGCTTTGTTCCGTGGATCCACTGCTACTTAGGATGCAAACATTTATTAGAATATATTGATGAAGAAGACAATCTAACAATGGAAGATCTGCAGACGATCTACATGGAAGTACGCAATGCTGCTTATGAGATCATCGATCGAAAGAAAGCAACGTATTATGGAATCGGTCTGGCATTGAAACGTCTCGTTTCCTGCTTGCTGAATGATGAAAAAGCAATCTTGACCGTATCTGCATTCCAGAATGGGGAATATGGCCGAAACGGTTATTACATCGGTACGCCTGCCATCGTCGGAAGCAATGGTGTTGAAAAGATCATCAAACTGCCATTGAATGAAATGGATCAAGATAAATTCAATCATTCCTTTGATACATTGCAGAAAACAATCGAAGAAAATCTAAAAGAAATCTTAGCCGATCTATAATAGCTAGTGTCCTGAATTCCATCAGGACACTTTTTTGTACCTTGCTTCCTGCAACAAAGAGGTCTATGATTATAGTAAATGATCAGTGAACTAAGCTGTCTGGAAAGGAGATCCTATGGAAATACATACCTTGCTGAATGAAGATGCCCTGCATGAATTGCGAAAGCATCTCATCAATCCCGGTAATAAGAAAGTAATTTACATCATATGCGTATTGTTTCTGTTTCTTAGCATATGCAGTTTCATTTTAAGCATCTACTACCTGGCTATGATATTTTTGATCGGTGCCGTCATTTTATACTGCGAATTAACTATGATTTCAAAAAAATTGATCAAGAAAGTCATGCGGCAAATAAGCGAAACATATGGCAGCACTGCCGTAGAAGGAAAGATCATTTTTGATGATGACGATCTAAAGATATTTAATCAGAAAACCAAAGGTGAATTGTGTTTGTCTTACAGCGTAATGAAGACACTTGTCGAAACAAAGAACTACTATGCTTTATTTACCAAAGAACATCAAATGACTCTGATCGACAAGCAGCAGTTCACTGTACAGACAAAGAAACAATTTTTACAACTGATCGATAAGAAGATGCCAGCCATCAAAAAGCAAATAGAAAAATAAAAAAGATAGGAAAAGGAAGCAAATTTCTATGGCTTGAATGCCCGGCTTCATTTCCTATCTTTTCATTGTTATTATAATCTTTTTTCAAAGTTGCCGCTGATGCTCATTCCTTCGCTAAAGATGACAAAAGCATGTTCATCCAAAGTATAAATGATCTTTTTCAATTGATTTTCCTCATATTTGTTGATTGCGCAAACCAAGATCAATGTTTCATCATCCGTATAGGCGCCGGCACCTTTCCAGTATGTAACCCCGCGGCCTGTTTCATACATGATGGCATACTGTACATCGATATTTTTGGTAAAGATCATGGCTGTCATATTGATATTTTGATAATGGATATGATCACAGACACTGTACATGACAACCATATAGATAATAGAATAAATTGCTGTTTGTACATTAAATAAAAGTGCACAGATACCAAACACGCCGATATTGATAATGATCGACAATTGTCCTACCGTAATTGGAAAATTCTTATTTGAAAGATAAAAACCGATGATATCGGTACCTCCGCAGCTGCCGCTTGCACGCAATGTGATTCCGACACCAAAACCGGAAAGGATCCCACCGATCAAACAAGAAGCCAGCACATCGTCCAAGATCGGTGTTTTGGGAATCATGACCAATGACATCACCAATGTCTGAATGATGATGCTCAAGATCGTTTTAAAGAAAAAACTGCGGGAAATAGAACGAAAAGCGAGCAGGAACAAAGGAATATTCAACAATAAATTGATGATACCTGCAATATCGAATTGACTGGCAAATGGTAAAAACGGCGACAATAACGTACGAAGGATCTGCGCAATACCAACGATTCCAGCACTATAAAGACTGACTGGTACGATCAGTAAATTCACGCTGGCCGCAAATAAAGCACTGCCTAAGATCACATAGAGATATTGTTTCCAGCTGTCCAGTTTTTTCATAACACATACTCCCCCTAAACAAAAGGATTGTAGCATACTTTCTGCTTTGTGGAAAGGGATGTTTACCGAAAAGTAAAAAGCGAGTATAATGACTGCATATGAGAAAAGAGGAAATGAAATGGTACATATTGGCAATGATTGGGACGATCTGTTAAAAGAAGAATTTCAAAAAACATATTACTTAAAATTGCGGCAATTTCTAGCCTATGAATATCGTCATACAACGGTTTATCCGGATATGTACGACATCTTCAACGCATTGAAATATACACCTTATGCGAAAGTGAAAGTGGTATTATTAGGACAAGATCCTTATCATGGAAAAGGTCAGGCACACGGCTTATGCTTTTCTGTACAAAAAGGCGTGGCGCCTCCGCCTTCTTTGCAGAACATCTATCAGGAATTACATCGCGATGTTGGTTTTATGATTCCCTCCCATGGCAATTTATCTTCTTGGACAAAACAAGGCGTGCTCTTACTGAACACCGTTTTGACCGTAAGGGCCAACCAGCCAAACTCCCATGCAAATAAAGGATGGGAACAGTTGACCGATCGTATCATCACTTTGCTGGATCAAAAGAAAGAACCCCTTGTTTTCTTGTTATGGGGAAAAAATGCAAAAGCAAAACAAGCTCTGCTGCACAATCCTGATCATTTAGTACTGACCACCTCTCATCCAAGTCCTTATTCGGTCCATTACGGATTTGACGGATGCGCACACTTCTCAAAGACAAATGCATATTTAAGAGAACATGGCTTAGAAGAGATCCAATGGCAACTGCCGCTGCAGATATAAAAAAAGTTCACATCGTGAACTTTTTTATCGTTTTGTCAATGCATCGATCTGTGCTTTGCGCTCACTGAGTTCCATCCAGCGCTCCATCTTTGCTTCTAATTCCTGCTGCAATGCTTCCCGCTGCTTGGAAAGCATGTCTAAAGATTGAAAATCACTGGTTTCCCCCATTTGCTGATCAACCGCAGCCATTTGTTTTTCAATAGCATCGATCGTTTCTTCCATATGATTCAGTTCTTGTTTTTCCTTGCTTGACATCTTTGGAACCGCAGTTGTCTTTACATGTTCCTTTTTGCTTTCCGGACTTGTCTTCTGTGTCACAAAGTATTCTTGATTGGCACTGTAACCGCCGATATGGTGCATGATCTGTCCATTTTGGAAAATAAATAGTGCATCACAGATGCGGTCCAAAAAGTAACGATCATGTGATACGGTCACCACGATTCCTGGAAAAGTATCCATATAATCTTCCAGGATCGCTAGAGTCGTAATATCCAAATCATTGGTCGGTTCATCCAATAATAAAACATTTGGCTTTTCCATCAATACTTTTAATAAATATAATCTTCGTTTTTCACCGCCAGAGAGAAACTTGATCGGCAGATACTGCATCGATCGGTCAAATAGAAAACGCTCCAACATCTGAGATGCATTGAGGATCCCGTCTCCAGTATCCACGGCATCTCTTTGTTCCCGGATATAATCGATGACTCTTTGCTGCGGATCCATTTCTTCATGTCCCTGATGAAAGTAACCGATCCTTACCGTTTCTCCATAAATGACTTCTCCTTCATCCGGCTGCAATTCACCAGAGAGGATACGCAATAAGGTCGTTTTGCCGCAGCCATTCTGCCCGATGATGCCGATACGGTCATGCCGTTTGAAAGGATAATTGAAATGTGCAAATAACAGATGATCGCCAAAGCTTTTTGCAATATTGCTACATTCGATCGTCTTTTTACCTAAGCGCGCATTGGCAAATGACAATGCGATCTTTTCTTCCACTTCTTCATATTTCTGCTCACTCATCTTTTCGAAACGTTCCAGACGAGAGCGGCTTTTGGTCGTCCGCGCCTGTACGCCGGCCCGTACCCATTCTAATTCCTTTTTCAAGATCTGCTGCCGCTTTTGTTCTTTGGTCCGTGCCAACTCCAATCGTTTTTCTTTTTCTTCGATATACGTCGAATAATTGGCTTCATAAACATAAAGAGAGCCTTGGGACAGTTCAAACATGCGCTGACAGATGCGTTCCATAAAATAACGGTCATGGGTGACCATAAAAACAGCAGCCGTACTCTTTTGTAAATATTGTTCCAGCCAGGCTATCATCTCAACATCCAAATGGTTGGTCGGCTCATCCAACAGCAAGAGATCACATGGCTGTAAGAGCGCTTTAGCCAATGCCACACGCTTTTTCTGGCCGCCGGAAAGATGTTTGCATATCAGTGAAAGATCTTTCATTCCCAAACGTGTCAAGATACTCTTTGCTTCATATTCCGCAACATCTTTTCCATGCTGCAGCACTTCTTGCAAGATCGTAGCCTCATCGTCCAGAATTGGATCCTGTTCCAACACGGATATGCGCAGATCGCGTTTTTTCAACAAGGTGCCATCATCGCACTGTTCTTTTCCGCTCAAGATTTTTAACAAGGTGCTTTTGCCGGTTCCATTGATTCCCACCAATGCGATCTTGTCCCTTTCTTCAATTGAAAAGCTCACATCCTGCAAGATTGATTTTAATGCATATTTTTTTGATACATGTTCTGCACTGATCAACATAATTTCACCTGCTCACTCATACGCATTCCTTTTGGATATCGATTTTTGATCCATGTTCCATCCCCTTTTCCATAGCCTAATGGAAAGCCTTCATAACGCATGCATAAAAAGCCTTTTGCCTCTGCCATGATCGGATGTCCCTTTAAAAACTGTTCGCATTTCGCTATATCCATATCATAAGTATGACGCAATCCTTCCTGGTGGATCGACGCCATATAAAAGTGCTGATGCGGTTCGAACCGTTTTTTTACGATTTCTCCACACAATATTCCTTGTCTGATCACATTCAGCTTCCCTAATGATAGAAACGGCTGCCTTCGTGCAAATACTTTTTCTTTCTGCTGTAACAGATAAGGATCCTGCTGTGTCAATTGATCTTTGAAAAAATGAAGTGCCAGAGGATCGATCGTTGACGATTTCATTGTTTTGATCGATGTTCGCTGCTGATCCCCTCGTTTTTGCAGTTTGGCGATAAAATGGCCTTCCCCTCCATCCATTGGAAAGATACGGCGGACCTTTGCTGCATCGATTCCGCAACCTGAAAAACCGATCCTGCCAAAAGAAACACCGCAGTCGATCAATTCCATATCTGGAAATTCTTGTAAAAATGCCGCAATGGTTTCTTCATTTTCTTCCTTTGCATATGTACATGTCGAATAGACCATGATCCCGCCCGGCCGCAACGTCTCATAGGCACTGCGCAGGATCTCTCTTTGCCGCTGTGCACAAAACGCCACTTGTTCTTCGCTCCAATCTTCGATTGCCTGCTCATGCTTTTTAAACATTCCTTCTCCGCTGCAAGGTGCATCGACCAATACTTTATCGAAACATGCCGGTAAAGCGGCTGCGATCTTTTGCGGACGTTCATTGGTGATGGCATATTCACTAAAACCTAATCGTTCCATATTGGACAAAAGGATCATCGCACGTTTAAATTCAATTTCATTGCTTAATAAAAAGCCGGTATGACGGAGTTTGGAAGCAATCTGAGTACTTTTTCCGCCAGGTGCTGCACACAGATCCAAGATCCATTCTCCTTCTTGCACATCCAATACTTCCACTGCACTGCTGGCACTAGGTTCCTGCAGATAAAACACACCGGAAAGATGCAATGGATGATTACCGATATGTTCTTCTTTGATATAGAAGGATTGGGGACAGATCACACTAGGCGTGCATTCCCATGGCGAGATCGAAAGAAAATGTTCAATGCTGCAGCGTGTTTCATTGATACGCAATCCGCGAAACCGCGGCTGCTGCAAAGATTCTACATAGGCATCATATTCGTCCTTCAAATACAGTTTCATCCGGTTCAAAAAAGCCTCTTTCATCGTATTCTCCTCTCTGCAAAAGAACAGGGCTTATTCACCCCGTTCCTCTCCTTTTTTATCTTTTGCCAGATTCACGATCTTCTTTGCTACCATTCTGGAAGCAAAAGCAAGTGTGATCAATCGAATCGGTACATTATCACCATGAAAATTCATCAGGTATTCACTGACTTTGCCTTCTTGCTTCTCCAAAACCTGTGTTGCAATCATCTGCAGAGCATTTTCCTGTTCATCACAAAATAAATTGAAAGCGCCTTTCGGTCCCAGTTGTGCGATCTGAAAGTCAATACCGTCTTTTACTTGAGAAATTGTTAATACTTGTTTCATCAAAGTGATTGCCAGCAAATAAGCAATATGTTCTCTATTATAACGTTTTTTCACTGGTTTTGGTATCAGTTCCATCTTCACATAATTATTGATCATTGAATTGGTGATGATCACATCTTCTTCATCAAACAAATTTTTCAAATACTGTTTGACCAGTGTGATCAACTGATCCATATAAATATCAAACGTTGGCAGATCTTCCCAGCGGGGTAAACGATAGGCAATCATTTGCTGACAAAATTCCTTCAGCTTCTCATTCTCCATTCCCAAAAAACCTCTCCTTCTGTGACATCTCGTTTTAATTATTATATTCTCATACTCAGTATTCGTCAATAATCGTTTAAATTACTAATAATTGTGATGAAACAGCAATAAAAAAGCTTCCTAAGAAGCTTTTTAAATACTTTGATTAAAACGCCTTTTGACCTCTTACGTATGTCATCTCTACAGAATAGTCATCATTCAATACAACGATATCTGCATCACAACCTACACGGATCGCACCTTTGCGATTGTCGATGCCCAGCAGACGTGCAGGGTTCAATGTACATGAATTGATGGCATAGTCCCAAGGTACTTGTGCTTTTTCAACTAAAACACGCAGTCCTTCATTTACTTTCAATGTAGATCCTGCCAAGCCCTTTGTGCTGGTCAAATGCGCACTGCCATCTGGATACAGTTCGATTTCATTTCCGCCAAAGAGAACCTTTGTACCGACTGGCAAACCTTTTACCATCAATGCATCTGTTATCATGATCGTATAGTCGCGTCCTTTTGACATGAACAATGTATTTAATGAATTAACGTTTGAGTGATTTCCATCACAAATAACTTCTCCATATGTATCACGGAAACGCATAGCTGCACCGATCAAACCTGGATTACGATGATGGAATGGCGTCATACCATTAAAGATATGTGTCATGCTTCTTGCACCATTGGCAATAGCCATTTGTGCTTGTTCAAATGTTGCCCCGGAATGTCCAATGCTGACAATCACTCCGTGTTGTGCTAAATAACGAGTCAATGTGAAATCATCATCATGTTCTGTTGCCATCGTTATGATCTTGATCAATCCGTTTGCTGCTTTCTGATAACGTTCAAATTGTTCGATCGTACCCTTTACACAGTATTGTTCCGGCTGTGCACCTTTGTATTTTTGATCCAAATACGGTCCTTCAAAATGAATACCCAGGATCTCTGCTCCTTCATAACCTTCATCAACGACTTTTGCAACATTGGCAACTGCTTTTGTCAATACTTCTTCACTTTGCGTAATCGTTGTTGGCAGGATGCCGGTGACTCCTTCCTGCGGAATGTTCTTCATCCATTTACGCAAACCTTCTTCGTTTGCATCATTGGTATCAAATCCATATGCTCCATGTGTATGAATATCAATGAATCCAGGTACAACACGTTTCTCTCCATAATCTTCATCTGGTGTTTTTTCCCCATAAGGTAAAATTGCCGTAATCTTTCCATCTTCTACTTCAACCTGTGCCTCCAGCCAATTGCCAAGAACCCAGACCTTTTTACTTTGAATGATCATATAGAATTACCTCCCGTATCAATAAATGATCTCTTTACTCTTATTATACTCCCTTTTTGGTAGATGCCAAAGGAAACGCTTTCTGTCTATCAAATAATGCAAACATTCTGGTGAAAAATCCAAATGATATCGATTCCTATTTTAACTTTGATAAAATGAAATCTAATTTTTTGGCCGCTTCATATGCCCCTATTCTTTCTTTTTCAACTAGCCAAGATTGCAGAAAACCGCTGATGCCTTCTGCTAAAAAAGAAACCGTTAAAGGATCCAGATTCTTTGCCTCCTTATAAAACAGCATTTTAAATGCCTGTTTTACATGTGTTTGTTGCAGAAAAGAGGATCGTAAATAAAAAGATCGATCTTCTTTTGCCCATTCAAATAATACAAATGTTTTAGGGAGCAGCTTTTGATTTAATGGATCTTGTTGAAACTGAGTGACTCTTTTTTTCAAATCATCTAAAATTTGAGCATATAAGTCTTCATAAGCTTCTTCCATTGATGAAAAATGCAGATAAAAAGTTCCACGCGTAATTGATAGATCCTGACATAACTCTTTGATGGATGGCGGGATTCCCTCTTTCATGATTGTATCATGCAATTGTTTCAAGATCTTTTGATGCGTCTCAATCGAACACTGATATGTTTTTTTCACAGCTCTGTTCTCCCTTCTTTCACCTATTATAACGAATGTATTCACAAATGACAACGCATGGAATAAACAGTAAAACCAACAGCATCTGTAGGAACAGGCTGTTGATTTTACCAGCATCTATGATTTTCACTCTTGAAAAATCCAATAAAACACTCTTGAAAATCCAATAAAAAAGATTTGCTTCTTTTAAAATTTGAGGTATAATATATACGTTCATGACTTATGCCGACTTAGCACAGCTGGTAGTGCAACGCACTCGTAACGCGTAGGTCGGGGGTTCGAGTCCCTTAGTCGGCACCATCTAAAAAAGGAAAGAAGCAAGTACAGGTACCTGCTTCTTTTTTTGCATGATTTTGT
Source organism: Merdibacter massiliensis (assembly GCF_900155395.1). Lineage (GTDB taxonomy): Bacteria > Bacillota_I > Bacilli_A > Erysipelotrichales > Erysipelotrichaceae > Merdibacter > Merdibacter massiliensis. The sequence continues at coordinate 282,333 of NZ_LT699728.1, forward strand.
GCATTGTGCAATAATAGGAAGCTTGATTTTCAGCTTCCTATCTAATGGATACAACCGCAAGCGATTCATTCATTTGTTTCTTCTTCATTGTGTTGCAGCATTCGACGTTTGCGGATCGTATAGGCTTTCTGTGAAGCATGGTAAAGAAGATGACTGACCGGAAGATCAAACTCGCCAATAAATTCATTGATATGCGGATGAAAATTGGCTTTGAATTTGGTCAATCCATCTTGCAGGCTTCCTTCGATGCCGCCCATATTGTAGTAATCACATCCGCTTTCAAATCCCCATTCCATACAGGCAGTGAAAACAGCATAGGATGGCATATAACGCTTAAATCGCTCATCCATACCAGCATACAGCAGTTCAGCAGTATGCCCATATTTGATGCATAAACCACCCGCAATGGTAATTTCTTCTCCATTTTTTTCTAACAATTCTTTTAGCTCGCTCACTTCTCGCGTATAGGAACTGTGTTGTTCTTCCAACGTAAAACGTTTTTTCTTTGCATTTTCGGGACAAGCGGCGAGCTCCTGTTCATTGGCATTCAATTTTTGCACACTTTCTTCGTATAGCTTACGAACCGGCAAAACAGCTAAACAGATGATCGAATCATTGGGATATGCTTCCAGTAACTTTTTGAAATATTCCTGATCACGTAAAGAAATCCCTTTTCGTTCTTCTGTACAATGCAGCACTTGGGCAAAGCGTGCAACCGCTTCTTCACCGCATAAACGGATCTGTACATGTTTCTTTTCGGCAATTGACAAACCTTTGCGAGCATGTTTAGAAAATAATTCGCGAATATTTTCTTCTTTATACACATTTGCCTGAAAGCGAGGTTGAATGCTGTCTTTGATCGAGAGTGAAAGTCCCTGGTGGATGGCTCCCGCTTCTTTCATATTTTCCAAGATCTGCGCGATCTCTTCATGAACTTGTGCCTCTTCTTTCTCTTCTAGCAAATAATCACGGTAATGGATGCCCGGATCCATTTTGATGAATAAGCAATGATGCTTTTTTGCCCACCGCTGCAAATGCTTCATAAAAAAGCAGACCAATTCTTTATTTTGATAATCCATGACGGGACCTCTAGGTATATAGAACATCGTAAAATGCAATGGCAATCGTTTGATCAAAACCAAAGCACTTGCCACCAAGTGATCTCCCTCTTTTACAGCTACGATCGCATGATCCCAATTTTCTTTGACTTTTGCCCAGCTTGCAGACTGCAAAAGATTACACATCGCGTTTGTTTGCACAAATGCATCATGTTGGCCAGGATCTACTTGTTCTAGAAAGCAATACATCTGCATAACTCCTTCCGCCTTGTTTATTCGTCTTTTTGATAAACGAATCTTTTCAGCTGCTGATTTTTCATCAGCATTATCAGCAAGCAGTATTATATCATTGTCTCACCAATAATCCAACAAGGTCATCTGACTTCTTTTATGATTCAGAACTTTTTCATTCTGCAACATAAAAAGAAGGAAATCTTTTTTCAGATATCCTTCGCTCTTTGCTCACTCAATTTTTATCCGATTCACGTAAAATTTCAATTTCGATCTGGTCTGCCAATTGTTTTACAGCTTCTCCTTTCGCAATGCCATAGGTAAAAGCACTTGCACTTCCAGCTGCCAATCCCATCCGGAAAGCTTCTTTATAATCACCATGTTGCAGCCATCCATACAAGAAGCCGGCAGTCATCGAATCACCGCAGCCAATCGTGCTGACGACAATGCCGTGTGCACTTTTTCCATAATAGATAGCTCCCTGTTCATCAAGCAGATAAGCCCCGTCCCCTCCACAGGAAACCAATACATTTTTTACACCTTTTTGCTGAAGGGCCTGCATGCTGGAAAATAAGATGCCCTCTTTCATCGGACATTGAAATACTTCTTCAAGTTCATGAATATTGGGTTTTATCAGAAATGGTTTTTCCTTGATGGCATGCAGCAGGCTTTCCCCATTCGTATCCACGACGCACAATGCGCCGTTTGCTGAAACCACTTGCATCAATTGTGCATAAAAAGTTGCCGGTATGCTTTTTTGAACGCTCCCGGATAAGATCAGGATATCGCCTTGTCCTAAAGAAGACAGAGATTCAATCATTTTCGTTAATTCTTCCTGATCCGGCTGCGTCCCCTGTCCGTTGATCTCGGTTTCTTCTTCTGCATTGATTTTAATATTGATTCGGGTAAATCCATTCTTCACCGGCAGAAATGCTGTCCGCAAACCCATCGCTTGGACACCGGCCTCATACATCTGTGCGGTCTCGCCGCCAATAAATCCATAAGCGATCGAATCCAATCCTAACTCTTTTAACATAAGAGATACATTGATGCCTTTTCCCCCATAAATCAGTTTTTCATCTTTTGTACGCTGCATCGCGCCCAAAGTTAATGACTCTAGTTTGATCATGTAATCCAATGACGGATTGACTGTTAATGTATAGATCATAGTTTCCTCCTTTTGCACATTGCAAATTCTGAGCTTCACTGACTATATTTACAGCATATTTCAATATTATTATACTATGCACCAGTTCACCGTCAAGCGCCATTTCATCGACAAAATATACCCGTCTTTAGAGGTTTGCACCATGAATGTTTAGAGGCTATTCTGAGAAAAAGTCGAGATTATCCAGTATTTATCGTTGTTTTTTGTACTTTAAATTTATTTTATTTTTTTTATTTATTTGATATAATTATGGTGTAAATGTGTAATGCTTGGAGGACACTTTCTATGGCCTATTTTCTTAAAAAAACAAAACGAAATGACAGACTTTATCTTTCCATCTATGAGAGTTTTTATTCTCCAGAAACTAAAAACACTCGACATAAAAGTTTTCGTAAAATCGGTTTCGTTGATGCTCTTATCGAACAGGGTATAGATGATCCAATCTCTCATTTTCAGAAAGAAGTCAATGAACTGAATTCTAAACGGGAGACAGAAAAGTGTCGCATCAACTTTCAACAGATTTCCGACATTTCACCAGAACTGTGTCTGGGTTATGTGCCAATTGCGAAAATCTTGAACATGCTGGATGTAAAAGAACATTTTGGGTATTTAAGTTCTTCAAGGAAATTCGAGTTCGATGTATATGATGTCTTTTCCGCTCTTGTATATGCTCGTGTTGTTGCGCCTTTATCTAAACATCAGACTTTTCATGATATTCTTCCAAAGCTATCTGTTCAAAAAAACTTCAGTTATGATCAACTCCTAGAGGGCTTGGAATTCATGGGCGAAGAATATGAGAAACTGGTTGAAATACTGACCGTTGCGACTGATGACAATTTTATTCTGGATTCCAGCCGTTCTTATTTTGATTGTACAAACTATTATTTTGAAATCGATAAGGAATCTACTCTTCAAAAAAGAGGGCCTTCCAAAGAAAATCGAAGAGACCCTATTGTGGGAATGGGCCTTCTTTTAGACGCACAGATGTTACCAATCGGCATGAAGATATTCCCAGGCAATGAATCTGAAAAGCCGGTCATGCGTGATCTAATCCACGATTTGAAATCAAGAAACAATATCAAGGGCCGTACCATCCAAATAGCTGATAAAGGCCTTAACTGTGCTAAAAATATTATTGAAGCTATTGATAATGGAGATGGCTATCTGTTTTCGAAATCTGTAAAAACCCTTCCTGAAAGAGAAAGACAATGGGTTCTTCTTGATGACGGATTCGAAACAGTGTTTGATCAGAACGGAGAACCCGTTTATAAAATCAAGGAATGCATCGATACGTTTACTTATTCATACAAGGATGAATATGGGAATGTAATAACTCGTAATATAAAAGAAAAAAGAACAGTTACCTATAACTTCAGTCTCGCAAAGAAGAAACTGATGGAAATCAATAGAATGATTGAAAAAGCCAAGGCACACCGTGCATGCCAGGCCAAAAAAGAAGAATATGGTGAATCATCAAAATATATGCAGTTTCTAGATGATCAGGGGAAAAGTATAAAACCCCAGCTAAATCAAAAAGCTATAGACAAAGACAAAGAACTAGCCGGATATAATATGCTCGTAACATCTGAAATCAATATGTCATCAAAAGACATATACAATGCTTATCATCAGCTTTGGCAAATCGAAGAATCCTTCCGCATCATGAAGTCCGAACTTGATACACGTCCGGTCTATCTACAAAAAGAAAATCGGATCAAAGGTCATTTCTTCATCTGTTACACAGCCGTGTTATTATCACGAATCCTTCAATTCAAGATTCTGGAAAATAAATACTCAGCAAGTACAATATACGATTTCATGAGAAAATTTCGAGTTGTAAGAATCAACTCAACAAGATTCATAAATCTATTAACCAGCAAAGAATTCGTAACAGATCTATCCAAAAAATTAAATCAACCAATAACAAATTATTATCTAACAGATAAACAAATAAAAATGATGCATACTCGATAATCAAATATCGAGTGTTGCACCATTTTTTACTATTCAACCTCTAAAGTCAGGTATTATACTATGCACCAGTTCACCGTCAAGCGCCATTTCATCGACAAAATATAGAAAAAACGATGAAAATCCCATCGTTTTATTTGTCTCCTTCTTCTCTTTTTTCATCACTCGTATAGGCGTGATCGAAAGTGATCACTGCATAACATTCCGGTCGCTGTTCATGAACCAGATCTGTGATCTGTTTCATCAATTGTTCATCTGAGCTCGCGATGCCAAAAGGAACGACCACATCAAATATCATATTTGTATGCGTGGTCCCCGGCACTACTCGAAAATCATGAAAAGTCAAACGGCCATCCACTTTATCCAAGATCTTGCGTACCATTTCTTTCAGCTCATTTGTAAGTGCATCATCCGTACGGATCGGATCCATATGGACGACTGTTTCAATACCCATTTCTTCTTTGATCTCTTTTTCGATATTATCCACCATGTCATGGCTTTCAAAAATATCCCTGCGATAATCGACCTCCACATGGACACTGACAAACAGGCGATTCGGTCCATAATCATGCACGATCATATCATGGACACCTAAGACCCCGTCATATTTCTTTATACGCTCATAGATTTCCTGTACCAGTTCCGGATCAGGCGCCTTTCCTAATAAATCATCTAATGCGCTGCGGATAAGCGAGATCCCTGTATAAAGGATAAATGCGGCTACGATCATGCCCATATAGCCGTCCAGATTAAATTTTAGAACCGGTGATAAGATTGTAGATAACAACACCGCACTGGTTCCTAACACATCCGAAAGAGAGTCTGCAGCTGTTGCTTCCAACAGTGAAGAATGCAGACGTTTTCCATAAGCATGATTATAGGTATACATCCAGACCTTTACCAAGATCGATGCCAGCAGCACGATGATCGCTACCCATGAGAATATAATTTCTTCCGGATGCAAGATTTTTTGAAAACTCTGCTGAACCATCTCTACTCCTAAATATAAGATCAATACAGCGACCAATAAAGAAGCAAGACATTCATATCGTGCATGACCAAAGGGATGTTTGGCATCTGCCGGACGGCTGGACAAACGAAAACTGATTAAAGAGATGATGGAACTTCCTGCATCTGATAAGTTATTGATTGCATCTGCTGTAATAGATACACTGTTTGCTAAAGTACCCGCAACAAATTTAAAAATGCACAAAAAAACATTATTGATCACTCCAACAGTAGCTGTTACATTCCCGATTGCCTTGCGGACATGTTCATTTTCTGTTTGTTCATGATCTTTTACAAAAAAGCGGACCAATAAACGCATCATATTGCACTCCCCCTTTTATTCATCCCTATAATCTATCACATTTTGATTCAAAACGCAAAATTTGCACTGTTTCTACATACAATACAATGGTGATGGAAATGCGTCGATTCGAATATGCTTGTCTTTATCTGCTGATCCTGCTGCTTTTCTTTTTTGGCAATGCGGTCAGTTCCAGCGTCGTCATGTCTTTAAAAATCTGGTGGAACACTTTGATTCCCGGCATGCTGGTTCCCATGATCCTTATTCGCTTTCTCTATCTACGTCAAGGTTTTGATGCCCTGGGTTCCTCCTTTTTCAATCGGATCTTTCATATGAAAAACAATGGGATCGCTTATGTGGTTTGCCCCATGCTGTTAGGATTTCCAGCAGGATCTTTGTTTATTGACCAAGCTTATGAAGAACATCATCTCAATGCAGAAGGAATGCGCCGGTTATTGCTCTGTTGTTGTTTTCCAACACCAGGCTTTGTTATCCTGACCCTAGGTACCCTATATCAAGACATCGCTGTTGGCTGGAAACTCTATTTCTGTATCATCATTGGCGGATGTATTTTATTATTTATGACCAGGAAACAAATCGTCATTCCCTCTTTGTCTTCTTCGCATGTTCCATCCCTTTTTTCTGCTTTGTCTGATTCGATCTGGTATAGTGTTCGATCCATGCTGCTGATCGGTGTCTATTTGTTATTATTTCTTTCCATTGCCTCCATCCTGCAATTTTTTCTGCCCTCTTTTCTCATCCTTCCTTTTCAATTGATTGCCGAGTTCAGCAGCGGTGTGCTGCTTTGTGCAACCCTTTCTCTTCCTATAAAGATAAAACTGCTCATTACAGTGGCTTTGCTTGCATTTGGCGGCTTATGCGTGCACTTACAAATTCTCTCTTCTTTGCAGCATCACCCTTTTTCTTATCTGACATTTCTTCGCTATCGACTCCTTCATGCATGTTTTGCTGTTTTGATTGCTTGTATCATCATCTAAAGATACAGTTCCTCCCTCTTTAAGAATTCTTTCCTGTCTTATCCATGTCACCCTCTGCTTGCTCATGGAAACAACATAAGAATGCTCAACACAGAACAGTCTAAGATCTTTTATTTTTGCAGAACGATCTTGGACTTTTTTCATTCCTTATTTCATACATAGGCAAAGAAAATCAACCATTTCCACTTTAAAGTGGAAAATTCTGTTTTTTCAAATGATTCATAAATATTTACAATAAAATGTAAGACAGAAAGGAGATAATGAATGGATATTGAAGTGAGCTGCATGCAAATGATATTGCATAGTGGAAATGCACGAGGCAACGCCTATGAAGCAATCGATGAAATCAAAAAAAAGAATTTTGATCATGCTGTTTCCTTATTAGATGATGCGAAACAAGAACTGCTGCTTTCACAAAAGACACATGCTCAGCTGCTGAGAGAAATGGCTTCTCAAAATGATGTACCAGCGAATTTGCTGTTGATTCACGCTGAAGACCATGTAGCCAGTTCGGAAGTCGTTTGTGATATGGCAAAAGAACTATTTGCTGTCTATGAAATTTTAGCAAAAAGAAAGGAGTATTAAAGTGCCGCTTAGAAAAGATTTTTTATGGGGAAGCGCAACTGCTTCTTATCAGTGTGAAGGAGCCTGGAACGTTGATGATCGTGCACCAAGCATGTGGGACGTTTATCTTCATGATGGAAATTATGAAAATGGAGATATTGCCAGCGATCACTATCATCACTACAAAGAAGATATTGAAATGATGGCCAAAGGTGGACAGAATACATATCGCTTATCCTTGTCATGGCCGCGCATTATCAAAGACAAAGAAGGAAATGTCAATGAAAAAGGAATTGCTTTTTATCGAGATCTTCTGCTGACCTGCAAAAAGAACAACATCGTTCCTTTTGTTACAATTTACCACTGGGATCTTCCGCAATATTGGGAAGAAGAAGGCGGTTGGCTCAACAAACAGACTTGTTACGCCTATGAACACTATGCAAAAGTCTGCTTTGATCATTTTCATGATCTTGTCGAGCACTGGGTTACTTTTAACGAACCTAAATGGTTCACGTTCAGTGGTTATCTGGTTGGAAACTATCCGCCGGGACACCAAAGCGTACAGGAAATGATCACAGCTGCTTATCATGTTATGTACGCAAGTGCGCTGGGTGTCAGGGCTTTCCGCCAAGGTCATTATCCAGGTCAAATCGGAATCGTTCACAGTTTTGGTCCAGTGGACGGCGTCGATGACAGCTTGCAAACGCGGATCGCTATGCGCTATGCCGATAATTATGCAAACAATTGGATATTGGATACGGCTGCCAAAGGAGAAATTCCTTTTGATCTGTTATGTGTGTTATCACAGAAATATGATCTTTCCTTCATAAAAGATGAAGAACTGAAAGTCATAAAGGAAAATACCGTGGATTTTCTTGGACTGAACTATTATTCACGCATTCTCGTTCGTCCATATAAAAGCGGGGAGACCACTTTTGTAGTCAATAACCAAGGGAAAAATTTCAAAGGAGAAAGCAAGATCGTCATCAAAGGATGGTTTGAACAAATTATGAAAAATCCGGATGCCATCTACACAGAATGGGACACTGAAATTTATCCGCAAGGTCTGGAAAAAGGATTGATCGATGTATATGAACGATATCATTTACCGATCTTCATCACGGAAAATGGCGTCGGTGTGCGGGAAGATGTCAAAGTTGATCAGGTACAGGATGATTATCGTATTTCTTTCATGAATGACCACATCAATTCCATGATGAATGCAGCGGATAAGGGAGTCGATATCCGAGGTTACTATGCATGGAGCAGTTTTGACCTGTATTCATGGAAAAACGGTGTTGAAAAACGTTATGGATTGGTTGCAATTGATTTTGATGATCCGCAATTAACCCGCAAGCCTAAAAAAAGTTATGATTGGTTCAAAGAAATCATAGAAAGCAACGGCGAAAAAATAAAAAGAAAGGAATGGAATTTATGAAAGTAATGTTAGTCTGCAATGCAGGTATGTCTACAGGAATACTGGCTAAGAAGATCGAAGAAGCCAGTGAAGGCAAACTGGAATGCAAAGCTTATGGAGAAGCAGAATATCTTGATCACATGGATGAAGGATATCAGCTGATTTTGATCGGTCCGCAAATCCGTCATCTAAAAGGACAGATTGAAGAATCAGTCGATATTCCGGTCGATACGATTCCTCCGCAGTATTATGGAATCATGAACGGAAAAGCAATCTTTCAGGAGATTCAAAAAAAATATAACATTTAGTAGTTAAAAAGAGAGGGATATTATGATGAATACTTTTACATCGTTTCTAGAAAGAAAATTGATGCCTTTTGCGACGAAGTTTTCCACACAGCGACATTTAAAAGCGATACGTGATGCTTTTATCTGTATCATGCCGATCACATTAGCCGGCGGTATCGTTTCCGTTATTTCTGCAGCACCTGTGACAGAAAACACAACCAATGGATTTTTATTAGCATGGTCAAATTTTGCTACCAGCAACAGCACGATCCTCTCCTGGATCAATACGATCACGATGGGAGCCATGTCGCTTTATATTGTGATTGCACTGACCAGCTTTTTAGCAAAATCTTATAAACTGGACAATTTATTACCGATCCTATTGTCTCTTTGCGGGTTTATCTTAACTTCTGTCGCTCCCATTGAACTGGGATTTGATTCTAAGAGTGCAGAGATTTCTTATATGGATGGAAAAGGGATCCTTGCCGCTATTTTCATTTCCATCGTAACTGTTGAATTGTACCGCATCATGCGAAGCAAAAATTTTGGACGAATCAAACTTCCTGATTCTGTACCAGCTTCTCTGTCTGAGACATTTGCTTCTCTTTGCCCAGGTGTTGTCATCATCGCTTTATATTCTGTTTTATTCATTATTTTCTACAACATGCAGACAACGATGCCGGGATGGATCTATACAACGCTGGCACCGGCCTTTACGATTGCAGACAGCCTTCCAGCAACTGTCATCATGACCGCATTCGTGCAATTGTTCTGGTTCTTTGGTGTCCACGATGCTGCTTTTTCCGGAATCCTTGCTCCTATTCGCGAAAGCGGACTTTCTGTGAATGCTGCAGCTAAGTTGGCTGGAGAAACAATGCCTCGTATCTTTACGACTCCATTCTGGGTATACTTTGTCATCATTGGCGGATGCGGATCCGTACTGGCGCTTGCGATCCTGCTTTGCCGTTCCAAATCAAAACAGTTAAAAACCGTTGGCCGCGTTGGTATCATTCCAGCTTTCTTTAATATCTCTGAACCGATCATCTTTGGAGTACCACTGATGTTAAACCCGATCTTTTTCATTCCATTTATCTTGACATCTACTTTGAACTGCTTTATCGCTTATATCTGCACAAGCATCGGCTTGATTGGAAAATCATTCGCCATGTTATCATGGAACATGCCTTCCATCTTCGGAAGTTTCTTATCTACAATGGATATCCGTGCCTTGATTTTAGTCGTTATTCTGATTATCATAGATGCAGTTATCTATTTCCCATTCTTTAAGGTTCAAGAAAAAGCATTGTTAAAAGAAGAAAATGCAAATGATTAAATGATTCTAATATAATGATGAAGCGGCGCCATGTGCGCCCTTCAGTCATTAGGGATTGCCTGCTTATTGCATATCCCACATAAACATTTTGACATCCCCTATGAAACTGTCAATTGTTAGGAAGGGTGTATAGAAAGTAGAGGCAGCATGAATACTATTACCAATCGACAAGCAGAAATTGTGAAAGAATTAAGCAAAAATGATATTCTTACTTCACAGCAGCTGGCTAGTATCTTACATGTATCTTCCAGAACCATACGAAATGATATTCACACTATCAACAAAATATATCCAGACAGTATTTCCATACTGCAATCCAGCGGATACAGATTGAATAATAAACAGTTTTTACAAAAGATCCATTATCATCTCTCCAGAGATGAAGATGGAGATACCCAAGATTTCAAAGTATTGAAAAAGATCTTGTCTGCTTCAGAAAACGATATTGAAAATCTGAGCGATGAATTGTTCATGAGTTCTACTTCCCTGCTGCGCATCGTCAAAAGAATTAACCAGAAGCTGGAAAACAGCAATATCCATGTCGATATCGTACGGCGGAAAAATCATTTGATACTGATTGGAACAGAAGAAGATAAACGCAAAGTAATGTCATACTATCTTTTACATGAATTTAGCTCGAATACGCTGAATATCAATGATTATCAAAACTTTTTCAGCAAATCGATCGATCTGAAAGAATTAGAAAAAAACACGATTGCTTTTTTTCGCGAAAATAAGATCAAGATAAAAGATATCCAGTTTATCTCTTTCATCCTTCATGTGACGATCATGATTGACCGTATCCTGCATGATCACAGTATCCTATATGAAAATGATATGGAAATCAATCCATATTATTTAGAATTGGGAAAACGTTACTATGCGATGCTGCATACAATGATCGATATCACTTTAGACAATAATGAATTAATGTATCTGGCTTCCTTATTTGCCGGGAAAATAAATATACGATCGGAAGATGAATCAAAGAAGTTATCGATGCTGATCAATCTGATATTGAAAGATGTCAATGAAATCTATGGTTTTGATTTTCAAAAAGATGAAAAGTTAAAGGATAATTTATTAAGCCATCTGGTAAATCTGCAAAACAGGATCAAGTACAGCACGTATCTACGCAATCCAATGTTAGAAGACATCAAAAAGCGATTTCCTATTTTGTATGATATCAGCGTATACATGGCCGATCAGATACAAAACTATTTTCATATCAGTTTGTACGAAGATGAAATCAGCTACTTAACACTGCATTTAATGGGTTCTTTGGAACGTGCAGACAGTTCCCATAAGAAATATGTTGTCATCGTATCTCCTGTGGGAAACTCAGGCGTACAATATTTTAAAAAAAGACTTGCCCGTATTCATCAGTATGAAATCGAGATCAAAGGTGTGCTTTCTGCTTTTGACCTCGATAGAGTAAAGGAAATCAAACCGGATCTGATCATCAGTTTTGATGATAAGATCTCCCTGTCTGACTATCCTGTCTATATCGTTAGAAATCTTCTAAATGACAAGGATATCGAAAATATCTTCTTTTTTCTCAATCATCACAAAAAGGATTCTCCCTGTGCAAACTTTTTTGAGGCTGATTTGTTTTATCCGAGAATGGACTTTTCTACAAAAGAACAAGTCATCGATTTTCTATGCGAAAAATTAAAAAGCAAAGGCTATGTGGAAGCAAATTATGAAAAGCTGGTTTTAGAAAGAGAAAAAGTAGCCCCTACAGCCTATGGAAATTTTCTTGCTCTTCCTCATCCAATCAAAAAAGAAGGCCTTTTTAACAAGATTGCGGTTTGTACGCTGAATAATGCAATCGAATGGAATGACAAGAAAGTAAAAATTGTCTTATTGATTTGTTTGAGCCGCAATGAACAGCATGCGGATGAATTTGACGATCTGTTTGGCCGCATTTCCGAAATCCTGGACGATGAAGAAAAAGCGAAGAAACTGATGAAATCAAATGATTTGGAAGAATTTCTTCATTTATTTTTGAACAATTAAAAGGACCAAGACATTGTTTTTAGACAATGACCCTGGTCCTTTTCTATTCAAAAACCTTTATTTCTGTTTATCAAATTATGCTTCTACTTCTGTTTTCCACAAACCATGCAGGTTGCAGTACTCGTAAACTTCCACTTTGCCTTTATAATCACCTAATGCAAATACTGCTTTAGGTGCAGCACCCGGCTGCAGATCTGCACGCAATACCTGATTGCCTGCTACTGCCCAAATATTAGTAATGTAGTGCTCTGGCAGCATTGGATGTTCAACAGAACCAACGACTACTTCCAGCTTGCCATCTTTTACTTCTGCAGCTGGCACGTGTTTCTCTAATGCACCATCTGTCGTATTTGCTGTTAATTCAACCATCGGCTTTCCACAGCACATAACCGGTACACCTTTATCGACAACTTTTTCAATGATATTTCCACAAATCTCACACTTAAATACTTTCATTTCTCTTTCCTCCTGTCATTATTCTTTTCTTTACATCGTCAGTATAACATAACTCTATACTGTCGTCATGCTAGATGCATTTATTTGATCAGAAAAATATGCATTAACTTATTATGGATAATAAGTGTCTGTGAAACGGTGTTCTAAAGCTTTTTGTATTTTATGCACGATTGCCTTGCTGATCAGATAATCCAGTGGAACAATGAAAAACAAAAGAAGAAACCAGCTGATGATGCCAACCATCATTGTGCTTTGCCATGCTAATATACCAAACAATTCATTATTGATCTTTGCTATGAATCCATAACAAAGCATAAAAATAATGAGAAAGCATAGCACGCCAGCAAAAGAAATCATAAACTTTTTCATGTTGCCACCTCTCTTCATCTTTATTATACGAAATCAACTCATCGCTTTACAATAAAAAAGTACATTAGTGTTTCGAATGCATTTGTGCTTCTTCCTTACACTGCATGTACAATTCTTTAGCTGCTGTCACCATGATGATGACAACTACAATCGCAGCTATTTTCATCCTCTCATCCTCTTTCCTTATCCATTTTTATCTTATCACCTTTTATGTAAATATACGGTTAAAAAATATCAATTCGTTATGAAATATCTGGCGTTGACATCAAATGTACAATTCGTTAAGATGAAGAAAAGCGAGGAACAATATGAAATTTACAATTACTGATCAACAGCTTTCCATTCCTATTTCACAAAAGACCAGTATCGATCAGATACTGCAAGATCTTTTTCTTTCTAAAAAGACACGTTATTTGTTATATCAAAATGCTTTGATCACGGTCAATGGCAACATACAAAAACAAAATAAGTCTTTGCAAAACGGCGATCTTCTCATGATCCAATCTGTTTTCCCATCTGAATCGATTCCTTCTTATGCACACGCCATTGATATCTTATATGAGGACGATATATTCCTCGTCATCAATAAAGAACCTCATATGCTGGTACATAGCGATGGCATCAACACAGATCATACAGTTTGCAATTGTGTGCAGTATTACTTTATGCAAAGCCAACAAACGTGTCCTGTTCGTCCCTTGCATCGTTTAGATCAAGAGACCAGCGGCATCCTGCTTTTTTGTAAATATCCACTATTGCAGCCTCTGCTGGATCATTGGATGGAAAGCAAACAGATCCACCGCAGTTATCTTGCAGTCGTCGAAGGAAAATTTCCAAACAAGAAACAAGTGTATACAGATCCGATCGGCAGAGACCGCCATGATGCTCGTCGTTATATCACCTATCCGAAAGGAAAACCTGCTTGTACCAAAGCAGCATTGCTGCAATATGATGAGAGAACAAATCGTTCTTTGATCCGCTGTACGCTGGAAACAGGACGTACCCATCAGATACGTGTCCATCTGAGCGCACACGGCTATCCTTTGGTCAATGACCCATTATATGGCAGAAAGAAAAAAAGAAGCGGCCGATTAGCTTTGCATTCAGCAACGATTTCACTTTTCCATCCATTGACGCAGCAAATGCTGACCATTTCTTGTCCGCTGCCAAAGGATTTGACACAATTGATGCATCTAACAAAAAAGGGACTATAAGCGAAGTCCCTTGATATCTTTGATCCTGGATAAAATAATGTGACAGCTGCATTCTAAAACACCGGGTAATCGATCGATCGTTTCCTTCATCAGCCGTTCTAATTCCTCATTCGATGAAGCCACTGCATGTACATGCAAGCGGCTTTTTCCAGATACGCGGTAAATCTGCGTAATTGTTTCTTGTGCATTTAACAATTCAGCTACGTGCATCAGTTGATCCGGCTCCGTAATTATTTCAAAGTAACAAGAAATAGCTCCACTAATCTTTTGCGGATTGATGATCGTTGTATATTCTTCGATCACCCCTCTTTTTTCTAAGGCCTGCACACGCATCTTGACCGCAACACGTGAAATACCGATCTGTTCACCTATCTGTGAATATGTCATTCGAGCATTTTGAATCAATAACTGAACGATTTTCTGATCAAGTTCATCCAAACCATCCAAAAACATCTGACATCCGCCCTTTCTCTGTTATTATAGCCTGTCGCCATGCTTTGAGCAAACAAAAACATTGAAGGATACCCGGTTTTGTGATACACTGAGAATGCCTATCGAAAGCAGGGGGTGTTCTGGTTTCGACAGGGATATGTCTGATATGGACTGCAGCCGAGTGATTACGTAATAATCAACTTAAATTAAACGCAAAAACTAAATTAGCTAACGTGTTCGGTGTAAACCGTGCCGTTGCTTTCGCTGCTTAATAACCGACGATAGGTTCGCAGCCTCCCACTGACAGAGTGTTCTGCGCTGTCTTGGTGAGCTTAATCTAGTGGAACTCAAGGCAGAGAACTTGTTTCGATTCTCTGCACAAAAATTTAGAAACACATTTAACAGATGTTTGCTCATGCACAAACTGTTAAATTATCCAGCCATGAGATAAGCTGTAGATGTCTGTATGGGGGACTGTTTCTGGACAGGGGTTCGATTCCCCTCACCTCCACCAGTATACGTAAAAAGCCTTTAAATAACAATGTCATTAAGTTAAGAAGGCTTAAAAAGTCACGGGTTAAATTTTCCTGTGGCTTTTATTATTTAGGAGAATTAATTTGCTTTTTTGGCATGATAAAAACAACTTTTATCAAAAGTTTTAAAAAATATGTTATAGTAGTAGTGGTTAATAGATACGATAATTAGATGCAGTATAGTTTTGTGGATGTGGAGATCTCACAAAACTTCTTCCTTTTCTAATTGGGGATGTATCACTAATTATTTGTATATCGAGATTAGGTGGAATTCCGCCTTTTCTTTTTGTTTTGAAGAAGACATCCATTATAAGATGGATGGCATTAGAAAAATTTATCTTATGTAATAACTTCTTCTTCATCTTTTGTTTCCTTTGACTCTCTAGATATGTATTAATGATAGAACATAGATTGTACATGACAAGTTTAGCCAAAATCTCCTGTATGATGAATTCTTTTTTTCTACTTTTAAAATTGATTACGTTTATATCGTGTTTTAAATAATTAAAGGCAATTTCGATGTTCCATCTTAATCCGTAAATATATTTTATATCTTCACAAGAAAACACATCACGTTCTAAATTTGTAATCAGCACTTCATAATTGTTCTTTAATTTGAATCTAAGAATCCTCCATGTTGTGTTATAAAAATGTGTATCTTCATTTAAAAAATCAAATTCCTGTGATTTTTGGATGATCTTATATTTTGACTTCTGTTTTTGATATTCCTTTCGATTGTAATTAGTAAATATCAGGTCTATATCTTTATCAAGTTCACTTTCAGGTATATCTAAACCGGTAATAATTCCATTCCCTCCATTAATATCTTTTGCGCGAATGATAAATTTTGTTTTCTGTTTTAAATTTTCAATCAGATTAGCTCCTTCATAGCCTCGATCAGCGATCCAAATGGTTTTATCATTTTCATTGCAGCTAACGAGCTGCATCATTTGTATACGTTCATCATATTGCCTAATACCTTTGATCATGGCATCTATAAATCTAGAATTCAGGACATCGTAAGCAGCACTCAAATGCACTTGGTTATAACCTTTCCCTTGTGTATTGTCTGTTTTTCTTTTGCCATTATGAAAAGTAGAAACATCGTCTGGATTATAAGGGATATTGATCTTACTTCCATCCACCGCAATGAGTTTATAGCCTTTAAAGGTTTTCTTATAAGGATACTTTTGATTTAATGAGTCTAATAAGAAATAGAATAGATTTTCTTTAAGTTTCGCTCTGGATTGGACCATAGCGCTGCTTGATACAGAAATTTTCGTATCTTTACAAAAGTTACGCAATTCATTTTTTAAAGTAGAAGGACCGGAACCTAAAATGAATCGGACGGTTTCTACGATTCCAAGTTTAGAAGAACGAATAAAATTTTTCTGAGGATCAAGCACCAAAGAACGATGAATGGATTTATCAGCCAGGGACTCAATGATTTTGTTTAAATCAGAGATGACATTAGAAGAAAAAGAACTCATAAGATATCACCTCCAAAACAAAAATCCTACAGAAATAAATAATAGAAACAAATAAGAAAGTATAGATAAGGAACATAATTGATACCTCCTAACACTTCCTACGAAAGCGTGGAGCATAGCTCCACGCCGCATATTTTCATTTTTGTCAAGAATAAAATAAAAAAGTAGAGCAAAAAAAGATTTCTGCTCTACTAATTAAAAGCCCTCATATTTAACTTAATGACATTGTTTATTTAAAGGCTTTTTTTGTGTTTTTAAAGGTGTCTGCTAATGTTTTTGCTAATGAGTTAAAAAAATTATAGGGGATACATTTCATATTTTATATTAGTAACCATTCTATTACAGTTTTGTCATAGTTATAAAACAACATATACATTACATCCTATACCCTGTATACTAATAATTGCCGAATTCGATAGACTAGTGATAGAAACAAAAATGAATATAGCTTGGGAGGAAAAGGATGGATTTTTTATATGAAATGATTTTTTTAGGATTAATAGAAACAATGAAAAGCAAACATGTTACACGATGGATCAAACTAGTTATTGCAATCCTTGTATCCATCTTATTTGTTAGTGTATTTACTGTCATTGCTGCTTACATTGTGTTTGGAGAAGACATTCACATTTCAGAGCGTATTTTATATGCAATCTTTATGGTGATTATCACCAGTTATTATATACATCTTATTAAAGGCATCAATCAGAAAAAAATTTCTAATAACAGAACTTGATATGAAAAATCAAATTTTTCATTTTTTTAAGATATAATTCCATATTCATTTATATTTGATGATATACATCATGAATATATAAAGTATGTCTAAGTGACAAAAGCAATATTCTATTTTGTCACTTTTTTTTGTCTATGCTTCCCTAAAATAAATTACCAATTGAAAATTGAAACCTATATATACCTTTCAGAAATAAACTCTGATAAGAGCCAATATAATTTAACAGCTTGAATAATAAATAACCTTTTTCGTTTAAAAACACCTTTTGAAATATTTACTTATGATAAATCAAATGACCTATAATTTATTTAATCACTGTAAGTTTATCTATAAAAAAATCTCGACATTCTTATAAAACAAATCCAATAGATACATTAGGAGGTATTGTAAATGAAAAAAAATATTTATGGATATGTACGAGTTTCTACTAAAGAACAATGTGTAGATAGACAGTTAATTGCATTAAAATCTTTTCCTGTAAACGAAAAAGATATTTTTATGGATAAACTCAGCGGAAAAGATTTTAATCGTCCACAATATCAGCGTTTACTCTATAAATTAGAAGAACAAGACATCCTAGTCATAACATCAATTGATCGTTTAGGAAGAAATTATGAAGAAATTTTAGAACAATGGCGAATTATTACAAGAGAAAAAAAGGCAAACATTGTTGTCCTAGATATGCCACTTCTTGATACACGCCATGCCGGAAAAGATCTAACTGGTACATTTGTTGCAGATCTTGTATTACAAATTTTATCTTATGTAGCACAAACAGAACGTGAAAATATACGTCAGCGTCAAAAAGAAGGTATCGCTGCTGCGAAAATGCGAGGTGTTCAATTTGGAAGACCCCGAAAAAAAATACCTGAAAATTTCGAACAAATTAAAATAGATTGGTACAATAAAAAAATAACAGCTCGATCAGCCGCTAAGAAACTACATATAGCACCAGATACCTTCTTACGATGGGTTGAGAATAAATAAAACAATTTGTTCTTTAAAAAATGTGCGAAAATGTAGGAATTATCAAACACTATTAGTCAAATCTGTTTAACTCATTAAATATCTAATATGAAGGGTACAGTCGAACAAAAAAAGGCAAAATCTTGATCAATAATTATACACCCCTCCCCTATTTTCATTATATAGCATGTATCAAAAAAAGCCTACATTATCGAACAATCAAATATAGAAACATTCATCCTAGCAAAAGCAAAATATTCTTATTTTCGATTATAAAATATTGAAGGGATTAGCAAATTGAAAATGGTTATGGATCTAGGAGGAACATCATGAAAAATAGATTTGATTGTCGTAAACGTCTCGCATCTTTTTTAGTTATTTTATTACTATTCTCTATTGTTTCTCCAGTTGTTTATGCTCAAACAGCTGACAATATAGAAGAAAATGAAAAACTTGATGATACAAACAAAGAAAACAATACATCTGGTGATATGAATGAAAAATCAGATGGTTCCATCCACTATAACAATTCATCACTATCAATAGAAAATATTGAAAATGATGAATCTGAACAAAATCATGCAATAGAACAACCACTTTTCTTATCTACAAAAAATACACTTACTTTAAAAAATAATTTAGGTTTATCTGCAGAAGATCCTATCATCGTCCCTGAAGAAGGGATGGTAATCAAGAATAAGACGTATTATGGAATAGAAAAAGACTGGTTTAAAACAATAAATCCAAATAAACAAACCATCTATCTTTCTATTCAAATTCCTAACACTGTTACTACCATTGCGAATGATGGTTTCCGTGATTCCTACACAAGTGACAAAAAGAACTACAATGCTGTAACCAGTTATGATGCTATTGGAAGATACAGTATTGTAAGTATAGATTTTTCGACAGCTACTAGTCTTACAAACATCAACAATCAAGCCGCTATGGGATGTGCGCTATCAGGGGTATTAGATTTATCCAATACTAAGATAAAAACTATAGGAAAGAGTGCTTTTAGTGGCTGTAATCAATTAACTGGAATCATTTTGCCAAATACTTTAGAAGTTCTAGGTGATGTTAGCGGAAACAGCGGTACCGTATTCAATGGTTGTACCAGTTTACAATTTGTCAAAACTGCAAGCAGTGCAGCAAATGTCAAATTTGAATTGCCGCAATCTTTAAAGGTCATTGGAAAACAAACATTTAGAAACTCATTTCCAAAAGGATCTAATTTAATTATTAAATTACCTACTTCTGTAGAAATAGTCGGCTCAGAAGCTTTTTATAGCAACAGTGCTTTTTCTCAAATTTACATTGAAAGAAAATCAGATCTTTCAGGTTACAGTAGTACAGGATTTAAAGCGAATTCTTCTTCAGATTGTTTATTAATTTTTCCAAATGCTGATGCTTATCAGGCAACAAGCAGCTTCACACGCGTATCAAAAACTTACCCTGTAACATTACAATTCACAAATGCAGATAATACAACCATTATTCAAAAAAAATTATATGGTCAAAGCATTAAATATACGTTGAACAGCGATAATATCTGGTATTTAGATGATCAATACACCTTGCCGGAAATAGATCCAATCAATACAGTACCTGGTTATGATCTTGGATGGCAAATAAATGGTAGTACTTTTGTGTTATCAACTTCATCAAAAGTAACTGGCTGGATTGACGATATTCTGACCATTGAAACTGTTAATGACTCAATTGTAGCTAAACCGACTGTTGACTTTACTGTCAATGGAAATGTTGTAAAAGATCCAGTAGAAGGTGTACAAACTTTAAATGTAGATGTAGATGAAAATAATCCCGGCAGCATAGGAGTACGCGTAACCCATCCATTGGCAACAAAGGAAGCAAAGGAAAAAGGAACATACGTATATTTCAAATATTGCTGGTGGGATGAAAGTAACAACGGGGTGAATGGTCCACGAAGTGAAGAACAACCGGATATATTTTCCACCTCAACTACCTCTTCAAAATTAAATCGGGTTTATACAGATTTATCTGCTATCGAAATACGAGATCCATCTGATGCACGAACAAATGGCAATTATTATCTAGTTGAGATATATGGATATTATGTTGAAAAAAATGGGACTCCTAAACAATTTTATAAATCAAATCATAATTTTATAGGCGTCGGTCAAGATGGAAATGCGGGAAAAGGTTATGTCATGGAAGTAAATGTGGTAGACAAGACACCAATCACCATTACACCTGCAGATATAACGATTTATACTGGCGGAGAAGGACATGATGGAATTGTAGATGAAAATGGTGAATTTGTAAAAGATTCATCTACTAACGGATTTCCTGAGCCTGAATTTTATCTAACGCTTCCTGATTATATAAATACACTTTTGGGTGATGAGGCTAGTTCTACAAACCTAAGCAATCAAATAACCTTCTATTATGATGATGGACAAGGTACGAAACGAGAATGGAAAATCGAGCCATATGGAACTACTGCGCATAGCACAAACAAAAACGCACAAGAAGGAGGGTCAAAATTTCTATACCGCATACTGCCGAGCAGCGACGAAAAAATTCCTGTTCGCATAGAAGTTACAGATCCAATTACTGGAAATACCGTCATTGAGGATAAATTTGATCCGTCAAGTACTGAAAACTACAAAGTATATGACATATCCATTTATTCAGACGGGATTAATCAAAACTTTGTCAAAGCAGTGATCACAATTGGTAGTGATCATTATACTCTACCTATACAATTTGATACTGGTAAACTAACTGTTCGAAAACTGAATCAAGAAGTAACAACAAATATCGTATCACATGAGCAACAAATAGACAAAGATACAGTTAATGCAGTATTACCAGATGATACAACATATTTTATAAACGACAGTAATGTAGAAATTAAAAATACCGACGGTCTACATCTATTAGTTGACAATATCCAAAATTCGCATATATTCATACAGTACATACAAAATAACATTATTCTTGATGATATGAAAGATATTCACTTTGGCTATGAGCATTTTTATTTGGATTTGATAGACACCGAAAATGGTAATGTTTATGTAACATTAGAAAATAATACGACAACAACGCTTTATTGGCCATTGCCGTCAGATTACTCACCTAATGGACATTTACAGATATTACATTTTTCTTCACTTGATCGCAACCACAGTGAAAGCCTAGAAAACATGTTAGGCAAATATCCACCAGAATCTCTTGATTATGTTATTAAAGAAATCAACGGAAAACAGTACATTCAATTTGAAGCTTCTTCATTTTCACCATTTGTATTGTTATATGAAAAAAATCCAGATAAGTATAATTTAACTGTGGAAAACGGTAGTGGAGATGGACAATATGAAGAAGGAGAAAAAATATCTATTGTTGCTGACAAAGCTCCTACAGGAAAAATTTTTGATAAATGGATAACTTCTGATAGCACTTATTTAGAGGATGTTTATAATGCGCATACTACTTTCACAATGCCAAATCATGATGCAACGATTATAGCATCTTACAAACCAAAAACCACGGATACTCAAGAACCAACAGATCCGAACAATCCTCAAACACCTCCAGAAGAAATAGAACAGCCACAGCAAAACAACCAAATAGAAGCATTAGAAAAAGCAGAATCTGATGTAGATACCAATTCTTTGGATGCAACCAACCTATGGATTTCTGGATTCTTAATTAGTTTACTCTTATGCAGTACTATATATACAATAAAACGACAGAAAAAATAAAGGAATTTGATACTTTAGTTCCTGTTATTGATTAATTTTATATTTCTACATAAATTCCTTCTTACTAAACAATTCAGTAGGGAGGAATTTTTTTATAGAACGCATATAAAGTTAAAAAAATGGAAACCTCCTGCTGTATCCTAGAAGGTATCCATTGGTTAGATAATATATTTTACTATCCTATAAAATTGGCATCTGATGAGTCGCATGTTCCAGATCGGTTGAAATCTTTCCATGATTCTCTTTTGTATCTGGATGAAGTCGCTGGAATGAATATTGCAACTGCTTTAATGAAATACCTAATGCATGGTGCAATACATCTTCCACCGTCTCTACGCATTGGATCTCCATTGAATCTTTGATGACTTGCGGCAATTCTTTAAGATCACCTTCATTGTCTTTTGGAATCAATACTTTCGTGATACCGGCCTGACGTGCTGCTAATAGTTTTTCTTTCAAACCGCCAATCGGCAAGACAGTACCGCGCAATGTGATCTCACCGGTCATAGCGAGCGGCGGACTTACTTTGATTCCGGTCAATAACGATGCCAAAGCGGTAAATAAAGTAACACCCGCAGATGGTCCATCTTTTGGAACAGCTCCGCTTGGCACATGAATATGCAGATCGTGTTCTTTAAAATACGACGTATTCAGCGGCAGGCGAGAACGCAACAGACTGACTGAGATCATCGCAGATTCTTGCATGACATCGCCTAATTTTCCAGTCAATTTGAGATGTCCAGATCCTGGCATATCCACCGCTTCAATAAACAAGATCTCTCCGCCGACCGGTGTCCAAGCTAAACCTGTTACTACACCTGCAGGATTTTCCTTTTGTGCACGATCGTGTCTTGCTAGTGGTTGTCCTAATACTGTTTCCAGATCTTTCTTTTTAATGCTGTATGGAAGCGTAAGCTCACCCATGACATATTTTTGTGCTACACTGCGTGCTGCATGTGCTAATTGTTTTTTCAGACCACGTACGCCTGCTTCTCGCGTATAGTTTTCGATTATGCTCTTTAATGCTCCATCTGTATACGACAACTGATTCGTATCCAATCCAATTTCATCTAATACTTGCGGAATCAGATGTTCTTTTCCAATATGATATTTTTCTTCATCTGTATAACCAGATATAGAAATCACTTCCATACGGTCAAGCAACGGCTGAGGAATCGTATCGAGAGAGTTTGCAGTCGCAATAAAGAATACATCCGATAAATCATACGGCAGATCCAAATAATGATCGGTAAACGTATTGTTCTGTTCGGGATCCAATACTTCCAACAAAGCACTGGCCGGATCACCATTAAAGCCGCCGCCTTGTAATTTATCCACTTCATCCAATACCATGACCGGATTGGTGCTGTTTGCTTTTTGCATGCTTTTTAAAATACTGCCTGGCAATGCCCCTACATACGTACGGCGATGACCACGAATCTCTGCTTCATCGTGAACACCTCCCAAACTTAGACGTACATACTTTCGATCAAGTGCACGTGCAATACTTTTGCCTAAGCTGGTCTTGCCGGTTCCAGGAGGACCCACCAGCAACAAGATAGATCCTTTCTTGTCTTCTTTCAGTTTCATCACAGCTAAATGCTGCAAAATTCTTTCTTTTACTTTTTCCAAACCATAGTGATCATGATCTAAGATCTTCTTTGCTTTTTTCAGATCGATCGGTTTCGATTTTTCACGCTCCCATGGCAGAGACAATAAGAAGTCCAGATAATTGCGAATGATGTTTTCTTCTGAATTTCCCATACCCATGGATTCCAGTTTTTTGGCTTCTTTCAATGCTGCTTTTTCAATATCTTCAGGCAGATGAGCCTGCAGGATCCTGCTTTGATAGCTTTCTTCCTCTTCGCTGTTTTCTTCATCTTCCTCTAATTCTTCTTGAATGGCTTTCATCTGCTCGCGCAAGATCTGTTTACGATACGTTCGACTTGTCTTATCCGAAATCTTTTCGCGCATTTCCAAGTTTATTTCCAGTGTTTCTTTTTGTTTCAACAGAATATCCATAAATGTCAAACCGCGTTTCTTTATGGAATCCATTTCTAGCATTTCATATTTTTCTTGTGCAGATAATGGCAAGAATTGACTCAGATAAGCAATCATCGTATTTAAATCTTCGATATTGTCTAACATCTTCGTATAGATCTCACCATTTTTAAAGTGAGATGCCAACTCGCCAACAGTCTCTTTCATATAAGACAGCATTTGACCGGCTGCTTTTTCATCCAGGTCTGCTTGTTCAATATCTGTTGTAAACTCTGCGATCCATTGTCCGTCTTCTTGATATAAATCAAGCACTTTGACACGATGCATCAGTTTGGCGGAAAAATACGTTCCTTTTTCATTTGTTGCCAGCTGTCCGTTTGCAAAAGATACACCATAACTGTAAAAATCTTCTTTTTGGATATCTTCTTTTGTCACATCCCTGCGTAACGGCAGCAACAAAAAGGCAGCATCTTGACGAAGTGTTTCTTTCAGATTGACCGGTTCTTTGCTGTAATAGATCATGGTAGAAACACCCGGTAATAACATAATATTATATACAGGAAAAACATATCCTTTTTCAACATATGGTACAGTATCCATCAATACCCCTCCTTTTAAATGAATGTTCATTTAATAATAGAATAAAAATAATTACAAAATTACAACACAGCTTTTTGGATCATTTCAATCAATTCCTCCAATTGATTTTCCTTTTCACGTTCATTTTGATAATGATCGGATGCAATTGCTTTGATCGGATAGAACAAAATAGCGGAGACACTTTCATCACTGTAGCGGCGTGCCAACGGCCGTTCATTCTTTTCTTCGATCCATCGAAAGATATTTTGCACTGTTTTCTTACAGCTGCATTTATTTGACAAAGCTGGACAGTTTGAAAATTGCTCAACAAAGCAGTACGCTTCCGGATGATGGGTCACATAGTCATAGTAACGACGAATCAGTGTTTCGATCATCTGTGCACCGCTCATATTGCGATCGATGCCAGTCAATAGATAATCAAATACTTCCTCTGAATATTCCAAATAAATATCCTGCAGCATTTCCTCCTTATTCTCATAGTATATGTATACAGTTGCCGGAGATACACCTGCTAATTTTGCAATTTTTGCTATGGAGGTTCCATTGAATCCTTCTCGCAACATCAATTCAATCACAGCATGTCGAATACGCCGTTCTTTTTCATCATCTTTTCGTCTCATCTGCCCACCTCTTTGTTTTCTATAATAAATGAACATTCACTTATTGTCAAGTTTCTTCCTTCTGTTCCATCAAATAAAAGTTGATGGAAACGTGTAATACGGTCTCAAAATCTTGTAATGAATACCCTGTGATCGTTTCAATTTTATGTATTCGATAAGGCAGAGAATTACGATGTATGTGCAATTCTTCAATGATCTTTGCACTCTGTCCCATGAAACGGATATAGCAGGCAAGCGTATCATACAATTCACTGTGATGTTTGGCATCGTATTCCTTTAACATCAGTAGCATGGGATGGGTTGCATTATAAATGCTGGTATGACTGCTTCCTGTTTCAATCAAAGAATATAATGCATATGAAGGATAATCATACAAGCAGAGCTGCGGATCTCGTTTTTTTCCTGCTTTTAAGGCATCAATTGCCTGTTCCATATGTTCCCTGCAATATAATAAATCCGAAAAAGAAACACTGCAGCCTGCCTTTAAATGAAAACCGGTCAATAATGACTTGATTTCCCGCATATGTTGTGAAGAAGCAGCCATAGACAAATCATAGAAAAGCACATACAGGATCTGATTGCGGATCAAGGACAATTGAGAGGGAACGATCCTTTCTAATTTTGCACAAAAATTAGTAAAGACTCTCTCTACGCTTTGTCCTTCTCCTTGAATGGCCAGCAATTGATAACTGGCCTGCGGATAGAAATCGGTATTTTGCTGCCACTGGTGAAGCTGTTCTTTCGTTGTGATCTTTCCTCTTAATAATTCATTTGCAAATGCTTTTGGCTGCAGCTTGGCTATATTGCTTTGTGAGCGCTTCTCTTGATATAGGATCGAACAAATCTTGGCAATGATCTCTACCGCACCGGAGATGTCATCGTTCCATTGTTCTTTTTCACATAATAACGAGATAAAACCTTCCGTATGACCATTGACCTTGATCAGTGCAACGATCTTCGGTTCCTCCTTGGCAGCTCTTCCCCAATCGACAAGATATGGCCGTTCATTTTGATCAGCTGACTGCAGGATGCCGTCTTCATATAATTCCATGATGGTCTGTGTATCATATTTTCCTTTTTCTAACAATAGATCCCAATACGGCTTGCCGCTTTTTACACGGGGATAGATGCCCAAGAGCTGATAAGTCACATCCGTTGCCAGTATTGGCAAATGCACATGATGATAGGCGGTCTCCATCAATTCCTGAATGGTGCCGGACGGCAAATGTTCCAATAGATCATGGTAGAGCTGTACATAATTCATAGATTCACCCCTTTTCTAAAACTATCTTTACTTACATTATACGTACTTGCTGATGTGATTTCTATATTTCCTATTTTATTTTTTGTGCATCTGCACAATTTATAGAACCTGTTTTCTTTTTTCAGCACAATGCATTCTCTCAGTTTTTCTTTTATAATATTTTAGAGAAAAGCCTTACAAAAGGCGATGAACAGGAGGTTTTGCTTATGGGTTATGAAAAGCTCTTCACACCATTTAAAATTGGTAAGATGGAAGTGAAAAACCGTATTGGAATGTCTCCAATGGGTACAAACTCTGCATTTACCAATGGTCGAAAAGATGCACAAGAAATTGATTATTTTATTGAACGTGCAAAAGGCGGCGTTGGCATCATCTTCATGGGATGTCAAATGTTAAATGAGAAAATTGCACAAGGTTCTATGGAAGGTTACTTAGACTCTTACACTGTATTGCCTTCTTTGACTTCCGTATGTGACGGCGTACATCGTTATGGTGCAAAGATCGTTTGTCAGGTTTCCCCGGGTACCGGACGTAATGCATTCCCGGATACTTTTGGAAATCCGCCTATTTCTTCTTCTGAAACACCATCTGTCTTTAATCCGGATGTCAAATGCCATGCATTGACAAAAGAAGAAATTGCACAGATCATGGAAGGATTTAAATTCTCTGCCGGTGTTGCCAGAGATGCAGGTTATGATGCCATTGAGATCCATGCGCATGCAGGTTATCTCATCGATCAATTCATGTCCCCTGTCTGGAACAAACGCACTGATGAATATGGAGGAAGTCCAGAAAACTGTGCGCGTTTTGCAGTCGAGATCGTACAGGCCATCAAAAGTGTCGTAGGTGATTCGATGCCTGTTATCTTCCGTATTTCTCTGGATCATCGTTTCCCAGGCGGACGTACGATCGAAGACAGCGTCAAACTGTTAAAGATCTTGGAAAAAGCCGGAGTAGATGCATTCGATGTAGATGCAGGATGCTACGAAACATTGGATTACATTTTCCCTCCTTCTTATTTAGGAGAATCCTGCATGTCTTATGTATGCAAAGCTGCACGTGAAGCAGTTAGTGTTCCTTTATTCACTGCAGGTACATTAGCACCTGATTCAGCACTCGAGCTGATTGAATCCGGAGTCGTAGACTTCACAAATATGGGCCGTGCCCTCATTGCCGATCCGCAATTGCCAAACAAATTGATGGAAGGCCGTCCCGAAGATGTGCGTCCTTGTCTGCGCTGCAATGAATACTGTATCGGACGTATCTGGAACCGTCATACAAAACTCAGCTGTGCAGTCAATCCACAGGCAATGGAAGAAGTACGCTTTGAAATCAAGAAGACAGATGCACCAAAGAATGTCGTTGTCATCGGCGGCGGACCTGCAGGCATGGAAGCCGCACGCGTAGCTGCAATCGAAGGACATCATGTCGTATTATATGAAAAAAATGATCGCTTAGGCGGCGTCATGGGGGATATTTGTACAGCCAGCTTTAAGCAGAACATCAAAAAATTAACAACATGGTATCAAACACAATTACAGAAATTAAATGTTGAAGTACATTTAAATACTGAAATCACAGGGGAAGAAGATTTCTTAGATACATGCGACAAGATCATCATCGGCTGCGGTGCCAAACCAATCATGCCGAAGATTCCCGGCATCGATAACGACAATGTTGTCACGATGCTGGATGCACATCGTGATCACACACGTTTGAAAGGTGAAAATATCGTTGTTTGCGGCGGCGGTGCTTCCGGATTAGACGGTGCATTGGAAATGGCAAGCGAATTGGGCAAAAAAGTTACAGTTGTAGAAATGCAGCCGCAGTGCGGTAAAGACGTATTCTTTATCAATCAGATCACATTATTCAATAAACTAGCAGAAGCCGATGTTACCTTGATGACCAATACAAAAGTGATTGCAATGGATGCAGAAGGTCTGACAGTAGAATGTGCAGATGGCACAACAAAGAAGATTCCTGCAGATACGATCGTCAATGCCTTTGGCATGCGTCCAGATCTCAGCGTTGTCGACAAGATCAAAGCAAAATATCATATCAAGACGCGCGTCGTTGGTGACAGCAATGCTCTAGGCAAGATTGGCGAAGCAATCCGTGATGGATTCTATGCTGCTACATCTTTATAAAAGTTAAAAAAGAAAGCTCATGCAGCTTTCTTTTTTATTGCTTAAAATCTGTTTATAATAAGAGTAGATAGAAAGAAGGTATGCCTATGTGTACAAGCATTTCCATGTATGAAGGAATCTATGGCCGCAATCTGGATCTGGATCATTCTTTTGGTCAAGAGGTCATTATTACCCCTCGCCGCTACCCTTTTACGTTTCAACAAGGCGAACCGTTGCAAGAGCATCCGGCAATGATCGGTACAGCAACAAATTTTCAAGGATATCCGCTTTATGCAGAAGCAATGAATGAATATGGTCTGTATATGGCCGGATTGAATTTCCCGGGGAATGCCGATTACAGTTCCCATATAAACCTGGCAGCGCCAGCCTATGCCCCATATGAGCTCATCCCATGGATCTTGGGTACTTGCAAAACGGTACAGCAGGCAAAACAACAGCTTGCAGACTTTCAGATTCTCAATAAACCGATTGTCCCTCAAATTCCATTGGCGCCATTGCATTGGCAGATTGCAGATGAAAAAGCAACCATTGTTTTAGAAATCATGCAGGATGGGATCCATATTTACGATGATCCGGTCGGTGTACTGACAAACAATCCGCCATTTCCTTTTCACCAGTATAATCTTCGCCAATATCGCCATCTGTCTGCAAATGCAGATCATGTTGGCTTTCCTGCACAGCAAGACCTGGAAACATTTGGCGAGGGCATGGGGGCCATCGGTCTTCCCGGTGATTTTTCACCAGCTTCCCGTTATGTCAAAGCTGCTTTCTTAAAATGGACAGCTGCGCCTGCAGCAGAAGAAGAGCAGCAGATCCAGCAATTTTTCCACATATTGGATGGGGTGGCCATGATCAAAGGCAGCGTGATTACCAAAGATGGAAATTATGACATCACCATCTACTCTTGTGCCCTGTCAAAGAGAACAAAGACGTATTACTACAAGACCTATGATTGCAGTCAGATCCATATGATCCGCATGGAAGATGTCGATTTAAATGCCTCCCGCCTGTTCACCCATCCGATGCAGGAAAATGTGAATTTCCAATTAGAAAAAGCAATAGAGTAGAGGGAAGAAATTAATCTTCGCCCCTCTCATTGCACCGTACGTACGGGTCTCGTATACGGCGCTACATTTATATGTTAATACAACCTATCTTAGATAGTATGCTAGAGGATTGACCAATCCAGGTCTTTCCTCTTTTCTTATGGCTAGAATATCCGCATTAAGTAAGAAATTAATTACATTCCCATTTGCTTGTTTATATAGGCCAAGCCTTGTATTCGCTACCGAGTAGAGTTGTTCATCACTGAAGTGATATGGCAATTTCTCATTCAACTTTTGTAGATTTTTATATATCCTCGGTGGTACTTTCCACTGTTTTAAGATGATGACCCTTATTTTGTGCCTTAACCATTGTCCAAATTCATCGATGAAGTTCTTCATCCTTCCGATTCGAAAGTAGTTTATCCATCCTTTGACGATTTGGTTTATCCTGGTGAATGTTTTAGCGTTGGTCTGTGCTACACATTTCTTTCGAATGAGTTCCTTTCGACATTTATCATACAGGCTTTTCTTACTCTTCTTTGTAGGAATACATTCCCATTTTGATGAGTTCTTCCAGTATGTAAAACCTAGAAAATTACTATTCGTTGGTCGTACTACCTTTGTTTTGGTTGCACTGACTTTTAGGAATAATTTTCTCTCCAGCCATGATGTGACGGACTTCATCACTCGATTTGCTGCCATCTCGCTTTTAACGAAGATATTACTATCATCTGCATATCTCACAAAGCATAGTCCCCTTTCTTCCAGTTCCTTATCAAATTTATCTAAGTAAATATTTGATAGAATTGGACTTAGAGGTCCTCCTTGTGGCATTCCTATGGCATTTGCTTTGACAAAACCATTTTCCATGATTCCTGCCTGCAGGAATTTACGAATCAAATGCAATGTTGTCGAATCATTCACATGCTCTCTAAGTATTGAAATTAATTTATCGTGATTTACTGTATCGAAGTATGCTTCTATATCTAAATCGATGACCCATTCGTATCCTTCATTTAAGTAGTCCAGTGTTCGCAGGATGGCATCATGTGCACTCCTGTTTGGTCGGAATCCAAAACTATTCTCACTGAATTTACTATCATAAATATCTGATAACACTTGAGCTATCGCCTGTTGGATGACCCTGTCTACTACTGTCGGAATTCCCAGGGGTCTTTTCTTTCCATTTGATTTAGGAATATAGACTCTTCTTACAGGTTGAGGTTTGTATTTCTTCGCCAGTATCTGTTTCTTTATCTGTTCCCTATAGGCCTTGAAATACTCGTCAATTTCATCCACTGTCATCTTATCAATGCCAGGTACACCTTTATTACTTTTGACTCTTTTGATTGCCTCTTCGAGATTTTCATCTCTTAAGATCACTTCGATCAATTTCATGTTGTTGCTTCTCCTTCCTTTTGTAAATATATTTGGAACCATTCCCTCTACCTTCATTCCCATGGGATTACGATTCCCACTTATGGAACTATCCTCGATTTCGAACTATCCAAACATTGCGCATGGTGAGCTGCACCATATAAACATTAGGTCCTTGGGTATAGATGTCTCTACCTACTACGACCTCAGCTGACTTCTTGTGGTAAACCTTTTTCGACCGATGTTACCATCACTGATTTTAAAGATATTGGATTTCATCGTCCACAAGACCTCCCGGGGTAATTCACGAATCCTGTTTCTTTCACAACGTCCTGATTTACTGTCTTGGTTTTACGTTTACCTTTTGGACTTCGGTTTGATATGCAACCTTATCCACCATTTAGCCTTATATCCGGTTTCTGTTCGTACGCTCGAAAGAATCGCTACACCACTTCCTCCATCCTCAACATCACTGTTAACGACTTGTGGTTCGCTACACTTGGCGGTAACTACCTGTGGTTGGTTTATCTCCAACTGAATTCGTGCCATGCCCGGCACACATATAAAAACCGTGCGGCACATGACCAGCACGGTTTTTTCAGTTTAGATGATTGCCAGCAACACAAAGTTCAAGATAAACAACAATGCGACCGTTGCAATGATCGGATGAATTTCTTTTGTTTCTTTCTTAAAGATCTTGATGATGCAGTAAAAGATAAATCCACTAGCGATACCATAAGAAATGCTGTAGCACAAAGCCATGAACAATCCTGCAAAGAAAGCAGGAACTGCTTCCTCCAAATTATCCCAATGGATCTGTGTGAAAGAAGATACCATCATGCAGCCGACAATGATCAAGGCAGGTGCAGTCGCTGCACTAGGGATTGCAGATACAAAAGTTGCAAGGAATGCGCTCAATGCAAAGCAGATTGCTGTAACAACAGATGCCAGACCTGTTCTTCCTCCTGCACCGATACCAGCAGCACTTTCAACAAACGTTGTCGTATTAGATGTACCAAAGATGGCACCGATCGAAGTTGCAGTAGCATCAGCAAATAATGCTTTGTCCATTTTTGAACTGAAGCCGCTGCCTACTTCCAATGCTTTCTCATCTTCTTCAGAGAAGATACCGCTGCGTCTGCCTGTACCGATAAACGTACCGATCGTATCAAATGTATCCGACATGCTGAAGGCAAAGATCGTAATCAAAACTAAAGGAATACGTGCAGCATCAGCAAATAAAGATGGCAATCCTTGTGATGTAAAGATCACGCCAAATGTAGAAGGCAGTGCTGCCAAAGCATCATTAAAGCTGACCGTATCTGTTGTTGTGGTCACTCCAAAAGGAATACCGATCAATGTAGTGATGATGATAGCGATCAAGATACCGCCCTTGACATTTTTTAATGTTAAAATGACCGCTAACAGCAATCCGATCAAAAAGATCCAAAGCACTGGCTGATTCAGGGTTGCAATTGCAGGAACACCGCTGTCAAATGTAATGAATCCTACATTTAAGAATCCTAAATAAGCAATGAAAACACCGATACCGCCGCCAATCGCATTCTGTAAAAACTGCGGAATCGCTTTGATGATGATCTTGCGAATTTTTGTTACGGTAATAAAAATATTGATCAGACCACAGATAAATACCATGGATAAAGCCTGTTGCCAAGTAAAGCCTAACTGGAAACAAACTGTATAAACAAAGAACGCATTTAATCCCATGCCAGGTGCTTGTGCATATGGCACGTTTGCAACCAGCCCCATGATCAATGTACCAATGACTGCAGAAATGATCGTAGCTAAGAAAACAGCTCCCCATTCCATTCCTGCCTGTGATAAAGTATTTGGGTTGACCGCAATGATATAGGCCATTGCAAAGAACGTCGTGATACCTGCCATTACCTCAACAGAAACAGATGTCTTATTTTCTTTTAATTTAAAAAACTTCTCCATTTTTTCTCCTTTCTTCTTAATTCACATTAAGAATGAATAGACTTTACCATATTTTTACATAATTTGCAATGGAATCCACTAGAAACAAAGGGTTTTCCAGTGTTTTCCACAAAGATGTATTTTATCCAAACACAACTACAATTTAAATGTTCATCATACTTTTACACGATCTGTTTATCCTTGTTCCCTTATTGTATTTCCTTTCCATCCATGATAAACTATGGCGAGGTCGAGAGTATGGTAAAAATTCAACATTTCATAAAAAAAGAACCCGTCTGTTGCATCGCAATGCTATTGGCAATTCTTTCTGCATGGTTCGTTCATCCTGATCAGGCATATCTGGCTTATCCAGATTATCGAACGATTGCTTTGCTGTTTTGTCTGATGATCATCATTGAAGGTCTTTCTTCCCTTGGTCTATTTTCAGCACTTGCCAGCAGTTTGTTAAAAAAGACAAAAAGTATCCGCGGACTGGCTTGTACCATGGTCTTATTGTGCTTTTTCTCCAGCATGATCATTACCAATGATGTCACTTTGATTACTTTTGCTCCGTTTACGATCTTGTTATTCCGTATCGTTCATAAACCGGATGCTATGTTAAAAGTATTGGTATTGGAGACAATTGCAGCAAATCTAGGCAGCATGGCAACGCCGATCGGCAATCCGCAAAATTTATATCTGTACTCTGTTGCGGACTTTTCCATGCAGGAATTTCTAAAAGCGACATTGCCTTATACCATTCTCTCTTTATTCTTATTAATTTTATCCTTGGCTACCATAAAAAACGGACACTTAGGAGATCTGGTCGTAGAAAAGAAGGCAATTACCAAAAGTGCCATGCCAAAGATGTCCATCTATCTGATTCTGCTGATCTTGGCTTTATTGGTCGTTTTCCATGTATTGCCTTATACAGTTGTTTTCTTTATTACTGTAGCAGTCATCTTATTGGTTGAACGCCGTTTATTTAAAAATGTCGATTATTTCTTATTATTGACATTCTTATTCTTTTTTCTCTTTATTGGCAATATGAAACGCATTCCTTTCATCAATGAATTATTATCTTCTTTATTAGAAGGTCACGCGTTGATAGGCGGTGTATTGATGAGCCAGATCATCAGCAATGTGCCAGCGGCCATTCTCCTCTCTGGATTTACGAATGATCTTTCTTCTTTGCTGACTGGGGTCAACTTGGGAGGTTTAGGTACTTTGATTGCCTCGCTTGCCAGTTTGATCACATTTAAATTCTACGCCAATACCGAAGGAACCAAAAAAGGTCAGTTCTTAAAAGTGTTTACTTTATATAATGTGATCTTCCTGCTCATTCTTTTGACTGCAGCGTTTTTCCTTATCCATTAGCCACGAAAAATATGGCAGTATTCCTGCCATTTTTTTATATCTGATTTTCCATGATGCGCTTTGCCAGATCTTTTATTTTCCATTCGATTTGTTGCATGGTCTCAAGAAATGCCTCATCTCCTTTACCTGTCGGGTCTTCTAATCCCCAATCTTCGCGATAGCCGCAGGGAAACGTTGGACATTGTACATTGCATCCCATCGTCACCAATATATCAATCTCTGGCAACATCTTTAATGTTTTTGAAAATTGTGCAGCTTCCATATCGATCCCGTATGTTTGCTTCATCAAACGCACAGCATCTGGATTGATATGTGACTGACACATGGTTCCTGCTGAATAACTTTCAAATACGTCTTCTGCTAAATATTTGCCTAGTACTTCTGCCATCTGACTTCTACACGAATTATGGACACAAACAAAAGCAACTTTTGGTTTTTTCTTATTCATCCGTATCCTGTCCTTTTCTATTTAGGATGTGCTGCACTTCTTCTTTTGTCAACACTTTTCCATAAGACACAACTTCCCCATCGATTACTAATGCAGGTGTGCTCATGACGCCATAGGAAGCAATACGCGAAAAATCTGTAATATGTTCCACTGTCGTTTCCATTCCATTTTCTGCTAATGCTTCACGTACCGCCTTTTCCAGAGCAACACATTTCTTACAACCGGATCCTAAAATTTTGATACCTTTCTCATCTGCATGTCGGTTTTCTTCTATCTGCAACCCGCAACTACCGCAACCGCAATTTTTTGTTTCTGTTTTTTTCCTAAATAAACGCATATACTTCTCCTTCCTCAGCCAATTAACCAGGCTTGTGCAAAATTAAATAAATAACCAATCAAAATGATACCAATCGTACATATGCTAATAAATATAAATAGCAGTTTCGGTTTGACTGCTTTCCGCAACATGATCATCGATGGCAAGCTCAATGTTGTAACAGCCATCATAAAGGACAAAATCGTTCCCAATTGTGCTCCTTTGGATAATAAAGCTTCAGCTACCGGGATCGTTCCAAAAATATCTGCATACATAGGAACTCCTACCAGCGTTGCAAGCAAAACACCAAACGGATTATTGCCGCCTAAAACAGCCTGGACCCATTCCTGCGGAATCCAATTGTGGATCAAAGCGCCGATTCCTACTCCCACCAAGATATAAGGAAATACCTTTTTGAATGTTTGCAGCATTTGCTCCTTCGCATAATGGAGACGTTCTTTCTTAGACAAGGATGGTGCATCGATCACAAAAGAAGTTGATTTTTGAATATAATCTTCAATATATTTATCTAAATGCATTTTTTCGATCAGTGTTCCACCTGCTACCGCCAACAATAATCCAACGACCACATAAATGACGGCCACTTTCCAGCCAAATACTCCTATCAATAGAAATAAGCTTCCAAGATCTACCATAGGAGAAGAAATTAGAAAGGAGAAGGTGACCCCCAAAGGCAGTCCTGCACTTGTAAATCCAATAAATAAAGGAATCGACGAACAAGAACAAAACGGTGTCACGGTTCCCAGCAAAGCAGAGAATATGCGAGCGGACAAGCCGTTAAATCTCCCTAATATCTTTCTGCTTCGTTCCGGTGGAAAATAACTTTGAATATAAGAGATCATAAAAATTAATACGCATAATAAAATGGTAATTTTAATGACATCATAGAGGAAAAATTGCAGACTGCCTCCGATATTGGTTTGCAAATCAACTCCTAGTATGGTCAATAACTTTCCTAAACATGCGTTTAGCCATTTCATGCCCAATATCTGATCTTGTAAAAACAATAAGATAGATTGTATCATAGGATCCTTCCTTTCCATCATACATCAAATTATTTTGATATGAATGATCTTTTTTTAAGTCATCCGAAGATGACTTATCTTTTATTATTGCAATGACAGCTCATTTCTGATTTAGGTGCTGTAATCTGTAAGATGCGATCAGAAGCGGATCGGATACCCGCCTCATCTAACGAATAATGGACCCATTTCCCATCCGGTCTTGCTTTTACGATACCCGCTTCACACAAGATCTTCATATGATAAGACAAGGCCGATTGCGCCATTCCCATTTCTTCCATCAAAACACAGGCACAGCGCTCTCCTTGCGTCAATAAATCAATGATACGCAGTCGTTTGGTATCACAAAAAGCTTTAAATACTTTTGCGTCTTTTTCATACTTGTCCATATATGCATCCTCACATCAAAATTATTTGATGTATTTAGTATATACATGCCTCTGAAGTTTGTCAATCAATATCTTTTCAATTAAACACTTAAAAACTGTTTTGCTGCACTAGCTACAGAGAATAGCATATGATCAATTTACAAAAAAATAATACTTCTTTTTGCAGAAACATCTCCTTATTTCATAATAGCATATAGTTCCCTTCCAATCCTAGACTCACAAATAATAAATTTTCGTGCTATGCTTTAAATAGAAATAAAAGTCTTTTAAAGGGGGTATGATGATGAAAAAGTCCTTTTCTGTATTATTTATTATCTTTCCTTATATCACACTGCTCTATCAATACATAATGAGTTTTGTTTTTGAACAATATACACAAGGAAATAGAGCAATCGAATGGACAATACCTCTCGTATATCTTATTTTAGGCCTTCTTTTTGGATGGTGTATCTTTATGAAAAATAGGTTAGGCAAAAGAGAACAACTATTTTTAGAAATAATACATCTCATCATTTTTGCAGTTTTTACCATTGGATGGTTCTTCCCTTCTTTGCGAATTGGACAAAATCCAATCACTAGTTTTTATTTATATGATACCGCCAGGATCGTCGGATTTCTTTATATCGGTATTTTTGCTGTCGATATTATCATGCAGCTATCAAGAAACAAATTGAATTCGAAGAAATGATCCTATGCAAAAGGACGATTTTCGGCAGAATCAATGCTGAAACATCGTCTTTTTAGTTTTTCCTCGTTGATGTATTTGCTCTGATGCATCTGCCTCGGGAATCAAGTGTTCCTTGTTTCTTTGAATGGTATACAGCGGACGGGGAAGAAAATACGTATTCATCATTTGATTATGAAAGATCGAAATACTATAATACATTCAGCAGGATCTATGTTAAAACCGGAAACTGACATTATTTATAAAAATGTACGCATATCGGATTGGAGGTAATGTATGACATTGAAATTAATAAAAGGCAGTTATTTCTATAAAGATCAAATCATTGCCATGCTTAGAGAATGGAAAGCATATAATGCTACACATGACACCAATCATTCCCCATGGGCCATATTTAAAAATGATTATCAAGATTTTGACTATTACTTAAAGCATCTTGAAATAACGAGTTCAAAAGATGGACTCGTTCCTGACTCTGTCTTCTTTTGTTTGGATGAAGAAAGAAATGTGATCGTAGGGGCCATTCAGATCAGACACTATTTAAATGATTATTTATCAACTTATGGCGGTCACATTGGTGATGGCATACGGCCTTCTGAGAGAAGAAAAGGATATGCTACTAAAATGATCGGGCTGGCTTTAGAAGAATGCAAGAAACTTGGGATGGATCAGGTATTGATCGTTTGCGATAAAGATAATATCGGTTCAGCAAGATCGATCATTCATAATGGCGGAATTTTAGAGAATGAAGTAACGGAAGATGGTGCGGTCATCCAAAGATATTGGATCCCATTGTACTGACATACTATAATGCTTACAAAGAACATGTCACTGCATAAGGAAAGGATCTGCCAATGACCATAGAAAAAGCTATTGCACAATGCAAAAATCTAACACCTGTAGAAGCCACCATTGCGAAATTTATCTGTTCCCGCCCTGATGAAGTCATCCACATGACCATACAAGATATTTCTGAACAGCTGCACATTTCAAAATCAGCTGTCTTACGATTTTGTAAAAAAATAGGTTTTAATGGATTCAATGAACTTAAAGTACAATTGGCACAAGAAATGAATGAAAAGATACGATCCAACCATATGATCAATGTCAATTTTCCCTTTTCAATCTATGATTCATCCAAAGAGATAGCAAACAAATTAATTGAACTATATACGATCACCATCCAGGACACCTGTTCCTGCATCGATTATAGTGTTTTGCAAACAATAGCAAAATTGTTGAATGATGCGGAAGTCATCGATATTTATGCGCATGCGCATAATTTTCACATTGCACAGAATTTTAAAGATAAAATGTTAACGATTGGAAAACGGGTCAATTGTATCGAAAACTTTTATGACCAGCGCCTCAATGTTTTGACCAGCGACAGCAGGCATATTGCGATCATCTTGTCTTATTCAGGCAAAGCATCCTGGATCTTAACGATCTTGCAAAAATTAAAAGAAAAAAATATCCCCGTCATCCAAATTGGCAAGATCAACAGCAATCATTATCCCGCGCTTATTTCTTACCATCTAGGCATCAGCAATCTAGAAAATTTACGAGATCGCATTTCACAATTTTCATCCCATATCGCCATGCAATATATGATGGATGTCCTGTACAGCTGCATCTTTCGCATCGACTGGCAGAAAAATCGTGCGTTTGTGGAACAATTCATTGACTATATGGATGACCGCGAGCCTTAGCGTTTCAAAAAGTGTCAAAAATTTGATGCTTTTTTTATTTTTTTTAAAACAAAGTATCTCTCTTCCCGTTATTTCTTGTCAGGAGGATCATGTAGATTTAAGGTAGTGATGTCAAACAAGAAAAGAGGAGAGCAGAAATGAATAAAGGAATCAAAATCGTAACGATTGGCGGAGGCAGCAGTTATACACCGGAATTAATGGAAGGATTTATCAAACGGTATGACGAACTTCCCATTCGTGAAATTTGGCTTGTAGATGTGGAAGGCGGAAAAGAAAAAGTGGAAATCGATCTTCAAATGGCTCGACGCATGTGGAAAGCAGCTGGACATGATGTAGAGATTTATGCAACTTTCGACCGCAGAGAAGCATTAAAAGACGCAGACTTTGTCACCACTCAATTTCGCGTTGGTTTTCTAAACGCAAGAATCAAAGATGAGCGCATTCCCCTGTCCTATGGCATGATAGGACAAGAAACAAATGGAGCAGGCGGCATCTTTAAAGCTTTGCGTACGATCCCGGTGATGTTGGATATTGTGAAAGATATGAAAGAACTGTGTCCAAATGCCTGGCTGATCAATTTTACAAATCCAAGTGGTATGATCACGGAAGCAGTCATTCGTTATGGAAAATGGGACCGCTGCATTGGTTTATGCAATGTACCTGTCATTTCAATGATGAAAGAACCGGAAGTCTTAGGCCGAAAAAAAGAAGATCTTATCTATCAATTTGCTGGACTGAATCATTTCCACTGGCACAAAGTGTATGATAAAGATGGAACTGAACTGACACAGCAGATCATCGATGCAATGTTCGATGGAAAAGATGTAGGGTTGCCGGCGAATATCAATAATGTGCCTTTCTTTCAAGAACAAATAGAAGAAATGAAAATGATTCCTTGCGGATATCATCGCTATTATTACCGCCAGGAAGAAATGCTGGCACATTGTATGGAAGAAATGCATACCATAGGCACCAGAGGCGAACAGGTAAAAGAAACAGAAGCACAACTATTTGAATTATATAAAGACCCAAACCTTGATCACAAACCAGAAGCACTTGCAAAACGCGGAGGAACCTATTACAGTGATGCGGCCTGCGAGTGTATCAATGCCATTTACAATAATAAAAAAATCACCATGGTCGTCAGCACGCAAAATCACGGAGCCATTCCTGAACTGCCTGAAGATGCCATCGTAGAAGTCAGCTGTATCCTATCAGGAAAAGGAGCTACGCCCCTGGCTTTTGGAAAACTGCCTAGTGCACAGCGTGGATGGCTGCAATGTATGAAAGCCATGGAAGAATGTACCATTGCAGCTGCAGTTAGCGGAAACTACGGGCTGTTAATGGAAGCATTTGCATTAAATCCGTTGATTCCCATGGGAGAAAGTGCAAAACGTGTAATGGACGAATTATTAGTAGCACATCAACGATATTTGCCGCAATTTGCAGAAAAAATTAAAGACTTGCAGCAAACCGTACAGATCAAAGATACGGTTGTCAATCAACTGCGCAAAGAAGAACAAGCACACTAAATCAAATTAAAAAAAGACAAGATCATTCTTGCCTTTTTTGTTGCTAATCTGCCGCTATTACAGCATCGCCAGCTTTTATACGATATATTTTTCCATCTACATCGATCCAGATGTCCTGATTGCTTTCATTATAGATTTTGCTTCCATCCATCGAATATTTTAACTGATCAAAACATTTTTTATATCGTACGATCTCTCCATTCGTCGCATACCATATATCTTCTTGATCTGCCAGTCTTTGCAGTTTCTTCTCAAAAAATTCCCAGCGATCATCAATATCCAGTTCAAAAGAATGTCCCCAGATATAAAAGATCTTGAATGGTTCCCGCTTCGTATTTTTTTCTAAAAATTTTGTAATCAGCTCGTCTATAGAGGTCTCTAAAAAATGACAGGTCGGATGCCATTGGCGGAAATCTTCAGGAAAAAGAAAGGTATGTGATGATACGGTGGTCCTTCCATACTCTAGATCCAAAAGATCCATGATTTTTAAAGTATCCGCATTATACGTACCATACGCATAGGCTGCGCCTAAGATCCGTTGATCCAGTATTTTCTCTAAATGATATTTATCAAACGCTAATTCATATGTTTGCACAGTAGAAGGAACGCTGCTTAAACGAATATGCTGATAGCCATGCACTGCTATTTCAAAACCTGTATATCGTTCTTTGATTTCTGCCTCTTCATAACGGTTGTGTGCAATCGGCTTTTCTTTTGTCGGTGCATGTTTCTCGCCAAAGCAACCGGAATTTAGATTAAATGTTGCTTTCATATGATATCGTTTGAATAAATCCATCAGTCTGCCATCCTGCGTGACCCCATCATCAAAACTGAATGTTAAGGCCTTCTGTTTTCCCCCTGGAAATAATAAATCAACTTTTCGCATTCTATTCACTCTCCTGTACTTCTAATATGTCTATTATAACGTATTGAAATGCTTTCATCACTCATGAAGCGTTCTAATGCAACAAGGACTCTAATATCCGTGCAACGACTGCAATACAAAAACCAATGAAAAAACAGACAATTCCCAGATCCTGTGCACCTATCATCAAAATGAATATACTGGATACAAAACATAATAGAGCAAACACATAACCAATCAAAACGATGTATTTCATAATTCTTCTTCAGTTCTTTCTATTGTTCCTATATCTAGCATACGCTTTTTTTCTGCTACTGCAAACCAGATATCGCTTTTATTCGAAAATACACCATACAGCGTATCTTTTTATGTTATATTACAGGTAAAGGAAAGTGATCTGTTATGAACAGCATATACAAATACGAACCATGTAAGGATCCACAGATTGACCCTGCGATCTTATCCATCATCAATCAACATTTATCAAAACATTCAGCTACGGTATTTGAGGCTTATGATACCTATGTCATCATGAGCTTTACTTGGTATAACCTAAAAAGCAAAGCTAAAACATTAAAAAAGATTTCTATTTTTCTTAATGGACAGGATCTCTTGCTCTTTATCGAAGATACGCATCAGCTCCAGCATTATCAGCAATTATTTTCAGAAAATCAAAAAAAAGATCATCTGGAACTGCTGCGCCTATTTTTTAATGAGCTTCTTGGCAATGACATGGAATATATCGATGCATACGAAACATCGATCACCAATGCAGAAGATCATGCTTTACAAGACAGCAGAAAAGACTATCTAAACAAGATCATCAAATTCCGTAAACAACTGCTGCATCTAAAACATTACTACAATCAATTGCAAGTCATTTTTGACGGTTTATTAGAAAATGAAAATAAATATTTTGATGATGAAACGTTACGCAAACTGACGATCCTGCATGATCGTATCGATCATTTACAGCTCAGTGTCTCTAATTTACGTGATTATGTTACACAGATGCGGGAGGCTTATCAATCGCAGATTGATATTGAGCAAAACCATATCATGAAGATCTTTACTTTGATCACGGCTATCTTCCTGCCTCTTACTTTGATGGTTGGCTGGTATGGCATGAACTTCAGATATATGCATGAGCTGAACAGTCCTTACGGATACCCTGTCTTTATCATCGTCAGCGTCCTTGTCTGTGTTTTATTGGTCTTTTACTTTAAAAAGAAACGATGGTTTTAAAAACAAAAAATAAAATTTCTTCTTACATGATCCTTATTTTTTTGATATCATAAAGCGCGGATATTTTTATCTGACAATTGAATCAAATGAAAATGGTAGTGATGATTATGAGAACATAATTGTAGCGAAAGTTATGTTTGCATATACATCACTTTTTTATTTGATACGAATGAAAGGAAGGGTTTTATGAATACGACTACTTTTGACAGAGCCAGAACAACTGTGGCACACCCATTTTTAGTCATGATGGGACTTTATTTAGGAACTTTTATCGGTATGTTTAGCGAAACATCTTTGAACATTGCCTTGCCGATCCTGAGCCAGTCATTTGCTGTAGATACTTCACTGATGCAGTGGATGGTCATCGGCTATATGCTGGTCATCGGGCTTGTATTACCTTTTGTCAGTTTCTTGATGAAATGGTTTCCTGTACGTTCTTTA
The DNA here is from genome assembly GCF_900155395.1 of Merdibacter massiliensis. Classification (GTDB taxonomy): domain Bacteria; phylum Bacillota_I; class Bacilli_A; order Erysipelotrichales; family Erysipelotrichaceae; genus Merdibacter; species Merdibacter massiliensis. The sequence goes on from NZ_LT699728.1 coordinate 325,679, forward strand.
ACTTTATTTGCTTTAGGTGCTTTTTTCATAGGCTGCATCGTAAGCGGTGTGGCAAACAATTTTGCTATCTTGTTATTCGGCAGAATGCTGCAGGGAATCGGAACCGGATTATTATTGCCAATGATGTTTGCCATGGTTTTGGAAATCTTCCCTCCGCATAAAATCGGGGCAATGATGGGGCTGACTGCATTGATCATCATGTTTGCTCCTGCCATCGGTCCTACATTATCCGGTATCATCTTAGGTGCTTTTTCTTGGAGATGGTTATTCTTCATCTTTGCGATCATTTTGCTGATCGGTTTCCTGTTTGCATGGAAATGTATGATCTCTCCTTATGAATTGACCAAAACACCTTTCGATTTCTTATCTTTTCTGACTTCCTGTGTTGGTTTTGGCGGTTTGGTCGTTGGTGTAGGACTGTCCAGCGTATACGGATGGCTGTCTCTGCCTGTCATCTCCTTGTTGATCATCGGCATTATCTGCATTCTGTTTTATATCTATCGTCAATGCAAGATTGATACGCCGGTCTTGAACTTGCGCGCTTTTCAAATTTCACAATTTCGTATCGGTTCGATCTTGGTCATGATCGACTTTGGCATCACTTTATCTACAATGTATTTATTGCCGCAATATATCCAAAACGGCATGCTGCTGCCTGTTGCCATGACCGGTATGATCATGCTGCCTGGCGGAATCGTCAACGCGCTTGTTTCCCTGCTTGCCGGAAATCTTTATGACAAGATCGGTGCAAAACTGCCGGCTCGCCTAGGTTTTTTATTATCGATCATCGGCAGTCTCTTATTGATGCTGACGACAAAAGAAAGTCCAATTTTCTATATCATCCTTTGTCATATCCTATTGATGATCGGCGTTCCTCTTGCCATGTCCCCTTCACAATCAGCTGCGCTGAATTCACTTCCACCTGCTCTTTCATCGGATGGCAGCACGATCCTAAATACGATGCAGCAAGTGTTAGGGGCTGTATGTACCGCAATCGCTACAAGTCTATTAGGAATCGGTCAGCAAGCTTATTTAGCTGACGGATCAGATCTAGCAAGTGCATTTACGCAAGGCGCGCATTATGGCTTTGCATTTGCATTTATTTTAGCAATCATCGGTTTCATTCTTTCCTTTCAAATCAAAAAGAAAGCTTAAGATCTTTCAACAAGATCGATCACGACATATTCACTGCTTCCTTGTGTGCGTAGCGGAAATCCCCAACCGGCAGCACCGGATGAATTGATAGCCGTCATCATCCCGATCTGCTCCTGGCCAGCATTCAATTCATTGATAGAAAACCATTCATATAGATAATACAACGGAAAGATCTGTCCCGCATGTGTATGGCCGGAAAGATGTAAATCAGCTGATTGCTGAGAACAGACTTTCAGATCTTTTGGCTGATGATCCAATACGATCGTATAGAAATCGTCATGAGTCAAAGGAATCGTTTGCCTTCTTGTTGGATCACTGAGTTCTTTTCTCCCAAAAATCAATATTTCCTGGTTGAACAAAACTGCATCATCTTCTAACACTTGAATGCCGGAAGATCGAATGCAGTTTTTAAATTGTGTCTTTGACATCTGCTGCTGCCAGCCGTATTTTCCTTGGTCATGATTTCCAAACACATAATAAACCGGAATAGTTTCGCTTAACTTTCCCAAAATGGAAAAGACTTCCTCTATTTCACTCACCGTAGTATATTCATCAATGATATCGCCGCCCAAAAACAGCATATCTGCCGGCTCCTTTTCTAGTCTAGAGGTCAATTGCTTTAGATCGCTCGCCTGCATTGTCGTAGGGTAATGCAGATCGGATAAAAATAAAAATCGATAATTTTTCGTCAGCTCTTTCTTTGTCTCTACAAGATACGAAGTTCGCTGGATATGCAGCATATTATAAGATCCATATCCAATCCAAGCAAAGGTCAAGAGCAGGGAAATAGAAATCAGCACAACATTTCTTTTCTGAAAAGAATGGTTTCGCTTACGAAATAATGAAATACCTTTTATACATAATGAAAAAAAGATAAAATGCAGTTCAAATATGAAACACAGACTGTGCACGTCCAATGCGGGAAAAGCAAATACCATTGCCAGCAAAGCCCTTATCCATCGATACTTATGATCGATCATATAAAAATACTGATAAAAAAAGAACGTAAAGAAACAGTAACAGATGATAGAAAGAATGAAGGTCAACATCCTATCCCTCCTTCACTCTTTATCATAAAGATGAAAAATGAATAAAATCAGGTATCGTTTTAAAACAAAATCAAAACAAATTCTTAAAAAAGGCACTTAGACAGCGCCTTTTCATTCTATTCATCAACATCTGTTTCCTGCATCGGAAAAGCAATGACCACTTTAAATAAATCACAGTCAATCGACAAATCAAAGGTTCCGTTCTGTGCTTCCGTAAAGCTGCGGGCAATGGCAAGCCCCAGACCGCTGCCTTGTTTCGAACGCGACTTGTCCCCGCGAACAAAACGTTCCATAATTTCTTCGCTTGTGAAGTTCATTGGTTCTTCTGAGATGTTGCTGATATCGATCATCACGGTTTCTCCCACTTGTTCTATGTTGATATATGCCCGGCTGTTCGGCATGGCATATTTACTGATATTCGATAATAAATTTTCGAAGATGCGATACGTTTTGTTGCTGTCGAGGAATAACTCCATTTTTTTCTTTGCGTAACGACGGATGATCGTGAGTTGTTTCTCTTTCCACAATTCTTCACTTTGCAGATAGACTTGTTCCACCAGATCCACAATATTGAGACGAGTTCGTTCCAACTGGATATTGCCGCTGTCCACTTTGCTGATTTCCAGCAGATCATCAATCAGATTCTTTAAACGATCAGCATATTTCTGTACTTTATCTAAATACTCATGACGCTTCTCTTCGCTTAATGTATCGTCTGCCAATACCACGATATAATTTTTGATGCAGGTAAGCGGTGTTTTCAAATCATGCGAGACGTTGGAAATCAATTCGGTCTTCATTTTCTCTGATTTTACTTTCTCTTGTACAGCTACCGCAAAATCCGCATTTAACTTTTCCAATTCCTCTATACCGGAAGTAAAGATCCCATAATCTGTTTCTCTGACGAAGTCTTCTGAAACGATACCGCGCATGGCTGTTAATAATTTTTGATAATCCTTTTGGATATGTTTCATGTGCCGATCCAGATACAGCAATAACCAGACTGCATAGCATAGGGCTGCAATCCACATCAGATAAAAATTAAATAAACCAATCAATACCATGACAAAGAAATTGATCATGATCAATTTCAACAAATGACGCGTCATATCTGAATGAAGATCTATCTGGAAAATACTATTCCATTGTTTCTTGATAAAACGACAAATGCTTCCAAACAGCGAATGCTCTTTTATAAAACGAAATGGTCCATATAATAAAATGTATTTGATTTCAAATATAGCCAATGATAAAAATATATAAGTAGACAGCCAGATGATAAAATTGAAAATATATAAGATCACATCTTCATTTTGGATTCCATATTCATTCAGGATCGCATGAAACTGTCCATTGATCGTATACCCGCTGCAAAGAAGCGACATGACAAATCCCAATGATACCAGACTGCTTAAGATCACTAAATTGATCTCAAAGCTCCAATTCTTGATCGTTTGAAAAGGGGCAACCTCACTCACGATCCGAATCGGATAGAAAAGAAAGAATATACACAGCAATAAAACCGCTATACAAAAACTGACACCGCTGAATGCATTGTAATTCTGCCAGGAATTGACATATCCGGAAACGCCTTCATAAGAGGTCACTGCCGGCGATAACATGAATTGAACATCCATGTTTTTAGGCAGTTGTATTTGTATATCCGAATACAGATAGGAAGGAAGCGATGGAAGGATCCTGTTGAATTCAATAGATGAAAAAAAATCATCTTGGAAATCGCCGTCGATCGTACAGTTTCCCTTTTCATCAAAACGGATATGTACATAAAAAGCAGAAGCATCTTTATCGATCTCTGCATTTGCAGGAATATTGGTTATGCTGGAGGCATCTTCCAGATTTTCAGCAACATAAAAAAAATCACTGTCATTGTTGAAAAAAGATTCCACCTGTGTACTTGTAGATGCAAAGTCTTGCTGCACATCCTCTCTTGTATTTGCATCCAAAGTATCTGAAAAAGTGATTGTTTCATACGATGGATCTATTTTTTTTGCTAAATCAAAAGTAAATACTTGAAATTCTTCCTGATAGATATGCTGTATGGCATCTACCTGCTTTGTCATGCTCGCTTTTGCATTATCATATAGAGTGATCGTGACTGCCCCCATTGTCAATAATACCGCAGCATAAATCATGATAAATAAGACTTTTCCTTTATTCTTCATGCGCTTTCTCCTACATCTTTTCCATCTTATAACCAATGCCCCATACAACCTTGATATATTTTGGATTGCGAGGATCTGCTTCTATTTTCTTGCGCAGCTTTCGTATGTGGACCATGATCGTTTCTGTATTGACTGCATCTTCTCCCCAAACATGTTCATATATCTGATCCGATGAGAAGATCCTTCCCGGCTGTTTCATCAGGAGTTCCAAGATCTGATATTCTTTTGCTGTCAAATGGATCCGTTCTCCGCGTATGACTGCCTCTTTTGCATTTTGATCCAACGCCAGATCCCCCACACGCAAGAATGGTTCATCTTGCTCTTCTTGTCCTCTCTTCAGATTTAAAATCTGCGTATACCGGCGAATGTTCGAATTCACTCTTGCAATCAGTTCCAACGGTTCAAAGGGCTTTGTGACATAATCATCCGCACCGATATTCAATCCCGTGATCTTATCGATATCCTCTGATTTCGCACTTAAAAAAATGACTGGTATGTCATAATGCTGCCGCAATTTCATGACCATGGTAATGCCGTCCATCACCGGCATCATGACATCGACAATAGCTAATTGGATAGATTCCTTCTTTAATATCTCTAATCCTTCCAAGCCGTCGGATGCCAAAGAAACTACATATCCTTGATTTTCTAAAAAGATCTTTACAGTTTCTTGAATTCCCTCTTCATCTTCTACTACTAAAATATGATACTTCATCCTTCTATCCTCACTTTTATTCTATTATTATACTTTTACAATGCGATCAGAGCAAACGGCTCATAAACAATAAGACTTCCTTCATGGCAAACGAGTATAAAAGCAAGCCAAAAGGTTTGCATACAATGTTGATCAGCAGAAAACGCCGGGTGCGCATATTGGTCAAACCGCAGATCATGCATAAGATATCATCGGGCATGCCCGGCAACAAAATGGCAAATGCAAAGAAAAGATCAAATTTCTTTCCTTTCTCTAACCATCCTATATACTTGTCATATGTTTTTTGCTCCATTACTTTCAACATAAACGTTTTACCATAACGTTTGACCAGTGTAAATGCAATATATGAACCGATCAATAGACCAATGTAATTATAGATAAATCCATAAAACGGACCAAATACGATGACGCCGATCGCACTGGATACACCGCCTGGAATAATGGGAATGATCGTCTGTATGATCTGAACCGCAAGAAAAGCAACTGGTGCAATGGCACCCATTTGCCTTAATCTTTCTTCTAAACGATCCGGACCAACAAAAAAATCCTGCCATCCCAGATAAAAGATAAATAAACAGATAGCTATCGTCCCAAGAATGCTCAGATATTTTATTGTCTTGACCCAGTCAATTTTCTCGATCATATCCTCACCTCGTTTTTATTGTAGGATACAATTAAAAATGAAATACGTTGAAAATTCTAAACAATTTCTTAACTGTCTCTATCTGTTTGCAGATCGACACATATTGAAATAATGCTGTACAGCGAACTAACAACAGCAATCTTACATTATTGGTACATTATTCTCATTGTATCCCAATAATGGGCATGATATGATTTTACTAACTAGCATGCAACCTGCTATTTTTTTAGAATATCAAAGGAGAACGACGAATGAAAAAGACCAAAACGATATTTCTGACTATTCTGACATTCTTGTTTTGCATGTCGCCGATCGGCTATATACACGCTGCTGACAATGCAAGCAACCTTGCCGGCAAAAATGACAATATTGCCAATATCGTGTTGTTTGCTATTTTCAAGATGAAGAAGAGAAAGGATTTTTTAACGACACCAGTAAAAAAGATCCTGCTATGACAAATGCGCAAAAGATCATCGACTATTATGATGGTACATCCAAAAGATCTTTGACAAATTATGTTTCTGCCGTTTCTTATGGTCAATTATCTGTGCATAACATTTTCCCGCAGTATAATGCTGCTGAAAAGAAAGTCAATGCAATGGAACTGCCTTTTCACAAAGAAACCGCCCAAAAAAAAGATATCGATTATGAGATCTTAAAATACATCGGCACGCAAAATGTCACTGCCTCCGGTCAAATGATCGATTATGATCAAGATGGAATGGTGGACAATGTGACCGTGATCTTATTGGGAAATGGCGCAAACAATGTAAGCACGCTTCCAACTCTTTATCCGCACATGTCTACCTTTAATGGAAAAGAACAGATCGATAACAAAAAAATTCATTCCTATAACATGTTGAGCACAGAACGTATCGGATCCGATGAAACTGGTGTGATCTGCCATGAGTTCTTACATACCCTTGGTTATCCTGATCTTTATACAACAGACAGCTCTTTGCCAGTCAATAACTGGGATATCATGGCATATTCCTCAAAATATGTATCTGCCCCGCTTTCCTATTTAAAGATGGCCATTAGCGGCTGGATAAACATGCCGACTTTGACTGCCAGCCAACAACAAGTATCCTTGCAGCGTTCTTTTGAAAATGGCGGTACACAAGCCGTGGTATTGAAATCTCCAAACAATCCGGATGAAGTATTTGTAGTTGAGCGCAGAGAAAAAGGAAATCCGGCAGATCCAGATTCTTTAGATGCAGCAATTGGCGGCAGCGGCATCATCGTATATCGTATCAATACCACTGTACCAAATTTCAGCAATTACTTTGGAAAACAAGGTGTGTATGTCTTCCGCCCGCAATTTGGACAAAATGGACATAATCCAAGCAGTGCAAGAGGTACATTAAACAATGCATTCTTGTCTCAAGAAGCAGGAAGAACACAAATGGGTTCTCCAGATATGGATCAAGGAATCAATGACGGTGCCATCACATTTGCCGACGGCAGCAATTCCGGCATCATCATCTCTAATGTTTCCAGTGCGAAAGGCGATACGATGACGTTTGATGTCAGCATTCCAGAAGCATCTCAAAATGATGTCTGGAAAGACACAGAGATCACAAACAGCACTAACAGCTCTTTGATCGAAATGAACGGGGAACTGATGGCGCTGGGATATAAAAAGAATACCGTGACCCTGTTTCAGTATGATTCTGAGCAGTGGAAAGAAAAGAAAAATTTCCAGTTTGCTGATCAAATCGTTGATCTGAAACCATTTGTGATCGACCAGAAACTTGGATTTGCATATAAAGATGAAAACAGTTTTCTGCATATCATCCTCTGGGATGGAAATAGTCTAAAGGAATTGAATGGACCTCGTGATATCCAAGAAGTATCCAGTTTTGATGTACAAACAGATGCAAATGGAAATCTGGCGCATCTTGTTTACATTCAGGGAAATACAGATGCTTTCTATCGCACTTTTACTGCATCCGATTTAGGGAAAGAAATAAACTATCATTCCAGCTTCTGCGGCGATGCAAAGATCGTTTTCAATGGGGGAACGACTTTTATCGGTGTACGAGATGCAAATGAAAAAGATCAAATTGTATTATATGTAGTCAGCGCTGACCATCGATCAGTGAAAGAGATCCCTTCTCCCGGCAAAGCTCGTTCCTTTGACCTGATTTCTTATCAAGGAAATTTATACAGTGCAATGGACACCTCTTCTGCTCTTGTTGTCAAACGATTTGACAAAACGAAATGGAATGAGCAGGCAACTTTAAATACTGCCAGTCTGCAGCCAAAACTGACGATTGCCAAAGACACACTGTGTGTGTTGACAAACTTGAGTTCCAATAATGGAAAAGAAGGTCTGTATGTATATGCACTCACCAAAAACGGTTTGGAACAGGAAGGTGCACAAGTACATCGTTCAGGCAGCAATCATGCCGTCACCAGTTTTCATGATCAGCTGTTTGTAACGTATACAAACGAACAAAAAGCTTATATTCAAACCAAATCTGTACAAAATGACCTTTTATCCTTAGAAATCACTCCGCCGGCAAAAAACACATGTTTCGTAAATGAAAAGCCAGATTTTACAGGTCTGCAGGTTTTTGCAAACTATGAAAAAAACAAACGAGAACTGCTGCCGCAGGAATACCAGATCTCAACATTGGATACTTCTACTGCCGGCATCAAAACAGTAACGATTTCATTTAATGGACTGTCTTCGTCTTTCCAATACACAGTAAAAGAGAAACCAGTGCTTGCTCCCACAACCATCGATAAGATTTCCATTATGAATATCCAGATACCTGCCGGCGGACAAAAGCCAGTCAAAGAACTGCAGGTTAATGAAGAAGGTATCCAAAAAGCAGAGATTCGCTGGAATCCAGAGTTGAAAGAAGGTACTTTTGATTTTGGAAAACGATACCAGGCCGTCATCACATTCACAGCAAAAGATGGTTATGCCTTCTCTCCTGCTGTAAATGCCTTTGTGAAAGATGCGAAACACACAGACGTACAATGGATCAACGATCACTCGATCCGTATTACTGCACATTATGAAGCAACAATAATTCCTTCACTCACTGCGGACAAGACAATTGCATTACAGGTAGGCGAACATAAAAAAGTACAGATCCATGACGAAACAAACAGCGGATTGACATGGACAAACGATGCACCAAGCATCATCTCCATTGATCAAGAAGGCCATGTACATGGCTTACAAGCTGGAAATGCAACAATTAAAGTAAAGAATGCCTATGGAAAAGAAGCAACCATTTTGGTTCAAGTGACCCATCCAAAACAAGAAGATGGAAATACGACAAATCAAGGTTCAACCGATACAGCCAAAAAAGAAGAAACAGCAAACACAAACAGCCCCAACACTGTTGATACAGGAACAACCACTAACTGGATACTTCTGTTGACAGGAACAATAGCTTCCGCTGCTTTCTTGAGCATTGCTCTTGCTGTTAAAGCAAAGAATAAACAAGTATAAATCTCATGATAGACGGGATCCTTCATTTATAGAAGGATCCCGTTTTTTATGATACAACCCTGCATTTTATCATTCATCTGCATACTTCTGTCTATAAGACAGGATTCAAAGATGTTTTAGATCTTGCTAATGCAAGTAAAAAGGATATTCCTATAAAAGAAAGTATCCTATGATTTAATAAAATATTTTTTCATGCCTTCTTTAAAAGTTTGTTACATCCATAGGCTACAAAAAAGGCAATTGGGACAATGATCAGCCATCCTAAACCAAGGTCATAGAAAGGCAGCAGATGAAATAGTTCTGTAAAGAATCCAAACTTTAATCCAACTGTTTCTAAAGATGATAACACACTCTCTAATAAAACAGCATAGATCACAATCGGATAAAAATATGGGTTCTTAGCGAACCAGCGGTCACATAATCCCATTAGCATCAATACGATCGATATCGGATAGATCGCATTCAAGATTGGCAAAGAAATGCTTAAGATCGTTGTCAAACCTAAATTGCAGATCAGAAAAGAAACAAAAGTAATGATCAATACATACTGTTTGTATTTTAATCGCGGATATCTGCGGGAAAAGAACTCCGAAATAGAAGTTATCAGACCAACACAGGTAGTTAAACAGGCAATCGTAAAGATGGCAGCTAACAAAACTGCTCCCACATCTCCAAAAACATCATGCACGATATAACGGAGGGTCCACGCTCCATTTTCTTGAATCGGATATAAACCAGATGTGGACATTCCTAAATAAGCAAGCATGATATAAATCAAAGATAAGATGATACCGGCCACCAATGCAGCTCGCGTCGTTGTCCTTAATACTGCTTTCTTTTCTTTCATACCAAAACTTTGAATCGTTAACGAAATAACCAAGCCAAAGTTTAATGCAGCGATCGCATCCATTGTATTATACCCTTCCAAGAAACCAACAACCATTGGATTATCTACATATTTCCCAACTGGTTCGCCTATATCAATACGGCCATTCAATAGGAAAGAGATAAACAATAAGCAGATCAAAAACAACAATGTCGGTGTTAAAAATTTTCCCATTCGATTCACTAATTTATTTGGGGTCAAAGCCAACCACATAGCAATCAAAAAGAACACAAAAGAATACACCAACATCCAAAGGGTAAAGGACGCGTCTTTCGGCAGATAGGGGGCAATTGCCATTTCAAATGGAACCGACGCAGCACGCGGAATTCCTAATCCCGGACCAATCGACAAGTAAATCAAAACAGTATAAATAGAAGCAAATCCAAATCCCACCTTTGATGAAAGGTTATCCAATCCTTTAAACTTTGCGACCACAATAATGCCTAATACCGGCAACAAGACTGCTGTGATCAAAAATGCAATGATGGCATAAATTGCATTCGAACCAGCATTCTGTCCTAAAAATGGCGGAAAGATCAAATTACCCGCTCCAAAAAACATAGAAAACAACATGAAACTGACCATGATCAGCTGTTTTTTTGATAATTGCATACATTTCTCCTCACAAAAAAAAAGATCGTCCCTGCAAGGACGATCATAAACCGCGGTACCACCTTTTTTCCAATTCTCATTGGCGCTTTTCGTATCTAACAATACGTCTCACCGATAACGTGGCTTCACTCCGTCTTCCCTACTATGTATTCAGGTCGCTTCTATGAGATGATTTCTTTAACTACCTGTATGATCACTTCCACCAGCCGTAACCTCTCTAAGATACAACAATAGTTCAATACTTGTTCTCAATTATAGAATTATATCTTCTTTTCCATTATATGGAATTACTACAAATTATACAACTAACATTATTGTAACTTTTAAACTAATTCAGTATTTATTTCATCTAAAATAGCTAATGATGCGCTTACTCCGATCCTGCTGGCACCTGCATCAAGCATTGCCTTGCAAGTAGCCCAATCACGGATACCTCCAGATGCCTTAACCTTGACCTGGCCATCCGCTTCTTCTACCATGCGTTTTACATTTTCTACTGTGGCTCCTTCTGTACCAAATCCAGTACTCGTTTTGATAAAATCCGGTTTTACTTCTTTTGCAATCTTTGTCAGCTGTGTTATCTCATCAGTGTTTAAATAACAAGTTTCAAAGATGACCTTGATGCCGGCTCCTTTTGAATGGCAAAGATCGGTCAAGCGTTCCATTTCCAATCGTATGTAGTCCCAATCATGCATTTTTACACGACCGATATGCAATACATAATCAATTTCATCAGCACCATGTGCGATTGCTTGTTCACATTCATATTGTTTTGAATCCAGATCACTGCATCCTAAGGGAAAGTCGATCACGCTGCATACTTTTACATCGCTGTCTGCAAGCAAACGATGACACAATGCCACATAAGATGGATTTACGCATACAGAATACGTATGCACTTCTTTTGCTTCTCTGCATAAGTTTTCAATATCTTCTTCTGTCGCAAATGCCTTTAACAACGTGTGATCAAAATAACCGGCAATTACTCTTCTCTTATCTTCCATCTTGCTTTTCTCCTAACAATATATGAATCGTTTTTTCCAGATCTTTTGCGGTCAAACGGAATTCTTCCTGTAAAAATTCTGGTGTTCCCACCTGACCAAAACGTTCTTCTACTCCATGTCGTAAAAATGGGATTCCTACTTGTTTCTCAGCCAACAATGCAGCAACCATGCTGCCAAGCCCGCCATGGATGTTGTGATTCTCAAAAGTGATGATTGCCTTTTTTCCTTTTGCCCGTGCCAAGATCAATTCTTTGTCTAATGGTTTGACACAAAACATATCGATCACTTCACATTCGATCCCTTCTTTTTGCAAGTTCTCTGCACAATCCAATGCATCCGACAATAACTGTCCGCTGGTAATGATCAATACGTCTTTTCCTTCTTTGACCACATTTCCTTTGCCCATCGTAAAAGTCGAACCAGGAGCATACACGTTTCGAACATTTTTCCGATTTGCGCGCAAGTAATGAATACCTTCCATTTTGCTAAACGAGCGGACGATCCATTCACACTGGACGGCATCTGCTGGATCACAGATGATGGCACCTGGAATGCTGCTCATCAAAGCAATATCCTCCCATGTCGTATGTGTGCCGCCGTTAGGTCCTACTGTAAACCCGGGATCCGAACCATAGATATTCAATGTGTTTTTTGCATAGGCACCCGATAAAAAGATCTGATCAAAAACCCTGCGTGTAGCAAAGGGGCCAAATGAATGCAAGAATGGTTTAAAGCCCGTCACAGATAAACCGGCTGCTACACCTACCATATTCGCTTCAGCAATCCCGCATTGGATAAATCGATCTGGGTGGCTTTTTTGAATATCTGTAAATTTGCTTGCACCGCCTAAGTCCGCTTCCAAAGCGACGATCTGTACATCCTCTTTCATCAGTTCTTGCAACGTATCCACAACGACGCTGCGCAGTTCTTTTCCTTTTTCAGACCGGTTTTCACATAACGATAGCATCTTGCAATTCCTCCTTTCTAATTTGCTCTTTCAATTCTGCAATTGCTTTCTCGCTCTCTTCTATGATTTTCTCTCCAGAAAATTTCACGGAATGATTTGATTCCATTTCTTCAAAAAACGGGATTCCTTGTCCTTTGATCGTATCCAACACGATGCATACTGCCTGATCATGGCACTGTTTGGCATTTTCTATCGCCTGATCGATGGCGGCAACATCGTTTCCTTTTACCCTTTGTGTATAAAAGCCGAAGGCTTTCATCTTTTCTTCCACGTTGTAAAGTTTCATGATCTGATCCGTATACCCGTCTAACTGCCGCTTGTTTTCATCAATGATGACGATGCAATGATTCAACCGATAATTTGCTATATACTGAAACGCTTCCCAGCATTGTCCCTCGTCTAACTCGCCGTCACCGACGATCAAGTACACATAGCGATCTGATTTTTTCAGTTTTAAACCTGTCGCTATTCCTGCAGCACTGCTGCAACCCTGCCCTAAAGAACCAGTGGTCATGTCTACTCCCGGTGTCTTTGTACGGTCTGGATGGCTTGGCAATTGCGTATGTCCCTCATTCAAGGTAAATAACAACTGCTTGTCAAAATATCCGCTCTCCGCTAATGCTGCATACCAGCCGGGTCCTGCATGTCCTTTTGACAGCACTACATAGTCCCGATCTTCCATTGCCGGGTTTGCGGGATCAATATGCAACTGTTTCCCATACAGGACACTCATCAGTTCTACGATCGACATCGATCCGCCTAAGTGTCCATAGCCTCTGTGATAAAGCATTTCCAAGATATCGAGGCGAATTTTTTTTGCTAATAATTTGAGATTTTCATATTGTTGTTCCATTTTACATGCCTCCTGATTGTAAAAAAGGTCAAAGAAAAAGCAGGCATTCAAAAACCTACTTTTTCTTAAATGCTAAAGACCAAATACTTCTTTTAATTTTGTCTCCAATTCATTCATATCCAATAATTGATCCAAAAAGATCTTTTTGCAGTTCCAGCCAGCGATTTGCGGTGCCAGATCTTTTCCGACTACAAATAAATCCGCACTATTCTCGCTTGCTTCAGATAATGAAGTATGTGAAACCGAAACACCGCTGACACCTAATTTTTTCAATGCACGTTCTACGTTCATGCTGACGATCATGCTGCTTCCCAGACCTTGTCCACAGCAGCACAAGATATTACGAATTTCCATTTATTAAAACCCCTTTTCTTATTTATTTTCTGCTTTTGCTTTCTTTGGTGCTACATAATTATAAATGATCGGCAACAAGAATACGATGACACAAATGATCAATAGAACCGATCCTTGTACAAATTGCGCAATATTTCCTGTTAAGATACCCAGCCATGAGAAGTCGGCATCAGAGAATGTACAGTTGGCGAAGTTCAATGAACCCATGACCGGCATACAAATCGCAGGCAAGAACGTGATCAATAGACCATGCATGAAGCTTCCAAAGACACATCCTTTTAAACCGCCTTCTGCATTAGCGAATACCCCGGCAGATGCTCCGCAGAAGAAATGCGGAATGACGCCCGGCAGGATCAGTGCAACCGGCATGAGATTGGAGTTGATCATTCCTAATACAAACAAACCAACGATACCGCCGACGAAAGATACTAAGAAACCGATCAATACGGCATTTGGCGCATAAGGGAAGACAACCGGACAGTCAATCGCCGGAACAGCACCAGGCACTAATTTTTCTGCGATACCACGGAAAGCAGGAACGATCTCGCCAACGATCAAACGTACACCGCTCAAGATGATATAGACACCGCCGGAGAAACTCAGACCTCTTGTGATTGCCCATACTGCCCAATGCACGGTTGTTTCGCCAGGAACCAATAAACTAGCACAGTTTGGATATAATGTCGGATCCACGCTCATGAATCCTCTAGCTACTGCAACACCAGTCACGATCAGGAAAAAGATGACCATCGTCAGACCGATCGCAACAGTTGTATCACGCAAGAAAGTCAGTCTTTGCGGGAAATTGACTTCCTCTGTGGATTTGCTGCCTTTGAATAATTTTGCACATTGTGCCGCAAACCAGTATCCAGCTCCGCCAAAATGTCCAAACGCCAATTCATCCGTATGCACGATCTTGCGCATCGTCGGCTGACAATAAGCAGGAGAGAGCACCATGATGAATCCTAACAATAATCCGCCTGCGATCCATAAAGAGACACCTTCCAGACCGCCTACATTCAGGATAACGGCCAACATACATGCCATATACAATGTATGATGACCTGTTAAGAAAATATAATGCCAGCGGGAGAAACGAGCTAAAACGATATTAGCGATCATTCCCAAACACATGATGTACGCTGTATCTGTCGCAAAGTCATTTAATGCTAAAGATACGATTGCTTCATTATTCGGTACCACACCTTGCATGTTAAATGCATAATTGAAGATCTCGCCAAAGGCATTTAATGATCCTGTTTGTAAAAATCCTGCACCAGCTGACAGCACCAAGAATCCTACAATCGTTTTTACTGTTCCTTTTACTACTTCTTCAATCGGTTTACCTTGCAGAACCAATCCAAGAAGGGACATTATTCCGACCAAGATAGCCGGTGTTGATAATATGTTGATAATAAAATCTAGCATGATATCCTTTCCCTCTCTTTCTTATAAAGTCTCATGCATGCAGTTGCTCGCAGCAGAAAGAAATAAACTGTATATTTCTTTTCCACTGGTTGCATCCAAGATTGACTGTACCTGCTTTGGATCCGAAAAAATAGCGGATACAGCCTGGATTCCCTCCATGTGGGAATTACTGTCTTTGGCAACCAAAGTAACCAAGACCCGTACATCATATCCATCTGATTGAAACTTGATCGGATCTTTTAATACGGTTACTGCCATCTGTGTACCAAAGACACCTTTTTTATTACTGGCATGAATCAATGCCAGATTTTCACAGAGGACATAATACGGACCATATTGCTGCGTGTTCTCAAAAACTGCATCAATATATTCCTCGTTACAAAATCCTTGTTCGATCAACGGCTGACAAGCCACGTGGATTGCTTCCTGCCAGTCACTCACCCTTTGGCGAATGGAACAATTTTTCTCTTGTAATATTTCTTTTAATTTTGACATGTACTATCTCCTCCTCTATCTTTACGATACCCTATCTAATTGGTAAAAACGAGACCAATCTTTTTCCATTTTTTGTGCAATTCTTAGTTTTCCTGCGAAAATGTATACGATTTCAGATATGCATACACTTCCTTCGGATCCTTCAAAGAAAGCAGATGTTCTTTTGTTTTCTTCTTTGAAAATATATTTAAAACATCTTTTAAAAGACGAATATGTTTCGTCTGATCCTCCGCGCACAGCGATAAAATAATTCTTGCCTGCTGCCCATTGACAAACGTCACCGGATGTTGAAACAAAGTCAAAGCGACATCCAAATGATGGACTCCATTTTCAATAGCAGAATGTGCTAAAACAATATCGTCTGCTAAAAACATCGACAGCCCTCTATGTGCCTGATCATGAATGATCGAATCTATATATGTCTGATCAATAGAACCGTCTGCTAAAAGAGGCTGACAAGACAAAGAAATGGCTGTTTTCCAATCACATTCTTGTTCGCAGATGACGATATGTCCGTTTTTTAAATAATGTGTAAATTCCCTTCCAAAATTACGATGTGGCACTTTATGGATCTGCATGCCTGTATAATACTCATTTAAATCTTTTTGAAATTCTTCTAAATACTCCATCGGCATATACTGTGCAGCTAAACGCACGATTTCTTGCACATCTACATGCTGTACGGTTTCTGAATACATGCAATGCCGTAAAATAGTTACACGGTCTTGATCCGTTAAGATCGGATGCACAACGATCAGCCGTTTTTCTTTGGCCAAAACGACTGTAGAAATCACCACATCGTAACAATGTTCTGCATGATACTGGCTTAATGGTATATTGCGAATCTCTGTGGCTTGCGGCACTAAAGCAGCGACTTCCGAACGCAGCATATTTCCGGTTCCTATTCCATTTGGACATATGATGGCAATCCGCAAAGCCTTCTGTTTCCCATGCGTCTGTCCTACGTTTAAAAACGCTCCAAAATGCAATGTCAGATAAGCCACTTCTGCATCCGATATCAAACAGCCTAAACCTTCTCCTAATATTTCGCATGATTTTTTAGTCAATTCAAATAATTCTGCATATTCATTCTGAATGCTTTTCAACAAAGGATTCCCTAACTGAATACCGTAACGGTAACGATACAATGAAGTCTTTAAATGCGCATTAATTGCCTGGATCAATTCGTCACGCCGTGCAAAATATATACAGGACACTTTTTCAAACTCTTTTACCAGATCTGAAGCATAGGTATATGTCTTTCCTTGCTCATTCATGACATTGATCGGAATCGTTTGCAATCTGGATCCTAACAGGTGCAAAGTCACATATATTTTTTCATCCATCCCTAAATGGGAAAAATACGTGTCTGCAAGTATGTATTCTTTTGTAGACTGGATCTCTTCTTGATCCATATCTTGAAAATCTAAATATTCATGATGTTTGTCTACCGTTGTCAAAAACATAGCTAAAGCCGGCAATGTTCCTTCTGCATACTCCACATTCAGTTCTTTTTCAATACAGCGCAGCTTCTCCATGATACTAGAAAATTTTTCACTGTTGCCGAGATGATTTTTATTTTGTTTTTCATACTCCCAAAGGGAAGAAAACAGCATAAAAAAAACGGCACGCTTCTTGATGGAATCACCAGCAATCCAATAACCTTCTTTTATGTCATAAGACAGCGTCAATGCATATGGTTCTAAAAAGCTCACCACATTCTTTAGATCATTGATGATCGTATTGCGTGAAACTTGGCACAATTCCATAAATTGTTCAATATACATCGGACAATCACGTATGATGATCGAACAAATGATCCAATGACAGCGTTCTTTTGGCGTAAAAACATAGGAACTGGTATTTTTCAGTTCACTAAATACTTCTTGTATCAAACGCACTTGTTCCGGATTTGCAAAGATTCCCTTGCTTCTTTCTGCAATAAAAGGTTCTATTCCCTGTTGTAATAACCATTCATTGATCTTGTTCAAATCATAATATACACTGCGTCTGGAAACTTCCATTTCATCAGCCAGATCTTGAATTTTTAAATAACCCCCTGCAAAAATGATACGCTGCAGTATATCTTGACATCGTTTTTCTAAACTCAAATACATAGGGATCCTCCTTAGTTCATTAACAATGCTTTTACTCTTTTACTATAGGGAGTGTTACGCAAATTCTGTTTTGCCTTCTTTAAGACATCTTTTGCCATTTCTTTTTGGCCGATGGACAAATACTGGATGCCCAAGATATACTGCAAGATTCCATATTGGATCGGATCTTTCACTTTTTTGGCTTTTTCTTCTTCAATCAGCTGCAATACATATTCGATATCCTCATGCTTTTTTTCAATCAGCACACGATATAACATTTCATTTTGTCTTACTTCTTTTTGATCATTGCTTTCTTGGATGACTGACAGCAGCTCTTTGCACATTTCTTCATTCGACTGGTCCAAATAGTAAAAATAAGCAGCTTTCGCAATGATGATCTTTTGTTTTTTTGAAAAATCACCATCTACGATGCGGCGAGTACGTTTTCCGATTTCTTTCTTGTTTCCTTCTCCGATTGCGATACGAAACAAGTTCCATTCACTGGAAAACTTTCCAAATAAAAGCAGAAAAGCTCTGCTTTCAAAAATACTCTTTGCTTTTTTTACATTTCCTTTTTGCATTGCACGCATTGCACGATTCCATAAAACACTGCGCAAGATCCAAGGCAGCGCAATAGCAAAACTGATCAATAAAATGACTACGACTATAAATTCCACGCTCATCTGTATCACCTAAATCTAAAATATATGGTTTCTTTCTAAATAGCAAAGCCAAATGTTTTCACATTTCAGTGCAATTTTTGCACAGAATTGCACACAAAAAAATCATACATGAATCATGTATGATAAAAAACAATAAACAATGGGATAATTTGTGAAGATCATCCCATTGCAAAAAGGACAAATATCATTATTTGTGTGCACAAGATGACCGGCAAGCCAATTACAAAATAGCTTTTTTGCGTTTTATGTCTGAATACATACATAGCCGACAAGCCGCCGAGAGATCCGCCAAGAAATGCAAAAAGGAGCAGTACGGCATTAGGAATTCGCATTCGCTGTTTTCTTGCCTTCCATTTATCAACACCATAAAGCAGAAAAGTAAATACATTGATAAACAATAGATAAATGAGCAAACGATCCTTTCCCCACAATAATTCAATGATCGATGAAAGATGCACGCTTTTCTGCACAAAAAACGATCGAAACAATACAACCAGTTGTAGAAGTCCTATGCATGCAACCCATACATATGCCATCAAATTGTATTTTTTTAATTTTCGCTCCAAACATGCGATGCCCAATACAACACCAAAAGTTCCTCCCAGCAATGCCAATATCGGCTGCAAATATGAAATGGATTCTTTTTTCAACCATTTCTGCAAACCAACCATCAAAAAGCCGATACTGTTTATGAGCAGTAAGTAAATGATCCATTGATCCAACATCTATTTTCCTCTCTTATAATGCAGCGATCACCTGCTCACGCATAATGAAAGATCGATTGCAGTTCCCTGCAGATCCATTCTAACTGGCTGATCATCTGGCGTTTTAGATGCAAACTATTTTTATTTATTTTCTGTTCTTTTTCCATGCAACCGCAAATTTCATCTTTCTGCAGCTTTTTTCCGCATTTACAAATATAAGCATAATCCGAACAGCCATCTGTATCTTCGCACCAGTATGCTTTTTTAAGCAAATCGATCACTTGTTTGATATTTGCAATATCCTCTTTATCAAAAGATGCTTTTTTTCCTTCCAATATAGGGTACAATACTAAAATTTCAAAATAAATATTGTCTTTCTTGATATATTCTAAAATCACCGGATATTTTGCATATTCTCCTAACAGATGCAGAAAATCAATAAAAAGCTTATTCTCTTTCATTCGCAGCAATCTTTTTGGCTGATTGACATAAAAAGCGTACAGTTCCTCCAATACGCTGGAAAAAGAATCATCGATCGGAAGATGAAAAAGATAATGATGCAATTTTTCGCTTAAACGAAAATCATTCGTAAGAGCATACCGCAGGATCAACATATCTACATCATTGCTATATTGGCGTAATTCATCGCTGATATCGCCTGTCGATAATTGTTCCAGCATATCTTCTACAAATATATCGGATTTTAACAAAGTATCCGTATGTGTATCTGTATTTTTCAGTATTCGTTCCAACTGTACTGCTTTCTTCTTTGTTTCGATCAGTCGATAGACATCGCTTCCATCTACTTGTTGACCGGCTCTTTGTTCTATATTCTCTTTTTGTTTGATTCCATAGACAGCAGTCCCTGCACAGGTAACCATGAACATCATCCGCTGATTCGATGAGATCTCATTCACCTCCATATGGACACCTAATATGATATTGCTGCCAACAGATCTTGCTTTCTCTTTTAATTTATCTACTGCCTGCTTTCTGACCGTAGCAATTTTTCGTTCTAATTTTTCTGAATTTGTTCCAAATGTGTCCGAAACAGATGAAAAAAATTCAGTGACAAACCCGGTACCAATTACGACCGATTCACTGATATAACCGTAATACTTGCGAATCTCATAACCTTGCAAACAATTCGTTGTAACAAGCAGAATCTCTTTTTCCATTATTGTTCTCCTTTTAGATCATCCAATGGGACAATACTATTCATACCCTTCTTTTCTTTATCATAAAAAAGCAGGATAAAAAAAGCAATCCTTCATTTCTATAATTTTTAATTATATTATATGATAATCAATAAGTATTAGCTATTTATTTAATACGATGTTACAGTAAGATCGTAAAGAGAGGTAATTACGATGGAAAAACAAATGTTAAAAGATAAAGTTGCCATTATTACTGGTGCCAGTTATGGTATGGGACAAACGATGGCTGAACTTTTTGCTGAAGAAGGAGCTTCAGTAGTCATTACTGCACGCGGAAAAGAAAAATTAAATCAGGTCGTAGAGAAGATTCGTCAAAAAGGGGGAAAAGCAGTCGGTGTCGTTGCAGATGTCTGTTCAAGCGAAGATACAAAACGTGTATTTGAAACCGCATTAAAAGAATTTGGTGACGTGGATATCCTGATCAATAATGCAGGCATTGGAGAACAAAAAATGATCGATGAGACAGATGATGAATGGATGCAGTATGTCATGAACACAAATTTAGGCGGACCTATGCGTTACATTCGTGAAGCCTTAAAAATATTTCTACCGAAGAATGAGGGGGTCATCATCAATGTCTCTTCTGTGAACGGAACTCGTCCATTTTGTGGAGCAACATATACATCTACAAAGGGTGCATTAAATACCTTAACGAAAAATGTTGCCATGCGCTTGATCAATACAAACATTCGTTGTAATGCGGTGGCCCCTGGCGCAACAGTGACACCGGCACATTTGGCAAACAAAGCTGGTGAACAGCCTGGCGGAGCTGAGATGTTGAAATACAGCGGACATTATGTATACTTTCCAGGACCTGAATGTGATCCGATCGACCAGGCCTATGCTTGTTTGTATCTGGCAAGCAAGATGGGAAGACATGTCAAAGGGCAAGTTTTACAAGTATGTAACGGCGCTTTCCTATAGGATACCAAGGAGGTAGGCCGAATGCATCTATTTCATAAACAAATCATAGCTATTCTGGCTATTGGTTTATTGCTGGTCGGCGGATGCAGCCACCAGAGCGAGAAGGAACAAAGTCAACAAATAGAAACAGCAGAACCTGACAACGCTCGAGAAGAAAGCGATAAGGAGGTAGATGTCATGCGCTTATATGTACAGGTGAATGGACACACATTTTCTGCAACATTAGAAAACAATTCGGCAGTTTCGGCATTGATCGATCAACTGCAAGAAGGACCGATCACTCTTTCTATGAGTGATTATGCAGGATTTGAAAAAGTGGGACCACTTGGAATGGAATTACCTGCTGATGATACACAAACGACTACACAAGCAGGTGATATCGTATTGTATCAAGGCAATCAGATCGTCATCTTCTATGGTTCCAATACATGGAGCTATACTCGTATTGGAAGGATCGATGATTTAAATGGCTGGAGCGAAGCACTCGGCAATGGAAATGTAGATGTGACATTTTCACTAGAAAAGTGAACTTATGCGAATCATCATCTTTAACGAAAGTCCTCATATGAATGGCAATGCTTCATTAATGATAGATGCATTTGTCCAAGAGGCACAAAAAATGGATATCAGATCGATGTCATTTCAGTTTGTCAAATGCAAATCCATGACTGCTTAGCATATGAATGCTGTCATCAAGAAGCAACCGATCATGAAAGAAAATGTATGCAGTAGGATGACATGCAACAAGTATATCCTTTATTGGACAATGCGGATATGATCATACTAGCATCCCCGATCTATCACCATCATTTCAGCGGTCAATTGCAATGTGCCGTCAATCGCATTTATGCTTTAGATAAACCAAAGCATCTAAAAAAAGCCGCATTGTTATTGAGTTCCGGAAGTGATCACGTATATAGTGGAGCAATCTACGAGTATCAAAATTCATTTCTTCAATATTTGAAATTAAAAGACATGGGCATTTACTCAGCCTTTGGAAAACACAATCAAACATCAGAAAAACTAGATGAATTCTATTTATTTGGCAAAAATTTAAATTAAGAGGAGATCAATTATGTTAGGAAATTTTTCATACTGTAATCCAACAAAATTATATTTTGGAGATACTTCTTTAAATGCATTACATACAGAACTTCCAAAATACGGCAAAAATGTTGTTCTTATCTATGGTGGAGGTTCCATCAAAAAGAATGGCATCTATGATGATGTCATCCGTATTTTAAACGAAAATGGAAAAAATGTGGTAGAGATTGCAGGCGTCATGCCCAATCCGACCTTACCAAAACTGTACGAAGGAATTGAAATTGCACGCCAGCATCAAGCTGATCTTTTGTTAGCTGTCGGCGGTGGATCCGTTTGTGATTATGCAAAAGCTGTTTCAGTTTCTGTACATTGCACACAAGATCCATGGGAAAAATATTATGTTCGTTTCGAAGAACCTGATTGTGAGATCGTTCCTATTGCTTGTGTATTGACCATGGTCGGTACAGGATCAGAGATGAATGCTGGTGCTGTTATCACCAATCCAAGCACAAAACAAAAAATCGGACATGTATTTGCAGACGAAAAAATCATGCCAAGATTTTCTATTTTGAATCCAAAGTATACTCTCACATTGCCGCATTATCAAATGACAGCTGGAATTTATGACATTTTTAACCATATCTGTGAACAGTATTTCTCCGGCAATGACGATAATACGAGTGATTATATCAGTGAAGGGTTAATGCGTTCCTTGCTGCATGCAAGCCGTATCGCCAACAAAGATCCACAGAACTATGAAGCTCGAAGCAATATCATGTGGACAGCGACCTGGGCCCTGAATACATTGATTGCAAAAGGAAAGACCACTGACTGGATGGTCCATATGTTAGGACAAGCAGTTGGTGCCTACACAAATGCGACACACGGCATGACATTATCTGCTGTTTCCTTACCTTATTATCGATTCATCATGAAAGATGGATTAGAGAAGATGAAACGTTTTGCGATCCATGTATGGGACATCGATCCGTCTGGTCTCAATGATGAAGAAATTGCAGAGAAAGGACTTGCTGCCATGGAGACATGGATGAAAGAATTAGGCCTTGCAATGAACATCACTGAATTAGGCGTAACAGATGAAATGATCGAAGGCATTGCTGATGCAACGATTCATTTAAATGGCGGTTATAAGGACTTATCAAGGGAGGATATCATAACGATCTTAAAAGAGAGCATGCAATCCAGTCTTTAAAGAAAAAGAGAGCTTCAAAAAGAGAGCTTCAAGCTCTCTTCTTCAAGCTCTCTTTTTTTCTAGGAATGAAATAAACCCATTTCGCAATTATTTAGATTCATGTATAATAATACGGGATTTAGGAGGTATTTGTATGATATATGAACAAATTGATAAAGATCTGCTTGCTATGGCAAAAGAATCCGATACGTTATTGAAAGATATTTATCAAAATATCGATGATATCTGTTTATATAATTCAAATCGAATCTTATCTGCTTTCATTGACAATCAGGTTTCTTATTCCGATTTTGCAGATATGAACGGATATGGAAATTATGATGAAGGACGAGACAAGTTGGAAAAGATCTTTGCTGCCGTATTGGGATGTGAAGATGCTTTGGTACGCCCACAGATCATGAGCGGGACCAATGCTTTGTATCTTACCCTTTCTGCATTGTTAAAACATGGGGATACGATGATTTCTTTATCTGGTAATCCTTATGATTCTTTGCAGGAGATGATTGGACTATATGGCAATTCCACCCAATCTTTAAAGGCAAACGGGGTCGCTTATGAACAAATCGATCTGCTCAATGATGATTTTGATGATGAAAAGATCGTTACGCGTTTGCGACAACAAAATGTGCGACTAGTGGAAATACAGCGATCACGGGGATATTCCCATCGTTTATCGCTTACGATAGCAAAAATAAAGAGAATCATCCAAAAGATACGGGAAGCCAATCAGGATGTGATCATCATGGTGGACAATTGCTATGGTGAATTAGTTGAAAAATTAGAACCCGGTCATGTCGGAGCAGATATCGTTGTCGGTTCATTGATGAAAAATTTAGGAGGCGGTATCGCCAGCACCGGCGGTTATGTCGCTGGTAAGACAGATTTGATCAAAATGGTCGCAGAGCGATTGACAGCTCCTGGAATCGGCAAATCATTAGGCGCCAACTTTAATTTAAATATTTCGTTTTTCAAAGGGATCTTCATGGCTCCGAATGCAGTCAAAAGTGCATTGAAAACTGCTGTATTCACAGCTTATATGTTAGAAAAACTAGGATATAAAAATGTTTCTCCTGCTTATGATGAAGAAAGAACAGATATCATCCAGACATTAGAACTGGGAACGAAAGAAAATTTAGTAAACTTCACGCAGGGAATCCAGTCAACCAGTCCTATTGATTCTTTCGTACGCGTCTTGCCTGCTCCGATGCCCGGCTATCCATTTGATGAAGTCATGGCTGCTGGAAGCTTTACACAAGGAAGCACCATTGAATTAAGTGCAGATGCACCTGTCGTAGAACCTTATACGCTCTATATGCAAGGCGGGCTGACATTTGAATATGGAAAACTTTCGATTTTATTGGCACTCACCAATATGAAACAGCAAACGAATGCAACTCATAAATAATTATCATTTCTAATGACGATCTATCAAAAAAAGAATGCTGCCAACTAGCATTCTTTTTTCCTATACATTAAAATAGCCCCTGTCGATGATAAGTCTTTTCCCAGGTATCGCTAAACTCCTTGACCGCAATCTCTGTCGCAGGATGGCCGATCATTTTATAGGCAATGTCACAAGGAACGGTCACCGCCTGTATACCGGCACAGAGCAATTCATGTACCTGGCGAACATTTTTAAAACTTGCTGCCACCACTTTTGCTTCCATTTCATGAATCTTTAACATTTCGATAAGATCTTTGACTTGACCGACACCATCACCGTAACTATCCATCCGATTAACATATGGAGCCAAATAAGAAGCACCGTTCATTGCGGCCATAAATCCCTGCTCAGCCGTATAGATCGTAGTTGCTAATGTAGGAATACCCAGTTTTTTACATTCTTTAATTGCACATAATCCTTCATGTGTCACTGGAATCTTGACAAATATATTTTTTGGACGCAAAGAAGATATCCATTTTGCTTCTTCCATGATTCCTTCAAAATCCGTTTTTACCACCTGCACAAAGATCAACTGTTCTTCACTGAGTATTGTATCTAATTCCAAAATCAGTTCTTTTACTTCTTTCCCGGAATTTGAAATGATCGTTGGGTTCGTCGTTACACCAGTGACACTTAAAATATGATTCAATTCTTTAATTTGCTTTATATCTGCTGAGTCTAAAATGAATTCCATCTTCCAGTTCCTTTCTTTTTACAACAAACATGATTTATTCTTTCTACTGTTGTAACTATTCTTATTATATATCTATATTTCTTAACAACTCCCAATTTGACCGCCATCAATGCGAATCACCGTATTATTAATGTAATTTGCTTCTTCACTGATCAAAAATTTTACCAGATATGCCACTTCCTTGGGATCCCCATAGCGTTTGACCATGATCTTTTCAACCTCTTCCTTCAGGAATTCTTCATCATAACCATCTAATTCATTTTCTGTTCCAATAAAGCCCGGGGCGACGCAGTTGACATGAATATAAGGGGCAAACTCAAAGGCCAAGTTATGCGTCATAGAGATCAATGCCGCTTTAGAGGCATCATAATCAATACACATTGGATAATAGGTATTGATGCCGTTCGTTGATCCAATATTGATGATACGTCCATATTCTTGTTCCAACATATGGTGATACACTCGTTTGCTGCAATTGAATGCACCAATCACATTCACATCCAACGTTTTACGGAATTCTTCTGCATTTTTTAAGTGAAACAGATTGGAGAGATCAACGGCTGCATTATTGATCAAAACATCCACGCCGCCAAGTTTTTCTTCTATTTCATTTACCATCAAGTTGACTTGATCTTCATCTGATACATCCGCCTGAATGGTTAAACAACGTACACCATACGACTGTATGATCTGTTCTTTCAAAGCAATCGCTGCCTGCTGGGAAGTTAGATAATTAATCACGATATCATACTTATTTTTTGCCAGCTCCAACGCAATTGCTTTGCCGATTCCACAAGCTCCACCTGTAATTAATACGATCTTGTTCATTTGAAAAGAAGAGCTCATTAAGCTCTTCCTGCATATTTACCATCTGTTGAGAAAACAACGATCTTTTCTCCAGGTTCAATAAATTGTGGAACACGTAAAGATAAACCTGTCTCAGTTACAGCATCTTTTGTCTGATTGGATGGAGCTCCTTTGATTGCTGCATCTGTTTCTGCAATTGTCAATTCTACTTTTTCCGGTACAGATACTGATAACAATAAACTTTCAAAGAAAATCAAAGATACTTCTGCACCTTCTACGATGAAGTATTTATTGAAGCCTACCTGATCTTCTGTCAGCTCATATGTTTCATATGTTTCCATATCCATAAAATAATAAGTAGAATCTGCTTTATATGAATACTGTGCAGTCTTCTTGGAAATATTTGCCTGTTCAAATTTTGTAGAAGCATTGAAGTTTCTTTCCTGTGTATTTCCTGTCTTCAAATTCTTCATTTTTGTTTTCAGGATGGCTGCACCTTTTCCAGGTTTTACATGTTGGAAATCCAAAACCTGCCAAGGATCGCCGTCAACGATCAAAGTTAATCCTGTTCTAAAATCTCCTGCTGAAATTGCCATACTTTTTCACTCCTATTTTCTATATTTATACTATTTATCCTGTATTATTTTATCAGTTTTTACCAATATCCTCAAGATGTTATTAAAAGATCGACAATTGTTTCTCTTCTTTATGCGTCTTGATGTAGTTGCTCCACTTGATATATCCATAAGTCGTATTCGTAAAATAACCAAGTTTCAAGATCAACAATACATATTGTCCAGAAATGATATTGATCGCAGCTTCTAATGCTGCACAAATATACCAGGCGATCCACTGTTCTCTAAACCGGAAGAAAATAAACAATCCATTTGCGATACCGACTGCAGAAGCACAGGCATCAATATAGATCACTGCTGTTTCTAACGTTTGATTATGATAAAAATCTGTAGCGATATCTAAACCGCTGATCAAATAACCAATTACGATCGTCCAGACAAAGATACCAACGATCACTAATACTTCCTGCCATCCTTTTAAACGGCGTACGACCGTCAATTCATCTTCGACATCATCTTTATGTCTTGACCAGTTGATGTAGCTGATGATATCGATCGGCAGCCAGAAGAACAAGGTAGTTGCCAAAGTTGCAAAGCGATACATCAACACGATGGAAATTACGATTTCTACGATTTCTACGAACACAGATACCAGGAAATTGTATCGGGATTGTTTTGAAATGAGCAATTCGCAAAGAATATTCAAGAATGTATCCAATAGATACAGCCACATGATGATGATTCCATTGACGCCATTGGCACTCTCTTCAGGAAATAGCACAGAGAAGATCGTAGCCAATACCATGATCGATAAGAACCAGGATTTCTCATAGGTCGTAAATTGCTTTGCAAACAATGTCATGATCAATAAGGATAATACCAGGATCAAAGATGCATTCGCAAAGTTAAAGATCGGCATTGATTGATTGGCCATGGTCTGAGCATAAGCATATTGTGCCTGCTCCTGCGTGACATCTTGATGATCAAAATATAGATAAGTACCATTTGCTCCTTCAAATTCATAAGCCGTGATCGAGTCGCTGTCCAATTGCTCATATTCCTCATACGTATATGTAACGATCAATTCCTTATCGCCGCTGCGATAGATCACATCGCAAACCGTATCTTCTTCACCATCATAATCTTCTACGCTCGTATCCCGCTGCATTTCGATGCTTTGTACAAATTGCAGCTGTCCGACATTTGAATGGACCTTAGAGAAACCAATTGCATAGGAAGCAATGGATCCGATGATCAATAAGGCAAGCAATACCAGTTCGATCACTCTTACCTTTTTATTAGGTTCAATATTCTTTTGAAAAAAACGAATCATAATTCAAATTCCCCCTTCTCTTTTAAGAAACAAATGATTCTTTTCTTACAAACGCGGGGTTATTATAATAAATTTCAGCACTTTTGTAAATAAATGAATATGCAAATCATTTCTTTGCTTTATCTGAACAGATACGGCATTGTACGATTGCAATTATAAAAATAGATTTACACATATTCCTACATTTTTCTGCATCGAATAAAAATGGCCGCAAACAAACTTCTCTCTTGCGACCGATCATATTCAATTCTTGGTATTACCAAAACCTGCGATTCCCTTCTCTCTATCAATCACAATGCCTATTGCAAGATATTGATATGATCAATTGGTCAACAGGACCCACTGTTCGAGAAGATCGATACCTGCTATCTATTCCTTTTTAAAAAAACATGTATCATACATATAAAATATAAGGTGAATTGTGAATCTAGCATGAACAGAACAAATGAAACACATGTTTTAATGTCATTTTAGTAATACCAAGGGAGAAATTTGGCAGGTATCGCTATTGGCTCTCACCTCCAGAAAAGATTGTTCGCAACAGAACATACAAGGAGAAACTTTAACAAACGGATATCATAAAAGGACTTATTTTGTTGCCAGGCATGATGAAAGCTTTCTATATTGTCAAATTTCCAAATCCGGGAAACAATGACATGCATAAATAAGTGTAACCAATTCCTATAAGCAAACGAATCAAGACCATTTTTGTTCCCTTTTTCATCATGAAACCTGGATCTAAACCATAGGATACAGGAATTGCTCTCACACTGATCGGAAGCAGGAATTCAGCATTCATGGCGATACATAATCCAAACCAAAAAGGGATCGGCGAAAAGCCCATGCTGCTTGTCGTATGTAAAACGATACTGGTCAATATTGCGGCACATACGGTAGAATTTGTCACTTCGGATAATAATGTAGCTATTACAAAAATAATAACCACGAGCAGGAACATATTATGAATTGGTATATTTAAAAACAGATCAACGATAAAGCCAGCCGCTTGTGATTCATTCACTAACGTACCTAAAGCCATGCCCCCTCCAAACAACATCATCATGCCCCACAGGCTTTCTTTCTCTACTTGTTTCATGGTAAGAAAAGGCTGTCCGTTTTCTCGTCTCAAAAAGAATAATAATGCTCCGATGATCAAAAAAACATAAGCTGGTTCTAAACCAATAAAGAAATCTGCATAAAGCGGTCTGACAAATGCAAGAACAACAGCGAGAACAAATAAAACTAAACTTATTTTCTCATCTCTATGCATGGGTGGCAGATGCTGCAGCAATTCATTGAAATAGGCTTTTGAACCTTTGATCGGGTCGCAGTCTTTCCCTATCCGTATCATGACGATGCTCAACACAGCCATTACGATCACCAGATAGGGAATCATACGGATCACCCAATCAATATACATAAACTCCTGTTGTGTAAAATCATTCAAATAAGAAATGGCAGTGATGTTCATCGCACCTCCCAATGGCGAGCCGACACCGCCGATACCGGCACCCCATCCAATGCACAACAATACGATATTTATACTGTCATTGCGCATATGCATGTCATATCCAATGCTCTTAAACATCGAAATTGCGATCGGGCATAATAAAGCACATACGGCAACATTCGGCATAAAAGAAGACAAAATGGCACTGGCTGAAAACCAAACCAATATCTGTGAGTGAATCGATGGTCCGATACAAGAAAGGACTTTTAAAGCGATCCTTCTGTCTAGACCTGTATTCTCCCAACTCATCGATAAGAGTCCTGTCCCAAATATTAATACGATACTGCTGGAAACATACGATAATAAAAGTACACTCATATCGACGATTGGAAAGATGGCATTGATAACTATCGGTAAAAGTGCTGTTACCGACATATTGACCGGTCGAAAGATCCACCAATCGATCATCCATAACATCGTGGCAATTGCGATTGCACTTTGTCTGTCAAAAAGCTGATGGAGGAACAAGAAAGCAAGCAGAGCGAGAACAGGGCCCATACAAATATGAAAAACATTGTGCTTTTGCATAGAAAATCCCCCTTTTTTTCAATTTCATTTTGAATTATAATTAAAGTGAATATTTGACGAGAGAAGGAGTTTTTTATGGCATTTTCTTTCCAGACAATTGATGTCATGATTGCAATTCAAAAATATAAAAGCATCTCTCAAGCAGCCTCTCATCTCTATATGAGCGAGCCTGCTTTATCAAAATATATCAAAAGGATGGAGGAAAACTTAGGTCAACCTCTGCTCGAACGTCATCCTTCTGGATGTACATTGACCAAAGCTGGAGAACTTGTTGCTAACAAGGGGTTATCGATCATTAAGATGCGAGATAAGCTTTTGAATGAAATCCGCGATCTTCCAAAACAAAAAGAAAAGATCTTACGTTTTGGTCTGGCAAACTGTTATTCAGAGACACTGTTATCACAGTTCCTGCCATATTTTGTTCAAGAGCATCCAGAAGTCAAAGTAAGTTTGATCATTAACAAAACGGATGTGCTTGAATCCATGTGTATCAATGGAGATATCGATATCATATTAACGCAGGAAGAATATTGTGATCCGCGTCTGGATACAACTGCCATCTGTAAAGAAGACATTGTCATTTTTTTACCAGAGACATATCATGCGCATCCTGATTTGTCTTCCTATATCCAAAAAGGCTCAATTCCTTTAAAATCATTAAAAAATTATCCATGTGCTGAAGGAAACGGACATGAAAGATTCAATCGATTGGTCAAACAATACTACAAAGAAGGAGGATTTCAACCAAATCCGATTTTCAAAAGTGAAAGCTGGTCAACGATCCTTTCACTGATTCCCAGCAATCAATATTATTGCATCATGCCCGATATCTTTAAAACCCCAAGCGAAGGCACTATCAAATTGAATATTGAAAGTCAGTATCGAACACATCGAACCTTGTCATTTGGTTATCAACCACGAAAAACATTGCCAGGCATCTGGCAAGATTTCATTGACACTGCCAGAAAAAACATCAAATAGAATTCCAGCCGTTAAGCTGGAATTCTTTTATCTTTCTGTCTTCGTGATCTTGGGTATATCTACATGTAATTGTTCTGCCATTGCTTCTGCAATTATTTCATGATCTTCATAATGTTTCATCCCCGAGATGACCACATAGCCAAATGGACGACCGCCATTTTTATTAAAGATAGGAATACAACCACCACATAGATATTGATTCCATGGGGTCCATTGCGGATCAAATTCTCCATTCTTTGCTAAAACAAGAGCACGAAGAGAACTCATTCTTATAAAACGGGCATTGATGTATTTATTTTGCATCCACCAATCTGCATCTTTGACTGATCCAGGCATCCGATATAGAAAAATATCATTATCTTCTTCAATGATGCGGATCGCAACAGAGCCATGAAATTTTGTTCTTGCAATTTTTTCGATCAATAAGCCTAATTCTAAAGCATCTTCTCGAGAAAAAGACTCATACTGCAACAATTTTTCCTGTTGTTCTAATAATGCGGCCCAATCAGATTCCGTATAGATACAATCCATTTCTACCATAGCAAACACCTGTTACATTGCTTTATGGTACAATGCAATAATATCTTTTACGCTGGTAGCACGCGGATTTGCCATGACATTTGCACTCTTCATTGCATCTTCTGCCATCGCTTCGATCTTATCTTCTTTTACGCCTACCTCAGATAATGAAGAAGGGATACCTAGATCTTTATTTAATTTTCTGATTTCATCTACCAGCATCTGCGTATTAAAATTCTCAGCAGGCTTCTTGTCACTGCGGATAAAGTTATAGATTTTTTCATATCTTCCATCACGGTCTGCCAAAGCATTGTATTCTACTACTGTTGGCAATAACACTGCATTCGCCACACCATGTGCAACATGGAAATAAGCAGAAACTGGATGACTCATTGCATGCACATTTCCTAACTTGGCCCAAGCGAATGACATTCCTGCAAAGGTGGAACCTAACATCATTGCACATGCAGCAGTTTCATCTTTACGATTTGCAACAAAACGACGGATATTGCTTCCAATCAATTCCATTGCTTTTTCTGCCATTGCATCTGTAAATGGTGTTGCAAAATTTGAAATATATGCTTCTAATGCATGAATGAATGCATCAACACCACAAGAAGCCGCAACACTGGCAGGAGCTGTCATAATTAATTCCGGATCCAAGATAGCATATTTTGGCAAGATCTCATAACTGATGATAGAAAACTTGTAATTTCTAGCCTCATCCGTAATAACAGAAGAAGCCGTAACTTCACTGCCTGTTCCTGCTGTCGTCGGAATAGCGATCATTGGTACGATTGGTCCTGGAACCTTGTAAAGACCTTCATAATCCGTTACTTTACCGCCAAATTTCACCAGCACACCAGTTGATTTTGCCACATCCATCGGAGAACCGCCACCAAGTGCGACAATACTTGTAGCTCCGCATTCTTTATAAGTCTTAACTGCATTTTCAACACATTCTATCGTTGGATTTGGTACGACATCCAAGAAACTTGTGCATGCAATACCTGCATCTTTCACGATCTTTTCAACTTTGGCAACTACGCCCAAACTCTCCAGACCATGGTCTGAAATCAACAGCACATGATCGGATTGATTCTCTTTCAAGATCTCTGGTAATTTTTTTAAACTGCCTACTCCAAAATGAATGTCCTGTGGAACTTTAAAATTAAAATCTTTCATGATATATCTCCCCCTTTAAAGCACAGACATCAAGTTTGTCAATAACATATTGCCACCTACAAATAACAGTACTAAGTAAACAATACGCAAGAATGTTTCCTTGTTGATCTTTTTCAAGAACAATGCCCCTAAGATAAATCCTACGGCAGCAAATGGAAGACCTACGACCAAAGCACTGCTTAATTCAGGTGTCCAAGCTCCATTTCTTACCTGGTTAAATGCATTGATACAATTCAGTACCAGCCATACCCAAGTCATCGTATTACGGAAATGTTCTTTTTCTTTTACCGCATAGATCGTATAGACCGTGATCAAAGGACCTCCAATATTAAATGCACCATGTACAATTCCGCCAACAGCTAAGCACAGATAACGCAATGCTTTTTTTGCTGTCGTATCTTCAACATCTTCTTTTACTTCTTTTTTCAAAATAAGAGGTACGATAATAGATTTATAAATGTTCATCAATGCTATAAAAGTAACGATGCCCCCAATGATGATGCTTGCTGTAACTTGATCCATCATATAGAACAAGAAATTTCCAATGAATAAACCAGGCACACAGAAAACGACGATTTTCCCCAAATCTTTCCAAGCTACATTTTTTCTTTCTTTTAAACATAAAACAATAAATAACGGAATCGTGATCATTGTTCCAAAAGGCACACCTACTGCTGTTCCTAAGATACCATTCGTTACGGCTGCCGCAATGACCGTACTACCAAAACCTGTACATCCCTGGATAAAAAAGCTGATGAAATTCATCAAACCTACCCAAATGTACGAAATGTCAAAAACCATTTCTCTTCCTCCCTACTTGCTCGTTAATTAATTAACAAAGTTATGACATTATCAGTTTAATGAATTGGCAATACATTGTGAAGTTCTTATCAAGAAACCTCCCTATAACAAAATGTTATGGGTTTCTTCATTCTTGTTCTTTCTGTTTCATTCCCTTATTACATGGTTTTTGCAGTATCCGCTTCCCCAATCACATCTCTATATAATCATCACCTTTTCTATATACGAACTTATATTCTATAAATCAAAAGGAATAAATCCTTTAATTTGGTCATCTTATTTTTCATAAAAAACAGCCAAAATAACATATAAAATGTTCATTTGACTGATATACATCCATGTTTGATCCATATTTTCTATTAATGTATACTTGAAAATGATAACTTATGAATAATAATATTTGTTATTATGAGCTTCATCTGCACAAAAACATGCCATATATTTAAAATGGCTATCAGTATCATGTTATATTACATGATTAGCATTTATTGAATAATTTCACATAGATATTGCATTTTTTATTTGATGGTTTCAATGCACTCGCCACATAATTTCCAAACCTAAGATTAACAAGAGTCGAGCATAATCATGATGAAAAGACTAACAGAAATTGCAATTCCATCATTCAAAAAGTAATATAACTAATAAATAGTTGAAATGAAAGATGGTACATCACATCTAAATTAAAAAGAGCATGATGCTATATTCACACTCTTAATTTTGTCTCTATATATTTTTTGACCTCTAATAAACTTTCATATTCTAGGGCACCTTTTATAGTTTGATTTTTAGTCGTTTCTATTTTTTTTAGCAGCTTATACTTTCCAGCATAGTTTGGCATATCAGATAAATCATCTTTGATCCAAAACGGATGCATTTCACCCCTTAATGCAGCATTTACTCCCGCTATTGAATCTTCTAATACAATTGTATGCAAAGGAGAAATATTCAAAAACGTGCATGCCTTTAAAAAAATTTCAGGATCAGGTTTGCTTTTAATAACACTACTACCATCTATGATAATATCAAAAATCATCGGAATCTGTTCCACATCTAACCAATATAGAATTGTATCCATTGTGCTACCTGAGCATAGTGCTATTTTCATACCTATTCCTTTTAAATAGTTCAATAATTCTAATAATCCTTTTTTCTTTCCAACCTTTACCCGCCTCTTTAACCTTTGATTACGTATTTCGATGATTGTATCCCTAAACGACCGTGTAGGAGCCTCTTCTCCATATAAAGTGATTAGCTCTTTCCTTATATCCTCATCATTTCTTCCTGTCAGATATTCATAGACCTCATAACTCATTTCAAAATTCCATATTTGTGCGGATTCCAAATATATTTGATATAAGAAACGTCCTGTTTCTATCATTAGACCATCCATATCAAATATGACTAATTGTATATCATCCATTAACTTTTTGCACAAGTTCATTCAGTTTTCTTTGCGCTTCCTGAGGATCTTTTTGGACATCTTTTTCAGATATGATGAAAGAGCCCCCTACTGCTACTACACGATCATTTGCCAAGTAGTCCAAACAGTTTTCACTGTTTACACCGCCGGTTGGCAAAAAGCGTACATCATAAAATGGGCCACTTAATGATCGAATAGCTGTCACACCACCGTAAATATCAGCTGGAAAAAATTTAACAGTATGGATACCATAATTCAATGCTGATTGTATGTCCCTTGGTGTTGCCACTCCCGGTATTACAGGAATATCTTTTTCAATACAGTATTGAACAACTTCGTCAACCAAAGCAGGTGACACTATAAAACGTGCTCCATTTGCAATAGCATCCTCCGCTTCTTTCTTTGTTCTAACAGTTCCTGCACCAACAATCAATTTACCAGAACGGGATAAAATCTTGATTGCTTCTAATGCCAGATGACTTCGAAAAGTAACTTCAATAAACGGCACTCCCGCATTTACTAAAATACTTTCTAATTGTGGTAAGCAATGCAGATCTGTCACAGTATAAAGAGGTAATAACTTTACTTTTTCTAATTGCTCGATCATTTTTTCCCTTCTTCCAATCTTGATTTACAAATAGCTTCATATAGCCCTTTCAGATACATAAAACCTAATGCCCTATCGTATAAACCATACCCTGGCATAGCTACTTCGTCCCATATTTTTCGGCCATGATCAGGACGAATGACACCATCAAAATGGATTTCTATTAAAGCCTTCATCAATTGATACATATCAAAAGACCCGTCTTCCGAACAATGTGCACTTTCACGGAATTTTTGTTCTCCTAAAAACTCAATATTACGCAAATGGACAAAATGAATCCTACCTGCTAATTCATGTATTACTTGTACCAAATTAGTTTCTGGATTCGCCCCAAGAGATCCTGTACATAAAGTAACACCATTGTATGGAGAATCGACAGCTTTTAAAATGCGTCTATAATCTCGTAAATTCTTTGTGATTCTTGGTAAACCAAATATTTCCCAAGGAGGATCATCCGGATGGATTGCCATTTTTACATCTACCTGTTCGCATACCGGAATGACTTTTTCTAAGAAATATTTTAAATTATTAAACAGATCTTCCTCTGTCATACCTTTATACAAATCCGCTAATACATTAAATTTTTTCAATCTCTCTTCTTCCCATCCCGGTAATTGAAAACCATTGGCTTGCGAATTCACCAATTGAAACATTTGTGAAGCATCCATATCTTTTAATGTATTTTGATCAAAAACCAATGAATAGCTTCCATCTGGATTTTTATAATTTAAATCTGTTTTAGCCCAACCGAAAATTGGTTTAAAGCTATAACAAACAAGATGAATTCCACAAGCAGATAAATTTTTTATCGTTTCTATATAATTATCAATGTACTTATCTCTTTCACCTGTTCCTGCCTTGATTGCATCATGTACGGCTACACTTTCAATTCCAAGAAGTTCTAATCCTTCTTTTTCAATAGAAGATTTAAACTTTTTAATTTCTTCC
The DNA here is from genome assembly GCF_900155395.1 of Merdibacter massiliensis. GTDB lineage: Bacteria > Bacillota_I > Bacilli_A > Erysipelotrichales > Erysipelotrichaceae > Merdibacter > Merdibacter massiliensis. The sequence goes on from NZ_LT699728.1 coordinate 362,731, forward strand.
TTTTCCCAAACTTCACCAGGTAATTTGCCTAGTAAAGTTCCTACAACACCATCCGTACCCGGAATTTGACGAAAATGATGTAATGGTATCGAATCTTTTTCACCATACCAGCGAAATCCCCACTTCATCCAATCATCTCCATTCTAAAAATCATCTTCCTCTTCTGTATCGTCAGCTGCATGCCATAAATCGATATTTTGTTTACCTTGTTCAACAGCTGCACTAGCTAATTCATGTATAGGGGTATTCAAAATCTGTGCATTGATTGCCTCTAACAAAACCGGCAAATTAACACCACCGATGACATATACATCATTTTTTAACGTATTCTCCAATGATGAAGTAGCAATCAATGATTGATTATATGGACTAGCACTAATTAAATCTGTTAGCACAATTACTCCATCTCCTTGGTTTACTTTCGATATAGCTTCTGTGATTTTTCCAGACAATTTCTGAACATCTTCTCCTGCCAAAAGATTTACAGTCGCAATATTATTTGTTTCTCCCATGATTACTTCTGCTGCATCTTTTAAACCATTGCTAAAAGTTCCATGTGTTGCAATTACAATTCCTAACATAGCATCTCCCTCATTACCTTCATAAAGGTCTCTATATTCTTTTCTTCAATTACCTTCTGATTCAATTGTTTTTTTGTTAACATCAATCCTTTTGAGTTTTTATCTGCACTGATCCAAACATTTACATCATTTTCTTTTGTATACCAATCAATTGAATATTTATCTAATATTTCTTGTGAAAAATCTCGACCAAGGACATGTAATGGAGCATGTGCGCCAATTGAATCAAGATAATAAATCTTACAGTCCTTTGGAAGTGAATCCTTCATTGCTTCCAATCCCAAATCACCTTGACAACCTTTGTCTAGAAACGCAAATACGACATCTTTCCGTTTATTATCACGTATCATCTGTAACAAGCAAAGAATGGATGATGTATTGCGTATCAGATTTTTTCTATTTAATTGACCTTTGGAGACTTTCGCTAAAAAAACAAAATAAATACCAAAAAGCATAGATACTACAAGGGTCTTCCAAGAAAAGAAAGAAAATCCCTGTGAAATACTCTTCATATAAAACAGCGTTAATCCTACACCAATTGCTAACGTAATGAGTGCATAAAAAATATTTTTAATCATAGTTTGTTTTTTTTGACTCTCTATTTGAAAAAAATAGTATGGGCCCCAATAGGAAAGCGGTGTATCGAAATAGGTACAAATCATTACATTAGCATGCTTCAGATCTCCAACATACACATTCTGTGATGATTCCTTTCCATTAGATTGAAATTCTATGACCTGAATGTTCTTCGTAATTTGCAAGATATCATGAACTAGTGCTTGTACCATCTTTTTCTTATTTTTTAGAGTTGATCTATTCTTTAATATATATTGATAATGTAAGATCCAGTCTTTATATTGTTCTTTCGCATTCATATTCATGTCTCCAATAAGAAGGTAAGGGAAGTAAAATTCCCCTTTTCCTTATTAATTCATTCAATTCTAAAATTGACTAACAACATCTTTTAAATCAGTCTTTGATGCAGCAGGTGTGGATTGAAAATATATATCCTCTACGCCATATTGTTCTTTCATTTCGACTAATTTATCAACATCTGTTTTATTAATGTATACAGATTTAGTTACAAATTTGTCTGTATCTGGATTCTTTTGTGCAATTCCGCCTATGTTCAATTCTTTCATAGGCACACCATGCTTTGCCAATTGATACATAGTATCTACTGTTTTTGCAATTAAAATGCAGTTATAATCTTTATATTTATATTCATCCCAATACATCTTTGCTTTTTCTAGCGTAATGACAATTGTCTTCTTTCCTGTACGGGCACCAGCATTTTTAAATAATTCACGCATGAATTTATCTTTTGCAACGACATCATCGACAACAAAGATAGAATTTACACCTGCTTTTTGAGATAACGTCATCATAACCTGTCCATGAATCAAACGTTCATCGACACGTGCTAAATTTATTGTTCCCATCATTGTCCTCCTTCTATAGAATTCCTATAGCTGCTAAAACAATTAAGATCAAAGTCAACCAAAGTAACGCTTGTGTAACTTTTAGACCTTTTTTATTAAAATAGAAGAATACACCCATTACGACTGCTAATGGTAAAATACCTGGCAACACGGTATCTAAAATATCTTGTACGATAAACTCTTTCCCTGAAATAGTAAATTGCAATGATGAAGAAACTTTTACGTATTGACCAGCTAAGATTCCCATCATATAAAGACCTAATACAGATAATGTATCAATAGCTGTTTGTACACCCGTACTTCCCATGAGGCTTGTTGCATTACGCCCCATATCAAATGCTTTATGTGCAAAAAACAGTCCAAGGATTACCTGATATAAGGCAAAGAATACAAATGGGAATAATGCACCCAGTGGGCTTCCTTGTTCAGCCCAAGGAACTGCAATAGCAATAAAGATATATTGAATCGTACCGGAATCAATTGCATCACCAATTCCAGCTAACGCCCCCATCAAACCAGCTTTCGTATTATACATCAAGTCGTCTTTCATTGTGATTTCTGCATTTTCATATTCTTCTTTAGCGCGCTGTTGTTCCATTGATGCCATCAAACCTGTGATAACACCACCTCCCCAGCTCAACTGCGTATTAAAGAATAATAATTGACGTTGATATGCTTCGCGTCTCTTTTCTGGATCTTTATACAATTTTTTTAATACAGGCTGCATTGCATAAAGCAAAGATGGAGCCAAATAACGTTCAAATGAATGTGGAATCTCATTTGCAAAATGCCATCTTAAATACGCTTTGGTAATATCTTTTTTTGTCAGCTCTTCAGGAGCTTGTACTTCTTTCATTTTATCTGTCATGCCTATTCTCCCCCTTTATCCTAGAATCCATCATCATAATCATCATCTGACAATTCAACAACATTATTAGCTGTTTCAGTTGAAGGTCCCGTTTTCGTATTCTTTTGTGATAGTACAAATATGATGGCAATGATTACACCAAAGATTGCATAAGTTACCATTGTAATGCCTAAGCTAGCAAAACTAACACTCATGAAATAAGCTAAGAAGAAGAATGGCAAAAATTCTTTACGTCCAATAACATATACAGTAGTTGCAATACCGATAGCTGCCAAGCCACCACCAACAACATCTAATATATGAATCACAACAGTTCCTTCCAATGCATTGATTACATCTGCGATAACTGGTGCACCAAAATACAATGCAATAAATACCAAAGGTACGAACAAAATAAATGAAGCTATAGTCGGGTATGCAATGACTGAGCGAGCAATCGCACGATCATTCAAAGATTCAACAGCTTTATCTGTATATTTACCTAAGAAAGTATTGATGAAGAAACGTAACTGGTATAGATAACTACCTAACAGACCTACTGGAACAGCAACAGCAATAGCAGATTCGGCACTTAAATGTCCTAATAATGCAACCGGGACAGCAATTGCTGCAGCAATTGAAGGCTCACTAGGCATAGAACCGCCTGGTGAAAAGACACCCATGTAAATCAACTGTAATGCAGCTGTAACAACCATTGCTTGTGCAACTTCGCCCATTACAACACCACAGATCAGTCCTGTCATCAATGGTGAAAAACGCAATGTTAATGTAGCACCACCTAATAGCCAACGTGACATAACGCATGCTACCCAGATGGCAATCAACAAACTTTGCATAACACTTAAGGTTTCCATATTATTCTACATCTCCTTTTAATCTTCATATTTTTTCATGTATTCTTCAAGTTCGTATAAAGCTTGTTTTAGTGTAGTGACATTCACCTCAGTCGGTATCAAATGTACTTTTTGTTTGGAATCGATAAATGCAACTAACTCGTCAATCACTTTTTCATCTTTTGGATAAAGCCCCATCTGATGCAGAGATAGCGGTAAGTTTAGATCCTTATAAAAAGGCATCAATGAATCAATCGTTGACCAATGTTTTTCTAAAGCCATTTGATATAAGATCCCGTATGCAACTTTTTCTCCATGCAAGAATCGATGACTATCTTCTATTAACTTTGCCATTCCATCATGCATAGCATGTGCCGCTGCGTTACGTGCATATTTGTCTCCTAATCCGCCACATAAACCAGCAACAGCAATGACTATTTCTGATAATCGTACAAATTCATCACTGACATTCCCCTGTTTCATATCCTCAATCGCTTTTTTCGAATCACGTACGATTGCATCATTGCATACTTTTGCAACATAACCAGCCAACTGCGGAAATGTTTCGCTTTGTAGTTTCTCTTGTGCCAAAATACTTTCTGATTCATACCATTTTGCAATTGTGTCTGCTAATCCGGCAACGAAATAGCGAACAGGCGAATCAATTGTCAAATATGGATCAGTAATCAAAAAGGCTGCCTGACGTTTAAAATGCTCTGTTCCACCTGTTGATGCACCATTCTCCTCATACATAACTGACAGAGGTGTCCATGGAGCACAATTGGATACTAAGGTAGGTATCAATCCAAAAGGAACATTTGTACAATGACCTGCAAAACCAACGAGATCCGATAATTTTCCACCGCCAACGCCAATGATAAAATCGATATCTTTTTCTTCTACAATCTTCTGTATCAATTCCATTCCATAATAACTACATTCCCCTGTATATTCATGGAAGTAAAATGTACGATCAGGAAGATCTAAGAATTTTAAAAACGGTTTTGCTTTTTTCCAAGAAATTGTCCCATGCACAATCAAAATATTTTGTGCTTTGTACTCGTCCAATAGTTGTGGAACCAAATCAATTGCACCCTTATGATAGCGGTAATACTGCGGTCCCACTTTCACTTGTAAATCTAATAACATTTTTAGCCCCCCTATTCTTTGATATAAACACTAATAGCTTGAACGGCACGTTCAGGCAATTTCCCATCAATAATCATCTCTACATCCCGTACACATTTCTCACCCATCTCTTCTAAACATTCCATTGTATAAGCAGATGTGTGAGGTGTCATGATAACATTATCAAACTCTAAATATGGATGATCTGATCGCCCAGGTTCTTCTTCTAGCACATCTGTGGCAAATCCAGCAATCTTTCCAGAGCGAAGAGCAGAAATAATAGCTTTTTCATCAACTAATGCACCACGAGCACAATTTGAAATATATACATTATCTTTCATCTTCATAACTTCATCATGTGAAATCATATGATAATTTTCTTTTGTTAAATTTGCACATAAGCAGATAACATCACTTTTTTGTAACAATTCTTCAAATCCAACCTTCTTAGCACCATATCTTTCAATATACATTTTTGATTTATATGGGTCATATGCTAAGACATTGCAGCGGAATCCATTTCGTACGATTTCACAGACACAGCTGCCAGTATTTCCAATCCCAATGATCCCTACTGTTTTATTGAACAATGTATGTCCTACAAATTGTGCACGATCTTCCCAACGGTTCGCTTTTACTCGATCATTTGATTGTTTGGTCTTTCGCATGACTGCCAAAAGATTTGTTATATTATTTTCTGCAACTGCATCTCTTTCCACTAAAGCAGGAACGATTGTTACTACTGTATCATGCTTTTTTGCAGCTTCTAGATCAATATTGTTATAACCAATTCCATGTCGAGCTATTAAAATCAATTCATCTTTATATTCAAAAAATTTTTTTGTAAAGAATGGAGTCACACTAGAAATAATGATATTATATCCATGCAGTAATTCAGCCAACTCTTTCCCATCAATTTGTTGATCTACCGTAAAGTGTTTTACAAGGCCAATCTTTTTCAATCGTTCTATATGATTCGGAAAAATTTTTCCATAACTGCTTGAATTGATGATTGCTATACGATATTCCATGATTTACCCTCTTACTTCTCTGTTTTTACCACTGCATGTCCACCAAAGCCATTGCGTAATGCGGAAACCACTTTACATGCATAATTATCTTCTTCTTGTGAACGATTACGGACCATTAAAGATAAAGCAATAACTGGTACAGGAACTTCAAGTTCCAAGGCAGTTTCCACTGTCCATTTTGCTTCGCCACTTGCAGCAACAACACCTTTAATATCTGCAAGATCCGGATGTGCTTCAAATTGATTTTGTGCAATTTCCATCAACCATCCACGGATTACTGATCCATGATTCCAATTTTTTGCCACCTCTGCCAGGTTATAATCAAATTGGCATTGACGCATAATCTGAAAACCTTCTCCAATAGCCTGCATCATGCCATATTCGATCCCATTATGTACCATTTTCATAAAATGACCGCTTCCAGCATTACCAGTATAAAGACATCCATCCTCAATAGAGACATCCATAAACACATTTTCTAAATATTCATATGCCTCATGATCTCCGCCAATCATCAAACAAGCTCCATGTCTAGCTCCTGAAGTACCACCAGATGTACCGACATCTAAAAATTTTAACCCCTTTTCAGAAAGTATTTGCGCATGACGAATAGAGTCTTTATAATTAGAGTTACCTGCATCAATAACAATATCATTTGACCCTAACAGATTCATTACTTCTTGAATGCAATCATCTGTTGCTTTTCCAGAAGGAACCATCATCCATATGACCTTTCTTTCTGGGAGTGAATTTACCAAATCCTGGACTGTAGAAACAACTGAAATGCCTTTTTTAGATAATTCTTCTCTGGCTATTTCATTCAAATCAAAACCGATAACATCATGTCCATGATCCACTAGATTTAATGCAAGATTTGATCCCATCTTGCCCAAGCCAATGAGTCCAATATTCATTGGAACACCTCCATTCTTTATCTCCATTATATCGAAAAAAATTTTTTTGTAAAGGCTTTCTTATGAAAAAAATATTTTATTAAGTGTATATCATATAATTATGAAAGCGATTAATTATTTTGATGTATTGAAAAAATATGGTTAATCATATGAATCTTTAAATCAAATTTTATATTTTTCATAAACTTCATAAAATAAAAAAATTTCTATTTTCCACCTAGTTTTTGTCTACCCTAAATTAGTGGTGTTATAATATATATATAGAACAAGAAAGGAGATGCAGCATGAAAATTCCTATTCCCTTGCAGATCAAATCCATATATTCTGAGTTAAGTCCTACAGAAAAAAGGATTGCCAACTATATTCTTGAAAATCCAAAAAAGATTGCTACTTATTCCATTAGCGACCTTTCGTCAGATCTTGGAATTGCCGATTCTACCTTTTTTCAATTCACAAAAAAACTTGGATTTAAAGGTTTTAAAGATTTTAAGATGACAGCATTGATTGAGCGCAATGATATTGATTTATCTGTTCCTGAAAATATCATGGACAGTGATGATGAGCTAGCTATGGCTCAAAAAGTATTTGATTCAAATATCAAGACACTCAAGCAAACATCATCTGTCCTTCAAAGAGATGATCTAGCAAAAGCTGCACGATATATTAGTGATGCAAATAATATTTACTTTTTTGGTGTAGGGGGTTCCGAAATCATTGCGCAAGACGCTTATCACAAGTTTCTACGTTCCCCAACTCGTCCTCATCATGATTCGGATTATCATATTCAGGTCATGGAATCTTCTTTATTGACGCCAAAAGATGTAGCTATTTGTATTTCACATACTGGAAAATCAAAAGAAACGATTCATCTAGCCGAAATATCTAAAAATAATGGTGCCAAAGTGATTGTAATTACCAGTCATAAAACCTCTCCATTAGCTAAATTAGGTGATATAGTACTCATTTCCATTTCTGAAGAAATAGAGTTTCGATCTGAGGCTCTTTCTTCTCGTATTTCTCAGCTTGCCATTTTAGACTCTTTATATGTCATTTTATGCTTCATGCATAAAAAGCAAGCACAGCAACGTCTTAAGAAAATACGTGCTTCAATATCCACAATTAAAACAAAATAAAAATGAGCATCTATTTGTATAAGAATGCATAAAGATGCTCATTTTCTTCTGACTATTCTAATTAAATAATATTTTATTTAAATGAAATACGGCACTTTAATATGGAGTTTATTTCATTAATAATTTGTTGCTTGTCTTTCAAAATAAGCCTTTGGATATCCGCAAGTCGGGCAAACTTCCGGTGCATGGATATCAAAATGCAAATGCCCGCATTGCCGGCACATCCAGAATACTGCGCCTGCTTCCTTAAAGACTTCCCCATTTTGCAAACGTTCCAGCAGTTTGCGATAGCGGGCTTCATGAGCTTTCTCTACTGCTGCTACTCTTTCAAATTTCTCGGCCAGATCCATGAACCCTTCTTCCCTTGCTTCCTTGGCCATCCGCTGGTACATATCTGTCCATTCGTCATTTTCACCTTGTGCTGCTGTTTCCAAGTTTTCCATCGTATCGCCGATGCCATGAAATTCCTGGTACCACATCTTGGCATGTTGCGATTCCTGCTCGGAAGTTTCCATGAAAATGGACGCAATCTGTTCATAACCTTCTAGTGTTGCTTTTTGTGCAAAATATTTATATTTATTTCTAGCCTGCGATTCTCCTGCAAATGCCTCCATCAGGTTCTTCTCGGTCTTTGTACCAGCATATTTGCTGTTTTTCTTGCTTTCTTCCATTATTTCTTCAAACTGTTCTGCCCCCATCTTGCATAATGGACAGACAAAGTCTGGTGCCAAGCTCTCTGCTTCATGGATATATCCGCAAATTTTACATCTAAATTTTTTCATTGTTTTGTTCTTTCCTTTCACTAGATCTTCACTGCGATCCTTGTAGTTTGTGTGCAGCATCTGTTTAGAAAATGCACTTAATGGTTGTTGATAAAAATCCGTATATAATTGTATGATTTCCGGATTGGCATAGGAGGATCTTATCTCTGCTTGCTGATCACGCTGATAGAGTCCTTGCATCCTTTTTTTCAATGTATCCGGATCTGCCTGCAGCCATTCTTTAGGCTGTCCTCCACCGCCGATGCAGCCGCCTGGACAAGTCATCACTTCTATAAAATGATAAGTTTCCTTTGTCTGCTCTATCTGGTGTAGAAATCTTTCTGCACTAGCTGTTGTAGAAATAACTGCAAATTTTACTTCTATGCCATTGATATCCAATGAACCGGCTTTGACATCATCAAAACCGCGGACCGGCTGTAAATTCAACAATTCTGCTTTTGGTTCTTTGTTGGTCATTATGTGATAAGCGCTGCGCAAAGCAGCTTCCATGACACCGCCGCTGTTGCCAAACAAAATTCCGCCCCCGGAAGCCTGCGACATCAAAGGGTCATATGTATCGTCTGGCAGCGATGAAAAATCGATATTTTCTTCTTTTGCCCATTTTGCTAGTTCCCGTGCGGTGATCACATGATCCATATCTTTTATCTCAGGTAATTCCAGATATGTTTTGGCATCATTGAGTTCTTCACGGCGTATCTCAAATTTTTTAGCAGTACACGGCGTCAAGGCGACATTGATGATTCGTTCAGGATCAATGCCCATCTTTTTAGCAAAATAGCTTTTTACTGTTGGTCCCTGCATGCCGATTGGGCTCTTTGCAGTGGATAAATTTGGAATATATTGCGGTTTAAATGTCTCCACATATTTGATCCATGCCGGGCAGCAGCTTGTAAATTGCGGGAGTGTCCCGTTATTTTGGATTCTTTCCACCAATTCATTCGCTTCTTCCATAATAGTCAAGTCAGCCGCAAAATTTGTATCCAAGACATAATCAAACCCCAGTTTGCGCAACAGCGCTACCATCTTCCCCTCAACAAAAGAACCTGGTTCCATCTGAAAGGCCTCTCCCAAAGATACGCGAACAGATGGAGATGTGGATACGACCACAATTTTATCTTTATCATGGATCCACTTTTTTACTTTTTGATATTCATCTCTTTCATGAATACTGTCTGTTGGACAAACGTTTGCACATTGTCCGCAATGAATGCAGATCGCCATGTCGTTTGTATCTTCCAGCGAATAAAAGCCATGTACATGGATCTTTTCCTGGCAGACCAGCTTGCATTGTCCGCACTTGATACATAAGCTTTCATCTCTGACAATTGATGGATTATCTTCTTCAATGGCTACACGAACATCCAAAGGCAAATGCTTACTCATCATTGAGCTCCTCTCTTTCTTTTTTCATGCAATCACTACATAATCCAAAGAATTCGATCGAATGCCCCTCAACCAGAAAATCACCCATTTGTCTTTGTAACTCATCAAATTGTGCTTGATAAAGCAGGTCTGCATCTTGAATCTTCCCGCAACGCCGGCAACGCATATGATAATGTGCTGGATGCTTTATTTCATAATGTACTTCTCGATCTTGTGTCATCACTTTCATCACTTCATGATCTTCACATGCTGCACTTAAGATACGAAAGACAGTGGCTTTTGAAATACTTGGATAATCTTTATGAACACGCTCATAAACCTGAGAAGCACTGGGATGATCATACATTTCCTTTAAAGTATGCAATACGATCTGCCTCTGCAAAGTATTCCTTTTCATTTCTCCTCTTCCTCTACTCTCTTATTGATAATGATTACTATTTAACAATAAATTTTTATAGAGCGGAAGTCAATTCATCTTCAGAAACATTACAGAAATGTTATGTATCTATTTTTAATGTCTTCATTGCAATCATCAGTCATATTGCTTTCCTATTCTGCTTTTATCTCTTCGGCCACTTTCAAATACCTTTTCAGCAATAATTTGTTGTTTGGCTTTCGACCAAGCGTTTTTTTACCACATCTGCACAAATTCAATGTTTGAATTATTTTTAACATTTTACAACAAAACGAACAGTTGACTATCATTCAGCGGTTTTATTTATATTTACATTTTAGGATTTATCATGCATTCTTCTTTCATGTATCTATCGTTTGATCATCTGCTTATAGCAATAAAAAAGAAGGAGAATATTTTTTCTTCCTTCTCTTAAAATTCAAAGCAAAACATTAGATATATGATCGATCTAGATATCTAAGGCTGCATAATGTCCCCAATAGACAGCATTTGTAATCGTAGATACTTTCTCTGCATCTCCAATCACACGTACAAAAGGAGCACTGTTCCATAATGCTTCGACAGTTGTCTTATTTGAACGCTGTCCTAAGGCACATATGATGCTCGTACCTGGAACAAGAACTTCCTGATGATCCGATTTTTCGCAAATGACGCCTTGATCAGTAATTTCCATCCCTCTATATCCTGTATGAACCGTTGCATACTTTTCAACTTCATTTAACAGCAAAGGTCGATGACGAACATTAGCATCAACTGCTAGAGAATCCCGCATTTCCACTAAATGTACTTTTTTTCCTTCCATTCCTAAATGAATGGCACATTCACAACCTGCTAATCCGCCGCCAAGTACGACAACTTCATCAGAGACTTTTTCTTTCTCTAAATAATAATTATTGACAACAACTACATTGTCACCATGGATCCCCTTGATATTGGGAATAATTGGAGATGAACCGACCGCTATGATCAACGCATCTGGATTCTCTTTAGCGACATATTCTTCTGTGACTTCCGTATTTGTACGTATTTGTGCTCCGGCGTTTCTAGCCAGTCTTTCATAACTAGCAATTAGTTCGTACATCTCTTTTTTAAACGGGATGGCTTGTTCGCTTTTCAAGATACCGCCTAATTCATTTTCTTTCTCACACAAAATTACTTCATGCCCTCGACGCGCTGCTGTATAAGCTGCATATAATCCTCCTGGGCCTCCTCCAGCAATCAGCACTTTTTTCTTGATCGGAGCTGGTGTGACTTCCACTCCATCCAATTCACGACCAATCAATGGATTGACTGTACAGCGACGTGTAGCAGTTGCAGCACGCTCCGCCATACAAGTAAAACAGCGTAAACATTTTACGATTTCTTCTTCACGATTTTCTGTCACTTTACGTGGCAACTCGTGATCAGCCAATAAAGCTCTTGCCATATACACGACATCCGCTTTACCTGAGGCAATGATCTCTTCCATCTGATCTGGATCATTTAGTCCGCCTATTGTGGCAACTGGCACAGTAACATGTTTCTTGATTTCTGCTGCTAAATATACATTGCATCCATGTTCTTTAAACATAGACGGATGCGTATCTCCAAAACCACGCTGATAAGTTCCTGCGGATACATGCAACAGATCGATATAAGGTTCTAATTGTTTTGCAATTTCTACTCCATCTTCTAAAGTATATCCGCCTGCAAACAATTCAGAACCGCTCATGCGAAATTCAATTGGAAATGCATCGCCAACTGCATTGCGTACTGATGTTAATACTTCTTTTGCAAATCGGCAGCGATTTTCTAAATTCCCGCCATACTGATCGTTTCGCTTATTAAAATAAGGTGACAAGAACTGATTAATCAGCCATCCATGGCCACCATGGATCATTATCATCTCAAAACCTGCTCTTTTTGCAAGGCCTGCAACCCGGCCGTATGCCTCAACAATATCATGGATCATTTCTGTGGATAATTCACCAACTTCTACACCATCTGGACGTACACAAGCCGATGGTCCCCATTGAGCCAATCCATTTTTGCGATTCTTATCTGTCATATATGTTCCTGAATACATTCCAGAATGAGAAAGTTCAATACTAGCGATTGCTCCATGACGTCGAATGGCATCTGCAGTATAGGTAGCAGAAGCCAGTGAATTTAAGATACTAGTATCTAAATGATATGCGTGTGATCCATCTGTTTCAGGATGTACCATACATTCAGAAACCGTAACTGCTCCAGCGCCGCCTTTTGCCCGCAGCTCATAAAATGCTGTTGATTTTGGACCGATACAGCCATCATTGGTAATGTCCGTTCCACCCATTGGTGCTGAAAACATTCGATTTCGAAATGTAACTCCTGCAATACGGATAGGTTTTGTCAAATTTGGATATTTTCTTTTCATACATTTACTTTCCTTTCTTCAAATTTTATCTTTTTGTTCATGAATCGATAGACGAAGGTAAGGATAATTCCAGCAAAATTTAAAATGGCAGCAATCAGAAATGCACTTTTATATGGAGAGGCATCCATTGCTGTGCTAGCCATGATCGTCGGGCCAAAATAACCGGCAACAGCAAAACCAATAAACATGATCCCAAAATTCACACTATTGTTTTTTGGGCCAAATTGATCGGCAGTAAAACCTGGAAACACGCCCATAAATGCGCCAAAACACAACCCTAGAATAGCGGAACCTATATAAAAAGTCAGCGTGTCGCCCATTGCTGAAATATATAAATTAAATAAGCCAAAAATACATAAAGAACAAGATAAAGCCAATGTTTGCACACGGCCGATCTTGTCTGATAAATACCCTGCTAACAGACGGCCAAAAACATTGAATAATGAAACTACAGAAACGACAGTACTTGCGGAAAGGACCGACATCCCAATCATAGTTTCAGCAACTGAACGCGCCTGTGATGTGTACATCATTCCAGAGAATGCACCACAGCACAACATAAGCATCATAATATAGAAAATGGGACTCTTTAACATGCCTTTCCAATCTTTATCCATTCTAGTAGCATTTGCTTGCTTTGAAGGCGGTGTCCACCCTTCAGGAACAAAACCTTCCGGACACTTTTCAATAAATAATGCACAAACACATAGGATGATCAAAAATACAATTCCCACGATTCTAAATGCCATCAAAACATCAGCTACTTCGACAATACTCGCAACGACCGGCGGTAAAATAACAGAGCTTAATCCATAAGCTGCAGTAGTCAAACCGCCTGTTAAACCACGTTTATCCGGGAAAAACTTCACACAAGTACTTATTGTTGCCCCATATGCCATTCCCAAGCCAAGCCCATAGATCAATCCATATGTGATGATCAAAAAAGAAACACTCGTAGCAAAACCTGAAAAAAACATTCCCAAGCCAAACATGAGCCCTCCTACCAGAATGACATTTCTAGGGCCTAATTTATCATTAAACCATCCTCCGGAAATCATTGTAATCGGTCCTACTGAATTGGCTATAGTATATACAATAGCTAAATCTGAAGAAGTAAAACGCAGCCCTGATAGATTGGACAGATGGTCTGCCATTGGTGATGCAAAAACACTCCATGTATAAATGGAACCTAAGCATAAATTTGCTAAACAGCAAGCAGCCAATATGAGCCATCGTTTCTGTGTTAAATTCATCTCTTTTCCTCCTAAATTCCAAATCCAATGAAATCATAGCAACTATTATATAACATGTCAATATATGACATGTTATATAATAAAATTACCGTCTAGAAATTTAATGTTTTTTATGATATTAATAAAATGATCTTATATAGTTGAATAGAAAGGAAATGTTATGAGAACAATAAAATACGCTTTATTAGGTATGCTTTGCCAAAAAAATATGACTGGCTATGAATTAATGAAACTTTTTGAAGGACCATTGTCTGAATTTTGGTCTGTACGTCATAGTCAAATATATCCTGAACTGAAACGTCTTACTGAAGAGGGTCTAATTACCTATCATGTTGAAATATCAGGTTCCGTTTTAGAAAAAAAAATGTATACAGTAACCGATAAAGGAAAAAAAGATTTTTTTAAATGGCTACAAACTAGCTATCCTATGCGTCCGACCCCAAAAGATGAATTTCGTTTGCAATTATTTTATTCTCACCTTTTAACGCCCGAAGAGCGTTTAAAATTATTAGAATCAAAATTGATCCAACACCAGCATCGTTTGAATCATTTACAAGAAAACAAAAGAGGCTTTGCTTCTATTCCTCCGAAAGAAGCTTCTGCATTTTCTGACTATTTAGTTTTACTTGGCGCTATTACACGTGAAGAAGCTACCTGTTCATGGATCAAGCAATGTATAGAACTATATAAAAATTTTGATCAATAGACTTCTTTTCTATCCTTTCTATCACTAAATGAAAATCTTATCCCAGATCTTTGCACTATGCGCATTTGCTATATTTGTATTTCACATATAATATAAAAAAGACAGGTTGCTTCAGAAGAGACCTGTCTTTTTTATATTGAAGCCCTCAAAAATTCTGTTCATTCAAATTTTAAGGCATCACATTAACCTTCTGAAATACAACAGAAGTTTAGGAATGCTCTCTTCGTGTCAAGAAAACAGCTGCACCTATTATAATCAATAAAATCGGCAATAAGCGGATGAACAGCCATTCAAACGCATGCATGATTGTGCCCATGACGGCCATTTCCGGATCTTGATAATCCCATCTCAGATAAGCACCATGAAATATAAACAATAGGATTGCTATCATGATCAGAAAGAGAAATGAACACAAAAACAGCCAGTGCAAGATCGTTCGTCTTTGATCTTTTCTTTGAGCTAACTGTAAATTAATGAGTTCTAGTTTCTCACAAATGACCTTTATATCATCCGGTTGTGTTTCAACCACTGATTCACCAAGCAGCGTGCTTACCGATGTATCCAATGCATCCGCCATTGCAATCAACAGATCAGAATCCGGAACGGATAAACCATGTTCCCATTTAGAAATCGTTTGTCGTACTACATTTAGCTTCACTGCCAGCTCTTCTTGTGAAAGACCTTTTGATTTTCGAATTGCTCTTATGTTTTCACTTAACATGCCAGATGACCTCCTTTTTCGTTGTCATCGTTATTGTAAAAAACTCCTGCCGTTGCGACAAGCAACACATATTCACATTTCGCTTATAAAAAGAAACATGAGCGCACGCATCATTCATTTGTAAAGAAGGCATCCCTGCCGCGATACTCACTTTTTATGATTTCGAACATATCCTGCGGACTTTCCTTACATCCATTTTTCAGCCACATCTTGATGATCTGTGTAATACCTGCTTTAAAAAAAGCCATATGATAGGAAACATATCCATTTGGAAAATAGGTTTTTGCAAGTTCTTCATCGTAATTGATGATTTTATAGTTATTATCGTAACCCAGTTTGAAATATGTTTGATATAATAACTGATTTTCTTTGATATGCTTAAAAAGCTTTACATAATCATTGCTGTTGATTCCTTGCATGTAATCCTCTTTGTATAAGAGGAACAATTCATTTTCGAGTTTATCACGTATGGTGTCTGCCAAATCATAAATATCTGTGTAGTTTGCATAAAATGTTGAACGATTCAATTTAGACTTCTTGCAAATATCTGACACACTGATCTTATCCATTTCCTTTTCTTGCAACAGTTTAATAAAAACTTTTTCAATACGATCGATCGATGCTTTTTTTCTTTTGTTATTTGGGGTATTCATAAAATCTCCTTTATCTCAACACTTGCCATAAATCTGATGATTGTTTTTCACTTCTAATTTGATTATAGTCAAATTGTATTAAAACAACAACTGTTGTTTTAATGAAAATGGAGGTATGTACAAATGAAAAAAAGTAACTTTATTTCCCTCATTCTGGGAACGATCAGTTTGATCTTATTCGCTGTTAGAATGTGTATGGCTCTCATGCAAGAATGGGACACATTGCAGCCAGGAATCATATTAGGATGTGTTGGATTATTTTTCGGTTTTCTCACAATCTTTATTTGGCGAAAGATGGAACATGAAGATCCTATCCACTTTTCTGTAAAAATTCTTTTTATTACCTTAGTTACGATATTGGGCCTAATAGGACTTGGTACAGGCATGTGCTTCAGCATGTTATGGAACAATATGTTCTTAGGAGTCTTCATCGGCTGTATCGGAATTGTCATATTGCTTAGTATCATTCCCCTGACAAAGGGAATTCATGATTAAAGTTAGAATCAACAAGAAAGGATGAAGACCATGGCAAAATCAAAACTGGTAAAAACAAATGAAAAAATAGCAGAAAAAGTTATGAACACATACAAACAAATTGAAGATCGAGTTGTTGACAGCTATACGAGAATAGAGGATACTTTTGTCGACCATTATCTAACAAAAGAGGGAGAAACGATTGCAGAAGCAAAAGAAAGATTGAAAAATAAATAGTTCAGATATACAAACAAACCATTTACGCTGCACTTTTATGACAGTGAATACATTCCACTAAAAAAGCTCATATGCAATAGATACTCGAATAGAAGTATATGGATATGAGCATAATTATCTACATGGATATCTCCATCAAAAATACTGGGGATATCCATGTATTTTTACATTTATATTTTTAAACAATATTGCATTACTGCTTATCGTCTGCTATTTTGCGTTTAATCTCTAGCAGAACAAGAATAAGAGCTATTCCAAGCAAAATGTGGCCTATTCCAGCAATACCGGAGACCATTGCATCCATGCCCGAAGGCAACATTGTTCCCAACACTTGTATCACACCGCGCACAACAAACATTACAACTGTTAAATTTAATCCTATATGATAAACAGCAAGAATACGATTCGTCTTTGCACGCATAAAAGAAAATTGTTTTTCCAGCAGAATCAACATAAGAAAAAACAAAGTACCCAGCAGAAGGTAATGCACGTGGACTACTCCCAAAGTCGTTTTACCTGTAAAGCCATAGATCTTCGTAAACTCTCTATAAAAAATACCGCCAATCATCGCAAGGACAGCATATAACAAAGCTGCATTCATAAAACGTTTCACTCTATTTCCTCCTAATTACTCTTCACCTTTTATATGCAGGATAATTCTTTGCATCCAATTATCTGTATGAAGGTATTGTCCATTGTATGAACAATTTCTTTTTCTGTCAAGGAATATGTCTTGTTTACAACAAGATGATGATTCAAGCAAATATTTCCTTAAAAGAGAAAACAAAGAATACATGAAGAGCTATTGATATTTTTTGATAAAATAGACAAAATGATGTCTGAAAAAAATCGCAAAAAAAAACAAACAGAGCTACGCAACTGTAAAATGATAACTTAAATTCAATATGCATCTTCTTTACTTTTTGAACTCTATTTTCTATTATTCTTTAACAATAATCCACCTGCAATCAAAAACAAACCGCCAAATAAAGCAATGATCCCTCTAAATACAAATGAATTAAACCATACATCTGGCAAGCCTAAATTGAGCAATTTATTTAATACACTTGATATGATACTAATAATGTCAAGATATGACACTGCCATTATTGCTAATCCTATAAACATCAATATGGAACAAACATTTTCTTTTTTAGTCATTAGGCACACCTCCCTCTCATGTGCAGAAATTATATCAAGACTATAAACAAAAAGAAAGTCTTTTGTTTCACTAACCAACTTTCTTCCTTCTCTCAAACAATTCAAAAAAAATCTTAATCTATCTATTGCATTGGATAGACAGCCTCTATACTAACATATATATCAATCACACAATATTCTGATTTGTTATTATTAATTCTAAAAATATTTTTCACTAATTTATACAGACTATCACATGACATAGTTATTTATATTGATCTAAATGATATAAAAAAAGAAAGCAGTCTTAGCCGCTCTCTTTTGATTAAATGAGGTAATTTAAATTATTGTGGATTTGATCCCCCACCTTTAAATTACCGAAAAATGTTGGTTTCTTATGATCTAATCTGCTCCTGCGACGGTCACTTTCTTATCTAGGGTCTTCTAGTAAAAAGAGGTTTTTGCCGAATCAGCAAAAACCTCGGATGATCTGCTCATACAAATGTGATCATTTCATCATAAAACTACATATGTTTCTTTTTCCTGTTCCGCATCAGGATGCCAATTACACCGCCGGTCATAAACAGCAGCACTATCCAAAGCATGACGTCATTGTTAATGCCAGTTACTGGAGATTCTTTTATGATCTCAAACTCGCCAGTCGTTTTCCCATCTGTATACAATACTGTCAAAGTATGATTTCCTGCAGACAGCGTCTTTAGATAAGACGACTGTACCGTAATGATCGTACTGCCGGAAACTGCTGTATAATTCGACGGAGCCACATAGTTGCCATCGATCAAGATTCCAGTGAATTTAGAGAATGCACCATTGGCCGTGATTGTCAAAGTGTCATCTTTTCCAAAAGTCCACTTGCTTCCATTGCCTTGAATAATCTTATAATCAGTCAAATCTTCGAGCAAAGTTTTCAGTTTTGCCTGCAATTTATCAAAGACTAAAGATTTTTCATGATCAGTAAGTTGATCATACTGTTCTTTAGCTGCATGAATCAAGGCTTCAGCTTTTATATCATCTGGTTCTACGGTTTCTGGCAAAGCATTGATGACATTTTGCGTGCTTTCTGCTTTTTCGATGCTTGCCAAAGCGTTATTGATCTGCTCAAGTTTTCCTTGGAGTTCTTCTTTTTCTTCTTCGGTATAATTATTTCCAAAGTTTTTCAAAGCATTTTCTATGTCTTCTTTTGCTGCACTCAGATTCTCTTTATCTTCCAATTTTACATTACCAGCAGTAATATTCTCCACCCTATTGATATTTTCGGTATTGCCAGTATGCTTTGCTTCTGTTATCTTTTCAAGCAGAGCATCACAGCTTTCAAATAATTCTTCCATCTTCGTTTTTTCTTCTTCGGTAAGATTGCCAGAATTTATCAGATCCTGTATCGTTTCTTTTATTTGTTCAATGGATTCTTTATCAGCTGAAGTAACTGAAGATGAATCATAATTTTGTAAGGCCTCTTCCAGATCATCTGGCATCTGTTCTATTTCTTCTATCTTTTGAAGTAGATTTTCACATTGTTGGTATTGAAGCTGCATTTCTTTGATTTCTTCATTCGTTAGATTGCCTGAAGAAATCAAGCCTTGGATATCTTTCTGCAATGAAATGACAGCGTCTTTATCTGAAGATGTGACGGTATCTAGACTGTAGCCAGCAACAGCCTCTTTTAAGTATCGAATCTTCTCAGCAACTTCATCGATCTTGCTGATCAAAGACATACATGTACTCTCTAATTCTTGAACGGCTGAACGTTCATCCTCCGTAGCATTTGTCAAATCCATAGAATCGATGATGTCTTGAACAGCATCGAGTTCATCGGTATTTTCAGAAGTAACATTTTCAAGAGTTAGATCTTTAAGAATAGCTTCAAGGCTGCTGATAGGTTTCATGGCCACGGTATATTCCGTTTTATTTCCAGCCTTGTCGGTAGCAACGATGGTATAATTATCTTCCACATTTCCTGGAAGCACAAAAGTGTTAGTATCCTGTTTCTTGTTATTCAAGGTAACAGCCTCGAGATTTTCATCCGTTACCATGACGTTTTGTGTAGTATAATAAGTATTTCCATCTTTAACACCCGCTATCGCTGGTTTAGTTGTGTCAAATGTTGCTCCTGCAGCAAAATAGGTTCGGTTTCCAGATAAATCTGTTAGACGAACATAATAAATAAAAGTCTCTCCATCCTTTACTTTTTCAGTAATCGGTCCGGTATAAGGAACCCAGTCTTGAATCTCATGCTCTACATAATAATAATCTATAACATTTGTGCTGCGGTAATACTCAATACTTTTTAGGTCTCGACCAACATCCCACCCTGTGATAGCAATTTCCACATCCTCATTGACAAATCTGTTAATGTCCTTATTATCCTCTAGTTTATGATGATCTTCTTTTACAGATTTACCTTGGAAAGTGATATCTCCATCTGGATTAGTCCAATCACTGACATTGTTTACTTGAATATTAGTATCTGACGTCACAGTATAACGATAGATACCTTGACCATCCGCAGACAACGGCTGATCATTCACAGTTACCATATCACCCCATGTAAATTCAAAACCTGGTAGAATCTCTACAGTGAACTCAATCGGCGTATTGTAAGCGACTGATGACTCCCCATTGTAGTGAACCACATAGCCTTCTCCAGAAGAAATCGTCACCGTATATTTGCGTTCGCTCTCTGTAAATTTTGCAGTGTATTGTGTAGGACTCTGGATTTCTGAAAGATCAGGAGTCCAAGTGTCAAAGGTATAAACAGTGTTTTCTGTCATCTCCTTTACTGGATCATCATGTGTTGGCACGGTTCCCTTTTCAGTATAAGTAATTTCATCAACCTTACCATCACCATCTGTATCCCAAAGCGTCTGGTACTCAACTTTTCCAGAAGGGCTCGCCCCACTCAAGCTGCTGCCCATATTAAACCGCAAAGTCCCATTGTTGGTAAATGTTTGATCTCCCACATTCAACTCTGCATTATCATTGATGGTCAAGACTTCATCTGCAGCAATCGTAAGAGCTTCTATAAGGTGATAGCCCCCATACACGGTACCATTGCTGCCTATCCAAACAAGAAGGTTTAAATCTGCTTCATTGTATTTACCAGAAAGACCCGTACAGTTAAGCACAGGGCCATTTGTACCATCGGCTGTAAATTGCTCATCAACATTTACATTATCCAGTACCATGGTACCACCGTTCAAGGCAAAGTTATTTGCAGTCAGACCCTTAGCTTGACCTTTCAGGCCTTCACCAGTATTGACTGTACCTCCGTTCATTTCCAAGGAGTTGACAGAAAAGGCACCCCATCCAGATGTAGAGGTAACACTGCCCCCATTGATAATGAGGCTTCCTGTGTCATTTTGACCGTTACGAGATCCGATACCTGCTGCCTGATGTGCCGTAGTCCACCATCCACCGGCCGATGTACCCTTTGCCAAAACATTACCCCTATTAATAACAATCGTCCCAACGTCTGAAGACTTTATGTAGCCACTATCATCATAATCGCCAATTCCAGGCGAAGCCGCTACATCATTGTTTCCAGGTTCCCGAGACGTACCATATGCTTCAATATTTCCACCATTAATGGTGAGCGTCGTCGTCTGAGGAACATAAATTCCTGAATAGCAGGTTGCCGCACTGCCATAACCTGTAAAATAAGTATAGCTATAACCTGTCGCAATTAACTGACCGGTTTGTGCCGACTGACCATAAATGGTCAAGGAACTATTTTGATTTAGCTTTATCGTTGAGGTTTTCAGTGTAACTCCATCCGCTAAAATCAGATTTACGTCCCCATAGACTTCAAGATAATTCGCCGAAATAGTCGTGCTTTCTAATGCGGCATATCATGTTGTCTGTCCATTGGCACCCATAGACGTGATATTTTGAACAAGCGTTGGGTTATTGATCGTCTGCACATCCCCATTTTCATCCGAATAAGTCACATCTCCATCTTCTGCAAATACAGTTACAGGCATTATGCCCATCACTAATATCAGTGATAAGAACACTGCTAAAAACGTCTTGATGTTTTGTGTTGTACCATGAAATTACCCCCTTTAATTCATGAATTCATGTTTTAAGATTTATTCAATAAAATATTATCAGAACATAAAGCAACTTTCAAATATTTAAGCTATATTTTTACATTCCCTTATAAATAATTTTCCATCTTTCCTATTGTAAACTCGCAATTTATTTTTAATTAGCAATCTTTTTTATATTTTTGTAATCTGTATCAAAACTGTGTTAAAAAAAAGTTAATTGAATTTATAGACATTAAAATTAGTATAACTACAGCATTTTATACATGAAATTGTAGGTTTGTAAATGATGTATTACACATTTGATAACTTAACGATTGTATCATTTGGAGATAAATAACCAAGAGGTCTCATTGGTCTGTTATTGGATCTTTTCAGGTATTTCTTTAATTGTATCTGTGCATCTTCTATGGAATAAAACGTTATTTTGTTATAAAACCTTTTTTGATCTTCTCTATGGCTCCTCTCTGTTATGAAATGACGATTGTCAAGTAGAAATATCATTTTCCTTTGATAATCGCCTATTTGTTTAAATCAAGGACATTAGACAGGAAACTTCTGTACAGAATTATCGGTGGTTGGCCACTCTGTTATTCGTGGATTGGTTACCTCAGGTCAATGGTTTCACCGCAAGTTTCATTGTCTACCATCGTGAATCAATTCTTATGGATATAAGGATTGTCTACATAGAGAGGTCTTGAATAACTTTAACCTTCCGTTTCTAGAAATTCCCTGTCCAATGTCCTTGATTCGTTTCTACTTCTTTTACTTCATTAAATTCTTTGATTTGTTAATTTTTCTTCTTATTTACTTAATTCCATACGATCTGTCATGATTCCCCATACAAAACATGCAAGTTCTCTTGCTACAGCTACTTTTGCCACATTGTAGCTTTTTCCTCTTGCTATCATTCGATAATACTTTCTTCTTAACCTTTCGTTGCAGCGATCGGCATAGGCAATCACTTCATTGCTGCACTTTGACTGCCGAGCTTTCAGATCTTTTGATTTGAATCCAATTTGGCCCCTTGTATATCCTTGTGCTGATTCGACCACTAATTTCCTTAAATGACGGTTTCCTGCTTTCGTGATACCTAGTCGATTTTCTTTTTCACCAGATGAATCTTCTCCTGGTATCAGTCCCAGATATGCAGCGAATACATTTCCTTTTGTAAAGCGTGTGAAGTCACTTGTTTCCACGATCAAAGACAGTGCCGTATGTGTCTTGATTCCAATCAGGCATTGTAACTGCTGCACCTTCTCTACATATTCTTCTTTCGTTGATATTTCTTCAATACGCTTATCGAGGGCTTCTACTCGATCGATTAGATGATGGTATTCGATCATGTATTCATCCAGTGTTTCATTCAGAAATTCTTCTTGGAACGCTGTAGCCTTGATCCAATCCAAATGTTTCTTGTCCAATAACTTTTTCCATCAAATTGCTTTCCATTTCGTGTCATCAATGAAATGATCTGCTGTTTGATTTTTTTTTAAGTTTTCATGAATATCATCACGCATACGAATATATTCCTTCACAGAGTTATCCAATTCGTTTGGAATATGTACAGCAGAATATCCACCATAGGCAAGACATTCGGCAATCATTCTGGCGTCTCTGTAATCGTTTTTGATTTTACGGCCGCCTTTTTCCGTCTTCATGGTTGTTGGCGCCAAGATAACACAATCAATGCCCTTGTCTTTCAATTCGCGATACAAAGAATACCCTAAGCATCCAGCTTCATAGCCACAAGTAATTCTCAATTCATCATTTTCGTTTTTTCTCTTGAAGGTATCAATAACTCGAACAATGTTTTTAACATTTGGTTTTACCTGAGTAACAAAGTGAACAGTGCCTTTATTCTCAAAAGATGGTTCAAAAATACATAAAGTATAGTTTGTAGTATGGACATCCATGCCAATTTTGATTATTCTATTCATAGGTAACCCTCCTTATTTGTTTGCGGTAATCCCACAATACTATGAATTTTTTCTAATCAAAGTATAATGGTAAATCCACGTTTCAACAAATTAAGGATGGTTACTTTTTTTGTACCACCTCCGTCATTTCATATTGTCTACATTAGATGCATAAAAGTTATGTCTAATGCACTTGACCATTTCATTTCCTAAATGGTCGATGGCAATATTTGTTCCTAACACCCCTTGCCAAGCCATAAGCTATTGGGAAATCACAAAGTAGTAATCAGCTTACTTACATCATAGGAATCTCACCTCTGCCGGGTTCTCCGCCAGCTCCGTAGAGAAGTATCATTATCATTTGGGTTGTCATTGCCAATATCAAAGGCTATTTGATAGTTATATCAGGAGTTCTCGCTTAGCCTATATCCATCATAGGGTCATCGCGTACCTGATAAAGTAGCTAAAGTCACCCAAAGTAAAGTCTTTGTGACCTGTATATTCGATTTTCAAATAACAAGCGAAGAGAAGATAAAACTAGTCCCTTCACCTATTTAGACAAGCACCCCTGAAATGGACACCCAAATATGCCAAATATTTCTTATTTTTTTGAAAATTTTTAATCTTGCGCCTATTTAGAACTCGAAAACAGATGGTATAATAAGAACATTAAAGATCGATCAAATTGGAAGTTGTATAAATTAAAATCAGTAGAATAGTGAGTAAACCATGAGTCTACAAAACTAAACTAGAGGTCGGTTGAGAGGATCAAAAAGGAGGTGATATGATGCAGGCATCAAAAGAAAGGAGCCAAGAAAATATGAAGAAGAAAACACTTGGTATGATGATAGCGTCATTAAGAAAAGAAAATGGCATGACACAGTTTGAACTTGCGGAGAAAATGGGAGTGACGGATAAAGCTGTATCCAAATGGGAACGAGATCTTTCTTGTCCTGATGTAAATACGATTCCTAAACTTGCAGAAGTATTTGGAATCAGTGTTGATGAATTGATGCAGATCAAAGCCGAATCACAGAATGAAACCAGGAAAGATATAACACCGATGATCCATATGATTATGAAAGCAATTGCACTTGCAATGGGTGTAGGTGTCGTTGTTCTTTCTATTCTCAAGGAACTAGATGTCAATTCGGGAATGGGAATGCTTGGAATAGGTCTTGCTTGTCTTGCAATAACTTCTCTTGCAAAGAAAGATGAAGAATAATAAATTCCAACTTGTTGAGGAAATAGTATATGAATACTTTGATTATATATGGCAGTCAGTATGGCACAACAAAACGATATGCAGAAAAATTGGCAGAAATATCACATTTTCCAGTTACCAGCTATGAAGATGTAAAGACATTAGATGATTATGAGCAGATAATTTATTTTGGCGCTTTATACGCAGGCGGTGTCAAAGGTTTAAAGAAAACAGTTAGCAGAATGTCTCCAAATACAAAGCTGATAATCGTGACCGTGGGATTAGCTGATGTATCGGATAAAGAAAATATAAGCAACATCCAAAATTCCATAAGAAAACAAGTGCCAGAGAATCTACTAAAAGCTTCATCTGTATTTCATTTAAGAGGCGGCATAGATTACAGTAAATTAAATTTCAAGCACAAGACTATAATGAAAATGTTATATCATTCGCTTAAAAATAAGCCGATCGAAAACCTTACGCAAGAAGACAAAGCACTGATAGAAACCTATAATAAAAAAGTAGATTTTGTTGATTATGATTCACTAAACCAAATTGTAGAGGTGATTCGATAAACCCATAATCATAATTCATAGAATTCTTATACGTACCCGTCGCACATTTCTCACTTCTTTTATCTATGACTATAATGAAATCATAAATGAGTGGTGAAGATGTTCTTTAATAAGAAATATTGGTTACATCTATCTAAAGATGAATATGACTTGATTATTCATTGTTTGATCAATTTAAAGAGTGATCTCATCAGACAAGGAAGATATACTGATGCGGTTGATGATATCCTCATCAAAATGTTGAAATGTAAAAGAGTTTCGTTATAAAAAACAAACCCTCTGTTTTGAAGATGCTCGCTTCAATTCAGAGGATTTTTTGTGTTTAATCTAATGTACTAGTATTAAAAAAAGAGCTCCCTGCATACAATACAGAAGCTCATTTTTGGCTAAATTTTCCCTCTTATAACGATGGCACAGATGCAGTAAGCACAATGACAAGTGCTGCAATCGCAATAATGATCACAAATACTACAAAGGCAATACCAATGACTTTAAGTACCTTCATAATGGCATTAACGACGATCTCAGTATCGCTGACTTTTTTGACGATGATATTTTGGATATCGTTGTTTAAAAGATCATCAATACTGACATTAAAGGCTTTTGACAAGAGTTTTAGTTGTTCGGGATTAGGTGCTGTTTCTTCTAACTCCCAATTGGATATCGTCTGTCTTGTAACACCAATGATATCGCCTAGTGCTTCTTGCGAAAGATTTGCTTCCTTTCTTAATCTTAAGATATTTTCACCTAACATAATGTTATCCTCCTTAGTCATCACTATATCCAATTTTCTATTTTACCTTCTAGCGAAGGTCTTTGGAATTGTGTCAAAGATATTTAACATTGGTAAATTTAAAGGTATATGAACTTGTTTCCCTTCAATAAATGAATGTCTAAAGACTTTAAAAGGAACATCCGAAGACATCCCTTTGATTATGATTTCACTTTTGCTGGATTACCAAATGCTATCGAATTGCTTGGAATATCTTTTGTTACAACACTCCCGGCACCAATAACTGAGTTATCTCCAATTGTAACTCCAGGCAATATAGTACAATTTCCCCCGATCCAGACATTTTTGCCAATAGTTACAGGTTTCCCGAATTCAACACCCGCAATCCTTTCTTCTAGATCTAGTGAATGGCAAGCAGTATAAATATGGGTGTTTGGTCCGATCAAAGTATGTTCTCCTATTTTTACAGGGCAAACATCTAGTATCACACAGCCATAGTTAAGCATTACGTTTTTTCCGATAGAGATATTGTATCCATAATCACAGTAAAAAGGTAGTTTGATCCAAAATACGCCATCAGTATTGATTAATTTTCTCATCAATCGTGATTTCATATTTATCTCATCGAAACTTCTCTTGTTATACTTGGTACATATTCTGCTTGCTCGTGCTCGATCAAGAACAAGTTTGGAATCAGCCGGATTGTATTTTTCTCCAGCTATCATTTTTTCTTTTTCTGTTTTCAATCTTATGGTTCCTTTTAATGCTATAAACTATTCTTATCTTTTTTGATTAAAGAACCTATTCCCAAGCCCAAGCATAAACTTATGTCTACACCAAAACATATACATAAAGGGATGTTGTCAGTAAAAATACCTACAACAACTCCCAATGATGTTCCAATACACATTCCTATTGACATTCCTTCTAACATATAAGTTTTTGGTTTCATCTTTAATCTCTTTCTTATTATCCATAATCATCCCTTTTAAAAAAACTAATTTTAACACCTTTAACTACAAGCCAAATGGAACAATTGCAACTGTTGCAAAAACGATTTTGAGATAAATCGTTGCAAAATCGTTGCAAAAATCCTCTTAAGAATAATAATCACGTGGCTAGCACCGATAAATAAAGGCTTTTTGACAACGTCCAAGCCGAATACTACTATTCGAACTCAATCGTTCCCGGAGGCTTCGATGTAATGTCGTAGACAACGCGGTTAACGTGTGCAACTTCGTTGACGATGCGGTTGGAGATGATATCAAGCACGTCATATGGGATCTTTGCCCAGTCTGCGGTCATGCCGTCAATCGATGTTACGGCACGGATAGCTACTGCATAGTCATAGGTTCTCTGATCGCCCATGACACCGACAGAACGCATGTTGGTCAGGCAGGTGAAGTACTGCCAAATTTCTTTCTGCAGCCCTGCTTTTGCAATCTCTTCACGTAAGATCGCATCGGATTCACGCACGATCTCCAGTTTTTCTTCGGTGATATCCCCTAAGATACGGATTCCCAGCCCAGGTCCTGGGAACGGCTGACGCCATACCATTTCTTCCGGCAAACCAAGTTCCATGCCTAATGCACGAACTTCGTCTTTGAACAAGGTGTTCAACGGTTCGATCAATTGGAACTGCATATCTTCCGGCAGACCGCCGACATTGTGATGCGACTTGATTGTCTGCGCAGTCTTTGTACCGCTTTCGATCACATCGGTATACAACGTACCTTGTGCCAGCCATTTGATATCTTCACCAACTACCAGCTTCTTCACTTCTTCATCGAATGTATAAACGAATTCGTTGCCGATGATCTTGCGTTTCTTTTCCGGATCGCTGACACCGGCCAATTTGCTTAAGAAACGATCTTTGGCATCGATCTTGGTCAAGTTGATCTTCATGTTCTTGCCAAACATTTCAACAACGCTTTCGGCCTCGCCTTTACGCAGCAATCCGTGATCGATGAACATGCAGTAAAGCTGTGGACCGATTGCTTTATGCAACAATGCCGCTACGACACTGGAATCTACTCCGCCTGACAATGCTAACAGCACTTTGTCTTCTTTGACCTGTGCACGGATCTTTTCTACTTGTACTTCAATAAAGTCATGCATGGACCAGTCGTCTTTTGCCTGACACACTTCAAATACGAAGTTGCGCAGGATGTCATTTCCATACACGGAATGACGAACTTCCGGATGGAACTGCAGCGTATAGATCTTCTTTTCATCATTGGCGCTTGCTGCATATGGACAAGTTTCACTGCTTGCGACTGCATGGAAGCCAGGTGCCAATGCAGAAACCTGATCGCCGTGTGACATCCATACCACTTGTTCCTGCGGCAGACCTTTGAACAGTGGACAGGTCGTATCGGCTTTGATCTGCGTACGGCCGTATTCTTTTGCCTCACAGGATTTGACATTGCCGCCATTCATGTAATGTGTCATCTGCATGCCATAACAGATGCCCAAGATCGGAATACCGGATGTAAAGATCGCCGGATCACAGTACAGCGCATCTTTATCATACACACTGTTTGGACCGCCGCTGAAAATGATGCCTTTGACATCGCCCAGCGCTTTGATTTCCTCTAAGGTCATCGTATGGGGATGCAGTTCCGAATACACATGAAATTCACGTATTCTGCGGGCAATCAGCTGATTGTATTGACTGCCGAAATCTAAAACAATAATCTTATCTGACATTGTGGACACTCCTTCATTTTTCTCTAGAATATCATATCATAAATAATACTACAAGAAAACAAGAAACCCGACAAAACACGGCTGCAATTTCCTTAAAAAAAGCAGGATGCTATTGTTCCTGCTTTTGTGATCATTCGCCTTTTTGAACCATTTCCTGCAATGCTGTTTCCAATTGCTCTGTATACGTTCCGCCAAACTCCATAAAACTCAGGCTTCCTCCGCCTTTGAAATGAAATGCATCGATCAACAGGCGTTTCAGCGGCTGCAAGTCATAGGTGCTCTTTTCCCCTTTTGCTAACATGACTTTTGCTTTTTCATTTTCTCTCCATAAAAAGCACACCGCTTTCTCGCTGTTCTCCGCGATCATCTTTGCTAAGATGCGGATATCGGCTGCACTGTAGTCCGTATAGGTACGGTAAAGACATGGCTGGGCTGCCTCTTGGATCTCTTTGCATTCTTTGTCAAAGTAAAGACGACGCCATCCGTCCAATTCTTTCTGCATGGCATTTTTCTGTGCAATCAGCTTCGCAATGCCGGTATTCAGATAAATATGCGGTACCGACAATGTCTCACAGGCTTCATCCAGCACCTCATAGCGCTGGGTGATATTATTCAACAACTGATCCCCGCAGGCATATAAAATGCGATACCCGCGCGAGCTCTTTTCAAACCCGATGATCTGTAACATCTGCAGATAGCGCAAGGATGGAACATGCATGCAGCCGCAAGGCTCGATATCCAGATTGCCGATTCGCACCAACCGGATATCCTGTGCCGGCAATTTTTTGTTCGGACACAGTTGCTGTGCTTCTTTTTGTGAAGGATACAAAATGGTGACCGGCAGATCATCCCGGATCAATCCATTGCAAGTGACCTGCAGCTCGATCGCCATTTTCTTATTAAATTCTTTGAGATCAAATTCAACATTACATTCATCGATGCCGACATGGTGGCTCACTGTCTGTACACCGTAAATGCTTTCTACCAGCGCACTGATCAAGTGCTGTGCGGTATGGGCCTGACATTTTAAGAAACGCGTATGCGGATTGACATTCATCATGACATTGCCTTCCAGCTTTTCATCTAACAAATGCCAGAATCTGCCTTCTTCCACTTTCAATCCTTTTACCGGTCTTTTATTGATCATACCGCTGTCTTCTGCCATGCCGCCCTTGCCCTGGTAAAAGATCGTATCTTTGAAACAATGCCAGTACAGGCCGTGATCTTCACGCACCTCCTCTACTTTTGTATTGAGCTCCGTTTTAAAACAATCATCTAACATTTTATTGATCATCTGCTTACCTCCATTCCATGATTCCTTCCTGAAATGTTTGTTAATCCCATTGTAGCACAAAACCTTTCCGCAATCTTGGCATTCTCTTTTCTAAATTGTGTGAAATATTGTGTTCATTCAAGGCAAAGCATGCTATAATACGCAAAGACAGACGGGAGTGAGCACATGAATCAAGTAGCTGATCAATGGAAAGACTATGAATGCATCGACGCTGGAAACGGCGAAAAACTGGAACGCTGGAAAGACGTGATCCTGCGCCGGCCGGATCCCCTCGCCTTATGGCCGATCGAAGAAGAAAAAGATCTTTGGATCCATCCCCATGCCCACTATCATCGTTCAAATAAAGGCGGAGGTCATTGGGAATATAAGAAAAAAGTACCGGAAAGCTGGCAGGTGCATTATCGCGAGCTTTGTTTCAAGGTCAGTCCGACCGGATTCAAACATACCGGATTATTCCCGGAACAGGCAGCCAACTGGGATTTTATCATCGATCAGATCCGCCGCAGCAAACAAGACATCCGTGTCTTGAATCTGTTTGCCTATACAGGAGGAGCCACGATGGCAGCCGCTTACGGAGGTGCCCGTGAAGTCGTGCATGTCGATGCCAGCAAAGGCATGGTACAGTGGGCCAAAGAAAACATGATGCTCTCCCACTTGGAAGATCATAAGATCCGTTTTATCGTTGACGATGTCTTAAAATTTGTCGAACGGGAAAAACGCAGAGGCCGCACCTATCATGCGATCATCATGGATCCGCCAAGCTATGGAAGAGGTCCAAAAGGAGAGATCTGGAAGATCGAAGAACAATTATATCCTCTGGTACAGGCCTGCATGCAGATCTTAGATCCTGAGGCGCTGTTCTTTTTGATCAATTCCTATACGACCGGATTCCCGGCCAGTGTCTTAAACAATATTCTTTGCGCAACCGTTGCCAAACAGCATCCAAACGGCGTGATCGAATACGGCGAGATCGGACTGCCGATCACCAAAACAAAGACTGTTCTGCCTTGCGGCATCTATGGACGCTGGGTCAAACAAAAGTAACTATTTCAACAGGAGTGCAGCTGCATTCCTTTTTTATATCAGCCTGCGGTATTTCCCACGTTTTCTTAAATATTTTCATTTATTTTCAATAATATTTTCAAAAAAATGAAATTAGTTTCTTTTTCCTCTTGACGAATAACATACTTCGTACTACCCTTATAAATATAGATATTCGAAAGGGGTAATTTTCATGGAAATTAAAATTGAACGAGCAAAAACTTTAAAACCAAAACCAGCTGCTGATGCCGTATTGGGATTTGGTAAATATTATACCGATCACATGTTTGTGATGGACTGGGATAAAGATCAGGGGTGGCATGATGCACGCATCGTTCCATTTGGACCGATCCCGATGGATCCTGCCAGCATGGTTCTCCACTATGCACAGGAAACTTTTGAAGGATTAAAAGCATACCGTACAAAGGACAACCGCATCTTGTTGTTCCGTCCGGAAATGAACGCAAGACGTTTTGCCAATTCCAACCGTCGTTTATGCATGCCGGAAGTTCCAGAAGAAGACTTTGTAGAAGCAGTTACCAAATTAGTTGCTTATGAACAAGACTGGGTACCTGCACAGGAAGGAACTTCTCTTTACATCCGCCCATTCATGTTCGCAACAGAAGCTGCTGTCGGCGTACATCCGGCCAGCTCTTATAAATTCATCATCATCCTATCACCAGTCGGCGCTTACTATCCAGAAGGTGTCAATCCGGTCAAGATCTATGTAGAAGACGAATTTGTTCGTGCCACACCAGGCGGTACCGGATTTACTAAATGCGGAGGTAACTACGCTGCCAGCATCGCTGCACAGGTCAAGGCGGAAAAGATGGGCTATACCCAGGTATTGTGGCTGGACGGCGTGCATCGCAAATACGTCGAAGAAGTTGGTACGATGAACGTTATGTTCATGATCGACGGCGAGATCTACACCGCTCCTTGTGATGGAACCGTATTGCCGGGCGTTACACGTGATTCCATCATCCATATCTTGAAATCCTGGGGCTATAAAGTCAATGAAATGCACTTGTCGATCGACGATCTGATGAAAGCCGGCGAAGACAAGACATTGCAGGAAGCCTTCGGTACCGGTACTGCTGCAGTTATTTCACCGATCGGCGAACTGCTTTATAAAGGGGAAGAAGTTACGATCAATGATTTCAAGACAGGCGAACTGACACAGAAACTCTACGATACACTGACAGGTATCCAATGGGGCAATGTAGAAGATACATTCGGCTGGACAAAGGAAGTCAAATAAATCATTCAGATAAACAAAATGTGCAGGCAATTCAGCCCGCACATTTTTTATTTATTCGATCGTCTTGAATTTCTTGGCGATATATTTTTTCTTCTTTTCCTGTACCAGTTTTAAGTTTTCCGGATTGCTGTAGAAAGTACCCTGTGTTTCCGCGATTTCTTCCAAGTGCTTTGCACGGCCGGCTACTGTGGTACGATCTTTTAACAAGCCGTCTGACTGGATGACAAACTTCCATTTTCCATTCTCATCTTGTTCTA
The DNA here is from genome assembly GCF_900155395.1 of Merdibacter massiliensis. Classification (GTDB taxonomy): domain Bacteria; phylum Bacillota_I; class Bacilli_A; order Erysipelotrichales; family Erysipelotrichaceae; genus Merdibacter; species Merdibacter massiliensis. The sequence continues at coordinate 395,877 of NZ_LT699728.1, forward strand.
AGGTACCGCCGGCACCGCATACCTGGCACTCCACTGGATAATAGACGCCGTCCCATTGCGGTTCACCTAATACAAGGGCATTGGAATGACAATTCGGGCACCAGCCCTTGTCTTCTTCTCCCAACCACTTTCTCTGTTCTGCCGGTGTCTGCACTGCCTGCATGATATGATCGCCTAACAAAGTAGCACGCTGCATCAGTTCCTCATTCAACAAGCATTGTCCATTTCCCGGCACTCTGGTTGCCAACAGCATATCCACGACTTTCAGATCGGTCGTAAACATCGTTGCCTGTAAACCTTCTAATGACATTGACTGCCAGGAACGTGTAGAACCTCCTACCGCGATCAGGCCGGCTACACGATCTTTGTGCGGAATGACGCCGATCGTTTCCAAAAAGGAAGTTTCATAGCTCAAGCTGCGATGCGCAAATGATAAATAAACGGAAGCCGGCATCAGATCATATGTCGGCACAGAGAAGATCACCGCATCCTGATCCAGCATGACATCCATGATCTTTTTCTTGTCATCTTTGTCATCCAGCACACATCCAATATGTTTTCCCTGCGACATTGCTTTTGTACAAGCCGTACATCCTGTACAATCCATGATGTGATAATCACGCAGATTGATCATCGTCACATCGGCGCCTTGTTCCTCACAGCGCATCAAGGCCTCTTTCAACAAAATTTCGCTGTTGCCGTTTTTTCGGCCAGCGGTAATTCCCATAATTTTATATGTCATACCTCTCTCATCCTTTCTCGCCCACTATTTGTGTGCTATAATTTTTTTGATTAAAAAGCTGTCTGTTTCCAATTTCTCATTTTAACAAACACTTTTTTCAAAAACCATCATCAGCTTTTTTTATTTTGTTGGATATCCAACAGATCCTCTTATTTTCGTTGGATAAGGAGGCACTATGGCAAAACAAGATCTGCGCATCATCAAAACGCACCGGCAGTTAGAGCTGGCATTATTGAATTGTTTACAAACAACTCCCTTTCATAAGATTACGATCGAACAGCTCTGCCAAAAAGCAATGGTCAATCGTTCCACCTTTTACAGTTATTATCAGGACAAAGAAGATTTTCTAAAACGCTTTATCGAACAGCAGTTATCTTTGTTCAAAGAAAAAGTCGATGTGCAGTTTATTCTGGCTAACCCCATGCATATCCACGATACGATCTATATGGACAGCTTTCAGCAGATCTTGCAATTTCTATATGAAAGAAGAGAAATTTTCATGACTTTATGGGAAGCCGATATCCCGCGCAAGATCTATGATGAAATGCTGGCGATCATCCAGGAAAAGCTGGTAGCTACCATGCAGACAAAAAACAAGTATGCCTCTCTCTATGCTTCTTTGTTTGCTTCCGACATGCTTTCGATCATCCGCTGGGGCCTACAGCATCCCCACACGATCGCTGCCGATGAATTAGAAGCGATCATGGCTTCCAACATGCGCATCGGCATGTTTCAAAGCTTCAAACATTTTACAAAGAAAAGTTCATGAAAAAAGGATGTTTCCAATTTCTGGAGACATCCTTTGTTATTATCCAGCATATGTCAGGAATGCGACATACCCTTTCTTTGCTTCATAGATATCGGCTTTGGAGCTGACTTCCCATGGTGCATGCATATTATGCAAAGCGACGCCGCTGTCGATCACTTCCATGCCGTAGTTTGCTAAGATATAAGCGATGGTACCGCCTCCGCCTTGATCGACCTTGCCTAATTCACTGGTCTGATAAGCAACATTGCCTTTTTCCATGATCATGCGAAGTTCTGCCATATATTCCGCATTGGCATCATTGCAGCCGCTCTTGCCACGTGCACCGGTATATTTGTTGAATACCAGTCCTTTGCCAAAATAAGCGCAGTTGTTTGGTTCCATGACGCTTGCATAGTTTGGATCAAAGGCAGCAGAAACATCGCTGCTCAGCATCTTGGAATTCTGCAATGCACGGCGCAGTTTCAATTCAGAATATGCACCCATACGATCCATCACTTCCGCCAAGGCATTTTCAAAGAAATGGGACTGCATGCCGGTTGCTCCCTGACTGCCGACTTCCTCTTTATCGACCAGCAAGCAGACAGCAGTTTTTTCTACTTCTTCCATCTCCAGCATAGCCACTAAGCTCGTATACGCACAAACACGGTCATCTTGTCCATAACCGATCACCATCGAACGATCCAAGCCAAGATCACGCGCTTTTCCTGCTGGTACGATCTCGATTTCTGCAGATATAAAATCACTTTCTTCCACATCATAACGTTCTTTCAGCATCTGTAAGACATTGGCTTTGACTTTTTCTTTTTCTTCCCCTTTTAAAGGCATTGAACCAAATGTCACATTCAGATCTTCTCCTTCAATGACCGTCGTTGCTTTTTTCTGCATTTGATCACCAGAGAGATGCACCAACAAATCGGATACGACAAATACCGGATCATCTTCCTGATCGCCGATGCAGACATCCACCTTTGTTCCATCTTTCTTAACGATCACGCCATACATGGCCAAAGGCAAAGTGACCCATTGATATTTTTTGATGCCGCCATAATAATGCGTATCTAAATAAGCGATCTCTGTGTTTTCATATACCGGATTCTGTTTGAGATCCAGGCGCGGGGAATCGATATGGGCTCCCAGAATATGCATTCCTTCTTCCAATGGACGATTGCCCAAATGGAACAATACGATCGATTTGTCCATCATCGTCAAATAGACCTTATCCTGCGGTTTTAATGTTTCGTTTTTGGCGATCACTTCCCGCAGATCTTGATAACCATGTTCTTTTGCCATGGCCACGCTTGTTTTTACACAAGCACGTTCACTTTTATTTTCACTGATGAATTTTTTGTAATCTTCTGCTAAAGCAAATACATTTTCTAATTCTTTTTCATCATAAGTTTCCCAAGCATTCTTTTCACTCATCATCATGACCTCCTAACAATTTCTTACATAGCAGGATCAGCTGCGGATCCTGTTTTGAGTTTTCGATATGTACGCTGCCCTTTCCCTCTTTGCATCTTTTCCCCTGCTGCTGCAGCAGATCTTCCAAATGCAGGGCCGTTCCGTGATTTCCATCGATCACGTGAATGTGTGCCGGCAGCAGTTTTTTAAAATATGAGCGGTAAAAAACAAAATGTGTACAGCCTAATACGATGCTGTTGATCTTTGAAAGATCATATGCCTGCAGATATTCCTGCAGCTGGGCCGTCACTACTTCCTCATTCCCCAGCTCATCATGTTCAACGATCTCGACCAGACGCGGACATGGCTGACGATAGATCGTATGGGCATCCTGAAAGCGCTGCATCAGTTTTGCAAACTTTTCTTCTTTCAATGTGAGCGGTGTGGCCATAACGATGATATGCTGCCGCTCTCCCAGCTCACAGGCGACTTTCAATGCCGGCTCCATGCCGATGATCGGCAGATCATACCGCGCACGCAGCACATTGACACAGGCACTGGTAGCCGTATTGCAGGCTACGACGATGGCTTTCACATCCTGAGCGATAAAATGATCGCAGATTTCGATACAGCGCTGTGTGATCACTTCCTTGTCCTTGACACCATAAGGTGCAAAGGCACTGTCGCCGAAATACAGAAAATGTTCCTGCGGCATCAATGCACGCATTTCTTTGAGCACGCTGATTCCGCCTAAGCCGGAATCAAAGATACCGATGGGCTGTTGCTTGTCCATGCTTTCACCTCTCATAGCAATCTTTATTATACTCTTTTTCCTATGAAATTTCATCCAGGAAACGCTGCATCTCGTCTTTGACATCCGCTAAATAGAATGCGCTCAAACCTTGAGATGCATGCAGCAAAGAATGATTGGCACCCGGACAGAAGATCTTCGTCTTGCAATCCAGCATCGAAAGTGCAGACAGATCTTCCTCATCCAAAAACGGATCTTCATCTCCGTAAGCGATGATATCTTTTGTTTGGATCAGCGGAATCGTTTGTTTCAACGGCGTCAGCAAGATCGCCGGCTGATTTGTGTAAGATTCACGCAGCATGCAGGCAATGATCGTACCAAAGCTCTTAGCAACAAAATGAAACTGCATGGGTATCAGCTGTTCCAATGTTGCTTTTGCCCGGGCAGCTGCTAATGGAACACATGCTGCTATCGATTCTTTCATCTTTGTTTTATCATACGGCAGCTCTCCAAAAGAAAGTTCGAGCACATTGAATCCCTTTTGCAAAGCCAGCTCTTTCATTTCCGCTAACAAAGGGCGGTCAAACAGATAGCCAAATCCCGGCAGCAGCACGATACAGTGGCTGCTGTTTTGTTCATACAGCACGCTTCCTGAATTTCCGATTTCTTTTCTTTCCATATCCTGCACCTCTTCTATCTCTCTATTCATTATAAACATCTCTTTTTTCCTTGCAACAGAAAAAGGAACTTTGCTTATGCAGCCGTTCCTTCTTCCTGATCCGCAAACTGCGAATGATAAAGTTTTTCGTATACGCCTTGTTTTGCCAGCAGGCTTTCATGAGTTCCCTGTTCCACGATGTCCCCATGCTGAATGACCAGGATCAGATCAGCATTTTTGATCGTTGACAAACGATGGGCAATGACAAAGCTCGTTCGATTTTCCATGACCCGCGCCATGGCTTCCTGCAGCATCTTTTCCAAACGGGTATCTACCGAGCTTGTTGCTTCATCCAGGATCAGGATCTGCGGATCTTTCAAGATGGCCCTGGCAATGGTCAGCAGCTGTTTTTCTCCTTGCGAGATATTATTTCCTTCTTCGTTGATGACCGTATCATAACCATGGCTCAATGTACGGATAAAATGATGGATATTGGCCATTTTGGCAGCTTCGATCACCTCGTCTTTTCGTGCCGTCAAACGCCCATAGCGCAAATTGTCATAGATCGATCCTTGAAACAGCCACGTATCCTGCAAGACCAGGGAGAACAAGGATCGCAGATCTTCGCGCTTCATATCACGAATATCGACACCATCGATACGGATGGAACCGCCTTTGACATCATAAAAACGCAGCAGCAGATTCATCAGCGTGGTCTTTCCTGCACCGGTCGGTCCCACCAATGCGACCATCTGCCCCGGCTGTACATGGATATTGACATCTTTCATCAACAATGTGTCATCATACCCAAACTGCACATGGTCAAACGTAACCTGTCCCTGTACCTGTTCGATCATGGCGGCAGGTTCTTTGTCCGGGATTTCTTCCTCTTCCTGTAACAATCCAAATATACGTCCCATGGCAGAAAAAGCCGCCTGTACCTGGGAAGATAATTGAGAGATCTGCGACAAAGGATCATTGATCTGCCAGATATAGCGAATGAACGCCTGCAGCTGCCCTACCCGGATCGATCCATCCAATACAAATAAACACCCGAGCACCGCCACGCTTCCGATCGTCAGATACGTACACAGCGAGATCAGCGGCGAGATCAAACTGGAGACAAACTGCGCCAAAAAACTGGAACGGCACATGCGTTCATTGACCGCATGAAAGGCAGTGATCGCATCTTCCTGTTTGCCATACAAAATGATCTCATTAAAACCGCCATACATCTCTGTGATCGTCGCATTGAGTTCCCCTAACGTCGTTTGCTGTTCATCAAACAGACGCTGCGAATGTTTCACTATGATGCGCGTGATCAATAAAGAAAGCGGAATGATGATCATTGCCACCAAGGTCATCGTCGCATGGATGCTCAGCATCATCATAATGACAAAAATAAATGTCAAGATACCGCCAAAGACACGGGTCAATGTTTGCTGCAGTGCATTGCTGAGCGCATCGACATCATTGGTCACCCGGCTCAATACATCGCCAAAAGGATGATCATCAAAGTAACGCACCGGAAGACGCTGGATCTTCTTTTGCAAGGCATTGCGCAGATCATGCATGGACCCTTGGATGGCATCGGTCAAGAAAAAGGCCGTGATCAGCTGGGAGAATGTCTTTAAGAAATACAGTCCCAGCAGGATCATCATGATCTTGATCACCACATCGAAATGAACATGTGCCCCGGGCACTCCCTGCATGATCTCCATTGCATCTTGTGTCAGCTGGGTCGTGATCCACCCTTCTACGCTTGGATTCAATGCGAAAGTCAGCTGGGATACGATGACCATTCCCAAGGCAAGCAATGCTTTCCAACGATACGGTCTCATAAAATACAGCACGCCGCGGATGCAGGAAGAAACCGCTGCTTTTTTACTTTCCATAGCCCATTTCCTCCTCGCTTAACTGAGACGCCGCAATTTCATGATAGATCGGACAATTCTTTAACAGCGCACGATGGGTGCCCTGTCCGACGACTTTCCCCTCATCCAGCACCACGATCTGATCTGCCTGCATGATCGTAGAGACCCGCTGGGCAACGATCATCATGATCGCATCTTTGACTTCTCCTTTTAACGCTTTGCGCAGTCTGGCATCGGTCGCAAAATCCAATGCTGAAAAAGAATCATCATAAATATAAACCTGCGGATGGCGTACAATGGCACGGGCAATCGATAAACGCTGTTTCTGCCCGCCCGAGACATTGGTTGCCCCTTCTACGATACGCTCCTCAAACTGGTTTGGTTTTTCCATGATGAAGTCGTACGCCTGGGCAATCTTTGCCGCATGCTCAATTTCTTCATTATCTGCCTGCTTGTTGCCAAAGCGGATATTATCGGCAATAGAACCGCGGAACAACACTGCTTTTTGTGCCACATATCCGATCTTTGCGCGAAGATCTTGTACAGCATACGAGCGAATATCCTCGCCATTGATCCGGATGCTGCCGCTGCTCACATCATAAAAGCGCGGTACCAAAGAAACCAATGTGGATTTCCCGCTGCCGGTCGAACCGATAAAAGCAATCGTTTCCCCTTTGCGCACCGTAAAATTGATATCGCTCAAGACGGCTTCTTCGCCATCCGGATAGGCAAACGTTACATGATCAAAAGTGATTTCTTCGATTTTCTGCAGTTTTTTGGGATCGATCGGGTCCTGGATGCTGCTTTGTGCATGCAGCACCTTCTGGATGCGTTTCGCCGATACATTTGCACGCGGATACATCATGAATACTGTGCAAAACAGCATCACAGACAACATGGCATGAAATAAATATTCCATGAAAGCCACCAGTTTTCCAACTTGCAGCAGATCGGCATCGATCATTCCTGCCGCCACATAATAAATCGCCAACGCCGCTAAATTCATCACTAAAAAGAAGATCGGTTCAGTGGAAGACATCAGCTTGAAGATATTTTTGGACTGTGTCATGAAAAAACGGTTTTCCTGATCGAAACGCCTGGTCTCATAGGCATCATTATTAAAGGAACGAATGACGCGGATCCCGGTCAAATTCTCGCGGAAGATCCGATTCAAACGGTCCAACGAACTTTGCTGACGCTCGCTGATTGGCTGCGATACTTTCCCGACAACGACCACGCCGACGACAATGACGGGGATCGTAGAAGCAATGATCATTGAAAGTTGCAGGCTGGAGCGGATCGTCAAGGCAAAACTGACGATGATCATCACCGGTGTCAGCAATGCCGTACGCAAGATCACATTCATGAACATCATGATCTGATACGCATCATTATTCGTTCGGGTGATCAAAGAGGAAACGCCGAACTGATTCATCTGTGCATGCGAAAAGTGCTGTACCTGCGCAAACACATCGTTGCGGATATCTCTTGTCACCGAAGTGGAGATCCTGGCACAACAATACCCCAACAAGATCGTTCCGCAAACACCGACGATCGAAATGATCGCAATGATCATCCCGCTTTGAAATAAATATTGACGGTCTTGACGCAGAACGCCTTCATCGATCATATTGGACACCATGGTCGGGATCCCCAGTTCCACCAAGGCAAAACCAAACACAGACAAGATATTCAATGCCACCCAGATCTTGTAACGCTTCATATATTGTAAGATCAGTTTCACTTTTCCACCTCTTTCTCCCCTTCACTGTTATCATTCTAACATACCTGTTTTTTTGTTTCCAGAGCAGCCGGCAATAGAAAAAACAGCCTGTATTCTGCACAGGCTGTCTGCTTATCGAATCGACATCGCAAAAGCAATGGCTTCCGCAACGGCACTTTCCTGATTCGTATGTTTGCATACATGATCACAGATCTGCTTTATCTCCTGCGGTGCATTGGCAACTGCCACCGATACGCCGGCTGTTTTTAACATAGCGATATCATTATAGCTGTCTCCAACGGCCATCGTCTCTTCCATCGGAATATGAAAATATTGTGCCAACTTGATCAAGCCGCTTCCTTTATGCACACCTTTCTTATTGATCTCGATAAAACGGTCTGATGAAAAACTGATCTCCAGATCTGCTTTCAGATCTTGCGGCATCTCTTTTACAAATTGCTGAAGATATGCCATATCCTGACGTTCATACAACAGTTTGGGGATCAACTGCGTCTGCAAAAAATCGACCTGCTGCGGCAAGACTTCTAATTGATCGATAAATAATGGCAGATCCTTTTCTTCCTTGGCATCCACCTTTTCATAATATAACGTACCTGAACCAGTAAAGACCTCGATACCGATGCCTTTTTCTCTTCCATATGCGATCAGCTGTTTTGTCTTGTCCCAGTCTAAACCATTGGAAACCAAGATCTTTCCCGTATTTTCAGTGACCATAGCACCATTTGTGCTGATGACATAATGACCAGCTTTTTCCCAGACATCTAACTGTGTCAAGGTCCGCTTCAAGCCAGTATACAATCTTCCTGTACACGGCACAAAGATACCGCCCTGTTTTTCGAAAGCTGTGATAGCTTCGATGTTTTCCTGCGATACGTTCTTCGCATTGTCTAACAATGTTTCATCTAAATCACATGCAATCAATCGAATCATTCGTCTTCACCATCCGCACCATTTAAATAAGCTGCATTTAAATTATATTCTACGACGACCAGCTGTCCTTTCACTTTTTCGATCAGCGATACGCTTGCGTTATTCAAATGAATATGCACAGGACGCAATGCCGGATCGATTCGTTTCAACAACTGCGTGATTGCTGAACCATGGGAAACGATCAACACATCGCCTGTGTACGTTTCTGAAATCTCTTGAATCGCATCATACATTCGTTGTGCGACATCTTCCAAACTTTCTGCTCCCTGCACCTTTTCTTGATACAGACGATGACGGGCATCTTCACTAAAATGAACACCATCTAATTCGCCAAATTCACGTTCGATGATCCTTGGATCGATCACTCTTTGTTTTGCATCTACAAACTTTGCAAAGATATCTCCCGATTCTTTTGCCCTGGATAATGGAGACGTAATCAAGGCATCAAATACATGGCCCTGCAATTCTTTTGCAGCATCTTCAATCTGTTTGCGTCCTCGATCGTTCAATGCAATATCCTGTCGTCCTTGGATACGGCCTTCTGCATTCCATTGTGTTTCCCCATGTCTAACGATATAGATCATCCTCTGTACCTCCCTTTTATTCAATACCGCTTATGTCCTTTATTATATCACATTGTTTACAAAACGCATGTGAAACAATTTTCACGATTGTATTCTTACTTTCTTTTATTTTCATCCATGCTATAATAATACAATAGAAAGAAGGTTCGCTATGAATTACTTGACGTTAGAAGAAGGAAAACAACAAGCAAATACATGGATCGTCCCTGTGTATACAGAAGATCACATTCCCGCTGTTTTTGCACAAGCTTTGGACTATGACCCAAGTGAACAGATCAAAAGAGAAGCTGGACAATTGACCACTCTTTTTACAATGGGAAAGATGGCGGCACCATCTATTTGCTTTGTAGCTATGGGAAAAAAGAAAGACATTACATATGGAAAAGCAAAACGCTATTTCGGCAATGCGTTTTATGCCCAAAAAGAGGACTGCTGTTTCTATGTAGACAGTGCAGCAAGCGATACATGTTCAATGGAGCAGATGGCTAGAGCTGCCGGTTTTGCCAGTGTATACAGCACCTACCGCATGCAGAAGATCGAAGCAGAACAAAACGATGCACCAGCGGTTGCTTTTGTGTCAGATCAAGATTTGCAGGCAGCCATTGCAGAGGGCATGGAAATTGCCGCATGCATCAACCATGCACGCGATTTGGGAAATCTGCCATCCAATTATCTGACACCAGATACGTTTGTGGAAAAGGCAAAAGCCCTGGCTGAGGAATTAGAAGTAGAAATAGAAGTACTGGATAAAGAAGCATTGACCAAGATGGGAGCAGGTGCGCTGTTAGGCGTCAACCGCGGATCGGATAAAGGTGCTTACTTGCTGACACTGACTTACCGCGGCAATGGCGATGCACCGATGACTGCTTTAGTTGGAAAAGGCATCACCTTTGACAGCGGAGGATATTGCCTGAAACCACGTACATCGATGACCGGAATGAAATATGACATGTGCGGAGCAGCAAACATGCTCTCTGCTTTGGAATATGCAGCACGTACGAAAGCGAAAGTCAACTTGATGGCAGTCTTGGCCTTGACGGAAAACAAGATGGGTCCAAATGGATTTACACCGGATGAAGTGCTCATTTCTTTAAGCGGCAAGACCATCGAAGTGACCAACACGGATGCCGAAGGACGTTTGATCTTATGCGACGCCATTACGCATGCCGCCAACAAAAAAGCTGCACGCATCATTGATATGGCCACTTTGACAGGTGCTTGCGTCACAGCCCTTGGCGATCGCTATACCGGTACTTTTACAAACGATCCTGCATTCTTGGAAGCATTGAACAATGCAGCAAAAGAAAGCGGAGAGCTTGTCTGGCAGCTGCCTTTGGATGCAGAATTCAAGAAACAAGTACAAAACAGCGATGTGGCAGACTTGATCAATTCCATTCCAAACGGCAAAGGCGGCAGTTCTTTAGCAGCCGCATTCTTGAGTGCATTTGTTCCAGAACAAACACAGTGGATCCACTTGGATATCGCAGGTCCTGCGGAAACAACTGCTTCCAGCTCCTATGCAGCAAAAGGCGCAACCGGAGTCATGATCGAGACACTGATCCAATTGCTTTGCAAATAACGTAAAAAGCAGCACACAAAGTGCTGTTTTTTTTCATCTTTCCATCCAAACGCACATAGATATAGAAAAGATGTTCATTGCCATTGCATTTTCCCAAATGTATTGTATAATATGAATATCCTATCATCTAGTATCGATTACTAGATATTAAGTATTTACAATCTAGGAGGTGCGTATATCATGAAACAATCCAACTCTGCTATGACTCATTTTTCGCAATCACCACTGTTTTCAGCTCCTCAAAAGCCAGAAATACGATCAGTTCTGCTTTCTTTTAAGGATCCAGGCAGTGCGATCACACACTTGATTGCTTTTGTGCTGACTTTATTGGCATCCATTCCTTTATGGATCTGTGCCAAACAAACCAATGATATGACCAGTCTGCTCTCTATGATCATCTTTTCCTTTTCCATGATGGCGCTCTATGCAGCCAGCACCTGTTATCATAGTTTTGATACGACCCCGAAAGCCAACCGTGTACGAAAAAAGATCGATCATATGATGATCTTTATCCTCATCGCCGGCAGTTATACCCCGATCTGTCTGTTAGCCCTGCCAACACCAACCTCTGCCATCTTATTAGCAGCTGTTTGGTCACTGGCCTTTCTTGGCTGTATCTTGAAACTTTGCTGGATCTATTGTCCAAAATGGGTTTCTTCCGTTTTATACATTGCCATGGGCTGGACCTGTCTATTTGCCTTGCCGCAGCTGTTGCAATCATTGCATACCGCACAGTTTATCTGGCTGCTTGCCGGGGGCATCATCTATACGATCGGCGGCGTGATCTATGCACTCAAACTTCCGCTTTTTAACTCTCTTCATCCTCATTTCGGCTCTCATGAAATCTTTCACTTGTTTGTGATGGGCGGCAGCTTATGCCATTTTGTCGTGATGTTCTTATTGCTTTAAACAAAAGCTCTGCAGCAAGAGCTTTTTTATTTTCCATAAAAAAGGACATCCATTGATTGGATGTCCCCTCTTTTTCCATCATTAAGCACGCAGCTGTGCCTGTACCTCTTTCTGCAAAGTTTCCATGACTTTCTCATGAATCTGATTGATATCTTGGTCGGTCAATGTTTTTTCTGCTGACTGGAACACGATCGTAAGCGCCACAGACTTCTTGTCCGCTTCGACATGTTCTCCTTCATACACATCAAACACTTCGACGTTCTGGATCACATTTTCTTTTCCAAGCTTTCCGCATTTTTGAATACTGTTGATGATATCTCCTACATGGACACCGCGATCCACTACCAATGCAAGGTCACGGGAAACAGAAGGATATTTCGAAATCGGCTCAAATTTTACTTTTGCCGCTGCATTCTCCAATAATACCTCCATATTGAATTCACCCATGACCGCATCTTTTACATCATATTGTTTCGCCATATTCGGATGAATCTTTCCAAAGATACCAAGCAATGTCTTGCCGATATAGACTTCTGCACTTTGATATGGATGGAAATGTTTTACATCTTTGGTATTCTCTTTAAAGATCACACGATGCGTATTGAATCCAAGCGTTTCCAGCAAGGACTGCAACAATCCCTTGATCGTATAGAAATCTGCCGGTGTCTCGACCTTTTGCCATCTGCTCTTTTGCAAGCTGCCGCACAAGACGATGCCAAAACGTTCTTCCATGCTGTCTTGCGAATATACGCTGCTGATCTCAAACAGCGGAACATCTTTGATCGAACGCGCCAAATTATAAGCTGCACTTTCTAACAGGCTTGGCAAGATGCTGGTACGTACATATTTTCGTTCTTCGCTCATCGGCGATGCCAAAGTCACATAACTCTTTAACGGCATGATGGCATCCTGCAGTTCCTGTTCACCGACCAAAGTATACGTTTCCGCTTCATAGAAGCCTTGGTTTGTAAAGATCTCGCGTAAACGGCGGCGCAATTGCTGGCGTTTTGTCAGCGCACCAACGGTTGCAGGCATGATCGGCATTGTGCTAGGCAGATCATCAAAACCGATCAAGCGAATGATTTCTTCTGCAATATCCGCCTCCATGGAGATATCCTGACGGTAACTTGGGATCACGACATGGATCTTGCGCTGTGTTTGTACTGGTGAAAAATCAAGACGGGTCAATACATCCATCATCTGTGCATCACTGAAAGATGTACCTAATAATTGATTGATGCGATCGATATCGACATCAAACTGTTTTTCTTCTACTTTCCACTCATTTGAATACACTGTTTCTTCAATGTCTTTGGCATCCGCATATTCCACTAACAATTGAATGGCACGATCCATGGCAGCGATCGGCGCATGAGGCTCGATTCCTTTTTGGTAACGGATGCATGCATCAGTGTTTAAATTTAAACGGCGCGCTGTGTTTCGAATCGCTACATGATCAAAGATGGCAGCTTCGATCAAGATGCCTTTTGTATCATCTAAGATCTTCGAGTTGTCACCGCCCATGATTCCGGCAATAGCCACTGGTTTGTCATTGACCGTGATCATCAGATCTCCCGGCTGAATAGCATATTCTACATCGTCTAATGCAGTATATTTACAAGTCAGATCATCACGAACGACGATCTCCTCTTTTTCCAATCGGTTCAGATCAAAGAAATGCAACGGCTGTCCTGTCTCCAGCATGACCAAATTGGAGATATCGACCACGTTATTGATCGATTTGATGTTGCTGGCCATCAATAATTCTTTCATCCATTTTGGACTTTCCTTGATCGTTACGCTGCGGACGATCTTTCCTGTATACAACGGACATTTTTTTGTTTGTGAAGAAACTTTTAGATTCGTTTGACCACCGCAATTGCTCGCTCCTTCATAAGACGGCAATGTCACCTTGCGGTTTAAGATCGCTCCTGTCTCTTTCGCCATAGCAAACGCAGCCATGCAGTCATTACGATTCGGTGTCAGTGAAACATCCAGGATCTCATCATCCAATCCTAAATATTCCAATACATGCGTATCTCCCACAACGGCATCCTCTCCTAAGATCTCGATGCCTGCTTTTTGTTCATCTGTCAAGCTCTTTGGATCTACTCCCAATTCCAGCAAGGAACAGATCATACCGTTGCTTTCCTGTCCGCGGATCACGCTGGCTTTGATCTCTCCGCCTGGCAAGATCGCACCCGGCAAGGAAACGATGACCTTCTGTCCGGCTGCTACGTTGGGAGCACCGCAAACGATCTGTCGCGTATCTGTACCTACATCGACTTGACAAACATGCAAATGATCGCTGTCTGGATGATCGACACAACTTTTCACATAGCCGATCACTAAGTTGGTAGCTTTTGCCCCTTTATCGATACCTTCTACTTCCAAGCCGGCATTCGTAATGCGATCTGCAATTTCTTCAATGGAAAGATCGCTGATATCCATATATTGACTTAACCATTTTTTTGAGATTAACATTGCTTTTGCCCTCCTATTCGAATTTCGTGAACGTCTTCAAGAAACGGATGTCATTCGTATAGAAATGACGAATATCATCAATACCATACTTCAACATAGCGACACGTTCAGCCCCGATACCAAATGCAAAGCCGCTTACTTTTTCTGGATCATAGCCAGCCATGCGCAACACATTTGGATGCACCATACCAGCACCCAGGATCTCGATCCATCCGGTACCTTTGCAAGTAGGGCATCCTTTTCCTCCGCACATGTGGCAAGAGACATCCACTTCTACGCTTGGTTCCGTAAATTGGAAATAACTTGGACGGAAACGTATGACACGTTTTTCGCCAAACATACGTTTAGCAACAAACTCTAATGTCCCTTTTAGATCGCTCAATCGAATGTTTTCACCAACGACCAGCCCCTCTACTTGGGTAAACTGATGAGAATGCGTAGCATCATCATCATCACGACGATACACTTTTCCAGGACAGATGACCTTGATCGGTGTACGCGGTGCATCTTTTTCCAAAACGCGCATCTGAATCGCTGTCGTATGCGTACGAAGCAAATGTTCTACGTCAATATAGAAAGTATCTTGCATATCCCGTGCCGGATGATCCTTTGGAATATTTGCACGTTCAAAGTTATAAAAATCCAATTCTACTTCCGGTCCTTCTTCTACGCTGTACCCTAAACCGATGAACAGATCTTCAATCTCTTTCTGCACAAGAGTCAAAGGATGGATATTTCCTAAATTTGGTTTTCTGCCATCCAATGTGATATCGATCTTTTCCTGCTGCAAACGATCATTGACTTCTTTTTCTTCCAATACGACGTGTTTTTCATCAATAGCTGCGCCGATTGCCTGTTTCAATGCATTGACCTGCTGACCAAAGGCAGGACGTTCCTCCTTTGGCAGATCTTTCATGGATTTCATCAGATCCTGAATCGGTCCTTTTTTACCTAAATAAAAAACACGCAAATTCTGCAGATCGGCCAAACTTTCACATGCTGCAATGCGGCTTAAGCCTTCATTTTTGATGTTTGTTATTTTTTCCATACTCATTTCCTTTCTTGCCAAAAAAAAAGCACAAGTGCAGGAACGAACATACGCTCGCGGTACCATCCTGCTTCATCTTGCGACACACCTTGATTCTCATGATAACCGAATGAATCGGGAGAGGATTTCTCTCACTCACAGGTGAATTCAACAGTTCTGACTCAAGGTGTCTTTCAGTCGGTGAACACCTCTCCCTAGCAATCAGTTTGTCTGCCTACTACTCCTGATCTACGTTTTACAATGTAATTATTATATCCTTTTAAAGTGCTTATTTCAAGGGAAAAATATAAGCTTGTCATCAATAGAGGCTCTTTGTACAATAAGAGTAGAGAGACAAGATAGACCATTTCATTTTTTAATGCTTAAGAGCTGAGAGCAGAAAGGATCCTTATGCGTACAAAAAAGAAAAAAAGAAATATTTCTATGATTTTAACTGTTTTATTTGCCTTGCTTTCTGTCATTTCTATCCTTCTTTATTCTATGGTATGGTTTACACGTCTACAGCAGGAAAACACATCTGCCGCATCTTTGCAATCCGCTTTATCCTCTCATATACAGCATAGTCTTTCTAAAATAGAATATCCAGCTCATACAAAGATCCAGGATCTTTTGGATCAAATGACAATAGAAGAGAAAGTTGGACAACTCTTTCTTGCACGTTGCCCGCAAGAAAAAGCAATAGAAAAAATAAATACATATCATTTAGGCGGCTATCTTCTTTTTGAGCAAGATTTTTCTAATAAAAGCAAAGAACAGATCCAGCATACCATTCAGAGCTATCAACAAGCATCTTCGATCGGATTATGGATCGGTGCAGATGAAGAAGGCGGAACTGTCAACCGCATCAGCACAAACCCTCAATTACGTGCCGTTCCATTTTGGTCCCCTCAGGATCTGTATCAAGAAGGCGGTTATGAGCTGATTCGTTCTGACACAAAAGAAAAATGCCAATTATTGCAAGAGCTGGGAGTAAACCTTAACTTTGCCCCCGTATGCGACGTCTGTGATCAACCTGCAGATTTTATTTATCCAAGGACTTTTGGAAAAGATGCAAACACAACAAGCACCTATGTGCAAGTCGTCGTACAAGAAATGAAACAGCAAAAAATCGGCAGCGTGCTCAAACATTTTCCAGGATACGGCAACAACCTGGATACACATACCGGCATATCCCATGACCAGCGTCCATACACGACATTTATTTCAAATGATTTTTTGCCTTTTCAGGCAGGAATCAATGCCGGCGCTGATCTTGTCCTAGTCTCACATAATATAGTGGAATGTATGGATGACTCTTCTCCTGCATCTCTTTCCGCCAATGTACATTCCATTCTCCGCAACGATCTAGGCTTTACCGGCGTGATCATCACCGATGATCTTGCAATGCAGGCCATTCAAGACAACTGCCCGAAAGAAGAGATTGCAATACGGGCCCTATTAGCCGGCAACGACGTATTATGCTGTACTGATTTTGAAGAACAGATCCAATACGTTTTAAATGCTGTTCAGGACGGTACGATTTCGGAAGCTCGTATCGATGTATCTCTTATACGTATCTTGCAATGCAAAGAACAATTAGGTATCCTTAAATGACAGGAGGTCGTGAAAAATGGAAATCAACTCTTTACGAAATGCACAAGTTAAAAAATGGACAAAATTAAAACAGAAAAAATATAGAAAAGAATATGATTTATTTCTTGTAGAAGGGATGCACTTAGTTGAAGAAGCCGGTAAAGCAAATTTGATCGAACAAATCCTTTGTACAGAAGAATGTGATCACCCTTTTACTCAATATCCCTGTATCCATGTGACCAAGGCAATATTAGATAAAATAACGGACAGCGTTTCTGGCAGCGATATCGCTGCTGTCTGTCACTTTCCACGATCTTTTGTTTCACAAAGCAAACAGCTTATTTTGTTAGATCATGTACAAGACCCAGGCAACGTGGGAACCATTATTCGAAGTGCCTATGCATTTGGTTATGGCACAGTCTTGCTTTCAGAAGGATGTGCCGACCCTTATAGTGAAAAAGTCATTCGTTCCACACAAGGTGCTTTGTTCCATATGCAAGTACAGACTTGTTCTTTAAGCGATACCATTCAAAAACTGAAACAACAAGCGATCCCCGTTTATGCAACTGCCTTGCATCAAGAAAGCATTCCCCTTTCTAAATTAGAAGTGCCAAAAGAATTTGCTGTCATATTTGGAAATGAAGGACAAGGCGTTGATGAAGAACTCTTAAAGATGAGCGATGCAACGATCTTCATTGAAATGCAGCGATTTGAATCACTGAATGTCGCTGTTGCCGCTGGAATCACACTCTATGAAATGAAACAAAAAAGTACGGTGTAAATAATTGAAAGCATCGTACTTTTCTTACAAAATAGACAGAATAGTTGACTTTTATATAGAACATGATATATTTCGATTATACAAGAAACAGCTTTCTTGCATTAAAAGGAGAACAATATGATTGAAATCAAACACGTTACAAAGACCTTTGGTACAAAAAAAGCAGTCGATGATCTTGATTTGACCATTCCTACTGGTGAAATCGTTGGATTTATCGGACCAAACGGTGCTGGCAAAACGACCACGATCAAAATGATCACCGGCGTTCTGAATCCAGATGAAGGAGAGATCCTCATCAATGGGAAAAACATTCAAAAAGAACCAATCGAGGCAAAACGGCAGTTTGGCCTTGTTCCAGATAATCCAGATATGTTTTTACGTTTAAAAGGAATTGAATACC
The DNA here is from genome assembly GCF_900155395.1 of Merdibacter massiliensis. Classification (GTDB taxonomy): domain Bacteria; phylum Bacillota_I; class Bacilli_A; order Erysipelotrichales; family Erysipelotrichaceae; genus Merdibacter; species Merdibacter massiliensis. Next base: position 414,103 of record NZ_LT699728.1, read on the forward strand.
TCAATTTCATGGGCGATATATATGAAGTCGATACTGCTGTTCGTCAGCAACGCATCGAGTCTTTGGCTGAAACATTCGAAATGAAGGATGCCTTAAATGATAAAATTCTCTCTTACTCTCACGGTATGCGTCAAAAAATCGTGATCATGGGGGTATTGATCAATGAACCAGAAGTTTGGATCCTGGATGAACCGATGACCGGATTAGACCCGCAATCCAGCTATCATTTAAAACAAATGATGAAAGAGCATGCAGCAAAAGGCAAAACCGTCTTTTTCTCTACTCATGTATTGGAAGTCGCTGAAAAACTATGTGATAAGATTGCAATCATTTCACATGGAAAAATGATCTATTTTGGCACATTGGAAGACCTTCGTGCACAACATGGAGAAAATCAAAGCTTAGAAGAACTGTTCCTTGAGGTAACCGAACATGCGTAAATTTTTGGCATTAACAAAAGTACAGCTGAAGAGCGGTGCTATCTCCACAACAGACGGCACGATCAAACAGTGGAAAAAAATATTGCTTTATATTTTTCTTCTAGTGTGCATGCTTCCTACATTAGTGCTCATTGCTCTTGGTTTCTACCACGGCTTTGATTTCATGCGCACATTTGGTCAAGCAGGCTATCTCATGAATATAGGTTATTTGATTACCGCAATCATCATTTTCTTATTTTCTATTTTTGCGATACCAAGCATCTATTATTTCAGCAAAGATATCGATCAACTGCTGACCTTGCCGATCCAGCCGGAGATGATCCTTACTTCCAAGCTGGTCGTCTGCATCATATATGAATATTTATTTACCGCAGCCGTCTTGATTCCGATGTATGGTTCATTTGTCATGCAGATCGGTTTTTCCTTCTTATCTTTGCTTGTATTTCTCATTATTTTTATCACTTTACCAATTTATCCATTGGTCTTAAGCAGTGTGCTGACAATGATCATCATGCGGTTCGTTCCATTTTTCAATAACCGCGACCGCTTTAATCTCATTGGCGGCGTCGTTGTCGTAATTGCGGCAATGAGCTTATCTTTCTGGTTACAGACAATGAACACGCAGGATATGAGTTCGATCATTCAAGCACTCATGGACGGAAATAATTCTTTGATGCAGATAGGAACGATCTTATTTCCATTTATTCCGGCAGCTTCCATAGCAACCTATTATGGCGATTTTCTGCAATTATTTCTATATTTAGGAATTCTTGTGATCAGTTTCATCGTATTTCTGTTCTGTGGAAAATTTCTTTATTTCCAAGGTGCAATCGGCAGCAGTGAGACATCTCATTCACGGCGGAAATTTAGTAATAAACAATTAAAAGAAAGTACACATCATTCTGTATTCCGCACATACGTTATCAAAGAATTCAAGATATTATTTCGTACACCCGTATTCTTTACCAATTGTGTGCTGACTGCTTTGCTGATGCCGATCATCTTTAGCATTGCTATCATTACTTCTTTAGATGGTCTTGATATCAAATCGATCATCACTCCACAAATGATCGATCAATTGCCGCACGTTTGGGCATATGTTTTGGTCATCAGTTTTATCGTAGGCGGTTTTATGGGCGGCATGAACATGATCAGTGCTACTGCCATTTCAAGAGAAGGAACCAATGCTTATTTCATGAAATATATTCCTGTTCCTATCAGCACGCAAGTGTTGGCAAAAGCTACCTGCGGAATCATCCTTTCCATATTCAGTTCTTGGTTGTTATTGATTCCTATCCATCTGGTTATTGAATACCCAATCTATTTAGATCTTATCTTCTTGCTTGGCAGCGCATTAAGTACGATCATCATTAATCTGGCAAGTATTTTAGTTGACAGTCACCGTCCAAAACTTGTCTGGGAACAAGAAACAGCAGCCGTCAAACAAAATATGAATGGTTTTATCAGCATGTTGTTTTCATTTTTGTTTGCTGCAGTCTGCATTGCACTACTTTATATGCTTTGGGTTACAGTTGTCATCTGCGCTGTTGTGCTGCTCATTGCCCAGATCATTCTTGTCATCGTTTTATACCGTTCTATCAAGAATGCAAGCAACCGTTTGTTAAATTCTATTTAGGAGCTTCGATATGATTTTATTATATTTAGGAAATCAAGAACAAAAAAAGGAAGAGTACATCCAAGTACTGCAATCGCTTGATCTGTCTTATCGAATCTTAACGGATCAAAATACAACTTCTACGATCCAAAGCCTTTTTGCACAAACAGATACTCCGCAAAGTGACCTCGCATTGGATCATCCATTAATGGTCATGAAAGATATCGATGATGAACAATTTCAGATCATCATGCAAAAACTGTCGCAAGCCGGTTTAGAGATGCAGCGCAAAGCAATGTGGACCAAACACAATCAACATTGGACATTTGCGCAACTCGCAGAAGAAATCGAAGAAGAACATCGATACTTTGCCGATCTGAACCGATTATATGCCTTCTTTCAAAAAAGCAATCAGAAAGACTCCAATCTCTACACAGAAGAGAGCTGGGCACAATATTCACGATGCATGATCGATCTATACCTACAGGTAAACAAACAGCAGCCATCTGCTGAAGAACTAAATCAAATGATTAAAAAAGCAATGGAAGCAGAAAGAAAATTGCAGAAAAGATAAATAAAAAGACCTTTGTGACATATGAGAATAACTCAATTATTCATCCATGATGATTCACATTGGTCTTTTTTATATTCTTCATCATCTACTTGTTACGGTGTTGAAACTGCTGCAAAGAAGTTAAATAATTTGTTGCGACACGCTGTTGATTAGGAAAAAGCATTTTCTGATTTTTCTTAACAACATCACTTTCACTTAAAGGTTCTCCCTCTTTTAATGCATGAAAGAATAAATCTTTCCCTTTGATCTTTAATAAACTTTGGAATACGGCATAATTCATCGAAACAGAATAACCTTCCAATTTTTGCGACAACTCATTGATTATTTGCTGTAATTGCATTTTTAATAACCGTTTATCTAAATTAGAAGTAAAAATGAGATATGCTTTATCTTCGACCTGTATAAGCGTTGCTTGTGCAATCACCTGCTGTCCTTCAACTGCACGATACGCATCATTCACCAATTGTTTTAAATACTTTTTTCGAAGACTTTGCTCCTCATTAAAAAAAGCCTCTTCTACCTGAAAATCAATATACAATGTTTCTACCACTTTGCCATGTTTAAATGTTCCCAATTGATGATGGACATAGATTACTGGATATTTCATTTTTATCCCCTTTCATTATTTATGTTGCCAACTATAATATTCTTCATCTTTTTCTTTAGATATTTCAACTGGTGTTTGTTTTTTATACAGATAGAAATTTTGTTTTGAAAACATCTGTACAAAATCATCTATTTCTAATACATAATGTACATATGTCCCATTGATATGCACTTTCTCATTCCGCATGCCACAATATAGCTGCTGATTCCCATCGCGATAACAAACAATTTCTCCTTCTTTCAAGTACTGATATGTTTGTTCAAAAGTCTCAATTTTTTCCATATGATCACCTGTTCTTTCATTATGATATCATTGATAATCAAAAATGAACAGAAAAGATTACCTGGGAAATAATTAGCAATCATCTTTATTTACTATTTTTTCATAGACTATCCAGAAAATACAATAGTCATATTTCTAACAAAAGACTATAATGTTTAAGTAAAATGGTATAAGGAGATGACACATATGATTTATCAAATAAACGCTCCAAAAGAAGTAACCCAACCAATTGTTAGAGAATCACTGAAAAGGAGTAATATTAAATATTTTATAATCTTTTTAATTGTTTTTCATATCTTGTTTGCCCTTTATATTTTATCTTTACTTACTGATTCATCCATCATTTCTGGTGTATCCATAGCGATGTATGAGGATTATGGACTTTTCCTATCAGCACAACAAGTACGATTCTATATATTTCTTATGTTTTTATTATATCTCTTATTCTTCTTGATTTTTATGTTAATTTCAATCCTCATTGATAGTATAGCAAATAAAAAGTACCCCTACCTGAAGTTTGATATTGATCTAAAAAATGGAACTGTAAAAGTTGGAAATAAAAAGTCATCAAAAAAAATCTCATGGAATAGAAGTTTTCTCTACAATGAAGATACCATCGTTTTAAAGCTAAAATCTGATATTCACAAAGCAAGAACAATTATTATTTTTAAAAATGAGGGAATCACAGAAGAAGAATACAATTATTTAATAATGAAAATTGCAAAAGGATAAGATCCTTTACGTAAAAATTTAAATATAAAAAGTCCAAATTATTGAGTGTAGTATACCTCAAAAATTGGACTTTTTATTTACTGTCATGCACATAAAAACTATAACAAAAGAATCAGCTTTCCTCATTTAGCGTACAAAGTTTGTTGCTATTGTTTCCTCTGTTTCCGGTAAACCGTATATTTCTTTACCTAATGCGATACTTTTCATTAAGAAAGTCATATTTCTCGCCAATGTACGCATGGTCTGCAGACCTTCTTCATCTTCCATCGCTTCCCCAATCTTTCTGCCATGAACACTGTTCCAATATTGACTGGAAGCTACCGGCATGCCGCAGATCGTAAAATATTTATTTAGTTCATCAAAAGTAGCAGAAAGACCGCCGCGTCTTGCGACGCAGACAGCTGCGCCTACTTTCATGCGCTTATCAAAATGTGTACTATAAAATAAGCGGTCTAACAAGGAAATCAAAGAACCGTTTGCCGATGCATAATAAACAGGACTTGCTACTACGAGACCATCACATTTTTCAAATAAAGGCGCACATTCATTGACCAGATCATCAAATACGCACTTGCCGCTTTCATAACATTTTCCGCAAGCGATGCAGCCGCGGATCGTTTTTGTGCCGATCGAAACGATGGTCGTCTCGACACCTTCTTCTTTAAAAACTTTTTCCATTTCTTTTAACGCAATCGACGTATTGCCATCCATGCGAGGACTGCCATTGATCATTAAGACATTCATTCAAGCCCCTCCTTTTCTTTTTACTTTACCACTCATCATTTCAATTGACAAATCAAAAAGGAGCATTCAGCTCCTTATGATTCTTATATTTTTATGATATAAGCAGATAGAGGCGGCATCATAAAATCATTTAACATGATTTCCTGCTGATTCAATAAATCATATCCCTTTTCAATTCCGTTTGGTGCATGAAAATGATAGCTTTCATCTGCTGCATTCACGATCGTCCAGATTTTTTCTCCATCATACTGTCTTTCGAATGCGCATTGCTGATTCGTGATCATCACATCATGAAAATCACCATATTGCAAAGCTTTTTCACTGCGATGCAGTTTAGCCAAAGCAGCGATCCAATCAGTCAGCACATTCCAACACGGCTGGTCGAAACAAACACGTAAATTAGGATCTCCATCTTCTTTTCTGCCCGTTGCATTCCACTCACTGCCATAGTAAACACAAGGAATACCAGGCATGGTAAATAATAAAGCATAGATCAAAGGCAAATGACGGCTGTCCTGCAAGATGCTGGCAATACGGGATACATCATGATTATCAACAAAGTTCAATAGATGTTTTCCTTTGTAAAGAGTCCACTCTTCAGGACCGAATTGTCGTTTCAACGAATGCATGATCTCAAACAGATTGTGTGAATTAAAGCTGGAATACAATCCCTTATAGCATTCGTAATTCGTAGCGCTGTCTAACATCTCCGGATTTACCCAGCGATTGTAATCTCCATGCAGCAGTTCTCCTAATAAGAAGAAATCCGGTTTTAAGCCTTTACAATACGTATGCAGCATCTTTAAAAAATCAGGCGGCAAGCAATAGGCTACATCCAGGCGTAGTCCGTCAATATCAAACTGCTCCACCCACTCTTTGATACAATCAAATAAATAAGAAATCACTTCTGGATTTTCTAGATTTAATTTCACCAGATCATAGTGTCCTTCCCATCCTTCGTACCAAAAACCATCATGATCATTTGAATCGCGATAGAAGTCCAGATAAAACCAGTCACGATAACGAGAAGCTTCACGGTTCTTCTTGACATCTTCAAATGCCCAGAAACCGCGGCCCACATGATTAAATACACCATCTAATACAACACGAATTCCATTTTCGTGCATTTTTTTGCATAAGGCTGCAAAATCTTCATTTGTTCCTAAACGACGATCGATCTGTCGATAATCTCTCGTGTTATACCCGTGTGTGTCACTTTCAAATGCCGGCGAAAAATAAATTGCATCGACATTAAGTTTCTTGATATGCTCGATCCACTCTTCGATTTTTTGTAAACGATGGCATAGTACACCGTCATTTGCAAAAGGCGCACCACAAAAACCTAATGGATAAATTTGATAAAAAACACTTTCATCTGCCCACATGAACGTTCCTCCTTAGTTTTTTCTGTTTTTAGTCAAGTGAGCCATGTTCTGTATACGAATTGTACGTCAGTTTTCCATGGTGATTTTATTTTATCAAATCAAGCACAAAAATTAAAGGGCTTTCATTCTTTATTTTACAGTACATAAAAAAGAGGCCGTAACGAAATAGAAGATTATAATTAAACGAATCTGTCTATTGAGGTTACGACCTCTTTTTTCTTTTCTTTACTTTGAAATTGTTTCAATTCTCCCAATTATCCCTGTTTTTTGGCATTATGAAAACACCTATTGTGGAAAACCTATCAACATTATTTATGCTTGTGCTTTTTTTCTTATTTTTTTGTTATGATATTTCATCAGATTAAAGCCTACGCACACCAACAGGAACTCCATTTCTACATTTTTGATGCTTCTCCTATGTAATCTGTCATAAGCATAATCTTCTTTTATCACTCCAAATGCTCCTTCGCTTTGTATGGATCTTTGCACTCGATGATGGATTCCTTCTTCGCTATTTAGTTTTTTTCTCGCTGTTCTTTCAAACTCCTCAAGTATCGGATTCACGCTTATCGTTCGATCTCCCTTGGCTTTCGTACATTGAGATTTGAGTGGGCAATCCGTGCATTTGCCACAGCTGTGCGTTTGATTGATTCGATAATATTTGCTTCTCTTATCAACCGTTTCATTGATACAGCTAAATTCATGTCCTGCCGGGCAGATATATCTTCCATTTCCATTTCTGTTCCAGTTTGATTTGATGAATGTTTTTTTCTTGTAGCTCGTTTCTTTTTCTTTTGAATACATCGTATATTTGATATAGGCTTCCATATCATTTTCTAAACAGAAGAAATAATTATCATAGGATCCATATCCTGCATCCGCTACTACTGTTTTAGGCATCCTGTTATAAAGTGCTCTGAATGTTTCAAGAAATTTGATAAATGTCTTTTGATCGGTTCTATCCTGATAGATACAAGCCAATTGGATATATTCGCTGCTTACTGCTATCTGTGCATTGTATCCTGCCTTGAAGATTCCTGTCTTCATGTAATGGTCCTCTTTCATGTGCATCATCGTTGCATCGTGGTCTGTTTTCGAACAGCTGTTTCTGTCAGGTCCGCATAGTTCAATTCTTTCCAAACAGTTTTGCAGTGTTTCTTTGTATTTCATCAATTCATCATAATAACGCTGAATCTGGCTTTTTCGCTTACCTTTTCCATAAATGAAAGTGATTCCCTCTTGTTCAACGATATGAAAAATTTGGTTAGCCATATTCTCTATGTCTTTTATTGTCCACTCCTCTTTTTGAGATGCTTCAATACGATCACCCAGTTTCTTGACCCATTCGTTTAATCGAGTGAATATTTTATCTCTTGTTTTGATTGCGGTCTTTTTCCAGATGAAAGTAAACTTGTTGGCATTGGCCTCAAGCTTGGTTCCATCAATATAAACCGTATCATGATCAATTGACGGATCTAATATCTCAATTGATTCAAATATATCTCTAAAAATGAATTGGATGTCATATTTTAAATACTTTTGGATGAAACGATGAAATGCCATGTGACTTGGCGTTTCCTCCTGCATCAAGAACATGAAACGGATGTCTGTTCTACAGCTTTTTTCAATATCTCTTAGACTATAAATATGATTCATGAACGCAAACAGGATGACTTTGATCATCTTGAAGGGATTATATTCTTCACGCCCTCTGTGAGCAGGGTGATTAAGATATTTGTTCCAGTTGACTCCTTCCATCACTTCAAGAAAACTGTACACCGGATCAGAAGAATCGATCTTTTTTTCACAATCCAGTGGTAAAATCATCTGAAATGCGGTATAATTCCTATTGCTCAGATAGGAATTATTTAGCTCTAACACTTCGATGTTTTTCATAGCTAAATTATACCAAAAAAATGCATCCTTTCTCTTTTGAGATCAGATGCATTTTTTATTTTTGGCTATTCCTTATTCGTTACAGCCTCTTTTGACTATTTATCAGGCAATTGGCAGTATCTCATAGATACTCATTCCAAAATAAGCGATGAATGCCATCAAAATGAGATAAACAAAGGCATATGGGAAAACGCGTTTTAATAATTCTCCATCTTTTCCGCTTTCTTTAACCGCAACAAGACCAATAGCCAAACTTTGCGGCGCCAGCATTTTGCCCACAGCCACGCCTAAACTGTTTAAAGCAACCAGCCAGTATGGGTTTGCACCTATTGCTTGTGCTGCCTGCAGCTGCACATTGCCGAATAAAACAGAAGAGCTGGTTCCGCTGCCTGTTACGAATGTGCCTAAGCCGCCGATCAGCGGAGCAGCAAATGGATAGAAAGATCCTAAAGCAATGACGAACAAATTTGCTATGCTGGCGATCATTCCGCTATAGCCCATGATCTTCGCAGTTGCCAATACACATAACATCGTGATCATTGTTTTTGACATTTGAATGATCGTATCTTTTAATACATGCAGCATGCCTGGTAAAGATGCTCCCTGGATCCATCCGCCGATAAATGCAGAAAGGAAGATCCAGATACCCGGTGTATTGATCCAAGTAAAGGTATAAGGAGCAGCCCCTGTTCCGGTATAGATTCCCACATCACTATGAAATTGATTTAAGAAAGTATAAACAGGAGTCACTAATTTGCTTGTTGACAACAGGAATACGAATACCAGGATAAACGGTGTCCATGCCTGTAATGCCTCAGAGAATGAAATGGAATGGGTATGTTCTTGTTCCATCTGATATTCCTGTGGTACACTGTTGTGTTTTCCTCGAGAAACAGCTACAAGGATCGTGATCAATAATGAACAGATGGATCCGACCACAACCGCCAGTTCACTGCCTACAAAATAGGCGACAACTAACTGTGGCAAGACAAAAGATAAACCTGCAATCAGTGTTATTCCAAAAACGCCCTTTAATGCTTTGATTCCTTTTCCGGTAATGATCACCATCAAGAATGGAGACAAAAGCATGAAAGGAGCCAGCTGCAGTGTTTCAGTAAAAGCCAAAGCAGCATTGTCCAAACCTACTAAATTAGCCAGGGTAACGGTCGGAATTCCGATCGAACCAAAAGGGGTCGGCGTTCCATTGGCAACCAGGCAGACCAAGCAGGCCAATAAAGGCGGAAAACCTAATCCAGCTAACATTCCGGCAGGAATGGCTATTGCGGTTCCAAAACCAGCCATGCCTTCCATAAAACCGCCAAAGCACCAACCAATCAAGAGCACTAATATTCTCTTGTCAGATGATACACTTGTGATCATCTGTTTGATTACTTCCATCTTGCCTGTGTACAGCGACAAATTGTATAAAAACACTGCTGCTATGATCACTAAGATAATCGGCCAGGCAGCCATTGCAAATCCTTCCAATGCTGCTGTCATCGTATCGAATACAGGCAATTTCCATACCGTGATAGAAAGAATTGCCGCCAAGATCATTGCAAGAAAGCTGGCTTTATGTCCAGCAACCTTAAAACCACACAAGGCAATGATCAACCAAAGGATTGGGCTCAATCCTAATAAAAACATGATAAAGTCCATTCTTCCACTCCTTATTGTTTTCTGTAAAATTATAAAGAATTCTAAAAAGAAAGTACAGCATTTCCTTCTGTCATTTTGTTATATTTTTTGCAAAAATTAATAATTTTAGAAAAAAGAGACATCTTTTCAGACATCTCTTTGCTTTTTATCAGAATAATGATAATTGATTTTCTTCCTGCAGCCCTTCTAAAGAACCTAAGGCATCCAGTTTCTTCAATAAAGAATTGCTGAGTGAAGTACGTTTCAACAAGTCTTCTTTGGATAAGAATGGTGCCTCATTTCGTGCTTTGACAATAGAGTCAGCTACGCTCGCCCCTAGTCCGTCAATGCTGGTAAATGGAGGAATGATCGCATTCTTGTTTTCTGAATCCACGATAAACTCTCTTGCTGCAGAACGATTGATATCGATATTTGAAAAATGATAACCGCGCAATACCATCTCTAATGCTAGTTCCAAAGTAGAGAATGTATCCAGATCCTTTTTGCTCGGTTTTACATTACGATCATTGCTTCTAGAAAGGTCTTGTATCTGTGCCATGCGTTGACGAATGCTGGCTTCTCCTTTGATCATCGTTTCGATGTCATAGGCATCACAGCGAATCGAAAAGAACATACAGTAATAGATCAACGGCATATGCACCTTGAACCAGGCAATGCGTACAGCCATCATTACGTAAGCAACCGCATGGGCTTTCGGGAACATATATTTGATCTTTTTACACGATTCGATGTACCAGTCTTCTACACCGTTTTCTTTCATCTCAGGGATCCATTCATCTTTCAGACCTTTTCCTTTACGAACTGATTCCATGATCGTAAAAGCCAGCTTTGGCCGCATCCCTTTATGCAGCAGATACACCATGATATCGTCACGACATCCGATCACGCTTTTCAATGTACAGATACCTTGATCGATCAGATCTTTGGCGTTTCCCAGCCAAACATCAGTACCATGGCTCAATCCGGATATTTTCAAAAGTTCGTCAAAGGTCGTTGGCCGTGTCAGTTCCAAGATGCCGCGTACAAATGGAGTACCAAATTCCGGCAGCCCGGCAGCACCGGTTTCTTCGGTATTTTTGCTTGTATCGATATTCAAGGCATCCACGCTGGAAAAGATGCTCATTGTGGCCGGATCATTCATCGGAATCGTTCGCACGTCGATTCCGCTCATTCTCTCCAGCATCTTCATGGCAGTCGGATCGACGTGCCCCAAGATATCGAATTTTAAGATATTGTCATGGATCTGATGGAAATCAAAATGGGTCGTCTTCCAATCTGCAAACGGGTTATTGGCTGGATATTGTACTGGTGTAAAATCATGTACATCCATATCCAAAGGAACAACGACGATGCCCCCTGGATGCTGGCCAGTCGTTCGTTTGACCCCTTCACAAAGTTTAGCAAGATCTAACTGTTTTGGGTTTCGCATCGTTCCTTCAATGCCCATTGCTTCTTCATATCCTTTGATATAGCCAAATGCCGTCTGGGTCTGTACGGTACCTACCGTACCGGCACGAAAGACATGCTCATCCCCGAATACTTCTTTTGTATATGCATGGGCCCGCGGTTGATAATCACCGGAAAAGTTTAAATCGATATCAGGCACTTTATCTCCCTCAAAACCCAGAAAGGTCTCAAATGGAATATCCTGTCCATCTCCACGCATCAAAGTACCGCATTTTGGACATTGCTTATCCGGCAAGTCGAATCCGTTCAACACGCTGCCGTCTGTATAGAAATGGGAATATTTGCAATGCGGGCAGACATAATGAGGTGCAAGCGGATTCACTTCTGTGATTTCTGCCATGGTCGCAACAAAGCTCGATCCAACAGAACCTCGGCTTCCGACCAGATACCCGTCATCCAGACTTTTCTTTACCAGCAAGTGGGAAATATAATAAACCACATAGTAACCAGCACCGATGATCGCATCTAATTCTCTCTTTAAACGATCCTCTACGATCTGCGGCAATTGTTCCCCATATTTCTTATGCGCATTTGCATAACAGATATCCCGCAGTTTTTGATCAGATCCTTCAATATCCGGCGGATACAATTTATCCTTCACCGGATAAATGATCTCTACCTGTGCGGCAATCTGCTTTGGATTGTCGATGACAAATTCATGTGCACGATCTCCCTCTACCCAGGCAAAGGCATCCAGCATTTCTCTTGTCGTCCGCAAATGCTGATCCGGTGCATGAAACTTATGCCGTTTCTCTTGATTATAGATATACAGCGGATGACGTACACCGCCGATCGCCTGCGAATTGATATAGATATCACGAATGCGCTTTTGATTTGGATGAACATAATGCGCATCACTGGTTGCGACGACTGGTTTCCCAAGCTCATCCGCCATGGCAATGATGCCGCGCAGGATTTCTTTTAATCTTTCCTGATCCACGATCGAATTGCGGTCGATCAAATATTGATAATTGGCCAGCGGCTGTATTTCAATGTAATCGTAAAACTGCATGACTTCTTTCAAGACATCGACATCACGTGTCTGCGCCATCTCAAATACTTCTCCGTTTGCACAGGCAGATCCTATGAGCAGATTCCCATTCATCCGCCTTTTCTCGATTTCTATACGCGGGATCCTCGGTTCGGCCACTCCTGACAAAGCGGTTTTTCCATTATACGCTAGATATTTCGTATGACTTAAAGTGATGAGTTCAAACAATTCCTTTAAACCGCACTGATTTTTGGCAATGACAACGACATGTTTGGTTCGTACTTTCTTAAAGCTTTCTGGATTTTGCCGTGCCTGCAGATCGTTCAATGTTTTGACATCGCGCAGTTCATTGAGCATATGCAAGAAAGTTTGCGCCAATACATCCGCATCATAATCTGCACGGTGGGCGACTTCCTGATCATATACGATTCCATAGGAACGAGCAATAGCGCCTAGAGTATATGACTTCCTTTCCGTTTGCAAACTGCGGGCCAGATCCAATGTATCGACCACGGGATTGGTCAGCGGTTTTCTGCCGATTCGCCGCAAGGAGCTGTTCAGGAAAGAAAAGTCAAACGATGCATTATGCGCCACCAAAATGTGATCGCCGATAAAATCCAAGATCTCGTCGACACACTCCTCAAACGGACGTGCATTCTGGACATCTTTATCACTGATGCCGGTCAACTCTGTCGTAAATGCGCTTAATGCTTGCGGCGGGCGAATGAACAGCTGCAGGCTTTTAATACAAGAGCGATTTTCAACGATGACGCCGCCAAACTCAATGATATGATCATAGCGCGCAGATAAACCGGTCGTTTCTAAGTCGAATACACAATAAGTACCTTCTTCCAATACGGTATCATCCGGATTGTATACCATCTGCAGATCCGGATCGACCATATTCATCTCCACGCCATACAGCATCTTCATCGGTGTTTCACGGTTTTTATTGACTGCAGCCAATGTTGCCTGCGCTTTAGGAAATGCCTGCACGACCAGATGATCGGTACATGCAACGGCATCCCATCCCCATGCGTCTGCCGTTTTGATAAACTGCGAAATATCACAGACGCCATCCATTTCGGAAAAGTTAGAATGGATATGCAATTCCACACGTTTTTCTTTTTCCAGATCCAGACGTTTGACTTCCTCTATTTTTTCGATTTGATTCGGCATGAAGACCAGATCCGACAAAAAAGAATCATTGATGACTTGTCCATATGCTTCTACAAAATCGCCTTCTTTGACTTCATCTAATATTTCTTTTGTGATCGATCCTCTTTCAAATCGTTTTAAGATGATCGCATCATCATCATCGCTCAAGTACAGTGTCTGCATGCTTTTTCCATTTTTGAACGTCGTCATCTCACTTTGAAAAATATGACCTCTGATCTTCACATTCGACATGCCGTCTTGCAGATCTCTGATATCGACAAAAGTGTAGTCTTTGGTTGAAACCTTACGGCGCCGATACCCGTTTGAATTGGATGACTCGCCAGGCTGCTGAAATGTTTGTTTGACTGGTGCGCTCTCACATTTGACTGCCGGTATCGTTGTCTCTCCATTCAGCACTTCGATCTGAATTTCCATCTGAATACCTGCTTTGGCCAAATAATCTTTTAATAACAACATCTTAGAAGATAAACGATCTTTGTTTTCATTATCTGACACTTGGTACAAGATCGCATTTTCATGAATGGTCGGCATCAATTCCTCAAAGATGCGAACACTGCTGTTTTGTTGTGAAAAATATTGGATATAATCTAACAGATCCATGAGCGATGCAACACCGTCTTTTGTTTCGATCTGCAGATCTACTTTTACTTTCAAGTAAGTATGCAGACGGGAAAGAAAACGGCGATAAGCCCGATATGGCAGAACGTTATCCAGCTGCAGCTGCAGTTCTAAACGATGATCATGACGATGATACACTGGACGTGAAATCAAAGATCCATTTTCAATACAGCTGCTCGTCTCTTCGTCTAACTGCAGCTTTTGCACAAAATCTTTGATCTTCCATTCCATATGGATCTCTCCTTTCCTCAAGTTACTGATTCAGTTCATCGGCCATTCTTTTTAATGCTTCTTTTAAGATGGAAGAAGGACAAGCAATATTGATACGTTCAAAACAAGCCCCTTCTTCACCAAACATGATGCCTTCATTAAAATGCAGACGAGCTTTTTCCCGCATGCGCTGTTCTAATTTCTTCGGATCTTTTTCATAAGCAGAAAGATCCAGCCATAATAAATACGTTCCTTCTCTTGGTGTAAGCACTGCCTTTGGCAAATGCTCTTTGACAAAACTCTCTACGATGGCTTGATTTTCATCGATCTTTTGATTCATCTGGGCACGCCATTCATCACTTTGACCATAGGCTGCTTTGCTGGCACTGATGGCAAAACAATTGGGTGCACTGATGCAGAGGCGGGCAATAACAAACTCTTTCCAAAGCTGCTGATAAGCTTTTTTATGCAGGATGACATGTGAACATTCCAATCCGGCAATATTAAATGTCTTCGTTGGTGCAACGCAGGTAATGATCTCTTCTTTATAATCTGGACAGATCGTTTCCAGAGGATGGTGCGTAAACCCATTTTTTACGATGTCACAATGAATTTCGTCACTGATGATCCATTTATGATGACGTTTTGCAATTTCCACCACTTTTGTTAATTCTTCTTTTTTCCATACACGTCCCACCGGATTGTGTGGAGAACATAAGATCAAGCCGGCTACGTCTTCTCTTCCTAATTTTGCATCCAGATCTGCCAGATCCATCTCATAGGTTCCTTCTGGATGATGTAATAGAGAGCTGGTCACACATTGTCGATGATTGGCAAGGATCTGACGACGGAAAGGATGATAGACCGGTGTCTGGATCACTACCCCTTCTCCTTTTTTGCTCAATATTTGCAACAACAGCGAAATCGCCTGTACGACACCCTGTGAAAAATAAATATCTTCTAAAGGAAAAGACCATTGAAAATGACGCTGATAATATGCTTGCACCGTTTTTTTGTAATCTTCTTCCATACCGGTCGTATAGCCGTAGATGCGCTCATCTGCTCTTTTATGCAAAGCAGCAATGATCGCATCGCTGCATGCAAAATCCATATCGGCTACCCAAAGCGGAAGTTCTCCTTTTGCTTTTGCGCCCTTCCACTTCTCTCCATCTTCTCCGCGTTCGATCAATTCCTCAAAATCCATGTTCCATTCCTCCCTTATTTATCTCAGTTTCTTTTTTCTTTGCCATGCATAGAATACAAAAACGATGATGGTGATCATGAAGATCAACGGCAATAAAAGACCGGTGATGATTTCCACGATGGTTGCGAATAGTTCACTGTCCACATCTTCCGTTGCATACAATGCAACACTTGTCAGCGTTTTTTCGCCATCTGCGATCTGTGCCTGTGCAATGATCTCACCTGTCTGGATCGGTGCTTCTTCTTTTTGTGCAACACACTTTAACTGCAGATCTTGTGATGTTTCTTCCCAAGCATACAGATCAAAAGGGGCCTTCAATACGATGGGATCCGCAAATGTCCGGCGTAAATCCATCGTCCCGATCGTTTCCCCTTCCTTTGCCAGCAAGATTGGCTGTTTATTCTGTTCGATCGAAGTACAGATTGCCTCAACATCTTGCATGGAAGCTCTGCCAAAATCATCAGTATCGCCGCCCGTTTTGGCTACGATCACAATGACTGGCAGTTCATCGATTTCACAGACCCCGAAGAAGCAGTAACTTGCCTCTGGCGTATAACCTGTTTTTCCTCCTAGAATATGCCCGTCTTCGATCCCTGCTGCCTGCTGTTCCAAAGCCCATGTATTCTTCAGCGAGATGCCGTCTCCATGATAATACGAAGAAGAGGTCGCATACTTTTTCGTAGACATTGCCGTACGGATATCTTCATTATTCCATGCAGCTTTCATCAAGACAGCGAGATCTTGTGCTGTCGTATAATGCTGCTCATCATGCATTCCGACCGTATTCGTAAAGTGCGAATGCGTCATGCCCAGTTCGTTAGCTTTTGCATTCATCGCTTCTACCATTGCTTCTTCGCTTCCATATAAAGCAACAGCAAGTGCCTGACAAGCATCCGCTCCGCTTGGCAGCATCGCTCCATATAACAGATCCCGCATCGTAACGACTTCTTTAGCTAAAAAACCAGTCAGCGTATAGGTACCATCTTCTAACCCTGCAAGCATATCCAATGTAATCGTTACTTCCTCATCCAGATCATCAATCTGATCCATTGCCGTCAATACGGTCAATACTTTTGTCATGGATGCCGGATACATTTTTTCATCCGCATTTCTTTCATACAGTACTTGCATGGTCTGCAGATCAACCGCATAGGCATAAGCAGCAGAAATTTGCGTTTCACTGTTTGCCTGAATCGGCAAAGGCGACACGCATAACAGCAGTGCAAATAGTATCGCTATTCCACGTTTGATCATTCACTTCTCTCCTAACTTAACGAGCCATTTTTTCAAAGGCTGCTTTTGCGGCCATTTGTTCTGCTCTTTTTTTCGAGTTCCCTTTTCCTTTTCCTAGGACGATACCATCCAGCAAAACCGCCATTTCAAATTCTGGATGATTGGTTGGACCTTGTGTGCTCAATAATTCATATTGCAGTGTCTTTCGAGAATCTGCCTGTACGACTTCCTGCAGTTTTGTCTTATAATCGATCAACACCTCATTTTTAGGTTCATCGATTGCCGGTGTCAGCACGCGTTCCAATATCATAGAAACAGGTTCCATTCCCTGATCTAGATACAATGCGCCTAACATTGCTTCAAACATATCTGCTAACAGGGAATCACGTTCTCTTCCTCCAGTGCGTTCTTCCCCCACGCCTAATAACAGAAATTGGCCCCAGCCCAGCTGGCGGCTATAGTGTGCCAATGCAGCTTCACAAACAAGCTGTGAACGCAAAGTCGTCATTTTTCCTTCATTAAGCTGCGGTTCGAGATGAAATAATTTCTCTGTCGTCCATAGCTGCAACACCGCATCTCCCATAAATTCCAAACGCTCGTTATCCCGCATCATCTCCTTATGTTCATTCAGATAAGAAGTATGCGTCAATGCTTCTATGATCAGATCTTTTCGGCTGAACGCTATATTATTTTCTTTTAACCAGTCAAACATGGTCTTTTCCATATGTTTTACCACAGCAGTTTCTGCATGAGCAGATGACAAACTGCTTTTTTCCTTTCTATTATTTGAATGTTTTTCTTCTTTGTCTGCATATTTCCATGCAATTGCTTTTGCGACATTTGCCGGTACATAACGGGAAACATCTTTTCCATAGGAAGCGAATTCCCGAATGATCGAACTAGACAATGCCCCATATCCTTCATTTGCAAACATGCAGACAGTTTCAATATTCGGATCTAATTCATGATTTGCCCAGGCAATCTGTTTTTCATAAATAAAATCTTGTACATCGCGCACACCGCGCAGCATCACTTCTGCATCCAGTTCTTTTACCTTTTCCACCAATAATCCTTCGGCGACATCCACGCGCACATTTGCCGCTGATCGTAAATTTTCTTCCAACAGTGCTTTGCGCTCCTCAACGCTGAATAGAGCGTGCTTTGCTGAATTATAAGCAATAACAACGATCACTTCATCATATAAAGATGCGGCACGTTTGATCAGATGCAGATGTCCGAGCGTTACCGGATCAAAGGATCCAGGAAATACTGCTTTTGTCATAGTTCCCTCCTCCTATAATAAGTAATTTTTGTAATTCCATACGTACTTTCTTTCTGTTTTTGCAAATCGCCGTGTGCTTCCGCAAACCCATCCTCTTTCAAGCTCTCTACGATAACGATGGCAGAAGGCGCCAATAGATTTTTTTGCACCAGTGCCTCCATCAATGCATCGCAACGCTGCAGACGATAAGGGGGATCCATATAGACCAAGTCGAACTGAAGGCCTTGCCGTACAAATTGATCCAGCATCAAAAACACATCCCGTTTGTAGATGTGACATCTATCTTCCACTTGCAGTGCTGCCGCATTCTTTTTGATCGTTGCGATTGCTTTACCGCTGATGTCACACAGATAGCTCTCTTTGATGCCCCGGCTCAATGATTCAAAGCTGATATTGCCGCTGCCTGCATAAGCATCCAATAAGATACCGCCATCAAAAAACGGTCCGATACTGGAAAAGATTGCTTCTTTTACTTTATCCAATGTAGGACGAGTCTGGCTGCCTTCTACTGCCGATAATGTACGTGAACGAAATTCTCCTGCCACGATTCTCATTTTTTTCAACTCCTTGTGTATAAACAGGCATACATCGGGAATGCTACTAATGCATCCGGCGAAACAACGGATGTGAAACCCCCAATCTTTGTTTCTCCTCTTCCCTTTCTTTAGAAGTCCGTTAATACGGACTTCTTTTTATATCCTGTTTATTTACTTCTTTTTTTCGAATGGAAGCAATGACCGATTGACAGATCCCAATGGTCAAATACGAAGATACCAACGCCGTACCGCCATTGGAAATAAACAACAGCGGAACGCCGGTCAATGGAATGAGCGCACTGACACCTCCGATATTTAATACGAAGTGAGCAAAGAAATAAACTGCAGATCCGCTCAATACGACCTTGTAAGGAACATAATTGGTCATAAAAGCATATTTAAATAAGCGAAACAACAGCGTTCCATAGCCGATCGTAATGATCGCTAGTCCAAAGATGCCCGTTTCTTCAATGATCACTGCCAGGATGTAATCGCTGTCTGCCTGTGTCAAATAACCATATTTTCTCGAAGAACCGCCGATGCCTTGTCCGATGATATTGGAATTTGCGATGCCATATAAACCATTCGCTGACTGATAACTTTGATTATAAATATCATTGCCGCCTTGGCCTAACGGATTTGCGGCATTCACAAAACGGGTCGTAATATAACTAATGCCCGGCACTTCGGCCAATTTCTCCATAAAAGGTTCTCCGATCGGCGACATGCCCAGCAATACGGCGCAGACACCTATGGCAGCCAATCGCCGCACCCACTTTTGCAACGGTTTCAATGTCGGAAAGGTAGGTACCTGTACGCATCCAAAACAGATCAATGTCAAAATGGCCAATGCTCCGATATCTTTCTGCAATAAGAGCACCACGGCCAAGATCAGATAACAGATGATCGGCTGTTTCAGCATCCGCCAGCTGCTGCGCTGCAGTGAACGTTTATGTTGCGCTGCATAAAAGCTGGATGCCAGCAATACGATCATAAATGGTTTCGCAAATTCAGAAGGCTGGATAGAAACATTGGTAACGCCTAGATTCAAGTAGATCCACGCACGGGACCCATACTGCTCTGCCCCAAATAAAGGCAAGATCATCAAGGCCAGCAAAAAGCCGAACAATACTTTGCTCAATCGATAGATCCAATTGAAATTCATCAATCGCGAAGCAATTAACATAGCGATATAACCGGCAATGAAAAACATCACCTGTTTGACAAAAACAATGACAATTGCCAAATTATTGGAAGTCATATTTCCCATATTGGTCGATATGATCATAAAAGAGCCAAACAAGGTCAATATCAGCACCGTATAATGCAAGACATTATCTTTGCCCTGCGGCAAACATAATAAGAATGCTTTTTTGCTTTTTTCTTTCTCCATGGCCTCAGCTCCTTTACAGCATAAACATTCTACCATATTCCATACCCTTTTACATGGATATTTTGTGAAAAAAACTTTCCATCTCTTTCAAAAAAAGATAGAATAGATATGATATAGAAAGGAAGATTCAGATGAAAATCAAGAATGATATGATCATCCTAGACAGCGATCCTTTGATCCGTACGAAGAGCGAACCCGTGACACTTCCTTTGACAAAGGAAGATGAAGAACTATTACAGGCAATGATCACCTACGTGAGAAATTCACAAGATGAAGAAATAGCAGAAAAAGAAGGTCTGCGGCCAGCCGTTGGTATTGCCGCGATCCAGTTAGGCATCCCAAAACAATTAATTGCCGTCAGCGTACCGACAGAAAACGGCAGTGATGAATTTGCACTGGCAAATCCCAAGATCATTGCAGAAAGCGTACAGAATGCATATTTGGCGCAGGGCGAAGGCTGCTTATCTGTGTTAGAGGAACATGAAGGACTTGTTTACCGTCATGCCCGCATCACTGTTACCGGTTATGACCTTTTACGCAAGGATATGATCCGTGTTCGAGCAAGCGGTTATACAGCCATCTGTCTGCAGCATGAGATCGACCATCTCTCTGGCACTCTCTTTTATGATCACATAAATAAAACCGATCCTTGGAAAGAAGATCCGGAAGCCATGGTCATCGGATAATCATTAACGACCGAAATACATCTGTGTTTCGGTTTTTTAATGTCCAAATAAAAATACTGGTTTTTTTGATCAAATATTTGTATAATACCTGACTTTAGAGGTTGAATAGTAAAAAATGGTGCAACACTCGATATTTGATTATCGAGTATGCATCATTTTTATTTGTTTATCTGTTAGATAATAATTTGTTATTGGTTGATTTAATTTTTTG